>JAFABI010000039.1 GCA_023426125.1 Bacillota bacterium
AAAAGGGAGAAAGGGAGGAAGTAACTTCTACAGAAGCATGGTTTGAAATTGATAGAGGAAGGAATCCAATTGTGCCCTTTATACCTGACCTTGGTGGGGGAGGAATACCTATACCGATTCCTGGAAGACCAGGAATACCGGCATTTTGATAAATTTTAGGAGGCCTTAAATAAATATGATAAATAATAAAGATGCTGATTTTAAGATATTTAATCAAAATGAGGGATTAGGGGGGTTTAAAGATGGTGCATATGATCCATACAGCATACAGCCAACACACATAAATTGGACTAGGCAATCAAAATATATAGGTCCTAAAAAATCTCTAGTTTTGCATGAAATGAAACTACCTTGCTATACCTATAATGATTCTTTTGTTGTTGGAAGAGAAGGAATTATATATATAGGTTGTCATGAAGGATTTCTGTTAGCAATAAAGCCAGAAGAAGGTATCATATGGGAATATAAACATACAACCTCAATTCAAACTCCTGTGATAGGAGATGCTGGAACGCTCTATACTGGAACTTATGGTGATTGCAGGTCAATGGGACATAAACTAATGGCTATAGATAATAGCGGTAGCTTAATATGGGAACTCGATATAAATTATTCAGCATTATACTTACCCGTTCTAGATGCTGATGGTTCGATTTATATAGCTACTGAAGATACTAGTCTTTATTCAATTAGTAAGAATGGTTCATTAAAATGGTGCTGTAAAAGAACTTTTGGGTATTGGAGTGCTCCTTTTATAACAAGATACGGCCAAGTATGTATTGGATCAGGGGATAAGTATTTACATGTTTTAAATCAGAACGGTGAAAATATAAATTCTTATAACGTTGGTCACGGAAGAGATCAATATGCGCCAATCATTGACTTTAACGGAACCATATATTTTAATTCCTTTATAGACGATAAAGGTAAATTGATAGCCTTAAATATAAATGGTGCAAAATCTTGGGAATATATTCCCAATAATGGAGAAGTATGGACAAGCCCTGCTTTAAGTAAAGACGGTATATTATATTTTGGGACAAGTCAATTTCGTTTATCCGCAATTCGCTTTGATGGATCATTTCTATGGGAAATCGTTATTAAAGGTTTTCCTATTTGTCCACCTATTATTAGTAATGATGGGACAATATATTATACTACATTTAACAGCATTAAAGGAAAGGATAAATCATGGATTTCTGCAATTAGTCCTGGTGGGGAAATTATGTGGCAATATGAGATTTCTGGGCAGTGTTCCATTCCTTTACTAATTGGTAATGGTAAAATATGTATAATATTAAAGAGTATGAAGAGAAACTTTTGCATATTACGTATTATTGGAGATAGTTAATATGAGTAGAAAATCTTACGAAGATTTGGGGGATGGTTCAAGGTCTATCATCCTGAGGCTTCTACGTGCCTATTTCATCGTAAGGGCCGACGAATTCGACGCAAACTGATGACCCAGGGTAGGGAACAGGATTGAGGAGCTTGAAAGGCTGGAAATAAATTGAAGATTTGCGCCTGAGGGCAAAAATAAGGTAAGCGTTTAATATAACGGTACCTAACATTTTAATCATCCATGGGAGATAATGTATCCAAATATGTTTTTAGACTTTTTCAAGTTTTTTGACACCGGTTTAAAAAGTCTAAAATCACTCAAGGAGGCCATCCCAGATGGATAAAATCACAGATGGTAAAAACCGAAATCCGGCTGAAACAGTGGACTCAAATCATCAAGGACAGTCAATCAAATAGCTTCATTGCTAATCTCCCTCATTTTCTTTCTATCTCCATCATTTTACCGTGGTTTTACGGAGGCAACAAGCTAATGATTGAGATTATGCACAGTTAACAAAAGGGACAGAAAATACGATATATACATATGACGGGTTCAATAGACTGAAAGAGACGAGTATGTCCGACGGCCAGTGGATGGCATATGACTATGACGCATTCGGGCTTAGGGTATCCACCATAGAAAACGGCAACTGGTATGATTTCACTCTGGACAGGGGGAATGTAATCGTTGAAAAAACCGGAGAGAATGATGTTACAAGATATATAAGAGGTATTGATCTTATAGTAAAAACAGATAATGGCGAAGCTCCGGCATATTACCTGCACAATGCCCATGGTGATGTTGTGAACCTCGTAAATGGCGGTGGAGAAGTGCTCAACCGCTACACTTATGATGCCTTCGGAAATACAGCCAGTTATAGCGAGGCGGTAGCCAACAGATTTATTTACGCAGGTGAGCAGTTCGACAAGATAACCGGTGAATATTATCTGCGTGCGAGATATTATGATCCTGCAACTTCACGCATGTTAACTGAGGATAGTTACAGAGGAGATATCAGAGATCCGCAGAGTTTGAATCTATATACGTATTGCAGCAACAATCCCATCAGATACATTGATCCTTCAGGTAACAAGTGTATTGATGCTGTCGCAGGTTGGGCTAAATCAATTGATGACGCTATTTTCTTTGGTTTAGGTGGATGGTTAAGTAATAAGATTAGGAGTTTATTTGGAGCAGAGGAAAATGACTGGGACTATTTAAAAAGCAACAATCCTGATTTTGCACTTGCTTATCAAGCAGGTACGTACGCTAATTTGATTTACGGTTTTGTGAATATAGGCAGTGGTATATACAAAATAACCACTTCCGCCGGGGAAGCACTCGTTACAAGTAGTGGTGAAATTGTGCGAGTAAATTCTGGAACAGTAAATGGAATAATTCAGACAGCGCAGGGTGCTGGAATTTCACTTGCAAGTAATGGAAACCTCTATGTTCCAAGCCCAAAACATAACCCGAATAGTGGCTGGGGAAGTAAAGACCCATTTTATGATGATGCAAGTGAGGGACAAAAGGCATTAGATAATGCTTATTCATCATCAAAGAATAAGCAGCTTTATAACGTGAAAAATGGGAAGTTAGTAAAATTCCAGCCTGATGGGAATGGCGGTTGGCATGCTTATGAAGTACAAAACCCTGCAAAAGAAGTTCCAACTGATGTTTTGCGAAAAATGTTGGATGATGGAAAGATAACCAAGGCACAATATAAAGATTTTATTAAAAATAATTAGGGGTGAGTATATTGAAACTATTTGGTTGCAAAGGAATATTTGCGATAGAATATATCCTTACGAATAGTAATTTTGGTGAGAAAGGTATTTTGGGAGAGTCATGGGGTCAATTAAGGCTATGGGTAAATGGAAATGACATATGCGAATATGAAAGAAATGAAGAAAAGCACTTATACGAATATAACCTTATTTATATTATTGAATGGTTCCATGAAAATCTGAAATATATTCTAAATAATGACCCTATAACACTTCCTGTTGCAGGGCAGAACAGCTTAGAGATATATAAAAATAGTGGTGAATATGATACAGAAGATGATGAAGAGTTTAATAGGTGGTTTGAAATAAGGCAGGAATGGTATTCAAGGCATAATTGGTTTTGGAATGGGTCAGGTTCTTTTCTACCTGATGTATTCTTTAGAAAAGTTATAGATAATATTGAAATTGCATGGGATAACAAAGAAACACACAGAGAAAGTATGATAGAGTTCGTAAATCCATATGGTATATGTTATATTCCTCAAAATGAATTCCAGGCAGTGATGTGCAACTTTCTTACTCACATTATAGATGAGTTGCTATGTAAACTGCCAAATGAGACCAAGTTGATAGAAATGAAAACTGCCTTATCAGCATAAAAAAATTATTACAAAGCCTCGATTTAGTATAGCTCTTTCGGGGCTTTTCCTTTTCTCACAGGTAGACATAACCTTCATAATATGCTACAACAACGGGCTTTATATCAAAAGGGTGGATTGATATTTTTGCTTATCCAGCATATAATATAATCAAGTAAGGAATTCAATGTTTTCGCAGAAAGGGCTGAGAATTATGGAACTTGCAAAGATAACGGCAAAAGGCCAAATTACAATACCTATACAGATTCGCCGTAAACTAAACCTTAAAGACGGTGACAAGGTTGTATTCATCGAACAAAACGGGAAGATTATTGTTGAAAACTCTACAAGAGTGGCTCTAATGGAGGCACAGGAAGCTTTCAAGGGTGAAGCTGAGCGTTTGGGACTTAAAACCGAACAGGACGTAGTTGATATGGTTAAACAAATAAGAAAAGAATTGTAGGAAGAAAAAAATGCGAGTAATGGTTGATGCTAATGTCTTGATTTCTGCCCTTGTTTTCCGAAGTGAACATTTGACAAAAGTAATTGAAAAAGCCGCAGAGGAGTATACTCTTGTGCATAGCTCTGATTAATTACGATACCGGAATCAATATCAGTTATACATATGACCGGGACAAGAATATATCAGGTATGGTCAACCATGATCCGCAGGATAATGTGATAGGTAGCTACAGCTATACCTATGATAATAACGGTAATCAGTTGATAAAGACTGAAAACGGTTCAAGGACAATATATACATACGATGAACTGAATAGATTGAAAACAGCTATTTATCCGGGACTGGGCCTTGAAACCTATACCTATGACAATGCGGGAAACAGATTAAGCAAAGTGCTTGGGGCTGATAATACGACCTATGCTTATGATGCAAGGAATAGGCTGACACAGAGCATAAATAATGGAATAACAACTACATACGCATACGATGGCAACGGTAATCTGACACAGTTAACAAAAGGGACAAAAAATACGATATATACATATGACGGGTTCAATAGACTGAAAGAGACGAGTATGTCCGACGGCCAATGGATGGCATATGACTATGACGCATTCGGACTCAGGGTATCCACCATAGAAAATGGCAACTGGTATGATTTCACTCTGGACAGGGGGAATGTAATCGCTGAAAAAACCGGAGAGGATGATGTTACAAGATATATAAGGGGTATTGATCTTATAGCAAAAACAGATAATGGCGAAGCTCCGGCATATTACCTGCACAATGCCCATGGTGATGTTGTGAACCTCGTAAATGGCGGTGGAGAAGTGCTCAACAGCTACACTTATGATGCCTTCGGCAACACAGCCAGTTATTGTGAGACAGTAGCCAACAGGTTCATGTATGCAGGTGAGCAGTTCGACAAGATAACCGGTGAATATTATCTGCGTGCGAGATATTATGATCCGGTGATAGGGAGGTTTACACAAGAGGATACTTACCGGGGAGATATAACTAATCCGCTAAGTTTAAATTTATACATGTATTGCGAAAACAACCCTGTGAATTTCCTTGACCCATCAGGACATTTGAGGGAACCTGGATATGTAAATGGCATTTGGTACTTTGACCCAGACGCAGCGGAGTTTGGAAGCGACTCTTCAACTTATCAGATGCTTGTTACATTAGGAAATTTGTGGATAGGAACAGATGACACGAATTTTAGAAATGAATATCATACCAGAGCTAATAAAATTAGAGAGCGAGCTAGAACGCCTGGGTTCCAATACTCGTTGGTTCCTAGGGCTACGTTTGAAGCAGATAACGAACAAGGTATTTATTATTCACCTGAAGATCCTATACAAAAAATCTTTGGTTATTGCGATTTATACGATACAGCTTTTGGTGCAGTTAGTGATATGAATACTATAAAAATGGAATTTGGCGACTGGAGAATTTAATTTTGGAAGTCTGGAGACTATAAAAGTATGGGACTTGGCGGTGAAATGGGGATTTATACTCGTAATGAACAGCTAGGTTACTTGGGATATTATGATGCTGCTGATTTTGAAAACTACATGTCTATGTCATTTTCTTTTTACGTAAGCGATAGCACAACACCGGTTTTTACCAGGTACGACCCGGCACACTGGTGGTTAAATGGATTTGTTCCTGGGTACGAAGGGGTTTCTGCAAGTGACATAAGAATGATTGGTAGTATTACATTACATGATAAATGCATGGTGGAACCATTTACGAATAGCCTTCCAAGTAATATTAAATATACTGTAAATGGATTGAGGGTGGATTTTGATTGGCAGTATACCAAATTAGTTGATTTATGTTATCCGCAAGAGATAGAGCTCATAACTTCATCTCTTGTGGGTAAATTGCTTTTACAATAGAGATTACTAAACTGCACTACTAGACTATATAATACTTAAAATGTAATGAAATTAAGAAAATAAATTTTAGTAAAGGAATGTTACATATGGAAACAAAGAGACCCTGGCAAATATCTGTATTAGTAATTAGCTACCTTCTAGGTATTTTATACATTATAAATTTTTTGTATTACCAAGTAATAAACAAGGGAAGTTTTCTATCTTTTGGTATTCTTGGTACTCTCATTTTAATTTTTGTTATGCTAATTATTGCTTTATTTATAAGACGTCCATGGGTATATTATTTGGGTATCGCGTTGTTAATATTTATATGTATTTTTGGTTGTATAAATTTGCTATATATTTTCTTTATGCCTAATATTTGGCTGGTAATTATTTCAATATCTGGGTTATATACAATCTATGTAGTTTTTTGTTCTGCTACTAGGATATATTTCGGTGTAAAGAAAGAAAAATTCAAATATTAAATGTTTCATGGGAGTGCCAATAATGTAATAAGATATTTTATGATAACTTTTTTGCTTGTCAAAATTTCTTTACTCCCCTTACATTAGCGGAAAGCCATTGCTCAAAATTGACAAGGGGTAACTTGCCAGTAAGATAATGTAGCAAACGGAATGGTCTGGGAGGTAAAACCTTTTGCTGGAAAAGACCCTAAAAAGCAGTAAGAACTATATAAAACCGAGGGCAATTTACGGCTAGAGATGAAGCTTTCAACAATAACCAATATTTACATAACTGATAAAATAAAAATGGAAATAACATTTCCTAACCAAGGTATAGCTTTATATTCATTCTACAGAAAGAATGAAAAGGGAGAAAGGGAGGAAGTAACTTCTACAGAAGCATGGTTTGAAATTGATAGAGGAAGGAATCCAATTGTGCCCTTTATACCTGACCTTGGTGGG
>JAFABI010000050.1 GCA_023426125.1 Bacillota bacterium
CCAGCGCTACGGTCACCACTTCCTCGGTGACCGCCATGGCGCGCTTGGCCAACTCGGCCTCGTCGAAGTCGCCGCCGGAGGTTTTCAGGCCCTCCACGTCGATCTGCGGGAACCGCACGGTCGGGGCGGTGATGGGCGCGATGTAGCCCTCGCGCACGAGCCGGTTGAAATTCCGGCCGGTAGTCAGGTCGTACACTTTGGACGTGAACAAGCCGCACTGCGACAGTGGAACGGTCTTGATGCCCTTCTGTCGGAACGGCGTGGCCGTCAGAGCGATGAACCGGACTCGCGGATTCAGCTCCCGCAGGCCCTCCACCAGCTTACGCGAGGACTTGAGCGTCAGGTCGAATCCGTGGGCCTCATCGACCAGCACGTAGTCGATGGGGCCGAAGCGGCGGACCTGGCGCCAGACCGACTGCGGCGTGCCAAAGGTGATCTTGCGCTGGCGATCCTTGCGGCCCAGCGAGGCACAATACAGGCCGATCTGCGAGGCCAACGGGGCCGGGAGATACTCGGCGGCCTCGGCGGCATTCTGCGTCACCAGTTCCTGGCTCGGCGCCAGGATCATGACGCGCGCCGCCGGGTGCAACCCGATGAGGCCCTCGGCCAGCATAGCGGCGACCAGCGACTTGCCACCACCGGTGACGATGGCCAGGATCGGGTGGGTGTTGTGCGCTGCTTGGATGGCCGCCAGCGCGGCGTCTACCGCTTCGCGCTGGTACCAGCGTGGGGTCTTTCGTGCCATGGGTGTCGTGGGTGGTTGCAGTGGGCTTTCGTAACGCAGATGTTACTTGATGCGCGACAAATCGTCCAGACAATCGGCCGTCGCGGCGCGCTTGTTGTCCCGATCGACCACCGCGTACTGCGCGCGCACATACGCTTCGGCCCAGGCCATCCAGTCGTACACCGCCGACCCGTCCGGCGGGTCGCCGCTATCGAGTGCTGGTTCCCGCTGATTGCAAGCGGGCGGCCGATTCGACGGCTGCTGCTCGGGCTTCCCGAGTGAGCTGCAGGACGCGAGCAGCGCGCTCAGCATCAGCAGGATCAGCAGGCGCAACAGGCGCAACAGGCGGGCGCGCGCGGTCAGTGCGAATCGAAGCAATTTCATGTGTGGCCTCTTGCGCGGTCTGCGCGGTCTTGATGGTCTCGGCGTTGACGCGCGCGTCGGTGGTCTGCTCGACCTGCGCGGCGGCACGCTCGCGCTGGATGGTCTGGCGGGCGACTTTGAGATCGGCCTTCGTGGTGGCGTTGCTGCTTCCGCGCCAGTAGATCAGGCCGGCGATGATCAGCACGACCAGCAGGATCGCGCCGGCGAAGATGGCTTTCAGTTGGGTGAACATGCCTGGTACTCCATCAGGGCTTGGATGAACTGCGCCGCTTGCTGTGGAACAATAGCATTGCCGTAACCGCGCAGTCGTCCCACGCGGGCGGGGCTACCTGCGCCGAGAGGAAATCCAACTTCGGCATCCGCTGCGACGGCTTCAGGCCAAGCCGACGATGCGTGGCGTGCCAAAATTGATGACAGAAAATGCAGAGCGTCTGCAGATTGCTTGGGTCGTTGTTTCGCCAGTCCTCGTTCAAATGGTGAACGTGCAGTCTCGTTTGGCACCCACAACTTTCGCACTCCGTTTTGCGGTGCTTTCGCGCCTGCGCGTGATACGCCTTCCTCGACGTGCCACCCTTCGCACGCGAGTTCGCGCAAGAAAGCGAGCAGAACTGACGGCGAAGGAACGCCCCCAGGTCCTCCAATCGACCGGACGGCATCCGCCTGCGCTGCAAGCGACAACCACAGATCATGCAACGCTTCTCGGGGTCGGGTTTGCGTAGCGCTGCACCAGTCATCTATTTCTTTCCTCGCTGTTTGGTAGGCATCGCGCGAATGGCGGCCATATCCCATGAGAGAGGATAGCCCATAAGCCATCTGCTGTGACCTGGCCTCAACTGGCCGCCACTTTCCATCCCGGCATCCGAGCCAGTCAGCATCTCGCCAGCTGCCGTTAGTCGGGCCGGACCTACGATTGCCGCCGTCATGCCCAAGTCCTGCGGCGAGCCCTTTCTCTTGATTTCCGACAGCGAGCCCTCCAGCGTGCGCACGTTCTTCTCGCCGTCCGTTGCCCGGGCAGTCGGCCAGCCCGAGAAGCTCGCTACCTGCGGCAACGATACGGTCGCCTTTGAACCGTCCGGTCTGCGCCCCGTCGGACTGGCGTCCTTTGCCATCTGCGATCCTTGCGCGTTCCCGACCGTCGGCGTAGGCCAGCCCGTCAAGTACGCCTGGCGCGGCAAGTCCCGTGGATTCGTACCATTCCCGCCGCTGTTCCGATGATCTCGGACCACCGGAGTGTGCCACCCAGTACGATCGGTCGCGCAAGTGCGGCGCACCGACCCCCGCTGCCGGACCAGCATACGCCCCGCTGGCGTAACCCAAGGCTTCCAGGTCAGTGAGTACAAGGTCGATCCAAGGTCCGACAGCTGCGCTGGCAACCTGTTCGCCAACCACGACTGGAGGCCGGCACTGCTCGATGAGCCAGTGGAAGGCGGGCCAGAGGTGCCGCTCGTCAGCAAACCCATTGTTTTTTGCCAGCCGCGGAGAAAGGCTGGCAAGGACAGCTTCCAGTCCATATTCGTCGGTCTGTGGGCCATCCTGCGAGCTGCAGGGCGAGCGGCCATCCGCCGATTCCGGCGAAGAAATGGCACTGCGTGAATCCGCGTAGGTCATTTGGGGTCACGTCCTCGATGCTTCGTTCGTCTACGTCGCCGGCCGGGATCTGGCCTGCGGCGATCAGTGCGCGCAGCCAGGCCGCGGCTTGCGGGTCGAACTCGTTGTAGTAGTTCACTGACCTGCATCCCTCCTGATGGTGCGCGCCAGCTCGCGCAGGTCGGTCAGTTGCGGTGGACGCTTCAAGCCGTGGCGGGACTGCCAGAACGCCACGGCCGTATTGTCCGCTGCGTTGCGCGACTCGGCCAGTCGTGCGGGCCACTTTGCCATCCCATAGCCTGCGGTCATGACTTGTGGCTCCTCGATTTCTTGACTAGTCATGCGGAAGCCCTCGCGAAAGCCTTGGCGATCTCGGTCAAAGTGACGATCAGGGTTGCCGAGACGATCATCACGGCCAGGAACTCGGCGGCCAGCCGGGCGGCGCGAGCGAACGCTGCCGAGGGTGTCAGCCGTCGCACGGCCTGCCGGCGGCCCGCCGGCGCGAGGGGGTTGGTTCTGGACACAGGGGTCAGGCGGTTCACGTGGGCGATCCTCAGTGGGTGTAGACAGACTATAACGGACCCGTTACGCGTATGTCAACAGCCTGGGGCTGGGCGCAATCGGGGCGTGCTCTTCGCTGTGCGTCCTGTGCGTTGAGGCGCTGGACGTGCTGCTGGATGTAGTAGCGAGCCGCGATTGCCTGGGCGCGGTCCGCCTCGTCAAGCTCGAACGGCAGCGGCGCGTGTAGCGCCGGCGCGTCGGAGTGGTCGCTATGGGTGACGGGTTGCCAGTTCACGGCCAGTCACACCATTGCCAGGGCGGCGGTCTTGGTCAGCTTGTCCATGGGTATCTCCTTTGCGATTGGAGCCTGAATCGGCGGCTCGTTTGTTGGTGGAGCAACCATAACGGACCAGTTACGCGTTTGTCAACACTCGGGCCGGATCGATCGCCCAACCAACCTCACGCGCAGCGGCCAGGTGTAGTTCGGTCGCGTCCAGATCATCGAGTCGGCACAGCCTCACCACTGCGGCAACCTGTGTAGGCGTCAGCGGCTTATTCGGCATGCTCATCGTGCGCAGCGCTGACTTGCCCTGTTGTTGCCACGCTGCTGCCAAGTCACCACTAATGGTCAAACCTGATTCGCTCAGGTGGGCCCGGATCAGGTCGCGTGCCGTGCGCAGGTGTCGCGGAATCCGCATCCGGCCGCCGGGCCGCTTGTTGGCGGCCCTGCGAAAGGCCTTGGCGCACCCTGAGCGGTTGCACAGCCGAGCGTCAGGCACTTGGTCTCGTTCGCGCACGTTGCACAACTGCCGGGGCGAAGCACTGCACATGATGCCGCCGCCCCGCACAGCGTGGAAGGCCGATGTGTATTGCCCCGCGATTTGGGCTACTTTCATCGCGCCACCTCGCCAGCCGGGTTGTACGGGACGGCAGCCAGCGGCGGCGGGATGCCTAGGGCCTGCATGCACATCGTCTGCATGAACCTGTAGCGGACGGTGCCGGGCGCCGGGGTGGTGACGCCTGGGACGCCGGGCTGGCCGATGACGTCGACCACGCGTTGCGCCTGCGGCACGTAGACCGAGACGAGTACGTAGTTCCAAGCGTAGCAGTCCAGGGCCATGTATACGTAGATCCACTCGCCGCGGTCGCCAGGCGCTTTGGCCCACGTCAGGATCTGGCCGTTCACGGCCTCCACGGACGGCAAGAAGAAATACTCGTCGCGGGCGGCCTGCTGCCAGCCCGAG
>JAFABI010000088.1 GCA_023426125.1 Bacillota bacterium
CATAGCCTTTTCGTTGACAATCAGGTAAAACAGCAATGTTTTTAAGCTCATAAACACCATCACCTTCTTGTGTAATCACACATTCAGCTTTTATGCCATTATCATCCAAAACGAACATTTCACCACGATCAAGATACTTATCTATCATATCTTCTTGCTCGTCAGCCAGCAATAGTAAGTCTATATATTCTTTTTTGTTGTCTGTAATTTTTCTTATATTCATAATATCAGAATGTACTTCGGCATGGGTCGCATCATAATCCTTAATCCCTTGAATCAATTCTTGCTTAGCCAATTCCATCTCTGTATTTGACTCAGCTTTTTTATCAGAAAAATATTTATATGCTTTTTAACAAGTACAGTAGTCGCAACTCCCACCGGAACAGCTGTTCCTAGTCACGGAAACATTTTTCTTTTTCCTGAATTGATAAGTAAGTCTACCAATTTTTCAGGACCACCATTTGCTTTTGCCATCTTTGATAATTCTGCATAATCCCATGCCATTTTATTTCCTCCGCAAATTCCAGTTTGTTTATATGTTCTATATTTATCATTTTATTTCCCAACCATGGGGAATTCAAGTATGGACTCCGAAATCCCAAATGTCATCTATGAAAAGCCCCAAAAATCAGGGGCAAAAATCGCAGTTTTTTTCCTCAATTTTTGCTTATTTTTTGCTCTAAAACCACTACATATAGTGGTTGGACTGCCTCATTTGTCCTTAGAACCACTGTTTGTCATCACTATTACGCACTCAACGTGCCTTGAGGATACAAAAAAGATGTCGCTTGAACCTGGTGGGGCCTTGGCGGCAGAGTATATTTCTGCATCCATCGCCTGTAAGAGCACTTTTGTTATATCTACTTCCAATCTAATATATTATATTTGGTCAATAATTCCCGTGATAAGTTCATACCCTTATCTGTAATTGCTACAGACTTGGAACGGTGGCTTCCCTGTCGAATATAATCTTCCTTATCAAGTTCATTAATAATGTCAAAATCATATCCCTTCCAAGCCATATCCATATCTGATTCAAAACGGCCCCGTTCATTAAATTTCGTCAAATACATCAGCAACATAGTCAATTCTTTAACTGCCTTCTCCGGGCTAGTCTTATCCACCATAAATTTCTCCTCTCCTCCTTAGATTGTGCAACGCATCGTTGCACAATTATTTAATCTCCACCACATATTAACCTCCGGATTTTTTACTGCCCCGCCGTTCAATTAAACCTTTGTCGGTTAATTCTCGTATTTGTTTTTCTATAGTGCTAACTGGCCGATTGCTTAATAATTCCGAGGCATCTTTAGCTCTGATTCTCGGATTATTATTTTTTATGACATTCAAAAGCAATTTTAATCCGCCATTTAATCTGCCATCCTGCCTTATTATATTGCTCCACCCTCATGATAATTGAGAAAGCTGACAACCTCCCTCTCCAGTTTGTCGTTAAGCTCCTGCTTGAACTCAATTCTATTTGTTTCTTCTTTGATCTTAAACTCCACCCATTACAATTCCTCCCCCCTATACCAACCTGCTATTTGGGGCCATGTTCTGTATTTTAACCATTAATTCATCAACAACTTGGTCTACGGGACGATTATTTATGAAATACTTATTCTCGATTTTTTTAAAAATCCTTCTGGCATATATAATATCTTCGTGTATATCTTTAATATAATAATCTTTATGCTTTTCTTTATATAAATCATCTTTATAAACATTATCATTCTTATCAGAAAAAACCAATCTATCAAAAATGTGTTTCTCTGAATCCTGTAATTCAATAGCAATTACCTTTTCCAGGTCCAAAAGTGAGTTAAAAAATCTTGAATAATAAATTACACTTACTGCAATAACAATGTTATCTTTATTTTCTTTCAGCAAATCCTTTAAAAGCTTACCCTTAATTTGACCTCGTTCATATGAAAATGGGTGGTCTTGCATAAATTTTTCCAAGGTCGTCTGAAATCTCTTTTTTATTTCTTCATCCATATCAATAAAAGAAAAATTCAATTTTTCGGCAAGCTTCTCACCTGTTACAGTCTTTCCTACATTCGTTACACCAAAAAGCAAAATAACCATTTATGGTTCCATCACTTTCCGCAGCATTTTTTTATTTCATGCCACTGCCGCAAGGGCAAGAATCATTTCGTCCAACTTTTTTAGCATTTGCCTAACCTGTCTTATAAGGCTCTGTCGGCATAGGCTTTAAGAATTTGCTTTCCTTCGGGAACAGCTCATTGGTTCCTGCCTTTTTAGTAGATACCACAGCCAGCACATCTGGGATTTGCCCCGATCAATCTAATGCCGAAGGCTTTAACCTCCATTCTTATTGACAATTATTAGTATATCACAGGTTCAGTCATTCTGGAATAATCTTTTCTCCTGCAATCTATCCGTGCAGTAAATCTGAATATAGGCATCAAAAATCTGGATTTTATCGACTTCATTTCTGATTATGCTTTCGTCATAAGCTCCGTTCCGGTAAATAGACTTACTCAGAGTATCCTGTATCCATCTTTTATCCAGAGTAGGGGAGTTCGGGCATGCCTCTTTGCCTTTCTCAATCCTTGTGGCACTGCGCCAGCCGACCTTGCCTCGTTCTGTCCTTCTCCGATAAGACACTCCGCAATCACCGCACACAAACAAATTCCCAAGGATGTATTTACCGTTATATTTACTTCCGAATCTATCCATATTTTCCAAGATAGCATCCACATAATTTTGGGGATAATCTGGATTCATTTCCAGACTAAAATCAGCCTTCCTTGCTTCAGAACCTATTTTACCTCCCGGAAAAATGTATTTTAAAAGGCATACACACGAAATCGTAAGCACCCTCGACATTATAGCAAAAAATAAGTTTTCCCGATACCAGCAAAGGCAGCTATAACTATATTAGTTCTCATCTTCATCATCAAGATCTTTACCTTTTAGGTACTCCGACATTGCTTCATCGAAGTTAGAGATATAATCCCTATCCTGTTGAATACGGAACTGTTCGTAAACCTTAGTAGCTTTTTTCAATGCATCCTCATGGGAAACTAGACCTTTACCATCAAGTACACGCCGACGGTTGCTGTTAAGAAAATTGTCCGTTTCATTCAGCCAGTCCTGCATACTCATGGCTATGCCGTCCTCTGCCATAAGTTCGGCATAGTCGATGAACATCGTGACAAGTCGGTTAAGGCGCGATATCTTTTTTCGTTCAGATAATTCTTGGCCACTCCGATATCCCTTTTCAGGATTTTCCCTTTCGGAGCATCTTTCCAGGTTGTAAGCCCCATTGTAGGATGGTCAAGCGTGGCACGCTCAGCAATGAGTTCAGCCGCTGTTTTCCCTGTTACGGCATAGTGCAGCTTATTCTGCACAAATGCGTAAAACTCTTTGGTAAGCTCGCTGTTTTTATCGTAGTCATAGCTGCATTGCTCAAAAACGTCGGCTATCTTTTGGTATGCACGGCGTTCGCTGGCCCGGATTTCACGGATTTTCTCCAGTAACTCGTCGAAGTAATCACGCCCGAACTGCCGTCCGTTTTTCAGCATATCCATATTTAAAAGATAGCCTTTTTGTATATATTCTTTCAGGGTTTGCGTTGACCACTGGCGGAATTTTGTCGCTTTTTTTGAGTTAACACGATACCCAACGGCGATAATCATGTCAAGGCTGTAAAATTCCGGAGACCGATTTACTTCGCGTTCGCCCTCCTTTTGAACTATTTCCAAAATGGAAACAGTTGCTTCAGGCATCAATTCACCTTCATCAAAAATGTTTTTTATGTGTTTACTAATAGCGGGAACATTCACGTCAAATAGCTCCGCAATGGCTTTTTGCGTCATCCAAAAAGTCTCGTCCTTAAATACAACATCCACATAAACACTGCTGTCACCTATTGAATAGAGTGCAATTTTCCCCTCACTAACACTGATTATATTACTCATTACAGATATTCCCCCTTTTTCTCATAGCAGCACCTCCAGATATCTTCTGAGGATGTTTTGAACTCTGAATTGCTGAGCATAACGCATAAGAATGTTTAGGTTCTTATCTTTCCGCCTTGCATACATTTTCAAAGCATCGGTAAATACCTGGATTTCGATATCCTTGCGGCTTCTGATAATATCACAGATCGTGCGCTCCATGTCATAAGCCATAACCGAATTGCTGAACATAGTTTGTAGAGTTTTTATCCAAGATCATATAGCTCTTTTTTCACCATAAAGACTTTAGCGCCGGTTTTTTTGATGTTCACCGTATTGTATCCCGATTTTACTGTAACTGTATTCTGAAAAGGCACGCGGTCAGTTAAATTATGCAAAAGCAAGGCTGAATCATGGGAGAATATAGCCTGCTTATACTTGCATTGCAGAATATACATATCATCTGAAAAAGCATCCTCAGCAACATAAATGCCCTGTTCAGGATGTTCAAGATTATTGTCATACGCATATTTTGATAAATAAGTACGCGGAATCCCGGCTTCACTTACTTCTTTTGTTGTAATGATGCCGTTTTTTTGCCTAATAAGTTTATTTAACTCAGATAGATAATCCACTATATCGCCCTCTTTACAATTACGCTTATATTATAATCCACATAAGCATAATTGCAAACATGAAATAGAAAATAAATCTGTGTCATCTGTTTTGTATCCTCAAGGGTCGATTAACTCTTGTATATTGCAAATATTCTTCAAATCCTTGATTTTAAAGGCTTCAAATCCTTTCGAGCAAGCAGCAGCTTTCAACGTGCGTCGTCCAAGGAAACATATCCACCGGCTGTGCCTCCACTGCGTTATACCCATGTTCCTCCAAATACTTCAAGTCTCTCGCCAGTGTTGCCGGATTGCACGATACATACACGATCCTGCCGGGCTGCATCTCCGCCAGAGTCCTGAGCAGTGCCTCATCGCAGCCTTTTCTCGGCGGATCCACCACCACTACGCCTGCTCTTATGCCTTGTGCATACATCCCGGGAATCACTTTCTCTGCTTCACCGACAATAAACTCAACATTCTTTACCCCATTGATCTCCGCGTTTCTCCGGGCGTCCCTGACCGCATCCTCCACCACTTCGACGCCGTACACCTTCTTTGCCTTCTGCGACAGGAAAAGCGATATTGTCCCGATTCCGCAGTACAGGTCAAATACGGTTTCGTTTCCTGTCAGTCCTGCATATTCAAGGGCTTTGCCATATAAAACCTCCGTTTGAACCGGATTTACCTGAAAAAAGGAAAGAGGCGATATGTGAAATTTATACTTGCCGATGGAATCAATAATGGAATCACTGCCAAAAAGCTTTATATTCTTGCTTCCCAGTATTACATTGGTGTCGCCGGTGTTGATATTTAAAAAAATACTCTTGACACCGGGCACTTCAGATACCAGCCTGCCGGACAGTTCATCACTGAACGGCAGTGCACTGCCGTTCACGACCAGCACCACCATAACTTCGCCGGTCTTAAAGCCAACCCGGGTCATAATATGCCGCAAAAGGCCTTTTCCTGTTGCTTCATCATAGACGGAGATCTTCTTTTCTTCAATAAATTTCCGGATTATTTTCCGTATCCTGTCGCTTGCCTTATCCTGGATACCGCATTCCACACTGTCGATAACCTCATGGGTCCGTTTTGCGTAAAAGCCTGTAATGACTGTTCCATTCCCCAGGGCAACGGGAAATTGCGCTTTATTCCGATAATTCACAGGTTCCTTCATTCCGATGGTATCCTGTACAATTATGTTTTCCAGCTTGCCGATACGCTTCAGACTTTCTTTGACAAGCCGGGTCTTATAATCCAGCTGGCCTTGATAGTCCAGATGCTGCAGAGTGCAGCCGCCGCAGCGTTTGAAGGCTTCACAGAATGGCTCTGCCCTGCTGCCGGAAGGTTTGAGAATCCCCATCAGCTTGCCGAAACCAAAGTTCTTGTTTACCTTAACTACCTTCACCTCTACCTGCTCGCCTTCAAGAGCGCCGTCCACAAAAACAGTGAATCCCTCCACTCTGCCTACGCCTTGCCCTTCGTGCGTCATCCCTGTTATATCAATCACATAGCTTTTATTTTTTTCAACCATTTCCTCTGTTCCTTTCCGAAGCAATCAATGAATCGCCCTTACCGGTTGCACATCCTTTGTTTTTTAGATTGGAGAGGTCTGCGGCAAAATGCCTGCAAACAAGTGCGTCTTATGAAGGAAGAGCTGCAAAAAAATTACCCCTTGCCGGGGTAAATAAACTTAATATATATAGAATCAGTATGCCATAGCAATAGTATACCCAGAATTTACTAAAACCTATACATTTATCTATTTATATAAAGAAAAGGGCGCACCCCTCTACCGTCAACCTGGAAGTCAAAGAATATCCCTTCAGATTTTGAATTGCTCAAGAACCTTGTTCATATTCTCCGATATCTCATCCAGCCTGGCTGACATTTCCTCCATTTGCCTTACCGCCTCCTTCTGCTTTTCCAGTTCGGCCTCTACCAGTTCCCCTGCAGCCGCTGACATTTCTGACGTACCGTTCACTCCTTCGGCAAGCTTCCTCAACTCATCCGTAGTGAACTTCCGGCTCTGTACCGCAGAAGCTGCAGTTTTAAGCGACTCTAAAACAAACCGGATGGACTCGGTGATGGCATAGATGCTTTCCCTGGCTTTGTTGATCCTCGCAACTCCCTCATCCACACCGCTGACGCCCTCGCCTATCCTCTCCACGGCAAAGCCGATACGTTTTTGTATCTCGGCGATCAGTGCCTTGATCTCCCCCGCAGCTTTATTACTGCCTTCCGCCAGCTTCCGGATTTCATCCGCAAGGACGGTGAAGCCCTTGCCCTGCTGTCCGGCCCTTGCCGCCTCAATGGCCGCATTCAGTGCAAGGAGATTGGTCTTTGAAGCGATTTCGGTTATGGTATTGGTAATAATTCCGATCCGGTTTGACGATTCGTCCAGCTGATGAATGGAGCCGGCGATTTCCCTGACTGTGCCCGTAACGTTTTTGATCGCATCTCCGGCTTCTTCAACGGATTTTTCACCGGAAATTGCCGCTTCAATTGCCTTCATCCCATCCTTTACCACCCTGTCGGTAGCTGCAGAGAAATCACCCACTTCCGCAGCCAATTCCGTTATACCCTCGAGGTTGATATCCGGCCTCTTTCCCTCAGTCTTTATGCCATCCATTACAGATTTCACACTGCTGTAAATCCTACCCGCATTATCCCTGCTGTGGCGGAACAGTTCCGCCAATGTTTTGCGCAATATCCCGATGTCGCCGCTCGTGCTGGCTACCTGTTCCACCATCTTCTGCCGGCTGTCCAGTACGCTGTTCACCTTTTCACTCAGGATGCCTATCTCATCTCTGCTGGCCACAGACGTCCTTGCGGTAATATCTCCGGATTCGGCTCTGCCCAGCTGGACTGAAAGATTCCTTATGGGCTTCAGGATACTTCGCGATAAAAGAAGGGCAATAAGCATTCCAATCAACAAAGAAATAAGGGTCATGGCTGCCAGCGACCATAAAAGAACATTTTTCAGTTCATTGGATTTTTTTACGTCCTCGGCCAGGTATTGCTTGAAGGAAGCTTCCAGGCCTTCCAGACTTTGCCACTGCTGCTCATACAGTGTTGAAAAGCTTTCATAGCTCCGGTCCAGCTGAACACCGGATATTGTCTTATATTTTTCATGGATATTGGCTAACTTTCCGCCCAGACCCGCAACATCGGATGCGATAGACGTCAGGAGCGCATCGTCTTTATCTGTGACTACCTTTTCAAGAACCTCAATATTTTTTGCTGCTTCTTCCGAAGCCTCACCAAAGGCCGGCGGCAATTCTCCTCCTGAAGCGAGGGCCTCCATGGAGCAGACCATCATTGACCCTGTATTGTGAACGAGAGAATTCATGGACTCCAGGAAAAACACATCGGATTTCACGCTTTCCAGATCGATCCTATCCAGTAAATCCACTGCCTCGCCGGACAACTGGGAAAGAGCCGTACCATCGCTGCTCATTGCTTCAAGTTCAAGCCTTAAGCTCTCCCATTGTTTTACAAAATCGGCATTGGCGTTCCCTTCCCAATCAGCGGCCGGAATTCCAGCCAAAGCATCCATTCCTTCCTTTAGCGCTTCAACATTCCCGGATAGCTTTGCCAAAGCCTCCGACTGTTTGCCGGCACCGGCTGAAGCATTTTCCAGCAGTGAGGCAAAGCTGTTCAACCGGCTTGCCGCCCGTGATTCCAGAAGCTCCTGCAGCTGAAGCTCCTGCAGCAGCAAAGCTTCATGGTCCGCTATGGCCGTATTTATGAGCGAATCCAGTTCCGCCCGGTCTGATTGCAGTATTCCGGGCAAAATCCCGTCCAGGAACAAAGCCGTATACTGTTTATTGGCCTCTTTCAGCTTTTTTAGCTCATCTGCATCTTTTCCGCCGGAATTCAAGGCAAGCCTGTCGATCAATGCACCAACCTGTTCATTTATCTTTGCAAATTCCTCTTTGGAAGATAAATCAGAAGCAATGACGGCCTTTGCAGCCATCTGCTGCTGAGAGCCAACCAGCTCGTTGATTTCCTGCACCCCGTCCACCTGCCGGTTATTGTTGTCCGCACTGGCCACAATGCCGGAGACAATTAGCTTGTAGCCTGCAAAGGAAATACCGGAAGCAGCTGAAAGACAAATCACAACCGTTATGAGAAAAGCCAATACCAATTTGGTTCGAATATTTATCATTAGTTCATCTCCGCATCAAAATCCAGATTAGAATGCCTTATTGAGCGAAATTATCTTAGAGCCCGCCGGTGCAAACATTATAGACTCACTGCTGTTTGCGAAAGCAGATGCCAATGAAAATAATTTCAATACAATCTATATGATAATTCTATATTTTTTTACAAAATCCTTCTTTGGAATCTTATCCTTCCTTAGGTTTACATAATCACCATTGTATGCCTGCCTGATAAATATTTGCAATTTTGCGAATAATAAATTATAATTTTTACCTGGAAAAGAGGTTTTTTGATTTTTTTGTAGAATAAGAATATTGCCTGTTTTTGCTAACCATCATACAAAAGATGAAAAAGCCTGGACGAAAAAATATATGGAATATGGCGGTTTGCTGTGAACAAGGGAAAGACAAAAGCACAAACAAATAAACATTTATCAGTCGTTTTCATACCACATTCCTCAAACCATGTTAAGGTATTCAGGTTTTCATCTTTCTATGGAAAGTTTTTTGCTGCATTTTTACTTATGGCCGTGATCGTAGCAGGAACTGTACTGTATATAACCCATGTAGCAAATGAAAACCGTAAATTAAAGCAGAATTTAACCGAATTGTACAGCGCTAATTCCGAGCAGCGAAAATTATTGGACGAAAAGTCCGGCGAAATCGAACAAATGAAGGAAAGCAACGAAGCCTTCAGGAAAGCGGTGGATGAGAAAACTTCCGAATTTACGGAAAAATTCAATGAAATAACCGACAAGTACATTGCAAATCAAAGCAGCACCAAAACCGACAGAGCCGGTGAAAGGTCGCCAGGTAATTTTTCTGTGGAAATCGGCAGTCTGAAGGATATGATTGACAGCCTGAACAACCTGACCAGCAGAACAGACGTGGTAACTCTCGATTTGTCGGAAGCCAATGCAAAGCTTGAGAAATATTTTGAGACCGTGCCCACCCTGGTACCGGCAAACGGAAAATTCAACAACGGCTTCGGTTACAGAAAGGATCCCTTTACGAAAAGAAAAACTTTTCATGAGGGCATCGATATATCCGCCGATAAAGGAACGGACATAAAGGCTTCCGCAGGTGGCAAGGTCACGCTGGCAAAGCGGTATAGCGGATATGGGCTTGCAGTTATCATCGATCACGGGCGAGGCTTGAGCACATTGTACGGACATGCTTCAAAGCTTCTGGTCAAGGAAGGCCAAACGGTTAAAAAAGGCGATATCATAGCCGAGGTCGGCAGTACCGGAAGAAGTACCGGCCCCCATCTTCATTTTGAAGTTATGCTGTACGGTACGCCTGTAGACCCTCAGGCATATATCGACATTAAATAACGGGCCGGCAATAAAATTGCATTTTTGCATAGGCATAGGCATAAGCACAGGCAAAGCAAGAAACTCTGGTATTTTATTTTCGAGGAGGTAATATCATGTTCAACAAGAAAGCTTCCGTATTTCGCGAAGGTGTTGATACACTTGTCGGGACCAATACGGTTTTTACAGGAAACATCGAATCGGAGGGCACGGTAAGGATTGATGGCAAGATCAAAGGCGACGCCAGGGCGGAAGGCGATATCTACGTCGGTGAAAAAGCTGTAATTACAGGCAATCTGGAGGCTGCCAACGTGAATCTTGCCGGAATGGTGGAAGGCAATATAACCGCAAAAGGCATCTTGAAAATATTATCAACGGCAAAGCTGTATGGCGATATCAGGGTAAACAGCTTTGTAGCGGATGAAGGTGCGCTGTTTCAAGGAAAATGCAGTATGATGGAGCTTCCGGAAAGTGAAAAGGCCGCCGAAAAGCCGGTAACAAAGAAGAATTATAAAAAGAGTACTGTACTGGATGATGTATATGAAGAAAAGGAAAGAAACAACAGCTTGAAGGTTTGATAACCGACCTTTCGCAGAAGGGCTGAAAAGTAATATTTCCTTATTCTACGGGAAATTTATCAGGCTTGGGACCTGCTTTAAATTGGACAACAGGATTAAAATGATAAAAATGATCAATGCAACCAATCCCCTGTTAATGGTTTGCATTCTTTTGATATTTCTTTTTCCGACATACCATATGCGCCTGTACAATACGCTATTTCTCATAGAAGGAAACCCCCGGATGATATAGTATGCACCGGGGATTTTTTTTGTGAAAAAAATTATTGCCTTTTCATAAAAAATCTTCAAGACCATCGATCTTTCATTATCTTTAACCAAATAAGATTATTTGTGCTATAATATTGTGTTATAATATAGATTGGCAAAAAAAATATTACTTTGCAAATCCTCACAGCGCCGGTCAAAAGCACTGCAGGCAAAAACGGAACAAATTCCGGAAGCTTTCAGTCCAATAATTTTGACTGAATATTCGTGGCGCCGCGGGTGATAGTATATAGATAATTCCTATATGGAAATAGGAGGAGGACCAAATGAAGTCCAGTTCAAAGCCGGCTTCTTCGAGACCGGCCAAAAAAACCAAACCGGCAACACCCTTAAGAAGATTTATGTTTACCCTTGTAAAATTTGTCGTGATTTCACTGATAGCTCTTTCCTGTGCTGCTGCAGGGCTGGTGGGAGGCGCTGTCATCGGATGGCTGAAAACTGCTCCCAAGGTGGATTACCAGAGCCTCATAGGCAACATGAACCAGACTACCTTCATATATGATGCCAAAGGCACTGTCATATCCAAACTCACCGGCAAGGACAACAAGGATAGCGTACCTATTTCCTACGACCAGGCCCCCAAATTTTTAACTGAAGCCATCATCGCCATTGAAGATGAGCGGTTTGAGGACCATCCCGGGATCGATATCCTGGGCATTATCAATGCGGGTGTCAGCTACGCGAAAAGCTTTGTTGTGCCAAATGCCAAACAAGCCCGCGGCGGTAGTACCATCACCCAGCAGGTCATAAAAAACATTACGGGAAATGATGACCGCACTGTCCAAAGAAAGGTTCAGGAATGGGCAGCAGCCATCGATCTGGAAAGAAAGCTTCAGAAATGGCAGATCATGGAGATGTACATGAATTACAGCTATTGGGGCAATGGCTGCCGCGGCGTCCAGTCGGCGTCCAGAAAATACTTCGGCAAGGACGTATCGGAGCTGTCTCTTGCACAGTGCGCTCTCCTTACTGGAATTACCAACAACCCGGGAGGTAATAACCCGTTTACTGAAACTGGCAAGAAGAATGCAAAGGAGCGGCAGGAGACCATATTGAAACAGATGCTTGCGCAGGGGAAAATAGATCAACGGCAGTATGATCAGGCTATCAGCGAGCCTATGGTATATGCTGAAAAAGAGGAATCGGCAAATGTACTGAACGTCCAGACCTATTTCGTAGACCAGGTCATCAGCGAAGTAAAACAGACTCTGGTGAAGGAATTAAATATTTCCTCCGAAATGGCTTCTTTTATGATATACAACGGCGGCCTTAAAATTTATACCACCCAGGATCCGGACTTACAGGCAGCCATGGATGCAGTGTATCTGAACGATGAGTATTTCCCCACCGGAAACAAAACGGCGGCGAAATACAACGAACACCCCCAGTCCTCCATGGTGATCCTTGATGCACAGAACGGCCAGATTAAAGCCATCTACGGCGGCTATGGCAAGAAGGCAGCAAGCAACACCTTAAACAGAGCGTCTCAAATTGAAAGACAGCCGGGTTCCAGCATCAAGCCTATTGCCGTATACGCACCGGCCATTGATATGGGTGTAGTTACACCCGCTACAGTGATCGATGACGTTCCGGTTTATATGAGAGCCGACGATCCATCTGCTACGCAAAAGCAAAAGGAATCGTCCTATCCGAACAATTATGACAATAAGTATGACGGCCTGACCAGCGTCAGGAATGCTTTGAAAGCCTCCATCAACGTCGTGGCGGCCAAGATATGGATGGATTACCTCAAGCCGGATAATTCCCTGGCATACTTGAAAAAAGTAGGCATAGACAGGAATGAAAGATACCTTTCCCTGGTCCTGGGAGGGCTGACCAAAGGGGTGAACCCCCTTCAAATGGCCGCAGCTTATGTGCCGTTTGTCCATAAAGGTATGTATTATGAACCTACCTCCTTTACCCAGGTAAAAGACCGTGACGACAAGATTCTTCTGGATAAAAAGCCTAATTACCACACGGCATACAGCGAACAAACCGCATCCATCATGGCGAATATGATGCAGGAGGTCACAAAGGGCCAGACTTCTCCTTATCCGCATGGCGGTACGGCGGCGGGATATGTCACGGAAAAAAGCATCGGCATGCCTGTAGCCGGAAAGACCGGTACTACAAGCGATAACCTGGATAAATGGTTTGTCGGCTACACGCCTTATTATGTTGCGGCAACGTGGTATGGCTATGACAATAAAATCGGCAGGATAACGCTTCAGTCTTCCGAATCGAATCAGGCACTGAAAATCTGGGCGGCTGTTATGTCCACGGTTCATAAGAACCTGGAGAGGAAAGAATTCATTATGGCGCCCAACCTGGTGAAGAAAACCATATGCATCTACTCGGGCAAACTCGCCACGGATTTATGCGCCCATGACCCGCGGGGCAACGCCACAAGAGAAGAATATTTCATTAAAGGCACAGAGCCAAAGGATGAAGATTTTTGCACCGTTCATGTCCGTGCACAGGTATGCACACAGAGCCAGGACATCTACAAAAGGAATCTGCTGGCCGGGCCGTATTGTCCTCCCGGTTCCGTAATTGAGAAGGTGTTTATACAAAGGCTGGTTCCATATGTTCCTAAAAAACCGGGTGAACTAGCTCCAAAGGATATTGTATACGAACTTCCGGCAGGCGAATACTGCACCGTGCACGGTGCTCCGGCCGGGAACCAGACTGGCTTTACCACCGGCGAACCGGCAAGAACAGGAGAAACACAGCCGCCGGAAGAAGTGGGAGATCCTATTGTGGAGGACCAGCCTCCGATAGAAGAAGATCAGCCCCTGGAATAGTCTATCCGGTCCGCCAGGGTATTCAAAACCGGTCATTCCCCTATCCGGAAGAATGCTTTGGCGGACAGGAAGCACAAAAAGGGCTTACGAAAAAATTCCTATCGCAATGAGAGCCAATGAGGTTAGAAGCGGTAAATACCTATAGATGAACCGGACAATGAAACCGGAACTGAAAAATCCTTCTTTTTTGAGGGATATGAAATAAATAGCATAGATTGCATATGCGACGACAAACAAAACCACTACAAGGATTATACGGTCGGCGGAGACGCTCCTTTTTTCCAGGAGCATCAGGAGGCTGACCAGTATGGAAATAGGCAGTATCATTACCGACTGGCCCGTAAGCATATACTTTATGTCGTAATAATGGTCGTCCGAAACATTTCTGTCGTTGATAAAAAGGCTCAGCGGGTATTTGCCGTATATCAGCGAAAAAACTGCGAACAGCAGCGGAGCAACCTGCGAAGCAACGATAAGATAGTAGGATTTTTGCATCAGCAGCTCACCTCAAAATAGGAATACCTCGGGTCTTTTTGGTCGCTTAAATGCAGCATGATTTCCGGTCTGTCTACAGTGTTGACGGTGTTTTGCGAGAACTTTTGGTCCCGCAGCGTATGAATTCCGATATTCAAGGTCCTTGGCCGGGATTTCCCCTTCAGATAAACCGCCTGGGATTTAACGTGTATGCTCTTTTCAATCAGTCCTTTTTTGTTGAAATGCTTGCCCCCCACTGAGCCTACCGGCGGAACAAACATGGTGATAAACCGGTCGGCATCCTTTTCGGCGTTCACATCGTCGTTATTGTTTATCTCAATATATATCCTTGCATATCTGCCGGCATTGTCCAGATTGGTATTGCCTGCCAGTATCACGACACACCCGGGATTATCCTTGAGTTCGCAGTATCCGGAAACACAATCCTTTATGTCGGCATCCCTGGCGCAGCCGCCGGCATTATAAGAAAAGCGGCATGCAAAAGGCAGGCATGCCAGTAGATGCAAATCATATTTTTTATTGTTGTCTTCCATAATCCAGGTGAAGCCTTTTTTTGCTGCGGCAGACAGCGCCGACCAGGAGTGCGCCGGATAACCGGCATTGTAAAAGCATTTGAACTCATTTCTGCATTTCTTGAATTGTTCCGTTTCGATTGTCATACTCTTCTCCTGAACAAATTTTTTTAAATTCTCCCAGCCTTTGCAGCAGCAGTTTTTCAAAGTGCTGGTATATCTCCTTCTGCTGCCCCCAATAGCTGGTAAGCTTGAAAATCCTCAGTACATCCTTCATAAGGCTTTCATCATAAAAGGTAACGATAATTCC
The DNA here is from genome assembly GCA_023426125.1 of Bacillota bacterium. Taxonomy (GTDB): domain Bacteria; phylum Bacillota; class Clostridia; order Acetivibrionales; family DTU013; genus MnB-11. Next base: position 14,989 of record JAFABI010000088.1, read on the forward strand.
GGGTACAAACCCCAGTGCAATGATATCAATCCTTATAGTGCAGATTTCCGTGTCACAGATAAAATACGACGGGATATCGGTCTTGCCCCTCAGGCACGAAGCTATGAAAGCTGTGGAAACAGGGTCGTTGACATCCTTGCTCCTGCTTTTTACAGGAAGGTCAAAAAGTTTTACTTCTTCACCCGTAGAACTGTATACGGCAAAGAGCTCTCCCACAAAATCCCGTTTTCCGGCGAGTATACCTGTTCTGGAGTTGAAAATCCGGTTAAGCATGCTCAATACCTCAATAAGCGCAAACTGCGTATTAAAATAAAGCGGCCATGTCACGTAATACATGTCATCCGTATATTCCAGATTGAATATCCTTTCGCTGGGCTTGCTGAATTCATTGTGCAGCCATATGCTGAAATTTGCCTTACTGCCGTTATTGTAAAGGTTGTCCCCCATGGTCACCCCCATGAGAGAGAGCCTGTTTTCGGAATAGTTCAGGCTTTCGTCGTCAGGAACATATTGATCGTCATAAACATACTCCAGCTTGGAAAGCATACTCTTTGAGTAGGAATAATAGCGCTGGTTTATGTAGTAGATAATGGAATCCCTGTCCTCCTGCCACCAGAAGCCTGATTCTCCCTGTTCCGTTTTAAAGCCCGCATCCTGACTGCCGGCCATGAAAGCAGTATCCAAAAAGCCTCTTCTCATGCTGTTTTCCTTGCTGTCGGACAGCAACAGTTCCATGACCCCGTTGAGAATGGGACTCGATGCGAAATGCCGGACACATTTGCCAAGCAATTCCTCCGATTTTGGCACCTCTCTCAGTTCCAGGTCCATATACCGGCTTATACCGCTGTCTACGACATGCTTCCACTTTAATACGTCCCACTTTGCCGACGATATGTATTTGCCGCCGTCTTCGGTAAGCATATCCTGCCGGCCGGCATCCTGATGAGCAATCAAATCCACATGTACCAGCGCATATTTGATCAGATTCATGCTGTTGTATTCTTCTAAAGCAGCTTCCGTTCTTTCTCTCTCGCCTTGGAAATAATCGGATACAACCGATGCATAAGCTGCCTCAAAGCAGCTTCTTACGGCAAAGGAATGCCTAATGTCCGATTTTACAATGTGGAATTGCTTTATCAACTGCTCTCCGACACTGTTTTTATATTTTTCAAGCCTCATTTTCATTATGCTGTCGGTATTGGTCAGAAGCCTTAAAATGCTCCCTTCATAATTCCTCCTGCTTCTGCAGATTTCGCCCTCCAGGGAGGAATGCTTTATTACGGTAGCCAGGTTTAAAGCGTCATAAGCGTTGCTGTACCTGAATTTCTCACCTTTTCTTATGACTGCAAGCTCGGAAAACACTTCGTTAAAAATACCGTCGTCCCAGATCTCGTCCGGTACTTTACTGTATAGATCCCTCAAGGGTATGAGCATTTTATTGTCCAACAGACCTTGAAGCCTCATACGGGCAAAGCCGTTCATCATCCTGGCTTCCATGGTCATTTCCTTCAGCCTGTCCTTGAGGCTTACCTTCATCAATTGGCGTATTTGTGCCGTAAGCTGGCTTTTATTCTGTACATTGCAGATTTTTAAAACGGTGTCGATGGTTTTATCATAGATATTCAGGTTTTTTTCATTGAGATATGCGAGCATGCTTTCAACCTGCTCATCCTGCTCCTTCAGCTTGTTTATATACCTGCGGTATTCGCAGACCGTACCGGGAAGCAGTGTCATGGGGACGGCATTTTTTTCGAGGATGTAATTTACCAGATTTGAATGGTTTGCTTCACGGTCCCAGGGGTTGGCATAGGTATAGATGACATCGAAATCCAGGCCGTAAACGACCTTGATGTTCCGCTCATTGTGCTGAAAAGTTTTGACGACGTCCGCCAGTATTTCGTTATGCTTGACGGCCAGCCAGGACAAGTCCTGCAGAAATTCGTCCTTTGGAAGAGCCTTTACACCGTTTGGAAGATTAAGACTACTTAATTCCGTCACAATTAAAACCTCCATATTGCCGGGTATGGATTTCAGCAGTTTATTCTCAAGCCTTTATCATCGGCCGATGCCCTGATAATTTCGACTACGCCTCTGGAATTATCCACGAACCGGTCTTCAGACGCCGCCAGTGCCAAAGCCCCGACCACCGATTTGTATTCGGGGTGGATGATATCCAGTTTGAGGTTACCGGCGGGTATATTTCCGATGTTATTTTTGAAGTAATTCCGGTAGATAGCGCAGTTTTCAAAAATTCCACCCTCAAGTATCACCGGCAGGTATTTCATGTCTTCAAATACAGGATTGGCAGCTGCCAATCTGACGCCCGTTTGTAAAGTCCGGAAAAGCTCCCCGGCTCCCTCCGATACGATCCCTGCGGCAAGCGGGTCTCCGTCTTCCGCAGCTCTGACAAGCGGTATGGCAAGATCGGCTATTTCAGAACGCCAGTTGACGGTGGATCTAACATTATAAGACCATTGCACCAGGCTTTCCACATCAAACAACCCGGCATGCTTCAAAACATAGTCCTCCAGCACGGGGGATATCTCCATTCGCTTGTCCGCTCCCCGAAGCAGGGTTCTCAAGCATATCCTGCCCAGATAATAGCCTCCTCCGTCATCTCCCAGATCGCTGCCCCACCCGTCTACTCTTATCACTTCATTTGCATTTGCGCTTTTCAGAAATACATTTGCGCCGGTACTGCATATCACTACGCCTCCCGAACACAGGAAATTGGCTGCCAGTATGGCATGGGTATCTTCACAGATGACCCGTTTGAATTTGCCGGTAAAGCCTATATCATCAATGATTTGATTCAAGGACGCCTCATCGCCCTTGAAAAATAATCCGGACATGGCAAAACAGGCGGATACCAGACCTCCCATAATATCCTCGCAGCTTATTCCGGCTGTCTTGGCGAGATATTGCACAGACTCCGTCAGGCTTTGCCGTATGTTTGGGTTGACGCGCATGGAAAGCGGCGGCGCAATGATATGCGCGAGAATTCCCTTTTCGTTTGCCAGCGCCATTTTACTTATTTTTGCCGTACCGACAACGCCAAGATAATAGCCCATGCGAACCCCTTTTTTTGAAATTCTTGCCAAGTCTTCACCTTCAATAATTCATAATTATATTATATAGTTATTAGATATTCAATGAAATTATAAACATTTTCTGCTAAATAATGAAGTTATAGGCGCAGAATGGTTTTCCAGGAAAAATAAAAAAGCCGGGCTTCAAAGAACGCGTACCAGGCCTTTTTTATGCAATTGCCGCATAGGAATTATTTTCCCGCAACAAACAATGTTCCTACTTCCCTGCCATTTATGATGTCCAACAAAATATCCGGGTCGCTGCCGCTGGCAAGAATCATGTCCGTTCCCCCGCCGGTAGCGATCTTCGCTGCGGAAAGCTTGGTCACCATGCCGCCGGTCCCTCTTTTCGAGCCGACCCCGCCGGCGCATTTTTCAATTTCCGGAGTGATTTCCCCGATGGTTGGAAGTATTTTTGCGCTCTTATTCTTGTGCGGGTCACAATCATAAAAACCGTCGATATCCGACAGTATAATGAGTACATCCGCTTTTACCAGCTCTGCAACGATGGCGGACAGGGTATCGTTATCTCCAAAAACCCTCTTTTCGCCATACTCTATTTCATCGATGGATACCGAGTCATTCTCATTGACGATAGGCACGACACCCTTTTCCAGCAAGGTTTCAAAGGTATTGATTACATTCTGCCGGGTATGGCTGTCCTCCACAACATCCCTTGTCAAAAGGATCTGCCCCACGATATGGCCGTATTCCGAGAAGGATTTGCTGTAGATATGCATCAGCTCGCACTGGCCGACAGCGGCGGCAGCCTGCTTACCCCTGACGGTTTTGGGCCTTTCCTTCAGCTTCAGCTTACCCACCCCTACTGCAATAGCCCCAGAGCTGACAAGGATCACTTCCCTGTCCTGGTTCACAAGATCGGAAAGTACCCTTGCCAGCTTATCTATCCTGGAAAAATTGAGCTTCCCCGTTTCATAGGTCAAGGTGGAGGTACCTACCTTCACTACGATTCTCTTTGCCTTAAGCAATTCTTCCCTGGCGTTATTCATGCTTTGCTCCCTTTACAACGTTTTGTGACATATCTCCAGGCACGTTAAATTATAACTTCCGATAGTCTTTTCCGGTGAACTACGCTTGGTAGGTTGCATAGGCGAACAGCAAGCTTTAGCTTGCGACCAGCCCGCTCCATTCCCCAGAAAAAAATCGGAACTACTAATTTAGCCGTTCCTTAGGTAATTATACAATATACGTAAGGGGTTTTCCAGAATAATTTCTATTTAGATGTCAGTACCGCATAGTCATAACCTATAAACAGGCATATAATAAGGATGAGGGCAAGCAAAAGGAAAAGCCGGCTTTTTAGAAATTTTCCAACCATATACTGCAACCTCCCTTTTTGATTATTAGCCTGTCACAGAGATTCTATACATCGAATGGGATTGTTTAGCATTTACGTCCGAAATGAACCCTGGCGGCCGCTCCTACTTGACATTGCACCTGAATTATTGTATTTTTAATGAAACAGTTTCAACCCGAAAGGATGAAGGTTATGAACATGAATGAGACTGCCGGGCAGGTTAAAGAGGCAGCATTGAAGCTGGCAGCCGCAAGCACGGAGCTGCGGAACAGCGCATTGCTGCAGATCGCGTCCGCGCTTTCACAGCGCAAGGACGAAATTCTCGAAGCAAACAGGCGGGACCTGGCCCGCAGCGAAAAGGAAAACATCGCGGCCCCTCTTTTAAAAAGACTAAAATTTGACGATGCAAAAATAAACGATGCCATTGACGGAATAAACAGCCTTGCAGGACTCCCCGACCCTATCGGCAGAACGCTTCTGGCTACCGAGCTGGACGACGGCCTGGAGCTATTCAAGGTAACCTGTCCCATCGGAGTCATAGGGATTATTTTCGAGTCCAGGCCCGACGCCCTGGTTCAGATCTCCACCCTGTGCCTGAAAAGCGGAAACGGCGTTTTGCTTAAGGGGGGCTCGGAAGCTCTGGAGACCAACCGGATTCTGGCGGATATAATTTCCAGAGCCACGGAGGAGGCAGGAATACCGGCCAATTGGCTAAAGCTCCTGGAAACAAGGTCCGACGTCAATGAAATGCTGAAAATGGATCAACATATCGATTTGATTATCCCCCGGGGCTCCAATGATTTCGTCAGGTATATCATGAACAATTCCAACATTCCCGTAATGGGCCATGCGGATGGCATTTGCCACTGCTATGTAGCGTCTGACGCCGATATTGACATGGCGTTGAAGGTGGTCATCGATTCGAAAACACAGTATGTCGCCGTTTGCAATGCCCTGGAAACCCTGCTGGTGGACAGTTCGGCCGCGCCTTTGTTTCTGCCGCGCCTTAAGGCTGCCACGGATGCAAAACAGGTGGAACTGTCCGGATGTGACAGAACCCGGGCGATTATTCCTGTAAAGGCGGCAACGGAAGAAGATTGGCGTACGGAATACCTCGATTACAAGCTGTCCGTTAAAATTGTGGATAGCCTTGATGAAGCCATTGACCATATCAACACGTATGGCTCGGGTCATACGGATTCCATTATTACCTCCTCCGGCGAAAAGGCCGCCAGTTTCCTGTCCCTGGTGGATTCAGGCAATGTCCTGTGGAATTGTTCCACCCGTTTCAGCGACGGTTTCCGTTACGGCTTCGGAGCCGAGGTAGGGATCAGCACCGGCAAGCTTCATGCCCGGGGTCCTGTAGGCCTTGAAGGGCTGGTAATTTATAAATATAAACTGCTGGGAAACGGTCAAACTGTGGCGGACTATGCAAACCGCAGCAAAACCTTCAAGCACCGGAAGCTGGACAGGGATTGCCCGCTTTAAACGATAAACGGCAATTCGATATTCTTTTTCAGGGGATTCCTTTTGTAACCAATCGGCGGGTTTTACATAAAATATAGCAGGGAATGCTTGAAAATATCTTTTATCGTAAATAAAGGTGAAGATCCTATGGAGAATAAACTATCCCTGGAAAATATCACAATGCTGCTTCAGGCTGCGGATAAGATAAGAACTGCCTGGAATCCGGAGTTACGCGGCGATGACGGCGTATCTGTCACGCCTGACAGGCTGACCATTATAAAAGACGCAATGCAGTTGGTTTCCGGCATTGTTCCCGAAGGCCGCAGACTTCCCTTCAACAACGCGCTAAGATCCTGCAACCATTACTGTAACAGCTATTGCAGTCTCAAAAAGCATTTAAGGGGCATCAAAGGGAAGGATCCCGACATCGGACATATCCTTTCCACCCTGAAAGTCGTGATGCCCATGCTTCAAAGCCATCAGACGGTTCCCCTGCGCAAGGCTGTTTCCATTATTGAGGCTATACGTGAGTGATCGTTCTTGACGAATAAAAGCTGAGACTGCATAATCAAAGTAGTCATCTTTTTTATGGAGGCATGCATTGAGCACAACAGGGCGGATACATTCCTTTGAGTCCTTTGGTACGGTTGACGGCCCCGGGATACGTTTTGTCATATTCCTGCAGGGCTGCCCGCTTCGCTGCGCCTATTGCCACAACAGGGACACCTGGGACCCGTCCGGCGGCAGGGAATACACCGCTGACCAGGTAATGGACGAGCTTAAAAAATACCGCAATTATATCCGATTTTCAAAGGGCGGCATTACCTTAAGCGGCGGGGAGCCCACGCTCCAGGCGGATTTTGCGGCAGAACTGTTTGAAAAGTGCCGGAAGCAAGGCATACATACCGCCCTTGACACCAGCGGCTTTGCCGATATTGAAAAGGTGGAGCGCCTCCTTGGTTTTACAGACCTGCTTCTCCTTGATATCAAGCATGCAGACGATGAAATGCACAAGAAAATAACCGGGGCGGCTCCTGAAAAAATAAGGCGCTTTGCTCTTTATGCTTCAAAAAAGGGGATTCCTATATGGATACGGTATGTTCTTGTGCCGGAACTGACGGATTCGGAAAAGGATCTCCAGGCAGCGGCGGAATTCATCGGGTGCCTGGATACCGTAGAAAAAATTGAAGTCCTGCCGTACCATACCATGGGCGTTGAAAAATGGGAATACCTGGAGAAACATTATCCCCTTGCAGGCACGATCCCCCCTACGGAAGAAAGTGTGGAAAAGGCCGGCCGGCTATTGAGTTCCAGACGTTTCAACAAATTTTTTCAGAATTGTTGACATTGATATTTACATGTGTTTATAATGAATTGTTTTGTGGGGGGAAGACGCATGGCAAAGAACATTATCGAGCTGGTCAACATTACCAAAGCGTATGATGGCAGCGAAGCTTTGAAAAATATAAACCTGTATATCCGCGAGAATGAATTTGTCACGCTTCTGGGTCCCAGCGGCTGCGGCAAGACCACCACGCTGAGGATCATCGGCGGCTTTGAAAGCCCTACCTCGGGTACGGTGGTATTTGAAGGAAAGAACATCAACGATCTTCCTCCGTATAAAAGGAAGCTGAATACGGTTTTTCAAAAATACGCCCTTTTCCCGCACATGAACGTTGCGGAAAATATTGCTTTCGGCCTGAAAATTAAAAAGCTGGATAAGGATACGATCCATAAAAAAGTCGAAAGCATTCTTGCCATGGTGAATTTAAAAGGCTATGAAAACAGATCCGTAGATTCCCTCAGCGGCGGGCAGCAGCAAAGAGTGGCCATCGCAAGGGCATTGGTCAATGAGCCCGACGTCCTGCTGCTGGACGAGCCTTTAGGCGCCCTGGATCTCAAGCTGAGGAAGGAAATGCAGATCGAGCTGAAGAATATGCAGAAACGCCTAGGAATTACGTTTCTATATGTCACTCATGACCAGGAAGAGGCTTTGACCATGTCCGACACCATCGTAGTCATGAAGGAAGGCACCATTCAGCAGATAGGTACTCCGGAGGACATTTACAATGAGCCCAAAAACGCCTTTGTTGCAGATTTCATCGGTGAAAGCAATATCATTGACGGCGTGATGAAAAAAGACTTTCTGGTGTGTTTTGCCGGCCATGATTTCGAATGTGTCGATAAAGGCTTCGGTGAATGTGAAAACGTGGATGTGGTAATCCGCCCGGAGGATATCAAGCTTCAAAAAGGCAGTGGCGGAATGCTTCAGGGCGAGGTGTTGTCGGTAACCTTCAAGGGCGTCCATTATGAAATGCTGGTAGCCGATTCCTCCGGCTACAAATGGATTGTCCACAGTACCGCCATGGAGCCGGTAAATACCATTGTCGGTATGAAAATCGACCCCTTTGATATTCAGATAATGAAAAAAGTGGCGCAATAAAAGTAAAATACTATGAAAAGGGTGAAGCGATGAAGAAAGGGTGGGCAACATATCCGTATTTTGTCTGGGTTATTATCTTTATAATTATCCCGCTCTTTCTTGTTGTCTATTACAGTATCACGGTTAAAACGCCAGCAGGCGTAGTTTTCTCCACCGAAAATTTCGAAAAATTTCTCCAGCCCATCTATGTAAAGGTTTTGATCCGTTCCGTTGCTCTGGCGCTGATAAGCACCTTGATCTGTCTCCTGGCGGGTTATCCGGTGGCGATGATCCTGTCCGGAAGGGATCTGAAAAGGAAAAGCGCGCTGCTTCTGCTTTTCATCATTCCCATGTGGATGAATTTTCTTCTCAGGACCTATGCCTGGATGACGCTCCTTGAAAGAAAGGGCATCATAAACAACTTCCTGAATCTTGTCGGGCTGCCTCCTTTGAACATCCTGTATACCGACATGGCTGTAATCATCGGTATGGTATATAATTTTCTGCCCTTTATGGTGCTTCCCATTTTCTCGGTGTTGACAAAAATCGACAGAAGTGTGGTGGAAGCGGCGGAAGACCTTGGCGCCAATAAATTCATGGTATTCCTGAGGGTCATCTTTCCCCTCAGTTTACCCGGCGTTGTTTCAGGCATTACCATGGTATTCATGCCGGCGGTTACCACCTTTGTCATCTCCAAGCTCCTGGGCGGCAGCCAGTATACCTTGATCGGCAACCTCATCGAGGATCAGTTCATGCGTGTTTATGACTGGAATTTCGGTTCTGCGGTCTCCATCGTCATGATGCTTCTGATCCTTGCCAGCATGGCGCTAATGTCCAGGTATGACAAAGATAAGACGGGAGGTGCGCTGTTTTGACCAGACTTGCAAAAAAGCTTTATCTTCTGGTAATCTTCGTATTTTTATATGCTCCTGTTTTAATACTCATCGTGTTCTCCTTTAACGACTCCAAATCCAGGGGACACTGGGCGGGGTTCACCCTGAAATGGTACCAGGAGCTCTTCCAGGACAAGCAAATCCTTTCCTCGCTGTATTACACCCTGGCCATTGCCTTATTGGCCTCTCTCATTGCCACTGTAATGGGTACCGCAGCTGCATTGGGTATCGATAAAATGGGCGGGCTGAAGAAATCCATCGTTATGAATGTCACCTACCTGCCGGTTTTGAATCCCGATATCGTTATGGGAATTTCCCTGATGCTGCTTTTCATTTTCATAAACATACCCCTGGGTTTTACTACGCTGCTTATGGCACATATCAGCTTTAATCTTCCCTATGTGATCCTTTCGGTATTGCCCAGGCTGAAACAGCTTAACAAGCATCTGTACGAGGCTGCCCTGGATCTTGGAGCCGTGCCGTCTTATGCCATGCGCAAGGTCATCCTTCCGGAAATCATGCCCGGCATTGTCACAGGATTCCTGCTGGCCTTTACCCTGTCCCTGGATGACTTTGTAATCAGCTTTTTCACCACCGGCTCAGGTGTATCCACCCTCTCCATCGTCATCTATTCAATGGCAAGGAGAGGGATCAACCCTAAAATCAACGCTCTCTCCACACTGATGTTCCTTGTGGTGCTTTTGCTTCTGCTGGTTATAAACAAAAGAGCGTCAAACGGTGAAAATGCAAAGGAAACCGCCAAATTGAGCAATCTGCTGTAAATATTATGAATCTATGTTAAGGAGTTTTGTAAAAATGAAAAGATTAAAGTTTGTCATGGCCTCCCTCCTGCTGGTATTTATCTCAATAACCGCAGCCGCTTGCGGGGCAGGTACGGCCGCCGGCGATACGCCTTCCAGGGTTACGCTGAACGTCTATAACTGGGGAGACTATATCGCTGAGAATACCATAAGCGATTTTGAAACCGAATACCCCAACATAAAGGTCAATTATGAAACCTTTACAACAAACGAAGATATGTATGTCAAGATCAAATCCGGCGGTTCCGGTTACGATGTGGCAATCCCTTCGGATTATATGATCAAACGGATGCTGGATGAAGATATGCTGAACAAGATAAATATGCAAAACATACCGAATTACAGCCTGATCGACGACCGCTTCAAAAATCTGTCCTATGACCCTGCCAACGAGTATTCCGTCCCTTATATGTGGGGTACCGTGGGTATCCTTTACAATAAAACAATGGTGGAAGAGAAGGTCGACAGCTGGCGCATTCTATGGGATAAAAAGTACAACAAGCAGATATTTATGCCCGACAGCGAAAGGGACAGCATCGGCATCACGCTGAAAATGCTTGGCTTTTCCATGAACACAAAAAATATCAGCGAGCTGGAAGAAGCCAAGAAGACATTAATGGAGCAGAAGCCCATCGTTCTGGCTTATGTCGTGGACGAGGTCAAGGACAAAATGATCGAGGGGGAAGCCGCTCTGGCGGTTGTATGGTCGGGGGACGCCTTTTATTGTATGAGCGAGAACGAGGACCTTGATTATGCCATCCCCGGCGAAGGCACAAATCTCTGGTTTGACGCCATGGTTATCCCGAAAACCTCCAAACATCAGAAAGAAGCAGAGCTTTTTATCAACTACCTGTGCAAAACCGAAGCCGCCTTCAATAATGCTGAATATATCGGCTACGCCACTCCTCACATGGAAGCCAGGGAAATGCTGGATCCGGAGCTTACGGGCAACAGGAATGCCTATCCGGAAGCTTCCGACCTCACCAATGCCGAGATATTTGAGTATCCCGGGGATGAGATCAACAAGGAATACAACAGGATCTGGACCGAGATAAAAGCCAATTAAAGAATACGGCCTTCGAAAGCTGCGCTGCAGGCTCCCTGCAGCGACCATTTGGGGCACACCTGCATATGGAATGGAAAAGTAAGGACGCGCATGGCGCGTCCTTTTATCATCCGGAAATACCGATGCCTATGCCCTATTGCAGCATACCTGCGTACGTGTAGGGGCGCGCATTGCGCGTCCACAGAATGCAATCTGTGATAACACAATTCCATATGCCGGAGGGCAGTTCTTGTCTGTCGCACCGTCGTCATTCCATGGTTACACTTACTGTCACGGGAGGACGGCCAATGGCCGCCCCTACATTGAATACCTTTCTCGCCAATGGCCGCTCCTACACCTTGATGACGCCATAATATACAATGCCCCGGTCCGAATCGATGGTGACAACCGAGCCGCTTTTCAGAATCTTTGTGGCATTGGCGGCGCCGGCGACAACCGGCTTCTCAAGAGCCAGTCCGACGATGGCAGCATGAGAGCCTATGCCGCCCTCTTCGGCAATAATCGCCGAAGCCCGCTTCATCAGCGGAAGGTATTCATTCCCGGTGGAAGGGACCACCAGTATGCAGCCTTCCGTAAAGCTTTGTTCCGCTTCCTTATACGAATTTGCTACACACAGCTCGCCCGTTACCGTTCCCGAGCCGATTCCGGCGCCCTGCACCAGAACCTTTCCCACAATATGAACCTTCAAAATATTTGTCGTACCGCTGACACCGATGGGTACGCCTGCCGTTATGACAACCAGATCGCCGTTTTGCACCAGCCCCGATTCAAGAGCCTTTTCGACGCCGATGTCAAACATCTCGTCGGTCGAGCTCGCCTCATCCACCAGGTACGGCTTGACTCCCCAGGAAAGCATCAGCTGGCGGTACACCCTTTGGTCGGTTGTCGTGGATATGATGGGGCAGGACGGCCTGAAGCGGGAAATCATTCTTGCCGTATGCCCGGTCTGCGTCACCGTTATAATTGCGGCGGCGTTAAGGTCCATTGCCGTAGTACAGGTTGCATGACTGATGGCATTGGTCACGCTGACCTGTATATCGAATTGCATGGAAGATAAACGGTTCCAGTATTGGATGGAGTTTTCGGCTTTTTCGGCAATTTTACCCATCATTTCCAGGGTCTCTATAGGATATTTCCCAACGGCGGTTTCTCCTGAAAGCATGATGACGCTTGTTCCGTCATAGATCGCATTTGCAACGTCGCTGGCTTCAGCCCTGGTAGGCCTGGGATTGCGTATCATGGAATCCAGCATCTGCGTCGCCGTAATCACAGGTTTGCCGTTCATATAGCATTTCCTGATCAGCTGTTTTTGCATGATGGGAACTTCCTCTACGGGAATCTCGACGCCCAGATCGCCCCTTGCCACCATAATGCCGTCGGCAACCTTTATGATCTCATCAAAATTGTTTATGCCTTCCCTGTTTTCTATTTTTGCAATAACCTTTATCCCGTTCCCACCGTTTTTCTCCAGGACCTTTTTAATCTCAATGACATCCGAAGCCTTGCGTACAAAGGAAGCCGCAATGAAGTCAAACTCATTTTCCACTCCGAAAATGATGTCTTCCACGTCCTTTGCCGTAAGCGACGGCAGATGGATTTCTACATTGGGAACATTTACCCCTTTGTTATTCCCTATGGTCCCTCCGTTCAAAACCTTGCAGAATATGTCACGGCCCTTTATTTCCGTAACCTCCAGTTCCACAAGACCGTCGTTGATCAAAACGCGGCCGCCCTTGACCACATCCTTGTACAATCCTTTATAGGAAATTGTACATTTCGTAGCATCACCGACAATGTCATCATTGACAAGTACAAAGCTTTCACCTTGATTAAGCTGTACTTCATTGGTTTCAAACCTGCCTGTCCTTATTTCCGGTCCTTTGGTATCCAGAAGCAGAGGTATGGGAAGACCAAGCTTTTCTCTGACCGTTTTGAACACATCCACCCTTTTTTTGTGTTCTTCATGCGTACCGTGGGAAAAGTTTATTCTGGCAACATCCATGCCTCTTTGCATCAATTTGCAGAGTACTTCCTCTTGATCAACGGCAGGGCCCAGGGTACAAATAATTTTCGTTTTGCGCATACGGGCCTCCATTTTATTATGATTAATATAAATTCTATCGAATCATTTAGAATGATACACTATTTAACATGACAAATCAATCTTCCGGCAGCAGAACTTTACAATAAAATGATTGAATCCGTCTTTGGTTTTATGCTACAATTGGACTAATAATTTCAAAGAATACGAGAGTAGACATAAACTATGGCTGCTGAATTCAGGAAGGCAAGCAGATTATTTAATAGATTTCTAAAGGTGACCCTTGGAAACTACCTGCGGTTTCTTTTCAGGTTCAGGATCTTTAACGATGAAATTGCCGGTCTGAAGCCGCCTTACATCGTGCTGGCCAATCACACCAACTTCTGGGACCCTTTTCTTTTGTCCATGTGCTTTCCCGAACCCGTGTACTTCGTCACATCGGACGCACATTTCAGGCATCCTGTGCTGCGCTGGCTTTTGAAGTTTGTGGGGGCCATCGCAAAAACAAAAAACGTCTCCGATCCGCAGACGGTCAAGGAGATTATCCGGGTTGTCAAAAACGTCGGAATTATCGGTATCTATCCCGAAGGCCGGAGAAGCTGGGACGGAAAGACCCTCCCTCTCCTGTACCCGACCGCCAAGCTGATAAAAAGTCTCAAGCTGCCGGTGGTGACCGTATTGTCCAGGGGCGCTTATCTCTCCATGCCCAGGTGGGCCAAAAAATCCCGCAAGGGCCAATTGGACATGCTTTGCAGCAAATTGCTGGATGCGAAGGATTTACCCCTGCTCTCCGCCGATGATATCTATGCCGGAATAACAGAAGGTTTACGCTATGATGAATATGAATATCAAAAGGAAAGAATGATCCGCTATCGATCGGACCGCCGGGCGGAAAGTCTTGAGCTTTTTCTTTTCTGTTGTCCCGCCTGCCAGTCCATTGGAACCTTGAAATCAAAAAATACCGATTTTTCCTGTTCGCATTGCGGCTATTCCGTTCAATACAATGAATACGGATTTTTTGAAAGCGCCGGTCCAAAGCTTTATTATAACAACCCAAGGGATTGGAACCACTGGCAGCTGGAGCACCTGGCGTCGCTGCCGGCGAAAATGGACCCTGCAAACCCTGCTTCCATCTTTGAAGACAGCAGCGTTGTCCTCCAATGGGGAACGGGCGAAAGAAATACGCCGCTTAAGACAGAGCAAACCGGCAAATTATCCATGTTTCGTGAGCTTATACGGTTTGAGGGCTTCGAAGGTCAGCTGCTGGAAATCCCTTTACAAAAAATCTCCGGTGAAAACATTCAACTGAACAACCAGTTGGAGTTTTACCATGAAAAAACACTTTATAAATTTACCGGTGATTCCTGCAGTTTGTCTGCTTATAAATGGGTAAAAGCAATCGAATTGTTTAAAGGACTGGAAAAGGAAAACAACAACGCAAAAGAATGATTCTTGTTGGGGGGCTGAAATTATGAGTTCTGAGTGGTCTTATGTATGGGATATCCTCGTTTTATCCCTGTTTCTGGGATTAGCAACCTACATTAAACGAAGTTTACCCTTCTTTGAGAGATTTTTTATTCCAAATGCAATCATCGCAGGCTTCCTGGGTCTTATCCTTGGCCCTCAGGTACTAAACCTCATTCCCTTCGACGCCGATCACCTGGGAAACATTGTCTACCATTTGATGTCTGTCGCATTCATATCCCTGGCTCTTAAGGACAGAAACAGGGAAAAAAACAGGGATATTGTGAATACCGGCTTCTTTATCGTAAGCGGCTATGTCCTGCAGGGCATCATCGGCTTCGGGCTGTCTCTGCTTATGGCGCTGACGATTTTCCCAAACCTGTTTCCCGTATTCGGGATGCTGCTGCCGCTCGGATTCGGCCAGGGCGCTGCTCAAGCCTACTCCATAGGAAAGCAATGGGAATTGCCTCCCGTCGGTTTTTTAAACGGCGGCAACATCGGTCTTTCCATCGCAGCCATGGGTTTGCTGTGGGCCTGCCTGGGAGGAATACCGCTAATGAACTACCTGATGAAGGTTAAAAAGATGCAGCCTTCCCATACCGGAAACGCCATTGTCAGGGCAACGGCGCCCAAAGAGATAAAAAAGGAAGATGTAGGAGATACGGAATCTGTCGATAGCTTCAGTATCCAGCTGTTTACCATTGGAATCATCTATCTTGTTACTTTTTTGACATTAAAGGGCATTACCACCTTATTGCTGAATTTCGGCTCCTTCTGGCAGACACTGTCAAACATGCTCTGGGGCTTCAGCTTTATTGTCGCATCGATTTTTGCCATCCTGTTCAGGTCAATTTATGATTTCCTGAGGAAAAAGAAAATCATTGTCCGTGAATATACAAGCGATTTCCTTCTCGAAAGGATTGCCGGCGGGGCATTTGACTTCATGATTACGGCATCCATCGCCGCTATTTCCATAAGCATATTGCGGCAGTATCTGGTTCCGACCCTGATAATTACCATGATCGGCGGATTTATAACCATCTGGTATACCGTATTCGTATGCAAGCGGATATTTAAGACCGATGTGCTGGAAAACATACTTGCACTTTACGGCACCCTCACAGGAATTGTATCTACAGGCCTTGCCCTGGTAAAGGAAATCGATCCCGAATTCCAGTCCTCTGCAACGAAGAATCTCGTATTGGGCAGCGGGGCCGGCCTTTTTGTGGGGTTACCCCTTATGCTGCTGCTGAATGTCCCTGTGACAGGTTATGTAACCAACAGGCCTGCACTGTATTTGTATGCGATGATAGGCCTCGTTGCTTATTTCATAATCCTGTCGGTATTAATGTATATAAGGAGACCAAAAAACTAAACTTTGTTGTGGGAAAAATATAGTACTTCTCTTTTTCTCCAGGAAGAAGTATAATAGAAGTAGCTGCTTGACTACAAGAAAGCTTATGTCGTACGGATCGGGTGATGATATGAAAATAGAGAAAATAAGCGAGAACATGATTAAGGTTACAATTTCAGTAAATGACCTGGAGGAAAGAAACATAGATTTAAACGCCCTCAACTATAATTCGCCTGCCGCCCAGGAGCTTTTCTGGGACTTGATGGAACAGGCGGAAGAGCAGTTTGGCTTCAACTTGTCCGATTCCCAGTTGATTATTGAACCGCTGCCCGATACAAATGAAGGGTTTATCATCACCATCACCAGGCTTGATGAAGACGGTGATTTTGAGTCCATACAGAAATACATTAAAAGCAAGCTAAAGAAAAGCGACCTAAAGGTTAAAAAGAAGAGCCGGAAAATATGCTCCACCATTCTTATCTATTCCTTTAACAGCATCGACGATGCCTGCACCCTCAGCAAAAGAGTGGCAGATATCTATTCCGGTGAAAGCACGCTTTACAAGTGCAGGGATACCTACTACATGGTCATATCCCGTAACAGCATGACTGCAGCCGGCTCAAAGGCCTTTGAAATAAGCCTGAGCGAATATGGCCGCAAGGTAGCAAATATCAGCCTCTATGAAGGGTATTTAAGCGAATACGGCGAAAAGATCATCGAGAATAATGCTTTTGAAGTGCTAAGGAAATATTTCTGAAGCTTATTTTTATTTGTTTACCTCGTTGCCCAGTACGGCGCCCGGACCCACTTGAACCATGGCTTTTTCAGCTTCATACCTGTCTTCGCTGATGAATTCGTCGTCCCTGAAAACCTGAACCAGCAAACCTTCCTTGCCCGGGCTGAGCATTACTTTTTCACCGGGCATAAGATCCTTGTTTTCCAGATTAACCACCGGCGGGCTGAATTTCTGTATCGTTTCCACCCTCAGTTCATAGGACTTCCGCTTGTCCAGCAGGTTCCCTGCCAGACAGATGGTAAGCCTGTTATCTTCCACTGCTGCAAAGAGCGCGATTTTATGCTCCAGGGTATTCCGGAATTTCAGATCGCCTCCGTTTCCGGATATCCATGCATCCAGTCCCGGTTCTATGTATTCTGTCGCCAGGATATGCTGCAGCCTGGTAATGGCATCCTTGTCTATCCCTGCCAGCAGGAGTGCCGCATACAAGGTGGACGCCACCTGGTCATAGCCCTCATTGTCGTTTTGAAAATCCTTGTCGGCAATCATCAACCGATGGACAAAAGAGAATTCCTTGTTTTCGGGGTTGCTATCCACGGAGCCGGAAAGCACTATCCCGTTAATGGCATCGACAGCCAGCTTTATGGAGGATAAAGCTTCCGGTTCGGTTATGTCCGTCGTGTATTCGGCTACCACCTGTTCAATATCGGAAAACTCCTTCAGCATCCTTTCCGGGGCAACTGTCTGAAGTACATCGGTATTGCCGCTAAACACCAAAGGGGAATCCATAGCATTAAACAAATGATTCCCTATAGCTTCGACAGCGCTGGAAATATTCAGCACACGCCCCGGCGTCTCGGGCTTCTTGACGATCCTCCCGTCGTTGACGAAGATGGATGCGTCGACAGGGGCTTTGTTGATTTGGGCTGAAAGCTCAATAAGCTTTTGCCTCAGTTTGCCTTCATTATATTTTATCACCGGCCGGACGCTTAGCCTGTCATGCCCGAAATAAGCCTTGATAAGATTCGGGACATAGACCGCGGATTTCCAGCCATCCATAGAATCCAACGTGGAAGATCCATCTACGGAAACATCAAAGTCTGCATAGGCTATCTCGTAGTTTTCATCTGCAATGGAAATTTCCAGACTGCCTTCGGAAAGAATGTCTCTAAAATAATCCTCCACCGCTTTTGACGCCTTGCCCCTGTCCATACCTCCTATGCTTGCATCACCCACAAAAAGTCCGGGTGGCAGCGTATCCCCGGCGGACACGGACAGGACTGCAATTCCGGCAGTAACGGCGAGGGCACTTTGAATCAAAATAATTATAAAAATCAGTACGGTCTTTCGAAGCTTGCCCACAGTAAACACTTCATGAAGCTCTCTTTCGCTTTTGTTATAGTTTTGAACATTGGCATAAACTGATATAAATCCCGCCCTGGTAAAATAATTCTAAAAAGTATAAAGCACAAAAGTGCTTTATACTTTGATCCGAAACCATATCATGCCCTGTTATTCATAACAAGCTCGATAAGCTTACCCTTCAGCTTTGCTTCATCGATCGCCCGGTCGTCTATGAGCATTCCTTCACTTATGATGATGTTTCCACTGCCGTCTGCGATGGTTTTGGTAGCCCTTCTTCCTTTAAGATACTGTTTTTGTCTTTGCTCAAAAAGAACAGCTGCATTGCTCTCACTGTCGGAGGCAGGCACAGTCTCAGATTCAACGGCAGAAGGCTCCTCCTCGGAGACCTCCCTGTAGGCGGCTTCACCCTCGGACGAAATGTATGAATCCGTATTGGGAATACTGTAAAATTCCTCTATATTTGCTTCATTTTTTTTTTCAGATTCGGGCAATCTGCCGTCAGGGTCCAGCTGAAGCGGAGTGTCCAGCAGGGAGCTTTCTACATCCTCCTTCACTACCGTCAGGTTCTTTCCAAAGGTTATAACACTCTCTCTTGGTATGATCCTGACTTTTTTCTGTGTTATATCCGCGATGAATTCAAGGGCTTTTATGGTACAATTCTCATCTTCATCTATATAAATATCGCCGATCTCACCAATAAGCCTCCCCTTTTTGGTCAACACCTTTGTGCCTTTTACATGGATATCCTTCTGGAGGAGCTGTATTGCTGCAGGAATCCTGTTAATATCGGTAATCACACCTTCATTCTCAACAGTAAGGGCATATTCGCCGATCCCCAATACATCATCGTTGGGTATTACCCTTGCACTGAATATCTGGATGCCGCTGTCAACAATGATATAATCGATAGCCCCTTTTTCAGCGTTGATGATGATGCTTTTTACCTTTCCAACTTCCATGCCGTCAGAAATACTTATGATAGGCAACCCCAATATCTTTTGAGTTTTTTTCATTGCTCAATTTACCCCCTTACTTTCAAATGCAGGTATACAGAACCGTTATCTATCCATCGATAATAAATTACCTTCAATTTCGCTACGTACCTGGTCATCCATAAAACCATTATAAGTATTAAAATAGGTTGACAGCATATCTTTGGCAAAATCAACCTGTCCAATCGACCTGTACAGCACACATATATCCAGCACAATCCAGAAAGCCAGTTCCCTATCCGGTTTTCTGTCCAGCGCATACATAAAATAAAGTATGGCGCCTTCGCAGTCGCCCTGGCCTTTCAACCTGAAGGCTTCATCCACACAGTCTTCAAGGCTCAATTCCCCGGCAGCATCCGCTGCCTGCACCGCCGCGTTCTGTCCTTCCGTCGTGTCAATCGTCGTATTTTCCTCATTTTGCGGCAAATTTCCATCAGGCGTCAAATCATCCTGCTGTAAAGTTTCTAATCTCATTTTATCAATATTTTCTGCGCTGTCAACAGATTTTTCTAAGTTATTTTCTACCGGCTGCGTATATTCGTCAACATTCGCAGATTTATTGGCAGTTTCCACAACCAGTTTCCCATAGATCTCCTCCAGATAATTTACTTCCTGTGAAGGAGCCTCCTTCGCAGCAGGCTCGATTTTCTCTATGGCAAGCGTCTCATAACCGTCCTCCCCTTCTGCTTTTTTACTCCCGAAAGCGCTAACGGCAAACGCACCACCAGGAATTACAACACTGATAACCGTACTTAAAATGAGTACAAGCACGATGAAAATCATCAGTGTCGCCACCAGTGCAAAGGTCAGCTGGGCAGCGTCGGCCATGATTCCTTTGTCCTTTGAAACAACAAGAAATATACCCGGAAACAGCAGCCCTGCCAGAATGGAACTGAGAGAAACAGCAAGAATCATCGGGTAATTCAGCATCTGCATTTTTCTAAAAATATACATTAACACTGCTGAGGTAACTGCAACCATTCCAAAGACAACAACAATGTAAATTACCATAAAGCCCTCCGGAGTTTTCTTCATTAGTATTCAGGCAAATCTGAAAATCTGCATGCCTACAAGCGTACTTATAGTTAAAATACATTATTCGATAAATAACAGCATAATTCCTGCTTTTACTTAAAAAAATTTCCAATGGGGTACAAATGAGGATCGCAGTAAAAAATAAGGATTGCAATGAAAAGAACCGAATCCGGTGCATTACCGGACTCGGTCCCTTATGAGTGCTTAATTCAATGCGTCTGTTCCACCCTCGCGGACAATGGCTGTTCCTCGGCTACTACAAGCTTTTCCGCGTTTTCCCTGGCGTCGTGTACCGTGTTTTTCGTTTTGCGCTTTACAAGCGCAGTACTCAAAACCGTATCCATATCGGAAGCAAGAATGAATTTCAGCTTCTTTCTGACATTCTCAGGGATCTCGTCTATATCCTTTTTATTATCCACAGGTACGATGATGATCTCAATGCCTGCCCTGTGGGCAGCCAGTACCTTTTCCTTGAGGCCGCCGATAGGCAGCACCCTTCCCCTTAAGGTGATCTCCCCGGTCATGGCAACCGTCCTCTTTACAGGAAGACCTGTCAGTGCGGAAACCATGGCTGTTGCAAGGGTTATTCCTGCAGAAGGCCCGTCTTTGGGAATTGCTCCCTCCGGCACGTGGATATGGATATCATATTTATTGTAAAAATCCGGATCAATCTTCAACTGCCCGACCCTGGACCGGATGAAGCTCATTGCAGCCCTGGCGGATTCTTTCATGACCTCGCCGAGATGCCCCGTAAGTTCCAGCTTCCCGCTCCCGTTCATCAGCGTAACTTCGATGCTCAGCGTATCTCCGCCGACCGGTGTCCATGCCAGGCCTGTAGCGATACCTATTTCGTCGTTCTCATTGGCCTTGTCATATCTGAATTTCTTGGTGCCCAGATATTTTTCAAGACCGGCGGCCGTTATGGTTATCGACTTCCTGCCTGTGGCTACGATATTCCTTGCCGCTTTTCTGCATACGGCGGCTATCTCACGCTCAAGCGTCCTTACGCCTGCTTCCCTGGTATAGTAGTTGATGATTCCCCGCAGCGCTTCCTCGTCGAGTTTCAGGTTCTTTCTTTGCAGTCCGTGGGCCTGAATCTGCTTGGGAACAAGGTATTTGGAAGCAATGTTCAGCTTTTCCTCCTCGGTATATCCCGAAATGCTGATTACTTCCATTCTGTCAAGCAAAGGCCTTGGAATGGTCTCCAATGTGTTTGCCGTCGTCAGGAACATGACGTCCGACAGGTCAAAGGGCAGCTCAAGGTAATGATCCCTGAAAGCAAAATTCTGTTCGCCGTCCAGTACTTCCAGCATGGCTGATGCCGGATCTCCCCTGAAATCGCTGCTCATCTTGTCAATTTCGTCCAGCAGCACCAGCGGATTTTTAGACGCCGCCTGCTTCAGGACAGTCAATATCCTTCCGGGCATGGCCCCCACATAGGTACGCCTGTGCCCTCTTATTTCCGCTTCGTCTCTGACTCCGCCCAGGGACATTCTTACATAGTTCCTGTTAAGCGCTCTGGCAATGGACTTGGCAATGGAAGTCTTGCCGACGCCCGGAGGTCCTACGAGACAGAGGATGGGGCCCTTCAAATTATTCTGCAGCTTTCTTATGGCCAGGTATTCGATGATTCTCTCCTTTACCTTTTCCAGGCCGTAATGATCCTCTTCAAGGATCTCCTCGGCTCTTTTCAAATCAATGATTTCTTCCGTGGCGGTGTTCCAGGGAAGATCGAAGATCCAGTCCAGGTATGTCCTGATGACGGACCCTTCCGCCGACCCCGAAGGCATTTTAAGAAGCCTGTCAAGCTCCTTCAGGACCTTCTTTTCCGCTTCTTCAGGTAGATTAGCCTTTTCAAGCCTCTCCTTGTACTCCTCCACCTCACCGGCGACTCCTTCCTTGTCGCCCAGCTCGTTTTGAATCGCCTTGATCTGTTCCCTCAGATAGTATTCTTTCTGCATCTTGTCTATCTGCTTGCGGACACGGGCATTGATATTTTTTTCAACCTCAAGGATCTCGATTTCCTTCATCAGGATCTCGAGGAGTTTTTCCATTCTGGCCGCAGGGTGGAATTCATCCATGATCTCCTGCTTCTGTTCCACTTTCAGAAAAATATTTGAAGCAATAATATCGGAAAGCTGGCCGATATCTTCCACGTTCATAATCGACAGCAAAGTATCCGACGATACTTTGTTGCTAAGCTTGACATACTCTTCAAAGGTCCCGATCACCCTTCTTTTAAGAGCTTCCAGCTCCACCAGCTTCGAATCGTCTATGTTGATGATTTTTTCCGTTACCTCGGCGGTAAAGAACGGCTCTATTTGCAGGAATTCGCTGATTTCAGCCCTGCTGATCCCCTCAACCAGCACCCGTATCGTATCCCCCGGCAATCTTAACAGCTGCTTCACCTTTGAAACGGTGCCCACCCTGTAAACATCCTCTTCACCCGGCGAATCATTTTTTGCATCCTTCTGGGTAACCAGGAAGATCATCTGGTTGTTGAGCATCGCATCATCAAGCGCTCGAATGGACTTCTCCCTGCCCACGTCAAAGGTCAATATCATATATGGAAACACGGTAAGCCCTCTCAGGGGAAGCAGTGGCAGTGTCTGTTTTTTAACAGTCTTTTTCATGTTTGGCATTTGACCATCCCTTCACAAAATAAAATCATTGGTTTCTATCTCGATTGCAAACTTCAGTATCTACTAAATCATATTAACGATCCGGCTTCTTTATTAAGCACTGGTGAAAATATAACTTACGCTAATTTTCTGCAAATGCGGTCTTGGAGCGTCGGGGTTGGTCGCAAATGCTTTACATTTGCTGCTCACCTATGCAACCTACACTTACAGAAAAAGCGTAAGTAATATTCTCAGTGCTCCTAACAGACCAGGCAGTTACTCTATTATAACTTTATCAATATCCTTTTTCAATTGTTTTATCTGGCATGGAAGGTAAAGCCTTCCCAAAAAGCATCATTTTCCTTAAAATTTCTACAAATTATTTATACCACAAAATAAATATCGGAAAAAGAGATTTTTTAAGTTAACTTTATTTTCCCTTGATGATCCCGGCCGCCTCGTTATAACGACCTAATTCAAAAGGGAATTTGTCGTTTGTAGACAAATTTCCTTACCTTAGCGGAGTTTCAACGAGGCTGGTCGCAAATGCCTTGCATTTGCTGCTCGCCCATGCATCCCGGGCAGGAGATATGCTCACCGCCTGAAAACCAATTCGGTACCCACCACCTATCGAGGTGGGAGACATTTTGCCGCCTCGTTATATTTCATTTCATATTCCGCAAGGCCGGCTTTGTCAGGGATGTCCCCTCCGTACCGCACCTTGTTGTACAGGCTTGTCACCGGGAGAAACGGTTCCGGCAGTTTGCCGATCCGGCCGGACTTCCTGTAGATTTCCGTGGTGGTATCGGATTTTTCCAGCCCAATGCCGCAAGCCTCCAGCATTTTAAGCAAAATACCGTACATCAGCCTGATCCGTTCAACCGGATCGGTGATTTTGCCAAGATCCCGCCTGGCTCCTTCGATGCTTTTCTTTAAATTGCGCTGCTTTTTCGCTTCCTTTTCCGGCTTTATAATCTCAGCTTCATCGTCATACTCATCCGCCGGCGAAGTCGCCGGGCGCTGGCTGAGAGCTTTCTTCAACAAGGCCGCCAGCTTTTTTATCAGGGCGGCGGCTTTTTTGGCCAGGAAGGGCAGCAGCTTGTAAAGGACATACAACAGGATAAAAGCCTTCAATGTATTGCCTAAAAGATTAAGGAAGGGCCGCACCGCTTCTTCCGAGCCTCCGAAGAACCCGAAATCGGCAGGCGCCGGCTGATTTGACTGCTGGACACTTTCCCCTGCCGGGAAAATATGCTCCAGAATCCATAACACAGCCAGGATGATATAGCCGAGAATTTTTCTTCCGGCGTCCAACAAGGCCATAACAACTGTTTTGAGGTTGAATAAAAGGAGAATGATGCCATAGAGCGCTATAACGGCAATTAGATTGAAGCCCCGCATGTTTCTGGGGAGGATGGATTTCTGGATATATTTTTTGGAATAGATATTGGAATCAATATCTTCCTGGTTTTTCAACACAAGGTAAAACAGGATATAGCTGTACAAAATGCTGTAAAAATACCATTTCAAAGAGGCAGCGGCCTGCCAGTAGGTTGAAACGAGAATTGCCGCTGCCATAAGGCCAAGGCCGAAATAAGCCGTCGGATTGGAGAAGATGTCGGAATATCTTTTGCCGGCGTTTCTTAAAGCAATGGAATAGGGAAGGATAAGAAAAAGCATTTCAAATGCCAGCCGCAGAATGCCTTTGCCTCCGTATAAAACGGTAGCTGCCGCCACGGGGACCAAAACTGAGAAGAAGCCTGCTATGTTTGAAATCCTCTGCCCTTTTTCCTTGACATTGAACAAATAAAAAAGCAATTTGAAGACGGGCCATCCGGCGGCAGTCTCAAAATACCCGGCATCCTCCTTAAACACCAGGATTCCGGCAAAAAAGCCGGCAAGCGCCGCGGCAAAATACAAAAGTGCAGCGGCAAGCCCTCCATTGTAGCCAAACAGCAATAGCCTGAGCAGCAGCACCGCCGGCAGAATAAACAGGGTCAACGACGCTACTGCGATAAAGGTTAAAAGTTTTAATCTTAAGGCTTCCTTCATAAAATGTAATATCCTTTATATAATATCCTCATGGGAATAAAATTTCTCTTTATATTTGGGATCCAGCTCGTAAATATCAATGCCTTCCGGCTTTGCTCCGGCTTCATAAACGGTATCCAGCAGAAAAACCGTGACCGAATTCCCGAAGGTTTCCAGCTGCTTTAACTGCTCGCACAAATGCTTGCTCAGATAGGAGGTTATGACAATCACGCTGCTGTTTTCCATGGCTGAAAGCCTCTCCTGCAAAAAAACCTCAAAATCTTTGACGCTTTTCAGGGAGAGAGAGGCAAGGATCTTTAGAAGCCCTGCAATATGTCCGCGGTCGGCAGCTTCTCCCGTAAAAATCATCTGGTCCGCATTCTCCGGCGTGCATCCGTTGGTGCCCAGACGTACTGGCGCACCCGCCGCAAGGGATCTGTCAAGCACAGTTGCGGCGGCCTTGATGCCAAGCTCCGCGATGTTCTTGTTAACCACATCGGTGTATTCATACAATCTGGACTGTATGTTCAAAAGGACCGTTACACCCAGCTGCGAGGTGAAGTCGTTTTTCCGGACCATCAGCCGCCTTTCCCTGGCCGTGGCAGGCCAATGGATTCTGCTTAAGGGATCACCCGGCAGGTATTCCCTTGCTCCGGAGATGATAAAGGGATCATCGATGATCCAGCGCTTGACAATATTGTCGCTCTGCAGATAATTTACAGGCACAAACATGTCTTCCAGGTCTATGACCTCCGGATATACGATGATGCTGGCATAGACCCTTACAGGAATGGAGTTGGACCGGAGGCTCAGCAAGTCTCCGCTTACCAGCGTCACATTTTCCGTGGTGAATACCCCTCTTTTCAAACACTTCAGCTTCCATCTCCTTGTGATTTTCTGATAGCCCTTCAAAACGAAGCTGCTGGTGACACGCCTGCTGTCCTGGTGGATCACGGAACAGGTACCCGCGAAATCCAGCCAGCGGGAGGAATGGATATCAACCTTCAGCCAGGGCAGCGGAAGGAGCTTTTTATTGTAAACGGATTCCACCAGATAAATGCTGTCGCCTTCATGGGCTTCCTCCACGCTGAAGCTGCAGCCGTATTCCAGCCTTTCCAGGGCAAACCTTCCAAACAGCCAGCTCTGGAAGCTAAGGCTAAATATAAGGATCAAAACAAGAGCAATCACTTCCATAGGCTCACCTCAAATTTCCGGGAGTCAAGGGGGACGGTTCCTGCTGACTCATCGCGATGAGTCAGCAGGAACCGTCCCCCTTGACTCCCCGTTGACTCTCAAATATCTTCCACCGGCACCGGCACGTTTTTCAGGATGTCGGAA
>JAFABI010000010.1 GCA_023426125.1 Bacillota bacterium
GAGCCTTTGACCAGAACCGCGTCGCCGGGAGACAGAAAGGATTTCAACTCCGCTGCGGCCTGACCGTTATTGTCAAAAACGCGGCAGTCGATCCCGGACCGGACGGAGCGGGCGCCCTCGGCCACGGTTTTCGCCTCCGGACCGACGGTGAGTAAAATGTCGACTCCGTTTTCCGCGGCGCAGACACCGACTTCAAAATGCGCCTGCCGGGAATACTCCCCCAGTTCGAGCATGTCCGCCAGCACGGCTACTCTGCGGCCGGTCCGGAACCCCGAAAGGACGCTGAGGCTGCTTTTGGCCGCGTCGGGACTGGAGTTGTAGGAATCGTCGATGACGGTGACCTCGTTGACATGGTAAATATGCTGGCGCATGGCGAGCGGGCGGTAATCCCCCAGCGCAGCGGCGGCCCGGTCCAGGGGCACGCCCAGCCGCTCCGCCACGGCAAGACCGGCGAGCGCATCAAGAGCATGGTGCATTCCAGGTACCGGCAGGGTCACATCGACGCGCTCTCTCCTCGGAGCAATGCAGCGGAAAGCGGTGGTTTCCTTTTGAACCGTAATCCCCTCCGCGCGGAAATCGCACCATGGCGCCGTGCCGTAAAAGACGGTCTCATACGGCGTCTTTCCGCGGAGGCCGGCGAGCATCGGGTCGTCCCCGTTTAAAAACAGAACGGAACCCTGTGTGAACCGGTCGGTGATGTGCAGCTTCTCCCGCAGGATGTTCTCCCGCGTTTTGAGCTGGCCGATGTGGGCAACGCCGATGTTGGTCATGACAGCGTACTTCGGCTCGGCAACCTGCGCAAGGCGCGCCATTTCGCCGAAATCGCTCATCCCCATCTCCACCGCTGCCGCTTCGTGTGCCCTGGAAAACCCGAACATCATCAGCGGCAGTCCGATCTGGCTGTTATGGTTTCCCCTCGTTTTCATCACGTTGTATCTTGCGGAGAGTGCAAGCGCGACCATTTCTTTCGTCGTCGTCTTCCCGACGCTCCCCGTGATCCCAACGACAGGGATGGGAAATCTCTTCCGATAGGCGGCGGCAATGTGCTGGAGCGCCAGCTGAGTCGAATCCACCGCGATCCAGGCTTCTTCCGCCTCCATCCGCGTATGCTCCTGCGTCAGCGCCGCAGCCGCGCCCGAGGCGAATGCGGTGTGCAGAAAGGTGTGGGCGTCCGTCTTTTTTCCTTTCAGGGGGACAAACAGGGAACCGTCGGCCACCTCCCGGCTGTCGGTCACCACCGAGGTCACCACCGTGTCCGGGTCCCCGCAGAGTAATTTTCCGCCGCACGCGGCGACGATATTGCGTACCGTCATTTCCATTGTAACAAGCACCTCTTTTTAAAACGATTATGTTGCCTAAATATTTTTTGGGCCGGCTTAACTATTACTACAGCAAAAACTTCATTTATTTATCGGCTTTTATGCGCCTTGCAGAAATGATCGAGAACGCTTCAACAATTTATTTCGCAAAATCTTATTTTGCGAAATATTACATTAATGAAATATAACGTACAAATTTTTATTTCATTAATGTAATATTTGTACGTTATATATTGTTTATATTGTTATTTCTGCAAGGATAATTCGGTAGTTTTGCTGTAGTACTATGCAATGAGAAAATCAAAATAAGTGTTTGGATAGGGTTCGTGTTTCAGTATATAATGCCACCACTCGTAATCGTACGAAACAAAACCGCAGTCCTCCATGATAGAACAAAGGTATTGACGGTTTCTCGCTTCGGCTTGCGTGATTCCTTTTGCTCCGTGATGCGAGACGGAATCCATCAAATCAAAGTCGCCGCCCATTGGAACAAGTGTACCGGCAGCTAAATGATAAAGCGTTAAGTCAATTGCGCTGCCCCGACTGTGGCCCGATTTAGCGGCCACATATCCTTTTTCAACGATCTCGGTTTTGTCAATATTCGGATAGTGTTTTCGTTTCGTCCGGCCATCTTCCGGCTGTTTTGACCAGCGCAGAAAACAATCTACGGCGCATTGAGGGCGGTAACCATCCCAAAGAAGCAAGCCAAAGCCAAAGGCTGCGGCGTTTTCTCGCGCTTTTTCCAGGGCTGCGCACAAAGCTCTCGTACCGACAATTCGATTTGCTGCATATCCGTCCACCGGTTTGCCGGTAAAATTATCCCATGTGGCGTATTTAGCATCCCAACGTATTCCTGATACAAACTCGTCTACAAAGACAAAATCATTTTTCATCGTCTTTTCCCTTTCAATGTCAACGACACAATCCGGTCGATTACTTCGGCAAACGGCAACCCTGTGGCTGCCATCATTCTCGGATAACGGCTGTATGAGGTCATACCGGGCAAAGTATTAACCTCGTTAAGTATTACTTTTCCGTCTTCCTTCAGAAACATATCCACCCGCGAAAGTCCCCTGCATCCCAAGGCGCGATATACGGCTTTTGCTGTCTCCTGAACGAGCAAGCGCGCCTCTGCCGGAATGTCAGCGGGAACGGTTACTGTTGAGTTTTCGGAACCGTTTTCAGGCTTATTCTCCTGATGGATTCTGAAAAAACCATGAGACAGACAAATTCGATCTACCTCGCCTGCAATCAAATCCATATCGCTCCCTAATATCGCACATCCTACCTCGCTGCCGACGACAGCCTCTTCAATCAACACCTTCGAGTCATACTGTCTTGCGGTTTCCACCGCGCTCGGCAATTCTTCTTTTCGGCATACCTTACTGATGCCGAAAGATGAACCCGAACGGGCCGGCTTTACAAAAACGGGATAAGTAAACCGTTCGGCATCAATATTCTCGTTCGCCGTGACAATCCGGAAATTTGGCGTAGCAATCCCCGCGTTTCCAGCGACGATATAGGCAAGGGATTTGTCCATACACAGCGCAGAACTTTGGACATCGCAGCCTGCATAGGGGATGCCGGAAAGCTCCAACAAACCTTGCATCGCACCATCCTCGCCAAGTTTGCCATGTAGAATGGGAAACACCATATCCAAACGGATCGTTTTGTATTGTCCCTGCTCCAGAACAAGCAATCCGTGTACGCTTCTGTCCGGTGACAGCATAGCCGGACGGCAGCTGCCGTTTTCCCAATTTGCGTCAGGGCAGTGACAAAGCTTCCAAACACCATTTTTCGTTATCCCGATATAGAACGGTTCATACTTTTCAATATCAAGGTTTTTTGCGACCTCTTGCGCAGATTTAACGGAGATGGGATGTTCTTCGGAACAGCCTCCGAATATAATTGCAATTTTCAACCTATCCATGCTGCTTTCTCCTTTCAATTTCCAATGGGGGCATGCCCCATACCCCCTCGCTGCGGGCGAAATGAATTCGCCCTACGCTACACTTCGTGCGCCACGCCTATACGTGGCGTTTGACCAACGTCTGTTGGGCATTGCTACCCTCCACTGACTGCTTTTTCAATCGGTACCCCCTCCTAAGAGGAGGGGGACTGTGACGTTGTTCAAATTTCAGGCAATTGACAATCGTATTTTCAACAGTATCGCTCAAGGCGCGTTCAGTGTAATAGGCGGTGTGCGGAGTAATAAGAACATTTGGTAATTTTTGCAGCCTCAACAACAGATTGCTTTCAATGGTTTTTTTTCTGCAGTCAAAGTAGAATACTCCTTCCTCTCCTTCTAGGACATCCAACGCCGCACCGCCTAGTTTACCGCTTTCCAGCGCCGGAATAAGAGCCTCGGTATCAAGAAGCGAACCGCGTCCCGTATTGATGATAAACGCGCCGTGCTTCATCTGCTCGATACGCTGACGATTTAAAAGATGGTTTGTATCCGCGTTAAGTGGTGTATGGAGCGTTACAATATCGCTCTGCTGTAACAATTTATCAAGAGGAACGTAATCGGCAGAGGTTATGGGACGATGGTCATAGGCTAATATGCGGCAGCCAAAGCCCCGCAGCCTGTCCATAACTGCTGCGCCAATGCGTCCTGTTCCAATTACTCCAATGGTCATATCGCGTAATTCTTTCCCGCGTACATCATTCAATCTGAAATCATGAATATCTGCACGGCTGATAATGGATTTTGCATTTCGCACCGCCATCAGCATCAGCATTAATGTGTAATCAGCCACGCTATCGGGCGAATAAGCGACATTTTCAACGGAAATGCCAACGCTCTCCGCGTATTTTACATTCATATGGTTATATCCGATACTTCTTGTGGAGATATACATTACACCGGCTTGGCTGAGCGCAAGAAGAATAGAATTTGTGATTTGAGTTTTATGACCGACGCTGATGCATCGATTTCCAAATGCCAGCTCAATATTAACTTCAGATACCGCCGCATCTGTGACAGTGGGCATAACGCCAAATCGAGGCGCCATCTCTCGGAACAATACGGCCTCATCCCGCCCGCATCCATAAATTGTAATTCCCGCTTTTGCCATGAGTCAGATTTATCCTTTCATATTTCTTCTTTGCTTTTATCGCATACTATTTCAAATTAACGTAGAAGTAAGATCTTTTCTTCACTCTACCGTTTGCAAGTAGAAATAGAAACATTTGCATGATCTAGTTTCTTTTTATGTCCGAGCCCCCCCTTTCAGGAATATAAAAGCCTGTCTGCTTCGGCAAATTCATTTTACCGAAATCAGGCAGGCGATGTTGGAATTTTTGCTTATCAAAAGCTTAATAAATTCTTATGAAAAGCTTATTATTTTCCTAACTGTTTTTACTTAAGGGGCTGTTGCAAAACAGCCCGAGCAAAAAGATGAGGTAGTCGCACCAAAGGGTGTCGGCTACCTCATTTTTTTGCTTTAGAATCAAGTTCAAGTTTTTGCAGTCTTGCAGATAACGTTAAAGACGCCTTCAAGACCGTTTTTAACGGCGCTCTTATCCATCTTTTCAATATAAAACGCCCTGTTCTGATATAAAGCGTTGATAAGGCCGAGAAATTTCTCGGGCGTCGCGGCGCTCTGGTCAAGAACCTCGCTGAAGCCCTGCTTTTGAAAGGACTTCGCGTTGATGATCTGGTCGCCGCGGCTAAAGTTTAACGCGTAGGGGATAAGCAGGCTGGGCTTTTTAAGCGCCAGCAGCTCGAAGATGCTCGTGGCGCCGGCGCGCGACACAACGATGTCCGCCGTCGTAAAAATATCGGGCAGGTCGCCTGAGACATATTCAAACTGCCTGTAGCCCGGCGTGCCCTTAAGTTCGTCGCTGAGGTTGCCCTTGCCGCAGATATGGCAGATATCAAACTGCGGCAGCAGACTGTCAAGGCAGCTGCGCAAAAGGCCGTTGATAAACGGAGCGCCCTGACTGCCGCCGGTTGCCACGATCACGGGCTTTTTTCCGTCGAAGCCGCATAACCGCCGGCCGCGCACGGCGTCGCCGTGAAGCAGGCTTTCGCGTATCGGCAGTCCGGTAAAAACGCCTTTGCCTTGGGGCAGCTGGTCTCCGGTTTCAGGGAAGGTATAGCAGATTTTTTGGGCAAACGGTATCGAAAGACGGTTTGCAAGGCCGACGGTGCAGTCGGATTCGTGCGCGACTACAGGGACGCGGCAGAAATGCGCCGCCCAAACCACCGGGGCGGAAACAAAACCGCCCTTGCTGAAAACAATATCGGGTTTGACCTTTCGCATCACCGACAGAGCTTCAAAGAAGCCCGCGCCTATTTTAAAAACGTCGGTGAAATTCTTTACGTCAAGGTATCTTCTGAGCTTGCCGCCCGTAATGCCGTGAAACGGCACCTTTTGCTGGGCGATCAGCCCTTCCTCCATGCCGCCGCGCAGCCCGACGTAATGTATGCTGAACCCGGCCTTTTTGAGCTTCGGGATAAGCGCTATGTTCGGTGTTATGTGCCCCGCGGTGCCCCCGCCTGTAAGAACGATCATTTTCATTGAAACCCTCCGCTAAAGGTGTTGTCGGGAACTTTTTCCACCGGTGCGTTTTCTTGCTTTTGTGGAAGTACGACAGTAAAAACTGTCTTTTCCGTATTACTTCGTACGAAAATATCGCCTCCATGCGCGTTTACGATTTCTTTGGCAATAGCCAGTCCAAGCCCGGCACCGCCTGTATTGGTAGAACGGGATGTGTCCAGCCGGAAAAATTTATCAAATATCGTTTTCAGTTTTTCTTGTGGGATAGGATTACCTTGATTTGTAAAAGTGATAATAATATTTTTATCCTGCTGCTGAGCGGAAATATCAATGACGCTGTTTTCATAGTTATACGCTATCGCATTTTTCAGAATGTTATAGAACACACGAGCCAGTTTATCTGCATCTCCCCACAGAGTGAGACCGTCAGGCACATTGACGGACACCTGCTTGTCCTGTGGAGTCAGCATTGGATAGAATTCATCTGCCATCTGCTGGAGCATGAAAAGCAAATTGATTTTTTCTTTATTCAAAACAATCGTTTGAAGATTAAATCTTGTGATCTCAAAAAACTCATTTATAAGCTGCTCTAATCGATAAGCTTTTTCCAAGGTAATACCGACATATTTTTCCTTCTGTTCAGGAGGCATATCCGGAGCTTCATCCAGAAGACTTAAGTATCCTATAACGGAGGTCAGAGGTGTCTTTATATCATGAGCCAGGTAAACTACCAAATCATTTTTGCGCTGCTCGGCATCAAGCACGGCTTTCTTTTGTTTTTCCAGGTTGTTTTTTATCTGATTCAGCTTATTTTCCATAAAATCCAATTCCGGTGATAATGTAATTTCATCATCGGATTCCTCAGCAAGTCTATCCATTCCGGCGCTGACCTCATCGAAATATTTGGTAAACCAGGAAATCGTAAATTTAAGTAATATAACCAAAAATATGAGGATCACAACAAGTGTAATAAATGCAATATTGTTAAGAAATGCATACCGATAAATCGTCAGAGCGTCTCTATCACGCAAATAAAACGTATTCATTAAAAAACGGACAATGCTATCTCCAAAACTAAAGCTTTTTTGAATTACAACGCGCAGGAAGATAACAGTTGCAACCGCGGCAAAAATAATAAGGAGCATTTGAAAAAATACTTTCCTTTTTAATTTTGAATAATCATTCCTTCTTTTATCTCTCTTACTTTTCAATTTTATAGCCCACCCCCCATACCGTTTTGATATATTTAGGATGCTCTGTGCTGTCATGCATTTTTTCTCTTAGATGTCGGATATGAACCATTACGGTATTATTGCTGCTAGTGAAATACTTATCTCCCCATACCTCATGGAACAATTCTTCCGAGCTGACCACCCGTCCGCGATTGGAACAAAGGGCCCAAAGAATGGAAAATTCCGTAGGAGTAAGAGATAGTTTTTTTTCATTCAAGGTACATTCATGGGTATCCATGTCCAATACCAAGCCGGAAAAGGCAATCAAGTGTTCTTCCTGTTTTGGCTCTGAAGAATTATATTTGGTAAATCTCCGGAGCTGCGCCTTTACACGGGCAATCAGTTCCAATGGACGGAACGGCTTGGTGATATAGTCGTCCGCACCTAATGTCAGCCCGGTAATCTTATCGATTACTTCTTCTTTGGCTGTCAGCATGATAACCGGAAATTTATGCTTTTCCCGGATTTGATGACAGATTGAAAAACCGTCTACATCGGGGAGCATGACATCCAAAATGGCGAGGTCCAGTTTTTCATTTTCAATACAGTTAAAGGCATCCTTGCCGTTATAAAATTTAAAGATAGTATAGTTCTCATTTTTCAGATAAACTTCAACCAAATCGGCAATCGCTTGTTCATCATCAACGATTAAAATATTTGCAGCCAAAAGCGCCATCTTCTTTCTTTTAAGTATATATCCCCACAATTATTATACCGCAAAGCAATAATCCATTTTATAGCTTTTTACTTATGAAAATCTTAAGACTTTCTGAATATCGCGATACTGATCGTCTTTTACACACCGCTATAAATATCAATTTCGTCAATACAAGGGTTTTAAGCAATAAATTCCCTGAGTTTTAAAAGATTTAAGGGACAGTCGACCATATCGGCAAACTGTCCCTTACCTTAAACCTGAAGCATTATTGTGATATAAGTTATCTTAGATTTTTAAGTATTTTACATTTGCGGTCATGGACCCCTTCCCGGGTAACCGGCTTTAATCGATTGCTGGATGGTAATTTTTAATGGCTATACCATTTAAAAAATTTAAAACAACGCTGCACAGCGCTTTCACCTTATTTCTTGCTTTGATAATATCCGGCTACTTTTCGAATTGCGCGTACAATCTCCTTTGCATCCTCATCGGTATAGAATTCATTTACGCCGAACTTGACTGCTGTGCGAAGAATTTCCTCGGCGGTAGGACATAAGCCGTTATGGTAATTGATATCCTTGCCGTAGTATTTACAGCCGAAGGGACAGTCCGTCCCCGGATATGCACTCTTATTCAGGAAAATGTCATATTCATATACGCAGGTAGGTATATATCCTGCCTGATTGGGTATCCCCTCTGCGGCAAGCGCCTTTGAAAATTCATCACGACTTACTCCGGCAGCTTTTTCGTCGATTCGCATCATATAGAACCAGTAGGATGACTTGTTTCCCTCCACCACCCTCGGAGGAAAGATGCCGGGAAGGTCTTTGATCCCTTCGGTGATTGCGTCGCCGAAAGCATTCCGCCTTGCGCAAATCCATTCCAGCTTATCCAACTGTGCCAAACCTACGGCGCCCTGGAGCTCCGTCATCCTGTAATTGGGAGCAAGGAACTCGATTTTTCTCATGGCGGATGCATCCGTGGAAAGCCTGTCGTAATTCTTGTCCGCAAACCGGAAAGCCCGCCTGTAGACTTCCTCATCGTTCATCAGGCACATGCCTGCGTCGCCTGCGGAAATATGCTTGAAATCGTTCAGGCTGAAGCACCCGATGTCTCCGATCGTGCCTGCAAGCCTGCCCTTGTAATAGCACATATAGCTCTGTGCACAGTCTTCGATGACCTTGATGCCATGTTTGCGGGCAATCTCCATAATCGGATCCATATCCGCAGGATTGCCTGCCAGATGCACTACCACGATTGCTTTTGTCTTGTCGCTGATTTTTTCTTCGATGGATTTCAGGTCAAGGTTGTAGGTAAACGGGTCAAGATCGGCAAAAACAGGGATGGCATTCTGATAAAGTATCCCTATGACCGTTCCCATGTCGGTAATCGGAGAGGTGATCACCTCGTCGCCGGCAGTAACACCCATTGCGCCAAGGGCTACATGGATGGACGCCGTGCCTGAGGATGTGGTGACACAATGCTTCATTCCATACAATTTCGAAAACTTCTCCGAAAACTCCTTCACTTTGCTTCCGTACCAGTAGAAAAGGGTATTCTGCTCCAGCGCTTCGGTCAGCAGCTTTATTTCCTTCTCTCCAAATCTTTTTCCTGTTCCGAAGGGAGTCGTTTTTACTTTTTCCCCTCCGTGAATCGCAAGTTTTTCCATATTGCGCTCCTCACATTCCTTCTTAATTTAGCGTAATCAAATCCTATGTCATAGGTATGGATTTAGGGTGGTCATTGGCCGTTCGGTATTTATTTCAATCGATTGCATTATGCATCCTTCGTATGTATCAGCTGTTTACCACACCTGTAAGGTAGATCTCATCGCCCGTCTCATAGGATTCACGTATGGCGTTCAAAAGCTCTACGGGAGCATAAAAGTGCTTGAACGGCACCGGAAGGCTTTTACTGCGCAGCATTTCGACAAATTTCGCAAACCCGTGGATATAGCAACCGGTGATGTCCAATTCCCGGAAAGCCGTACCGTCTTCCCCATAGAGTATGGCGAAATATTCCTTGCATCCCGGAATAAAATTCAGCGTCAGCTGGTATTCATCATATTTGACAATGGCTGTGACCAGTCCTTTGTTCTCACTTGCAACGACCGAAACCGCATCATAGCCGAAGGCTTCCATCGCCATTTCTGCAAGGTGGGCTCCATAAAAATAGATGCCTCCGTACTCATTTTCCAGGGTTGCCGGAAAATTCATCACCGCGGCCCGGATTTTCCCGATTCTGCTTCCGTTCTGTATGGAATTCTTCAGCGCTGTAAGATCGTGAATGTATCTGCAGGTAGAGCCTCCGGTAAGCAAAGTCCCCCTCTGCTCGGCCTCCCTGATCAAAGCGGCCGCGTCTTCCGTCTTAATGGTAAAAGGCTTATCGATCCATGTCGGGATGCCTGCTTTTACAAAAGGCATTGCATAAGGCAGGTGAAGGTCCCCATGCCTGAACACCACCATGACGGCGTCAACTTTCCCGAAGAATTCCTCCGGAGACTTTGCGATGTTTTCAATCCGCCCTGCTTCCGCCACCTGGCGGGTCTGTTCCTCTTCCAGTCCGAAGATGATATTTACCTTCAGGTCCGGGAACCGGTAAGCTCCCGTTTTTTCATCCGGGAGGTTTACAAGCTTTGAAAAAATTTCCGCGTGACTGTTGTCGGAACCGATAATACCAATTCTGTACATAAAAACTACCTCCTGCCGATTCTGAATTATTTGTAACGGATCATTGCCAGTCCGTTTCAAAACATATCCTTACCGTATAATACTAAACCAAACAGGCGCTGATTTCTTAATGTTTTTGATTTTTTATTTGACCTATTATACTATTTTAAGAAACCATGACAGACAAAAAAGCGGTATAAGCTGCACCGGACGGATTTCCGGCAGCATACGCCGCTTTGATTTGGGAGTGCTGAAATCAATCGCATTTATTGCGTCTTATTCCTTCTCAACCATGCTGACGGGCTTCCAAATACAAATCTATATCCTCAACGATGTAATTCGTCCCGGTAATGTGCAATGCCTCATAGCAAGAAAGCACATAATCGGAAACGCCGTATCGATTGAAAAGGCTTATCACCTCTTTTCCGGTCAAGTTTTTTGCTGCCTTGTACATCTCAATACAAGAATTTGTAAATTTTCTTTCCGCACTCATATTAGGCCTCCTCCGGGTATGTAACAGTCCCTGTTTTTTGTTCTTCTTTGAACAAATTCAATCATACTATAATTCCGCCCATGGTTCATATAATATAAAAAGAGAAAGGTATTGTCCTATTTTACAATTTCCCAATAGCCCGACCTATCAGACCCAACACGCCGAATAACGCCTGTGTCACGAAGTTCCTTAATCTCTCTTGAAACAGTACGTGTAGACAACCCCGTCTTGATTGCCAGGTTTTTTTGTATGATTTTCGGGTCTTCTGCGATGGCATTCAAAATCATATTGACATTGTTTTCATCACCAATATCATCGCCATTATCTACGCCAACTTCATTGCCACGAAGACAATGTGTTCGGGAGAATTACCAATGAGCAGTTTCGTACGCTTTCCGCAGACTTCAATGACGAGCCAAAACAGCTTGAAAGAACGAATCCCTCAAGCCGTGGAACGGATCGAAAAGCTGGAGTCTCCCATCCCTAATATCTCCCGCTTCATTGAGAAAGCCAAACGCTACACCGAGATTAACGAGCTGACCGGCGAACTTTTGAATCTGTTTATCAAGCGGATTGAAGTTGGCGAACGTGAGGAACGATACTCCAGAAAGGCAGAGCAGGCAATCATCATCCACTACCGAGACATCGGCGTAATCAGTGCCTTCGCAGAAGAAGCCGATAAAATAGCCGTTTAGGCAGCAAAGGCAGACAGCGAAAACTGCTGCCTGCCTTCTCTAAAACCCACGGTTTAATTTGTGTCCCTATGGACACGCCCCTAATGCACACCCCTACTTTTTTTACGCTCAGGTGTACAGCCATGCGGTATGGGCACCTGTGCAAAAAAGGCTCTGCAGGGTGGCATCGGCCATAAGGCATTCAATGCAGGTGCGGCCATTGTACCAACATCACACCACCACGCCTTTCGATATATATATCCTCCTTTCTGCTAGTTTGCAATATTTACTTAAACGATTCTGCGCTTCTGTTGCAGTAATAATCATTCACCACTCCCAATGAAGCTTATATACCTGTTTTATCTTATAGGTTATATATGCAACAATAAGCAGTAATTTAGATCAATTTTTTATATTACCTAAATTGGAATTTAAGATTCACAGAAATGCTTAAATCTTCTGGCAGGTTTCAGCTGTGCCGCCTAATTGATGGCTTTGCCGGATGGCGCCTACACGCCGATAAGATCCTCCAGCACATAATTGAGCGCTACAGGTGTGACCGAATTGCTGATAAGTTTTCCGAGGATTTCCTTTGCTCTTGTGATATAGCTGGATAAGTCAGAGATAAACATGCTTTCCTGGCATTCTTTCCCTGCTTTTTTGATAATTCCGATTCCATAGTGCTTCGTTCCGACAGGCTCGTCCGGAGCGTCGCCTTCGCTCTCCGTGAGATAGTATTCAAGTTCAATGGGACAATCCAGTTCCTCCTCTTCGCTGACCTCCAACAGCACCTTTTTTTCTAAATATAGATTCGTCATTCAATCAACCTCCAAAAATTTAATCCCCATACACCTCTGCATTTTCAGCGACCATTTCGCTGGATTTTTTGCTCTCTCCCGCAAAATATGCATTGTCTGCAATGAGCTCGATTGCATAGTGTTTTTTCCCCTCGGTATCGTCCCAGTTTCTGGATTGAAGCCTTCCCTGTACGGAGAGTGCGCCGCCTTTTCCGAAATTTCCGGCTATAAATTTCGCCAGGCCGTTCCACGCCACGATCGGTATGAAATCCGCTTTCCTTTCATTGCTGTCGTCGGTATAATCCCGTTCTACCGCCAGTGTAAAATTAATGACGGGCGTCTGGTTCTCACCTACCTGTCTTAATTCCGGGATTTTTGTCAGTCTTCCTGTCAGCACGGTACTGTTCAGCATTTCTAGACCTCCTCTTTTTTTTATTGTTTTTGAGAAAAATAAAAATACTGCCGGTTGCACCACTGGCTCCATATAGCATAAAGTGCCCAGGTAATAGCTATATTTCAGCGCCTCAGTATATTCTCCTATTTAAAAATTTCAATATTTTTCCTTATATAATATTTTATTACTTTTTATCCATATAATTGGTTTATACTCTTATTATAGGGTATTATGCATTATTTTGTCAATACATATTTTCATTTTTCTCCATTAATTTCAAATTCTTATGAAAAACCAAGGAGATACACCCCACTGGAAGAAACGGCCACGGGATATAAGATGCATGGACACCTATTCCGTATAGAGGATAGAAGTCGGAAGGCTGAATTCTAAGGCATTGCTTCCAGGCCCTTTCAAACTTCTCACATCCCATCCCCGCTTTCCGCCTCTGGCTTCCAGCAATCGGGAATGCCCCCTTTGGAAAACCCAAAAATAAAAGTGGTGTACACCAGGATATCCGGCAGCACACCACAAAATTTATCTGTACACAATATTTTTATTTGCCTGGTTCTAAAAAAAACAATCCTTACTTCAGGAGACGGATTCCCTCTTGACCCTTGACTTTTTGCCTGCGGCCTTCTTCAAAGGCTTCCTGTTTTCGTTGATGACCATTTGCGGCAGGGTCCTTGTCTCCACAGTCTCTTTGGTTACAATACATTTTTCGATATTGTTCACCGACGGAATATCAAACATCACTTCCAGCATGGTTTCTTCAATGATCGCCCGGAGCCCCCTGGCGCCGGTATTCCTTGCAAGAGCCTTGTCTGCGATTGCTTCCAGTGCTTCCGGCTCGAATTCCAGCAGTGCGTCGTCCATTTCAAAAAGCTTCTGGTATTGCTTTACCAGGGCATTCTTGGGCTCGGTCAGGATCTGGACCAGCGCCTGTCTGTCAAGGGAATGCAGTGTAACGACAATCGGCAGCCTGCCTACAAACTCCGGTATAAGTCCGTATTTCAACAGGTCCTGGGGAAGTATGCTTGCCAATATCTGGCTGGCGTCCTTCTCCTTCTGGCTTTCGATCTTGGCGCCGAAGCCGATGGCTTTTTTGCCGATCCTGTTCTGGATGATCTTGTCGATACCGTCGAAAGCTCCGCCGCAAATGAACAGGATATTCGTCGTATCGATCTGGATGAATTCCTGATGGGGATGCTTCCTGCCGCCTTGCGGAGGCACGGATGCGGTGGTCCCCTCAAGGATCTTGAGAAGAGCCTGCTGAACGCCTTCGCCGCTTACATCTCTTGTAATGGAAGGATTTTCAGATTTTCTGGCGATTTTGTCGATTTCATCAATGTAGATAATGCCCTTTTCCGCCTTCTCAATGTCGTAATCCGCAGCCTGAATGAGCTTAAGGAGAATGTTCTCCACATCTTCTCCCACATAACCGGCTTCGGTCAGCGACGTAGCATCCGCTATGGCAAAGGGCACATTCAACACCCTCGCCAGCGTCTGGGCCAGCAAGGTTTTACCCGAACCGGTGGGACCCAGCATGATGATGTTGCTCTTTTGTATTTCCACATCTCCTGCGCGGACTTCGGTATTGATTCGCTTATAATGATTGTAAACGGCAACGGACAGATTCTTCTTGGCCGTCTCCTGCCCGATGACGTATTGATCCAGTATTGCCTTTATTTCCTTGGGCTTTGGTATATCGTTCAATTCCGTATCGGTTTTTGTGTCTTCGAATTCTTCTTCAATGATTTCCGAGCACAACTCGATGCATTCATCGCAGATATACACGCCAGGGCCGGCTACCAGCCTTTTCACCTGTTCCTGGGTTTTGCCGCAGAACGAGCATTTAAGCTGCTTTTTCTCATCATATCTGGACATTGTTCCACCCCATTATTTCTTTCTTGTCATGATTTCGTCTACCAGACCGTAGGCTTTTGCTTCCTCGGCAGACATAAAGAAATCCCTTTCTACGTCTCTTTCTATTCTGTCCAGCGGCTGACCGGTCTTTTCACTTAATATCCCGTTCAGTTTGTTCTTGATTTTTATCAGCCATTCGGTATGGATTTTTATATCCGTGGCCTGGCCGCGGGTGCCTCCCAGCGGCTGATGGATCATGATCTCGCTGTTGGGCAGTGCAAACCTTTTGCCTTTCGCACCTGCTGCCAGCAGGAACGCGCCCATGCTTGCAGCCATTCCGACGCAAATGGTCTGTACGTCGCATTTTACATGCTGCATGGTATCATAAATGGCAAATCCTGAAGTAATCGACCCTCCAGGGCTGTTGATATAAAGCTGGATGTCCTTGTCCGGATCGGCAGATTCAAGATACAAAAGCTGTGCTACGATCAGGCTTGCCGTTACATCGTTCACTTCATCGCTCAACATGATTATTCTTTCTTTCAGAAGCATTGAGAAAATATCGTAGGAGCGTTCACCACGATTCGTTTGCTCAATGACTATCGGTACCAAACTCATATTACCCCTCCTCCAAAGCCTCCATATATACTACGGAAATCAGATGAAATTTGTTTATACTTCCTTATTTTTTCCCATATAATTTATAAAATAAACCGTTCAAAAAAAAATCACCCATGTCTATTCCACGTCTAGTCCACCAGTTTTGCATTGGTTACCAGGAATTCCACCGTCTTTCTGGCAGCCAGCGTGCTCTTGATGTAATCCATATCGTCTTCCTTTAATTGCTTCCTGAATTCTTCCTCAGGCTGCTTGTAATTTTCCGCCAGCTTTTTAAGCTCCTCCTCGACGTCCTCGTCGGATGCCTGGATATTCTCAGCCTTGCCTACCTTTTCGATGACAAGCTGGGTCTTCACTTCCTGGGCCGCCCTCTTTGCGAACTGCTCCCTGAAGGCTTTCATATCCATTCCCATGATTTCGATATATTTCTGGATATCCAGGCCCTGATAACGGAGCCTCATCCCAAAATCATATACCAGATCGTCAATACGTTTTTCCACCATTACCTCGGGGACATCGACAGCGGCATTTTCCACTATCTTTTCCACTACATTGTCCTCGTTCTCATGCTCCGCCTTATGTTCAGCCTTCTCAACAAGCTTATTTCTTATGTCGGCTTTATATTCGTCAAGGGTTTCGAATTCGCTTACATCCTTGGCAAATTCATCATCCGGCACGGGAAGCTCCTTTAATTTTATTTCCTTGACCTTGACCTTGAAAAGCGCCGGCTTTCCGGCCAATTCGGCTTTGCCGTAATCTTCGGGAAATGTTACGTTGACATCCAGTTCGGCTCCGGTCGCCGCGCCGACCAATTGATCCTCGAACCCGGGTATGAACGTGCCCGAACCGATAACAAGACTGTAATCGCTGCCTTTTCCGCCTTCAAAAGGAGTTTCGTCAACAAATCCTTCAAAATCGATTACTGCCGTATCGCCGGATTGAATCCCTCTGTCTTCAATGGTAATCAGCCTTGCGTTTTTCTCAAGAGTTTTTTCCAGTTCTTTTTCAACATCCTCATCCGTTACAAGGGAGGATGCCTTCTGAACCTCCACACCAATATACTGTCCCAGCTCAACCTCCGGTTTGACGGTGACGGTGGCTGTGAAAACCAGATTCTTCCCTTTGCCAATCTCTTTTATATCGATCTCCGGTCTTGCGACAGGATGGATGTCATTTGCTTCAACCGCTTCATCATATGCCTCGGGGCATACGATATTGATTGCGTCTTCATAAAGGACCTGCTCGCCGTAAAATTTCTCCACCATATTCCTCGGCGCCTTGCCTTTTCTAAAGCCGGGTATGGTAAACTTGTTCGCATTCTTCGCAAAGGATTTTTGCATGCCAGCTTCAAACTTTGCCGCATCCACTTCTATTTCCAGTTCCACCACATTTTTTTCCTTTGTCTCTACTTTAACCTGCATCTGTCTTCAATTCCTCCCAATTATTTGTTCCAATTTAACCTATACATTATAACATTAACTTTTTTGTTTTCCAATACTATTTGAACATTTCATAATATATTGAAATTAAAACCGGAAATCGTTATAATTTATGTATCCCTAATATTCTTGATTCTATAACCGGCGTCGGGAGGTAAAATTGAAAACACTAAGATTCAGGTTCTTTTCAGTCTCTACAAAAATCATCCTCGTCTATACCTCCATCATCGCTGTCTTTACCGTTGCCTTTTTAGCCAGCTATTACCTGTCCATGCTTGACATCGATAAGCGACTGACAAAAGTGAACGAGGAATATTTTACAAACAAGGTCAGTTATATTGAAAGGACCTTCAAGGATATCAAAAACAACGCCTATGAGCTCCG
Source organism: Bacillota bacterium (assembly GCA_023426125.1). Classification (GTDB taxonomy): domain Bacteria; phylum Bacillota; class Clostridia; order Acetivibrionales; family DTU013; genus MnB-11. The sequence goes on from JAFABI010000010.1 coordinate 17,049, forward strand.
GAACTATATGACCGTCAGAAAAGGCGTTGATCTGAACGACCCGCTTGAGAAATTCGACCAGATGAGCAGGCTATCCAGGCTCATCAATTATTATGACTATCTTGACGACGTATTCATTTATAACGCGGCGGAAGGGAATTTCATTTCGGCGCTGGGTACCATGGATATCAATGTTTATTTCCGCATGTCCTATTACGAGGATAAACTGACGGGTAAATGGAAGCAGCTGTCCCAGAGCAATAAGGATATGGTGATCAATGTGACCAAATACCCGGAATATGGGCTTTACGACCGGAAGGATTTTTATAAAAGACTTTTGTTTGTTGACGTGGATCACCTGGGCAATTCAGACTATATTGTCGGATTTATCATCAACATCGAAAAGGTGCTAAGAAATGAGAATAACCGAAACGCCGACATCAATAACTTCTTTGTCATTAAAAACGACGATGGGAAGGCTTTACAGAATTTTTTGTATAACACGCTGGAATATAAGGCAAAGAATAACAAATTTCATGACGATGGCACGGTCTCCCTGCTGAAGATAAATAACAATTATGTTTATTATCAGTATGACAGCAACAAGGAATTGATCTATTTGAATGCGGTAAATATGGACCAGTATTACAACAGGCTTGGATATTTCAATGTTTTACCGGTTGTTTTCACCGCTTTGATGCTGGTGCTGGTCATCGTGGTTGCTTCCAGCTTTCTGGGAAAATTCCACCGAAACCTTAAAAGCATCCGCAGCCTCATCGAGGGCGAGTTTGTAAAAAGCGTGCTTGACAAGCAGGCAGGCAATGATTTTATGAACGATGTCAAAGACTTTATCGGACTGCGGGGCATCAAACAGATCAATGTAATGATGCTCAGCGCATATCTGAAATCGGTCCATGCCGAAGAAATCGAAACCCATGGCTACGATAAGGCTTACAGCAAATTGTTGCACAACTGCGGGATAAATTTCAAAAGCTTCCGGTTTAATAAGCTGAACACGATTTATATCATTGAAGCCAAAAGCCTGAAAAACCTCCCTGCCATCACGAAAGCCCTGCAGGAATTATTGGATGAGAATTCCAATGCAGATAAAGAAATGAATATGAATATTTTTATCAGCGGAATGTATCATGATCAGGATGGCATAGAAAAAGCCATCGATGAAGTGATCTATTTAAGCGAAAGCGTACCGGTAAACGTATGCAACAAAGTGATTCTTCTTGAAAAGGACGCCGGCGGGGATTACAAATACCTGCCGGATGAATTTAAAAACATGGTGAGAAATTTATTGGCTTGCAACGATAAGCAGAACGTATTGAATCTCATCTCCGACATTATCGGCAACAATATTCAGAATGGGATCAGCGGCAGGAACTTCAAAATTGTCCTTTCAAACATAAACAGCATCCTGCTGGAGGCTATTTTTGAAAAGTTCATAGAAAATTATGAAGATGCCGTCAAGGCGATAAATAAGATCAACACTCTGGTACGGGAAGTCGGAGCGGAATCTGTCATCCTTTTGTATGAAGAATTGATTTCGAAAATCAATGTCCTGTCTCCGCCAAATGACCATAAGGGAAAAAACAAACTGCTGCAATGCTTTGTCAGTTATATTGAGGAAAATTTCGCCGGCAACATTTATCTTGAAACAATGGCGGATTACTTCAAGCTCTCGCCCAAATACGTTTCCTCTAAATTCAAAGAAATTACGGGCGAAAATTTTACCGATTACCTTAAAAACTACCGGATAACGGTTGCAAAGGATTTGCTGAAAAATACGCAGCAGAAAATCAATGTCATTTCGGAGAAGGTCGGATATAATAACGTAAATGTATTCATAAGGCATTTCAAAAGTGTGGAGGGCATTACGCCGAAAGCTTACCGAGAAATCATCTAGGCCAATAAACTATATTCCATAATCGTATACTATATTCGTGAATCTGATTGCCAGTATATCATACGGACAACAGCCGATTGTCTGTTCATTTCTCCCGGCATATAATCAAGTCATCAAATTCAGTTTCCGCCATCGAAACAACATTTTTCAAAGGAAGTGCAGGGAACTGCACAATGTCATTTAATCCTGAAATAGAAAGTGAGGATTTCTTATTATGGAAACAGAACGTATGCCCGGAGCAAATCCGGCAGTGCCGAAAGCCGGGAGACGTATGGGGGATCAGCCGACGTTCCTGGGAAAAGTCGCCAGGGATAAATGGCTGCTGCTGCTGGCGCTGCCGGGGATCGTATACTATATACTATTCAGGTATTTGCCGATGTTCGGAATCATTATTGCCTTCCAGGATTTCAGCATTAAAAAAGGGGTGTTCGGCAGCGAGTTCACCGGTTTGAAAAACATATTGCTGTTTATAAACAACCCGAGTTTCTTCAATATAGTAAAGAACACAGTCGTTCTGGGCGTATTGAGCGTTGTTATAACGATTCCGGTCGCAGTTGTTTTCGCGCTGCTGCTTAACGAGATGAAAAATAAAATCCTTCGGAAGCTTACACAGTCAATTACATTGATCCCCTATTTTATCGCCACGGTGGTCGTGGTAGGGATAACCATAAACCTGCTTGCACCGGAAAGCGGATTGATAAACCGCATGATCGTTGCATTGGGCGGCGAAAATATAAGCTTCATCCAGGAGACGGCGTGGTTCAGGCCTATCTATATCATCACCGAAGTATGGCAGAAAAACGGATGGCTTGTAGTTGTTTTCATTGCTGCAATTATGGGGATCGACCTGCAGTTGTATGAAGCATGTTCCATCGACGGCGGCGGCAGGTTTAAAAAATTGATTTACATAACTCTTCCATCCATCCTCCCCATTATTGCAGTTATGTTTGTATTAAGGATAGGCCAGATCATGAACCTGTCGTTTGAAAAGACACTTATGCTGCAAAACCCGCTGACATATGCAATATCCGATATCATCGACACCTATATCTACCGGCGGGGATTTATCTACGGAGATATAAGCTATGCTGCGGCGGTTGACGTTTTTAAGGGCGCCATTTCCCTGTTCTTTGCCCTTTCAACGAATTATCTCAGCAAGAAAATGACTTCCAGGAGTGTATTTTAAGGTGAGGGGACACACCCCCACAAGAAAAAGGATTCACGAGAGCGAGCAGGAGGTATTCCTCACGGGTCTGGGGAATGTCCCCTTTGAAAAAGGAGGCAGAAATGAAAAAGACAGGTGTTTCGGATAAAATTTTTGAAGTATTTCTTTTACTCGTAGCTGTTGCAACGGTTGTAATCACGCTTTATCCTATACTATATATTTTTTCCGTATCCGTCAGCGACAGCGGGGAGGTTGTCAGAAATAATGTCATATTCCTGCCTAAAAGCCCAACGCTGGCAGCCTATATAAAGGTCTGGAGCATGGAAAATGTGCGGCGGGGACTGGTAAATTCAATCCTGTACACCGGTGTCGGGACAGTGCTGAATCTGCTGCTCACGTCGTCCCTGGCTTACGCTTTATCCAGAAAAAGGCTGGTAGGCAAGAAACTATTCATGATAATGATTACCATACCCTTGTTTTTTAACGGCGGCATGATACCGACGTATATGGTGGTATTCAGTCTGGGACTGAAAGATTCCATCTGGGCGGTTATCCTTCCATGGGCAATCCTGAGTTTTTATCTGATCCTTGTCAAATCCTTTTTTGAGGATATACCGGATGAAATTATGGAATCGGCATCCATTGACGGAGCCAATGATATGATGACTTTTTTCAGGATCGTCCTGCCGATGTCTACGACAATTACCGCATCCATAGGCCTATTCTACGGTATCGACAATTGGAACAGTTTCACCAATGCTTTGCTATACCTGTACGATCCGGAAAAATATCCACTGGCACTTATCCTGAGAAATTATCTTGTAGCGGAGGGCGAGGCGGCCCAAATCAACACAACCCAGGGTGAATTTGTGGCAAGGGAGGCTATTCAGTCGGCCATGATCATCCTTTCGCTGATCCCGATCATGGTATTATATCCCTTCCTGCAAAAATATTTCACAAAGGGAGTCATGCTGGGAGCTATCAAGGGATGACCGGGTAAAAATAAAAAGAAAGGAGGATCTCCGCAGGTTCAACTCACCGTATCCGCTGTATTTTTGGCTTTACAAGAAAAGTGTCCCGGGATAAAATTATAAAAGGAGTGAAAATCATGATGAAAAAATTTTTAGGTATCCTGATTGCATTGATGCTGGTTCTATCCATCGCAGGCTGCGGCACACCGGAAAAAGCATCCGATGAAACAACTGCCGCACAGACTACACAGGCTGCCCAGGAGACAGGCAAAACCCCTGAATTGCCATCCTCCTTGGTTTCGACGGAGCCTATCAAGGTTAAATACCTGGTCCAGGAACATCCCAGCTGGCCCTTCAATAAGGATTGGGCAGTCTGGAATAATTTTACGGAAGCAACCAATGTTGAATTCGAATTCATGCCGGCAAGCGGCGATGCGTTTACACAGAAGCTGAGGATGCTTTATGCAACCAATGATTTGCCGGACATGATCGACTACAACCTTGCGACCGCAAATGAATTCGGCGTTGCCGGCCAATTGGCAAAGGTGAATGAATATCTCGACAGTATGCCGAATTACAAAAGAATACTGGATGAGAATCCCGAAGGCTACGATATGTTAACCGCAGGCGACGGCAACATGTACTTTATGCCCTGCTACGGCCTGCCGAAATATACCAAGGTATGGCTTTACAGGTCCGATGTTTTCGAAAAGCATGGCCTGACGCCCCCGACAAACACCGACGAGCTTTACAACGTACTGAAGGAATTAAAGAAGCTGTATCCGGACTCCACTCCGCTGATCAACAGGAGCGCCATGAATTCGGCCATCGGAAACTGGCTTGTCGATCTGTCCTACCAGTGGGGCACCGGCCAAATGGTGTACTTTAATACGACAACAAACAAATGGCAGTTCGGACCGATTGAAGATAATTTCAAAGCCATGCTTCAGTACCTCAACAAGCTGAGCTCGGAAAAGCTTCTGGATCCCGAATGGTCAACCCTGGCGACAAAACAGTGGGAAGACAAGATGTATGCCGACGACAAGGCGTTTGTGTCCTTTGACTATATTTACAGGATAGAAACCATGTTGCCTGCAGCGATACAAAAGAATCCGAACTGGAAGATCAAAGCGCTTGAACCCATCAACCAGCAGGGGATCGGTGAAAAGAAATATTCCATCCGGTCAAGGCTTTCACAGACGGACGGTTTGATGATATCCGCAAACAGCAAATACCAGAAGGAATTATTCAAGTTTGCCGACTACCTTTACAGCGAAGAAGGCGCACTGCTGTCCAACTTCGGCAAGGTCGGCGAAACGGCGGTAAAGAATGCCGACGGCACCTACAACTGGTCGAACAATATAAAGACTGCCATGAACCCGTCCGGGACAGACGAGTACAATACCAGGTACGGATTTCTGACACTGGGTTCTTATCTTAGAGCAACCGAGGACTCAAATAAGATACTTTACCTTAGCAACGCCGACGTTCAAGCTGCCTTCGACCTGTTCGACAAGAACAACTATGCGGCGCCCCTGCAGCCTATCCTTAAGTTCACGGAGGAAGAAAGCAAGCAGGTTGCCGAACTGGAATCAGCGATAAGGGACTTTTCACTGGCGGAGCAGGTCAAGTTCGTACAGAATGGCGGCTTCGACAAGTGGGATGCATATGTAGACAAGATCAAGGGGATGAAGGTCGATCAACTGATAGAGATATATAATACAATGCAGGCCAGACAGAAATAAAGAAACAGGCCGTCAACAGTTGGAAAGGGGAGCGGATTTTGTTATAACATGATCCACTCCCCTTTTTACTTTTTCGTTAAAGCCGTAATACCAGCCGTCCGCCCAGGGTAGCAATGTACGACAGGGATTTGGGTGAACTTAGGTGGATAACTCCCCGGGTTGTCATTGCGAGGAGCTGTGCGACGCGGCAATCTCAGCTTCTAGCCAGAATTGCATCATTGGGATTGCCACACTCGTAATGACACTTCCGTAGGGGTGGCCACAATGCCTGCAAGCTAATAAGGAAAAATACGGCAAACAGGAAAGTAATAAAATTTTACAAAAGTACTTGACCCATGTAGAGAGAATTCATGCTTATGGTGCTGATATACCATACACAAAGAAAGAAGCCAATGCAGCTGCAATGGCTTCTTCGGCAAATTTTATTTCAGGCTTTTACAGGATGGCGCAGAATGGTTTTTCTTTTGGATGGTTCGATTTTCCGCGGGTCTCCAAGGTAGATTTCATGGTGTCTTCGGATGATCCCGTCAGGCCCCGCCTCGGAAATCGCATTCTGATAATGCTTTTCCCTGATGAAGGCATCGATTTGCGCAACGGTTTTTGGCTCTTCGTCATAAGGGCCAATATGCATCATCTGCACGCATAAACCCTCGTGAAACATCTGCAGCCTTGCTTTTGACGTGTCCAACTGCGGCTTTTTCTTCGCAAGCTCCCGGCGGGCGCGGTCAAACACCTCTTGCGTGACAAACTCGGGCTGGCGGATCATCGATGTCCAGCAGTACTTTTCCTTCGCGGAGAAATCAAAAGCAGAATCGTCCTCCAGCCACCAGAGGCCTTCCAGAGGAGGAACCACATATTCAAAATAGCCTTCCGGCGGATTCCCCCCCATTTTACTCATCTTGATGGTGTAGGTAAAAGCATATAACAGACCTACGGCTTGTTGATATTCGCCGTCCTCGATATTCGGGTTGCCTTTGCCGTCCACCATGATGAAGCATATGGGCGGAACGTCGATGATGCAGGGCTTTGTCCCCGGCATGTACAAATCCTTATACTCTTTTTTATAATCCAATGCTCCGCTTGCCATCATTCCACCACCTCAAAAGGAATAATAATTTCCGTTATATAGTTATTGGGATTGCCCTTGAAAATCATCCCGGGACCTTTCACATAAACTTCTCTTGCCGGCGTCAGGCAAGTGACGGCATGTTCGCCGGCATAATCCAACAGCGCTTTGTAAGCTAAATTCAGCGTATCGTAGCCTCCCTTGTGCGTCGTGCAAACGGCTTTTATTGCAGGCAGCTTTTTTGCCGAAACGCCGCCGTCCTCAATTTGTTTCGTCGTCGGCACACAGAGCTCGATATCGGCGTCCTCCTTAAATTCGGCGTCATAATAACAATTAAAGGGGACTCCCGCCTTATTGTTTTTCACCGCCTTGAAAAGCTTCCCGATATACATGCCCACATCACTGTACTTTCCCCTGTAACGGATGCAGGCCACGGTAACGGGCGCAATTTCCCTGACTTCAATTTGATAGCTCATACCGGTTTCCTCCATATTTTTTGGCTCTATATAGAGGCTGATTTTTCGTATAAGTTCTTTTTCCCTGGCGATGTTGCCTTCGATCATGTTTTTCTTTTCCTCCAGGTAGTAGGACAAATCCCCGGGACTGTCGCAGTTGGCCAGGACATCCCTGATTTCGGAAATCGAAAAATCAAAAGCCCGCAGCATTGTTATGAGCCGTGCTTTCTGGAAGTCATTCTCACCGTAATATCTGTAGGAATTCTCATTGTCCCGGTAAGACGGAACCAGAATATGCTCTTCGTCATAATATCTCAATGTCTTTACGGTTAGGTTTGTAATTCTGGAAAAATCACTTATCCTATACATCCCTTTACCTCTATGCCACCAGTATAAACTATCCCCCGCACAGGAAAGTCAAGCAATTTCTTGCTTATTTCAATTTTCAATGGGGGCATACCCCCCCAAATGCAAACTGCATCAAACCGCAGCCAGACGGCCAATGGCCGCCCCTACACTGTATTCCTTACGGCCGGATGGCCCCGGCACATCGAATTTCCTTACGCCAGAGCCCCCCGCATCAACTTTTTTTCATATCAATGCCACAGAAAAAACGAATCAAAGTTTCTTTTTATCCGTATCGCAGCAGCTTTCCAGCAGGTGGCATATCCCGACGGCCTTCTCCACTTCCAGCACAAAGGCAACGCCTTTGCTGGGCTTGTTTATGTCAACAGCCTTTGCAATAGCCTCCAGGGTTTTTTCCGTATCGGCTCTGTCAATCAGGGTCAGAATAATTTCTTTTTCGGGCTCGATGGGTATGCCAAGGAGCCTTGCATTTTCATGGACTCCCGTCCCGCGCCCGTTCATGATGGTGCCGCCGCCCGCTCCCATTTTTTTTGCAGCGCCGATGACTTCTTCCGCAAATCCTTTATTCACGATCGTTACAATCAAATCGAATTTTACCGGACAATTATCCATCGCCAATATCCTCCATCGTTACTGATTTTTCATCTCTTCGTTTTGCTGCAGCTTCAGCAGGTGAAAAATTCCCGTAAGACCTTTCGTATTAACCACAAAGGCGACGCCGTGACCGGGTTTGTCCAGCTTTGCCTCCCGGGAAATAGCCTGCAGAATGTCATCTGCTTTGTCTTCCCTGACCAGTGTCAGAATGATGCCTTTCTCCTGATCGGTATCCAAGCCGAAAAAGTCAAGGTAAGAGGATTTTTTCGACGTGCCCCTTCCGAAGATAATGGTTCCGCCTTGAGCTCCGGCTTTTTTTGAAGCGGCAACGACCTTGCTTGCAATATTCTTTTCCACAACCGATATGACCAGTTTGTAATTCGCATGGACTGCCAATTTGTTGTCAATCATTCCTTCTCTCCTTCCTGCCGTACAAAAACCCAATGCTATTATATACCGTTAAACGATAAAATACCAGATGGGCATTCCCATAAGTGATTTTTTTAACTATTTTTAGAAAATCTATGTTATACTATACTACAGCAAGAAAATTGAAAGGACGCGGTAAATGAAAAGTGATCTTCTGGAGAAATTTAAAGAATCGTCACAATCGGTTCTTCCCATTGCATTAATCGTTTTTTTACTTCATTTTACCATTGCTCCGATGCCGGCAGGTACACTAATGCTTTTTATCACTGGGGCCATCCTCCTGATTGTGGGTATGGTCATTTTTAACCTGGGCGCCGACCTGGCCATGCTGCCCATGGGAGAATTGATCGGGTCAAAGCTGACCGAATCCCTGAAGCTGTGGCTGATCATTGGCGGCTGTTTCGTGCTAGGCGTGGCGGTGACCATTGCAGAGCCTGATTTGCAGGTACTGACCAAGCAGGTTCCCGCCGTTCCGGATATTATTCTTGTCACTACCGTTGCCGTGGGCGTGGGAATTTTTCTGGTGCTGGCCATACTGAGAATCCTGTTTCAGTTCAAGCTCTCCCATATGTTAATCGTATTATACGGTATCGTATTCATCATAGCCGCCTTTACGTCGCCTGAGTATCTGGCTGTAAGCTTTGATTCCGGCGGCGTTACCACGGGTCCCATCACAGTCCCCTTCATCCTTGCGTTAGGGATGGGTATCTCCGCTGTCCGGGGATCCAAAAACTCGGAGGAAGACAGCTTCGGCCTGTGCGCCGTTTGCTCCATCGGTCCGGTATTGACGGTGCTGCTTCTGGGAATGTTCTTCCACTCCGAAGGCAGCAGCTACGCTTTTGAAACCGCATCTACGGTGAGCAGCGTGAAAGAGCTTGTGAGCCTCTACGCCGGAGGGCTGCTGATGTTTTTCAAAGAGGTTTACTTTGTGCTGTTGCCTATCATTGTAATTTTTGGAGTATATCAAATCGTACACTTAAGGCTTTCCAAAATACGGCTCATCAAAATCGGAGTAGGAATTGTATATACCCTGGTGGGGCTTACCCTTGTTTTGACAGGGGTAAACATAGGTTTTATGCCGGTGGGAACAAATCTGGGCTATGCCATTTCCTCCTTGCAGTATAATTGGATTCTTATCCCCTTAAGCCTGCTCATCGGCTGTTTTATTGTCGCCGCCGAGCCTGCGGTTCACGTACTCAACCGACAGGTTGAGGAAATCACCAGCGGTGCCATATCCAAAAGGCTCATGCTGATCGGCATGTCGGTAGGGGTGGGAATTGCGCTGGCGCTAGCCATGGTCCGTATTATGACGGGCTTGAGCATCTGGTATTTTCTTTTGCCGGGCTACATCCTTGCGCTGGCCTTCACCTTTTTTGTGCCCGGGATATTTACCGCAATTGCGTTTGACTCGGGCGGCGTGGCCGCAGGCACAATGACGGCCGCCTTTTTACTGCCCTTTGCCGTCGGAGTCTGCAATGCCCTGGGCGGCAATGTCATGACAGACGCCTTCGGTATTATTGCCATGGTAGCCATGATGCCCCTGGTGACAGTACAGATCATGGGCTTGTATTATAACCTGAAAGTCCGGAAGTCCGAAAGCGGGGACGATGAGGAAAATGACCCGGGTGATGCCCAAACCGATAATGAAAATTTTCCTGGGTGACGTAGAAGTAAGCACCGGTGAAAATATAACTTACACTAAAATTTTCAGTGCTCCTAAAGAAAGGTCGGAATCTGTAGCAAAGCCCCGCCTTCTGCGATGCCGTAAAATGCTTGCTCTGTAGGGGCGCGCATTGCGCGTCCGCATAAGGCAGGGCTTTATGGATTTCTTGTTGGAATAATTCCCGGTTGGAATTTAAACAGCCGTTACATATTTAATCGTTTCATTATTGCATATATGGTCGATGGAAGGCCTTTTCTCAAGATATTCCACATTCATCAGGGTATAGCCGTCCAGTATCAGACTTTCCCAATAATGGATTACTTCCTTTACAGATTTTTTGTTCGCTTTGATGAACTTCCTGAGCTCCTTCTTATTGTCCACCTTCATGCTCTGGCTCGACAGCAGCTTCAAATAAACGGTTTTATTGCCCGAAAGCGAGATCGTCCCCTCTTTCAGCAATTTCAGCGTATCATCGTAATTTTTCACTGCAATGATATACCGGTTTTCTACAGCTTTTTTTCTCCCAAACATATCCCCATCTCCTCTTTTTATTTTAATTTTTAAATATAGGGTACAAATACATGAAACCAGGCTTACAGTAAAATACGGATTTCGAATTCCTTATGGCAGCGGGGGCATTGCACCGTATGCTTCCCTCCCTTTATCGGAAGACGGAGCACCGCTTTGCAGTGCCGGCATCTGCGGAAGCGATGCGTCCGGATCTCTTTCATTCTGCGAATTGTCAGAGAGCACTTTGCTTTGACCAGGTTCCAGAGCATCAGGAATCTTTCGTTTTCCATACGCCTTTTATAAACGTTGCGGGAAAATGACCGGAAAATGATACAGATCAGAGGAGCCCACGCCAGGACGCTGATGACGGCTGACTTCACAAAGATGTTCACCACCATCAGAACCAGACATAGGACCAGCATGGTATAATATAGCTGATCCACTCCATATCTGCCGCTCATAAAGCGTTCCATCCGGTCTTTGAATTTTCCCATTCCATCCACTCTCCTCAAATTTAAATTCGCTTGTCGAATTTACAATTACAAGCATGGCCGGTTGCATAACATACAGCAAAGATTTGATAGAAACAAACCCAGGCATATCCCGTTCATATTGCCTGCCGGCATCCCGAAGCCCTGGCTTTGCTGCTGATAGGCCCGGCCGCCGTTCTGTATCTGTTCCAGTACACGCCGGTATTCCGCATTGTCCGGTTCCATCTGCACTGCCGTTTTTGCATGGTTCAACGCGGTTATCGTGTTGCCGGCCCCTGAATTTGCAAGGGCGCTGTAATAGTACCATTGGGCGCTCCTGTCGGTAATATTTTTCAGCACATTCAATGCATCTTCGTAATATCCTGCACGCAAATAGCTTTCCACCGGGTCAAATTCCGAAGTCCGGCGTTGCTGCTGCCGGCTGCCGCCAAAAGGGCCAAAGTCTCCAAAGGGATCAAACCCTCCGAAGGGATTGGAACCAAAGCCGAAAGGACCGTGATCCCCCGAAGCTTCTCCCTTGCCGCTGTTTCCGTAACCGCCGCCGTAGTTTCCGCCGCCATAGCTGCCATTACCAGCACTGCCGCTCCGGGATGTGTTCCCGCTTTTTATCTGCTCATATGCGGCATTGACTTCGCTCATTTTTTTTACGGCTTCCGCATCCCCATGATTCAAATCCGGGTGGTATCTTTTCGCCATCCTGCGGTAAGCCTGTGTAATCTCTTCGTCCGAAGCAGCCGGAGAAACGCCAAGCACTTTGTATGGATCGGATATCATTTTCAATGTTTCTCCTTTGCTTTTTTATTTGCAGCTTCATACCTTGTCCAGACACCCGAATAGAGAATATTTTCCATCAGCCCTCTATCCCGGCCGACAGGCAAAAGCCTGTATTTTTCCGTACAGTCGGCCATCAGCAGGTTCAGAATTGTACCGAAGCTTTCAGACGGCGTCGCAGCCATCGGGTTATAACGTTCTTTTTTTATATCCTCCTTCAGGTCAAGGCAGGCGTCCATGATATAGATGAACCTGCCCAGGGATTTTCCGAATGCCCGTAAGCTTGCGCTATGTTCGTCCTCCTGCGGTGTAAAAACTTCGCCCAGCAGTTTCCCGAAGCAATTGGCGGGAATATCGGGATTCAAAACTCCTGCCTTTTCAATGCCGGCAAGCTCTGAAAGACTCTCCCCGATCACCTTGCACCGGTCGGGATATTGCGCGGCAACCCATTTGTATCTCTGCTCAAACAATTTTGCTTCCCACAATGGAAGCAGCTTTTTGTTATCTTTCCAATCATCCAAAAAATTGAAGTAGGCCAGTGCGACGTTCATGTCGGCAGCATAGTCCGTAAACCTGTTTTGCCAGTATTGATGCCGTTTCAGCGGATGAACGGCACACCGCCCGCTCTCTATCCTGTTTTCTTCTCTATATAAAGCCGAAAGAAGGAGAATGAGAAAAGTCATGTCATAAGTAAGCGTTAAACGGCTTATGGTCCCATGCCGCTTCCCAAGGGCCATGCATAAACCACAATAGCATGAACGGTATTCTATCTTTTCTTCCGGAATTAATTTATCAAAATTGGCAATTACATAGCCAAACATCAGTATCAGCCACCATTTCACCCCATACAGCCACATTGTTCAACAAGCCCTTTATATAAACATCACCCGCCTGCCGTCATGAGCCTGCAGTTTCCGGCACCTCATTTCCGGTCAGTATCGGTATCATGCGGAATTTTCTGCTGCATTTCTTCAATCACGGAAGACAGCTCATGGCAGGCTGCGGCTATCTGTGCGCTATCTTTGCTCTTCATTGTCTTTTTGGTGCGCCTGACAACCTCGTCAAGCTGAGCCCTGTCGTCCTTTTCAAGCTTTTTGCCCATTGCCGACGCCTGGTAGATCAGCTGCTCCGCATCATTCCGGGCGGTGGCTTCCTCTTTGTTTTTTGCGTCCTCGGCGGCATACTGCCTGGCATCGCAGACAGCCTGTTCAATCTCCGCGGAACTCAGGTTGGAAGAGGCCGAGATGGTAATATTCTGCTCCTTGCCTGTTCCCAGGTCTCTGGCGGAAACATTGACGATGCCGTTGGCGTCGATGTTGAAGGTAACTTCGATTTGCGGCACGCCCCTGGGCGCGCGCCGGATGCCGTTGAGCTTGAATTTGCCCAGCGTTTTGTTGTGCTTTGCGATTTCACGTTCGCCCTGCAGCACATGGATCTCCACCGATGACTGAAAGCTTGCGGCGGTTGTGAAAATCTGGCTCTTTTTTACCGGGAGGGTGGTATTGCGGTCAATGATTCTGGTGCAAACGCCACCCAAAGTTTCAATGCCGAGGGAAAGCGGCGTCACATCCAGAAGCAGCAGATCCCTGACATCGCCTGCCAGCACCCCGGCCTGAAGTGCGGCCCCCAGCGCAACACATTCATCGGGGTTGATGCCTTTAAAAGGCTCTTTTCCCATGAATCTTCGGACGGCTTCCTGAACCGCAGGAATCCTGGTAGACCCTCCCACCAGCAAAACCTTGCTTATATCGGTATTGTTGAGTCCTGAATCGCGCATCGCCTGCTGCACAGGCCCCATGGTCGCATTTACCAGGTGCGACGTAAGCTCGTCAAATTTTGCCCTGGTAAGAGTAATTTCCATATGCAGCGGGCCTGAGGAATTGGTGGTTATAAACGGAAGATTGACCACGGTTGACGTCACGCCGCTCAATTCGATCTTCGCTTTTTCCGCCGCTTCCCGCACCCGCTGCATGGCTGTAGGATCTTTCTCCAGGCTATGGCGGTGTTCCCTTTTAAATTGATCCGCAAGGAAATCCACGATGCAGTTGTCGAAGTCATCACCGCCAAGGCGGTTGTTTCCTGCTGTCGCCAGCACTTCGATAACTCCGTTGCCGATATCCAGAATGGACACGTCAAAGGTCCCTCCGCCCAGATCGTATACCACCACCTTCTGGGACATTTCCTTATCGACGCCATAAGCAAGCGCGGCTGCCGTTGGCTCGTTGATGATGCGCTGCACATTCAGGCCGGCAATTTTTCCCGCATCCTTCGTCGCCTGCCGCTGGGCGTCGGTAAAATATGCGGGCACGGTAATCACCGCTTCGCTTACGGTTTCGCCAAGATAACTCTCCGCATCCGCTTTGAGCTTTTGTAAAATCATTGCTGAAATTTCCTGCGGCGCATGTTTTTTGCCATCTATATGAACCCTGTAGTCGCTGCCCATTTCACGCTTTATGGAACTGACGGTGCGTTCATGGTTTGTTACTGCCTGACGTTTTGCAATCTGGCCCACCAGACGCTCGCCGGTTTTTGAAAATGCAACGACCGACGGAGTTGTGCGGGTGCCTTCGGCATTGGGAATTACGACAGCTTCACCATTTTCCATGACAGCAACACAGGAGTTTGTCGTACCTAAATCGATGCCTATTACTCTGGACATAATGCCTCTCCTCGTATACAATATATATTATCCGTGCTTCCTCACTTTTCAATTGCTTGAATGGTTGTATCCCTTGCGAAGGAAATCTCCGTGTCCGGAATACCTTTTAACGTCTATGGGAGCCATTATAAAGGGCTATTATGAACTGAATATTAACTTCGGCGGTTTTTTTTGTTTAAAATCCGTTTACAATTGAATGATAATCTATTAGGAATAAAAGAAAGAAAGAAAGAAAGAAAGGAGGCACGTAATGTTTTGCATAATGGTAGTGGAAGACGACTACAGCACAAGAAAACTGATGGAAGCGGTATTGCTCCAGAACGGCTACGAGGTTATTACCGCCAGAGACGGCATGGATGCCCTTGACCGGATGGACAACTACAATGTGGATCTGATCGTTCTTGATCTTATGATGCCGCACATGGATGGGTACGAATTTACCGAAACGCTGCGAAAATGCAACAACAATATACCGATATTAATGGTAACGGCCAGAGAGGCTCCTGCCGATAAAAGAAAGGGGTTCATTGCAGGAACGGACGATTATATGGTGAAGCCTGTGGACGAGGAGGAGATGCTCCTTCGCATTGCAGCGCTCCTGCGCCGCTCCCGGATTGCCAACGAGCACCGGCTGGCATTCGGAAGCACCGTTCTGGACTATGACGCCTTTACGGCTGTGCACAAGGGTGCGGTGCAGGAATTGCCGAATAAGGAATTCATGCTGCTGTATAAACTGTTATCCTATCCGAATAAGATTTTTACCCGGCGCAACCTGATGGATGAAATCTGGGATATGAACTCGGAAACGGACGAGCGCACCGTAGACGTGCATGTCAACCGTTTGCGCGACCGGTTCAGGGACAATCCCGATTTCGAAATTGTTACGGTCAGGGGACTGGGATATAAGGCGGTGATAAAAGCATGAGCAGAACAGGTATCAATAAGGTGGCCGGCAGCAATGTAAGCATAAGCAGGGTAAGATCCCTGAATATGCTGATGATCTCTTTTGTATTTTATATTATGATGATGGCGGGACTGTTAACGGGAGGCTGCTTCTTTTTTTTGTACTCCCTTGGGCTTTTCCCTATCCCAGCCCTTGCCTCCGTTTTTTCTCCGTTTATCGCGTTGTTCGTCAGCAGCTTTATCGGGACCTCCCTTACTGCCGCTGCCAGCGTTAAATTTCTGAAACCCCTGAATCAGCTCATCCGGGCTACCAAAATCGTTTCCACAGGGGATTTTAACGTCCGTGTGGAGGAGACCAACGGCAATTCGGAAATCGGCGTTCTGCTGAGAAACTTCAATCATATGGCGGAAGAGCTGGGAAGCATCGAAATGCTGCGCAACGACTTCATCAACAATTTCTCCCATGAATTCAAAACGCCTATCATCTCCATCCGCGGCTTTGCCAAGCAGCTGCAGAACGACGACCTGCCGCCGGAAAAGCGCAAGGAATATACCGATATCATCATCAACGAATCCGAACGTCTGAGCAACATGTCGGCCAATGTCCTGCTGCTTACCAGGTTTGAAAGCCAGCAATTCGTCACCGATCAGACGGAATATGAGCTGGACGAACAAATCCGCAGCTGCGTCATCCTCCTGGAAAAACAATGGAGCAAAAAAAATATCGACATCGACCTGGACCTGGCGCCGGTAAAAATCTACAACAACCCGGAAATGCTCTCGCACCTCTGGATCAACCTCCTTGACAACGCCATCAAATACACGGGGGAAAACGGCCATATTGCGGTCATGTGCCGTGAAGGAGCCGGGGAAATCCGCTTCAGGATCAGCGACGACGGCAGCGGCATGGACGATTATACCCTGAAGCATATTTTTGATAAATTTTACCAGGGAGATAAATCCCACGCAACAAGGGGCAACGGGTTGGGTCTGTCCATCGTGAAGCGTATCGTGGAGCTGTGCAGAGGAGAAATCGCCGTGGAAAGCAAGCCAGGGCAGGGCACCGGCTTCACCGTAAAGCTGCCGAAAGCGCCCAGGGCGCAGGGACAGTGAAAGGCGGGGCATGTCAGCCCAACGCTATCTTTTCATAATGCTTGTACAGTGAATGGAATTTGCCGTTATAATTCTTTTTCCAGGGTTTTTTCTTGCCGCAAAAATGTAAAAAGATTGTATTTCGCAACACATAATCCATATCGCACAAATTATTGGTACTGATCTTATAATAATTATAATAACGGGTGTCGTAGTTATACAGTTTTTCGTCCAGTCCTTTGATCTGCTTTGCATACAGGGCGTTCAAAATGTCCTGATCCGGCATTATGAGCTTTGCCCGGTCTTTTTCCACAAACTCGAAGATCGCATGCTCATTGATGGTTTTCCTCTGCTGCACGAGATTCATCAATAATACTCCGGAATTATAATAAGCGTCGATGTCATAGGCATTCAGCCTCAACCTGTTAACCTTCTTGATCAGCAGTATGTCATGATAGGCAGCCGCATAGAGATAACCGTCAAGATTGGACTCGTAAAGCTCCCTTACCGGATTGAGCACCAGGATATCGGGATCCAGATATAATATACGTTCAAGCTCCGCGGGCAACAGCTTATATGCCAGCAGACGGTAATACATTTCCTTTGTATAGTGGAAAACCACCGGTGCGCCGGTAAAGAATTCATCGCCGATTTTTATCTCCAGGAGTCTTTGGTTGTCAGCCGCTACAAACCGGTTGATATCGGCCACCTCATCTTCCCCGATGCTGGAATGCATGAGATAAATGTCAAAGCTTTCGCCCGGGTTATTGACAAACAGAGATTTCAGCATAACCTTAAGGGGGCGGATATAGGCTGAATTCAACGTAACAAGAATATTCATATCCTCTTTCGGCTCACTTCATTTGTTATTTTATCGTCTTACGGTCCATCTCCGGCCTCCCTGCCTCCCGGGCAATTTGGACAAGCGGCTAATTTACATTATAGATTAAGAAATTGTAAACTGTCAAATGAAAAAAATGCGACAGGGGACGGTTCTTCTTTATCGCAAAATGGGCTCTGCAACTTGGAACCGTCTCCGTTTATTTCTTTAAAATGCTGCCGCCCAGATCAATGATGAGCTTTCCATCTTCCAGGGTAAACCATCGTTTACGGTCCTGGCGGTCCGATCCGCCCTGCAGCCTGTCCCTGACCAGATCAGTCCGCCGATATACGGACAGGACAAGCCCAAGAAGAATCATATTTGCAATAAATCCGGCGGAGCCGAAGGAAACAAAAGGCATGATTGCAGAAACCGGCGAAATAACACCGGTATTGGAAAGGACAAAAAGGGCCGCCTGCATGCTGATAGCAAGACACGCCGAAAAGGACAACAAAAAACCGTATGCATTCTTCTGTCTCATTACCGCGATAAACATGCGCACAATAAGGACAAACACCGCCGTAACGATAATAAACCCCGGAACATAGCCCAGGCGGGCAAATAGATAGGCAAGTGAAAAATCCGTTGTCCATCCGGGCAGGAAAGAATCAATGCTCATACCGGCCATATCTGTGAAGCTTGCTTCGCCGAAAGGCTGGGATGCGGCAAACAGGCGTTTTGCAAGCAAATGTTGCCATCCTGAACCCATCGGGTCCAGCTCCGGGTGCAGCATTATGGAAAGTCTTCCGGGAGACTGGAAAAGAATTACCAACAAAACAAAAGGCAATAGGATTGCAACCGGAATATATACAATTGCAAGCGCTGCCTTCCTGCTGCAGCGAAAAAAACCTTTCAGGATGGCAACGGTCAAAACCGCCAGGCAGCAGACCGTCAGAAAAAAGAGGCTGGTGACTGATCCCGCATAAAAGCATAGGGCAGCCGCTGCCACATAAAAGAGCCCCGAGGCAATTATCCCCAAATACCCCCTATTCCTGAAAGCGTAAATAATCCCTGTATAAGCGGGAATAAACAACAGCATGAAGTAGTACACATGCCTGTAAGCCCCGTTTACCATGTTAAAAAAGAAAAATCCGGCGGCAGTTGCAGCCAAAAGCAGCGAATATGCAAGTTTTGAATAACGCTCCAGCAGGGTATAATCAAAAAAGTATACAAAAATGCAGGCAGCAATCCCCACAGGCCCATAAACAAGAAAATCGGAAAACAGATAGGCACTCTTTGCATTAACTCCGGACAGGAAAAACTGGACGGCCCCACCCATCAGAACCACAAGTGCGGCAAGAGCCAGCATCCATCCATCGGTTTTCGGTCTGTGCGCCTTATCCAATTGCCTTCCTACAAGCACAGGGTCGCCCATTTGTTCTACTGCTTTCAGGGAAGCAGTATCCTCGTCAAGCCCCTGCCCCATATATACATTTTTCTGATCCTCAATATGATCCGTGAGCTCTGCGGCAATGGTTTTCCGTACGCCTTTAAACCTGATCTCCTTACATATTGCCTGTATGTATTCCTGCACATGTTTATTGTCCGATGGCATAATTCAATCCTCCCAAAACTTGATTCACGGCAGATGCATAGGCAGTCCACCCGTCTTTTTTTTCTTCGAAAAGCTTTTTTCCGTTTTTTGTAATGCGGTAGTATTTACGCGGCCTTACGCTGTCAATTTCCGCATCATAGGATTCTATCATGCCCTGCTGCTCCAGTGTGTGCAGTATGGGATACAGCGTACCTGCCTTAAGAGTAAAAACGTTCTGGGAACGGCTTTCCAATTCCTCAATCATCTGGTATCCATACATGTCGCCGCTTTTAAGCAGCCCGAGGATCAGCATGGTCGTACTGCCTGACATAAGGCTCTTGTCGATCTTCAATCCTTATCCCTCCATAAAAAACAATATATCGATGATCTATCTATATCATATATAGATCATCGATATATGTCAAGAACCTTTTTCACATCGGCTGTTACGATTCAAAGGTCACTCCACTACTACATATTCATCCATTCCGATAAAAGATTTCTCCAGCAGCGGTAGCACTGCAATCCCATACCATCCTTCATTCCTTGTGTTTCAGCCTCTCGCGGCGCCTGACGGCGGCAGCTTCGTATTCCAGCCTTTCCTCCTCCGTCTCCACCAGGAGGCCGCACACCTCGGCAGGCTTACCCTGCGGATCCAGAGCGACAAAGGTAAGATAGGCTTTATTGGTAAATTTGCGCTCACCTGTCAAATAATCTTCCGAGAACACCTCCACCGCTACTTCCATCGAGGTCCTCCCGACCCATGTTACTGTTGCCTTCAATATGACGATTTCGCCTGCTTTTACCGGATGCTTGAATACCACGCTGTCAATGGATGCCGTCACAACAATTCTGTTGCAATGCCGCTGGGCCGCCATGGCTCCTGCAATATCCACCAGGTGCATCAGTTTTCCGCCCAGTAAATTACCCAGCAAATTCGTATCGTTTGGAAGTACCAGCTCCGTCATCTCAACCATGGATTCCCGGGGCGATTTTATTTTCATATGCCTGCTCCTCGCTTTTTTTAGTCTCCTGTAAATTATATATACCCAATATACCATACATTATCTTCTAGATGGTATGAAAAAGCTTGATGCAAGACAGTCATTGGCCGTCCGGGCAGCCGTATATCCCAGATTGCATTTGCGGACGCGCAATGCGCGCCCCTACACTGTTCAGATGCAGGTGTCACCCGGTGGCATATTTATCGGTATGAAACTTTACATCTTGCTGCTACGTCTAAGTACAGGTATAATTTATACAAGCATCATTCAATCCTGGAAATTTCCGGTTATCGATGCTAAATGGAGGCTACAAATGAAAAGATTTTCCCGCGGCATGCTACTCTGCCCGCTTTTTAGCTATAAGAAGGGACTGTTTCGTCTTATTGCTCTTGCGGCGGTGCTGATTTTTACAATTGCAATCAACGCAATTGTCCCCCTTGAAGCTTATTCGGCAAAAAACGCAAGCAGTTCCAAGGCCCAAATTGAAATGGAAGTCAGCGCAGGCTTCGACGGAATTGCCAGGTTGGGCGCCTATACGCCATACAGAATAACCCTGGTCAATAAGGGCAGAGCCATCGAAGGCGAAGTACAGATCGAAGTGATGATCGACAGCGCAAACAAGACTCTTTTCGCGAAGCCCTTTTCCCTGCCGGAAGCCTCGGTCAAGGAACTGGTAATCAACGCGCCGGTATATACCGCCAGAAAAAATATCGTGGTCAAAGCCGTAGAACGGGGCAAAACTCTCAAAGAAATTGAATTTAAATTTGCAGGATTGATCCCGCCGGAGAATAAAATGATCGGGGTATTAAGCTCCGACCCTGCCGCCTATGGTTTTTTGAATGGTATAAAGGTAAAAGGGATCATTGACAAAGACTATGCGGAAAAAACAATGATCATGAGAGCTTCGGGGGCTTATGCCACATCCCGCGCTACATTCTCCTCGGACGGAGGCACAGTTGAAACCGAATGCACGCTTGTACCTGTTGAAAAAGAAGAAATGCCTGATGACATCAATGTAATGAATGGTTTTGATATATTGATTATAAGCGGTTTTGACACTTCCACCCTTTCCGAAAAACAGTCCGGCGTACTCCGGGCGTGGGTGGAAAAGGGCGGTTCATTGATCCTTGGGACAGGCCTTGACTGGAAAAAAGTCTATGATCCGCTTCCCGAAGCCCTCAAAAAGTTCAAGGTCACAGGCGCCGTATCCGTCCAGCCTCCGGAAGAACTGGCCGCTTTCTCGGGCACTGACTTTTCGGGCAGCGCAAAACTGGATATGGTTACCGGCGAAATCGGATTTGCGTTCGCAGGCAGTGAAACGGCAACAGGCACTGCTGCAGGCCCAGGTGCGGACACGGCGTCAAATGCCGCCGGCGGACAAGCTACGATGCTTACATCGGAGGATATTTTTAAAAATGACGTCATTGTAGGCACCGATAAGAATCCCATTGCAACAAAATATGTGCTCAATTCCGGCCTGGTGGTTTTCCTTGCCTTTGACCCCGCTATGGAGCCTTTTACCGGCTGGCAAGGCAAAGAAGCCTTCTGGAGGAATCTGTTGGGCCGGAGCACAGTAGGCGGCATTACCAGGGGAGACGTCGCCGGGTATTATTATGGCAAGGGCAACACCTACATAGCCTCCAATCTCACCAACCAGGTGCCGGATGACAGGCAGCCTCCCTTTACCTTCATGTTTGTTACAATTGGGGCGTACATTTTAATCATAGGCCCTGTGATGTATATGTTTCTTAAAAGAAAGGACAGGCGGGATCTCAATTGGGTCATTATCCCGGCCGCCTCCCTGTTATGCCTTACCCTGATCTATTTTGTCGGTTTCAGGACGAGGTACGCCACCGCCATACTGAATACCGCATCAGTCATAACGCTGGACACCGAAAAGCAAAGCCTGGACATCCTGACCAGCATGGGAGTCTTCAACAACAAAAGGGGAGACCTCAGGCTTACGTATTCAAACGACAGCAATATCCAATTCGATGTTGCCGCTTCGGACAGGAGGGTATACACCTCCTATCCCGCCGGTAACGAGCCTGAGGCGACGACGGTCAGCAAGCTCTATCTTTCAGATCCCATAAACTACGAGCTGTACGATGTTTCGATGTGGGAGCCGAAAAACATACAGGCTTCCCAAAGCCAGGCCTTCAACGGAGAATTGGTCCAATCGGTGGAGATCAGGGATGGGAAGTTCAAAGCCGTGATAAAGAACACTACCCCCTTTGAACTGCTGGATGCATTTCTGACCATCGGGTCCAATTTCATCCCCGTCGGAGATATTCTGCCGGGCCAGGAAAAGCCTGTGGAGGCGGCTTTTGACTCCAAAGGCGTTTACAAAAGCTTTCAGACCTATCTGAACGCCATGTACGGAAGGTCCTACTATTCGTCAAATTCGGCTTTACCTGCGGATTATCGCACAAAGCTGAGAAAAAGGAGCGCCGCCGAAAGTCTTTTAAATGATCCGTACAAGGGCATCATAAACAGGGCAAAGATAGGGCTGTATGCATTGAATTACCAGGATATGGGGTATGGCCTTGAAATCAATAACGAAAGCCCGGTTACCTATAACACCAACGCGGTATTTTACAGCACCAGCCTTTCTTTTGAAAGCGGACAGGAAGTGGACATTCCCGCAGGGATCCTCGTCCCCCGGATGCTTCCAGGCCAAGCTGCCGAAAAATCCGTCTGGCTGGACGGCGATGAAGGCATCGGCTTCGAGCAGCTATGTGACATCGATTTTGCCTTTGACCTTCCCGAAAACATTCAGCCCGAAGCGTTTTCACTGAAGTTCGGCACCATTTTGCCCCTCTCGGTGAAATACAACCTTGAAGACCGGCAGGCAGCCGACGGCAATGTCCAGCTAAAGCTGCTCCAGAACCGCTATGAGTATTATCTGTATAACAATTCCAAGGACGAATGGGAGAAAATCGAGAGCACCCATTCCCAGGTGATGGATGCCAGCCGGTATGTGGATGCGGACCATACGTTGAAGGTTCGTGTCAAGGTCGTGGAATTGGCCGACAGAAATTCCGACAAAGACGCGTACACCGCTTCCTCCTATGTCGAGGTAGAGCGGCTTGCAATGCCGGAAATACAAATGAAGGGAGTCGTGAAATAATGCTCCAGGTAAAAAATCTGGTAAAAAAATTCGGCAGGTTTACGGCCGTAGACAATTTATGCATGGAGATCGGCGAAGGTGAAATCCTCGGTTTCGTCGGCTCCAACGGCGCAGGGAAAACCACCACCATGAAGATCATTGCCGGCCTTTTGAGACAAACCTCCGGAGATGTGCTGGTGGACGGCGTCAGTATTTCTTCCGACGCAAGGGGCATTAAAAGGAAAATCGGATACATGCCCGACTTTTTTGGCGTTTATGACGACCTGAAAGTGGACGAATATATGGATTTCTATTCAGGAATACACGGCATTCCCTATGGGGAAAGGAGGGCAATCTCAAGCCAGCTTCTGGAGCTTGTCAATTTAAGCCACAAAAGGGATTCCTATGTGGACAGCCTCAGCCGGGGTATGAAGCAGCGCCTTTGCCTTGCGAGAAGCCTTATTCACGATCCCAGGCTGCTTATTCTGGATGAACCCGCGTCAGGACTTGATCCCCGGGCAAGGGTTGAAGTGAAGGCAATCCTCAAGGAATTGCGGAACATGGGCAAAACAGTGCTCATCAGTTCACATATCCTGCCGGAATTGGCGGAGCTGTGCACCTCTATCGGAATCATCAACGAAGGGAAATTGGTTGCCAGCGGCTCGGTGGACGCAATCATGCAAGAATTATCGGGGACAAGGAGAATTAAAATCAGGCTCCTCGACAATGCTGAAGCTGCCGTCCGGCTCCTCCGTGAGGAGCCCCTTATCCAGGAGGTAAGCCTGATGGGGGACATGATCGAAGCAGGCTTCAAAGGAAATGAACAGCAACTGCCGGCCATACTCAAAAAGCTGGTAGTGAATGATATCCCTGTAATATCCTTTTCCGACGAGGGCGGTTCTCTTGAATCCATCTTTATGCATTTGACAGGAGGGACTGACGATAATGTTGCTTAATCCTATACTTGAAAAAGATATGAGAACCAAGATGAGAGGCTGGCGGATGCCGGTTCTGCTCAGCATATACCTGCTTTTCATGGGTCTGGTGTTGTTTTTGTTTTTCACAGTCAACGACCAGTTTACAGGGAGGTATACCGGCAATTCCTTTAACCCGAGGATCGCCGTAAACGCATATAATGTCATCGCCCTGTTCCAGTTCGGGCTTTTGATGTTCATTGTCCCTGCACTGACGGCGACTTCCATCAGCGGCGAAAGGGAACGTCAGACCCTTGACCTCATGCTTTGTTCGGATGTGTCCACCTGGTCCATTGTCATGGGAAAACTGGTGGTCTCGGCGGCCCATGTGCTGCTGCTTATCATCGCTTCACTTCCCATCCTGGGCATGGTGCTGCTATTCGGCGGCATTACCTTCGGAGAGATGCTGCTGCTCCTGTTGTTCTATATCATTACCGCATTGATGATTGCCAGCCTGGGCATCTTCTGCTCCACCCTGTTCCGCAAGAGTGTCGTAGCAGTCATTGCCACCTATATTTTTCTGGGTATTCTGGGCGCAGGCCCCGTCATTGCTCTTGTCATGATTGAAATTTTCAATATGAAGAGCGGCAACATTGTATACAGTTACGGCTTGGTTGCCTCTATCCTGCTACCCTCCCCCGCTTTCGGCTATACCTCCTTCATATCCAGCGGACAAGGGGGAAGCTTTTCCATTTTCGGCGAAATCCAGCAACTGGCGGACAATTCCCAGGGATGGCTGCGGTTTTTCAAGCCCTGGCTTCTGAATTCCGCTTTTAACCTTGTCTTATCGGCGATTTTGATCAGCTTGAGCGCCTGGAAGCTGAACCCCGTAAAGCGCAGGCGGCCAAAGCCAGCGCCGCCGGCCGAACTGTAAGTGCGCGCATTGCGCGTCCGCAGGAATGCAGGGGGACGGTTCCTGTGTCATCTATGGATACATATAGGTTGGACTGTGTGAACTAACAGCGTGTCATGTCAAGGGGACAGGTACATTGACATGAGGACTTAAATCAACTGTAGGAGCGCGAATTGCGCGTCCGCTGGAATGCAGAATGCAGTCTGAGATAGTGCGCCATGAGGAAAGCCCGGATGAAAAACAGCAGCAAATACCGGCAGCCTAACTGCTGGCGCTGCTGTAATTCCTTACTGCATAGCTCCAGAACCACCTGACCGCCGTCAGAAAGATCACCGGGGCCAATACTACCCAGACCGCATTGAAGCCCATCAAGCCCCCCGTCAGGAACATGGCGGGAAAATTCGTGATAAAAAAGACCGGTATGAAGAAAACTCCGATCCTCTGAAGCCATTTGCTATAGATCAGCATGGGCATGTTGTTGAAATCCCAGCACTTGTCCGCTATTTCAGTGATTGCGCCGGACTTAACCGTCCAGAAGGACAGGATTTGGGGGAAAAGAAAACGGCATAGGCAACGCAGGTACCGCTGATGATGACAAGGACATACCCTGTGATATTCCAGAAACTGAAAGTGATGTTAAGTCTTTTTGCCCCCATAACTACCATGATTATGCCTGCAGTCAGATTGGGGACAGGCAGCACGAAATTCACCTTTCTAGCTGAGGTTTGCTGCTAGCTGCCGGGATACTGGCTACTTAGGACATGTACCCTTTTCAAACCTTTACTACAAACGAGCCTTGCAATTCATCCCCCAGCTACACTCTCACATCATGAGCAAGGTAGTTTAGAGATGGGGGTCTTCTTGCTTTGTTTTGTAAATTACTCAAATAATATAGCTAATAACATGAATAATCAAGAAAAAACTGTATTCTAAAAGCAAATTTTTCTTTTCCCAGGCATATACAAGTACTTAGCTGTTGCTTGAAACTTTGTGCCTTGCGATAACGTCTAAATACAAGTATAATTTATTCAAGTTTCCTTGACGTATGATAAGATGAAATATAGATACGCTTGATTTTGTGACCGGAAAAAGGCGGGAATTGTTTGAACTTTAAGGAAATTATTAAAAAACTGAAGACGCTGAAACACCGAATGCATTTCAACGCATGTCTCCGGTGCCTTTTAACATGTCTTGCCGCCGGCGGAGCACTATCTGCAATCCTGGCCCTTCTATCCCTCTGGCTCCCTATCCCCTGGCTCATGCGTTCAATCCTTGGTATATGGCTTTCAGCATTGATTGTCGGAATGGTGATTTCAGTCTTTCTGTCTCCCGGATTGAAGCGGCTCATAAAAACCGCCGACGCCCTCGGACTGAAAGAAAGAGTCATTACCGCCTGGTATCTGCGGCAGGAGGCTGCGCCCATCGTTCTGCTGCAAAGAAATGACGCCATGATGGCAGTATCCGCTGCTGATTTTAAGAAGCTGTATCCCATAAGGTTCCCCATCAAACCGGCTGTGATATTCGCTGCCGCAGTCCTATCGGCCATGGTCTTCGCAATAATCCCCGGGCCTGCAAAGGAGCGCGCAGAATACATTGAAACCCTGCATGAAAAAGTGGATGAGCACCTTGACAAGCTGGAAGCATTAAAAGAGGATATCAAAAAAAACGGAGGACTGACGGAGGAAGAGCTGGAAAGGCTTAAAGAGGAAGTCAACCGCCTCGCAGAGGAGCTGAAGAAATCGGGAACCGAAGAAGATGCCCTAAAAGCGCTTTCCCGGACGGAAAATCGCCTTGAAGAGCTGGATCTGCAAAAGCAGTTGAACAAACTGGGAGAAGCCCTGAAGCAAAACAGTATGACCAGGGAGCTTGGCCAGGCTATGCAGAACAATGGCTCCACCGATTGGAAGCAGGCGCTGGAAAAGCTTGCACAGCAAACGGAGAAAGACGAGGTGTCTGCCGATGAGCTGGCGGAATTACTGAAAGAAGCTGCCGAGCAGGCCGGAAAGGGCGAAGTCTCAAAGCAAATGGAGAATGCAGCACAAAAGCTTGCCTCCGCCGAGGCTGACGCCACCTCACAGGCAGATGCCGTGCGGGATCTTGAGAGCGCCCTTGCAGGACTTATGGCAAACAGCGGGGATACCGGCCTTTCCCAGGCGCTTGGCCAGCTTTCTCAGGCGCTGCAGCAGGCAAAGAGCGGCATTTCCCAGGTCGACAGCCGGCTGGCAGCCAGCGGACAGAGCGGTGGAAACAGCGGACAGGGTGGAAATTCTTCAGGCCTTTCGGCCTTGAATGGGAATTCTTCCGGGGCCGCCGGGCAAAACGGCAACAGTGGCAGCGGAAACGGCAATAGCGGCGGTGACGGTGCTTCCGGAGCTGGTGGAACAGGCGGCAGCCAGGGCGGCACTTCCGGAGGCGGAAGCTCGGGAAGCGGAAACGGTGGGAGCGGACAGGGCGGCGGCGGCGGCGCCGGCAGCGGCACTACCAATGAGGCTTCAGGCGCTTCCGGCAGCAGCGGGGGCGGACCTTCCGGCAGAGACGCGGGAGAAGGCTACGAAGCGGAATACGAACAGCTTTACGACCCCAGCCGGCTGGGCGGCGACAATGAAATCACACAGGTTGCCGGGCAAGCCCAGGAAGGCGGTCAAAGCCAGTATTCGGATGCCGAAGGGGTTCCGGTCCAGAAAGGCTCGATCCTGCCGTACAAAGAGATTTTGGGCAGCTACAGCAGCAAAGCTGCAGCATCCATGGAGAAAACTGAAATCCCCGCAGCAATGAAGGAGATCGTAAGGGAGTATTTCAAATCCTTGGAATAACCGCTTCTGCCATTGTGAGCGAAACGCAAGTGGAGCGCGGCAATCTCAATAATACAATCGTGATTAAAAGCTGAGATTGCTTCGTCGCAGGCTCCTCGCAATGACACACACGGACAAGCTATAGGACGCATACGTAAGAGCTATAGGACACACGTGGATGAGCTATAGGACGCATATTATATAAAACTAACTGGAGGGGTCGTCTTGGAGATAAATGAAAAGGACATAAAGCAGGTCATTGAAACCGTTCAAAAAATAGAATCCGAAGTCGGAAAGCACATGGTCGGACAGAAGGAGCTGATCCGTCAGCTCATCGTCTGTATCCTTGCCGGAGGCAACGCCCTGCTGGAAGGGGTCCCGGGCCTCGGCAAGACCAGGCTGGTCAACACCCTGGGAAGCATTATGGGCCTGGAGTTTTCAAGGATCCAGTTTACACCCGACCTTATGCCGGCGGATATCATAGGAACCAATATCGTCGCAAGGGACCGGCAGGACGGCGGTTCGTTCAAATTCCAGCCCGGCCCGGTTTTCAGCAATATCGTACTGGCCGACGAGATCAACCGGGCGACGCCAAAGACCCAGAGCGCCCTTCTCCAGGCCATGCAGGAAAAAACCGTAACCGTGGCAAATACAACCTATCAGCTTCCCAGACCCTACTTTGTCCTCGCCACGCAGAACCCCATCGAGATGGAAGGCACCTACGCGTTGCCGGAAGCCCAACTGGACAGGTTTATGTTCAAGCTGAACGTCCCTTTCCCCACCCTGGAAGAGCTGAATGAAATCGTATCCATGACGACAGGCAGCCAACAGGAGTCCTTGCAGCCGGTTACCAGCGGTGAAGAGCTGTTGAAGCTGACAGCCGTTTTAAAGGATATCCCTGTGGCCCAGCCGGTAATGGACTTCGCCCTGAAGCTTGTGCTGTCCACCCATCCCGAAACCGGCAATGCTCCGGATATAACCAAAAAATATGTCCGCTTCGGCTCCAGCCCCAGAGGAGCGCAGGCCATCATTTCCACGGCAAGGATCCGGGCGGTTCTGGAAGGCCGGTATAATACCGCCTTTGAAGATATTATCCATGTTGCGTATCCCGCCCTGCGCCACAGAGTGTTCATCAATTTTGAAGGCCTGTCCGACGGTATCACAGCGGATGAGCTGATTTCCAGGCTGATCCGGGAAGTGGAGAAACAATGAGCGAACTATTTGACCAGGATTTCCTTCAGAAAATACAGCAGCTGACACTCTATGCCGGCTTTCCCCTGGACGGCTCCTCGGCCGGAAACCGCAAATCCAGGAGCACCGGCAGCTCGGTGGAATTCTCCGATTACCGGGAATACACCCCCGGCGACGATTTCCGCCGCATTGACTGGAATGCTTATGGCCGTTTTGACAAGCTGTTTGTCAAGCTTTTCATGGAGGAACGGGAGGCTCCCATCACCATTTTTCTCGACGTCAGCAGATCCATGGACTGGGGCGAGCCCAACAAGAGCATATCCTCAAGGCGCCTCGCTGGGGCTCTGGGATATATCTCGCTATCCGGCTTCGACAGGATCTCCCTTCTATGTGTCAACGACACTGTGCAAAAGCTTTGCCGTGATGTACGGGGCAGGAATTTCTTCCATAAATTGACCGAAATGCTGGAAGCGGCGGAGTACTCCGGTGAGAGCAACCTTCAAAAAGCACTGGAGGGTTACCGCCTCCAGAGCGGAAGAGGAATCACCATCATTATCTCCGATTTCTTTTCCGAAGGCTCCTTTGAAGAAGTACTGAAATACTGCAAGTATAAAAAGCAGGAGATCTATATCTGCCATATGCTCAGCCCCCAGGAGCTTAAGCCGGATATCAATGACTCGGTGAGACTCATCGACAGTGAAAACGGGCGCGACCTTAATATTACAATGACTCCCGCATTGCTGAATGCCTATGGCAAATCCCTGGATTCCTTTAAGGAGTCCCTGCAGCAGGCCTGCTTCAAGTATGGCGCACATTATTCCCTCTTCTCCTCCGGTATGCGGCTGGAAGAAATGGTAAAGGAAGTGGCGATGAATTGATATTTGATACGCCGCCGGGCCTGCTGGCGCTTCTGGCAATCCCGGCGATTCTCCTGCTCTATCTGCTGAAACAAAAAAATACCGACTATACCGTATCCAGCCTATACCTCTGGAAGGATGCCATCCGGGACCTGGAAGCCAATACGCCGTGGCAGAGGCTCCGGAAAAACCTCCTGATGTTTTTGCAGATATTGGCTGCACTGCTGCTGGCGCTATTACTGTCCGGCATCAAAATTCCCACGGGCCATGCTCAGGAGGAATCGGTCCTCCTGGTCGTCGACTGCTCTCTGAGCATGCAGTCCACAGATATGCCGCCAAATAGGTTCCAGGCGGCCGTTGAGGATGCTTCAAAGCTGGTAGCGGGCGGCAGGCAGGGAATCACGTATACGCTGGTGGCAGCCGGTGAAACGCCCTATATCGTCCTCCGCGGAAGCACTGATAAAAACAGGGTGCTGGATGAATTGAAAGGCCTGCGGGTGAATGATGCCGCCGAGGATACCGAAGCTGCGGCTAAATTGGCGGATTCCCTCATCAGGCAAGACCCCGGCGTAAAGGTATATTGGTTCGGTGACGGCAGCAATCCCCTTGCCGCTGAAAATGTGGAATACCGCTCCTATAACAGGAACGGAGACAATTTTGCCGTTACAGCCCTTACATGGCGCAGACTGAACAATGGAGAAAGCATGACCGTGCTGGGCCGTATCGGAAACTATGCCACGAAAGCAACGGAGCTTGCCGTAAGCCTTTATACCGACGGAGCCCTTTTCGACGCTCGGAGTGTAACCGTTGACGCGGGAAAAACGGAAAGCCTGTACTGGCAAAACGTCCCCGGAGACGTTTCACAACTGTCCTGCAGGATTGATAATGAAGATTCATTGCTTCTGGACAACGTTGCAACGGAAGCCGTATACCCCTCAAAAACCAGAAAAGTCCTGCTGGTGACTGAAAAGAACATCTATCTTGAAAAGATGTTTTCAATCCTTGAGAACGTCGACCTGTACAAAACCGGCGTGGAAGACGCTATGGAGCAAAAGGGCTATGACCTGTATGTTTACGACGGTGTGGTTCCCGAAAGACTCCCTGCCGACGGACAGTATATGTTTTTCAACCCGCCGGTCAACGACTACTTTTCTTCTGTGGGACAAGCCCAATACCCCGACCTAAAGGCTGCGAAGCATGAACTGTTTGACGGACTCGGCAGCGAAGTTTCCTTTGCTGCGGTAAAAGCCGCTCTGTATCAATTACCTGACGGCGCGAGGCCGCTGATGGAAACAGACGGAGGGATCGCTGCTTTTGAAGGGTATTCAGGCAAAAACAGAATGATGGTATTCGGCTTCGATCTGCATGAGACCAATCTGCCGCTTCAATCCTTTTTCCCTGTTCTGATCACCAGGGCTGCTGAGCTTCTTGCGCCTGCGGAGCATAAAGAGCTTACCGCAGTATATGCAGGAGACCGGGTTCAACTGCCTGTAGTCCCCGAGGCGGAAGAAGCTGCAGTAATCACTCCCGACGGCATCAGACATGCCATTGCTCCCCCTTTTCCGGTTCCGGCTTTCGATGATACGACGAAGACCGGTTTGTATACGGTTGAGCAGCGTTTGGCGTCCGGCACCGTGACCTATGCTTTCTATGTGAATGCGCCGTCGGAAAGGGAATTCGCAGCCTCCAAACAGGCTGCGGCAGAAGAAGGAGACCGGCGGCAGACTGATTCCCGGCAGCCCGGCAACGCTTCCGGAATCCTTGATTTAAAGCTGCCGCTGCTGTGGCTGCTGCTTGCAATCTTATTGATAGAATGGCGGGTATATACAAATGGTAATGCAATTTAGCAATCCATGGCTGCTGCTTTTGCTTATTCCGGCAGCGGCATTCCTATATTTCACAGCCCGGACGATGATCCGCCTTGCCTTCTTTCGGCGCATCACGGTCATCGTGCTGCGCAGCCTTGTCTTCCTGTTGGTTATCCTGCTTCTTGCCGGCCTGACCTTCCGGAATATTTCGGATAAAGCCACCACCCTGTTTCTCGTAGACTCCTCCGACAGCGTCAAAGGAACGGAGGAAGCCGAAGCTTTCATAAAAGCCGCATTGAAGAATATGGATAAAAAGGACGATGCAGGGATCATCAACTTTGGGGCCGGTGCCGTCGTGGAGCTTCCTTCCGCAAGAAAAGCGGTCTTCACCGAAATGCAGACAAAAACGAATCCTTCCTTCACCAATATCGAAGATGCGCTGGTCCTGGCCCAATCACTGATGCCCTGGGATCACAAGAAAAGGATCGTGCTGATAAGCGATGGAAGGGAAAATGCGGGAGATGCGCTAAAACAGGCGGAAATCATGAAAAGCAAGGGCTACCGTATCGACGTTTTCCCCGTTGAAGCCGGGATCAGCGGCGAGGTTCAATTAGAGAAGCTGGAAGTACCCGATTCGCTAAACCTGAATGAGCAGTTTGAAATCAGTGTAACCGTTGAAAGCAATATGAATACCGGAGCAACGTTAAGATTGTACAGCGGCAGGCAGTTGACGGCAGAAAAGAAGGTCGCCCTCAACAAGGGTACCAACCGTTTTGCCTTCTCCGACAAGGCGGTCAACGGCGGTACCGTTACTTACCGCGCCGAAATAACGGCGGATTCCGATACGGTTTCGCAAAACAACGCACTGTCCGCCTATGCATACATCAGCGATAAGCCGAAAATATTGCTTCTGCGTGAATATGAAGCCGCCGGGAAGGAACTGGAGCAAATTCTCGGCGCAGATATGCAGGTGACTGCGTTAAAGCCCGCCCAGGCTCCCCGGGACCTGCCGGAGCTGTTGAAATATGACGCCTTCGTACTGGCCGATGTTTCTGCCGACAGCTTGAGCGAAGCCTTTCTTGAAAACCTGGAAAGAGCGGTAGGGCATCAGGGCAAGGGGCTGCTGGTCACAGGCGGAGAAAACAGCTATGGTCCCGGCGGCTACTACAAAACAAAGCTGGAAGAAATACTCCCTGTAAATATGGATATAAAGCCTAAAGAGGAGGATCCCAACCTCGCGCTCATGCTGGTCATTGACAAATCCGGCAGCATGTCAAGCGCAGATTACGGCATTACAAGCATTGATCTGGCAAAGGAGGCCGCCATACGTGCCACAGAGGTGCTGGACAAGGATGACACCATCGGGGTCATTGCCTTTGATGATGCCTATAAATGGGTGGTTACGCCTAAAAAGCTGGATAACCTTCAGGCCATACAGGATGCCATCGGTACCATCCGTGCAGGAGGGGGCACCCAGATCCTGCCTCCCCTTGAGGAGGCTTATTCCGCTATACAAAAGGTGGATACCAAGCTTAAGCACATCATCCTGCTCACCGACGGCCAGGCTGAGAAGGAAGGCTATGAACCGGTGATCGAAGGACTCCGTGAAAAGGGAATTACTCTCTCCACCGTGGCGGTAGGACGTTCGGCCGACCACGCTTTGATGCAGATCCTGGCCATCGGCGGGAAAGGGCGCTACTATGCCACCGACGAATTCACCGACATCCCCAAAATATTTGCCAAGGAAGTCTTCCTTGCCGGAAAGAAGTACCTGAACAACAGAACCTTTACTCCCCGGCTTTCCGCTCTTTCCGACATCCTAAAAAATATTGATGCAGTTCCTTCTCTCGACGGCTATGTGTCCACGACGGCAAAAGAAACGGCCAATGTCGTCTTTACCAGCGATGAAGACGATCCCGTGCTGGCCACCTGGCAGTATGGACTGGGCCGGACAGTAGCCTGGACTCCGGATGCCCAGGGCATCTGGACCTATGACTGGATGAATTGGGAGGAGTCGCCCCTGTTCTGGAAGAATATCCTGTCCTGGCTTGTCCAGCAGAACCTTGGCAAAGGGTATTCCATCGAAACAGGCGTCGAAGGACTGGAAGGAAGGATCACCGTAAAGGCCGAAGAGGATTCCTATATGACTGCCGAATCCGTCGGCGGCGTTCTGGTCGGTCCCGACGGAACAAAACAGGAAATTGCATTGTCACCGTCCGCTCCCGGGGAATATACCGGCACTTTCCAGGGTGGCGAATCAGGCGTATACATTGCCGATCTGACCCTCTCGGACAGCGAAGGAAAAAGCGAACGTATCAGCACTGGCCTCATCATTCCCTATTCTCCGGAATATAATGTACTGCCGGAGGACGACAATACCCTCCTGCAAAAACTGGCAAAAGCGGGCGGCGGCCGAATACTGGAAACACCTTCGCAGGTATTTGGCAGCGAGCTTGCCGCTGTTACCGGCACTACCGATCCCACCTTGCCGCTGTTGATTACCGCCCTTGTTTTATTCATGCTTGACATCGCGGTAAGAAGGCTGAACTTTAACCCTGGGCAGCTTTTAAAGAAATTTGCCGGTATACCGGCAGGGATTGCGGTAAATATTGCGGCCAGAGTTCTTCCAAAATTCAGACCAACAAAGGCCGCCGGAAGCAATTCAATTGAAGCTGCGGATACAATTGCGCCTGTGGATACGGCTATGCCTGCAAGTACGGCCGGGACTGAGGACACGGGTTCCTCTGTCTCAGCGTCTGCACCATCTGTTTCAACATCCGCGCCGCCTGTTTCAACCTCCATACCGTCCGCTTCATCTACACCACCCGTTCCCGGCGCAAATAAATCGAAGCCTCCGAGTTCTGCTGAGCCCGCCGGATACAGGAAGCCCATCCCCGCTTCTCCCGCAGCGGAGAAAGAAGCACCTGCCTCACACGCCGCAGAACTGCTGGAAAGAAAGAAGAAATGGAGGAAATAAAAGGCCTTAATCAATAACGCTATATGGCCGGTTCCTTGACTATTCCTTAACCGAGCCAATCAGCGCACCCTTTACAAAATACTTCTGAAGGAACGGATACAATGCCAGGATAGGTAATGTTGCAACCACAATGATTGAATACTTGATGGTCTCGCCAATCATCGCTTTGTCTCCTGCGCCTACAACCATACTTTCAACATCATTTGATATCAGAACCTCTCTCAGAACCAGCTGAAGAGGCCATAAATCCCTTTTTCCACCTACGAACAGCATTGCATTAAACCATGCATTCCAATGAGCAACACCGTAATACAATACCAATACGGCTACCGTTGGTAGAGCCAGTGGAAATAAGATCCTGAACAGGATTGTAAAATGTCCCGCCCCATCAAGCTTTCCCGATTCCTCAAGACTGTCGGGCAAGCTGTAGAAAGCAGTCCTCATAATGATCAGGTTGAACGTATTGATTGCACCCGGGAAAATAAGCGAAAACAGTGTATTATCCAACTGCAGGTCCTTCACGGTAAAATAAAACGGTATTAAACCGCCGCTGAAATACATCGTAGTAATAATGATAACCATGATGGCATTTCTTAACATGACTCTCTTTCTGGAAAGGAAGTATGCACCCATGGAAGTTAATACGATATTAAGGCAGACTCCTACGATTACTACAAAAATAGTGTTCCTGTACCCGGATAAAATCATGGGGTTTTTGAATACAATCTTATAGGACTCCAGATTAAATCCATAAGGTTTGAGTATCAGTCCCGTGTGCTCCATCAACCGGCCCGGATTGCTTAAAGAGGATAAAATTATATGAACCATCGGATAAATTGTCACAACGACTACAAACAGCATAAGAAACACATTAAAGGCATTAAAAATCATTTCACCCTTTGTTTGTTTAATTTTCATACCGGTTTCCTCCTTACCATAAACTTGTTTCATTGACTTTTTTGCTCAACCCGTTGGACAGGATCAGGAATAGATAGTTAATCACCGAATTAAACAGACCAACGGCGGTGCTAAAGCTATAATCAAAATTTTGGATTCCCATCCGGTAAACAAAGGATGAAATAACATCGGAAGTTTCATAGATTGCCGGGTTATACAAAAGAATGATTTTTTCGTAACCGATATTCATGATGCTGCCCATCCTGAGAATCAGCAGGATCATGATTGTAGGCACCAGGCAAGGCAGGGTAACATACAGCGTCTGTTTCCATCTTCCCGCCCCGTCAATTCTGGATGCTTCGTATAATTCCTGGTTTATTCCGGTTAAAGCTGCCAAATATATTATAGATGCCCAACCTACCCCCTGCCATATATCGGAAATTACATAGATCGGCAGGAACAAATCCATACGGCCCAGCATCGTTACTTTCTCAAATCCTGTCAGGCTCAGCAGATAGGTAATCACTCCCGA
Source organism: Bacillota bacterium (assembly GCA_023426125.1). Classification (GTDB taxonomy): domain Bacteria; phylum Bacillota; class Clostridia; order Acetivibrionales; family DTU013; genus MnB-11. The sequence continues at coordinate 53,231 of JAFABI010000010.1, forward strand.
ATCACTTGTAAAATCCTTTATTATGCCGCATACAACAACAAGAGAAATGAAGTGCGGCATGTAACTAATCGTTTGAACAACACGCGTAAAATACTTATTTCTCAGTTCATTAATCAACAACGCTAAAATAATCGGCGCAGGAAAACCAAAAATAATACCTGTAATACTTATGGTCAGGGTATTCCTTAACGTCCTGCCAAAATAAGGCCCGGTGAAAAAATCATAGAAATGCTGCAGTCCGAACATTTTGGTCCATGGACTATGCAATATGCCATCTGCAGGATTAAAGTCCTTAAAGGCTATTATGGCGCCATACATTGGCTTGTAGCAGAATATTATATAGTAAGCCAAAACAGGCAGAATCATTATATAAAGGCCTTTATTTGTTCGAAATGCCCTAAACAGCCTTTGCAGATAACTTTTCTTTTCAATGCTGACTATGTTTGTATCATTGTATAATTTCATTTTATCCTCCTATCGTTTATTTTGCAGTAAGCTGTTCGCAGCAGTCAAATCAAGTCACCTCACAATTTAATTTTAGTTGCGAATTATTTTAAACGGAAGAGACAATTCAGGAGATTTCAGTGACAATTTCATACTTCAGCTGCAAGTCTCATTACCTTGCCTTCCCTGAAGAGATGATTTTTTGCTGTTTCTCCGGACATTCTCAAACAATTTTCACCTTCCACTTGCCTCTTTTCAAACGTGAAACATACATAACGGACCTTACCAGGAAATCCATCAGCATCGCGATCCAAACGCCACTGATGCCCAGCCTCAGGAAACGCTCCAGCAAAATCGTTAAAAGGATGCGTCCGCACCATATCCCTAAAAAAGTGGTCGTCATTACATATTTTATATCCCCCGCGCCACGCATTGCCCCGGATAGTACATACACAATGACCATAAAGGGTTGGGCCATGCAATACAACCTGAGGGATGAAATCCCGGTCTTCAAGACCTCCGGGTCCTTGGTATAAATCGACAAAAACAACGATGGGAAGGCAAACAGGATGATTGTAATAACTACGGTGATCAGCACTGCAATTTTTTGCGTCAACCAAATACTTTTTTCGGCAGTGTCCGGCTTTTTAGCCCCGAGGCATTGGCCGACAAGTGTTGTCGAGGCTATACTGAAGCCCCACATTGGAGATGCGATGATGTTGCTTATGGACATTATGACCTGGTATACTGCAGACGCCAACGTCCCCATTCTTACCAGGATCATCTGGAAAATAAGAAATCCCCCGTACATCAGCAGCTGTTCCATGGATGCCGGTATACCGATATTCAGCATCCGGGAAACGAGATCTTTATCCGGTTTGAACTTCTGAAAAACATTTACCTTGATGATGGAGTTTCTCTTACAGAGGGCAAGAAAACTCAATATTCCCCCAAGCGCCCTGGAAACTGCAACGGAAACGGCTGCGCCCTCGATCCCCAAGCCTTTGGTCTCAATCCCCCCGAGGTTTATGCCAAATATCAATATATATCCGAGAGCTGCATTCAGGATATTCACAACATTGGCTATAAGCATTGGTGTTTTCGTATCCCCCGCACCTCTCAGGCCTCCGCTTATAATGACGTTCAAAAGGGCCAGCGGAAGGGAATAGAGAATGATCCTGAAATAAGTCTCCGTTGCTTTCAAAACTGCTTCTTCCGCCCCGTTAAACAAGAACCTGACTATATTTGAAGAAAATATGAAAAAAATCACTGACAATAGAAATGCAAGGATGCCGCCCAATACAACCGAGTGCCTGATGGCCATTTTTGCCTTTTCAATGTCGCCGAATCCAATCAGCCTTGCAATCAGAACCGTACTTCCGGTTGATATTGCCGCAAAGATCCCGATAATAAACATGTGCATTGAATTGTTAAAACCCACTGCGTTTATTGCCTCTTTCCCTATATGCCCTGCATAAGCCATGGATATCACTCCGACAATCATAATCATAAATTGTTCGGCAACTACGGGCAAAGCGAGTTTCATTATGCTTTTGCGCAGATTATTTTCTTCAATTACCATTGACTGTCTCCCTGTAAGTGTATATTTAGAAACAAGAAAGATATTATTATAACGACCTGCCCTTTACAATAATATCCTTGAATTACTATAAAACAAGACCTCATCCGTTTGCGCTCATACCTGCGAGCAGCTGTTTTAAAGCTTCGGCATCTTTTAAGAAGGCTTCGGGGTCGTTGTTTTTAACAAACTCAAGCATGATAAACCTCTCGCCGTCTATTCCCTTAATATGCTTCACATAGCTTTGCCATTCATTGAAGCCATCTGCCAATCGATTGACATGAATATTGCTTAGCCATGGAGTCACCGTATCAATACTCTTCAGTCCGGCTTCAAGACCTTCATTAAAATTCTGCTGCCAGTAACTGCGTATGTTTTTATGATTGATTCCTTTCAGCAGTGCATATGCGGACTCAGGCGTATCGGTAAGAGTATCCCTGTGATATTCAAAGGAGATTGTAATGCCTTCTTTTTCCGCTAAAGCTGCAATGTGTCTGCTATCTTCCGTCACTTTGCTCCGCCACGCGGCGTCAGCTTCCCCGGATCCTCTGTCTCCTGCCCAGATCCTGATTGTAGGGGCTTTTAAAGCAACAGCGGATTCCAAAACCTTTTCAAACGGAACCGTCCCCTGTCCCTCTCTGCCTGCGATGTAATATGAACCGTATGCCGCTGTTTTAAGGCCTGCATTCCCGGTCATTCTTCCTACTTCAGCCGCACGTTTCACATCGCCGTGAGGTACATGGATGTCACCGCCCCATTCAATCCCCTTCAAACCGGCTTTAACAACAAGAGCAATGATCTCTTCCGCGCTAAGCGCGCGGAAGGATACGGAGACTAATCCTGAATGCAACATTCTTTCATCCTCCCAGGAACAACTATTTTCCTATTGTTTTTATTCCTTTGTCATTAATTTGAATCTGTAGAATGGGATTTCCATCTCCAGGGGTTTGCCTTGCGCGAATCCCTCAATGTCCTCAAGAACCGCATTCGACCTGTTGTTTCTGGCAGCGGCGCCGGCGGAATGCGGCATGATGATGACATTGTCCAGTTTTCTAAGAGGACTTTCCGCCTCCAGAGGTTCTTTTTCATACACGTCCAGTATTGCCCTGAATCTGTTTTTCCCAAGCTCGGTTATCAATGCCTTCTCGTCTATTATCGCACCTCTGGCGGTATTCACAAGTAAAGCGCCGTCTTTTACCAGTTTCAGCCTTTCCGTATTTAACATGCCCCTGGTTTCCTCCGTCAGGGAAGCGTGTATTGAAATAACATCCCCCCATGAAATTACTTCCTCCAGGGATGCCATAGCAATATTGGGATGCTGGGGCAGCTGCTCCTTTTCCAGATACGGATCATAGACTTTGATCTTCACGTCGAAGGGTTTCAGCAGTTCTACCAGTGTTTTGCCTATGACGCCAAGACCGATCAATCCGACTTGTGCCTCGAAGAGAGACTTTTTATGTACAATCCGGCTTTCATTGATCCAATATCCGTTTCTCATGTCATTGCTTTGCTCGGGAATGTATCTTAAAGCTGAAAGCATATAGGCAAGGGCTCCTTCAGCCAGTGATTTCCCCGTTAATTTATGTCCGCTGATCACTTTTATTCCTCTGGCATATACATCCTCTGTTGCTACATTTCCGACACTTGACCCGAAATGGGCAATAAGCTTCAAACGGTTTGCGTTTTTCAGCACATTTTCCGTAAAGGCGGGACTTGCCCAATGTGTAACACAAATATCAACGTCTTTTATGCTTTCTTTCAATTCCTCTTCCGTCATAGGTACGCTTTTCGGATTTACCGTTACCTCGCCTATAGCCTTAAGGCGCTCCATTACTTCGTCGGGAAAGTATATTCCTCTTTGCGGCGTGCACTCTTTTGTAACGAATATTTTCATCCTATCACCTTTCTGTTCCGCCATTATTCCATGAATTTTCAAGTACCGGGGGAAGTATTCGGAGAAATACTTCCCCCGGCTGCCGCACCATAACGCTATCTGCTGTTATATCTATCCAGTGCGGCCTGTTGTATTTGTATTGCTTTTTCGATGTTCATCTTCTTAATCTGTTCAACAAACTTGTCGAAACCGTCAATGGATTGGGAACCCATGATTACTTGAACAGAATATTCGTTCAGTGCGGTATTTACGTCACTCATAATTTTGCCGAATTCAGATACTTCTTCGGTAAGCGGTGATAATTCAGGCAGGAAGTAATCGGTATTGCTGTTTTCGGTCCACAGCTTGAGAGCGTCTCTTTGTTCCTGCAATTGGTAATATTGATCGATTTCAGCTCTGCTTCTTATAAACGGACCGCCGTAGGTGCCTCTTGAATATTTTGCCCATGCCTGCTCGATGGGAAGCTTGCCGGGATTTTTCAAAACCTCGTCCAGCATCGTGGGATAGCCATTGTCCATTTTGAATGAAACTCCGTCGATACCAAAATTGCATAGCAAACTGCCTTCTTCCGTGTATCCGTAATCAAGCAGCTGCGCCGCTATTTCCGGATTCTTGCAGGTAGCGCTGATTACCGCAGAAGTAGCATAGGGTGCGGTCGTTACGCATATTTTTAGTTTGTCTCCTTCCTTCAAAACAGGATATGTCGTCGGTACAAATCTGGCCTTCGGGTCTTTTTCCTGCATCAAAGGATTATATTTGCCTATGCCGCTGCCGGGATAGCATAGAATAGCAGCAGTCTTACCGTTAAGGATATTGGCTTCCATTGACCTTAAGTCATTCATGGCAAAGTTGTTGTCCAGCAGTCCGTCCTTATACCACTGGCTCATAGTAACCAGGAAGTCTTTGAATCCGGGCTCCATGGGACCATATTTTATTTTATTGCCATCATCCTTATACCATCCGACATTGATGCCGTATGCCGATGAGAATACTCCTCTTCCGAAGGGTCTCATTCTGACCGGATCATAATAGGAAAACGGAGCTGTTGCGCCTTTCTTCTCCTTGAAGGCTTTTAACGCATTGTACCAGTCATCCATGGTTTTGGGAACAGGCAAATTCAATTCTTCGAGCCAGTCTCCCCTGATCACGGGTCCGTAGGTTGCAATTTGCATATCCAGCGGGTTGACTGTCGGGAATGAATAGATCCTTCCGCTATCTGTTTTCGCCAATTTCTCCAGATCTTTAATTTCGTTCAGGCATTTCGTAAGGTTGGGAGCATATTGCTTAATAAGGTCGTTCAACGGGAGGATTATTTTATTTTCCATTGCAAGCTCCGCACCGCCATTATAATAACTACCCCACAAATACTCCATAATATCCGGCATATCACGGGATGCAATCATAAGGTTCATTGTTTCCTGAGCCTGGCCGGCAACAGGATGCAGGAATTCGATCTTGACCCCGGTCCTCTTCTGAAGTTCCTGTCCGAAGACAGTATCGCCGATATTCTTAAAGTTGGCAGTTACATTGGCATCGGGTTCAAGCCACCATGTCAGCGTAACATCGGTTTTCAACGGATAAACGGACGCATTCGCCTCAGCCGGCTGACTTGTACTTGATTGACTTGAACTTGTTTGTGTTGTCGAAGCGGTTGTTTGATCCGCTTCTTTTTTTGCACAACCAATCAGCAGGGAAAATACCAAAGACAATACGGTACAAAAAGAAATCAATTTCAAGAACTTTTTGCTCATTTCTTATCCCCCATTCAATTAAGATATTTTAATGACAAGCACATTATTGGTAAGCAGCCGGCTTCGCTTATACGCAAATTATAGCAGACGGCATTTTTTTATAAATAGACAATTCAGGTGATTATCGCGACAAAAGCGTACATCCTTTTAAAATCCTGTATTATCAGGAGCTGTACGTTTTTTTACTCATTTCATACATTTCACGACAGATTTGTACCCCGTCCAATGGATCATCAGGCTTTAACCCTGCCGGGAGAAGTTCCTTCCTGCTTCTTGTACGCCCTCTGGAAGGTTCTTACGTTTGTGAATCCGACCCGGTTGGAGATTTCTTCCTGGTTCCATTTGTTTTCCTTTAACAGCTCTTTTGCTTTTTGAATACGGATTTTGTTAACATAATCTACAATGCTGTCTCCACTTTGCTCCTTGAATACCCTGGATATATATTGGCCGTTTTTTTCCAGTTCGTCTGCGATACTGCCAATCCCAAGATTCGGGTCACTGTAATTATTCTCTATAATGCTTACAATCATGTCTCTTATCCTGTGGTTCGTCTGACTGCTGTTCTTTGACAGGTAATCGCACGAATCCTTGAGTATCTGAAGCATTTTGTGCCTTATCTCCGGAACTGTCCTGCATTTCATTAATTCCCCCACGGGATTTATCGTTTCAAAGTAGTTTTTATCATCCAGTTTTTCAATTTCATTCACTGCTTTTAATACGGTGCTTATCAAATCGGACATCAAACATCTTGCAATCCCAAGGGATGGGGTATTGTTCACGGTATTCCTTTGAATGATTTCTTCCAGGATACGGGACGCTTCTTTATAATCAGCCGCCTTTATGCAATTGATCAGCTGGTACTCCTTCTCGACCGGATAGTAATATCTGCTTTCGGTTTCAGTAGAAATATCGCTGTAAAAAACAGTATGGTTTATTCCCATGACTTGCAAATATTCCATTGCTTCTATTGCTTCGGCATAAGCCCCGGATATACGGTCAAAATCTCCATACAGGTTTCCCACTGCAAAGCTTGTCCTGATCCTGTAGTTTTGCTCCAGAAACAAGCCGGCTTCCTTAACCACCGTATCCAGTTCTTCCTTGTAATCCCTGTCGGGCGCTATATTGATCAGACAGGCAAGCATATCGTCCACTTCGGCAAGATAAGCGCAACTACTCCTGTTAAGGAGCTCCTCGACAACATTTGTAATGATGAACTTGGACAGGTCGTATATATTTATGCTCCTGGCAAAATCCTTCAGCCAGAACTCCTCATCCATATTCTCTATATAGATCACCATAACTGTAAAATGATTGTATTTGAAGACGATATCGTAAGTTGACAGGAATTCGTGAACAGGAACGATTTTGTTTTTACCCTTCAATAAGTCGGCCAGATAATTGGTCTTTATCACTGTATTCTGCTGTTCAAGCCGTTTAAGTATTTTTTCTTTTTGCTCAAGGGTTTCCTCAAAGACATCCCGGATAAGCTTGTATTCATTGTCTCCTTCGTTGTTGTTTGAAAGCAGATGCTTTTTAAAATAGGCTGCTATATCCCTTAAAGGGCTATAATTTTTCCTCAGGAAAAAATAAGCCATGCCTCCCCCCAGAAGCATACAAAATATGACGCTGCCCAGCATTATATTTTCGATGTACTGGGCTTTTTGCCAGAATACCAGTTCAGGCGTTATAATAATATATTTCCAATCATTTATGCGGGATGACGTATAGGATATGATAACACTTTTCCCATCCTTTAAGGTCTTTTGAATATTTCCGCTGCCATTCACCATTTTCTCGTAATCAGCAGCCGACAGCTTAACGTCATTTACTTTGCCTGCTACAATATTCCCGCTGCTATTGATAATCTGAACGCTTCTTGTCCCTATATATGCCTGACTGCTGTAGCTGGTCAGGAAATCATTAAAATTAAGCAAAATAACCAGGTTCGCAGAATTATGCCCTTTGTAGCTTATTGGAATCGACCTTATAAAGCCTACCATATTTACTGCGCCCATAGACTCTTCCCGGTAAGGCATAACGATATACTCGCCGAAATAGTTTCCCTTCATTGTATCCAGCCATTGTTCCTGCGTGTATTTATCCGTTGAAAGGTACATATTATAGAAAAGTGCTTCTTCGAAGGCACATTTGGGGGTAATGACCGTTTTCATGTTGTCATAATAGACATACAGGCGGTTTTTATTACTGTCAAAAACCCTGTAGTTGGTCAGTTCATTAGCGGCGTTATAGATGGCGTAGCCGGGTGAAAGATCAGTGTATGTATTTATGTCCAGGACATTCAGTATCCTCCGGTTTGACGCTATTTCAATACTAAGGCGCTCAACATCATTTATTATGCTGTCCATCGTATCTCTTACATTTCTGACGACAAGATCGTTGGAGTTATTGATTTCTCCTTCTATGGTATTGTTTGCCATATAATACACTATACCTGTAGCAATGATCGGTACCAGTATTATAAAAATATAAGAAACTATCCAGCCGTATATTACGCTTCTCTCTCTGACAATAGAATGAAACATATTTTGATTCGCCCCTTAACAAACTTGAAGAAAGATACTGTCAATCATTTTTAATTGCCATATTTAGCTTTTCAACCCTTGATAAAAAACGAAAACTTGAATGTTTTCTTCCCGGAGTACTTTTTTCTATGTAAAATATAAAACAGCTCCGCCCTGGATAAGAAAATTTTATTACATAAGCTTTCTAATGTCAAGCATACTCAAAATTTTAAATTTTCAATGATATATTGAAGTAAAGATTTCAAATGCATCAAACGACTTATAAAAATACCTGCAGAACCGTCCCCTTCTTTTTTTGTGTAAAGCATGTGGACGATATCGCCGCTTCTGACCATCCCTGCGTTAAACTTGGCAAACCTGCCGTTTTTTGGCGCCCTTTGGTTCCAATATTACGCCAAGCCTTTGACATTTCAACATATTCAAGCTCCGATCCCGTTTGATTTATTTTTTGCGAAGCGTTAATTTTACCAGCCGTTCCCCTTCTGCCAGGTCAAAGCGGATAAAGATCAGCCTGACATCAATCATTTTTGCTTCAATGACATCGGGACACGCTTCGATTTCATAGATGGCAAGGTTATCCCAGTAGGTTAGTCCGAAAGGCATTGCCTTATGATGCGCTATCTTGAATTCAATTGTGATCCGGTCTTGATTTTCCTCAAATTGATTTACAAATACCATGGGGATTGTTTCTTCAACCACTTTTTCCGATTTATGGCTTGCAGTGTAATTTCTCAGCATTCTCGGCCTGCATTCGCCGTTGATAAATGCCATCTGGCATTGTGCATCGTAATACAGGAAGGTCTCGGGCCAGGGACCCATGCCTACTCCGCCGAGAGCCATGTTATATCCATTGATTTCCGGCCGTATATCCGAATCGGTTGTAAGCATATAGTTTGGCGCCGTATTACGGTTTCTTTGCTGGTAATGCTCTATTGCCTCCGGCAGTGTGGTAATGGTGATCCCAAAGCCTTTGATATAGTTGAAAAAATTGTCCAGCATTTTCGCAGAAGCTTCAATATCCTGCAGAGGCCAAACTGCGAAGGAGTCAGTGTGCTCCATTTCATGGGACTCCTGCTGCTGGGTGAAATATACATATTCATTGCTATCGGTGTTGTTGATATAATCGTTAAAGAGCTTTTTCCAGTATTCTATATTGTCGCCTGTGCATAGCCCTGCGCGTAGTACATCGTTGGGGTCCGTGGAATATATGCACGGACTTCCCGTATGATAGGAAAGATGCAGATCCCGGGCGGTCCATTCACAGGCTGTGATTCTTCCGCTGAGAGGATGAGGCGCCTTGTAATTCCCGCTGCTGATGTACCAGAAGCCCCACGGTATTCCCTTATGGGTGATCCCATCCCACCAGGTCTGCTCCCAGCAGTAGCCCCACAAACCTTTAAAGTCCAATTCCTCCAGCACCTCGATCAAAGTATTGCTGATAAGCCCCGATGCGGCAACCCTGGTTTCCGCCCATGGAAAGGCTTCCTTCAGGGCGTCCCATTCCATGGCGACAACCTGCTTCAATTGATCCTTTGACTTGTATTTTTCTACCAGTGACCCAATCCCCAGAATAACTGCATCGCCATATTGCTCATGCCACCTGTTTATTCGCTCTTTCAGAACCTTAACGGAACCGCTGTTGACATTCCAGGTGACGGGAATCCCATGGCCGCGGACCAGCTTTGCCGTCCGTTCCACGCCTTCTACGGGAGTCCCATGACCCCAATTGGCTTCAATATTTGACGCAAAGCTGACATAAGTGTAAATCAATCTCTCAGGCCTCATTGTATGATACTGCATTCCTTTCTTTTGCTCCGAAAAAAAGCAAAAAGTAATCAGGGCCTGATCCATTCAATACCAGGCCTGCCTTCATTCTTAAGACAAATGGGAATATGCGCCGGAAATCCTACGGCAAATACGCGCCTTCATCCCTCAGCCTCTCGCGCAGATATCTTGTGTCTATTTTATGGACATTGACCTCGGGAAGTTTTAATGAATGGGCGGCAGCCATACCCGCAGCTTCACCCATAGCAAGACACACCGGCATTACCCTGATGCTGCCCTGAACCGTACGGTCGCAGGAGATGGACCTTCCTGCCACGAGGACGTTCTTCAGCCCCCTGGGTGTAAGGCATCCATAGGGGATTCCATGGGATTCGCCCTCTTCATAGCTTTTAAAACGGTAATTGGGATCGAATTTCCTTTCATTCACCGAATCCTTCTCTTTCAATGAGTGATGAATGTCTATATAGTAGCAATTCCTGCAGATCTCATCCTCGAAGCTTCGTCTTTCAATATAGTCCGCCAGTGTCAGCGTATAATCTCCGGCGATCCTCCTTGTTTCTCTTATTCCCATTAAAGAGCCCGTAGCGGCAAGATATGCATTGGCAAATGCTCGAGGATAGTATTGGGCTAAAGCCCTGCGGTATTCATCCGCCATTTTGCGTCCGGTGACAAGGGCCCGGGATACGCTTTCCGGTTCCGTGTTGTCAACATTCCACTGATGTCCGGCATTGAACCCGACTACACCGGGTCCCAGCAGCTTATCCACTATATGTACGTCGGTTATCAACGGATATTCCCCTGTTTTAATAATTTTATAAAACGGAGATTCCGGAAAATGCGGGTGCAGGCGAGGTCCGTTCAGATATTCGTGTTCATCCACATTGGCCAGCGTGAAGCAATGGGTCACCGGCATCAAATCCCCGCTGGCATATTCTGTGCCTGCCCATACCGCCAGATCCGCATCTCCTGTGCAATCTACGTATACTTTGGCTTTATAGGCCGTCAATCCTTTTTTATTGCTTACAATGATTGCGGTTACCTCACCCTTTTCATCAGCCTCAACTGCGCTTAAAACCGTATTGAACAATATATCCGCTCCGGCTCCGGTGACCAGGTCATCATATACTATTTTCAAATGCTCCGCATCAATAGGCACCCAGTCGGCATCCTCAGGCTTCACATGGGACATGCCTTCTTTGGCCCGGTTGAAAACCGTTTCCGCCAGACCTTGGTATATGATCTTTTCCTTATCCGAAAAAGGGCACCAGCAAGGCACCAATCCCGATGTACCCATGCCGCCCAGGCAGCCAGTGGCTTCTATCAGCAGAGTCCTTGCCCCTTCCCTTGCCGCTGCTACCGCCGCAGTGCAGCCGGCCGGACCTCCGCCTGCCACAATCACGTCATAAGCTTCATTTAAAGGGATTTCTCTTGCCTTCATCGTATACATCCGATTCCCACCTTATTCTTTTTATTGTTTTGAGAAAGGAGCTGTCCCGGAATATACGGACAGCCCCTCTCATGCTTTTGTGCCGTATTATAACGACCTAATTCAAAGGAAATTTGTCGTTTGTAGATAAATTTCCTTACAGCAACGGAGTTTCAACGAGACTGGCCGCAAATGCCTTGCATTTGCTGCTCGTCCATGCATCCTGGGCGGGAGATATGCTCACCGCCTGATAACCAATTCAGTACCCGCCCCACCTTGTACAGAGGTGGGGACATTTTTGAGCCTCGTTATTTCTTTACTGTTGCATACCAGTCGTTTACTTCCTTGGTGACCGCGTCTCCGCCTGCTTCCTTCCAGTTCTTGACGAATGCGTCGCAGGTCGCCTCAAGGTCGCCTTTGACAATTGTTTTGGTGATGTATTCATTCAGCATTGTATTGAGCTGTGCATAGTTTTTCGCCAGCAGCGGCAGGAATGGCGAGTAGGCGGTGGGATCAATGATTTTTTGCTCTTCCGGTATTGAATTTACGGTTTTCCAGCCCTGGAACAGCATTTCGTCCTTTCTGACCCTTGCCTGCCAGTATGTCGGGAAAGCGTCCTCAACAGCGCCCATTCTGAAATTATTTGCATTGCCGAATTCTTCGGTGAATATGGGCAATATCGGGTAATAGGCCCCATCCTTTACGGTATAGTGGACTCCTTCAACACCCAGGGTCTGATAAAGGAAGGTATCCGGGTCAAGCTTTGCATTCAGCCACTTTACCGCATCTTCAGGATATTGGGAGGACTTTGGAACAAAATTGTACGAATCAAAACCCGCGCTCATTGCCAGACCGGCTTTCCCGTCCTTGCCTGTAAGAGCGCCGCAGTAGTTCACTTTTGCTTCAGGGAAGTTCTTCACAATGGAGGTTGAAATGGTGGGGAACAGATGCCAGCCGCCGATCATGGCTCCGGCCTTGCCGCTTGAAAACTTCTCAAGCATTGTTGCTTCCTTGGTTATTACATATTCCTTGTCCAGCAGCCCGTTTTTCAATAAATCCGTAACGAAAACGATATAATCCTTAAAAGCTGGGTTTTCAGCCGTGTTGACCAGCTTGCCGTCTATTTCGCTCCAATCCTGGGCCAATCCGAAGGCTCCCCTGATATTTTCAAGGGGTGAACCGCCCATTGCAGAAAGCGGGATGTTTTTATCGCCGTTCCCACCGGGGTCCTTTTCCTTGAATGCCTTTAACACCGCTACCAGCTCATCCAGCGTGGTGGGCATTTTCAGGTTGAGCTTTTCCAGCCAGTCAACTCTGAAGGCAATGCTTGAGGAAGTGTTATTCAATGCCTTGGCGGGGATACAGAAGATTTTCCCGTCCAGTTTTATGGCATCGAAGCTTTCTTGAGAGACGCCGGCTTTGATATTATTGCCGAATTTTTCAATCAACGGCGTTATATCCGTCAGTGCGCCCCTGCCCGCGTAATCAAAGTAGTATTGCTTGAATACGCTGCCCAATCCGACCACATCATAGGCTTCTCCGGAGGCCATGATGATATTCAGCTTGTCTTCCGGTTTGTCCTGAGGAAGCGTATCGTATTGGACTTTGTAGCCGGTCCTTTCTTCCAGGCCTTTTGCCGGTACCATGGTATTATAGTCGCTTGTCGCATAGTGCAGCAAAACCTTCAATCCGGGCTTTTCCTCAGGAGCAGCCATTGTTGGCACAGTTTCTGCCGAATTAGCCCCCGTCGTTGCTTCGGTCTCGTTTACAGCTTGAGTTCCGCAGCCTGAAAACACAGTAGCAGCCATACAAAGCAGCAATACCAGGACTGCCGTTTTTTTCAGTTTTTTCATGACACAATCCTCCCTGTAATATAAATTTATTACATAAACCCGGCCGGGTCAATGGCATGGTAGAACTATCCTTTCACTGAGCCTATCATTACCCCTTTGATAAAATACTTCTGCAAGAAAGGATAGACAATCACGATGGGCACCGTAGCCGCAATAATGGTAGCGGCCCTTACACCCTCGGGGGTTATATCCCCCAGGTCGTCGGACGACTTATACAGCATATCCGATGAACCGAGGGCTTCCATAACAAGGTCCCGCATGTATACCTGAAGAGGCTTCAAATTGACTCTGGTGATGTAAAGCATGGGGTGGAAATATTCATTCCAGTAGCCTACTGCCGTAAAAAGACATATGGTCGCAAGCACCGGCTTTGACAGCGGCAGGATAATACTGAAAACAATGCGGAAATTGGACGCATTATCTATCTTTGCCGATTCTTCCAGGCTTTCCGGCAGGCTTTCATAGTAGTTCTTGACAATCAGCAGGTTGAATACGCTTATGACCGAAGGCAAAATCACCGACCACAGCTTGTTCAGCAGGCCCAGATTCTTTATCAGCATATAGTTGGGGATCAAGCCCCCATTGAAAAGCATTGTAAATACAAACAGGATAAGGATCAGCTTCATGCCCTTCATGCTCTTTTTGGAAAGGGGATATGCCGTAACGGCAATTACCAGCAGCGAAAGCAGCGTTCCAATCCCTGTGATAAACAATGAAATTGAAAAGGCATTTAAAAATTCCTTGTTTGTGATAACATACTTCATGGTAAACAGCTGGAAATCTACGGGAAACAGGATTACTTTTCCTGAAACAACGGCCCACTCGGCACTGAATGCCTTTGAAAATACGTTCATAAAGGGAAACAAAGTCAGCAATCCCATCAAAACCATTACCGAATATACGAATATATCTAACACAACGTCGCTTATATTATGCTTCCTGGCTATTTTAGACACCCCCTACCAGATGCTTTTCTGAACGATTTTTTTGCTGATGAAATTTCCCGAAAGGATCAGGATAAAGCCTACCACTGAGTTGAAAAGTCCGACGGCAGTACTGAAGGAGTATTCCATTTTCCCCAGTCCCAGCCTGTATACATAAGTGCCTATAACGTCGGCAGTTTCATAAACTACAGGGTTGTACATGATAAATATCTGCTCCGTCCCGGCTTCCAATAGGCCGCCGAGTCTCAAAATCAACATAAGTACAATGGTTGAAGTGATGCCGGGTATGGTGATATGGATGATCTGTTTGATCCGGCCCGCGCCGTCGATCCTGGCAGCTTCATACTGCTCCTGGTCTATTCCGGCTATTGCCGCTATGTATACGATAGCTCCCCAGCCGGCTTCCTTCCACCCCTGTGATACCACAAGGATGCTTCTGAACCAATTGTTATCCATCAGGAATGCAATCGGCTCTCCCCCCGCCGCCTCGATTAAAGCATTTACTATACCGGTATTCGGCGACAAAATGTTGGTAAACAGTCCGCCAATGATGACCCATGACAGGAAGTGCGGAAGATAGATAACCGTCTGGATTGACCTTTTAAAAAGCAAGTGCCTGATTTCATTCAGAATCAGGGCGATCAAAATGGGGATGGGAAATAACGCAACAAGCTTGTAGATGCTGATCAACAGCGTATTCTTGAAGACATTGTAGAAATCGGCATAATGGAAAAGCTTGTCGAATTGCTGCAATCCGACCCATTTGCTGCCCAGGATGCCGTCAAATACGTTATAATCCTGGAAAGCAATGATGATGCCGTACATTGGGACATACTTGAACAAAATAAGAAAAAACAATCCCGGTATCAACAAAAGATACATATCCCAGTTTTTGATTTTTCTCTTCCTTTTAGCAGCAATATTGACTTTGCGCATATCGAGGCTTCCTACTCTGTCAAAATTCATTTGTTCCGGCTCCTGTATACTGTGAAATGGCACATTCCTCCGATGAAGTAATGTTCGATGGTTTTATTATGCCATCCTTCAAAGGGCCGGACAATATAAAAATCATTCAAAAAACTCAAAAAATATACGATTTACGCCTGAAATTTCTCTGCAGGTATTCTGACCGACACGGTGGTGCCCTGTCCCTGGATGCTTTTATATGTCAAGCCGTATTTCTCGCCATAATTGATTTTAAGCCTTCTGTCCACATTTATAACACCAAAGCCGTGAGCGTCCTTGCTGCATTGCTCTGTCAGGATTTTATCCGTTTGCCCCGGGCTCATGCCCACGCCGTCGTCTGCAACGGTCAGCACGATATCGTCATCTGAAAAAATTCCGCCGATTTTATGGTGCCGGCCTGAATTTCCTTTTCCATGATGCCATGATGGATAGCGTTTTCCACCAAGGGCTGCAATACCAGCTTCATGATGGAACAGGCTGTCAGCCTTTCATCGATATCAATGACCAGCCTGATGGAATCATCAAATCTCTGGTTCTGAATATTGATGTACGCTTCAATATGGGCAATTTCATCGCCGATGGAAACAATGTCCTTCCCCTTGCTGAGGCTCAGCTTGTAAAACCTGGCCATGGAATTGACCAGGTCGACGATATCCCTGGCCTTATAATTGTATGCCTTGCAGGTGATCAGTTCCAGGGTGTTGTAGAGGAAATGGGGGTTAATCTGGGCCTGCAGGGCTTTTAATTCGGCATTGTTTGCTTCTTTGCCGATTTGATATTTTTCTTCTACAAGGCTTTCGATTTTCACCAGCATATGATTGAATTTTGTTTCCAGTTCCCCTATTTCATCGCTCCCGCTGACATGAATGCTTGCGGAAAAGTCCCCTTTTTCAGCTTTTTGCATTGTTTTCATCAACAGTCTTATTCGTTTCACCATGGAGCCCGATACGAGCAAAGCCAGCATATACGCTGCCAATCCGATTACCGCCATGAGTATGAAGGTATGATCCCTGATTTCCGCATTGGACTTAAGTATATTGCTCACCGGTATTACGGCAGCCAATTTCCATCTGGTATGGGGGATGGTTTTGTAAGCTGTATAAACAGGCCCTCCGCTTAAGCTCATTTTTTCCCATGATAATTCCTTGGGCGGCAGCTCGCTTCTTCTAGGCTCATTGAGCATACCCTTTAAAAGCTCGTTGTTGGAAGAGGCAATCACCTGATTTTTTTCATTCAGAATATAAACAAAGCCATTTTCATTAATTGTCGACTTTTTTAATACATCTTCTTCGATTTTCGAAACAAGGACGTCAATGCTGATGATGCCGAGAAACTCGCCGTATGCCTCCCGGTTCCCTATCATCCGGATCCCGGATATGATGTCGTGGGCATCGTCAATGCCGCCGTATTTGAAATTGTAGGGAGCTGTCCAATATATCTGGCCGTTTAGCGATACTGCCTTTTCATAAAGCTCGGATCCGGCGATGCTTTTAATATTAAAGAAATTGACATCTTCCTGGGAATAGAGAAGCCCGTCATTGATGTACAACCGTATGGGGTGCACATTCTGGTCGAATTGTATACCGCTGAAGTATTCGCTCAAATCGGAAAAGTCGTCTATCTGGTCGCCAACATCATAACTTGTTTTGTCCTTTTGCAGGATTTGCTGGATTTTACTGTTGAGGTATATGATATTTGATGATTTTGCCATGCTTTGAAAGGTATAGTCAAGAGATAAATTCACCTGTTCCAGTGCTTGTGAGGATACCTCCAGCATTTTATCGCTTATGGCCTCGGAGCTTCTGGCATAGGTCAGCCAGGCAAGAATGCCCAGAGGCCCCGTCCTTTGCTTCACCCGCGACCTCAATATTCAGCTTATTCCATTCGATATTTTCAATAAGCTTTTGTCTTGTTGCCCTCTCGTCATCGATTATGACTATTTTAAGCATACGGATACCACCTTGTATGTGACAAGACCTATTGATATTATCATTATATACCATCATTGGCAGCATTAACAAATAAAAAATCAGGGAAAGCAAATTCCTATCCCAGCATACACCTGCCATCCTGCCTGTTAAAGAATCGGCGGGATTGTTATTTTTTATAAATTTTTTTGTATTTCTGTAGTGTTTTTTCTTTTGATTCGCGGACGTGGACGGGCTGATCATTGTAACCCCCACCTGAAATCAGCCATTTCAGAGTTTTTTTGGATGCCTGTTTGTCTTTAACAGTTACAGGGTTTTAAAGCTGCTTATAAGGATATACCTGTGAACGATTTTGATAGGTTAGGATATCCCTGTTTAATATCTTACCATTTTTTATATCAATCGCATCATTCAAAACTTTATTCTCTGATTGCTCCACGATATATGGCAAGTAAGGCAGAATAGCATTTGAGATTTCCCATGTAGCGCTGTCCCATAATAATGTAGGAGTATGATCAACTGCATAGTATTTGATATTGCCGATTTTAAAAATAGGATCGGAAAATTTTGTTGGATGCGCGAAGCTAAATCCCATTCCAAGCGCACAGCTTATATCAATCACCAGGCATGGTTTGATAAATTTGGCAATATCATAGTCGTTAATAAACATCAGCGGATTGATAGCGTCCTGTAAAATTCCGTTTATGATAATATCCGCTGTGGCCAACTCATCGACAAAAGATACTTTCTCTCCGTTCAGATTTATCGTTACAAGCAAACCCATATCATCTTTAGCTATTTGTTTATACTGGATTCCAGGTATCTTGCTCCCAGTCAAATAGGACGGCCGCATGGTAAATACCGTTATTTCTCGGAAGCCATGTCCTTCCAGTGCATATATAGCTCCACGGCTTACCGAACCAAAGCTGATTACGACAACCTTCCGCCTGGGCCCAAAGTTGCCGTCTATCCCCGTCAACTGCAACGCATGCTGCACTCCGCAGTATCCGGCCATTTCGTTATTTCTGCTAAATATATGAAACAGGTCGCGTGCTCCCTGGTGGTACATATTTTCCCATGCAATGAGAGTCAACTTCTTATCTATGGCAATCTGGGTAATGATATTCTGTTGTACACTGTGTAACCAACCCCATACAAGAGTCCCGTCCTGTATTTCTTCAAAGTCTTCAGCTACAGGTTTTGTAATTAGAATTGCCTTATGGCTCGCAAGCAATTTTTCACGCTCCATTAAACAATTTCCTGTTAAAGAACGTATCGTTTCATCTTCCATGTTAAAAGGTATTCCATACCCTTTTTCAAAGAATAGATGTTTACGTATATTTGAAGATATTTGACGAATATGCTCCGGGTGAATAGGCACCCTTTTTTCATTTTCCTTTTTCGATGTACCAATTACTGCAATGTCCATCTTAACTCCTTTTGCGATAATCTTTTCGGGTAGACCCGGATACGTTATTAAAGCATGAAGTGCTTGTTCTGCAGGTAACTTTGCATGTGTTATTTCATTCCTTTACAAGTTTATTTATATTTTGTCCCAAATTAAAAAAGCCATGCAACAGTTAGGTTTGCTCGGATAAGGAAGTAGCATCAAAAATAAGCTCGCAGTCAGCGCATGGTATTGTAGCTAATACATTTATGACTGGAGAAATGATGATGAAATCCTTATTCGAGCAAAACGGCGGGACGTACTCTATTCGAGGCGATTATCGCATACCAAACGCGACCACCCCCGAAAACTCCGAATACCATATTGGTATTTGGGGCCAGCGGCGGTTGGATTACCTGAAAAATCAAAGGCGCACTCTTTACGTCAATCTGCTGACTTTCGGCAAGCTAACTGAGCATCTGCGTGAGAGTGAGAGCGTGGCAAATGAACAATGGGAAACCATTATCCGCCAAATGGCGGAAGCCCAAAGCGTAACCGAGCGGCTCAAAGCTGAGAACCAAATGGAGTGGGTTGGTAGGATGAATAACATTCGAGCCTGCGCAGCGGAAATCGTATTAAACGGGTTAATATATTGCTAGAGCGTTTCTTAAAAGTAAAAGATACCCAAAGTCGTGCCATGTGGTAGAATCATCTTAGGTGATATGAAATGGCAAATGAGGGGAAGTTTCTGACTGCCAAATTCATGCCGAGTTGGTGGGGTGATAAACGCTTGTTTTCAGGCCATCCAATGGCAGTTATGCCATTGATGGCCTTTTTATGCTTGAAGCAGCCGTTGTCGGCTGGCAGAGGGGCTGCTACATTCACCGTGATCGCTGGGCTTAGCTAACCAATAATTGAGAGCCCTCCAAAAAACATTTCAGAACTAATCTGCCATAGGGCAGACCCACGAATTAGGCAATCGACCAAAGCGGTTCGAATCGCTTCTGCCTGGATTTATTTTGAGCCATAATATCCACCGGTTTCTTCCTTTTCTTTATATAATGGCTATACACCAAGCCCAATGCGCCACCCGGCGATATATGCACTTAGAGGCTAAAGCCTGTCGCCCACAACAAATCATGATAATCCTAACCTTGTCCCTGTTGGGGATGGGTTCGGATTATTGCTTTATTTCCGTAAATTGTAATATACAAAAGACCGTTGCTTTGAATCTCTATCGAGATGAATTGAGAGCAACGGCCTTTTTTCATTTAAAAGCAAATAATGAATTGGAATCCTTTTGCTCCATAGAAAGATATGCCATCCCTCCTTCTTGTGATGGGGATGAAGAAAGGGCCTAACCTCCCGGTCAGGCCCGTAATATTGGGCATTCCTCCTTTTTTACCTCCACACAAAAACGCCGCCCCTTTTGTCCTGAAAGGGCGGCGCTTTGTAGCTGAAATAGCGTTTTCATCGGTGTAAAACAAGCTCTATAATCATAGCTTTTGAATCGCAGCGGTTGCCCACATGAAATTGACCGCTAAAAAAAGCCAAAGCCAGGCCGAGCGGAGCGTTTGTCCATAAAAACCTTGCGTTGCAGAGTTATCTTTTATGAACCGTCTAATTGCACTCCTATCCTTTATGATAATTACACTTGCCAGAGCAAGAAACAATATAGGGATCCCATAGTCTATCAGCCACTTAGCGCCATCCGGCACATTGGATACGGCCATGTTCAGTCCACCAGCCATAAAATTATTCAAACAGTGTAAAAGCAGCGCCCACTTAAAAGAATACTCGATTGCTGTATAGGCCAATACCAGCCCGGCAAACACGGCAAAAAACCCCTGGGCAAAAGCCCGATGATAAATGCCGAACGCGAGAGAAGAAAGTAGGATAGCGAATACTTTTCCTCCCCTTTCAAACGTTCTTATGGCCGCTCCCCTGAATACGATCTCCTCAAACAGTGGGCCAATCAGCACCCCTGAAACAATGATCATCATAGGAATTGTGTCCGCCCTAGTATCAAAGGTGCCACCATACATGGTATATCCTATGTTATTCAACATATATTCCACAAGGTGTAAACAGGATGCCATGATGGTTTGCACCGCTGTGATACAGATAAACAGTTTAATAAAGCCTGTTGCGCACATTTTCCGTTGCGTTACTTTCATATCAGACCAAAATAGTTTTGGCCCTCTAAAAAGCAAAAGGATGCACAATATCAAAAGCTTAACGATAACGGACTTTATGGTATTATTCAATGTTTTATGCGTCATGGCCTCATAAATTATAGGGACAAGATATTGTGCCACCGCGATGCAAGCCAATACCAAAAATATCCTGCCCATTTTGGGCGTGACAGCTTTATTCGTTGTTTCATGCTGCCTCGTTTGTTCTTGACGATCTACAGGCATGTTACTGTCCTTCTTTCGCTAGAATGTGTATTGGATCCTATTGGATGAAGACTTGGAACGCATGCTGAAGCAATGCCGTGGTTTCCTCTTTGCTTATGTCCAAGCTGTCTGTGGCTACGAGGCTTGCAATACCATGAGTAAATATCCAAACATTTTCAAATACTCCCTGCGCAACGCTGCTAGAAAGCATTTTTGCTTCCTCTGAGCTTAGCTTTACAAAATCAAATTCAGGGGGAACAACCGCAGCTATTTTATCGACGCAAAACGCGCCGGATAACATAAGCAGTTTAAACAAGCGCTTTTCTGTTCTGGCAAAATCAATATACGCCAGACCATAAGTCAGAAAGTTTGACTTTACAAAAGGATAGCTTTTTAGGAAGTTGACAAAAAACTCATTGGCTTTTTTGTATAGCTGCGTTTTCAGCTCTGCCATATTCTCAAAAACGCGGAATATGGGTGTGACAGATATGCCCAAATACGCGCCTAAGTTTTTGGCATTACAGGTTTCAATTCCTTGGCTTCTCACAATTTCAAACGCAGCATCCAGCACATCTTCTCTTGACACCTTTGATCTAGGCGGCATGGAAATCATCCTTGTCTACTTATATCGTAATTATTGTTACGTAACAATAATTATTTTATTGCAATGTTATTGATTTGTCAAGTATGCTTCCTACTTTTGAGCAGCCATAAACAGTGAAAAGCTGGTCCGTATATGCAGAAACCGTTTGGCAAAACCATCAAGAAAAATGCCGACCTTTTATCCGCTGGGGCCGGGCGTGAGTATATCGTAATGTAATATCCGTTTGTTTGTCCCATAACGCCTTGTTTTATTTAGATTCCGAGTTTGTCGTTATGGACATTCGTATCATTGGAAAGGCCAACGACAAAAGTCGATGGTCTTTTCAATGCCTGTATTTATGCGGGTTTGGGAATAGCAACTCTTCTCGACCCATTTATGATTAGAATCTGTTTCTTAGGAGACGTTGGTTTTGGTGTAGTG
The DNA here is from genome assembly GCA_023426125.1 of Bacillota bacterium. Taxonomy (GTDB): domain Bacteria; phylum Bacillota; class Clostridia; order Acetivibrionales; family DTU013; genus MnB-11. The sequence continues at coordinate 75,154 of JAFABI010000010.1, forward strand.
CTGGGGCTGGTTTTCACCGTTTCGATGATCAGGCTACCAAATCGAAGACAAGGATGACAGGGGTATAGCAAGGTTAAATAGAAAACGCCACCGAAGTGACGTTTTGTAGAAGAACTACTCATTTGAAAGTCTGCAAACCATTATGCTTCTCTGATTAAGGTTTCCCTCGGTCAGAGTTGACAACGAGTTTAGAAAAATAGCATTAAATAGAACGAACCCAGGTCTGCTGGACGACGGCTTTTTTCTTTTGCCGTCGTCCGGCATTGGCACTTCTGTTAGTAGCGTACCTCTGAGCCAGCGTTGTGAATCTCAATGCCGGTGATCTCACAGGATAGTTCCAGCGTATCGGAGGAAAGGCTATTTGTAAGCTCGGCAACTTTGCTCGATAGCGTCTTCTTAATGTTGCCGCTCATAAGCTCGGTTTCACTCAGACCGTCGATATAATTTTGAAGCTCCGTGCGGAATGCTTGCAGTGTGGTATCCCTATCCGCGACAGTCAGGGCTATGGGGTCGATAATCGTGTATTGAACCGAATAGAACGCATTGAAAACAAACCTATACGCCTGTTCTTCGGGAAGCGGTTTTTTCTCTCCCTCCAGGGCTTCAATCGGACGCGCCTGCTTTTTCACAGAGCTGTAAAATCCGCTTTTATCATTCATCTGTTCGCAATACAGTTCGTCGAGAGAGGCGTCAAGGGTCATCATGATAAAATCGTAGTTTTCATCATCAGAGGATATCGTTGCCGTAACGTCGGCGTATGCTGCAAGCAAGTCTGCCAGGTCGCCATTTTCCGTCGTAAGAGAGCGGTTAAAGTCAGCTACGCTCTCTTTTGAGTAGCCCTCCGTTTTATACGAAACGAGCTTGTCATAAGCAGCGGAAACATCGGATGAAGGGTCTGTGCCTGATTTGCCGTTTTCCGGTAAAGATGTCTGGGTGAACTGGGGTGTGGCATTAGGTGTGTTGCCTGTTTGCTCCGCGCAGCCTGCCATTATACCCAAACATAGCAAGGCCGCAAGAGCGGAAAAAATGCCTTTTTTCATTGTAAGGCTCTCCTTTCTGCACTCTTTTGAGTACGATATTAGATTACCGCTATGGCTTGAATTGGTTTTGGATTGAATATGTTTTTTATATGGAGATAGAAAAGGACAACGAGCGAAAAGCCCGTTGTCCTTAATATGGATTTAGTCTAAAATTGTATCGTGACAATAACCCCACGTGGAGAGTTGGCAATCAGTATTTTTGCTCCGTGTCGGTCAAGGATAGTTTTGACGATATACAGTCCTAACCCGCTCCCTCCTGTTTGGCGGTTGCGCGACTGATCTACACGATAAAAGGCTTCAAACAGCTTTGGGATCGCCTCGTCTATGATATGAACACCCGTATTTCCAATCGTAAGATACACGTTTTCCGCTTCCGGCCACAGTTTTACAAATATTTCACTACCGGCTGGTGAATACGATATGCCATTGCCAAGAAGATTATCGACTGCCTTTTGAAGCAATTGCGCATCACCGAAAAGGTGTATCCCGGAGGATAGCGATTTTTTAACCGATAACTCTTTTTGAACAAGTAAATCGTCAAACGCAGCCAGCCGCTCGTTTATAAGCTGGCTAAAATCGAATCGGCTCTTGCTGTAAGTATAACCCGGCGTTTCCAATCGAGAAACCGTTAAAAGCTCCTGTACCATTTGCTCTAAAGTATTTGTGACCTCTAACGATTGCGCGAGATAGGTTTCCCTGTCCTTATAACGCCCCACTTGGCAGAGCATACCTTGTAGCTGTCCCTTGATAATGGTGATAGGTGTTTTCAGCTCGTGGGATGCTGCTGAAAAAAACTCTAACCGCTGACGCTCTAACTGCCGTTCTTTGTCAATATCCGCTTGTAGCTTTTGATTTGCCTCCTGCAATTCTGTGAGGGCGGTAGTGAGTTTGCTGGACAACTCATTCAAGCTGTTTGAAAGTACGCCAATTTCGTCTGTACGTCCAATAGGAGAAAGGCCGCTGAAATCCATATCAGCCATCTGCTTTGATATTTTACTGACCTTTTTTATCGGGGCTGTCATATACCATGAATAGAAAAAAGCGGCAACGATAGACATGGCAAGAATTACAATGCTCAATGCTGGGAGTGCCTTTTGCAGCGCCTCGACTACTTGACTTTCTTTTTCTGTATTTTGGGAAATAAGCAGCGTATAACTGTTTGTTTCATCGACAAAAGAAATTGTATGATGTGTGCTTGTTTCAATATTATCAAAATCCTCAATGCGCTTTCCCGTAGTTGTATTTAAATATGGCAGGCTCAGTTCCTCGCCTGAGCTCTGAAACAGATGTAGAAGAAACTCATTGTCATACTTTTCAGAAAGTGTTGCACTTGCAATTTCAAAATATGCAGTGGCGCTTTCATGAGAGGCTCTCGGCAACTGTTGGGAGAGCTCGTATGCGATGTTTTCCACATCGGACGGGTCATAAGTATAAACGTATGGAGCAAATCGGACGATACAGAAATATGTTACCGCACAGCAGGCGGCCATCAGTAGCGCCGTTATCAGAAAGACTTTGACTGCCAACTTGCTTTTAATTTTCCTTATCAATTCTGTATCCCACCCCTCTAATTGTTTCTATATAATCGGCGCTGCCCAATTTTTTTCGCAGGTTCTTGATATGAGTATCTATGATCCTTTCATCCCCGAAAAACTCATACTTCCAAAGCATCTGCAACAGATTTTGCCGCGTTAAAATCCTTCCTTGATGTGTTAGCAATTCGCGCAGGATTTCAAACTCACGGGGCGTGAGATCAACGCTTTCTCTTTCCGTATATGCCTTATATCCATCCAAATCTAAGGTCAAATCCTTATAAGTAATAGCTTTCGGCGTGTCCTCACGCCTGGATGACCGCCGCAGCACAGCAGAGATTTTTCGTATTAGCACAGGCATGGAAAAAGGTTTGGTGATGTAATCGTCAGCCTGCAAGTCCAACCCCTTTATCTGCTCTTGCTCTCCGTCTAGCGCCGTAAGCATGATAACCGGAACATTCGACTTTTGGCGTATCACTTCACAAACGCCATAACCATCGATTTTAGGAAGCATGATGTCCAGAAGTATTAAATCAATTGGCTGCTCGGAAAACCTTGCAAGAGCTTCAACGCCATCAGCGGCCAAGACCACCTCGTAACCGGCCTCCTGTATAAAATCGTGCAATAGCGCCTGTATGGAAATGTCATCTTCGACGATTAGGATTTTCTGCATAAAGTCACCTCCTGACTTCTTATTATAGCAGGGGTATTTGTATCTAATTTGTGGATTTTGATTTTTGACTACTTTTCTATGATTTCACAAATATTATATCATCATTAATCACACCAATTTCATATGCCGTCATCCCTTCTTCTCCTTATTGTATCTTATCGGTCAATGACGCGATATGGCTTCTTCTTGCTCGGAAAGGGAGATGACGTGTACCTCCAGCCCTTTTGCGGCAGCCATACGGAGCATCTGTGCGGTATTGTTTTTCGTATTTCCATCAGAAACAGCAATGACTCTTTCGGCAAATTCAAGAAGGTAACGATTTGCAGCAAACTGGCAGTCGCGGTTGTATTTCTGCCCGATCAGCTTAAAGCCGCTACACTGCGACATCAGTTCCCGCACACCTTTACTTTTTGCCTTCATACGTCCCGCATATGGATAAACCGCCTCCAAGAAAAGTTCGGGAATTTCTTTCTTCTTTTCCACCACAATCTTTGCAAACTCCAGATCAGTTCCTCGATCCATGCCACTTAAAAAGCCGGTAAAGCCGTCCTCAATAGCCTGTTCGATTTCCTGGAGAAGCATCTGGTGGATATACTCGATTTTTTCCGTGGGGATTTCGCGTGGCCCGGTAATACAACAAAATTTCATACATTCCATTCCTTTCTGAGATTATCCTTGATTTAAGGCATGTAATTCTATATATAACATAGAATATTCTATATTATAATCGGTTCACCTCTTTGATGCAAGTCTGTAAACTTATAATAGACTTAGAACAAGAGGTGATGACATGCCCAAATCATGGGATATTAATGATAAGCGATTTATCCAAATCGGATTAAAAATCGCATATTATCGGAAAATGAATGAAATGACCCAGGATCAGCTTGCAGAGCGGATCGGGATTACATCGAAATATTTATCACAGGTGGAAACACCGTCCTGCGTTCAGCCGATTTCTTTGAAAACGCTGTTTGCCATAGCAGATTTATTTCACATCCCGCCCCATAAGTTTTTGGAATTTGAAAAGGAATAACCGCTTTTTCGCCTATGGATTTCCTAAACAGAGAGAAAAAATATCTGACCGCCACTAAATATATGTATAGGAAACGGCAAGAGAAGTTAAAATCTTCCCTTGCCGTTTTTGAAATGCACTTTAGTTGTACGATGGTATTCCATATCCATAAATATCAACGCTGCCAAGGTCATAAGAGCGCCTGCGGCAGGAATCGCTGGAATTGCCCTCAATGGTGTTGATCTTGCCTTTTATCACTTCTTCTCTGCTCTGATAGTATCGGGAGGGGATGAAAATACCCACGACATAGGCAATTTGATGATTTTCGTCATAGATGGGGGAAGGAGGCCATATCGACAAATAAGCTCTCTGGAGGGAATTCTGTATTGCCGCCATACTTTGAGACGGCCTCTCGAATCGGCATCTTGACATCGTAGATGTAAGCGACCTCTCCCCAATAGGCTCGCTCGACAAAATCCTTGATGTTCCATTTTTTGAGATTTGGCTCGTAGCGCGTATTAAATATTCTCAAATCTTCCGGCGGGTTGGATAATTTTATATGCTTAAAAAGCGTCGTTCGCAAATAACATCGCGCCCTCCGGGTCGCATATCTGTACTGGGTAAGGAAAATGCTTGAACATCTCCACAAATAGATCTTTGTTTTCAGTCAGCGGCTGAAAGGATGCTTCCTTTTCCTTTGGTATGGAGGATTTTTCCCTTCTTTTATCCTCAGGCTTGGCGGCGTTTTTGGGAATCAGCCACATATTCCCCTTTTTCACAGCACCGGGAATTCCCCCATCCACCAGATGATAGGTAATTGCACGCCGGGAAATGCCCCACTTATACACAGCTTCGCTGACTGTCATATATTCCATAACTCCACCCCCTTCGACAAGATTTGTATAGGCTTATTATATTACCAGTATCGGAAGAATACAAGGGCTTAATGTGGCTGACCTGCATTCATGCTCCAGCCATAATAGTTAGTTTCCCCCCTTGACAAGGTCTTGCACGATGGTATAATTAACCCACAGAAGAAAGCTCTGCGCGTCTCCCTTGGATTAACCTCTTGTGGAATAACTGAATATTTACGCTTTATAAAAAGCGAATTTTACACCACGCGTACATAACGGCTTTGGCGGCCTATCCGCCTTGTCTGTTATGTGTGCGTGGTGTTTTTGCTTTTCCCAAGTACGACCTTGAAAAATGGATGTACTCTATCAGCAAGCAACGTGTTTGGGGGACCACAAACACAGTGCGCCGTCAAAAAGACGGCGCTGGGCAGGGGTAATCCCTGCAACCCTTACTAAAAATGGAGGTATCGACTATGCGAAAACGCAACCACCGTATCAGATTTCGGCTCAATGAGAAAGAGGTCGATCAACTGAACCGCGATGTCAAAAAAAGTGAGCTTTCCCGTGAAGGCTATTTGCGGCAGCTCATGACCACACTCGCACCCGACAACGCACCCCCGCCGGATTATTCCGGCATGGCAAAGAAGCTTTATGAGGTCGGCACAAACCTCAACCAGGTTGCTCAAAAAGCTCATATTCTCAATGTCATAGCCGTGCAGCATTACGACGACACTGTCGCCAGCATGAAGCGCGTTATGGCAGAAATTACAAGCGCCGTTATGCAGGCGCGTAGGCTGGATTATAACGAAAAGCAAGGAGAGGAATTATGCAAAACCAGAACTGGCGGGAATACAGCGAAAGCTACAAGCCCTTGGTCGATACGGGTCGGGAAGAGATCGAATTGAAGAAATATCCCAACGATTTAGATTTTCATAAGACCATGGGCGGCACAACATACATCGTTCAATCGCATTTTGAAAAGGATGCCACTGAGTGCATGGCTGTCAAGGTAGCCCGGCTTGTTCTTCGCGGACAGGGCTAATTTCGTCACATTATCGCGTTGAAGTCTGCGGTCAGGCACGGTATAATGAATGAAGCACATATACCGTGTTCTGGCTGCGGAATGGAGGTAAAAATGCAGTCAGACAAAATAACAGCCCTGTACAGCAGGCTCAGTCACGACGACGGGCTTCAGGGCGATTCCAATAGTATTCTCAATCAAAAGGCCATGCTCTCGGAGTATGCAAAGCGTAACCGTCTTCCGAATCCAACGCATTTTATTGACGACGGATGGTCGGGGACGAGCTTCGAAAGACCATCTTTCACCGAAATGATGGACTTGGTGAACGAGGGGAAAGTCGGTACAATCGTCGTTAAGGACATGTCCCGCCTCGGCCGGGACTATCTCAGGGTTGGCATGTATACTGACATCATTTTCCCTGAGAAGGACATCCACTTTATCGCTATCAATGACGGCGTGGACTCTAAGAACAGCACCGGCAATGATTTTACCCCGATTCGAAATTTGTTCAACGAATTTCATGCCCGGGACACGGCCAAGAAGGTCAGAGACGCCATGACGGTTCGGGGAAATTCCGGCAAGTATCTCTGCACCAGCCCACCTTATGGCTTTCTACGAGACCCAGGCGACAAGAATAAATGGATTGTAGATGAGGAGGCCGGAAAGGTCATTCAGCGGATTTATGACCTCTGTATCGACGGCAAGGGCGCATCACAGATCGCACGGATACTCTGGAGGGACAAGGTGCAGACCCCATCGGTTCATTTTCACAGTATCGGCGTCAAATCAAGGCATAAGCCCTCAGCCGACCCATATTGCTGGAAGGACTGCACGATCGAGGGAATCCTGAGCCGCATGGAGTACTTGGGTTGTATGGTCAACTTCAAGCACTCGAAGAAGAGCTACAAATCCAAGCGGTCGTATCCCAATGACCCGGACAAGTGGGTAATCTTTGAGGATGCACACCCAGCGATTATCGAGAAAGCCCAGTGGGAGCGTGTGCAGGAGCTGCGGCAGCATAAGCGGCGGCTGACCAAAAGCGGCAGGGCGGGATTATTCAGCGGGTTGGTTTATTGCGCAGATTGCGGCGCTAAGCTCCATTTCGCCACTTGTAAAAGCTTTGATGGCAGTCAAGATCACTACCGCTGCTCGAATTACAAAAGCGCAATGGGGCAATGCTCGGCACACTTCATCCGTGAGGTGGTGCTGATGGACATTGTTCTGGAGCATATACAAAGGACGCTGCGGTACATACAGCAGTTTGAAGCGTCCTTTGTGCGCTTGAAGTATGAGCAGTCCTTCGAGGACAGACGGCGGGAGCTTGCGGAGATGAAACGGGAGATTGTCCGGGCGAATCGACGCATTGGTGAGCTTGATACGCTATTTAAGCACCTCTATGAGGATCATGTGGCCAGCAAGCTCAGCGATGAACGCTTTGCATACATGTCCAGTGACTACGAGACCGAGCAGCGGCAGCTAAAGGCGGATGTCATGCAGATGGAGGTTGATATTGCCAAAGGCGAGGAGGTCACGGCAGACTTTCAGGCATTTCTTGCTAACATCCGCAAATACACCGATATTTCGGAGCTGACCCCGACCATTCTCAATGAGTTCATATCACGGATTGAGATTCATGCGTCGGACAAATCCAGCGGTAAGCGCACACAGCGGATTGATATTTATTACAATGCTGTCGGCGTGGTCAACATCCCCACAGCGGAGGAGCTGGAATCGCTCAAGGCTGAGCGCGCGGCACGAAAAGAACAAGACCACAAAAGTGCGTGAAAACGCACGATGGTGCAGCATTTCTGCTGCACCATCGTACATACTTCCTTATTCCCTGCAAGCCTTCTGCTACAAGCTTTTTAAATTTTAGGAGTAATACCAAAGGGATAAAATGCCATTGCAGTATTGGAATTTACAAAACCATATTTCTCGTAAAGAGGTTTGCCCATATCGGTTGCATCCAATAAGATTCTTTCAGAACAGTTTTCTTTTGCTTCATCAACAAGGAGGGATAGAAGCTTTGTTGCGATGCCTTTTCTGCGATAGTCCGGTATTGTATACATGTTTCCTATATATGCTGTTCTACCACTTGGGCACCAATCGTTTGGGGGCAAGACATAATATGCCAGCCCTCCCATTGCAATAACTTTATTGTTTTGAGCAGCGACCCAGGCAATAAAGCTCTTATCCTTAAAACCACCAAGAATATATGATTTTATGTTGTTGTACAATTTGAATTTGAATTCATCCGTATACTCTTTTCCGTCACAAAGCATCGATACTCGCATTTGAGATAAAACATCAATATCTGTAACATTTGCTTTTCTATATTCAAACAATCGCTCTATTCTCCCCCATAATCAGATTTACTGAATTATATCATACAAATAATAAAGAAGCCAATCACCTTCCAGCAATTGGCTTTCGACAAAATATTTGCGGGTAGCTTTGTCAAAAAGACACGCCAGCCTATTATAATATAGTCCGCCGGGAATTATAACGCGGCGCGGCTGGAACCTCAATTCGTAATCAGGTAACTTTCACATATTCCCCTGTTTTATCCGATTTGTACATTGCCTCAATGATTTTTACGGAATTAATCCCTTGCCTGCCGTCAACCCATACACTCTGTCCTTTGGTGATCTTTTCATAGAAGTCGCTGATGTACTCCTTATGACCGCAGCCCCAATATGCTTTCCCTCCTGTTGTCCGGTCCACATCGGTAACATGCTCCTTCGTGCCGTCATCATAAAAGACGTTCAACTCGCCATTGTATTGTATTTTTGCTTTTTCACAGATCAATTCGATTTCTATCGGAGAATTGGATACATAGCAATTTGTCGCATAAAACAGCGCAGCTGCTCCGTTGCCGAACAGGATGGTCGCCTCTGCCGTATCCTCGACCTCTATGATTCCTTTCAGCAGCCTCGTATCAACCGAAGCCTTCAATCTGTCAATATCACCCATAAACCATTGAAGAAGATCCAGCGTATGGATCGCCTGGTTGATCAGCACTCCTCCGCCTTCCATTTCCCAGGTACCCCGCCATTCTGCGGCGGAATAATACTCCTCTCCCCTGTGCCACAGGACCAGTGCTTTTGCTCCAAGCACCCTGCCGGCCCTGCCGGTATCAATAATTTCCTTTATTCTTCCGGAAGTGCGGTTATAACGGTTTTGAAAACACACGCCAAGGCTTTTCCCCGTCTTTCCGGATGTTTCAATCATCTTCTCCGCGTTCCCGACAGTTATTGCCATAGGTTTTTCGGTCAATACATGCTTTCCTGCATTCATCGCGCCTATGGCAAAAGGGGCATGGAGATAATGCGGGGTACATAGATGGATTGCATCTATTTTATTATCCTTTAATACCTCTGTATAATCCGTAAAGCTCCTGCAGCCATATTTACCGGCTGCCGCCTTTGCCCTGCTTTCATCAATGTCACAAACGGCATATAAATCCGCATCGGGACAATCCGTCAATGCATCGGCATGTTGCGGAAAAATGGAACCGCACCCTATTACCGCAGTTTTTAATTTCGTCATAATATTATGTCTCCTGTCTTTCGTGGCTGCCAACTATTTATTTCTTTTCCTTGTATTTTATAATATAATAAAGTCCATATCACAGAATATATTGCTATAAATATCGTTTTTATTGGCATTATGGCAGGAGGTTTTTTGTGACAAATATGGATTATGAAAAAATTGACGCTTACATTAAGTATTCCCATCTTAAGGTTGAGCCTTTTACCGTTGATTTTCATCTGCACCGGGGCTACGAAATATACTTTCTCATTACCGGTGATGTGGATTATTTCGTGGAAAACAGGATCTATCCGTTATCTTATGGCGACCTTGTCATCACAAACAATCATGAGATACATAAACCGGCCTTCCAGTCGGACAGATTATACGAAAGGATCTGCCTGGAGTTTTCCCCTGAAATTGTGCAACCCTTTATCTCCGGCAGCTTTGACCTTCTTCATTGTTTTAAAAACCGTAATAACGGCGAAATGAATAAACTACCTTTGAATTCAAATCAGTTGAACAACCTGTTGAATCTGTTCAAAAAAATCGAATCCACCGGCAGGAATCCCGCCGATGGGAATGAAATACTGAAGCTGGTCTACCTTGTGGAGCTCCTTGTATATATAAATCAGCTTTTTCGAAAGCTTCCTCTGGAAAGTGCACACATCAACAAAATACCCGATAGCCTGGCCCCCATCTTGGAATACATCGACAAGAACCTGGACGACGACCTCAGTCTCAGCACTTTTGAGAAAAAGTTCTATATCAACCGGTATTATCTGAGCAAGCTGTTTAAAAAAAGCGTCGGCAGCAACCTCCATAACTATATCATGTACAAAAGAATCTCTCGTGCCAAAGTATTGCTTTCATCCGGCTACAATGTTATGGATACATGCATGAAGAGCGGATTTACCGACTACTCGAATTTTCTAAGGGCGTTCAAAAGAACAGTGGGTGTAACTCCAGGGAAGTATAAAACCACCAATACCGGATTTTGAATGTAACCGGCGCATCTGCCCGGAAAGAAATATCAATTGTGCTGCAAGATTCACCACCTGCATTGCCCTGTTTTCATCTTGTTCAAAATGTCCATCTGCACATCCTTCGGCGGAGCCTGGAACCTTTCCTGCAAAGGGCGGGCAATTGGGCCGTAAAGATCCGGCCTTCTTTCCTTTGCCATTCTTATCCTCACATCTGCCGAGCCTGACATGTGTACCGGATTGAACCAATCCGGCTGTGTTTTCCTCACATCCAGGTCCACCTCGGCAAATACGACGGCGTTGCTTTTAAAGCATGCATCAACAAGCACATGCCCCCAGTAATCCACGACGCTGCTTTTTCCTGCGCCGTTGAACCGATAATTCTTCGACGTGACAATATATACGCTGTTGTCGTTTGCCCGCGTCCTGATGGTTGCTTCCCCTATTTCATCATACCAGCCGTATCCGGCCGTAGGATGAAAAATCACTTCCGCCCCTTTTAAGGCCAATACTTCCGTGCACTCCTGAAACATCATGTCGTAGCAGATGCAAATGCCTACGGTTCCAAAGTCGAGCTTGAAAACCTCCAGGGCGTCCCCCTCGGAAACCTGCCATTTTTCATCGGGCGGCAGGTGGGTTTTCCTGTATTCCCCGCAGATATTTCCTTTACGGTCAAATAGAGAGGCAACATTGTATATTTTATTTCCATAAGCTTTATTATAGCAGCCGACAATATACATGCCATATTTTCGCGCTATTTCCGCCAGCTTGCTTTCCAAAACGGGATAGGACAGCCGGACAAGCTCGGGAAACACATTCCTGCTGCTGATGTCGGCGCAATAGTTTCCGGTCTGGGTTGCATCCTCGCTGGTGGAAACAATATCACAGCCCTGTTGTCCGGCCTTTTCAAGCAGTCCTGTGGTTACCTCCATATTCGGTTGAATGAAATGGCTAAAGATTTCTTCAGGTGCATTTGCATACGGATCCGACAAGTAGTGGTAACCCTTTGGAATTGGTAAGTATTCCGGCTGAACAGCAGCCATTTTTATAGTTCGCATAGAATTACACCTTTCTGTTTTTTCTACAGCCGGCGCTGTACAAATATCTCCTTTAGCCGGTTGATATATTGATTGCTGGCAATATTATACCACAAACGCATTCGGGACAGTTCTTTTTAAAAAGCATTTCTTTTAAAATATTTATAATTAGTTTTGCGCTACTTCCTCACTGGTCTTTTTGAAAAAAATTTGAATAAACTGATTTTTTTACCTTTAATCAAAAGGATAAAAACTCAAATAAGCCTTAACAGTTACCCTGCAAGGCTCTAAAATAGAATACTGCCTTATTCTCTATGCAGCCTGGACTAATGATTTAAAAGCATTCCGGTACCGTTCCCGTTCTTTGAAAAGCTCATATCCTTCATTTACCAACCTCGATATCCCTGATACCGACATGTTGCCTATATATTCGCATATGCTTTTGTAGGTATATCCGCATAGGGTTCGCATGATATATACAGCGAAAGCCCTGAATTCTCCTGCATCCCTGCTGTACTTGGCCCTTAATGTCTCTGGCGCCCTTTCTCCCAATATCTTGCTTACTTTCTCTACCAATTCCTCAGGTATCATATCCCGTACAATTTGCTTTTTTTCACTTCGATAGATATTTTCGGTATATGCTCCGATTATATTCTCATCTATTTTTTTTGTTATTCCAGTATCTTTCATGGATATTACAAACAGTCTGTATTTTTGCTTTGCTATCTTGGGAACATTACTGAAGAAACTCAGGATATATTCAGTATCTATAATTCCTATAGTGTCTTCCCTCTTGCCTGTATATATGCCGTAAGAGGAATATTTATATAATTCTTCCCGCCCTTCATAGCCAGGTATGTCCTTTGCATTGTTGTGAATATATGCGGATAACGTGAGACTGTAAGTGTCATTGTCCACTATTATACTGCCGAAGCGTCCCTGGAATAAGTGGCCATGCCGCTTGTAACGCCTGTTGAAATAGGATACATAGGCGGTGTTCAGATGCCGCATATAAGTCGATATATCAAATCCGCATGGGTCTATGTAAATATGGACATGATTATCCATGAGGCAATATGCATAGACTTTGCAGTGACACTTTTCACAGTATTTTTTCAGCAAAGACAAATAATATTCTTTGTCCTCATCACAAGGGAACAGGTCCCTTTCGCTGATACTCCTGCACATAACATGGTATAAGGCATTTTCCGACTTTTTTCTTGCTGCTCTTGGCATAAAAATCACCTCTCGGTAAATATATTACCATAAAAGGTGATTTTTGTAAAGAACAAATGTTCGCTCTGAAGAAGCGTCCCCTTCAGTTTTTGCCGTATTTTTTGACAGCATCAACAAAGGCCAGTATATTTTCCCAGGGGACTTCAGGCTCCAGCAGATGGGTCGGAGCGAGCACAAGCCCTCCGCCTTTCCCGACTGTTTCGATCATCTGTTTCACATTGTTCTCGACGTCTTCCCTGGTGCCAAAGGGCATGGTTGTCTGGGTCCCTACGGTCCCCCAAAAGGAGAGCCTGTCACCGTAAAGCTTCTTGATTTCTACAGGATCCATGCATTCCGGCTGCACGGGATTCAAGACATCCACCCCGATTTCAATCAATTCGGGAATAATTTCATTGATCATTCCATCGGAATGATAATAGCAGATGACGTCGGCACAGATCTCTTTGGCCGCTTTTATCACTCTTTCCGTTACCGGCCTGATAAATTTCCTCCAAAGCTCAAGGCTCATCATTAGGCTTTTTTGCGTCCCTACATCATCTCCATAGACGATGATGTCTATCCCTGCCTCCGCCAGCTTTGCACAAAGCCTTGCCTGTACGCGCGCTATCCTTTCAAGGCATGCCTCTGCCATTTCCTCGTTGGTCATCATATCGACCAGAAGGTTCTCCATACCTCTTAAATACCAGGCGGGTTCGAATATCTGCACTGCAGAGAACATTGCTGCAAAACCCTCCTCCTTAATTTTTGCAACCCTTTCATGAAAACCTTCCCACCTATAGTCTTCAAGTATATCCGGAAGAGGAAAGTCCCGTACCTGCTCAGGACTGGTGAAGCCTTCCATTGGATGGATCATCCTGGAAAAGTGGCCGAAGGAGCCAGGCCTGTGTGCCACTCCCCACTCGTCAATGGTAGTGTCTTCTGGCAATTCCGGAAAGTATTTTGCATAATTCACAAGATTTTTTGACGGCAAGATATCCACGAGCCTTACCGGCATGTCAAAATAGCTCATGTAATCACCATCGGCCCTGCCTGTTTTCTTCTTAAAATTCTCTATTTGCGATGCGCACATTGTAAAGTAATACGGCACATATTCCGGATCCTGCCTTTTGACCGCTTTGATAAGATTCTCTCTTTTCGTCATAAGACCACAACCTTTCTCAACTGATTTTCCTCTTTTTTATTTTCCTGTTTTTAATTATAAGGCTGCGGTTTAAAATGTATTTACAGGTTTTGACCTGGAATTTGTACTTTTTTGCCATGTTAAATCTTTATGGATTTGGAATATTCACGGGGCGTTATTCCGTATTTTTGTTTGAACAGCCTTGAGAAATAGTGTATGCTGGAAAAGCCGAGGTCATAAGATATCTGGCTTATATTCATGGATGACTCCCTCAGGAGCCCCTTTGATTTTTCCAATTTGGCACACATAATGTAATCCATGACGGAGGTGCCGGAATTCTTGTTAAAAATCCTGTTCAGGTGGGATGCGCTTACATGGACGCTTTTGCAGACCTGCTCCAGCGTCAGCCTGTTGTTTATGTTTTCGTTTATAAATTCTACGCATTGTCTGAATATACGGTTTTCAGACTCACGCCGGATAACGGACGGCTGCAGGACATGATCTTCAACCATGCAATCCTGCCGGTAGAGCCTGATAAGCAGCTCTGAAAGGTATGCTTTTATCAGCTGCCTGCTTCCCATTGCCGGAGTCTCCCTGTGCTTTGCCACGCCCATGCCGATATTGCCTTCAAAGGCATTCAACCTCTCTTCCAGGATCTTTTTGATTACCGCCTTCAGCCCGTTGTCAACATTGAAGCACCTGTGCTCAAAGAAAGCTCCGTCTTCGAACTGCATATCGAAGGACGCGGTAAGAAAGCAAGGAGCAGTCCTGCTGTCGGACCATACGATATGGTTCTGGTTCCTGCCAAAGAAGAAAATCTCTCCCTGGTTCAGCTTATAACCCTTGTCTTCCACCAATAGATAGACAAAACCCTTGTCTGCGTAAATGAATTCCCAGAAGTCGTGCTTTTCCCCGGGGAATAGGAAATCGGCGCCCTTTTCCTGATATATGAGAGTAAATATCCCATTTATCACAATGTCATCCGGAAGTTCAATAAGCTCCATAGAAATATCCTTTTTCAGATAATTTCGTATTTTCATCCTGCTCCGCTTCTTTTCAAAATGTATAGATAAATTGTATACCGAATTCACATGACAGACAATATGCAATACAATTTTTGTAACTATTCAGAGGACACAAGTTAACCATCCCTGGTGCTGCTGGTTTCCACACTTGTTTTATTCATGCTTGATATGGCGCTTTAGAAGACTGCACCTGCTTTAAAATGTTTTTCCTGTATTCCTTTGGAGAAACCCCATATTTTTGCTTGAACAGCCGTGAGAAAAAACTAATATCCGAAAATCCGCTTTCGATTGCAATCTGAGACAGGGTCAGCATGCTGTTTTTCATCAACGTACAGGCATAATCAAGGCGTAAGCGGATCATATATCCCTTGGGCGTCATTTTATAAGCATTCTTGAAGACACGGGAATACTGCCGCGCGGACAGAAAGGATAAATCCGCCAGCTGCCTGACGGTGACGTCTTCCAGGAAATTACCTTCAAGATAGGCGATTGAACCGGCAAGGTTTAAAAGCTTGTCAGACAGCCTGTTATTGCCGGTGGAATAGTGTCTGGACAGGTATGCCACAAGGGTGTGGAAGTAGGCATGGACCATCGCCTGGTAGCCGTTCTTTTTGGCTGAATACTCCTGGTCCAGCAAATCCAGCAGCTGCCTTACCAGATTCAGCTGTGGCGGAGCAAGCTGGAGCTTGCTTTCGAATTTGTGTTCACTTCGGAAGCAGGGCTCAAGGATAAACAGGGATTGGAAACCGGGAAGCTTTTTTAACTCCGGTTCATAATCGAGAAACCTGTTGAAATCAAACATAATATTGCAAAGCGCAAGCCGGCAGGCATTGGAATACCCATGAGCGCCGCTTCCGTTTACAACAAATACGTCCCCTGCCTTCAGCGGATACTCCTCCCGGTTGACCCTATGCCTGGCCGTACCCTCAAGTATAATGACAAGTTCGGTAAAATCATGGGTGTGCGTCAGAATATCCCCGTTATGCATAAGCATTTTTATGCTGAAAGGGAAATCAACCGTATTCAGGTAATCATTAAGAAAATACTTTTCTCTCATGTCTCAATTGTGCAAAATTTTGTCCTGTTTGTCAATGTTTTTTGCATCAATATTGTTTATTATGAGTTTAAGAAGCGTGTAAGCAGATCTTAATCTTCAGGAGGTGTCCAGGTATGAAAAAATATGATGTTGCAGCTTACATATGGCCCGCATACACCGGGGATGAGCCGAGGACAAGAATATTCTGGCCGGAAGGCATCGGTGAGTGGCAATCGGTGAAAAACTCGGTTAAAAAGTATCCGGAACACAACTGGCCGCGAAAGCCTCTTTGGGGCTATGTAAATGAAGCCGACCCCTATGTCATGGAAATGCAGATCGATGCCGCAGCCGACCATGGGGTCAATGTCTTTATCTATGACTGGTACTGGTATGACGGAAGGCCATTTCTTGAAAACTGCCTGAATGACGGTTATCTGAAGACACGAAACAATGACAGGGTAAAGTTCTACCTGATGTGGGCGAATCATGATGTCAACAATCTCTGGGATATCCGCAATTCCCATGACATGGGAAGCGTTATCTGGCAGGCGGCCGTTGACCGGAAGGAATTTGAGCTTATTGCGGACCGGTTGATCGCGAAGTATTTCCACCATCCCTCCTACTACACAATCAACGGTAAGCCCGTTTTTATGATTTATGACCTGCAAAACCTGATGAAGGGACTGGGTGGCGCCGATGCCACAGCGGAAGCCTTTGCATGGTTCCGCAGCAGGTGTGTAGCCTCAGGTCTTCCCGGGCTTCATCTCCAAATGACCACCTGGGGTGAAAGGAATTATAACTTAAGCGGCGTGGACGGCGGCATTACGGCTACCTCCGGTGAAGTTGTCAAGCTCCTCGGGTTTGACAGTATGTCCCATTATCAGTTTGTCCATTTTACGGACATTAACAGGGATTACACTGAAATTATACCGGATGTTTTGAAGGAATGGGACAGGATCGAAAAAAACAGCGATATCCCGTATTTCCCGCATATCTCGCTGGGCTGGGACAATAATCCCAGATTCAAAGGATTCAGGCCGGGAATAGTGAAAAACAATACGCCGGAAAATATCCGCAAAGCACTGGAAAAAGCCAGGGACTATGCTGATGCACACCCTTCGCAGCCACCGCTGGTTACCGTCAACAGTTGGAACGAATGGACCGAAACCAGTTATCTGCAGCCTGACGATCTTTACGGCTATGGCTATCTTGAAGCGGTAAAGAAGGTTTTCTGCGGGGAATAAAAAGCACGCACAGGAAAGGTCCGGTATCCAATCCAGACCTTTCTGTTTTCTACTTAGTACAATTCCATATGGAAATGAAAATGCATTGCACATAATATAAAGAATGCGAACTTATTGACGGAGTTAGGAAATGTCCCCTAACTCCAAGCGGACGCGCAATGCGCGCCACTACAATGTACGCTATCCTGCCATAGCCCGTTATCTCTGTAGGGACGGCCATTGGCCGTCCTTCCAAGATAGCAACGTGTGAAGGGATTTGTACGAGCTAAGGTGGATAGCTCCCTGGCTGTCATTGCGAGGAGCCCTGCGACGCGGCAATCTCAACTTCCAGTAAGGATAGCATCATTGAGATTGCTTCGCTCCACTTACGTTCCGCTCGCAATGACAGGGTGTCAACACCCCCGTCCCTTTGACACCCCCGGACGCGCAATGCGCGCCACTACAGTCGATTTACGTCCTTATGTCAGTGTACCTGTCCCCTTGACACTTTGACATGTTCCCTGACTCTGTCGGACGCGCCATGCGTGCTCCTACAGTCGATTTACATCCTCATGTCAATGTACCTGTCCCCTTGACATTAGTGCACAGTATCAAACCAATATGCATCATCTATCCGGTAATGAACTTCCGTGATACTATACTTAGAGGCACCGCTTATTTCCCTTCATGATATATCCTGACATCATATATTTCAGCATGCTTATGCCCCCATGTTTCACAAATCAATACCTTTACAGCTTTCAGCATTACAGGGTCAAATTCATGTACCCGGAACCTTTTAAAATTATCCTTTTCTTCGGCCAGATTTATTTCCTCCTCATCTTCAGTCACACCCACAACCCTGTATTTTCTTGCCATCTGGCTGTTTATGCCGTCAATTACAGGCTTAAGGCGTGTGTGGTTCAACTCTGAATTGAAGACCAGTTCAACACTGCTTACCATACTGTTCCTTTCAAAATCAAACCTTACCCATTCCGGCTCAAATCCGTCCATTCTGGCGGAAGACCACAGGTTTGGAAGACCCCATGGCCTTATATGACCGTTAATGACATTTTCAGGGCCATACAGTTCCTGCATCGGATATAGCTTGAAACATGGTGTCA
Organism: Bacillota bacterium; assembly: GCA_023426125.1. Taxonomy (GTDB): domain Bacteria; phylum Bacillota; class Clostridia; order Acetivibrionales; family DTU013; genus MnB-11. Next base: position 93,604 of record JAFABI010000010.1, read on the forward strand.
GCACATTGTCCACCCTGCTGCCGTCTCCAACCTCATAAAATTCCGTATCCCACTGCAGCCTTACTCCGGCTTTTGCCGCGATCCCCAAAAATCCGGTCAAAAGCTCCGGCTGGAAATAAAGACTTACATCCGGATTTTCCCTTAGCATGACAATAACTTTTTGACCGGCGGCCGGTGCAGCATTTATCTCAAAATCATACCAGCCTCCCCCGCCGCATTTTACACTTACTGATCGGAGTTTCTCCGTAACTCTGTAGTTGTGAGGCCTGTCTCCGCAAGAATATATATCCGCCGTCACAATTGCAGGTTTATTTGCTTTCATGTAAAAGGAGATTTTTTGCAGAGACTCCCCTTTCACCGGAACAATCAATCCGTACTGCTGCGCCATTGACCTGAATACTGCCGGCTCCGTCAGCTGTGCCGTGTTTACCGAAGATGCCGTTACTCTGGACTTTCTTGACCTGTCCATTTCCTCTTCCAGCCGGTAACCTATCAAAGAAACATCGCTCCGGGCAAGCAGCCTCTGCAATTCTCCCATATGCTTTTCATAAATCCCGGCAGGAGTGATATTTCTTTCAACGCACATGGCGGCAGCAAGACCCGCAGCCTGTCCCATTACAGCTGTTGTAGGGATAAGCCTTAATGTCCCCAGACCTTCATGGGTAGCACTTACATTTCGGCCTGCAAAAAAAAGGTTATCAATATTTCTGGAGTATATGCACCGGAAAGGGATGTCGGTAATTCCCGGAAGATAGTCATGGGTACATCCCGGCTCCGCGGACAGGTAGCCTTCGGGGGGATGTATATCAATGGGCCAGCCCGCAAATCCGATCCTGTCCTCAAAATCCCGCTGCTTGAGAAAATCATTGGAAGTAGCAATATAAGGTCCAAGCAGCCTTCTGGACTCGCGTTTGCCGGGCAGGTACCCCATCCAGTTCATTTCCAGGTTTTCAACACCTTCGAAGCAGCCGCTGTTCTTGATATAATCCCATATTCCGGGTACCAGCCGTCTTAACTCCATGATTATTTTGCCGTCATCATGGACGGAATCCAGTTGTCCGCCGTACTCAACCCACCAAAAGCCATAGAAGGTCCCATCGGGCATTTTTCCTATGGACCTTGCTATTCTTTGAAACGAAGGCAGGTCGGTAATTTTTATTGCCCATCCCGGGGCTTCATACTTTACAGGATGGCCTGTATCCACACTAGTAAATAAAAGAGTCGCTCCCATCGTCCCCTTGTCCCGGACATCCGGCGCATATTTCTCATTGTATTCGGATCCGGCCTCCCGTCCCATCCTGTAGTCGGCGCCGGCGAGAAAACCCACTGTTCCGTCTCCGGAGCAATCAATAAATATACCGGCTTTAAACTCAATCACTTTTTCAGATCGCAGCTGCAAGCCTTTGACGCTTGTTATCCGGAAATCCTCATCTCTTTCGACCTTGAAGACCGAAGTATTCAGATAGCATGCGATATCAGGCTCCTGCATGACCAGATCAAAATATACCTGGTCAAAATGAAACCACCTCCATTTTCCGGTGGAAGCTGCCTTGAAGTGGATGTGATTAAACACTTCCTCTAAGATTCCGGTTTCTCTTGCATACCTGTTCCATGGTGAATGGTCAGCACCTCCCGGTCCCACTCTCACCTCGCTGCTGGCACTGCCTCCCAGGATTGGCCTGTCGGTAATCAATGCGGTTTTCATCCCTCTTCTGGCTGCAGACAGCGCCGCAGAGATACCGGCCAGGCCTGCCCCGACAACCACGATATCTTTTTCAACAATTTCATTTACAAAATTCCTATTCGGGAATTCGTTTTCCGCCATCCTCACGATAAGCCCCTCCAAATACATTCCTTATGGCTTCCTGATACCCTGTTCAAGGCCCATGCCGCCAATTTTGTGATTTAATTCCGATACAAGAGTCTCTTAACCGGCAGTAATAAGAACCTCCTCCGATTCCCTTCTGATACCGTCAATAACCGCCACTGCCTTAACAAAAGCATAACCGGCACTTTTCGCTATGGCTCTTTGGCCTGTCACCTCTATTACCGCCGGGTCTGAACTCTCGAAGGATACAACGGCGGTGTCCATTCCTGCGGGCTTTTTATCGGACATGACAGCCGTTGCCGTAAGGAGGGCTTCCTCACCAATCGCTAAAGATGTCCTGTCGGCGTTCAATAAAGCTTCCTTGAAATATACCTTCGGCTTCAGTTCCGCCTCATTGGAAGCAAGCCAATTGCCGTCTTTATCCAGAACCTTTACATAGTAATGGAATGTCTTGCTCATATCTTCCACTTTGACAGTAAACTCATAGGGATAGGTGCCGTTTTCCGACTGCTTCCAGTTTCCATCCCCGGTATGCCAGTAAAGTATCGCTTTGCTGGCTTTGTCCGGCATAAAGGTCGTATATACATATGCATCATAGGAATCGGGGTCAATCTGTATCACCATCCCTTTTCCGAATTCGGCTGTGGGTCCCGTACTAACCACTGTGCTATCGTCAGGGGAGTTGAATATTTCATCTGCGGGCACATCGGCAAATGCGGGTTTCCTGACAGCTTCACTGTCCAGTGCAATGCCCACCAGGCCGTGCCCCGGCACTGTAAGGGTTACCTGTGAATCAACAATCTCCGCAGTTGTCTTATTGCCACCGGCATCGTAAACTGCTGCAGTTCCGTTATAAGCTGTCCCGCCGGTCACCTCTTCTCCCAGGGTTACGGTAACCGTCTGTTCTGCCGTATCCTCATTGATAAGGGCCGTGGCAAACCTCCCGTCCTTACGGGCGGCCAGCCAGTCTATCTGTATATTATCAAGAGTTATAAGGCCTTCTTTAAGCCACATCCACATGTCATTTTCATCAAAGAAGGAACCTGCTGCGAAACCATAATGCCGGTTGTTGAAAAAAGCATATCCCTGTTCCCTGACCGACGGAAAATTGATTTTACCATCCGACCACTTCCAGATCTGCGTCACGAGGAAATCTACATTCAAACCCAGTTGGACCGGTATGTGATGATAGTATATACCTGTCTGGTCAGGCCCGTTGTATGGGTAATCGGATTTCATCTGCTGGACCGCGTACTGATTGGTGTAATAACCGGGGTAATTGGAGAACCTTCCTATCATTGCATTCCTGGCAAAGGTCTCATAAATATCCTCTCCCGTATATTGAGCCAGTCTTAACAAGTCCGGTGCCCATGGGGACAGCTGGATATTTGCGGCGTTGTTTATCATAAAGGTCACCTTCTGCTCCAATCCCAGGCCAGTCCTGGAGTTCAGCCAGCCGGGAACCGTTTCATCCTGCAAATTGTCCAAACCTTCAGGATATCCTATGCGGTGCTGTTCCGGGCCTTTCCAGAAAGGGAAGTCTTCGGGATAGAAGCTTGTGTCACGTACATCATCGGCATAGATAGTCTTTTCTCCGTCTCCGGAGCCTGGCTGGGTCCACAGGGTGACAATCCACTTTTGAGCGGCATAGGCTGCTCCCTGAATATATTTTTCATCCCCCGTTTCCTCATAAAGGTCGATCAATCCGCTCCAGTAAGGCACATAGGAAATATTGGCGAACTCCAGATCCGTCGGAGGCGCGTATACCGTTTTGTAAATGGTATTTTCCAGGTAATCGTTCGCCCCTGATTTTGCAAGCTCCAGATATGCAGTATTCCGGGTATACTTGTACAGTGCAAGGTTCTGATGCCATTCGGGCACCTGGGTGTAGGAAGTTTCATTTTTAATGCCCGAATCAATACCGGCAGCCTTAAGGACGGAGGTAAGGCTCCGGGTCATCGCATAGGCTCCGCCTATGGTATTGTTGCCGTAACCGTTAACCGGGCTTCCGACAGGAGTGATGACATTGCTTCCAAGGTAGTTTATCCCTCCTGCATCCGTATCCCCTGTTTCAGTATAATGAAGCCGTTCTCTTGTCATCATCGCTTCTATCGTCGGCAGGGTCCTTCTTTCATAGACATCCTGGTCCTCGGTCAAAAGGTAGGCTTGTATGTAGGTTAGCGGTGAGGCCATGGAAACAACATTTTTGCCTTCGATATTGTAATGGGCTTTTGCCGTAGCATTCCATCCGCTGTGATCATCATCCATCGCCAGCTCCTGGGTGTTGAAAATTGCATCGGTAAAAGAGGAGTAATAATTTTCTCTTGCGTCTTCCATGTTGTAAATATCACTTACAACGTGCTTGTAGGCTTCAAACCACTCGCCTTCCTGTACAAAGGGCCTGTATGCAAATACGTAGGTCTGTCCCTGCGTAAAAACAGAGTCTTCCGAGCCGAACAGCGGTGCAAAGGCAGACGGCTGCACCCCGCCCTGTAACCCTTTGATGGAAAGGCCGAACTTTGAATCATCGGAACGCGCCCAGCGGTCCGGTATACTTGATGAATCCGCTGCAATACCGTATGTCAACCTGCTTCCATCCTGCCGGGTCAAGGACATCAGGCTGACCGGCGTGGATGCAAGCCATTCCGGCACCACATAAAATTCATCGGGAAGCTGCTTGCCCGTCAGCTGGAATGGAAGCAGCAGCGAATCAATCTCCCGGAGAGTTTTCTCTTTTCCGCCGAACATTCCGAGGCTGTATGTACCCTGCTGTTTTGCCTCCATTGTGACAGTAACCTTTGGCTCCTGATCGCCGCCTGTTACTTCCCATAGTGCAGTCAGCCGGGCATAACTGTTTTCCGCGGTCAGACGTACCCTTCCGTCGCCTGCCGCCTCCATGGCCGCAGGCACCAGCCACTCCAGTTCCCTGTTGAGCTTATTGGTTTTCAAATAGGAAAACGTATTGTAATGTATAACGCTGGCAGGCGTATTTTCCGAATACATAAGCAAATATCCGAAGGGGTCGGTCCTGTCTTCCGCCGGTATCCATCCATCCCCGCTTTTAACAGACATCTGCTTTTGGATGACCTGGCCTTCGGCAGCCGGTACGCTGTAAAAACTTACGCGTACGTTTTCGTTTCCGATAGTGAGCTCACGGTCGGGCTGTGCATCTGTCATGGCCCACTGCGGGAAAGCCAGCTTTTGCTGCATGCCGGTGTTTTGCTGGCTTACTCTCTCCAGTTCCGTATAGCTTGCCGGAGGCTGGCTGTCCAGCTGGTTTGTCAGGAATATGCCGTCAACTCTTGCATAAAAGGCCGAAGTATCAACCAATTCCAGAATATTTTCTCCGGCATCCAACTGCACGGTCCCTCCGTTTTCCCAGCTCCATCCGTTGACGCCGTGGTCGCCGAACAGTTCATCCTGCAGGACGCCATTGACTCTGGCCTTGAAATTCCTCGTCCCCTGCAGTGTCGTATAATCCTTCGTATGTATCCAGATACGGTAGCTTCCTGCCATATCCGTTGAGAAAACCATCCGGGCTGGAACCGAACCAGCCGGCATTTCATTCTTTGCGCTTATCAGATACCTTCCCCCGAAAGCATCCGTGGCATTTTCTATTGTCCATGTGCCCGGATCGAACAGAAAATCCTCAGGCTCTATGACAATATACCTGCTGGAGGAATCCAGCTCCGTATTGAAGCTCCATGCGGTTATTCCGTATACCGGCTTACCGTCCGTATCCCTCACATCCTCACTGATTGTCAAGCTGTATGAATTGTTGTATTTCAGGTTTTGCAGCGGCACGATGGTCACAAGCCTTCCATTTTCATCAGCCGTGATCAAAGTATCTACTACCACTCCGCCTGCCAGCTCCTTCAGCAGGATCGTGCGTAAATTCATGGTTGAAATATCCATATCCCTGTTGAAGCTTATTTCCATTGGAGCATCAACAGCAACCTCTGTCGGGCTTGAAGGAGAAGTCAGGGTCGCCAGCGCAGGATCAAAGATCTGCTGGAACATGACTGCATCAGCCCGGATAGTACCGCTGCCGTTTCTCGTATTTCTAACATATCCGCCGTTGCCCTCCGAAAAGTCGTATACCCCGAGGCTGACCCAGCCTGAAGTTCCCTGGGTATAATTCAGATAAACAGTGTCTATTCCACTTGCATGTGAAATATCGATTTTCGCGTTTGTATCACTGTTTGCATGCACCACCTTGTAAATGAATACCTCATACGTTCCGGCAGTCAGCTCCGGCTGCCAGGAAGCATAACAATCGGAATTCAGCCCATACCTGGTGCCTGTGCCGTTATATCCGGATAAGCCGCTGTCTGCCCATGAGCTGTATTCGGTATAGCCCGGATGGCCAAAATCAACAACCACAGGGTCCGGCAGCACCACAGCAGGAGCCGTAACAAACTCCCAGCTGTTTGTCCCGTAAATGTTCTTCCCTCCTGCGTCGTATACGTCCTGTCCTATGACTACGGTATAAGACCTGTCATATTTAAGGTTTTCTGCCGGATTGATAGTAAACACCCTGTTGTCGGCACTGATGGAATATATGGCTTCGACCACGGTATCACCGGCAGTCTCCTTAAGCACAATATTGTTGGGATTAAGGGTATCTCTATCCATAGCGGAACTGAAAGTGATGACTATATCGCTGTCCACATCTGCAGCTTCCGTATTTGCCGGACAGGACAATTCCGCCATTGTTACCCCGGACCTTACGAACTTCACTGCATCTGCACGGGCGGCAGCTCCGCTCCGTGTATTTTTCACATAAGCCTCCGATGCATTATTAAAGCCGTAAAGCCCCAGACTTACCCATCCGGATGTCCCCTGGGTATAGTCCATGACAGCGGCGCTCTTTACCTGCGACCCCTGTCCCACTTCGATCCTTGCTGCAGTGTCACAGCTTGAATGTACCGTTTTGTATATGAATACCTCATATACTCCTGCTTCCGGGGTCAAAGCCCACCTGGCATAGGCGCCGGGGGTATAGCTGAACCTGGTATCCGAATTTTCATATCCTCTTACATTGGACGTTGAAGACCATGTACCGGACTCTGAATAGCCCGGGTCTCCATTGTCTATGACGATTCCTTCGGCAGCTTTTACCGGTACACATGGGTAAAGCCCGGAAAAAGCGAATACGATTGACACCACCAATACAAGAAGTCTCTTTTTACCATGAAATCCCTCAAATCTCAACCGGCTTTTCAACATAGGAACATCTCCTTTCGAATCTGCATTGTCATTCCTTCACACTGCCTATGACAATGCCCTTGACAAAGTGCTTTTGCATAAAGGGATATACGCAGAGAATAGGAAAGGTTGCCACAAAAATCTGGGCAGCCTTGAAGGTCCTGTTGGAAATGGCATCCATCGCCTCCAGCTCTTCCTTGGTAGCATTCTGAAGCTTGCTGTAATCCACCTCCACTACAATTGATTGAAGATATGTCTGCAAGGGAAAATTCTTCGGGTTATTGATGAAAATCAAGCCGTCAAACCATGAATTCCAGTGGCCGACGGATATGAAAACCACCAGCGTAGCCAAAACCGGCTTTGACATGGGTATGATGATTTTCCATAAGGTCGTCCAGTGGCCGGCGCCGTCTACGAAGGCCGACTCGGGCACATCCTTCGGAAGTCCACGCATGAAATTCAAAAGCAATAAGGTATTCCATACGCTCAAAGCTCCGGGAATAACCAGGACCCATATGGAATTGATGAGCCCAAGGGCTTTCACCGTCATGTAGTAAGGGATCAGTCCTCCGCCGAAGAGCATTGTCACGAAAAAAAACCACACATAAAAGGTGCGCTGCGGGAATTCCTTCACTTCCTTTGACAGCGGGTAGGCCGTTAAGATTGTGATGAATAAAGATAATGCCAGTCCGATAGCAGTTCTCTCTGCAGAGATAAGAAATGATTTAAAATAGTCGGGATTTTTCAGCACAAAGGCATAGGAATCCAGTGAGAATTCCACCGGCCAGAGCGTTACCCTTCCGTTAGTCACTGCCGTACTGCTGCTGAAAGATACCGCAAGGACATGCAGTATGGGAAACAGGCATAATGCTGCGCTTAAGGCAACAAACACTATATTTGCAATAGAAAAAACCCTTTCTCCCCTTGTTGCTGTTATCATACCATGATTCCTCCGTATGTTAAAATATCCGGTAATTTGCAAATTTATATGCCAGCCTGTAAGAGGTAACAATCAATATGGATGCAACCACCGACTTAAACAACCCCACTGCCGACGCCACACCGTATTGCATATCGATGATTCCCAGCCTGTAAACGAATGTGTCCAGAATATCTCCCGTCCTGTAGGTAATGGGGCTATACAGGTTGAATATCTGGTCAAAGCCTGCATTAAGCACATTTCCAAGGCTTAACGTTGCCATAAGCACAATGATGGGCGCAATACCCGGCAAGGTGATATGCAAGACCTGCTGCAGCTTTTTAGCCCCATCCATTTTTGCAGCTTCATATAAGGTGGGGCTAATTGACGTTATTGCCGCCAGATAGATTATTGTGCCAAAACCAAACTCTTTCCATATATTCGTAACAACAATCACATAAGGAAAAATATCCGCATTTCCCAGGAAGAAAACCGGCTCCAGCCCGATGGATTTCAAAAAATGATTGGCGATTCCGGAGGATGGGGACAGCACGTCGACCAATATACCTCCGAGTATGACCCATGAAAGGAAGTGGGGTATATATATCAAGGTTTGTATTGTCCGTTTGTAAAATTGGTTGTTAAGCTCATTGAGCAGCAGCGCAAAGCCTATGGGTACAACCAGTCCCGTTATGATTTTCAGTACTGCAATAAAAATCGTGTTCCACAATACCTGGAATATATCAGGCATATTCAGCATGTATTCGAAATTATCCCATCCGATAAAATGGGATTTGAAAAAACCCAGCAGCGGGTTGAAATCCTGAAAGGAAATAACAATTCCGATCATGGGTACGTAATGAAATGCAACTGCCAGGATTATCCCCGGCAAGAGCATCAAATGCAGTGGCATACTCCTTCCGAAGAGCTTCCTTTTGCTCATGTTTTTGCGTTTTGCCTTATTTAACGTCAGACTATTTTCCAAAGAATCACAACCTTTTGTCATTAATAAAAGGCTCGGGGGCTGGCCGATGATTCATTCATCTGCTCGCCTGTGCAACCTGGGCACCGAGCCTCACTCACCTTCCGGCGATTCGGCTTTGGCTGAATGCCGCTTACGGGAAGCATTGAAAAAAGGCGATTATTTCTTCAATGCTTCCTTTCCGGCTCTTTAAACCATTACTTGTTCTTATACCATTCGTTTACTTCCCTGGTTATATCATCTCCGCCGAGCTTCTTCCAGTCGTCCACATACTTGTCGAAAGCATCTACGGGATCTTCACCCATGATGATCTTGGTGAAGGTCTCAAGCTGCATCTTGATCAATGTGGCATTTTTCGATGTCATTGTATTCGTCGGCGGTCCATAGAATTCCGAAGACAGCAGCTGGTTGTTGTCGACATATCCCGCGATAACGCTGTAAGCCGAGAATGGGGCATTTGTCCAGAGGAATCCGCCGTAAGTCGATTGTTCAAAGAGCTTCGCTGTCTCCTGTTTTCCCGCGGTATTGGTAAAGGTTACGGTTTCTTCCACGCTATCCGGGATCATGCCTTTTTCATTTATCACCTGTATCCTTCTCAGGAACTGCTTCTGTACCTGCTCATCCGTAAAGTCCTGCTTCAGGGTCTTGGTTTGCATACGGTCGCCGGTCTTGGCCAAGGTCTGGTAGTCCCTGTAAATGTCTATATTCTGTGTTGGTGATGCGCCCGTGATGGCCGCATAAGCTGTTACAGGGAAAGCTACCTCGGGATCATGCACCTTTGGATTATCCTTGCTTCTGCTTCCCTGTTTCAGCAGCGGATCATAATCCGGGCTGTAATAGGTTGAATACTTCAAATAAAGATTGAGCATTTTTATTGCTGCTTCAGGGTTTTTGGCACCCTTCTTTATCACATAGTAATTGCCGACTGTAGCAGTAATAGCAGGTTTTGCAGGGCTACCATCCCCGGAAGGTATCGGGAAGGGCCTCCAGTCGGATTCGGGATTGCTCTTCCTGGTTTCGCTTACAGCCCTGAGTGCTGTCCAGTGCTGTCCGAAATACATGCCGACTTTTCCTGATGCAATCTGCTCGGAAAGCTTGACACTATCCTGAACTGCGAATTCCTGGTTTATCTGTCCGGCCTTATACATATCGGCCAGTTTGGCAAGCGCTGTTTTTACTTCCGGCTGGATGGTTCCTGCCACAAGGTTTCCTGAACTGTCCTTCAGCCACATTGCCGTGTTTGGATATGCTCCAAAGGAGTCAAAGTAACCTTCCAGACAAGCTATACCTTTGTTGAAAAGGTCCTTTACAAGGCCTATACCGACCGTATCCTTCTGCTTGTTGCCGTCAGGATCCTGGTTTGTAAATGCATCGGCGATTTTATACATTTCGTCCAATGTCTTCGGAGCCTGTAAATTCAGCTTCTTCAGCCAGTCGTTACGGATCCAGAGAATCGGAGCGCCGTCATAGACGCCTGGCAGAAGGGGGATGCCCATGAGTTTACCCTTGGAGCTTGACATCTGCAGGCCGAGTCCGCCGTCTCCCTCCAGGAAGGGCCTTGCCCAATCGGAAATATATTGATCATAAACTTCGGTCATATCTTCCGTCATGCCGGAGTCAACCAGCTTCTTGAACTGCACATTGTTGACAAATGTAATGTCGGGCAGGTCATTGGCGGAAATTGCTATGTTCAGCTTCTGGTCGTATTGGTTCTGTGCGACAGCCCAATTGACTTTCAAGTTTATGCCGAGGTCCTTTTTGTACACTTCCGTGTATGGATTGCTTTCAGGTGTAAATTCCTTCGGCACCTTCGGGTTTGTTGTCAAAGCGTCGGGAAGGCTTAATACCGTACTGACTTCGATTTCAGGCTCGTATTTGGCCCAGATATCAAGGGGTTCGGATGTGCTCTGGGAAGTGCCGGCAGAAGTTCCGGAAGCAGCCGCCGAGGTCTCACCGGTATTCTTTTCACCCGAACCGCCGCATGCAGCAAATGACAAAAGCATTAGAACAGCAACGGATAAAGCTAAAAGTCTTTTTGCATTGAAACTTTTCATAAAATTCCTCCATATAGATTTTTCGAAAGGCGCCTTCTTTTTTATCATAAAACGGCAGAACAAAAAAATATATAGCACAATTTAAACTTTTGTTACATAATCAAACATTGTCAAGGGGATGTCATGTCAAAGGGGACAGGTACATTGACATGAAGTGTCAATGTACCTGTCCCCTTGACATGTGTGTCAACGTACCTGTCCCCTTGACATGTGATTCCCGAAAACGTCCTTTACAGCTCCCAAATACGACATTCCATAAACTGTGTCCGGTTCCAGGTAGCTGCCCTCCGTCCATTCGTTCCAGGCATTGATCGTACAGAATTCAATACCATGCTTATCCATAAACTCACGCATGTTCACCAAGTACTTTTTAAATCCGCCGGGAGTATTATTTACACATACTTCCATGAACGGATAGCCCAGATTTTCATATTTATCCGACGGAGCAGTCCTGGGGGACGGATCCCAGCCCATTGTGGCATTGGGATAAAAAGGGATTTTCAATCCGTTTCGCGTATACTCCCAATGCTTTTTTATAGCCTCTTCGAATTGCATATATTCCGTTGCCGGAAATTTCCTGCCTTCTTCCACGCTTTTTATATAAGGATTCCAACAGTAGGTAGTCGCACTGTCAAACCCAAGCCGTTCTACAACTTCATACATGCTGCCGTCTATCATTTCAAAGCCCAGTACATTTACCCAGGAAACAATGGCATTTATGTGCAAGCCGGGAAATCCCGCTTTTTTTGCTTTTATGCGGAAGCGTTCCAGGGCTTCCCTGGTTCCTTCAATTCCATCAAAGCCCTTTAACAAATTCTTTAAGCTATAAATCGAGAAATAAGGGCATCCTCCTATTTTCAAGCAGGATGGATGGATAAAATACTTTCCGACGATATAGTCCGTCATCTTATCAAAAGCTTCCTGATCGACATATCCCGGCAAAATACTATCTCTTACAGTTTTTTTCCTTACCTCCGAGTAATATTTCAACCATTCAAAATCACAGTCATGATTCGCCCACATCAAAGAAAAATTTAAGCTGCAATTATTATTTGCCTTCATGAAACCATTTTCCAGCGCACGTTGTAAAGCCGGCTGCCCTTCATACCAGTACCAATCGAAAATAAAGCCTGAAATACCGTGCTCAGCAGCTGCTGCGATCTTACAAGCCATTACCTCCGGATCCGATTCATCCTGATATCCCCATTGGGGCACCAACGGCTGCCTGTGTCCCGGAAATCTTGGATGCGCAGCTTTTACAATCTCCCATTCCGTCCACCCTTTGCCATGAAGCTCCTCATTCCTTGGATCTGCATGATAATTGGGGAAATAATAAACATGAACCTGATGCTTATTATGCACTTTTTCCTGCTCCTTTCAGACTATCGTCATCATTATAGCTTTAAATATCTTCGCTATGCACAATGATAAAATAATCCAAAAGAAAATGATACAGCACAATTTAAACTTTTGTTACATAATCAAACGTGTTAATCCGATATCATCCTGCTCCTGTATTCCTGGGGAGTTATTCCCGTTACCTTTTTGAATAACCTGGAAAAGTAGTTTGAAGATGTACACCCTACTGCCTGTGCAATTTCATGGATTTTCATTTCCTTATTTTCCAGCAGCCTTTTTGCTTCCTTGATTCTTTCATTGATGATATATTCCGACAAATTCATGCCTGTCGATTGCTTAAAAAGCCTGGAGAGATAAATGGGGTTCAAATGCACGAATTCCCCAAGGCTGTACACCGAAAGCTCTTTTTGTATGTTCCTGCCGATATGCTGTTTTACCTGCGCCACGATATAATCCGATCTTGACTTTTGTTCATCCTTCTGGATTTCAAAGATGATCTCCGCCAGCCTGAAAAAATAATTGACGGCATCGTTCCATGTCATATGCTCGTCATGCCTTGACAGCTTGTACAGCCCAAGCTTAAATGCTATTTTCTCTTCAAGGCCGTATCGGTTGATATAGGATATGAATTGCAGGGATATTGTATAATATATCTCGATTGCCGGTCCGTAGTTCAAACTGTCCACCCCTCGCAGGGTTTCGGAAACAGGCTGCATTATTTCGAAAAATTCCCTCCGCTGTCCCGATTCCAGCAAAGTTGAAAGGGAAGAAGCCATTTTCAGCCTCGAACAGGCTTTCTCCACTTCGGTGTTTTTATATTGTATGCATCTGTCATCGGTACCCGGAAGATAATCGTCGATGAGGATCATTTCATTTCCCGTACCGATGCGGCTGTTCATTTGCCGCCTGAGTGCGGTATACCTGTCTGCGATTGAGTCCCATTCACAGGGTTCGTTTTCCAGAGCGAAGGATACTGTTATTCCCATGGCTTCCCTGCAGGACATCTGGACACACCGGACAGCATCCTTTATACAATTCAATGCCACATTCCATATGGTCCTGGGTACATCAGCCCTTGCATGCTTTTTCAGGCTTGCTGACGGCTGGATAAACCAGACCACATAGGACCGTTCATGAATTACATAGACATAAGACATATCAGCCCGCATATATTTTTCAATAACCATATTGACAGTACACAGCATATCTCTGTGTTCATAGGAGGACATCTTCACCACGGCGGGATCTATTCTCCCTGTCAGCATCAAAACAGGATGGACAGCCGTCAGTGGTATATCCAGCGCATCAAGGTTTTCCTGAATATCTCCTGAAGAAGGGAGCATGCCTTCCACCAGGTCCGTCATAAAATCCTTCTGCATGAAGGGTATGGTTTTCTTTATTTGCTCCTTTGCATTGATAATCATCTCACTGTTTCTAAAACCTGCTTCAATCTCGTTTACGGCTTTTTCCACCGTCCTGACAATTTCATTATCGCTTTCCGATTTTAACAAATAAGCAACTCCGTCATATTTCTGAGCGGTATATACATAGTCAAATTCGTCATACCCCGTGAGAAAGATCACCCTGCAGGACGGCCATGTCTCCTTGATTCTTTTCATCAACTCGATTCCATTCATTCCGGGCATATTTATATCGGCAAGCACAATGTCGATGGCAGTCCTGTTCAGCCATTCCAGGGCTTCGGAGCCTGAATAGGCCTTATAAACATCCAGGTCCATACCGGTCTCGGCCTTGAATAATTCGTAGAGCCAGTCTACAATCTGTTCTTCATCGTCCACAATCAACAGCCTGTACATAAAACTATTCCTTTCTCTGCGCCTCCAGAGTGATGATTACCTTTAATCCGCCCAACTCACCTCTCATGACGGACAGGCCGCTTTTTCCTCCGAACTTCAGTTGTATGCGCCTGTGTATATTAATGATTCCTGTAATCTCTTCACTGTTTTCCGCGTTCAGCAGTTTTTCCTGCAAGCTGCCGATTTCATGCGAACTTAGCTCATCGCCGTTATCTTCAATAACGATGACGAAAAAGGCCTCCTCTTCATGGAATGTGATTCGCAGAAGGCCATTCCGCTCCTTTTCTTTCAGCCCATGCTCCAGTGCATTTTCCAGAACAGGCTGCAGTATCAATCTCGGAACCTTCAGATCCGCATATTTTTCCGGCAGCTGGGCAAATTCAATACGCAAACGTCTGGAAAAGCGCATTGCCTGTATGTCGGTATAAATTCTCGCATGCTCCGCCTCTTTGTCCAGAGACACTTCATCCGAGGTGTTTCTTGTTACAAACTTGAAATAGTTGCCCAGCTGCTCTGAAAAAGCTGCCGCCTTTTCTATATTTTCCCCCATGATGATCCTGTGCAGTATAAAAAAACTGTTATATAAAAAATGCGGGTTTACCTGAGCCTGAAGCTGCTTCAACTCTGCCTTTTGTGCCAGAAGCTTCTGCGTATATACCTGTGTTATCATCTGTTCAATTTTCTTTATCATTTTATTAAACCCGCGGTAGAGATATCCGAACTCATCGTCATGCTTATAATCAATTTCAAAGCCCAGGTCGCCGTTTTCCGCTCTATAGAATGATTTCACAAGTCTTGTAAGAGGTTGCTTGATAAATTTGTATGTGGATGCGGAATATAAGAAAATAATGATAAAAGCTGTGGCGGTAAACATCCAGAACCACACCTGAAACTGCTTCAGCGTCCCCATTATTTCCTCTTCTGCCACATATTTAAGATAAGTCATTTTCAGATACTCTGAAGACGTATAGGCTGTCAAATAACGCTTCCCTTTTATATCAATGGATTCAACCCCTTTTCTATCCTGCTGCCCATCATTTTTAATCATGGTATTAAACTGCTGAATGATCTCATCCGGAGAATCGGTCAGCACAGCAAAATCAGCCAGAGGATCCAGTAGTATCGAATTCTCGCTTTCATAGGTCTCCAGATTTTCCAGAGCATTTTTTAACTCGGTACTTGAAATGGAAATATCGATTAAATGGGATACATACGGCTTGTTGTTCGTATCTAAAAATGAAGCCGCCGCGATCAGATGGATGTCCCCATCCTTATAAATGATTTGATTGCCGGGGATCAGACTGATTCCGCCAAAATACTCAAAGTCATCTTTATCCAGCTCATCGATGCTTCCTGTTGCTTCGATTGTCTTATTGATTGGCGGGATATGCAATCTGACGTTTTTAATTAACTTATTACTGCTTTGTATGGTTATCAGCCTGTTTTGCAATCTTTGCATAGCGGCTTGCTTCTGGTAGGTACTCATAATTGACGCTTTATTCACCAGATCATTGAGATCGTCATCGACAAGAGAGCTGTTCTGCAGCATTTGTATTCTTTCGATGTCTTTTCCAAAATCCCCGATAAAATTTATGCATTGGGATATCATTGAATTGGAAATATCCGTCCTTATTGTATCCACAGCCCAC
This sequence comes from Bacillota bacterium, assembly GCA_023426125.1. Taxonomy (GTDB): domain Bacteria; phylum Bacillota; class Clostridia; order Acetivibrionales; family DTU013; genus MnB-11. The sequence goes on from JAFABI010000010.1 coordinate 109,420, forward strand.
TGGTAGATACCTATACCCAATATGTATATAGGTATCAAAATACATAGAAATGTAAGAATCAGCCTGAAAAAAACGGATTTTCCCCATGAGATTTGTGACTTTGGCATTCGCTCACTCCTACCGAAATATTCATTACTACTATTATTCGGTTTTTTGCAAGCCTTGTCAATGCCTGTTGCCTATGTTAAACGGTCTGAATGCATAGCTATGCCCTTTCCTTTTACGGTATCAAGCACACTTTAATTGCATTGCTGTCTATTGACAATGCGGTATCGAAGGCTTCCTGCAGCCGCTCCAGAGGAAAGCGGTGCGTAATCAGCGGTTTGACCTTCAAGTCCCGTACGAGCCGGATTGCATCCTCAAAATCCCAGCAATACCCTTGCGAGCCCTGTATCCTTATCTCTTTCTTGACAAGCAGGGAAGCGTCAAAGGAAACCTGCTGCTTTTCAAAAATCCCGATATCGGTTACCAGACCGTTGGTCCTGACGGAGCGGACCGCCTGATTGAAGGTTTGCTCCATGCCCACGCATTCGAAGGCTTTATCGAAGCCCTTACCGTCTGACATGCCGCTAATCGCCTCTTCCAGATTTTCTTTCGACGCGCATACGGTTCTTGTCGCTCCCATCTGCCCGGCCACAGCAAGCCGGAATTCCGAGAAATCCGAGACTACAACCTGAGCTGCTCCCATATAACGGCAAATTGCCGCGACAAAAATTCCGATGGCTCCGGCTCCAATGACAACTACCTTATCCCCCAGCCGGACATCGGCACGCTTTACGGCATGGAGCGCCACGGCCATCGGTTCTGTAAGGGCCCCTTCCTCATAAGACATCCCGTCGGGCAATTTATATACCCTTTCATCTTTTCCCACAAAATAATCAGCCATGGATCCGTCTCCACAGCGATACGTAAAGCTGATATTTTCACAATATCCGTAATCGCCATGCCTGCATGCGGAGCATGTGCCGCATGCAACGACAGGCTCAACTGTGACCCTGTCGCCTATTTTAACGTTGCTGACCATCGCGCCGGTTTTGACCACCTCACCGGCAAATTCATGCCCTATGGTTACCGGCGGTTTTACGGCAGGATGCCTATCCTTGTATATGTGCAGGTCGCTCCCGCAAATGTAGCTGGCTTTAATCCTTATCAACACCTGATGCCCGTCAAGCTCCGGTATCTCCCGTTCAATAAAGTCGACCGCCTTTGCGGAAGTTATTCTACCGATTCGGTTTTTCATCGTTTTTCACCTTGCTCCTGTCTGCCATAGATTGTCGCGCCTTCGTGGGCGGAATTGGTACATTTTTTATAAAGCTCCAGCCATCCCCCGGACGGCTTTTCTACAGGCCTGAACGCTTTTCTGCGCTCTGAAAATTCTTCTTTGCTTACGTGCACATTCATCGTCCTGTTTTCTATGTCAATCTCAATGAAATCGCCGTCCCTGATCAGGGCTATGTTCCCGCCTTCGTACGCCTCAGGCGTGACATGCCCTATGGCCATTCCGCCGGTTGCTCCCGAAAAGCGTCCGTCGGTTATCAGGGCGATCCTGGTGCCAAGCCCTTTTCCAAGCACTGCCGCCATAAAGGTTTCCAGGTGGGGCATGCCCGGCGCACCCTTGGGCCCCTCGTAGCGAATCACCACTACGTCGCCCGCGGTTATTTCGTCCTTGAGGATGGCCTCCCAGCTCTCGTCCTGGGAATCGTAAACCCTGGCTTTTCCCTTGAAGGACATAACGGATTTGTCTACCGCCGAAAACTTTAGAATAGCGCTTTTAGTACCGATATTTCCATGCAGAACGGCAAGGCCACCCTGACTGCTGATGGGATCATCAACCGTATGGATAACATCGGTATCTGTGTTTTTCGCAGCTATAACCTTTTCCTTCATGCCGCCGAAGGCTCCCTTTGCGCTCAAATCAAGCAAACCCGCTCCTGCAAGCTCAGCCAGAACGGCAGACAATCCTCCCGCCTTCGAGAAATCCTCCATGGTATAGGCCGGGTGGTTCGGATAGATGGTACTGATCAGGGGGATTTCCCTGGAGATCGTGTCAAAGGTTTCCGGCGTGATTTCAAAGCCCGCCTGCTGTGCGATGGCAGGCAGATGGAGCAGCGTATTTGTGGAACCGCCAGTTGCCATAACATAGCGGATGACATTCAAAAAGCTTGCTTCCGTAACGATATCAAGCGGCCTTATCTCTTTTTCCACCAGCTCCATCACTTTCCTGCCGGCGTCTTTGGCCATAGCCTTCCATTGGTCGCTTTCGGCCCTTACGCATGCATTCCCGTCGGGAGAAAAGCCCAGGATTTCCGCCAGGGCACACATTGTGTTTGCAGTCCCCATAAAGGGACATACCCCCGGGGTAGGACAGGCGTTTTTTACAATCGCTTTATACTCGTCCCTGCGGATGCTTCCCTGGACATAGGCGGCATAGGCCTGCTTTGTATGGGTAAGCGTCAGCATCTTGCCCTTATGGCTTCCCGGCAGCATATAACCGCCGGTGACCATCACGGAAGGTATATTCGCCCGCAGCACCCCCATCAGCATTCCGGGCACCACTTTGTCGCAGCTGGACAGCAGGACCATCCCGTCAAGCCAGTTCAGCTCCGCCAGTGTTTCCACCTCTGAAGAAACCAGGTCTCTTGAGGGCAGCGTATATCTGTCGCCAGAGGTATTGGAGCATATCCCGTCGCAAATGCCTATGACGGGGAGCTCCCTTGCCAGGCCTCCTCCTGCGTATATCTCATCCTTTATGATCCCAACGATCTGGTTAAAATCATAATGTCCAGGGTTCATTTCGTTCCATGCGTTGATAATACCGATGATGGGTCTTTCCGCATCCTTTTCGCTGACCCCCATTGCATACAGCAATGCGTTCCTGTGGTCCAGCGCTTCTTCCGACCAGCTCCTGATCATAATCGCGGCCATTCCTTTCATTGATTTGTTCCGTATAAAAAAGTCATTTGCAAAAGGTTATCATCCCTCATTTCCTGCAGCCGGCACGCTTAAATTCCATGGTATATTAGAAATTGTTATCCTTATACACCTTGGAAACAAATTTAACGGCGTTGTAGACGTCCTTCAGCTGTGCGGCGGGCTCGCCCTTGCCCTCCAGATGATTTATCATGCTGCCCAGGCATTTGTCAAAGAACTGGATATCCGGAAAATCTTCCTCTTCCAGAAGCTCCCCTCTCTTTTCGCCGTTTTCCTTTAGCCCGAAAAGCTGCATTTTTTGCGCCGCCGTCCCCGTAAGGTAAAAGTTCCTTCCTGAAACGGTAAAGTCCTCCTGGGGATAGCCGGATTTTGTATAACCCACCTCAATAACCGCCGTATGGCCCTTCCGGGTTTTCAAAAGGATCGCGCCGTAATCATCCATTCCCAGGTTCCAGACATTGCAGTTTATGATGCCCTGGGCATCTACAACTTCATCATCCGTAAGATAATGAACAAGGTCGATGTAATGAACAGCCAGGTTGAGGGTTGCGCCCCCTCTTGCGACCTCCTTTTTATTTGCCCATGGGAAGCCCATGTCCTCATATCTCTGCGGAGTCCCCGTGATGTAGCGCAAAACGATATGGACACCTCCCTCGGAAGCCTTTTGACGTATAAAACCCTTGTATTTCTGCACGATCTGGGCATATCTTCTCTGAAGCGCGACACAATGCTTTACGCCGGATTTTTCCATATGCTTCAGCACAGGCACCAATTGATCCGCTTCCTCACAGCAGGGCTTGTCGGCGATAAACGGGATGCCCCTTGTGATGCACTCGTCAATGATTGTCGGAGATTCTTTATATATCCCGAAGATATATACAAAGTCCAGATCCTTTTCATTGTCCAAAAGCTCAATATAATTGGGATAAAGCTTTACGCCCAGATCCCCGCTGATCTTCCTTGTAAAATCGCCATTCCCTGAGATTGCAGCCACCTGGACATTAGAGAATGTCTTGATTGCCGCCAGATGTCCCAGCACATGCCAATGCTCAGCCTCCAATAATGCTACCCTATACATGATGATTTTCCTCCCTTATTTTAGATATACCGGTTTACCGGTATCCAATGATTCGATTACAGCGTTCATGACCTCCATGGATTTTTTCCCATCAATGCCTGTGGTCACCGGTTCCGCTCCTTTTAGAATTACGTCGCAGAAATGCCCGATTTCCTTCGCGTGGTTATTCTGTACCGGTATCTGGACCGTATGGATATCCCTCTCCCTCAAATGATAGGCAAACTCCTTCGTGTCCAGGGCGCCCTCCTCGTAGGTCATGAATCCCGCCTGCGCATAGAAAGATGAACACTTAAAGCGCACCGTAGCCTTTTCTGTAAAGTAAAAATCGGTATATTCGGTGAGGGGATGGCTGCAATCAGAAATATAATAGGTACCCACCGCCCCGTTTTTGCATTTGATGGATACCGCCGCCGTATCCTCGACCTCAAAGCCGCGGTACATGTTCCCTTTTATGGCGTATACGGCTTCAACATCCCCGCACAGGTACCGGATCCTGTCGACATCGTGGATGCCGTTGTTGGCCACCGTTCCGCCGCCCGCATTTCTCATCCGCCTGTAATCCGCATTGAAATACCATTCAGGCTTCGGCAGAGTTCCGAAAATGTGGAAACCTATAAGGCGCCCCAGCTCACCGGATGTGATCCGGGCCCTGGCTCTTAAAACGGAAGGGTCAAAGCGGTGATGCTGACCCACAAGAATCTTTTTCCCGTATTTTTCCGCTTCTGCAATCAGTTCGTCGGCTTCCTCCGAAGTCAAGGTCAACGGCTTTTCCACCATAACATGCGCTCCCGCCCTCATGCAATCCACCGCAATGGGCTTATGGAACTGCGGCGGCACCGCGATAATCACGCCGTCAGGCTTTTTATCCTCCAGCAGCGCTTTATAATCCGTATAAAAATCCGTCTTCAAAGACTCTCCCAGCTCCTTGAACGCCGGATTCAGATCGGCAATCCCCACCAACTCGGCATCCATATTGCCGGTTTTGATGTTGACGGCATGATTCCTTCCGAAATTCAGTCCGACAACTGCTAACCTAGCTTTTCCCATGATAAGATCTCCTTCTATAATTTATTCAATGCCATGGATATTTCCTTTTGCACCTCTGCCTTCCTCTCATTTTGAGCAGCCTCAGCCAGGCAGGCTTTCGCTTCCATGCCTCCTATCTCCCCTAACGCCCATGCGCAAAGACCCCTTGCTTTGTCTGAAAGTACAGAAAGGCCTCTGCCCAAAGCTTCTACGGAAGCAGGATCCTTTGCGTTTCCCAGAGCGATGACAACATTTCTTCTGATGTATTCAATGCCATATTTGTACACGTGAAAGGGAAGTCTGGCCTTGAATTCCTCATCATCCGCAAGGACAAGGGGTATTAATTCCGGAGAGTCCGGCTTATCCTCGCTTTTGAAAGGAAATGCTTTTCTGGGCCGCAAGCGGCGGTTTCGCGGACAGACCTCAAGACAGCGGCCTGTTCTCATGATATAGTTCAAGCATTTGTGGCGTTCGCCGGCAGGAATGCTTTCGCCGTAAATGCCCTGTCCCTGCAGCCACAAATGCAGACAGTAATCGGCGTCATAATCGTTCCGGCCTTTAAGCGCTCCGGTCGGGCAGCTGTCAATGCATATCCTGCACCTTCCGCACGTGTTTGACGACTCTGTCCCGCGGTCTGCGGTTTCCAGCGGCGCATCCGTCAAAACACACCCCATCCTGATATAGCTCCCCATATTTTCATGATACAAAAAGCCGTTTTTCCCGATAGAACCCAGGCCGCACTTTACTGCAAGCGTCCTGTAAGGAAGCTCGTTTGTAAAAACCGCCTCATACCCCTTCTCCTGCAGGAACTCCGTCACGCGGTCCGTGGCATAGCGTCCGGCTTCCACGTAGCCTCTGGTCCATGGGCCGATATTTCCTCTTGGGCATCCCCGGGTTCCGGGAATAATTTTATCAAACCCGAACATATACATCCCCGTGATGATTACCGCCTTTGCAAATGGCATGACAGCCTTCGGCGAATAGGTATTGTCACCAGTCTTTGTCCTTCTGCACGGCATATAATGACCGGGATCACTGCCATATTTCCATGGGATGCATACGATATCCTCTGCATTTGTGATACCTACCAGATCAATTTCCTTCCCCTTTGCATAATCATACAGCCCTTGCGTCAGATTATCCGTCATATGGAAATCACTATCCTTTTATCCCTGTTGTGTTGATGCCCTCGACAATATATTTCTGGAGGAACAGGAAGATCAAAAACACAGGAAGCAAAGAGAGGAAAGACATGGCAAACATCGCGCCCCAGTCCGTCACCGAATTGGGATCGGCAAATAATTTGAGCGCCACCGATACCGTATACAGCTTGGGTTTTTTAAGATACAGCAGAGGCCCTACGAAATCCTCCCACCTCCAGTAGAAGGAAAAAATAGCAGAGGTGATCATTGCTGATTTTGACAGCGGCATAATGATATGGAAAAACATTGTCAGCTTGTCGCAGCCATCCAGCACCGCCGCTTCGTCAAGATCCCTCGGAATCCCTTTGATAAATTGCATGCACAGGAAAATGAAGAAGGCATAGCCGCCGAAATAAGGAGCGATCAACGGCAGATACGTGTTGATCCATTTCAGCTGACTGAACAGCATGTACTGAGGCACCATGAGGATCTGCACAGGCAGCATGAGCGTCATCATCATGCAGGCAAACAGGAATTTCTGACCTTTGAATTTAATCCTTGCAAAGCCATAGGCCACAAACACCGAGCCAAACACCGACAGCACCGTCGCTCCGATGGCGACAATGAAGGAACTTTTGAAAAACACTGCAAAGCTGACGCCGCCAAAGCCTTTCCAGCCATTCTGGAAATTTTTGAACACCCATTCCTCGGGGAGCAGGCTTCCGACATTGTCGAATATGTCTTTTTGCCCTTTAAATGCGCTGAACATAAGCCAAACGATGGGATAGGTCATAAGGATGGCCAATAGCACGCAAACAATATGATGTATCACCGAATTCATCTTCACTTTTTTTAGCATTGCCTACTCCTTCTCCCCTTCGTAAAATACCCAATACTTTGAAAACTTGAAAATAACAACGGTTATGAGTGAAACCACAAGCAAAAGCATCCATGCCATTGCAGAGCCTCTTCCTGCTTCAAAATATTCAAAGGTGGTTTTATACATATGAATCACGTAGAAAAGCGTACTGTCCATCGGTCCGCCTCCCGTTATAATATAGCCCTGGGTGAACATCATAAAGGCCGTGATCATTTGCATAACCAGATTAAACAGGAAAATCGGCGATATGAGAGGTATGGTGATGTGTAAAAATTTCCTGAAGGAACCCGCTCCGTCAATATTTGCCGATTCATAATACATTATAGGTATATTTTTAAGGCCGGCTAGAAATATCAGCATCGGAGAACCGAACTGCCAGATGGCCATGATAATCAGGCTCCAGATAGCGGTATCCTTGTTACCCAGCATTGAATATTGCTGCTCTATTCCCAAGCCCAGCAGAAGAGCTTCCAATGCACCGTTTTTCCCAAAAATGGTTTTCCATACGATTGCTATCGCAACGCTCCCGCCGATAATGGACGGCAAATAATAAAGCGAACGGTATATGCCCTGTCCGGAGTGTTTTTTTACCAGCAGCTGGGCGATGAAAAACGCAAAGATCAGCCGCAGCGGCGCTGATACAAATGCATATAAAAACGTCACCTTTACCGAGCCCCAAAACTTTTTGTCCGCTGTCAGCAGATAGCTGTAGTTCTCGAGGCCAATGTACTTCGGCGCCGATAATATGTCAAAATCCGTAAAAGAGTAATTCAGCGACATGATTACGGGAAAAACTGTAAAAACTAAAAAACAAATCAGCCATGGACTTATAAAAAAATATCCATAAATATTGTCTTTTAATTTGTTGTTGATGTTCATATTTCCTATCCCCACTGTCCTTGTTTTTATAACCCGATGGAATTCAATGTCCAAATGTGTGCGACAGGGGACGGTTCTTCACTGTCGCACAGAATGGAGAGCATACTTTCACCCTCAGGTGCGCCGCCCTGCGGCATGGGCATTGGTATAAATGCAGAGGCCGCCACCGGTCGTCCGGCAGATGTTTGGCATAGTTTGCATTCGCGGACGCGCGATGCGCGCCCCTACACTTTTTCTTGCTCAGATGTGCCACCGTGCAGCATGGGCATCGGTATGAAAATGGGCACCTATAGGGGCGGCCATCGACCGTCCGGCAGCTGTTTGATATAGATTGCACTTTGCGGACGCGCAATGCGCGCCCTTACACTTTTTCTTACTCAGATCTGCCACTCTGCAGCATTTATTTGCTTCCAAGTATGCTTGTCGCTTCTTTTCTAAAGGTTTCCGCGGCTTCCGCCGGTGTGATTTGTTCATAAAGAACCTTCTCTTCAAGATCCTGCAGCAATTCTACCACCTGTCCCGCGCCTTCGGGGTCCGGTTTGTTAATCGGGCTGGAATGCTCCTGTGCATAGTCGAGCAAATCAAAGATCGCCTTGCTCGTTTCATTCAGATCGGGCTTTAACGCCTCACGGATGGCCGAGGAAATCGGAACGCCGCGTTCACCCATCATCACTTTATTTGCATCAACGTTATTTGTAAGGTAGTTAATAAGCAGTGCGCACTCGGAAGCATATTTAGTGCCGGCTGATATACTGGAGAACATGGATGGTTTAATGTAAAGGCCTTTATCGGCATCAGGTCCGAACACAGGAGCTACCTTGATCGTATCTTCGGTAGCATTCGCTACGGCGGCCGCCGCATTACTCCAATAGGTAACCATTGCAGCCTTGCCGCGGACAATCAGGCTGTCTTCCGTACCGGAAGCCTGTTTTGCAACATCGGGTGTCGGCAGCAATTTTTCCTTGACCAGGTCCAGGCGTCTCTGGAAGCATTCCTCCATGATGGAATCGTCTTCGTATCCAAGGCCTGCGCCTGTCTGACTGTATAATGTGGCGCCTTTTGTCCGCAGGAAATAGAGGACATGGTCTTCGAAGTTTGTGAGATCGCAGCCATAGATTCCCAGCTTGTCCTTGAAGGTGCGGCTGATATTTACAAAATCGTCATAATTCCAGCCAAAATCCGGTTCTTCCAACCCTGCCTCCTTGAACCTGTTCAAATTATAGATAACGGAAAAGCAGTTCATTCCCATCGGTACGCCGTACAGCTTGCCGCCGACTTTGCCTCCGGAAAGCGTTGTATCTGCGACATCACTTAGATTCAATTCATTTCCAATGAATCCGTCAAGCGGCATAAGAAGATTCTTTCCTACATATGTCTCCAGGTAACGGTAATCGTGCTGGAGCATGTCCGGCATATCGCCGCCTGCGATCTGGGTCGACAGATTCTCCCAATACACATCCCAGCCTACGTATTCGCTTTCGACAGTAACCCACGGATACTCTTTTTCAAACAGTTCAACAACTTTTAGCGTTTGATCGTTTCTTGCCTGTGAACCCCACCAGGAATAGCGCATTGTTATAGGTTCCTTGGCCGCATTGTCCGAAGTTTGTGCCGCCCCCGGACCTGCCGATGTACCTGAAGCCGTTGTTGTCGGCGAAGTCCCGCTATTTCCGCAGCCCGCTATTAAAACGGATGCCATGACAGCTACCAGCAATATCGCCCAAATTCTACTTCTGAGTCTCATAAATAAAATGACCTCCTTTTTCGTTATACAGGTGACAATAATAATTATATATAAAAATTTCAATGAGTTAAATGAAAAAAACTGTTATAAATGTGCAAAAATCAGTAGTCCCGCGATACGAGCCATACCTATTGCAAATCATGAAAAGAGCTTTTTGGCGTTCTCCATGGAAATGATCCTTTTCTCATCTGCCGACTGCTGTGCGCATATTGCTGCATAAGCATTGCGGAAGGACTCCTCAACATCCAGAAGCCCTGTTCCCTTCCCTTCCAGGGAATGAACAAAATCCTCAAATATGAAGGGCGGCTTCTCTTGAGGAACGGGAACCGTTCCATCGTTTTCTTTGTTGATAAGACGTACTTCATGGTCGCCATCTCTGCGTATAACCTCAAGAATCCCCCCGGTACCAACGACGCGCATGCGGTCATCATCATGGGAATGCGTATTTTCGGGGCGGTAATAGTCCGTGGAAACAGTTGCAAGAATATCATCCTCCAGCTCAAAGCACGATGCCGTAATCATTTCCATTTCCCCATGTCCGCAGTTATCCGCCCTGGACTGTTGGGAAAAGACAGACAGCATTTCTTTCCCTGTTGCCATACGGATCATATCGATGGAATGAATGGTCACCCAAGGAATCGTTCCGCCATAATACCTCCTTTCCTTGTAAAAAGACAAACGGGTTCCAAGTCTGTATGACTTCTGGCAGTTTACCATCCTTACCTTGCCGATCTCCCCCCTCTCAATAAGCAATTTTGCAGTATAATACCACGGATCATAGCGTACGGTGTCCATAGCCCATAGGATTTTGCCTGATTTTTTTACGCATCCGTAAAGGTCCGACAGCTCGTCGAGCTTTACAGCAATAGGCTTATCGGCGTATACATGGATTCCCCGGAGCAGTGCCGCTTTTTCCGCTTCATATCTCTCCGTAAAACGCCCGTCTACCACCAGGATATCCGGTTTCCCGGTATCCAGCATTTCCTCCAGGGTAGGATACTCTACAGGATCGCATACGGAGCCGCTGCCGCCGTTCCTTGCATGGATCTCCCAACCGTCCGGATAGCTTCCCGACGCTTTTCCTGCAAAAAGCTTCAGCTGTCCCATGTCTTCCCCGGGAAAGCTTTTGCAGTATCCCGCAAACTCCAGGCCGGGAATTTTATCCTTCGCTAAAAATGCTGTAAAAAAATGGCCTGTGTTGCCATAAAAGCATACTTTCATTATTTCCTCCTTCGATTCTTTTATTTTTGTTCTGCTTTACCCCAAAGGTTTGGAACAATTGCCAGCCTCACAGGTTATCCGATATCATACTTGTACAAGTCTGAAAAAGCCTGAAAACGCCTTGTAGCAGAAAGAGATCGTAAAATTTTCAGGTTTAGATTTATTATAACACTTATTTTTTTTATATCCATAAGTCATGAGATCCACCTCTGTTTTTTATCTATTTATACCGGAAATATGCAAATCTTCCTCTTCTTAAGGGTTTGTTTCCTAAGACGGAATCGTATATAATATAACCAGGACATGCGATTGGCAGTGTGCCGGCCATTCATTGTGCGGAGGAATATTTGATGGAAAAAAATTTTGCTTTATCATTGGTTCGTCCACTATTCCGTGTACTGCACGGCTTAAAGAAGAAATTCCGCAATTTGAAGCTTCGATGGAAAATTCTTTTATTTGCTGTTTCAATATTAATGATCAGCGGTATTGCATTTACCCTGCTATTTAATTATTCCCTCAGAATTTTCAGTAAACAATTGTATACGGATGCCGCTGACATACTCACCCTTTCAACGCAAAATATCGAAAATGAAATGCAGCACCTTGGAAATACGGTATCCGAGCTTACTACCTCCTCCATTATCCAGGAAACGATCCGTTCCATCGAATCGGCTCATTCCGTCTATGAAGAATACACCCGTCGCCAAAATCTTATGAATCGGATCTTTACATCCTTAAACAAAAAAAAATATATTCTTTCGGTCCATTATATCGATCCGAATTTCCGCATAAATTCCGTCGGTTCCGATACATCCACATCCCTTAACGACAAGGCGGAGCACTTTTATAAAAAAGCCTTTGAACAGAACGGTAAACCGGTATGGATCAATCCCAACAGCTCGGATGAAGCCTTGATCCTGCTTTGCCCCATTCGTGAGGTTAATGGTCTGAGCCTCAGGGAAATGGGGGTGATCGCCGTAAGACTCCAGATATCCAAGCTTGTACAGTATACAATGGATATAAATAAGAACAAAAATGAAAATTTCTATATTTATACCGGAAACTACAAGCTATACCATTATGGCAATGCGGAGGACGGGCTGGACCTGTCAAAGGTCTCCGGCAATGAACCTTATTCGATTTATTCAAAGGGAGGCAAAAGGAGCTTTGTTGTAAAAATGGATTCAAACTATTGCGGCTGGAGCTTTTTTTACTCGATTCCCTATGATTCTATTTTCCTTAAATTCCAATCGGCAATAAAAGCGGCCGGCCTGTTTTATTCCGCCATTTTCTTCCTTCTGGTCGTCCTGTCCATTTTGCTGTCCGACAGTATAACAAAGCCTTTGAATTCCCTCATCAACAAGATGCAAAGCATCTCTAAAATCAACTTTACAACCTCGAATATTTCTCTTGGGGTGAACGACCGGAAAGACGAAATCGGTTTATTAAAAGAGAACTATCAGGCTATGCTTAAGGAAATTGAAAACCTGATCCAGGAAAATTATATAAAGCAGTTGACCATCAAGGATACGCAATACCGTTCCCTGCAGGCAAAAATCAACCCTCATTTCATCTATAACACGCTGGATTCCATCTATTGGATGGCGGCAAATGAAAAGAATCCGGACATATCGGTGATGGTTTTTTCCCTGGGGCAGCTTCTGCGGGAATCCGTAAAAAGCTCCGATAATTATAAATACCTTATAACACTCCGGGAGGAGCTTGAAATACTAAGCCATTACGTAAACATTCAAAAGATACGCTTCAAGGAACACCTGGTGTTCAAAGAAAACATTGATGCCTCCCTGCTCCACTGCATGATACCAAGGATGACCCTGCAGCCCATTGTGGAAAACTCCATAAAATATGGCGTCGAAAGCATTGCAGGTGATTGCGTTATTGAGCTTGGCATAGACAGAATTGAAAACAAATTGAATATTACAATAAAGGACAATGGCGTCGGCGTAGACCCTCAGTTGATTGAGAAGCTGCAAAGCGGAAAATATACTCCGAAAGGAACGGGTATAGGCTTGTCCAATATCCTTTCAAGACTTGAACTTATCTACGGTCACGAGGGAAGGCTTAAAATCCGGAATGCATTGCCGAAAGGCTGTATTGTAGAATTGACAATCCCGATAAAGCTTGAGGAGGAAGAGGCTGAATTTTTACCGGCAATGCAAAATGAAATCGGTGCATAATTAAAACCGTTCACGGTGAGGTGTAAGGAGCTGCCATGTATAAAGCAATGATTGTCGATGACGAAATAAATATCAGGGAAGGCATACACAAAAACTGCAATTGGGAGCAATACGGTATCGATAAGGTATATACGGCCCGAAACGGTCAGGAGGCTCTGGAAATCATACGCAATGTAGAGCCTGACATTGTGATAACGGATGTAAAAATGCCCGAGATGACCGGACTTGAGCTTGTAAAGACAGCTTCGGAGTTATTTCCTGATATTTTGTTCGCCATACTTTCCGGATACGATGAATTTGAGTTTGCACAGGAAGCATTGAAATACCATGTACAGGATTATATCTTAAAGCCCTGCAGCATCGAAACGATCCACCAGCTTCTTCAAAAACTCACCGACCGGCTTGAGCAGCGCGGCAAAAAGCAGCAATATATACAAACCATGAAAGACAATTATATAAAGGTTAAAAGCCAGCTGCAGGGACAGATCATAAGGGATTACATCACAAATTCAACCGTTATCAATAAGGAGACCTTAAACCAATTGGATTTCGGAGTGATCAGGGAAGCCGACCTTCGTCTGCTGATATTCAGGATTGACGGGCTTGAGGACCAGTCCAGCCTGCTTGCTTTGAAGGAAATGTGCAGGGAATACTTTTCACACAGCCACACCTTGTTTTTATGTTCCTTAAATTACAAGCACCTCCTGATACTTACGGAATATTATTCGTTTACCGTTCTGAACCAGGAGCTTAAGGAAATCCGCGCTCTGCATTCGCAGTACTATGACAAGCCGATCACCATTGCAATAAGTGAAAAGACCCTTTTTGAAAGGCTTAAAACCACCTACAATAATCTTCTCATCTGCATGGAAAGCTCGTTTTACAAGGGGGACGGCAACACCATCACAACCTTTGATATGCCGGGACAATCGGCGATTTTTACGGACAATTTTGATATTGATTATGTGATTCTGGCGATAAAAAGCGGTAATCAGGCAGAAGCCTCCAAACTGCTGGAAACTCTTTTTCAAAAGCTTAACAACCCTTCCTTCGGCATTGCACAGATTAAAGCCTACGCCATTGAACTGTATGTTTCCATCATCCAACAGGCGGAAAAGGATCAAATCACCAATTACTTAAGCGGTATTGCGGCGATCATGGAAAATTCAAATCTTTCCTCCATAAAGGAAATACTTTTAACCATTTCAAAGGAAATTATTGAAAACTATTATAAAAATGTCCAAAAGCGCCAAAACGAACTGATTTGCAAGATGGATAAGCTGATCGAGGAGCACCTGTATGACGAAAAGCTCTCCCTGAACTTCGTCGCCCATGAGATCCTGTTTGTAAACGTGGATTATCTGGGAAAACTTTTCGGCTCGGCGAAAAACGAAAAATTTTCCCGATACATCACCCGAAGACGCATTGAAAAAGCACAAAGCCTGTTCCTCCAAAACAATAATATCCAAGTCACCGAGGTGGCTCTTCAAACAGGTTTTGGAAACAACACCCAATATTTCAGCAAGGTATTCAAAAGCTATACCGGCTATGCCCCAAAGGAATATAAAAACAAGTTTTTCAATCCTGCCGCCGATAGATCCGGTGAATAGCACTACAGCAAAACTTTGTGCACTGGCCTCCCGGGTCTATTTCTTTGGCGTCAGGTGTACGGCAAAACCGCCTATTTCCTGCTTGAAATATACGGCCACCGGATTCCCGTCAGCGTCCTTCTTGGCATTGTCCAGATCAAGGTCATATCCTCGTGACTGCATATAGGCGACCGCCCTTTCCACGGAATTCGTGCCGATTGCAATATGCCCGTTTTTCCCCAGAGACGGCTTTTTCATAACTTCAACAATCCTGCCCGCAAAGATGGAGCTGTTCCCTTCCTTATACTCCAGCCCGAACATCAGACTGAACATTCGGGCAATCTGCGACGCCTGGTCTGCATTTTCACTATTGACGCCGATATGGGCAAGCTCAAAGCCGAGCATCATTTTAACTGCTTCCCGGGTAAGCTGGGTAATTTTCCCGAATTCACCCGATTTTATCAAAGCGTCGCTTACCATCCAGCTTCCGCCGCAAGCCAACACCTTCGGAAAGGATAAATATTCATTCAGGTTTTTTTCATTGACCCCGCCGGTGGGTACGAATCTTATTCCGCCATAGGGCGCAGCCATCGCCTTGATCGTTTTGATTCCCCCCAAAGCTTCCGCAGGGAAAAATTTCACAACCTCAAGACCAAGCTCCAGGGCCTGTTCAATGTCGGATGGATTGGAGCAGCCGGGAATTACCGGCACTCCCAGTTGGATGCAGTGTCTTACGACCTTTGGGTTGAAGCCCGGACTGACAATGAATTTTGAGCCTGCCTCCACGGCCTTATCCGCCTGTTCCGTGGTGAGTACCGTTCCTGCGCCTATCAGCATGTGTGGCATGGCGTCTGTAATGGATTTGATCGCTTTCTCCGCATTGGCGGTACGAAAGGTTATTTCCGCACAGGCAAGGCCGCCGTCATACAGGGCTTGCGCCAATGGAACCGCCTTGTCCACCTCTTCAATTTTGACTACCGGAATTATTCCTACCGCCGAAAGCCGGTTTAGAACTTCATTCATAAGATACAAACTCCTTCTACGTCAAGTTTGTTTCACATTATGAAACTCAGGTCAACTATGTGAAACACTATTATCTTACCAGTATTATTCCCCGCAGTCAATATATGCCTGCAAGACGCTGGGCCAAAAGCCTGAATGAGTTTGTCAAGCGGTTTCAACCTGAATATGCAGAAAAAGCCGAAGTAAAATTTTCATTGCTCCTGAATACAGGCCGGTGTAAAACGACCGCCGCCTATACAGCCAATTGCCTGCGGAACTGGCTGTTGTACAGCTTATGGTAAAAGCCGCCCTGCTCAAGGAGTTCGTTGTGGTTGCCCCTCTCTATGATCTCGCCCCCGTTGATGACAAGGATCTCATCGGCATTTCGGATGGTGCTTAGGCGGTGGGCGATGACAAAGCTTGTGCGTCCCTTCATCAGTTCCAGCATGGCTTCCTGTATGTGCATTTCCGTACGGGTGTCCACGCTGCTGGTAGCTTCGTCAAGAATCAGGATGCACGGGTCGGCAAGAATCGATCTGGCAATGGTGATAAGCTGCTTCTGACCCTGGCTCAGGTTTCCCGCATCCTCCGTTAAAACCGTAGCATACCCGTGGGGCAGCCGTTCAATAAAGTGGTGTGCATTGGCAAGCCGGGCCGCCCTGATGATCTCTTCCTCCGTGGCGTCAAGGCGTCCATAGCGTATATTTTCCCTGACAGTATCGGAAAAAAGGTAGCTGTCCTGAAGCACAATTCCAAGTGAGCTTCGGAGGCTCTCCTTTTTTAGCGTGCGGATATCCTTGCCGTCCACGGTGATCATTCCGCCGTCGATATCGTAAAACCTTGTCAGCAGGTTCACGATGGTGGTTTTGCCTGCGCCGGTAGGTCCGACAAGGGCGATGGTCTGCCCGGGTTTTGCAGTCAAATGGATATTTTTAAGCACAGGCACCTCCTTCTTATAGCTGAAATCCACATCTTTGAAAACCACTTCTCCGGACACCTCCCTCAGAGCGATGAAGCCTTCGCTTCCGCCAAATTCAGGCTCCTCGTCCATCACTTCGAAAACGCGCTCCGCTCCGGCAATGGCGGATTGTATCATTGCAATCTGATTGGCGATGGCCGTGATCGGCATCGTAAACTGCCTTGCATAGGTTGTAAAGCTTGCGATGGTGCCGACGGAAATGATGCCCATGACCGCCATGACGCTTCCGGCAGCGGCAATGATTGCAAAACTGATGTTGTTGACAAAATTCATCATGGGACCGAGAATGCCCATGATAATTTGAGCGCTGAGTCCTGCTTCATTCAATCGCCTGTTTATTTTATGAAAGTCCGCAATGGCCTCATCTTCCCGGCAAAATGCCTTTACGACACGCTGCCCGGCGATTGTCTCTTCGATGTATCCGTTTAATTCACCCAACTCCTTTTGCTGGGCGGTGAAGAAAGTCCTGGCACGTTTGGTCAGCATCCTGGTGATCAAAAAGCTGAAGGGGATCAATACAAGACTTAAAAGCGTAAGAACAGGGCTGAGCAGAAGCATCATCACCAGCGAACCTATCAGGGTTACAACGCTGGAAGCCAATTGAGTCACGCTCTGCGTCAAAACGTTGTTAACATTCTCAACATCGTTTGTCAGACGGCTCATGATGTCTCCGTGAGGTCTGCTGTCAAAATAGTTCAGCGGCAATGTCTGCAGCTTTGCGAACAAATCGTTGCGCATGCTTTTAACCGTTCTCTGCGCTATGCCGATCATCATATACGTCTGAATCCAGTTTGCAAGGGCGCCTGCCGCATAAACCGCAAGCATGACGGCCACAATTCCCAGCAGCCTTTGAAAATCCACCTTTCCTTTTCCCAGCATCGCATCAATGGCCTCTCCGATAAGGTAAGGCCCCGCAAGGGAAAAGCCCATTCCGGTTAAAATCAGGAGCAGGGCGGCAACCAGCTGTTTTCTTTGCCTTCCGAGATATTGCCACAGCCGCTTTAAGGTTTCCTTCGTGTTTTTTGCCTTTCTGCCCGACGCCATGATACCGGCCATGGGTCCACCGCCGCCAGGACCGCCGGGAAACCCCGCCGCCTGTCTTGGATTGACTCGTTCCTTCGTCACTTGAACCTACTTCCTTTCATTTTTCCCGTCATGAATTCCATCACCGTTTGATCTCTAATCTCCGGCTTCTGCTTTTCCGGTGTGTCTCCGCACTGCTATCCGGCCTCTTCTTCCCCTGTTTGCGAATAATATATCTCCCTGTAAATGGCATTTTCCGCCATCAACTCACGATGAGAGCCCATGCCGGCAATCCGGCCGTCCTCCATGACAATGATCTTGTCGGCTTCAACTACGGAACTGATGCGCTGGGCGATGATAATGCAGCTGATATTTTTTGCAGCGCTCTTAAGGGCGCTTAAAATGTTGGCTTCGGTAGCCAGGTCTACTGCGCTGGTGCTGTCGTCCATGATCAACAGGGCAGGCTTCTTCAGCAGCGCCCTGGCAATGGCAAGCCTTTGCTTTTGTCCGCCGGACAAATTGGCGCCTCTCTGGCCGATCACCGTATCATAGCCGTCCGGAAAGCTTGAAACAAAGTCATGCGCCTGCGCAGCTCTTGCAGCTTCTTCCACTTCCTCGTCGTATGCATCCTTCCGGCCCCAACGGATATTGTCGCGGACCGTCCCGGAGAAGAGAATGGATTCCTGCAGCACCATGCTGATTTTCCCCCGGAGAGCATCCAGCTTCATATGGCGCACATCAACGCCGTCAATCAATACACTCCCGCCCGTAACATCATGGAATCTCGGTATCAGGCTGACAAGGGTTGATTTGCCTGCGCCGGTAGCGCCAAGAATACCGACGGTTTCTCCCGGATTCACCGTAAAGGAAACATCCCTTAGCACATCCTCGCCGCCGGCTCCTTCATAGCGGAAGGAAACATGCCGGAACTCCAGCCTGCCTGCGTTGACGCTGTTTGTGGAAGCATCCTCCCCGTCTCTTATGTCAGGCTCAGTGTTCAGTACTTCGATGATCCGGTCTGCCGACGCCTTTCCTCTTGAAACGGACATCAGCATCATGACGGACATTGTCAAGGACATCAGAAGCTGTGTCGCATAATTTATGAATGCGATAATCTGCCCCGTCTGCATGGACCCGTCATGGACACGCCGGGCTCCGGCCCACAGGATGATGATTACGCTTATATTCATCATAAACATGACAATGGGCATATTGGCCCCAAGGATTTTGGACGCCTTTACCGTAATCTCCGTCAATGCGTCGTTGGCCTTTCCAAACCTTTTTATCTCATACTCCGAGCGGACGAATGCCTTTACAACCCGCATACCCGTGAGGTTCTCACGCATCACGGAATTTATCCTGTCCAGTTTGTCCTGCACGCCGTAAAACAGCGGATATCCCTTTGAAATGATAAAGTAAAGAAAGAATATCAGGACGGGTATGACGGAAAAAGTTATCAAAGCCAGCTTCGTATTGATAACCAACGCCATAATAATGCTTCCTATGCAGGTCACAGGCGCCCTTACCAGCATTCTGAGCATCGTTATCACAACATTCTGCACCTGCACGACATCATTTGTAAGCCTCGTTATGAGGGAGGCCGTGGAAAACCGGTCAAGGTTTTTAAAGGAGAAGCCCTGAACCTTCCGGAACATGTCTTCCCGCAGGTCTGTCGCAAAGAACTGTCCCGCCCTGCTGGAAAATACCGTGCAGCCCACTCCGCCCACAAGCCCTGCCAAAGCGGTCCCAAGCATAAGCAAGCCGTTAGATATGATAAAACCCGTATCGCCCCGGCTTATGCCGTCATCTACAATGCGGGAAAGAAAAGTAGGCTGCAGGAGGTCGCATATCACCTCGCCTATCATAAACAACGGTGCCAGTATTACTGCAGATATGTACGGTTTGAGGTATGCCGCCAGCTTTTTCATAAAACCATCCTTTAAATAAACTTTTCTAAGCCTTCACAATAAGACTATGCCGCAAGGGAAATATTATTCGATATCTAATTATAACGACAAAAAAATTTAAGCCTCCCTGCCCCGGCCAAAACTGCTGAGATTCTCCTCCATCTGCAAAAAAATCCGTCTCAGCAATGCCTTTTCCATATCGGTAAAGCCTTTAAAGGCTTCGGCGTCAAGCTGTTTCAGCTTTGAATCCACAGAAGCCCGGATTCCCTTGCCTTTTTCGGTAAGATACACCCTGGATACCCTGGAGTCCTCCGGATCCGACCTTCTTTCAATCCAGCCGCCTCTCTCCATCCTCTTCAAGGTGGCGGTGATGGTAGGCGGCGTAAGCTTTATATGCTGCGAAAGCTCGGTTTGCGTGCACCCGTCCTTTTGCCACAGGGCAAACAGGACCGGCGGCTGCCCGTAATACAGGCCCAGCTCGTCGAACAAAGCCACCACACGGTGATGGTGCAGCCTCTTGACTCTTTCAAACAACTCATGCAGCGAACGCTCGTCAACCTGCTCCAATTTCCTTCCTCCATTTAGATAGATATCTAAGTATATTATCACTATATCATATTGATTTCCAGGTGTCCATAGGAATCTATATCATACAAACACGATGAAAATATCCCTGCCCCCGGCAACCAATTTTTCCTGCTTCCATTTGACTTCAAGGCTTTTTTTCGGATCAAACACGACAAGATATCCTTTATCCAGGTCTTCCCTATCCAGATAATCCGTCAACTGCATAAGGCCTTTTTTGTGATACTCGCTGCCGCGCCATATTTTAAGCTCCACAAGATACTTGAAATTCATATAGGTAATTACAACATCGAGCCTTTTCTCCTCGGATATCTGCGCTTCCTTAAAATCAAACCCCTTGCCGTTGATCACCGGCTTTATAAACGCAAGAAACAGGAGCTTCCCATGCCGTTCAAGGAATTCCTCGTCCCTGCTGCTGAAGTTTTCTTTCATAAACTGCTGGAATTTCAAAAGCAGCTTTTCCATATCCAGGCCGTTTCCGGACGCGTATGGATCATATTCTCTTTTACCCATGACATAGGATGTCTCTATTTTTGAGGCCATATAGTTATAAATGCGCTGCTCGTATATTCTATTGCCTATTTTGGTTTTTCCATGTACATCCTTGAACACACCGAATAAAACACCTGAATAAACAACCGGATTATCAACATTAAACCCGACATTATCCCCATCAATAATGATTGATTGCACCATGGCAAACAATTCTTTGTTATTCTCAAGATTTTTAACAAGGCTGTCAAAATTAGGGTTGCTTTCCTTAAGCAGCATTTTTACAGCCGCATCCACATCGTCAATCTCCCACCTGCGGCTTACAGTCGGCTCCGTATCGATTATTTCACATATCCTGCTTACCAAAAACGGGTATCCCGACGTATGGTAATGGATCCTTTCGGATATTTGCTTTATATCCATTTCCATGTTCTTTTCCCGTGCATAATCCGAAAGCATTGTTGCAATTTCTTCCGGGGAAAAGCTTAAGTCGACTTTGAGATCCACTGCGATATTCCACGGACTGTTGTACTTTCTCTCTTCGTCCGGTCTGAGCTTCAGTTTTAGGTTCTTAACATCATGCACACCTGCGAGGATGACGCTGTAGAACGTGCAGTCCTTGCCTTCATTTCTCAGAAGATATTTGTTGCGCAGCATTCCGAGAAAGCTCAAAAAAAGCTGATTGTTGCTGCTTTTATCTACCTCGTCGATCATCAATAGGATTTTCTTTTCCGCCAACGAGCAAAGCCTGGAAATAAAATCGCTCAGTACATCCAGCGTCCCAATATCCTTATTTTGGTCAACGAAATCTGCCAATAAGCGATTCCCGGAATAGTTGAACTCCTTTTTTATGAGGAGCAAAAACACTTCGGCAAATCCCTTTTCGCTGTTGAACCTTTCATCCCCGATGCCTTCAAAGCTTGTCCTTATCACTACATATTTCCCGCTTAATCTTCTCTCAAGGAGGTATAAGGTTGTCGTCTTTCCATACTGGCGCGGACGGTTTATTGTAAAATATTTGCCCCTGTCGATAAGCCCGGTTATCTGGTCAAGCTTGGCCGAAGTATCTACCATATAATGCATTTCCGGTATGCATGTCCCCGTCGTGTTAAATTCCTTCATATGCCCACCCCCACAGTTTATTATACCTGAAATAATGATTTTTGGATATTAGAATTGCATTAATGATAAAGGCCTGCCTCATGCTGAGTGATACACAAGCCAGGTCTTTACGGGTTTTCTGTATGGGCATTTGGCGGCGGCTATTTCCCGGTATTGCTTTCATTGCATACATTTCAATGCAATTGGAGTATTAGAACCTGATAACCCTTGGCGCCTCGGTGAAGGAAGAGATGGTTGCTACGGCATCTTTGAGATAGAGCACCTGCGTATTGCCATCATCCACCGAATACATATTCTGCAAGACCGGATAAGCATCCAGCATGTGCTGCCTTGCTTCACGCCTGTCATCTTCGACGGCTACGGCCTGCACACGAATCCATTTGTCTCCGTCAAAAGCGGAGATTTCTATTTTCGGATTTCTGCCCATCTGCTTTGAGACACTTTTTACTTTTCCCGTCTGGATATAAAGCCTGCCCTCAAAAATATCAACCGTGCCGAAGGGACGGACTCTCGGCTGATCTCCTTCCATCGTCGCCAAATAGTAGGTATCGCACTTTTTCAAAAAATCGTAAACTTCCTGCACAATAAACGCCTCCATGTATATAAATTTGCTTTTTACAACCGTACACTATATAATTTTACCATGTTCTAAAAGCTGGTCAAGCCCTTTCTTCAGACCTTCACTTCTTAATTTGTCATTGCGGGCAATAGGCTGCAATCTCATACCATCATTCTTCGCAGTTATCTCCGGCGTGAATGGACGCCTCACAGCATCCGTCTCCATAACCTTCCATTACCCATTGTGTTGAAATTGTTTTACCTTATCCTCAATCCAAGAAGCGAGCCGCTTAGAAATTGGCATGCCCGGCAATTCATCATAACAAGAATAGAACGCTGTATGAAGTTGATCCATTTGACTTGCCTGACGATGTTTTTCTATATCGCCATGCAAGTGCGTCGGATACCCATAAAAAACCGGCAACGGTTTCAATGCATTCCTACTCAGTTTTCTCAACACAGCTAGCGTTAGAGCTATTTGATGTAGAAAAATCCTAACTGTTTCACCATCTACCGTTAGCGTTTCATCGTCAAGAAATGGCCTCATAGCTTGATGCTCTACCAGTTGATTGAATAAAATATCCCACTCACTCATAATTCCCGAATCCGCGAGGAAACTAAAATGACCGGCTGAAAAATAAGACCATATTTTCTTCCTGTCAACCTCCGTATAGATCGGAAACAGGGCAGATACATCCACTCCCGCAATTTGGTAAGCGGTTGACCACATTTGATTGAGGGGCTCATCAGCAGATGCTCCTAATAACTTCAAATGGGGCGGACGATATGCAAACTGTTCTAATGGATCAAGTAATAAATTAACGCAGGGGTTAAGAACAAGCATATGCCTGTCCAACCAAATGACGTTTCCTGTCTTTACATCTATTTCGCAAGCACGAGCGGCGGCAGACTTGAAAGCATAATCTATATCCTTTCTTACCATAGGGTATTTAGAAAACGTGACATTAAGCCCTTCGAATTTACCTATCGTATTTTGTATATCCAAGCCTGACGACACATAAATTCGCAAGGGAATATCCGATAAATTGCCCGCAAACTCATGTATACTCTTTGCCAAAAGGTAATTATTAAGCAAATCCTCTATTGAATCAGCGTAGCTCGCAAATATGATGTTCATTGCTATCTTCCCTTTCGTTCAATAAGCTTTGCACATATTACAGCAATTGACGGCAGCATGCCATATTAAGAAAACATATATCTTGTTCGTTGCTGTTTGACCTTAAGTCCTAAAATGAATTATAGCACATGGGCGTTATACCAACAAGTTCATGTGAAAACGGATGGATTATCTTTTGATAGCCCATCCGTTTTAATTATTTCCACTGTCCACTTGACAGGGTGCATATCAAACCCTGAAGCCCTTTGTGCTTTAGCCTACATTTTTCTGTATCCGGTTACCCGTTGACAAGCCCGGATAGAAAGTATACCATTATAGAAATTTATTGCTTTTTACAGTAGGAGGACATACTCTTGAGTTCGACAGTACTATTCCTGATTGCGGTGATTCCTATTTTATGGCTTATTGTTGCTCTTGGTACATCCTTGCTTGAAGTACATATTACATCGTTGATCGCGCTGATGCTGGCCATGGCGCTGGCTTTAGCCGCATTCGGCATGAACGTCCCCGGCGTCCTGACGGCAGCCCTGGAAGGCACTCTTCTTGGCCTGTGGCCGATTCTTGCGGTCATTATTTCGGCAATATTCACCTATAAGCTGGCGTCCTTCACAAAAAGCATGGACCTGATCAAGGTCATGCTCTCCGGCATCAGTAACGACAGCCGCATCCAGGTGCTTGTGCTGGCATGGGGCTTTGGCGGATTCCTTGAAGCTATTTCCGGCTATGGCACCTCCGTTGCCATCCCTGCCAGTATCCTGATCGTACTGGGCTTTGAAGCACTGCCTGCGGCGGTCATCTGCCTGGTGGCAAATACGGTTCCCACCGCCTATGGCGCAGTGGGAATAGCTGTTACGACCCTCGCAAAGGTAACCGGACTGGATGTGGGAACACTGAACTTTTACATCGGCATACAGCTATCACTTTTTATCGTGTTGTGTCCCTTTGTGCTGGTGGTGATTACGGGCAAAGGCTTCAAAAGCCTGAAAGGCGTGATGGGAATCACGCTTGTATCGGGAGTCGCCTTTGCGCTGCCCCAGCTCTTTGCGGCAAGGTTTCTTACAGAGCAGCTTCCCACCCTTGCCGGGAGCCTGTGCAGTCTGGGCGCAACCATTCTGTGGGCGAGACTTTTCCATAAAGACAAGAAGGCTCCCGCAAGGGAGAAGATATCTGCGAAAAGCGCATTGCTCGCCTGGCTGCCCTATATTCTGATCTTTTCCTTCATCATCCTGACCAGCCCGCTGGTGCCCCCAATCAACCAGCTTCTGGAGCATGTGAAAACCTCCGCAGTGATTTATACCGGTCAGGACGCCAGCCCTATGACATTCAAGTGGATAAACTCGCCCGGAACCCTCATATTTCTGGCTGCAATCCTGGGGAGCCTGGCGCAGGGCGCAAGAATAGCGGAAATTTTCAGGATTTTCCTTGCTACCTTGAAACAGATGTGGAAATCCAGCGTCACTGTCCTCTCCATCGTGGCAGTTGCAAAAGTAATGGGCTACAGCGGTATGGTCGCTTCCATTGCAGCCATGCTGGTAAGGTCCACAGGATCGTTTTATCCCTTTATTTCACCTTTCATCGGCACGCTCGGCACCTTTCTGACCGGCAGTGACACCTCTTCCAACGTACTCTTCGGGGCTCTCCAGAAAGAAGCCGCCGGTCTCATCAATGGAAATCCGTACTGGCTGGCAGCCGCAAATACGGCGGGAGCAACGGCAGGCAAAATGATCTCCCCGCAAAGCATAGCCGTAGCAACTTCCGCAGCAGGGCTGGCCGGATATGAAGGAAGGATTTTCAGGAAAACCATCCCCTACTGCATTGCCTATGTCCTCCTGCTGGGAATATTCATCTATGCGGGAATGAACTTTTTGTAGGTGTAAAAACAGACATCGTCTACAATAAACATAAAAACTGCAGACTGCGAATAACTTTTATAACAAGTAAAAATATTCGGAGTCGTATGTGCGGATAGATAAATTTTACAAGGATTCTTTAATTTTAACGCTATCCAATCTGGTGACAGGAATCATCGGTTTCCTGTTTTCAGTTATCATTTCCAGGAAGCTTGGAGCAGAAGGGCTGGGGCTCTACGGAATTATCATGCCGGTCTATGGTCTGCTGCTCTGTCTTACCAGTGAAGGGCTTGTTACTGCAATTTCAAAAATATCTGCGGTCTATTTCAACAAAAAAGACTTCAGAAATCTGAACAAAACAGTTACAACCGTATTCATCATGGTATTTCTATGGAGCCTGGGCGTTGCTCTGTTAACCTTTCTTACCTCGTCCGGTATCAGCGATTTTTTCATCCGGGACAAAAGAGCCGCCGATGCTGTAAAAATACTCTGCCCGGCACTGATCTTTGTCCCGCTGTCCGCGATTATCAAAGGCTATTTCTACGGATTGGGCAAATACAGGATCACCGCTTCGGTAGATATTGTGGAAAAGCTGCTGAGGGTGCTGATTCTCCTTGGCACCATTGCCGTTTTGTCCATCAGCGATATTAAAAATATGGTATCGGCAGCATACTTTGCACTGACTGCAGGTGAAATGACAAGTCTCGCAATTTTGTACGCATTTTATAGAGTATACAGGAATAAACACAAAGTCGGAGGTATGAAAATAAAAACGCGGATCCAGTTGATGTTTGACGTCCTGGTCATATCATTTCCGCTTAACATTAACGGTTTTTTATCCTCGATCATATCGACCGCTACAACGCTTATTCTGCCCAGAAGAATTGTACAGGCGGGCTTTTCCTACAATGAAGCCCTGGCCTTGATCGGCAAGTTTTCAGGGATGGCCATGAATATCGTATACCTGCCCTTCATTATCGTAAGCTCAATGCTTACGGTACTCATTCCCGACCTTTCCACCAGCGTTAATAAAAAAGACGCCTGGGCCGCTGAAGACCGGATTGCACAGGTTTTGAAAATATCCTGCCTGGTGGGGATTTCCACACTGGCAATCGCCTTCACAATCCCTGATCTGCTTGGAGAATTGCTTTATGGAAGACCGGATTTGGGCGGTATGATAAGATTTGCCTCCATTGCAGGCTTTATCAGCTATATTTCCTCCCCTACCTTCGGAATTCTCAACGGTTTGGGGAAACAGAGCATACTCTTGCGGAATTCGCTCCTGGTAGCGGTTGAAGGGCTTATCCTGATATTTATCCTGACCGGGATACCATTATTGAATATCTATGGATACGGGATATCCATTATCATTACTTCCATTACCGCATTGATAATGAACCTTGCCGAGATACGCAAATATTGTGAGGTGAAGCTCGAATTGTCGGACATCGTTACAATTGGACTGATAGGCGTGCTTGCATTTGTTTTTCTGCAACTGATAAATATGTTGCTGACCGGAGCAGCCACCGTAATCAGAGCCGTCCTTATCATTCCGGCAGGCTTTCTATCGGTTTTTGTGCTGACAGCAATGGCTAAGAGAGTAAACAGCATGTAAATATGTATGCTCCGCGCTGTTCTTTCTATGTATTCTGCCTGGTAAGCTCCTTTATGCCAATTGCCCTATCCAGGAAAACTTGCGCTCCTATTCTCCGCTCTTCCGTCTTTCCATTTGCCTTTTCAAGCATTCAAACACCTTCTCATCATCTCGTTGCTGACTTCATAAGCTCGGAATTCTCGGTGCTTTCCGATATCATCATCAAGTCCAGTTTTTCTCTCAGTTTCTCCATTTTTTCTTTATCCATAACTTCCCCCCTGGAGTATACATCTGTCCCTTTTTTAAATGCATCCTTTTTTTAAGACCGGGTATGCCGTCGGATTTATATCTGCTATAATATCCTAAGAATGTTTTATACAGCTATAGTTAAATTTCCATATATGGGAGGTATGCTTGAAAACTCAAGCCACAACAACCGTAACAGGCAATGATGCTTTAAATACAAGAAGAGAAATTATCGTCCTGATCCATCCGGAAGGGTTTGGGCTTGACTGGCAGGAGACGGATGCGCCATTGGAAAGCAGTCATGTTCGTGTTCAGCAGGATTTTTTTGAGAAATGGCGTGATAATCCGTACAAAGCCCTTTTCTGCCTTGGCTTTACAGGCTTGTCCGTACCCGTATCCGATTCACTCCATTTTCTTTGCACGACCGCTTCTATCTTTGTAAAAGCCTTATCCAAAAAGCCGGACATCGAATTTTTAAGAGAAAAAACTGTTGTCGAACCGGACCCGGGAGAAATAGAAAGTATCATTAACAATGCACCCTTCATGAATGGCAAGGAGTATATAGGCAGTGAATGGGTCACGCAGGTATGGCAAAAGCTGAACGATTCATTTATAGACCAGATCAGCCATTACCAGGGCAGCGTCGCAGAGTTTTTTGCCTTGCTGAATCCCTTTGTCCATACTATGGGGCGGATATTTTTCCATCTTGTCGAAAGCAAAAAGGACGACTATCCCTTTGCTTTCATGGCTACTTATTCCTCCATGGTTTCAAATGAAGGAAAAACACGGCATCTTCCTCTAAAAAACGCACTTGCGGAATATAAAAACGACAATAAAAAATTGCTGGAGCTTCTGTCCACTGTTAACAAGGCCTCGCAAAAAAGTGATTTTATTTACGGCATGGTTGACTCAGGCGAAATATTTCATCCCATTGGATTAATAGCAAGCGAAGCATACACCTTCCTCAAGGAAATACCCATATACGAGGAAGCGGGTATTCTTTGCCGCATACCCAACTGGTGGAAAAGCAAATCCAATTCTCTACGGCTATCGGTCAAAATCGGTACAAAGCCGCCTTCACTCCTGGGATTTGACGCGCTTGTGGATTTTGACGCACAGATATCCATGGGTGATGATAAATTGACGATCGCCGAATTGAAAAAATTGCTTTCTGAAACAGAAGGACTGGCCTTCATCAAAGGCAAATGGGTCGAGGTCAATCACGAAAAGCTCAAAGAGACGCTCCTGGCATATGAACAGGCGCAGAAGCTTATGGGCGGGAATGATATGACCCTGCTGGAAGCCATGAGGTTTCAGTTGAACCCGGCCGAAACGCTGAATCTTAAGGATAAAGCCGGAGAAATCGAGATTACCAACGGACAATGGCTGAATACCGTTGTTTCCAGATTGACTCATCCTGAAAGCATGGAAACGGTATATGCCGGAAAGGATTTTCATGCGGACTTGCGGTCATACCAGGAAAGAGGACTGGCATGGCTGCATTTTATGAAATCCCTTGGCCTTGGAGCCTGTCTTGCCGATGACATGGGGCTTGGAAAGACCATTCAGGTCATTGCCCTTTTAAATTACATAAGATCTGTAAAAAAGGAAAAAGCGCTGCTTGTAATCCCAGCGTCCTTGATCGGCAACTGGATGAATGAAATAGCCAGGTTTGCGCCCTCGCTGAAGTATTATGTCCTGCATCCCTCTGAAAACAGTGGTACAGGCCTGGAGGAAGCGGAAATAACCGAACAGTATGAATTGTTCATAACAACCTACGGTATGCTTTTAAGGTATGACTGGCTGAAGGAAATTTCCTGGAATACAGTGATCCTGGATGAGGCACAGGCGATTAAAAACCCGGAAACCAGGCAGACAAAGGCGGCAAAACAGCTGAAGGCAGCCTATCGGATTGCAATGACTGGAACTCCTGTGGAAAACAGGCTTTCAGACCTCTGGTCATTGTTTGATTTCCTCAACAAGGGACTTCTGGGGAGCCCAAAGGAATTTACGGATTTCACCAAAAGGTTAAAGGAAAATCCATCCGATTATTCACGGCTGAAAAAAGCTGTCAGCCCATTTATTTTAAGAAGGCTGAAAACAGATAAGACTATCCTTACGGACCTGCCCGAAAAGATTGAAATGAAGACCTACTCTGTGCTGTCAAAGAAACAGGCGGCCCTGTATGATTCCCTCGTGGAAGAGATCAAAGCCAGGCTTGAGTCTTCGGAGGACGGGATTGAAAGAAAAGGGCTGATACTGTCCTCCATTATGAAATTCAAGCAGATTTGCAATCATCCCGATCAATACCTGGGACAGGCTTTTTATACGGAAAATGAAAGCGGAAAATATGCAAGGCTCAGAGAAATTTGCGAGACAATTTATGAAAAAAGGGAGAGAGTCCTTGTATTCACACAGTTTAAAGAAATCACACAGCCTCTGAAAGAATTCCTCCAGTCCGTCTTTCATCATCAAGGCCTTATTTTGCATGGAGAGACGCCGGTAGCCAAAAGACGGGAAATTGTTGTAAATTTTCAAGGTCCTACGTATGTTCCGTTCCTGGTGCTTTCCATAAAAGCGGGAGGCGTAGGCTTGAACCTTACGTCGGCAAATCACGTGATACACTTTGACCGGTGGTGGAATCCGGCAGTGGAGAATCAAGCCACGGATAGAGCGTTCCGGATCGGGCAAAAGAAAAATGTCATCGTGCACAAATTTATTACCAAAGGTACAATTGAAGAGAAGATTGACAGGATGATCGAGGAAAAAACAAAGCTGTCCAGAGATATCATTCCGGATATCCAGGAGAGCTGGATCACGGAAATGGATAACAAGCAGCTGATGGATTTATTCAGGCTGGAAAGGTAGGATACCATGTCTTATAATGGTTTTGGAGAATATGTTTCTGTTGCTGAAAAGAAGGAACGCAACAGGAAGGCGGCAGAAAAGCTGAAAAAAAAGAATCCCGGTCTCGCACCGGTCGTGGTGAGCGGAAGAAAGCTGGCGTCCACATGGTGGGGAAAAGCCTGGAACGACAACCTTGAGAGCTATTCCGACTATGCAAACCGCATGGGCAGAGGGCGCAGCTATATATCCCACGGCGCAATCCTTGACCTTCAGATAGTTCCGGGAAAGGTTACCGCCCTTGTGCAGGGAAGCAAAAGAAAGCCCTATGAGATCGGTATTTTCATCCATCCGCTGGATAAAGCCGCATGGGAGAAAATCGTCAAGGCCTGCGAAGGAAAAATCGAATCGCTGCAGGAATTGGTGGAGGGCAAGTTCCCAAAAGCCCTTGATGAGCTGTTCACAGCCAGAGGCAACGGGCTTTTCCCTGCTTCAAAGGAAATCCAGCTTAGCTGCAGCTGCCCCGATTATGCCGGCATGTGCAAACACATTGCCGCTTCCCTGTATGGGATAGGCGTTAGGCTTGATGAGAACCCGGCGCTTTTCTTCACTCTACGTAATGTCAATATTGATGAATTGATTTCAAAGGCTGTCGTGCAAAAATCAGAGACGCTTCTTAGCAAATCCGGAAGAAAGAGCAGGAGAGTTATTAAAAGCGACGATATTTCGGCGATGTTTGGTATCGAGCTGGAGGATGAAACGCGGGAGCCCGGAAAGGAAGATGCGGCAGCAATAAAAAAGGCCGCAGGAAAAAGAGGGAGAAAGCCCGGGATAAAGTAGAACCTTGCTGTAAATCAGCCTTCGGGCAATGCTACTTACAATAACAGAATCCTTGAGATGCCATAGGAAGATAAGTACGCACAGCTTGCACCATAAAAATCAACCGACTCGTCCCCTTATTCCACCGATGCCGGCGCAAGACCCTGTACAAAATTCCCCGCGCCATTGAACTGCGGTTCTATGACAAACTGGCCGGTCCTGTCTATATAGCCCCATTTGCCTGTCCTTTCATCTCCTTCAAGCACTGCCGCAAAACCTTCGCTGAAATCTCGCGCATCTCCGAACCGGGCCTCAATGACAAGCTCTCCGCTTTTGTTGATATAGCCCCATTTGCCATTCTTTGCATCTCCGATTTTAACGGCGGCAAGGTCTTCGCTAAAAGAGCTCGCCCACGCATATTCAGGGGCTATCACCAGTTTACCGCTTTTGTCCATAAACCCCCAATCCGCCTTCTCCTGATCCCCGCTTAGCTTTACACTGCTCAGGCCGTCGCTGAAAGCGCCGCAATAAGCATACTGCGCTTTGATGACGACGTTTCCGTCCCTGCCGATAAAACCGGTTTTAAGGTTTTCCGTGCTTCCGGTGCCATAAAGCGCAAGGTCTTCGCTGAATATGGAGGCAATGTCGAATTTAGGGGCAATCACCGTTTTGCCTTCATAATCAATGTATCCGTATTTCCCTTCTCCCGCAAATTTGACCGGAGCCAGACCCTTCACGAAGACCGATGCATCTTTATATTCCGTAGCGATTTTGGTGTTTCCGTCTTTACCGATATACGTCCATACGCCGGCATCTTCACTGCCTGTCCTCACAGGGCACAAGCCTTCATAGAAAGCTCTTACCCTGTCATATTTCGCCTCAATAACCATATTCCCCTTTGTATCGACAAACCCCCATTTGCCGTATTGGCTGCTCCCCACCATCACGCCCGCCAGCCCTTCGCTGAAACTCTGTGCGCCTCCGTATTGCGCTGTGATGACAAAGCTGCCGGTTTTATCAATAAAGCCGTAGTTATATTGGGTCCCCATCATGGAGCATCCGGAAAATACCACTCCTGCAATCAAAAATGCTACAAACACTATGACCGTTTTTCTTATCATTTCCACCCTCCTGTTGATTGTCCAGCAGGGCTATTATATCATTTATGCTTATGTCGGTAAATCATTAACTAAAACTTACCTGTATTGGCCCAATTCGCGAAAAGCAACAATGCAAAGTCGTACTTCAATTTGTAATATGAAAAAGCATAAGGGCGCGCATTGCGCGTCCGCAAATGCAATCTATATCAAACAGCTTTGGATAGTCCCTCCCCTGGATATCGCTTTAGGCAAAAGCAAAGCCAGGGACGGTTCCTGGCTTGCTTTTTGAAATATGCAGGAGAGAAAGACGGTCAACCCTTTGCCTATATCTCTGCGGCATAGGCCGTAATCCTCGCCATTACAGATTCCCAGCATCTCTGGACAGCTTCAAAATCCATATTGGGTATGTAATAGGCTTCCATATGATCATGAAGCCCTTTAGCCCGGGCTATGGTATCAAGCCCTTTCTGAAGCAGCGACTCAAAGGTTTTTTCGTTGTACTCCAATTCTTCCGAATATTTTTTCAGGATCTCCGGATACAGGAATTCATTCAGATCTATTTCCATAAGGGCTTCCTGTTCTGTGCTGTGATATTTGTTGCAGGTCGCAATGGAAATACCTTTCTCCGGAACTACCAGGTGCTCCAGTTTCTCAGGATTTAGCGGACAGTAATAAGCTTCGGTATGGAAGCCCTTTTCCATCGCCGCTGCTTTCACCTTCTCCAGCAGGCTTTCAGTTCCGGTACCGGCCGCGCCCCTAATTATATAAAGCTTTCCCGTAAGGATGTTATCAAGGAAATTCTGCAACCCCGCGGGAGTAAGAGCGCTGGCAAAAAGCCTTCTTTCCCTTCCCTCCTTGCCTGCAACCGGATCCTCCGCAAACAATGCCTTCAAGAGTCTGTCAGCGGCAGCATTCAGCTTTGCCCTGTCCAGAGCCCATCCGTTGATTACGGCAGTATCTTCATAGACCGAAGCTGCAGCGTTTATGTACCTGTAAGCCCTTGCAAAAAGGCGGCCCACTTCTTTATTGACATTTAAAATTTCTTCTTTTTTTGCCCGCAAGCCCTCTTCCTTCCAAAAATCGCCCAAATGAATTATTTCATCCACCGCTCCCGGATTTCTCGGATCGACGATATGCGGAGACGTGCCGTCGATCATTGCAATTCCCAGCTTTGGTATGACAATGCCATCCAGGCTTCCATTA
This sequence comes from Bacillota bacterium, assembly GCA_023426125.1. Taxonomy (GTDB): domain Bacteria; phylum Bacillota; class Clostridia; order Acetivibrionales; family DTU013; genus MnB-11. Next base: position 142,570 of record JAFABI010000010.1, read on the forward strand.
TCGCTGGAGCAATGCATGAACTCAGCATCGTAGCCCAGCTCCACCAGCTCCTGAGCCGTTTTTTTCATAAATGTACTTTTCCCCACACCAGGTCCGCCTTTGATGACAAAAATCCTCCTGGCCTCCTCCTGTGGTAATATGTAATTGTAAAAGCTGTGAAATCCTTTCGGCGTGTTTCCTCCGGGAAACATATGCCTTATATTTCCTTTAGACATGAAAAAAATCCCCCCATCGCGACGTTTTGCCCCCATTGGCTATTAATAGAATATGCAGAACAATGAGAATATGATCTTATGAAATCACGGCCGTCCCGATCCCATTCCGCTTTCGAAACCTTTTCTGATAAACCGTCCTTGATTGGACAAAATGAATTAGCAGTTTAATGACACCTTATAGTAGCAACTACTCGTATGGCAGTAATCATGTTGATGCTGTTAGCTTTTCATTATTGAAGAAAAGAAAGGCCTTGTGTAAATCCGTTTCCTATTTTATTTCCTGTTCCAGATCAGAAAACACATCGCAATCGAAAAAATCCCGAACACTGATTCCAAATCCGTCACACAGCTTTTTAATAGTGGCAATCCCTGTATTATACGTTGTGCCGTTCACAATATCATTGACAGTTGACTGCGTGACGCCTGAAACATTGCTAAGAGCATTGATTGTCAGATTCTGCCTTTTACACAACTCTTCAATACGTTTGATTACCGCTTGAGAAATATTCATTTTATCGCTCCTAACGTTCTTCCGTTAATCAAAGGATATCAATTACTCCTAAAAATGGTTAACGGAATACCGTTGAAATAATTTCAGGATAAGTTTATACTAACGGTATACCGTTAACGCAAGGTTTATCTGCGAAAATAAAGCAAAGGAGTTTTCAGCATGAAACAGAAAAGTTACAATGAAAAGCTGAAAAAAGAGAAAGAAAAACTGGAAAGGCTTGTGGACGAAGCTTTAAAGAACGGCGTTCCCCTTGCTCTAGATGAGTCTGTTATGGCACAAAGCCGCAAGATTGATATATTGATACTTTCAGTAAGAAAATCTTCGCCATGGTATTGATATTTCCATTATATAGTTACAGAAGAAAATGAAATGGTAAAATAAAACGAGAAAAAATCCGAATTCACTTGAGGTTAAACCATTCCTCTTGTATACTTAATATAATATAACACAATTGTTTTGTCCAGCAAGGGAGGGTATTAGCGTGAAAGAACTTAAATTAAGCCAAAATCGTGGTTTAGACACAAAAACAAAGCTCACGTAGTGAACTTGTTTAAAAAGTATTCCCACCTTAGTAAAACTAGGCGCACCTGCACATCCGCAGCAAACGGGTGGGTGCATCTGATACTGATGCCTTAGTAATAAGTTTATTGTAACACGAAAATTTGAAAATGTGAACCACTTTCATTACTATTTGTGCCGCCGCTTGGCGGCGGAATGGAGATTATCATGATTTGGGAGGATGTTAAAAAGGCATACCCTAACCAGTGGGTAATTATCGAGGCCATTGAAGCACACACGAATGGCGACAAAAGAATTCTTGAAAGTATAACGGTAGTTGATACATTCCGTGAAGATAATAATAAGGCACTGCTTGAATATGTTAAGTTGCATCGGAGGTACCGGGATAGAGAAATGTACGTTGTTCACACTTCCAGGCACGAACTAGATATTATTGAACAAAGATGGATTGGTGTGAGAGCGGACATATGATTATTAAAACACGATATGGGCTACCTTTTATTGAGGTTGAGCTTCTCCACAATGGAAAAATACTTCGCTTTGAAAATTTTCTTTTAGATACCGGTTCCGCATCCACTCTAATAGCTGCTGAGATTGCTGTCCAGTTGGGTTTAGGGCCTGAGCCAAATGATACAATACGGGAAATACGCGGTGTCGGTGGTACAGAATATGTCTATGAAAAATGCATTGAAAAAATACATTTAGGTTCAAGACATTTGAAAAACTTCAAGATTCAAATCGGCGATATGAATTATGGCTTTGAAATGGACGGTATTATTGGTTATAACTTTTTAAAAGCATCGAAATTGTTAATTGACCTAGATAAAATGATAGTAGAATAAGCTTATATTCAGCCAAATGGCAACAGTAATAGAAGGTATATCACGACTTGTTATTCTCAATGTATGTCATAACAGTCCCTTGCGCTACCTGCCCTCTATTTTGCTTTTCTGCAGGGGGAATAATAATCCATCACTAATATCTTTGCTCCCCTGTCTACGGGAGCTTTAAACTTCTCGAAGGAATAATATTCCATCTCAAAGCCGCCGGCAGATGGTCATGGGTTGTTCTTTCCCCCCGCAGCATAGCTTCAGAAGCTGATTTGCTGTTTCTCAAGCAGCTTCTGTATATATCCTACTGCCTCTATATCTTTCCGCATACAGCGGCGCCCTTCATCCGCAAGAATTTTTCGTATCTGCGGCGTCCGGAATTTCTCATACCCCGCATCATCCATAGTCAGATGGTTCCAGAGGTAGCCGCCATAAGAAGCACATTCCCTCCATGCGTCGATTGCCGAATTCAATTCAGACGACCATTGGGGAACAAGCTCTGCAAGACGGGTATAATAAGGCAATGCAATACCCCGTTCATGAATCTGGCATAGAGCGTCGCAATATACGAAAAACCGGCCCTTTACGCTATTTTGCCATGTGGCGTCTTCTCCTGGAACACCGGCAGGGAAATCCAGAGTACATTCGGAGAAGTCATCTCTTTCCAGTTGTTCAAGCATTGCGTCCCAGGCGCCGATTCCTACCTTTGCGCCACGGACCTCCCCTTTATAGGCATGCTGAACTATAGCTTTGAGTGTGGCCAGTCCGGTTTCTTTTTCATTAGGAATATCGCTTTTGCCGGTCAGCAGGATATATCCCCATAGATTTGGAAACCACTCCGCTTTTTCAAAGGGCTTTTCACCATCAAAGCCTTCGTCGGTTTGAAAGTAATTCCAGCCGATAAGTTTTTCACCGTCATTCTTGTAGCCGAATACAACACAGCATTCCGGCGGACCAATAATCCCCATAGCGATCACCGGGATACCCCTGTCAATGGACGCCAAAATATCCCGTCTGGCCGTTTCATAATCTACAAAGGGTTCCTCCATGCCGCGAATAGGTTTTGCGAGTTTCACCTCCGCATTCCAGCCCACCGCTTTAAAGGCACGGAAATGGGGAGCAAAGGGATTCCCCTCGCAATTGAGGAGATCCACATTGCCCGGATCCCAGCAGCCGGGCATCCAGCGCAGACGGTTGCCGGCCCCGCTCATGGCCAGTACGTCGGAATACTGCCAGGATTCCCCCTGGCTCTGCAGTGCTGCATACAATGAACCGACAAAAGGGGTGAGATAGGACTGACTACCGATAAACATGGCAATCCTCGGAACATTGGGAATGATTTTTACACCTATGCTATCATCTCCCTCTGCCATTTTCACATTTTCCTTTTCCTTTTCAATATAGTGGCAAATATCTAAAATGATATTGCCCTTTTCATCCGGTGTGAAGAAGCGAGGTTGGGCATACCGCTCAAAAAACCAGTATGCATGGCTGTTGTCCGTTATAATATTGTACCCCTTACTCATACAACTACCGGCACAATCACCCTCATGGCAATACACCTCGTTTTCCTTGCCATAAAGCCAGGCCACGCCCAGATCCGACGCCGGAAAATCTACATATTCGAAACCATCCGGAACAGGTGTGTTTTCGGGGAAGAAAATCCCGATCCAATATTCAAATGGCTCCTGCTCTTTCCCCGGTTCTTTTTCTTTGTAGCGCATGAGTCCAATGGCAGCATCACCATCCTCAAAGTCGGCTCTGGCTGCGTTTTTTTTCAGTAACTCAAACCAGTTGTTAGCAAACCACCCATCCCATTTCGCTCCGAATGTTCCATCAACACGGTCGCTGTCACCATATTTTTTTCCGATAAATCGCAGGGCAGGTATGCTTTGTCTGTAAGTTTTAATAATCTCCGGCATCTTCTTTTCCTCCGTTTCTATATTATTTTTGGCAACCGGTACACACATAAGTATATCTATTCAGCTTACCCCTATAATGACTAATTCAAAGGAAATTTGTCGGTTGTAGACAAATCTCCTTACCGCAGCTTCCTTATAACGCTGTATGGGCGTACTACATATCTTACAGGGCTCACCGTTTTTACGGTTGAAAGCACCAAACTAAGCAATTTCCGCGATTTTAGTGAGAAATTCCGACTTACTGTCGCATACCACAAACTCACCGTTTAAAAATCCGTAAACCTTGCCGGCAAGTTCGGGACATTTCGCACTGCATCTTCCAATACAGCCTGTGGTGTGGTCCTTTGCTTTTACGATCCCCTTCAGCTCTTTTACATCAAAACCTGAACATTTTTTGCACACCTTCACTTTTTTAACTTCTGCCATTTTACTACACTCCCTTATATTATTTTCTTTATTAAATCAGGGAAAAGCCGCTTTCTGCACAGCGTATCCCCTTTTTCACAATTAATCCTATTATACAAAGTATCCGTACCAAAAAATTAACCAAAATTGCGGAAAAATAAAGCCTTCCATAAGGCCGGGCAGTTCAATTTCTGCTTATGCAGGGGATCATTATCCTTACTTCGCAGTAGTCGTCGCCTAATGTCCCCATATCAACCTGCTCTATGAAGTTTTCGTCCCAGAGCACACTATTCTTTGCTGCCCAGGAGCCTATCACGATATACATGAGGGTGCGCAACCTGTGGGCGCCGGCCTCATCCAGCCTGTGAAGCCCCGTATAATTGAAAATGGAATACCTGCCCTCCGGCAGGAAGTATGTCGTATTGTTGTTTGGATTGTTTTCAATGCAGCTTATATACCGATGGGCGAAGGTCCCCATTCCGCAGGGAATACATATGCCGGTGAAGACTCCGCCTTTTGACCGGGAAACGCCGTCTGTCAGCGGCTGCCCCCTTACGTTGTTATCTTTGTAATTATAATGCTTTTCCTCGCCGGAAAACACTATGCCTGAAAGGTATTTAACCGCAGGCTCAGTAACGAATCTATCGGAATATACTTTTACATTCCCGATTTTCGCCGGCTCAAAAAGCTGGATTTCCTTCCTGCTGTTACGTAATTTTGCTGGAGAAATGCCGTAAACGGAGCGGAATGCCCTTATGTAAGACTGCTCATATTCAAAGCCGTGGTCAAGGGCTACATCGATGATCTTCCTCTTTGCGTATAAGTCGGAAATGCTCCTGGAAAGCTTTCTGCGCAGGATATATTCGGCAGGCGAAAAACCGCAGAATTTATTGAACAGCCGGATAATCTGGAAGCGGGAAAAGCCGCTCTCATGCTCAAGCATCTCATGGGAAACCGCCCCGGCCGGATTTGCCTCAATATTTGCTTCAATACAGGAAAGCAAGACTTTTAACCTTTGTATCGGATCATCCATAGTTTTCTCCGCAATTTCTCCACAATTTTGAGCAATTTCCTTTCTTTTCATGCTATAATACCATTATAAAGCAAGCTTCAGGTAAGCACTAGTGAAAATATCACTTACGCTAAAATTTTCTGCAAACGCAGTCTTGGTACGCCGGGGCCGGTTGCAAATGCTTTGCATTGGCCGCTCGTCCATGCAGCCTATACTTGCAGAAAAAGCGCAAGTAATATTTTCAGTGCTCCTAAGTAGCAAGAAAAAGGTGGGGTGTCGGTGGTTTTTGAAAAATTCATGGTCACAGAGCGGGGCAGGCTCGAAAATTCTGATAATTTAATGCTTACGCCCCATGATTTTGCCTTTCCGTCCCTCATGTCAACCCTTGCAATTTTTATGGGGCTTCCAGTCAGGACGTGGGTCAGTGAAGGGCATGGGATTCAATGGCTTGATATTCGTGACCACTATACGCAGGTGGGGATTTCCGCAGAAGGTTTCGGCATGATGTATGGCCTGCCTCATGGCGTTTTAAGGGACAGCCGCTTCGGAAGCGCTCCCGTCATGGATTGCTTCGCATTTCTGAGCCTGCCGTGCAGGCTGTATGCCGACAGTTCTGTTGCGGTAAAAGACAGGGGACTGAATAAGCCGCAAGACTTTATTGATATAATTACAGACCATATCACAAAAAACCTTCCCGCAGCCGTATTGACCAATGAGGCTATGCAAATACTTGTCACCGGATATGAAAACTACGGTAAAACCTTGCGTGGATGGGTGTTTTCAGATGGAGCGGATAATACCAACAAGTCTTTTCATTATGACCTTTGTCAGCTTATCGACAATTGGACGGATACCGCCTTTGCTGTTATCACTGCAGGTGAGCCGCATAGGACTTGTAATAAAAAAGATATTCTCTCAAGGGCGCTCAAAAGAGGATATGATATGCTCACGGAAGAAAATAAATCCGGATATGGCAAAAAAATATACAAAGACTGGTCGGATGCCATGAATGATGATAGCAAATTTTCGGGCAGTATCTCAGAAAGACCATATATCGACCCTCATATATGGGATCTGGCGGAGCGCAGAGCATGGACGTCCAACTTTTTACGCGATGTCAAATCCGTTATCCCGGATGCGGAGCTGGCCGGAGCTATTGAAGCATTTGACGGAATCCATGATAAAATGTGGACAATCAATAGCCTCTGCAGTGGAAATGACTGTATAAGGTTAAAAGACAGGGGTGTGAGGCTGCAAATTGTTGATATTATAAAAGAGTGCGCCAGGCTGGACCTTAAGGCAGCTGAATGTATTAAAAATGCTTCAATATTTTAATCTTTCTCTACCTGCTTCTTCTTTTAACGTATTTGTATAGTCCCCATAAACCCTGCCGGCTTTTTCCTCCGTATTTTTTGCATCATATATGTGTATATGCCGGTTTCGCTCCTCGGCAATCATTTTTTCAATATCAATCTGATTTTTTGCTCTGATTTCCTCTTTCCTTATTTCTGTTTCCTGTCTCATCTTCTCAATTTCCAGTTTGAACTTCAAAACCCTGTTAATAATAAAAGGACTCATAACTGCCAGTACAAAACCAATAGTACCAATAATTATATCCCAATTAGACCCCATCCTGTTGCCTCCTGTTGTATATTTGTATCGTATTATATCACAACGCGGCTTACATCTGCAATTGCAGTAGTCAGTCCTTCAATTCGTAATTTGTTTTAATTTGTCATTGCGAGCAGGGTGAAGCAATCTCTGCAAACCTTAAAAATGAGATTCCCATGTCGCTAAGGCTCCTCGGAATGACAAGATCAACCTCATATTGCGAATTGAAGTTTCCTGCAAAATCCCTTGACTGAAATAATTGGCCGTATTAATATATATACAAACATACTAACGCAAGAAATGCGATGAAGAGAAGAGTAGGTTGTTGACGTCTTTTACAGAGAACTCCGCAAGCTGAGAAGGAGCAAGGAATAGACGACTGAAGATGGTCTTGGAGCTTTCGCACCGAACAGGCAGGACATTTTTCTGAAATGCCCGCTAACTTAGGAGCACTGCAAATATTACTTCCCGTTCTTCGGAAAATGCCGGCCGCAATGGACTGCATTTTCCGAAACCTATACAGGAAGTTATATTTGCACCCGTACCTAGAGGACGTGTCCCAGGCTGCATGGCCGAGCAGTCGGCCTAAAGCCGGCGACCATCCCCTTTCCCTGTCAGGCTGCGACGGATGCACCCGTTATAGTGCCGGAGAATAACGTGTAAGATGCCTTGCACTCGTTCTTGTTGAGGTTGATGCTGCGAGGCGTCAATGAACCGGGGTGGTAACACGAAGTATCATGCTCTCGTCCCCAGGATATATATCCTGGAGGTGAGAGCTTTTTTATTGAACATGGGATAGATTTCAGTTTTATTTTATGCTGTAGTTACAGCAGAAGAATGGAGGGTTTACAATGAATGTTTTAATTGGAGGAGCATGGCCTTATGCAAACGGCTCCCTGCATATCGGACATATCGCAGCATTATTGCCGGGGGATGTACTGGCCCGGTACTTCAGGGCGAAAGGCGATACGGTCTTTTTCGTTTCCGGCAGCGACTGCCACGGCACACCGGTCACCATCAGGGCCAGGCAGGAGAATAAGACGCCGCGGGAAATCAGCGATTTCTATCATAATGAGTTTTGTGACTGTCTATGCCGTCTTGGTTTTTCTTACGACCTTTATGGCAAGACATCCGGCGAGGATCATAAAAGCTTTGTTATTGATTTCCACAAGAGACTTTATGATGGCGGATATGTCTATGAAAAAAGTACGCCGCAGGCGTACTGTGAGAAATGTAAGCAATTCCTGCCCGACCGTTTTGTAAAGGGCTTATGCCCTAATTGCGGTGAAAACGCAAGAGGTGATCAATGCGAAGCCTGCGGGAGCGTCCTGGAGCCGGAAAACCTGCTTCAGGCAAAATGCAGCGTATGCGGCGAAGCGCCTGAATTCCGGCCGGCAAACCATCTTTTCCTGGCTGTTACCCGGATGAAGGATGAACTGGATGCCTATATTGAAAGCCATCGCTGCTGGCGGAAAAACGCTTACGAGATGTCAAAAAGGTATATCCGTGAAGGCCTCCGGGACCGGAGCCTGACCCGTGACCTGGATTGGGGTATCGATGTGCCGAAGGATGGATTTGAAAACAAGAAAATATACATCTGGGCGGAAAATGTTCTCGGTTATGTTTCAGACTGCTATACATTATGCCTCCGGCAAGGACTGGATTTCAATGAATTCTGGAATTGCAGCAGGCAATACTATGTCCATGGCAAGGATAACATCCCTTTCCATACGATCATCCTGCCGTCGCTGCTTTTGGGCCGCACCGATACCAGGCTGAAATTTCCCGACGAAATAATTTCCAGCGAATACCTTACCCTTGAGGGAAAAAAGATTTCCACCAGCGGCAACTGGGCGATATGGGTGAAAGACATCCTTGAACGCTACAATCCAGACTCCGTCCGCTATTTTCTTCTCGGCAACGGCCCGGAAAAACGGGACACAGACTTTACCTGGCGGGAATTCATCAACAGCCACAACGGCGAGCTTCTCGGAGCTTACGGAAATTTTGTCAACCGATGCCTTATATTTATTCAGAAAGCCTTTGAAGGGAAAGTACCGGAAACGCAAGGCAGCCCGGATATAATACCATCCCTTGGAAAGCTTTACCCCTGTGTGGGAAACCTTATCGAACAGGGCTGTATCAAGGATGCACTGGACACTCTTTTTGCATTCATCCGTGCGGCAAATAAATTCTTTGATGAAGAAAGGCCCTGGATAACTGTAAAGACTGATATTGGAAAGTGCAAAAAGACCTTGAATGCCTGCGTACAGATTATCGCCAATCTTTCTCTGCTGCTTAACCCTTTCCTGCCCTTTTCCTCGGAGAAGGTTAGGAGTACGCTGGAGCTGGGAAAGGCAGCGTGGAAATATGTCGAGGTTCCTGCCGGCTTTGAACTGGGACCGGTGGAAATACTCTTTGAACGTCTTGATAAAAAGGTCATCCAGGAGGAAGAAGCAAGGTTGAGGGGCAGCGTAGGGTGACAGGGGGACGGGGTTGTTGACACACGAATGTGTCAACAACCCCGCCCCCTGTCACCAGGCAAACACCTCCCCAAGGGGAGCCTCCAGGCCCTCAAACCAAAAGGATTTGACTGTTTCATCCTTTTTATAGGTTGTAAAGGTATCGATCTGGCAATCCTTAAAGCCGTATACCAATATGGTTTTGTGCACCGGATCCACAACCCAGAATTCCCTGACGCCCGAAAGCATATATGTGTTGAGCTTATCCACCATATCCCTGGACCTGGTTCCGGAAGATAAAATCTCTACCACCAGAGATGGGGTGCCCATGTATCGCCCTTTCTCGGTAACCGCATCCTCCAGGTCGCATGCGATCAGCAAATCCGGCTGCATTACATCAGGGGTCTTGAAGTCTTTTTTAAAAAAATGGACGTCAAAGGGTGAGTAAAAGACCTTACATTTTTTCCCCTTCAGATAATTTTTGAACATCACATACAAATTACCGGAAATATCCTGGTGAAAGGTGCTCGGAGATGACAGCAAAATAATTTCGCTGTTTATGTATTCCATACGGAGGTCGCTTTTTTCATAAATTTCCATGAATTCCTCATAGGATACCTTTTTGCCGCCATATTGGTAATCCAGGGCTTTTTCCTTTACGGTAAAGTACCTTTCTATTTCGGTGATATAAGGGGTCATGCGAATGGCTTTATTGCCGTTTTTTGTAATGACCACTTCGTTGTCTTCCATTACATACTCAATATACTTACCTAAATTGGACTTTAATTCGGTGGCTGTTATCGTGTCCGGTGTTTTTTCTTTCTTCATGCTGCCGCCTCCCTCAAACAATTCGCTTCCATCGTACGATTTACAATATATATCGTACGATTATTATATAAAATCGCACGATGTGCGTCAACACCTGCATAACAAGTTGCAGCAATTAAGCACTGGTGAAAATTTAAATAATAGGACGAATCCAGTTGTAATCCAGTCATACGGCTCGTAAAGAAATGGCCATTTAAGTGGAGCATGGCAGTCTCAGCCTTTTCAGAACATACTTATCTGCTCCGTTTGCTGCTTGTCTTCAAAAGTATTCAGGTACCTGAACACTTCATCATTGCTGCAGATAATGCCATGCTTCCTGCACTCGCCGTGGAGAATATCCATCAACTTTCCGTTGTTATCACTGGTTACTTCGTAGCTATAGCCATATTTTCTATGATACTGTTGCTTAAGTCCGGGAAAATGCTTATCGAGCTTCGCGTAAAAATATTCCCTGTCTCCGTCCCTTAAGGTCAGCCCTATACCAAAGCAAATAATGCCATACACCTTTGATTTGATGCAATAATCCAGAACACCCCGCAGATTGTCCTCCGTGTCATTGATAAAGGGCAAAATGGGACCAAGCCATACAACTGTCGGAATGCCGTTCTCCTGCATGATTTTTAATACCTCAAAGCGTTCTCTGGTAGTGCAGACGGCAGGCTCAATAATTTTGCACAAGCTCTCGTTATACGTCGTAAGCGTCATCTGTACGACGCATTTCGATTTCCGGTTGATACTTTTCAGAAGCTCCAGATCGCGCAGAATACGGTTCGATTTAGTTAGGATGCTTAGCCCAAAGCCGTATCTTTCTATAATCTCAAGGCACTTCCGCGTATAATTCAGTTCAAGTTCAATGTGCATATACGGGTCACACATTGAACCTGTGCCAATCATACATTTCCTGCGTTTTTTTCGGAGTGCCGCTTCCAGCAATTCAGGTGCGTTGCTTTTAACCTCAATATCCTCGAAGTCGTGCTCCATGTTGTAGCATTTGCTTCTGCTGTCGCAGTAAATGCAGCCATGGGTGCAGCCGCGGTATATATTCATTCCGTTGTGCGCGGATAGTATCGCCTTTACCTCTTTATAGTGCATATCGATTTTCCTTTTCATCATAATATTAACATAACTATCCATAAGCAGCTTTATACATTATACATCCCGGCATTTGATGGATAAAGAGTACTCCGAAGGAGTCATCCCCGTATGCCCCTTAAATACCGCAGACATGTGATGAACGCTTGAAAAGCCGGTCATATCGGCAATTTGCGTAAAGTTGCAGGAGCTTTCCCGGATGAGACGTTTTGCTTCCGTGACTCTAAGGTTGATCATGGAGCTTATTATACTGGCTCCGGTATTGGAGCGGTAAATCTTTTTCAAGCTGGAAACGCTCATACCAAAATGTTTGCTGATTTCTGACAGAGTGACCGGCTGGGATAAATTCTGTTTCAGATAAGCGGTTATATTGTTTGAAATAGCCTCATCGTGGCGCAGCTTTGGCATTGGAGTCAAATGTACTTTCGTGTCCGGCACCTTATCCCGCCGGAGCAATTGCAGCAGCAGTAATTCCAGACTGATCTTGATGATCTGCTCATCTCCGGATACGGCCTTTGCCGATCGCTTCAAAAAGCATCCCTCCTGCGAATTGCACCAATCAAAGGCGGTTGTTCCTATTTTTATAATATCTGCAATATATCCCTTTTCAGTATCGCTGAGTGAAAAGACCTTGTCGCTGAAAAAGCCCATTTCCTCGCTAATGCATTCAAAGGTCGCAATGGCGATATTGGGCGCAATCATGCCATTTGCTTTTACAATATGGAATTCATTTGGCTTGTGGAATATAACCTGGCCTGCGGACAGGGAATAGCTTTTATCGCCGCCAATGACTGTCGCCTCGCCTTTATCTACATATACAAGCTCCCAGAAATCATGCGCTTCACCCAATGTATAAAATGTCTTTGAAAGTTCAAAATAAAAAATCGTGATGATTTTATTTACGGAAAACAATTCTTTCAGTTTCACTCTGACAAAGTCCACACTATCCCTCCGTCCCCTGGTAAAATGTCCGTTCATGTACATTTAATACCTTAATCTGAAAATACAAATGCAAATTATGCTGATACACTATAGATTATAAGAAATACTGCGATATTTTCAAGTGCCAAAAAGCTCGGAAGAAGGTTGAAGAAGCAATGATCAAAGTTGGTATCATAGGTTTTGGAGGAATTGCACAGGCGCATAGAAAAGCATATAAGATCCTGGAAGCCAAAGGAATGCCTGTAAAATTATCGGCCGTATGCGATATCGAGCCGGAAAAATTCAAAGGGAAAGTTCGCATAAATATTTCAGAGAATACGGACACCGCAGCGGATGTCCTCATTGCCGCATGCTATACCGATCCGGATGAAATGTGTGCAAAAGAAGAGCTTGATATGATCGACATTTGCCTTCCGACGCCGCTTCATGCACCAATGGCTATCCGTATGCTTGCCAGAGGGTATCACGTTTTGTCGGAAAAACCCATGGCAAGAAATTATGAAGATTGCCTTTCCATGCTAAACGCCGCGGAAAAAGCAGGCAAGCAGCTCATGATCGGTCAATGCCTGCGGTTTTATCCACAATACCAATACGTAAAGGAAACCATAGAAAACGGCAGATACGGCGCAGTCATCAGTGCATTTTTCGAACGGTTGAGCGGCCCTCCCATCTGGGGCTGGAAAAACTGGTTTATGGATGAATCCCAAAGCGGAGGGTGTTTGCTGGATATGCACATCCATGATATCGACATGACCCGTTATTTATTTGGCGAGCCCAAAGAAGTAGCCTGTAATTCAGCCGGGGTATATGGCCGTTACGATGTTGTAAATACGCGTCTATCCTATGAAGATGATAGGCTGGTTGCTGCAGTTGGCGACTGGTCGCTGCCCAGCTCCTTTGGCTTCCGCCATTCCTACCGCATTCATCTTGAAAAAGCCGCTCTGGTATTTGAGAATAATGCCGTCACAGTATTTGAAAAGGACGGCATGACTTACAAACCGGACCTTTCAGAACTGGATGGCATCACAAATGAAATTGCCTATTTCACAGACATCATTGAAAACAACGGAATAAACACCGTCAGTCCCGCCGAAAGCGCGGCTGCGACGGTAAAGCTCATTGAGGCTATGAAAAAAAGCGCCGGCAAAGATGGTGCAAAAGAAATTTTTTATATATAATGATAAGCAAAACTATTACAAGGAGGATTCAACAAATGAAGCTTGGGATTTTGATCAGTCTTCACAAGGATGTAAATGTAGAGGATGAGTTTATAAAGGCAATCGACATGCAGCTCACATGCTGCCAGCTTTGCTGCTGGGATACGAAGCTGTATACGGAGGAAAATGCGCAAAAAATCAAAGAAGCCGCGCAGAAAACCGGTATGGAAATAACGGCATTATGGGCAGGCTGGACTGGCCCGGCAGAGTGGAATTTTTACGCAGGGCCTGCCACATTGGGCCTTGTACCGCCGGCTTACCGTTTCCAAAGATTGCAGGAATTGTTTCAAGCCAGCGATTTTGCCCGGATGCTTGGGGTAACCGATATCATATCCCATGTAGGCTTCCTGCCCGAATATCCCTTTGATCCCGATTTTAATGGCGTTGTCTCCGCATTGCGCAGTCTGGCGCGCCATATGAAGGAAAAAGGGCAATATTTCTTGTTCGAGACCGGCCAGGAAACGCCTGTTACAATGCTTCGGGCGATAGAGGAAATCGGGACCGGCAATCTGGGCGTTAATTTTGATACGGCAAACCTTATTCTTTATGGAAAAGCGAATTCGGCAGACGCCTTGGATACCATCGGGAAATATGTGCGTAATACTCACTGCAAGGATGGCAACTACCCCACCTGTGGGAAAGAATTAGGTAAAGAGGTTCCGTTAGGAGAAGGGAAAGCTAATTTCCCCCTAATCGTACATAAGCTCAGAGCACTGGGCTATACCGGGCCTTTGATCATCGAACGCGAGATAAGCGGCGAACAGCAAATAAAGGATATCAAAAGAGCACGGGATATTTTAGCAAAGATCTTATCCGACAATGAATAACCGTCTCCTGCCGCACGCCAGAGGATGAAAAGTGTAGGGGCGCGCTATTAGCGCGTCCGCAAATGCAATCTACGTCGAACAGCTACCGGACGGCCAATGGCCGCCCCTACATCCCCATTTTGTGCGACAGTGAAGACCCGTCCCCTGTCGCAGACATTGTATGCCTTACGTCCCAATGGCCATCCCTGCATTCATACCAATGCCCATGCCACCGAGTGGCGCACCTGCATCTGAAAAAATGTAGGGGCGCGCTATTAGCGCGTCCGCAAATGCAATCTACGTCAAACAGCTACCGGACGGCCAATGGCCGCCCCTACATCCCCATTTTGTGCGACAGTGAAGACCCGTCCCCTGTCGCAGGACAAAATATCCTGTCAACAATGGCATGGCTATCCGGTGAAACGGATACTCTCGGTTTCCTTGCCGATGTCCAGCATCTCTCTGAATTTCTCCGGAAAAGCCGCCCACCGGATTTCCCATATTCCGTCTTTGGCCAGGTTGTGCAAATATTCGTCCGTTTCGGCAAGAATCCTGGTCATTACGGCGCTGCGATGGATAAAGCAAGGTTCGGGATCGCTGAAAAACTCAAGGCTTTTACGAAGGATACATTCCTCTTTGATTGGCAATGCACTCAGCTTGCAGCATAGGATCACAGCCTGACTCCTGTCCATAAAAGTGATATTCCTTATCTTCACGGCCGCCCAAACCCTCCTTCAGGTAGTAAACTATAAATTGAAAATCAAAAACAAGCCCAGCGCCAGAAACATCAAAATGTTGATCAGCTTGATGATATGCATATTCCGGCGGATGAATTCCGAGACATCCAGCAATTCCTTCCCCTTGTGGATGAGCAATGTAATCACCAGCAGCGGAGTGATAAAAGCAATGTTATATACCAGGAAAAAGAAAAGAGCCTTCGCACTCAAGCCCACCTGGCTATGGAGCACATACAAAATCGTCGTAAGATAAATCTGCCCGGTACACAGGAACTCTCCTACCGAAGTCGCAATACCCAACAGGAAGCTGAACCGGAGCAGGGCTTTCGGGCTGTCAATTCCGGAAACCGCTTTGATCCATTTGTGATTCAGTCCCCTGAGTCCGGTGGGCAGCTGCAGTTTAATCCTGTCGTATTTTTCTTTTCTGGCGGCAACAAGGTCCATGGCATTCAGACAGATAAAAATCAGAACAGCAGCCAGCATCACAAATCGGACAGCGGGGATCAGCCATTCCGTTTTGATGCTTCCCATGGTTTCATAAAACAGGGTGCCGAGCAAAAAATAGGTCAGAAATTTCCCAACACAATAAAATGCACCTATTTTAAGGATGTTGGCATTGCGGGCGATGAGAAGGGAAATAAAGAACAGGAGCATGGAAAGGGAGCACGGCGTCAGCCCGTTGGCAAACCCTATCAGGAAGGTCCTGAAGGTTTTAAAACCGTTGAAATTCTCTACAGCAGCATTTCTGTCAGTATCAGCATATTCACCCTCAAGAACCGGCGAACCCGTCTCCGCATCAGGCAGCTCCTTCTCCAGCCGCTGCCTGATATTGCTTTCTCCGGAAATATAAGCTTCTCCGAAAAAAACAATCGGCAGGTGCTGCTGGTTTTCCGGAACCTGATAGGCTTTGAAAAATTTCTGCAGCAGGTTTAGGTTTTCCTTCTCTGAAGTGTTGTATCGGCTTATGACAAGCATTTTGTTTTTTTCCTCAAGCTTCGGACTGCACCGCTCCCAGACCTCCTCCAGGTACTGCTCCGTATCCCGGCAGGAAGCGCAAACGGAGAGATAAAAATAATATACATCCACCTGCTGATCTTCCGCAAATGCCGGAACCGGCCGGTAAATGCAAAAGAAAAGCAGTATGCACAGGATCAGGGCTCTCTGACGACGGATCGTGTAAAAAAATTTCCCCTTGCGCTGGTAATCCTTCATTTTCCGGCAGCTCCATCCATGAGCACTGGTGAAAATGCAACTTACGCTGAGATTCTCCGTGCTCCTATAGTATCATGCGCGTTTCAGTGGTCTCAATTAAAGGATAATTGGTAAGCCCGAAAAACACAAGGGACATTTTATTTGCGATGGTACAATTTTGTAGAAAGCCTGATCCATGACAAAGGAAAGCCGATTTTAAAATCGGCTTTCCTTGCTTCTTCCTGGCTTCCGTTCACATTTTAACCGCAGGGACCCTACCGGTCACGGACGGTCATATATCCGTGCTGTGCCTGTGACCGTGCTGCTTTTGTCTGTGTTGGCCCCATCGGATATATTGGATACTTTTATCGTATGGGATAATGCTCCATCGAGCTTCAATCCCGATATTGTCGTAATTTCACCCTTTGCAGCTCCTACAGGGACATTATCGATCATAATCGTCCCCGATGCTACGGGCTCATTAAACATAAGTGAAACAGACGTAATAAGCTTACCGTCGTCGGTACACTTAACCTGTTCTATATCCGGCGGGGTACGATCATCCACTGTAAAATCGGACGAATAGGGCAAAAATTTCTTTCCGTCGCTAAACCGCTCTATACCCGCTTTTATATTCACCGTAATATTTGTTCTTTTCTCCAGCGGCTCCAGCAGATTGATAATGGCATAGCCCGTATCATCTTTGGAATTTGCGACAGTTATGCCGCCTATGGGGACAGCCTTTCCGCTTTCGTCAAGCAGGACGTAATTGTCCGGGTTTTTTGCACTCTCAACCTCCGCTCCGTCGCTGAACCTTACTCTGATCTGATTTGCATTCAATGGCATCACATATTTCACTAAAGGAGTGCTTCCGGATATAGGGATCGTTTTTGCACAGTTAATGGTTTCGCCGTTTCCGCCCTTAAACCTGAACGAAAATCTTACTGTTTCGGGCATTTGCGTATCTCCGCTTACAACAGGGTAAAAGGACACTTCAGCAGCCACACGTTCTCCGACTACAGTCGTCCATTTTCTGTAGCTCTCGCTTGTATCCAGGTTTTTGTCGGACACTCCGTCCCCGTAGGGGGTTTTTTGACCCGAAATGCTCCAGACACCCAGTGCTTCTATCGGCCTGGAAAATGCAAAATACAATCTTCCCTGTCCGCCGGTGACCTGAATGTTGGCAAGTGCATCAAGCTCTTCCTGCATTTTAGCCCTTCCGGTCATGAACCGGTCCGTTACCACGGCCATCTGCTCCTTTGTAACACTGGCAGAAGGGCTGAAGGTCTTGCTGCCCGTCCCCTTCATCATTCCGCAGTATACTGCCAGATTTACGGCGTCCCTGGCCCATCCGGATATTTTTCCATAATCCTCGAACCGCTCCGTCCCCGATTTTTCATCGTTTGCCAGGATAAATGCAGTCCGGGCAAGCTTCATGCCGTTGATAAACATTTTCGCCAGCTGCTCCCGGGTACACTTTTCATCCGGCGCAAACAATCCGGGAGCGACACCGCTGACAATCCTCTCCTTATAAGCCGCTTCAACATATCTATAAGCCCAATGCCCCTTTGGTACGTCGGCAAAGGAAGGTTGTTCGGGAACCGCATCGGTATCCAGTCCCAGAGACATTACCAGCATTTTTACCATTTCCGAGCGGGTCACCGGGTCGCGGGGATGGAAGTTGCCGTTTCCATCGCCGCTGATGATGCCCCTGTCAGCCAGATTCCTTATGGATTGCGTGGCAAAATCAGAGCTTCGTGCAATATCCTTAATCTCCACTGCGTGAACCGCCGTACCGGACCATAAAAATGCAGCAGCCAAACCAATAATAATGCTTCTTATACAATACCGCATGCTGTTTTTCATCTTTTCAACTCTCCCAGGTATAAATTCGTGTGAATGTCTTAAAGATATTATAGCAGTATTATGTCAACTAAAGCATTGTTATTTTTTTCATCGGAATCAATATTTTACTCCCTGCAATACATCTTTTTTTCCGCCGCACCCGGGGAGTTTATCAAGCGTAAAGCCAGCTGCTACGAGGGCATGTCTTACAACACTTGCTACAGTAAAAGTAGAACAGGTACCTCCGGCTTTTGTCTTCTTCCCAATTGCCATAAGCAGCTCAGGACGCCATATTGAGGGGTTTTTTTTAGGACCGTGCCCATCAAGGAACCAGACATCGCAGGGCTTTTCCAAAGCCTCCACCATTTCCAGCGCTTCACCTATCCAAAGCCTTATCTCGAGGGTTCCAAAGGACTGCCGTATTTTCATTGAATGCCCGCCTGCCGCGGTGATATCAATGCTCCGATATGCTTCCACAAGCCTGTCGACGCCCTCACCGGCCCGGTCTCTGAATCCATCCAGGATCTGCAGCATTCTCTCAGGACTCATAGGATACAGTTCAACAGAATTATATTCTATGGAAGCATTTTCCAAACCGCTCTTTTCCATGAATTCCATAAGCGAAAGTACGACGCGACCGGCTCCAAAGCCGGTTTCACCAATGATAAAAGGAGTTTTTGACTCCATTCCCATAGTAATCCGCTCAATCAGATTATTATTCCTGAAATAGATCTGCTGTGCTTCGTCCAATGCATTGACCACATCAAAATAGCGATCATCAAAATGTTCATTTACAAGGTATGAAGGTATTAACATATATCCCACTTTCGACTGGAATTACAATGAAGGAATAGATGACTATATCCAGCCGATTCCGTCAATATTTTCCTATTCTTCACAGATGTTGAAAATCAATCTCTAAAAAACGGGTTACTTCCTTCTTCCACCTTTGCTCAACAAAATCAACATGGGATGGATGCCGGGAATAGGCATCATACGCCGCCTGATCCTCAAACTCCATGGAAAAACCGAAATGGTAATCGTTCTTAGCGCTTACCTGCCGCATTACCTCAAATTTTTCTACCGTAGGAATGGCACTTAAAATAGCCTGACCATCCAATAAGAATTTCTGGGTTTCCTGGGCTTCCGGTCCATACTTCAAGCTAAATATGACCATGTGCCGTATTCTAGAATCTGACATCGCTTTATCCTCCATTCTATCGTATACCGTTTTGTCATGCCGGGGGTTTACCGTCAGTTCTGACGCACATATTCCCAAGAGGTAAGCAGATAGGCTTTTCATATCTATTCAACCTGGCAGTCAGGACAGTAGAAGCATTTTCGTGACGAAAGCTCAATCTTGATGATCGTTCCCCCACATCGTTTACATTTCTCCCCTTCCCGGTCATAAACAAGCATATGTTTATTGTAGCCTCCCGTAAGCTGATCGCCCGTAAAAAGAGGGTTATCCATATACCCTCCCAGAGAAATAGCATTTGGCAAGACAGTATGAATTGAATTATAAATTGCCGATATGTTCTCATCATTAAGAGAAGCCACAGGTACAGACGGCCTGATTTTCGCCTCAAAGCAAATTTCATCCGAGTAACAATTGCCAATACCGGAGATGACTTGTTGATCCAGAAGGGTCAATTTTAGTTTCCCTTTCTTATTTCGTAACAGCTGTTGCAAGACAGGAAATGTAAAATCGGCATCAAGCGGTTCAGGTCCCAAATCAGCCAAATCCTGTTGCAAGGCCTGATCATCAAGCAAGTGCAGATAACCTAGCCGCAAACCGATAAAGTACAGTCGAATATCTCCAAAGGATAGAATGACTTGCTTTGTACGATCAGGATTATCCTTTTCATTCCCAATGTACATCCAGCCTCCCAGCATTAAATGCAATAAGAGTTTTTTTCCTGAACTCAAGCTAAAAATCAAATGCTTTGCCCGCCGGTCAATTTTTAGAATCTGTTTTTCCATTAACTCCCGGACAAAATCAGAACTGGTTACATTGATCGACTTTTCCCTATTAATTTCAATATTTGAAACAGACCTTCCCACAAGCTTCTGATTAAGCAAGCTTTTATAGGTTTCCATTTCAGGAAGCTCCGGCATGGCTCCATTCTCCTTCATTTAGACTGATATTATTAGTATAAAGAGCCGGAGGAAATTTCATGCATCCTTAATATTCCGGTGTCTTCTTACAAAAATACTCCAGTCTGGCAGCCGTCCTTCAAAATACCTCCGGACCCGGCTTCACAATTTCAGGGTCCTGCACACCTTTACCTTTGATACCTTCTTCTCGTCCACTTCTTCTATCTTAAATACAAGCTCATCGAACTCAATGGTCGATTTATCGCCCTTTTCCGGGATCCTCCCCAGTTGCCCGATGACAAAGCCGCTAAGGGTTTCAAAGTCATCCACCGGGAGTTTGGCGCCCAGCGCGTCCTGCACTTCGTCAAGGCTGACGGAGCCTTTGATGATATACGTATTTTCGTCTATTTTCTCCATGTTCTTTTCTTCTTCATCATCTTCATCAAAGATATTGCCGACAATTTCCTCGATCAAATCCTCCAGGGTGACAAGCCCGGCTGTCCCTCCATATTCATCGATAATAATAGCCATATGGGTCTTATTCTTTTTCAGTTCCTTAAACAGTTCATCGGTGCTTTTGGAAGCAGGCACAAAATATGGTGGTTTTATCAGATTCCTCAGGTCAAAAACCGTTTTATCATAATCGTCGGTCAGATACTGGATAAGGTATTTGGAATGCATCACTCCAATAATGTTATCGATATTATCTTCGTATACCGGTACTCTGGAATACCTCTCCGTATTGGCAAAAGCAGTCACCTCATCCAGGCCCGCATCCACGGGAAGCGCCGCAATATCCGTTCTGTGTGTCATTATGTCCGAAACGGTTTTATTATTAAATTCAAAGATGTTATTGATCATCTCTTTCTCCGTTTCATGGATGGCGCCTTTTTCCTCTCCTACATCCACCATCATCCGGATTTCTTCTTCCGTGACCTGATCTTCCTCCGCATGAGGGTCGACGCCCAACAGCCTTACGAAGAAATTGGTAGAAACCGTAAGGAGCTTTACAAACGGTGCTGCTATGACCGAAAGCACATGCAGCGGATTTGCCACAAACATGGCAATCGGTTCGGATTTCTTCATGGCGATCCTTTTGGGAACAAGCTCCCCAAGAACCAGCGTGAAATACGATAAGAGAATTGTAATGACAACGACTGCCGCCGTTTTAAGCACAGCCTCGGGAATCGGCACACCGGCAGCCACCAGGGATTTAACCAGGGGATCTGCAAAGCTTTCCGACGCAAATGCGCTTGCCAGGAAGCCTGCCAGTGTTATCCCTATCTGGATCGTGGCCAGAAACCGGCTGGGCTCGCCTAAAAGATTTTTGAGAAGCATGGCCTTTTTATTGCCGTCTTCGGCCATGATGCGGATTTTGTTATCGTTTAGGGATATAAGCGCAATCTCTGAAGCAGCAAAGAACGCATTCAACACAATGAGTACCAGTAAAACAAAAATTTCCGTAAACAAAATATACCTCCTTCAATTAATTAAAAAACACGAGCAAATAAAAAAAGACGCATCAGAACCGGAATACGGCCTCTACGGTCTTCTATAAAAGTCTGTCTTTGCATATCTTTTTGTTTTAAGTACAAGCGCCCATAATGTCAATGCCTTATTACTGTTGCCCGTATCCTCAGGATTATCATCCATTAATTTCCCACCCCCTCTAAGCTTTTTCTCGATTCTAATTTACTATATTGCCTCAGCCAATGTCAAGCAAGGCCAGGAATATTACAACCAAATAGCCGCCGGATGTGGAACTTAAAAGCTTCTTTCTCCATCAGGCTCATTCATGCTTCGATTTTCTCTGTCAAATGTTAGCAAAAAGGCCGCAATGGCGGCAAAGCGGCTTACTCTGTTCTAAACACATCTATTTCCTCTTTCAGCCGGGTAGCAAGGGACAATAATTCCTCCGCCCGTGCCGCCATCTCCTGCGACGAGGCCATTTGCTCCTCTGTTGTTGCCGCCACCTGCTGGGAATGGGCCGCCGTTTCCTGAATAATTCCCGATATCTCGGCAACAGCGTTTACAATCTCCTCCGACAAAGCCATAATGGTGGTGAAAGCGGTATGAATCCGCATCACTTCTTTCTCCGTGTTGACAACCATGTCTACGATTTTCTCCAGGGATTCCCCTCCAACCTTGATTTGCTCCATCTGGAGATTGACGCTTTCCCTGCTGCTTTCCATGGTGCCGACCGTGATCTCGGTTTCTTCCTGGACGGCTTTGATCAGCTCCCGGATATTTTTGGCCGCCTCACTGGATTCTTCCGCCAGCTTGCGGATTTCTTCGGCTACGACGGAAAAGCCTTTCCCGGTTTCTCCCGCCCGTGCGGCTTCAATGGATGCGTTTAATGCCAGAAGGTTTGTCTGGGAGGCGATACCTGTAATAAGCCGTACGATCTCACCGATTTCCCTGGATCTCCCCTCCAGGTTCTTCATGGAGCCGGTGGCGGTCTCAACCGTCCTGCTGACATTTGACATTTTTTCAATGGAAGCAAAAATGGAATCCCTGCCGGTCTCAGCTATTTTTGTGGATACCCGGGCGTTGTCCAGAGCCTGCCTTACCGTTGCAAAGCCTTTTTCCACTTCCTCCTTGTTCTTATTGATGAGGTCGATCACCATCTCCACAAATTCGTTTTGCTTCGAGGTACCTGTGGCAACCTCTCCGCTGGCTGCCGCTATTTGTTCGGCTGATTTTCCGGTGGCCTCCGCAATGCCTGCGATCTGCATGGCGCTTTCCGTTGTCTTAACGGAACTGGCTTTTATATTGCGGACCAGTTCCCGGATTCTTACCACAAATTTCAGAAATGTTCCTGCCAGCTGGCCTACTTCATCTTTTTGTTTTACCAGCCTGGCCGGGACGTCCTGGCTCAAGTCAAATCTTTCAAGAAATGCGGCATACTTTTTAAGGTTGGTGAGCTGTTTTGTAAGGTTTATCGAGAACAGGTATACGGTAATTATGCCTGCCAGGAGAAAAAACACCGACAGGAATAAAAACGCCTTTCTCATATCAGCCAGACTTGAAAACATTTCAGACTTGTATGCCTGAAGGGCTATTGACCAGTTTAAGCTGTCGATATGGGCAAAGCCCAGGTACATGTCCACACCATTGTACTCATATTCGCCAAAACCGTTTTCACCGTCCATCATCCGCTGCCGGAGACTGTCATAGTTTTTATACCCGGCGCTGTCCTGGGCACTTTTTTCCGATGTCGACGCTGAAGAAACCGCATCAGCCTGCCCGCTGTCGGGCAGTATCAGCTGGTTAAGCAGTTTTATATCCGTATGGGCGATGGTTTTGCCGGCGCTGTTGACCAGGAAGGTCGACCCTGTCCTGCCGATGGTTATTTCCTTTGCAAGGTTGCTCAATTCATAGCCGTCTCTGGTTGCTATAAGGACGCCTGCAGTCTCGTTTCCTATCTTGATGGGGACTGCATACACCATCACAATGGTGCCGTCTACTTCGCTTTTCATAGGGTCCGACATGGCCCTCTCGCCCTTGATGGCTTTCTGGAAATAATCCTGTCCACTGATATCCTCATTCTTTCCATCCTGGTATGTAGCCTTCCCTTCAGGGTCGACAACCGCCATCCTTATATGGCCAAGCCTGCTTGTTTCCTTTGCTATCAGGGCTTTTATCTCTGCCATGTCACTGCCGGAACCTTTTATCGAGAGCATTGCATCTGAGGCAGCTATGATTTCAAGAGAGTTGAACTGGCTCAATACCCGGGCTTCAAACGTTCTTGCGCCTTCGTCTGCCAGCTTTGTAAGCATGTCCTGGGTATTTTTCGCCAGGGAAACGGACGCATCATAATAGGATATGCCTCCCAGCCCCGCGCATACAAGGATCAGCATACTGCTCATAAGAACTACGATCTTGGTTCTCAGACTTTTTGCAAACATTAACACAACTCCCCTTCAAAACTATAATATCAATACGGCTCAAAGTTTCCTGTCCGGACAACGGTCCATCCCTTACGCAATGCCATATGGCGGCAAACCTGGGTACTGTAGGGGCGCGCATTGCGCGTCCGCAAAATGCAATCTACGTCAAACAGCTACCGGACGGCCAATGGCCGCCCTCATGTCAATGTACCTGTCCCCTTGACACAATCCTATACGCCAGGAGACGGTCCTTGTCTGTCGCACCGTTCGCCCATTCCATGGTTTGCGCTCACTATCATACGAAGACGGCCAATGGCCGCCCCTGCATTGATTTTCCTTTTTATTGGTCGTTTTTGCCAATACTATTGTATTGTTATTTATACCCTCTCGTCAAGTCATCAAGCAGCCTTTTTTGACATTGGCATCATTTTGTATTATCATTATTGTTTATAATGAAATCGTAGTAGGAAGCAACAGGACATATAAAAGTTTGTACAAGTATGAGCTCGTATCCGGTCAATCGGAATGGCATGGAAGCTGTCCGGCAATTAAGGAACAAAAGCTGACAGGGTACGGACGGATGGAGATGCGGCTGTGGATACGTTTGTCTACATATTGATTGAAATACTACTTCCGATTTTTCTTCTGGTAACCATCGGATTTGTCTTACAAAAGAAATTGAAAATGGATGTCAGGACCTTTACAAAGATCAACATGTTTATTTTTATTCCCGCAGTCTTGTTTACAAAGGTCTATAACACCGAAGTAACACTGCAGTTTTTCGGGACAGTATTTGCCTATATTCTGGGAATTGAAGCCGCCATGTTTTTGTTAGGCGAATTCATCGCACGTGTTTTTAAATACCCGCGAAGCATCAAAAAAGCTTTTTCCAATTCGCTGTTGTTTTTCAACAGCGGCAATTATGGGCTGCCCCTTGTGGAATTGGTTTTTAAAGGCAACCCTCTTGCCACTACGGTCCAGATCTTTATCATGCTGATACAAAATATCACAGGCAATACCTTCGGCGTTTTCCAGGCCAGCACCGGCAATTCCGGCTATAAAAAGGCATTGAAGTCTATCCTTCTTATGCCCTCTCCTTATGTCCTGGCCGTGGTTCTCGTTATAAAGCTGTTGCATGTGAAGGTTCCCGATTTTATTATGGTACCGCTGAATTACATTTCCGGCGGTTTCATTGCGATTGCCCTGATCACGCTTGGCGTCCAGCTGGCTGGAATAAAATTCGACTTTAGATTCCGGGATATCCTGCTTTCGTGCTTCATAAGATTAATGCTTTCCCCTGCCTTGGGATTCCTGCTTGTGCTGCTGTTGGGCGTCAAAGGCGTCATGGCCCAGTCGCTGATCCTGGGGGCGGCTACACCTACCGCGGTGAATACGGCAATTATTGCAAAGGAATTTGACAATGAGCCTGAATATTCTTCACAAATTGTTTTTGTGTCCACGATTTTCAGCACATTTACCATATCGGCCATTATTTTTATTATCGGCAGGTTTGTTTGATTAGCTTGCAACCCCTTTGAAATACTTTTGTTCTTATTTCCGTTAGTTATTAATAAAACTGATATTGTCTATATAGTAATCATCGCCCGTACCCCCTGTGGAACCGCTGCCGAAGTTTATTTTGTCCATTAGGCCTGCTGTGCCATATTTGCCTGCGGTCCCTGCCAGTACACCGTTAAGATACACCTTTGCATTTGTGGCATTTCCGGCTTCAACACGTATTGTATTCCATGCGTTAAACTGCGCAGTTCCTGCTCCGCTGAGGGGACTCCATTGGGCCCCGTTATACCATTTCAGGTTTCCCGAGGAGTCTATCAGGAAATGAAATACGGTGGTGCCGATGCTGCTGTCAGCAATATTGAACAAGGCTCCATTGGGCAAAGCTACAGGATACATCTTAAACTCCAATACCTTTGATGTCGATGAATTAGTTACTTTCCCTATCAAACTTAACACTGAGGATGATGTATCATTTATTCTTAAGGATTTTAAACTTTGAAATCCTCTTGTATTGCTCACCCTGCAGCCGGCTCCGGTTTCTGTCCAGCCTTCCGGGACCTGTCCTGCCGTACTGTTTTCAAAAGTTTGGGGATTGTCTGTAAAACTCACATTATCCACATAGTAATCATCACCTGTGCCTGTGGTGGAAGCGCTGCAGAAGTTCACCTTATCCATTTCCGTTGAAGTACTATATTTACCTGCGGTCCCTGCCAGAACTCCGTTAAGATATACACTTGCATTTGCCGTATTATCCGCTTCTACACGTATTGTATTCCATGCATTGAATGACACGGTTCCTGCTCCCCCCATCACATTCCATTGGGTCCCGTTATACCATTTCAGGTTTCCGCCTGTATCTATAAAGAAATGGAAAACTGTCGCTCCATTACTGCTGCTGGCAATATTGAACAAAGCCCCGTTAGGCAAAGCTGCCGGATATATCTCAAACTCCAGTACTTTTGAAGAAGAGGGACCTGTCACCTTCCCGACCAGACTTAACACCGATGAGGATGTGTCGTTTATTCTTAAGGATTTGCTGCTCTGATAGCCCCTTGTATTGCTTACACTGCAGCTGGCCCCTGCTTCAGCCCAGCCTGCCGGTAGTTGACCCGCCGTATCATTTTCAAAGGTATCCATGGAAGAATAGACTGTTCTCTGTACGTCAATATACTTGCCCCATATCTTATATTCCGGGGGATACTGCCAGTTTGCTCCTTTGTCACCAATAAGCAGCAGCCTGCCGGGTGCCACTTCCCTTATACCCGTATAACAGCTTGATGTACCTGTATATGTTGTTGTCAGGTAACTCCAGCTTTCGCCCTTTCCATCCACGGAGAATAACAATTTGCAGGTTGGCCTGCCATAACTTAATACAAGGGTACCGTTGGACAACAGGCATAAATCCGGATCAACGCTGTAGGTATCTGCCGGGTTAACACCGGGAAGAGTGGTGGGAGTGCTCCAGGTCAACCCATTGTCTGTGGAGCGGCATTGATACAAGGGATAGTTTATGCCTACTCTCATTACACAGAGAAGTGAATTGTCTGAACACCGAATCACCACAGGTTCACAGGGTCCGTCACTTCCAATGTTTCCGGATGCAATTGTAGACTCAACCTGCCAGTTGGCCCCGTTATCCGTTGATTTCATCCAGAGTATCCGGTTTTTTGTGTCTGAAGTATACCCTCCATACATTGTTGCCCTGAGTGAGCCATCCGGCATTACAAGCAAACTGCGGTGAAACACGAATCCGCCCCATGAGCCTCCGATAGGCTTCTGATCCTGAGGAAAGACTATATTACCGGTGTATTGTGTCCATGTTGACCCACCGTCCGATGATCTCGACATAACACAGCTGGCATGTCTTGCATCAACATAATAAGCTATAAAACCATTTCCCAATAAATCCCCATCGGAAAGCTTAACCAGAGTTTGCGGGAAATCTGTGATTTGCCTGTACACAGGCCATGTTGCGCCGTCATCCGTGGATACCCTTATGCCGTCTACAGGATGAGTTGCATAACCATCGGAATGTTGACTGAATCCGACGATTGTATTCCCGTTTACTTCTCCATAAATATAAGGAAATGCCCGCATGTTGCTGCTTCCCCCATTTTCAATAATAAACTCGGACCCAACCGTTATGGCTAAACTATCTGCCGCAGCAAAAGCTATGCTGTTTAAACCAAACACCGCTATTGATGAGGCCACCATACATAAACACAATAATTTGGCTAATGCTTTCTTTAACATATACTTTACCTCCCTCAAATAATTTTGATATGGCTTTCTTACACAAAAACTTATCCTTAACGTTTAACACCGCTCCATTACTTAAGAAAATGCCGTTAAACCCTGATTATCTGATCCTTATATGGAATTTTTCTTGTGAAATCAGGCATGTCTATTGTTTTTCCACCGTTCATTACAGACAGTTCCGACAGCAAACCTACCGCAGTCCATTCACATGCCTCATAGACATCGATAGCAGGTTTGACGCCTTTTTTTATGGCATCCACAAAATCCTGTACTACAAAGAAATCCCCTCCCCAGTGTCCGGCCTTTTTCTGCTCTTCCGAGGCATTCTTATACCTGTCCGGCAGGTATTCATAGAAGTCCTTTAACGGTTTCCATGCTGTATGTTCCTTATCCGCCTCCATCCCTGCAAGCCATATTTTATGTTCGTCCCCCAGGCCCCTCGGTGCTTCATAGCAGCCCCTGGTTCCCTGAAGGGAGTAATAGTTCATATTGTGCGGTCTATCCGAGATACAGTCAACACGGATCTTTATCAGCTTTCCGCTGTCCATCCGGCAAATGGTCAGACTGGTATCCTCCTGTCTCAAATCCGGAGCCGTATGCCAACCTGTTCCAAAGCAGCTGACCGATTTGATATGATCTCCTTTAAACCATTTCATTACAGGGCCTAAGCTGTGGGTCGGATAGAAAGCGCCCCTTTTTCCCAGCTGCCAGAATTTTCTCCATGAAGTGCCTCCGCCGGTCTGCATTCCGTAATTATATACTGTCATGTTTTTAATCTCATGGAGGTATTCACCTTCTCCAAAGTACACTTCACCAAACATACCCCTATCGACCATATTTTCAATGATTTGATTTTCAGGGATATAACAATAATTTTCCGCCATCATGTAAATCTTTTTATTCTTTTCCACACACTCTATGAGCCACCATAACTCATCCAGGGTCACACCCGCCGTGACCTCGCTCATCACATGCTTTCCCGCCTCAAGGGCCAAAATGGCCTGGGGAACATGGCATTGCATCGGAGTCGAAATGACCACTGCGTCTATATCCGCTGCAAGCATATCCTCGTATACTCTATAGGTTTTAGAAATATTAAATTTCTGTGATTGTTCCTTTAGTAAGCTTTCATTAAGATCACACAAAGCCGTGACCTTAACATCCGGAATATCATTAAAGCCAGCAACGCAGCTTAATCCCCTTACACCAACAATACCTACTTTGAGTGTCATGCTTTAACCGCCCTTTCATTTGGATTGGAAAGACCTTCATAATAGTTTTCTATTCCTTGAATCCATTCCTCTCTATGCTTTTACCGATCCTACCAGCAGCCCGGATGCGAAATATTTCTGTAAAAACGGATATACGCATGCTATAGGAAGGACTGTAATAACAGTAATAGACATACTTAAAGTTTTAACCGTATAAGTACGGACATCCTTTTGCAAGTCCTCAATCTGCAGATCTGAAGCAGCGTTCAGATAGTAATAAAGGATATACTGCAATGGGTACAGCTTTCTATCTGCGTAGTTGTAAAGCTGTGTATCAATATATGAATTCCATTGTCCCACGCATGCAAACAAAGCAACTGCGGCAATGACCGGCTTGCACAGCGGAAAAATCACCTTAAAAAACATGACCAGCTCATTGGCGCCATCCATGGTCGCAGCATTTTCAAGGTCCTTTGGCAGACTTTCAATGTAGGTTCTTATAAGCACCATGAAAAATACAGCTACCAGGTTTGGTAGGATATAAACAAGATAATTGTTGGTTAAATGCAATGTTTTCATTAGTATGTATACCGGGATGATACCGCCTGAGAAATACATGGTAAAAATAAAATATTTACGGAAAAATCCGACTAACAGCATATTCTCTCTGGATATTGCATAAGCTGCCATTGAGGTAATAACTATCATTATAAAGGGTCCTATGGATGATCTTGTAACGGAGATAACCAGGCCGTTGAGCATCTCACCTGTTCCCAGCAGCTTCCTGTATGACTCAAAACTCAGCCCTTGAGGTAAAAAAATCAGCCCGCTGCCTACTTTTGAAGGTTCACTGAGAGAATAGCTTATAATGTAAATAAACGGATAGATTAATGCTACCAACACGAAACTCATAAAACATATATTGAAAGTATCAAAAACAATATCGGATGCATTCTTCTTTTTCTTCATGATCTCACCTTTATTATTCCTAATAGAATTCTTTGCTATAATATAGCTCTTCCGGAAAATCTTTTTGAAAGACCGTTCACACATAAAAGCAGTATAATGCTGGCCACAGTCATCATAATTCCTACTGCAGTCGCATAAGAATAGTCCCCCAGCTTCAACCCGAACTTATAAATGTACATATCCAGAACTTCCATGTACTCCCAGTTAGTCGAATTTGTAAACATAAAAAACATATCCAGGCTGGAACGCAGGAGATATCCGCTATTGATAACCAAAAGCACGATTAGCGTACTGACCAGATTGGGGATCGTGATGTAAGTTATTTTTTGAAACCGGCCTGCGCCATCAATGTCTGCACTTTCATATTGCTCTTTGGATATTCCCGATATTGACGCAAGAAAAATGGTTGCGTTATACCCGGTATTCTTCCATATCATTGTTAACCAGATTAGCGGCCAGGCATATTTGCCTTCACCCAGGACATTAATCCCTTCTTTAAGCAAGCCAAGTTTTACCATCGTATAATTAAGAGCTCCGGAATTCACTGCTAGAAGTCCGGTAAACAGTGAAAATACAACAACCCACGAGATAAAAAACGGAAAGAATGATGCCGTCTGAACCGTTCTCTTAAAAAATCCGCCCGGCAGCTCTTTTAAAAGCAGCGCAAAAACCATTGCCAACGTAAGACCCAAAAACAAATTTACAAGGTTTATCACCAGGGTATTTCTCATGAGATAGCCGAAATCAGTTGTCATGGTAAAGAAGGTTTTAAACTGCTTTAATCCGATCCAATCGCATTTCCACAGATTTTTACCGGCAGTATAGTCAACAAAAGCCATATACCATCCGGCAAGGGGAATATAGCTAAAAACAGCTGTTAAAATCACCGCTGGTGCGATCATTATAAAAAGGTAACGCTGCTTTACAAATTTTTTCAATATTTTAAAACCCGTACTGGCTGTATATATTTCCATTAGACCTCCGACAAAATCCGGGATCCGTCCACGCCGGGGAATTTAAGACATATGCATGAACAGACCCCATCATATTTTTAACTGCTAAAGCATTATTACTTCTTTTTCATCTCTTCCAGTATTGTTTTCTTTTCAGAATACTGTTTATTGAGTTCATCTACCAGTTTCTGCGGCTCCATCTTTTGGTAGCCCGCAATGAATTCATCCCATACCATATCAAATTCAGCATCATTCCGGGGCTTCATGATTGTCTTGGGCAGGTTTTTGCCCATATAATCCTGCGCCATCGCATTAAGCTTTCCAAGGTCTGAGTCGGCAGCAACACTGACAGCACTATTCAGGCCGGCATAAAAAACAGTTCCGATACTGGACATCCATTCTCTAAGATCCTTGAATCCATATCTTCCATAGACATCGGTTTCCTTTTCCTTTAATGCAAGCACCCTGTCATCCGCTATTTCTTCAATCCGGTATGGGATTCCGTTAGCATCCGCAATTACCGGAGTCGCAAAAACAGATATTCTGTTCGCCTTTCCCATCCCGGCTTTTTGCATATATTCCGGATTGTTCATGTTATCGATGTACTCTTGCGTCAGTTCAACTTTTCCATTTTCAACGGTATAATGCCTGCCTTCTATACCTGAATAGAGCAATCGCTGTCCCTCATCTGTACACGTCCAGTCCAGAAACTCAAATACTCTTTCTCTATCTGCTTCTTTAACCTTATTCGTCATGATACAGCTTTCATAATTTCTGCTTATTCCAGACGGAAGGTTCATTTTATCTCCTCTGGCGATCTGCGCATCCGACTGTATGGGAAGGTGGATATAATATTGAGAGGTATCACCCTTCTGGATGGAAGTATCGTTCGCTTGAGTAATACACCAGTTTACATACCATACGGCCAATGGTCTGTGTGCGTTAGCTTTATCGGTTACCTGCTGCGCCTTGTCTGTAAAGCTTTCTTTATCCAGCAGGCCTTCTCTGTAAAGTTTATTGAAGAAAAGCAGAGAATCCTTAACATCCTCGTTTTCAAGCAATGATTCATATACATCCTTCTTTTGGTTGTATATAACAGTCCGTCCAATAGCTATAGGATACGTATCCCCTTTTTCATACATTATAGGCGCTATTCCGAGCATACCGTAAGACTCCGCAAATGGAACCGCCATCCCTATGGTAGACTGGTCGCCTGTAACAGGGAAATCCTTCATCCCCTGCCTGATTAAGTCAATATAACTGGAAGCGCTCAACACCTTCGGATATCCCTGTTTTTCAAGCACATCGGACCTGACAAATATATTGTATGTGCTGAGAACCACCTTTGGATCCAATGGAACCATGCCTTCCCACTTAAAAAGTCTTCCATCCTTATCTGATAAACGCCAATAAGGAATTTGCTCACTGTACAACTCCTTGAAGCTTGGCATTTTTTCGAGGTAACTGTCCAATTGGACAGGCACACCGGCTTGAAGATATTTCTGGAAGATTTCCTCGCCTCTTAAGCTTATCAAATCGGGATAGTCCCCTCCAGCAAGTACAAGATTCTGTCTTTCAACTTCGTTTCCTGTAAAAACAACATAATCCAGAACAATACCGAATTTTTCTTTTAATGCTTTTCCAACATCCGTTTCCTCACTGCTTTTCATCGTTCCTGCAGAACTGGCCGTTACGAATGTAGATAATCGGATGATTGGCTTTTCGACTGATCTCTCAGCTGTCGTCGCAGCTTCATTAACCGTAGTTTTTTCCAACTCTTCATTGCCACCGCCGCAAGCCATAAGAGAAAGCATCATCATCAGAGTTACCAGTATACCTAAAAATCTGCTAAAGCTTTTATTCATTGGACTTGATCCTCCTTCTAAATTCAGGATAAAACGAAAAGACTTCCTATCAGAACCAATTCACACACTCACGGCCATGAAATAAATGAATATGATTTATATTATATAAGTATAATTCCTGTATCAAAAAATAAAACAGGTTGAATTAAACATAAATACCCGACAAATTATACACGGATGCTGTTCCTGTATTTTACAGGAGAAATATCCATTCTGTCCTTAAAGACCTTGGTAAAATAGTCAATGTCCGAATATCCGACCTTATGTGCTATCTCATA
This sequence comes from Bacillota bacterium, assembly GCA_023426125.1. GTDB lineage: Bacteria > Bacillota > Clostridia > Acetivibrionales > DTU013 > MnB-11. The sequence continues at coordinate 175,755 of JAFABI010000010.1, forward strand.
AATTTTCATGTCTGTGTTTTTTAGTAGTATGGCTGCATTCTTTACCCTGCAGTCATTCTGAAAATCGGAAAAATGCATTCCGGTACTCTCATAAAAAAGCCTGCCTAAATATACATGATTAATATGGAATATCTCCGAAAGCATCTTTAGTGAAAGATCCTTATGCGAATTACTCATGGTGTAGTCTACTACCTTGTCGATGATCGTGTTCCCTCCCTGCTTTTTAACCGGTGTAAAAAAACCGTCGATGGATTGGCAAACACTTGCCAGATAGTCTTGCAGTTCTTTTCCCGAAAGCTTCTGAACGCTGTCTCCTGAATACTTATCAATGGCTTTCATTTCTCTTATCTCAGGCTCCCTGAGCAAATCATCCATATAGATCAGAATTCGTGCCGCCCTATTGTAAATCATTTCTACCGGGTAGCTTTGATCAAGCATATGGGACATAACTTCCCTGATCAATTCCTCTGCCCGTTTGTTTTCTCCACATGCCATAGCCCGTTTGAACTCTTCGATTTTTCTGCTTATGAATCCATAGTCAGGCGTCCTATTAAAATTAATATCCTGATAATGCACCAGTCCGCACTTCTCATTGAGGAGAGCCCATTGTAAAGCCTTTGAGGCATTATTATAGGAGGTATCAATTTTAAATACGGTTTTGGCGTTATTCCCTATGGCAATGATTGCTTTGCCGGGAAAACATGAGTTGACTTCATAGTAAATTTCCTGCTCAACCTTGTTTTTTACTGTAAGATTCGAATGGTTATACTCAGAAACTATGCAAATGCGCTTTTTGTCATCCTTGAAAGCATAGCCCTTACAGTAATTTCCTAAAATACTATTTAGTTTTTTTATCAGAAATTCACCGGAATTATCTGAATCTAAATTTACATGTACCAGAGATACATACATGAAACCACCTTGCAAGCATATACCGTGCCGAGCAATTTCATCCGAAATTTTACTCACATCGTTCCCGCCTTTCACCATATCCCTGAAAAGCTGCTCCAGCATTAATTTCCGGCTATTCTCCATATGACCGATCTTTTCCCGTTCAGCAGTAATTTCAGATTTTATATCAACGAGCATATCCATTATCGACGATTCATCGATGGGTTTGGTTACAAAATCACGTACACCATACTTCATGGCACGTTTTGCATAATCAAAATCTCTGTATGCACTGATAATTACAATTTTTGTATTATGTCCCGTTTCCTTGATTGCCTTGATTAATCTAAGACCATCCATACCCGGCATTTTAATATCCGTAATCAAAAGATCAATCCTTTGGCTACCCATTATCTGGAGTGCTTCAATGCCGCTATATGCACATCCTTCTACCCTGAATCCGTAATCCTCCCATGGAATCAATACCTGAAGTCCTTTACAAACAGCTGGTTCATCATCTGCTATCAATACCGAATACAATACTATCCCTCCCTACTAAGGCTATTGGACCATACAATCCAACGGAATTAAAAGCCTTACCGTCGTTCCTTTCCCTTTTTCGCTAAAAACCTGAAGCCCGTACGGTTCACCGAATTCAAGCCTTATTCTATGGTGTATGTTAGCCAAAGCTACCGACATTGTATAATCAATATCAATTTCGTCATTAACTTCGCTGTCCAGCGTATTGATAATCTGGCCAAGCTTCCTTGGGCTGATACCTACGCCGTCATCCGACACAGCAACAAAAATTGCATTATCAAGTTCTGATACATTGATGGCAATATTTCCGCCCCCATCTTTTATCTCAATCCCGTGACAGACTGCATTTTCTACCAAAGGCTGGATGATCAATTTGGGAATATATTTATCTTCCACCCCTGGCGAAACGGCGTATTCAATCCTGATCCTGTCCTTGAACCTGTAATTCTGGATATCCATATACATTTGTATGAAATTGATTTCATCCCTGACCCTGTGCATGCGCTTGTTATCATAAACCAGAATCCTAAACGTCGCTGCCAGCTTTTTTATAATTCCGGCCGTTTCAATATCACCCTTTAAAACCAGGTTCATACGGATGGATTCCAGGGTATTAATCAGGTAGTGGGGGTTGATTTGTCTTTGAAGAGCTTTGATTTCAGCATTTCTTCTTCTTATTTCGATTTTTTGCTTGACAATTTCGTCTCCCTGTAATTTTATCTTTGACTCATAAACTTCATGAATCAATGTGTTCAGTTTATCCACCATTGTATTGAAATCACTTTGCAGAACGGATATCTCATCGCTTCCGTCCACATTCAGGTACACACTGAGATCACCGTTAAATACCTTTTTCATTTTATTGATTAGACTGGCTATTCTCCGGTTGATGCTTGCGGAAACAGAAGTAATGATAATCAGTGAAAGAATAATAGAGAGAATGGACAACAAAATACTGTTTAGCCAGATCATTTTGATTTCCTTGAGTATCCTGTCCGCCGGAGTTAAATAGACAACCTTCCAACCATTTATATTTTCCAGTGTCCTGCTGATATCCGTCACGCTGTAAAGATAGTTGACATCATTGTATTTGACAATCGTTCCACTTTTGAAACCAATGATACTGTGATCCTTATTAAGGAAGATTTCGCCGGAACCCTTGCCAAGGAGACCTCTTTCAGTAGTTGTAACCACCTTGCCCGTAGAATCGAAAAGAAAAACAATGTTTCCACCCGACCTCTCTTCCGATATCAAAGAATAAAGACTTATCTCATTCAAAAATACAGAAATTACTGCCAGAATATTTCCATCTTTCGTAAAATCATATAGGGTGCGGTAACATCCTATATAATTACTGTCATCAGAATTATGCAGTTTGCACAAACTGGTCCAGCTGATCGCGTCAGAGTGTTTCTCAGGCTTTTTATACCACGCCTGATTTTGAAGTACTTTTAAATGGTTATTCAGTTCCCCTGAAAACCCAATCGTATTGTTCCCGGAAAAAACCTTGATCGTAAAATCCTGACCGTCTGTAGTAAGTCTTGATATAACCGGTCTGATTTTATCCATATAATCGGTCAGAGCTAGAAAATCATCCTCGTATTGAAAGTCCAGATACCCTATAAAGCTTGTATCCGAAAGGAGGGACCGAATAACACCGGTTTGCTTCGATAAACCGGAAGCTATGTTTTCACCAATTTGCCTTACGGACGTATTGGAGGATTTGATCTTGTCATAAAAGGTTGTCTCATATAAATTGCTGGTAATAAAAATACCTAAAACAAAGATAGGAATAATGATGATGATAAAAAATGTGGCAATTAATTTTCTCTTTAGATTGGTTACATAAAGAAAATGAAAGATGAGCTTTTTTAAAAGATTAAGTATCACAAAATCACCCTTCCCCAGATTATTGTCCATTTTCTTTATCTTTTGTGCTTATCTGTATCATACCTTATTTATGGGATATTTGCATTATTATAAGATTCGGGTTATCCGCCCCGGACCATACGGAATTTTTCTTAACCCTACGTTAACCTCAATACCATTGCCAAGCATAGTTGCTTTATCTTCTACTGTTTTAACTATTATTCACATTTATTCACATTTTGTCAATATGTTTTTTTAAGAGAACCATTGCCGGGTACGAAAAGCACAGGCGGCGGCATAAGAAAATAGGAGCACCACCAGCTTGTGCTTCATTTTAACGTTAGACAGTTTTGAAAGTATGAATTCCACCTTTTTTCAACGGCGGTTTTTCCAAATGCGGCGGTATTCCGCATCCAGGTCGTCCATATTGCCTCCAAGGCATTTCACGGCACGTGCTATCTCATAAAAGGTTTCTCCATCCAGCGCGGCCATATGCCGTTCCGCATAACCCCTGAGCGCCGGTATGGCCCGGCTGTCTCCGTATTCGGCCAGATTTGAAGCCCCCAGTACAGGTTTCCCGTATTTGAGAAAATAGTCCTTAAGGCATCTGTAAACAGAGTCCGACCGGTTGAGCCCTCCTGCTTTTGCCAGAGCCGAAGCCAGGTATTCGTGGGGCTGGGACCAGCTGTCTGCAGGGCCCATCACCTCAAGGAGAAGCCCGGTATCGCCAATATTGACAAGGGCCAGCTCGATTTCTTCCATCCGCATAAGCTCCTCCGGATTACAGTCCAGCAACAGCTTAATCAGCCTCGGAGCCAACCGGGCTGCCTTCCATTCCCCCAGAAGCCTGATAGAAAGTATGGCTACCATGGAGGCTTCCTCCCGTCCGGATAACGGCTTGTCGCATGCCTGCTCCATCAGCCGGTCCTCCGCCTCATTGCCAAAGCCCTTCAGCTTTTCCTCCAGAATTGCGGGTATACCGTCGTCGCAAATGATGCAGGCTTCCTTATACAATTCTACGATATCGGAAAGGCCGGCCATGCCGTTTAAGATCTCTACAGGTGTTTTTCCGTCCACAAGCTCCAAAGGCCTATTGTTCCAGCGCCTTGCAGCTTCTTCCCTATATTCCTCATAAGCGCCGCTTTCAAGGCCGTTGGCAGCCTCTTTTCCTCTTTTCCCCGCATACAGGTCATAGCCTGCCGCAAGCGCCTCATTGTAGCTTTCAAAAAGCTTTTGCTTCCAGTCCAAGTGAACCTCCCATTAGAACACAGGAATATTTTTTGTCACAGCTCATTATACTTATTGCTTTTGCCCCTGGCTTTTTCAACGGGATATTTCTCATTATTTTTCTTCAGCTTCAGCTTTGCCGTGTCTACCAGGTCGATCCCCAGAGAATCAGCCATTAACAGGCAATACAAAAATACGTCCGCCAGTTCGTCCTTCACATTGTCCAGCTTATACGTCTTTTCCCATTGAAAGCATTCCAGCAGCTCTCCCGCTTCGATTGAAACGGACTTCGCAAGGTTCTCGGGCGTATGGAACTGCTTCCAATCCCTGTCATCACGGAACTTCCTTAATTGTTCTACCAGATCTCTCATTTGTGTACTCCCTGTGAAAAGTTTGCATAAATCATCTTACCATAGTGAATGGGTTATTTCCATAGGCTGACGATCTTCTTTGTGCCAATTCCCTCGCATATCCGTTAAAAAAATGATATGGAAAATTTTGCTTTACATGTACAAGATCTGTTTGGTATAATACTAAAAAATAAATATAAATGTGATGATGAGGACGAGTAGGTTTTGCCCAGCTTATCAGAGATGAAGTGCCAGCGGCTGAGAGCGCTTCTAAGTATGGAAAACTGAAAACCGCCTTTGAACAGTGAACTGAAGCAAGAGTAAGTGTAACCGGTGATTCCGTTATCATCGTCAGGAGTGACAGCCGATCTGGAAGGATCGCTGTAATTTGGGTGGAACCGTGTGAATTGACTCTCATCCCTTTGTTGGATGGGAGTTTTTTATTTTGCTGGAAAGGTGGTGTATAGGACTATGAGAAAAATGTTATATGTTTCCGTATGTCTTACGTACGATGATAACATCATATGTGTCTCCGACTGTTCCGGAAGTATAACCCGTCGCTGCTCTGTCATGCAATAAAAATAATGATAAGGCAGGGATGATCGATGAAGAATGACGAACATGACAAGTTATACAAAATAAGGCATACGATGGCTCATGTCATGGCCTATGCCGTTAAGCAAATATTTGAGGAAGTCAAATTCGGAACCGGGCTGGCAATTGAAGATGGGTTCTATTATGACTTCGAATTGCCGAGACCGCTGATTCCGGAAGACTTGATCCAAATAGAAGAAAAAATGAAGCATATTATCAAGGATGGGCAGCTGATGTTAAATAAAGCCATAGGTATTGCGGAAGCCCGTCAAATTTTCAAAAGCCAGCCGTATAAGCTTGAACTATTAAACGAACTGCCCCAAGATCTCCGGAATTCCAGTGTAGGCTTATACTCTATCGGAGAATTTAACGATTTATGTCAAGAGCCTCCCATAGCTTCGCTAAAAGAGCTGAATGCAAAAGCATTCAAATTGATGCGTTTTTCAGGGGCATATTGGAAAGGCGATGCCGGCAATCCCATGCTTCAGAGAATCTGTGGAACAGCCTGGGAAAAACAGGAGGAGCTAAAAGCCTATATCCGCAGCATTGAAGAAGCGGGTAAGCGGGATCACAGAACCCTTGGCGCACAGCTTGACTTTTTCAGTTCTTCTCCGGACATTGGCCAGGGACTTATTCTCTGGCACCCGAAAGGTGCAATGGTCAGATACCTGCTGGAAAAATTCAGCCAGGCAGTTCATGTTCTTAATGGCTATGACTGGGTTTATACACCGCATATAGGCCGTTCGGAGCTATGGAAAACGTCCGGGCATCTTCAGTTTTATAAGGAGTCAATGTACAGCGCCATAGAAATTGACAACGAGGAATATTATTTAAAACCCATGAGCTGTCCTTTTCACGTGATGATATACAATAGCTCTTTGAAGTCCTATAAGGATTTGCCTGTCCGATATGCCGAATATGCAGCGGTATACAGGTATGAGCTTTCAGGAGCGCTTCAAGGGCTTACAAGAGTCAGGGGCTTCACACAGGATGATGCCCATATTATTTGTACACCGGATCAGATCTATCCTGAGATTGTCAATGCACTGAAGTTCTCGTTGTATATTCTGGAAGCCTTTGGTCTCAATGGCTTTAAGGCCTATGTCGCAACAAGACCGAAAAAAAAGTCCATCGGCGAGGATAAAGATTGGAATACCGCAGTTGAGCTACTGAAGAATGCCGTTGTTGAGACCGGCCTTGCATATGATATCGACGAAGGAGGAGGAGCTTTCTATGGACCAAAGATCGATTTAAAGCTTCGGGATTCTTTAGGAAGGGAGTGGCAATGCAGTACAATCCAGTTTGACTTCAATCTGCCGGAAAGATTCAACATGACTTATATCGGGGCAGACGGAGCAAGGCATACTCCAATGATGGTGCACAGGGCATTGTTCGGGAGCCTGGAAAGGTTCTTTGCGATGCTGGTTGAACATTACAACGGGGATTTTCCGCTGTGGTATGCACCGGTACAGCTTGGAATTGTTCCTGTCTGCGATAACCAGTTTGCGTATTGCAAGGGTCTGTCGAAAAAGCTTAAAATGGCTGGCCTTCGAGTCAACCTTGATCTAAGCAATGAAAAAATGAGGGCAAAGGTTCGCAGGATGGAATTGGCAAAAATCCCTCTAATCCTGGTTATAGGCAACCAGGAGGTTGAAAAGGAAGGCTTGTCGGTACGATCCAGAAAAGAAGGTAATCTGGGGTTCATGACCTTTGATAATTTTTTAGAGAGAATCAAGCCTGAACTGGATATGGGTATTCCAAGATATATCATGGACTAGATAGCTGTCAGGCAGGATGCAGCCATCTTCCTGCCTGATTTGCTTTTACCGGAACTTAGCTCTATACTCGTGACTATTCAGGTACTGTCATTGCGAGCGAAACGAAGTGGAGCGCGGCAATCTAATAAATGCTATCTCAGTCAGAAGCAGAGATTGCCATGTCGCTTTGCTCCTCGCAATGACAAACCGGGGTACCTGAATAGTCATATACTTTTTAACAAATTGAAAAGAAGTTTTTGACCTCCTTTACAGGCTTGAAAACGGTGACGTTAAAATACGAAGCATGTTCCGCAAGCTGGTGAATATTTGCATAAACGGCCAGACGGCTATTCTCGGTGAACTTGGAATAAAATACAATACTGAGTATGGATCGGACTATATTTATTCAAACACCACCGGTAAGCTTCTTGAGGAATTCAAAAAGACCGGCAAGCTCGAAGAAGATGCGGAGGGCAGACTTGTACTGAACCAGGCGGAATATGAGCTTCCCATGAAAGCTCCCTACCTGGTGCTGCCGCCTTGCCCTTATCGCGGCGGTACGCCAGGTCATCCTGAACTGCTTTGGCTGCTTGGTATTGAGCCTGTTGAAGAAATGTAAGCTGCTCCGTGTCAGAGCGGCAACAAGTGGAAAAGAAGTCCTTACGCAGGCCCAAACCATCTGCTGGCAGGACTTCTTCACCCTCTCAAGGGATTTTTTGCAAACCATATTACTTACTTACAAACCTATTTGAAGCAATATAATGTATCCTCCTGCGTCTACTTCCTTACCATCCCCACCGGGAAAGAAAATTTATTGCGATTGATTACGACACCAAGGAGACTGCCTGCTGCAATAATATGGTATTCCGGGGCCATTTCTGCAAAATACTTGAGAGAGGTAAGCGCTCTTTCGCAAAGCTGGATTTCATCAAAAAATATAAGTGTATCAGATACCTCTATAGTGATATGAAAATATTGTTCCAATATTTTAATGATTCTTTCAGGTGAAATAGCGCCGTCAAAATAAGGGACAATGCCAGTTTCCAACTCGAAGTTGATACTAACACACCCAAACCTATTCGTCAACAATAATGTTTATATTTTTGTTTTTTCAAACATTTAATTGTATATTTACACATCATCAGGATATGCGGCTATTGCATTGAAATTTTAAGTCCACGCATCATAGCAAATTTTCCATATCACCTTACAAAAAGTTCCACTTTCTACCACTCAGTTTTGAAGCAGACAACGAGGCTTTGAAAACAGCACGTCTTGCCCTTATCGCAGCGGTACGCCAGGTCATAATTTCCTTACAGTCTTGTCTGCCACTAATGTGAACAACCCGGGGAGCTCTTTATTCGTCCATGCAGGATGTTCTTCAAAGCTCCTTAAGATAAAACCATTGTTTATGACTGAATTTATTATCTCACTGAGTGTATATCTTCGGATCTTACATTTTGGAAATTTCTTTCGCTTTTCCTCATCATAAAACTTTGCATGAGCCATTTCACACTCGATAATCTCTGTTGAAAAATAATCAACTGCTGGGCCTCCAAGCCCCAAAACATCAATAAATTTATGTATCGGGTGAAAGTCACTGCATATCATTTTGCCGCCATGCTTAACGAGGCTATTCATAAGGCTCATAAATCGGTCAATGTCAAAAAAATAATGCAAAATACCACCTTCCATAAATACTACATCAAAATATCCACCATATACGGACAAATCTATATCCATTACATCTCCAACGATAAAATCAATATTCGTACCAGCTGCCTCGGCAGTTTCGCAGGCATATCGCTTATTTTCCTTAGATATATCAAATACAGTAACCGAAGCTCCGAGTATTGCAAGCGGTATAGCCTTCTTACCGCAGGAACCGCATATATTGGCTATTTTAATCCCTTTTACATCATCAAAATATTTTGAATACTTTCCTAGTATGGCGCGTGGGTTTTCCAGATCCATTTTTGCTCTCTCGAAGGGAGTTCCTGTTTGGCCAACCCAAAAATCATATGCATCATATTCCCATGCAATTTTATTCTGTTCAACGTACTTATCCATAATGTGTTTCTCCTTCCTTCTCAAATTATTTGGTTCCTGTTACAATAATGGTGAGCCAGGCATTCCAAGCTTCTATCATTATTTTATTACTTTTCATAATCTGTGGCCTCCTTTTTTGCAAATTCAGCCGGGTTTTATTATTTTCCGCCCCTGATTACCGCTTTAATTCTACGCACCCCGGAAGCAACGCTCTCCTCTTTTATAATTTTGAAATGCCCCAGGTCTGCGGTATTGCTAATATGCGGTCCGCCACATATCTCCCTGCTGAAATTGCCTATAGAATAAACCTTGACAATTTCACTGTATTTCTCTGTAAATAGGCCCTCAGCACCCATTCTTTCCGCCTCTTCAAAAGACATTTCGTCACATTGCACCTGTAGACCCTGTCCTATTGCATCATTGACAACCTCCTCAACTTTGCGGATTTCTTCCGGAGTCATTTTCTGTCCATGGGAAAAGTCAAACCTCAGTCTCTCTTTTGTAATATTGCTCCCTTTTTGTCTGACATGTTCCCCTAAAACAAGTTTTAATGCTTTATGCAGTAAATGGGTTGCTGTGTGCAGCGCAACCGTTTCTTCGGAATTGTCGGCCAGCCCTCCCTTGAACCTTTGTAAAGCTCCCTGGCGTGATAACTCCTGGTGCTGTTTATATAACTCTTCAAAGCCGGCATAATCAATGGTTGCATTGTTTTCCGATGCCAATTCGGCAGTTATTTCCGGTGGGAAGCCAAATGTATCATAAAGGGTAAACACCGTTTTTGCCTCAAGCGTACTTTTCCCTTCTTTCCTACATACTTCTAAAGCCTTATAGAATTGCTTTTCACCTTTTTCAAGAGTTTGAACAAATTTGTTTTTTTCTTCTACAAGGTTTTTTATAATATACTCCTCCTGCCCATCCAATTCAATGTATAACTCCCGCAACGACCTTATCGTTGCATAACCCACTTCAGATATTTGATCAGGGTTTATTTCTATTTTTCTCATATGCCTGACAGCTCTTCTTATTAACCTTCGCAGAATATATCCCTGGTCTGCGTTGCCCGGGGTTATCCCATCGATTAACACAAAACACGAAGCTCTGATATGGTCGGCAATTATTCTGACACTTGTTTCATTCTCCTTCCTTGCAAGAGCCTTTACCTGTTTCACAATATCCGAAAACAGTTCCGTCTCAAATATACTATCCTTTCCCTCTAAAATTGCTGTCATCCTTTCAAGCCCGAGTCCGGTGTCAACATTCCTTTGCTGTAATACCGTAAAGGTGCCATCAGAGCTTTTATAGTATTGCATAAAGACATTGTTCCATATCTCCCAGTACTTGCCGCACTTACATGCCGGATCACACTTCTCCGAGCATTTGGGTTTTAAACTGTCATAAAAGATCTCCGTATCAGGGCCGCATGGACCGGTTTGCCCTGCCGGCCCCCACCAATTATGCTTTTTCCCCAGATAGTAGATATTCTCCTCTTTTATTCCGGTTGACTTCCATACATTGGCTGCCTCCTCGTCCTTTGGGGCATCTTCATCCCCTTCGAATACAGTCACAGCCAAACGGTTCCGGTCCAGTTGAAGTCCGTTGACAAGGAAATCATAGCTCATCTTGATTGCTTCTTCCTTGAAGTAATCGCCTAATGACCAATTGCCAAGCATTTCAAAGAATGTAAGGTGAATATCGTCTCCCACTTCATCAATATCATCTGTCCTGAGGCATTTCTGATAGTTTACCAGACGCTTGCCCGACGGATGAGGTTCTCCCAAAAGATAGGGTACAAGCGGATGCATCCCTGCAGTCGTAAATAATACGCTGGGGTCATTCTCCGGTATAAGGGACGAACCAGAAATCGTATTGTGCCGATGGTGGTTAAAAAATTCCATAAACTTTTTCCTGATACCGATAGCGTTCATTATAAATTACCTCCCCGATTTTTGGGTAGCTTTGTCTGCAAACAAAAAAACCCTTCGATCCCTGTGAAGGGACGGAAGAGTTATCCGTGGTACCACCCTAATTAGCTTAATGCTCACTCAACCAGTACTGCCATACTGCGCCTTTGTAACGTAAGGAAACGTCGTTCTCTACTCGTATTACCTTTCAAGAAGAAGCTCGGAAGCTGCGTTCAATGCAGACACCTGTTAGATCCCACCAACCTCTAACTCTCTGTAAGGCTTTCTACACCTAATCTTCTTCGTCATCGCCCTTAATATTTTCTTTTTATTATACTATATTGTGTCCTGAGTATGCAACGGATAAAAAAATTATAGTTAAACCCATTCCTCCGCATGATACTTTCATTTACATATACTCATATATTTATCTTTTTAAACTGATTATCAATATCCCCTCCACCATACATTACACGGATAGCCTTCACTTTATTTCTATATCTATCGCCCCATTTATTTCAAAATTACTGTCGGAAACTGAGGTAATATTCTTCCCATTGATACTTACCTTCTCAAATGCAATGCCTTCTATGGCACCTTTGTGAAAAGGGCTGGATAATACGATTCTCTCATCCCCGGTACATAGGAATTCTATATTTTTGAAGGCAATTTTCTTGATAGTTCCATCGCATCCATTAAGTCCCTCCAGGTCTGTGATATTTAACTTTATCGCCTGCTTGCCGCTGCATGCATCTTCAACGATTATATCCTCAAAAACAATGTCACGGACCGGTCCGCCTTGATCATTCCATACCCCTAATACACCACCCGCCTCGGGAATCCAGCAGGCTAAAGTCGAATGCACTACAGTACAGTCCTTAAAGAATACATTGCTTACCTCAAAAGATGTCTCATTTACAATACCAAAGCTTGTGGCAACATCGTTCCATACCACACACCCCCTGAATGCAACATTATCCACCGGTGCATGGTGAGCCTTAATAAGGAAGGAATCATCCGCATTGTGGCAAAAGCACCTTTCAATCACGACGTTTTTAGAGCTGCAAATATCGATTCCGTCATTATTCACATAGTGTCCTATGATTTTGATATTATTTATGGCTATATTCTGCGATTCGAACACCGCAAACGTCCATCCCGAAGATTCGCGAAGAATGACGCCTTCTACTTCGATATCACTGCATTTTGTAAACTCCAGCAACCTATGCCTTCTGGCCTTTTTGAGTGTTTCTCTCCCGCATATGATGCCCCGTCCCATGACCCTGATATTTTTCCTGTCCGCAGCAAAGAACGTTCCCCTCTGAAAGTCCATTCCGCTCCATTGGCTGGTTACCTCGTGCATATTTGCGTAGACCACCGCTCCTCCGGCAATATAAACAGTCTCACCGTCCTGTATCTCCAACGGGTCAATGCAGTGGATACCCGGACCAAAATAATGTACTTTTTCATCATTAAGGTCAGGAACTTCAGTTTCAATAGGGTTTGCAAAGATATGGAGAGGTCTTTTAATTCCGTAGGGTTCGATGATGTAAAAACCAGGCTGATCTATTTTAAAACTTATCATGGTATTCCTTACATCAGCCTTTACATTCAAGGAGAGAGGACGTATTTCAACCGAAGAAAATTCCTTTGCAGCAGCTATCTTCACTGTAACCTCACCTTCAAAATCAAAGTATGCAAAGCTTACCGGCGACACCTCTCTCCCAATAATAACTTCGGTCGGATCGTCATGATCATACCTGTAGCTGGTATAGCAGAAAACCGGCTCATCGTTTACAGTTACAGTATAGTCCTGTGATGCCGGCTCACCCGCAGGTCCCGGGTAATTAACCAATCTGCCGGCCATACTATGTTTATCAATGTTTCCCATCGTAATTCCTCCCTATATAGCACTCTCTCCGGCTGGTATCCTGAGCGAATGTTCCAGCATATCCACCCCGGTTGCAACAGCTTAATTTATCACGGTTACCTTGAACTTTATCTTACATGCCCAATTTCCTGTCTCGTCTTCCCATAAGTGCTGCCGGTAATTATATCACCCTCACACGCTTAGCCTTTTACGCTTCCAATGATCAAGCCCTTAACAAAAAACCTTTGTAAAAAAGGATATACCAAAAGGATCGGCAGTGCTCCAAGGAATATTTGGGCCGTTTTCACCGTCTTTTCATTTATATTTTTCACCCTTTCAAACTCGTCCGGGGATAACATGCCAAGATTCCTGCTGTTCAGAGACATTACAACGGTATATAGATATGTTTGCAATGGATATTTTTCCAGTTTATTCATATATAGAATCCCGTCAAACCACGAATTCCAGTGGAAAATTACGATAAACAGAAGGATGGTAACTACCGCAGGAACCGAAACCGGAAGATATATTCTCCAAAGAATTGTCCAATGCCCTGCCCCATCGATGATTGCCGCTTCTTCCAATTCTTTTGGAACCTGCCTGAAAAAATTCAGCATCAGAACAATATTCCATGCACTTACCGCACCGGGTAAAATCAAAGCCCATATCGAATCGATAATCCCCGTTGACTTGACAACCATATAGGTAGGAATCAGTCCCCCGGAAAAAAACATTGTAAATGCAAATATCCACGTGTATACCGTCCTTTGTTTAAAATCCTTATTGCTCTTTGAAAGCGGGTATGCTGTAAGGATTACCAGAAAAAGACTTAGTGTGGTGCCCATAAAAACCCTTTCAAAAGATATCAGCATCGCTACAATAAATTCCCGCTTCTTTATGATGTACTGATATGCCTGCAGCGTGAATCCCTTCGGAATCAGCCCTACTTCACCTGCAGCAGCGGAGAGGTTTGAACTTAACGATACTGAAATCAGATGCAAAAAAGGCAGTATACAGATAAATGTAATCGATAATAAAACGAAATAATTGAATGCCATAAATATTTTACGTGAGATTGAAGTTGATTTAATCATCCGTACCCCCTTTAAAAAATTCTATAGTCGTTGAACTTGTAAGCTAAAAAATAGGATAACGAAACCAGCACAAAGGATATTGCCGATTTAAAGAGACCTACTGCCGCCGCGGGAGAATATTGTGAATTGGTAATACCTATCCTGTAAACAAAAGTATCAATGATATCTCCGCTCTGGTAAACAATAGGGTTATACAATACTAATATCTGTTCGAATCCGGCATTTAATATCCCACCCAGGCTCAAGGTAATTGTAAGAATTATAATCGGCGCCATAGCCGGAAGCGTTATATTCAGCATCTGAAGCCATCTTCCTCCTCCATCCACCTTAGCAGCTTCATATAAACTTTGATCGATTGATGTTATTGCCGCCAGGTATATTATCATGTAATACCCGGCTCCTTTCCATATATCACTTATAACTACGATGATTGGGAACCATTTATTGTCCGTCATAAACATTGTCTGCTCAAGACCGGCAAGTTTCAACAGGCTATTTACCGGTCCGTCAAGAGAAAATATTTCTATTACGATGCTCCCCAGAATTGTCCAGGATAAAAAGTAGGGAATAAAAATACTTGTCTGAACCAGCTTTGAAAATCCCTTTCTGCTCACTTCATTTATCAGCAATGCGAGAATCAAAGGCACCAATATGCCAAAAACGATTTTAAGGATGGAAATATACAGAGTGTTCCAGAATGCCTGGGAAAAGTCCGGCATCCTGAATACGTATTTAAAATTCTCCAGACCGACCCACTCTGATCTTAAAAATCCCTTTACCGGATTAAAATTCTGAAAGGACATAACCAGCCCGAACATAGGTCCGTAAAAATAAACAAGTGTTAGAAAAAGGCCTGGAAGCAGCATTAAATGTAACGCCCTGTTGCTTTTTCTTCCCGTACCAGCCAATAGCATCAAATAACCTCCTGCCGTTGTAAGGCCTGCCGGGTAGTGGGGAAGGTAAATACACCTCCTCACTACCGGCATTCCGAAAATAATCTCTTATTTTACATTCTTAGAATACCAATCATTGACCTCCTTATAATAACTTTCATTTACTCGTATTATCTCGCTTAATCTTAGAATTCCATGCCAACTTGAAAACCTTTTTTGGACAAATGTTGAACATCAGTATAATATTGGATTATACCTGGTAGCCT
>JAFABI010000099.1 GCA_023426125.1 Bacillota bacterium
ATGATCCATCAGGCGAAAAACTGCCCTGTTTTGAGTAATGCATCGGTTCAGTCTCTAAAAAGTTCTGAGGAAATATTGACGTCCTGTTTGTTGAAGTATCTGTTATATAAGTGTAAAAACCATTTGGTGCACAAAAATATCCTTTTTTAGATATCTGGAAGCAATGCGGCCGTCCTATCCCCATAAAAGGCGCACGTAACCTCAGGTACTGAGCCTTATACCTATATATATACCTCTTGAATAATGCATTTGTTTTTACAGTGGATGGAGGAGCGACAATCCACGATTTGATATTCATATTATAAAAATCTATTATACTAAACTTTAGACTGTTAAATCCATTTTTATTGGAAGGGTATCCGACAGTCACCTGAAGATTTATCTGCGGAAGCAAGTCCTTCTTATCAAATTGAATATTTTCAACTTTCGTACTCCTCAATGGTTTTGAAAATAGCTTTTCCATTATAATCACAGCATATAGAAGGAGTATATGATATAATTTGTACTTGCAAAATATGCTCTTCAAAAAATAAATATAGTTGAACCTTTTAATATCTTTCCCCCCCTTCAGTTTTTCCAAATCTCATGTGGAGTAACAATTAAAATCGTCAATGATAAACCTTCTGAATAACAATCTTTAGAATAGTTGACACCATATAATTTTCACTTATAATAAATATATAATAATACCAAGGAGTGTTAAAAGTTTGTTACCTATTAATAATTCTTTACAAGATATCAATATTCTCTCTAAAAAAGACTCACTCATTATGAAACTTATAGGAGTTGTGTTTCCGCACTTCTATAATTGGGTTCCTACAACTTTTGGAAACACTATCTATCTGCCGGCCAATTGGAACATGTTCAAACAATCAGTCCAGTTTATCATAATAGAACACGAAAAAATTCATGCTCTTCAGCAAAAAGGATCTAATCCTTATTTATATCATTTTTTGAATATATTCGTATTACCAATTATTTATTGCCCTTTCCGTCTCTATTCAGAAACAAAAGCATGGGAAGAGACAATTAAAATAGCATCAGAATATTACGGGGCAGATTTCATATATGATGAAGGATACCTTTGGTTTATTTCTCAAATAGACTTATTCTATTCAGCCAGAGGAGGCTGGATGTGGTTAAATAAAAAAGCTGTGCTGAATTGGCTGGACAATATAATCACTTCCAACCTGAATAAGGTTAATTCAGAATCAACTACCTGATGTTTTTGGATGACCTAAACCTAAACTTAACTTGCACGGTAGAGTTTCATCAAGACTTATTAAACACCCTTCCCTCATATCGCATAATTTCAAATCTCTTTTCGATGCTAATAATATATACTTTCCGTCAAAGGACGGGTTAACTGAAGAATATATATTTTCCCCCTCAGGTGCTATAGCATTTCCTGTCCTGCTAAAATCTATAGGATCGGTCGCGGAAATTATCAGGCGCTTTTCCAAACTCATATTCTGGCAATTTATTATGTCTAGTTTATCAGGAGTAGTAATAGTAGCTATATATGAATTTCCATCACTGTAAAACAGTTCATGTTGGGTAATACGCAAAAATTCCGGGTCCGTATAGCAACCCTCAATTATTGTATCATCATTTGCTATACGCATTTTGTAAATCGCCCCAGGACCTTCGATAAATATCATTGATTGATAATGTTTTATATTATGTGATGACAAATAAAAAACGTCCGGTGAATACCTATCAAATTCGGCATGAGCCGGAGCAGGAACCGGAATATCAGTATACCAATAATGGCCTGTCGTGATCTCATATGTGACAATATACCCGCTTTTAAGTCCTTTTGAATTACTTCTTTTATATCCGTCAGGATCTCTGTATATGGAATGTTTTGGATAGGGTATATGCAAATCTTGTTGAAAAGAAACAATAATCAGATACCTTCCATCCGGAGAGCAACTTATTTGGTGGACTCTATCCTTGTATTCAAAACTCCCTAAAACCTTACTCTGTCTAGCTTCTAAATCTATTCTGACAATTTCACATCTTATTAGTTCACATTTTTTATTTATTAAATCAATATTGTCCTCTAATTTCCACCTAACTACGTACCAGTGCTTACTATCCGGTGAAAATCCTCCTGTTTCACAATAAACCATAATAGTATCCAAGTAACTTTCAGGAAAATTAAAAACCTTATTTGCGGATACATCGATGATTGTACAGTAATATCCATATGTTGAGCATATAAATTTATTATCCTTTGAAATATGAATGGAATGTTCGCTACCAATACCTGTAAAATAGGAATGGATCTGAAGGTAATCTTTCCTGTATGCAGGTATACATTTCTTAAATGCTTTTATGCCGTCAGTAATTTCTGGACTTGGAATACTCCATTGCAACACTTCTTTGTTTTGAAAATCGATTAGGTTATAACTTCTGCCATTAAAATAATCACCATTACTTTTATATCCGATCATGACCTTCAAATCTATAACTGGTAAAGAATCATTTTTATTAAACGACATACACTTATATTTGACAGTATAATATTTCTTTTTACGGGTATTATCAAATATATACAATAAAAGAACAAGCGTTTTTTGAAGCAGTACGCTTGAATGCAACATCCTTTTCATAAAGTACATTAAAATATTCTTGGCTTGCATATTCTCACCATATAAGTAATAAATTCTAATCCAACGATTTTACTGCATCCAGTTCAATTTCAAAAAGCAAATCAGGTCTGCATACTGTATTATTAGACTTTATGATCTGTGGAATAAAAACATTTTTATTGTTATAATGCTCATCAAATAATCTGATATGATCTTTTTCTTTAAAATAACAAATAGCTCTGGTTACATCCTGGAAAGCCATTCCATTCGAATCCAACACACATTTTATCACTTCAAAAGTATATTCCATTTGTTTTACAACATCTGACTCATACATTGTTCTACCATCTTTGCAAATGGAAGCTGTCCCCGAAACCAGCATTTTCCGAAATAAAGGAGTATTAATTTCAACAGCCCTACTGAATATACTCCCATAGCTTTGTGCCGTTGACTGAAGCGGTGATTCCACTTCTCTTATTTTTAAAAAAGAGCTTATAGGCTTAATAGCCAGTAAATTCATAACCAATTCTTTATTAAAAGGATTAGCAGCGCCTATACCTGTACTGGCCGGAACAACTTTTTTCATCATATTATTTTCATGATAAATCTTAGTTCTGATTTTATTAAAGGAATTATACCACTCCAATATATTATTGTTAAAAAACCAAGTCCTTACAATGTTGTTCAGATTCATATCCTGTTTCTCTACTATTGCTTTAATACTTTCAAAGCAAGACACAACCTGATTCTCTCGTGAGTTATCGGTATTATCAGGTAGAATATTTGACATATACAAATACTCCGCAAAATCATCTGTAACCTTATATCCGATAATATCTTCACCTTTCTGAATTGGTACACACGCCTCACTATTTATTGCCACAGTATAAATACCTGATAAATCACTTTTGTATGTCCCACCAGAGACCCATGTTATAGGTGGTTTTATGCCTTTTTCTTTAACAATGAAGTCAATATATCTATTATATGCATTATTTGATCCGAAGCCTATCTGAAATATGATTTGTTGATCCCCCAATATTTCGACAAGTCTTCGGAGTGTGCTATCAAAGCACTCCCCTTCTAAAGGAACTACTGTAATTTGTTTCTCGATAATTCTATTATATAACAACTCTGCTACTGAACTTCCTTCAAACTTTGATATTTTAACACCCATTATGTGACAATCCCCCATATTTTAATTTCAACCAGCTTCTTCCTTCTTTAAGCAAATAAAATGAATACTTTTTATAAAATAATCTTGCCATATCATGGTTTTTATCAAATAAGCTTTTTATTTGATTCATAAATTGTATAAATTCGCTAATATCCACCATCCATCTTTCTGCATGTACTGCTTCAAGAAAGGAAATAAAACGTTGTGGAAGGTAGGGTGACAGCATTAAAATACCTGCCAAACGATGTAATACTTTATCCCTTTTGGCATCATAGGAAGTCAAATGGCAGGTGCCTTTATAATCACCTTCTTCAATATCTTCAATATCTTTCTCTGTAAGTTCTCCATTTTCAAGGGCATACTTAATAATCCCTGTTTTGGGGTAATAACGTAAAGTATATGTAATGGCCCTGTAGGGTTTGATATTTGAAATATCTTTTGCCATTGTATATATCTTCTTAGGCTTATCTCCCGGAATATAAGATATACAATCTGCTAAAGTCCTTATTCCTTCATCCTTCAGATACCTTACAGCATTAACAATAGTATCATTATCTTCCCACCGCCCGCATATTTTGCGGCCGGATACATCCGTAGTCTGTATTCCCATTTCCACTTCCCAACATCCTGCTTTACTGAGTAGCCGCGCAGTATCTTTTGTAATAGTGGATGGGTGTACACTAATTCTAAAAGGTACATGTATCTTTTCCGCATATTCCTCCAGAAGATCTCTGGAAAATTCTTTCATGGTTAATAGGTTGTCATCCCACATTCTAAGAGTAGTGAAATCATATTTTTTCTTATACTTCAATAATTCGCTTATAGCATTTTCAACCGGTCGATGTCTGACAAATCTCCCCTTTTTATCCCACATATCCCGCGTTATGTTATTGTGGCAAAATGAACAGTCGTTCGGGCATCCTCTACTGGCAATGAAATTATACTCACCTGTGGCCCAAGGCGCAGCATCATAGAATAACTCCTTATCTGGTATTGGCATATCCGATAAGTCTTGAATCAATGAAGTATTCATACTGCCCATTATTTCACCTTTATATTTATAAAATACTCCATTGATGCCTGCTATATCTTTCCCATTAGAAATTCGCTCAAGTAGCTCAGGTAATATATAATCCCCTTCACCTGTCACTACAAAGTCAACAAATGGTAATCTCGCGACTCTCATAGGCACAGATGTGGCATGTATCCCTCCAACAATTATAGGTACATTCGTTATTTCTTTTATTTTGGCAGCACGTTTTTTAAACCAGGAAACACTATCGCTTACCAATGAAAACATCACTACATCAGGATTATAATTTTTGACCTCTCTCAAAATGGTATCTCCTGCATCAAACTTTTGAGCGAGCCATGGTTTATTCATGAACATGTCAGAAAACAGTGTCGGATCAAAAATCAACTTCGACTTATGGCCATTCTTTATAAGAATTGATGATAAGAATTCAATCCCAAGATACTCAAACTCAGGAATTATAAATAGTACTTTCAATTCTATTACCCCCCAACCCTCTTTCATATCCCCAAATATGCGGTATTCCTCACTTAAACCTCAATATTTATATATATTATAACCTTGCACGGTTCTCGAAAATTTTTTAAGCATATACCAAACAATACAATAGATCATCAAAATTTTATGTTTTACAAATTTTGTCAGATGTGAATTCTTATCTTGCATTTCGTAACTCATAGTTCCAGGCCTGTCTGTGTAAATTATAGGATTGCAAAAATCAAAATAACTAACCATAAACAGCGAACTAAAAAAATCTGCTAACCTCTCTCCTGGGAAACCCACCATTAGGTGCGTTGAAAGTATTGCTTGTGGTGATTCTTTTCTAATTTTCCTTATAATCTCCTTTATTTTATTGATATCATATCTTCTATTCATTTTCTTAATGATCCTGTTTGAGCCACTTTGTAAGCTAATATTTATACTTACAATATTCATTTCTTTAATTATCTTTAAATATTGATCCGCATTATTTTCCAGCCAGAATGGATTGATATAATTAATATCAATTGGCTTATCAGGATATCTTGAATTAATGTCACAAATAAGTGATGGCAGATTGCTTTTTATATCAACCCCGTAACTGCCGCAATCATCTGCCACTAAAGAGAGAATTTTATCACTGGAATAATGCTGTTCTATGTCGGCTATAATATCATGCTTCTCTCTGGAAACAACTTTCTTACCTCTGGCATTGGGAATAGCACAAAAGCCACAGTTCATGGCACAGCCCCGGCTTATTTCAACAAAGAATCTATTACTTTGCCACTTATTTCGAAAAACTTTCTCAAAACTTTTTGAAATAATGCCAAGTGCACCATCATGTAAAGGAATCGAAAGTTTTTCATATATTCTGTTATCAATATATCGCGTATTCACATCACAGTATTTTACATTATTATAAAACAACTCATCTAATAAGTTGTTATCCTGAAATACAACAATATCTGAAGCATAACCATCCAAGAGCGTCTTGTTGATTTTAGTAAGACAACCCAGAAAGATAATCTTTTTAACTTTTTGTGATTTTTTTTTATAAATATCTATACGGTCTATGGATGCCTTTTCTCTGAAACTATCGGCTCCGCATGTGTTTAAAATAATATAGTCAGCTTGTTGTATTGAATTCACAACATTATGTCCGTTTTCCTCCAGATACTTATATATATTACTGGCAAGGACACTGCTTGACTTGCAACGAATCTCCGTGCAATCCAAATAAACATTGTAAAAATGCTTTTTAGCTTTAAGCATAGCTTTCCCACCTCATAAACTTTTACTTTGAATCAACCTGTAAATTACCTGTGCTCCCGTTTTCAGCACTTTACGAGCTCTAAAAAAGTATAGATATTCCGCCCATGTGCCGGCATTGTCTGTAATGCACCTTATAGCTAAGAATGGTATATTCTGTTCCTTACAAATCCTTGCAACATAATAAGTTTCGCAATCTGTTGTATCAATCTGAAGCTTGCTAAAAATTTCCCTTCTTAGCTTCTTACTGCTTACAAAGTAAGGACTTGTACCCGCTCTTGTTATTAAAATATTGGGAAACTTGCCTAAATGCTCGGAAATAAAAGAAAGCGAAATCTCTTTATAAATACCTTTTAAGAAATCTGATGATTCGTACCTGATAACTGATGAGGGTATTGTAATTGTTCCTATTGCCAATTTAGGATTGATTGCTCCAGCAGCTCCAAATAATAATACTATTCTTGTATTATACCTACTCAGGATCTTTAGCAAGCCCGTTTCGCAGTTTTCCATGTATGGACCGGTTAGTGCAACAATGCAGTTGTATCCTTGTATTGTTCCTTTTATACACTTAAGGTTATCAATATCATATTTGTCCTGGATTTTTTCTGTTAGTATCAGCCTTACCGAATCAAACTCATTTTTTACGGCACATAATACAATTATGTCTACATTATTCATTCTATTACCTTCCGTATTATGAAGGTTTACATTATCAAGATAGGAATCATCTTTTATATTTAAAGGATTTTTTATTAGAAGGCCAGTAAAGGTGGGGTATTTGCACTACTGAACCATTACTGGCCTTGAGTAATCTGACAACAACCCTACGCCTACGTACGTTAGCTATTGAATATGTTATCCTTGTCGAGGTATCGCCTGATAATATCTGATAAAGTAGTACAAAAAACCGCTGTGGTCTAAATAAAAAATTAAATAAATAAAATATACATAACATTGAAAAAATAATTAATTTTAATGATCTTGAAGAAAATCTATCTGAGTATGATACAGTTTGAACGGGGTCATTTATAGATAATAAATTGAGAAAATATTTATCATTTATCTCTATTTTGCCTTCTGCCAATAACTTTCTGAATATTTCACTTCCTGGATAAGGAGAATACGGAAATGGAGCAATTTCAATAAGTCCTACCCAAGCAAGCTTAACTACAAAAGCTGCTGTTGATATTACATCTTTCCATGTCTGTCCTGGAAATCCGAATATTAGATTTGCCTTTGTATGTAATCCTGCTTTATAACTAGCTTTCATAGACTTAAGTATTGATTTTATTGTCACATTTTTTTTCAATCTCTTTTGTTCAGCTTGAGAGCCAGTCTCTGGGGCATATCCTATTGCACGGAACCCACCGGATTTATATATTAATGTTGCTATTTCATAGTCAATAATCTCACTCCTCACACCTGATGGTAATTGCCATGTAATATTGAGATTTTTCTCAATGAGTAGAGTGCAAAATTCTTTAATCCATTTCCTATTGACAATTGCACTTAAATCATAAAAATCAAAATTGGTTACTTTGTATTTCTCAATATACTCGATCATTTCGTCAATAATTAACTGCGGTGTCCTTGCCCTCCACTTATTCGTCCACATATTTGGACATGAACAGAATGTGCACTCATAGGGACAGCTTCTTGTCATCAACATTGCCATTGTCGGTCCCAGATTTACACCATGGATCAAAGAATGACTTATGTATTGCTCAACCTTAAAATATGTCCATGCTGGTTTTGGTATTGAATCAATATCCTCAATCAGAGGACGTCTTTCTGTTTTTATAAATTCACCAGTGAACTCATCAGCATATACAATCCCTTTAACATCCTTCACATCTTTGCCGTCTCTAAGTGTACCTAGCAGATCGACTATTGTTTCTTCTCCTTCACCAAGAATGACATAATCAATTTCTTTACAATTGTTAATGATATATTCCGGTAATGCTGTGGCATGCTCCCCACCAATGATAATTTTAGTATTGGGAAACGATAATCGGATTAATTTCAGTAATTCTCTATCAGATAGCCAAGAGTTCGAAAACATACAAGAAACGCCTATAACCTCTGTATCTGCGTCAATACGTTCCAATATCTCTTCATAAGTAAGTCCATGTGCAATAACTTTTCGTCCTTTCAACTGCAAGTATGAATATTGGGTTATAGCTTCACCGATCGCATCAATAATACATAGCTCATAGCCCGCAGACTGCACAGAACTTGCAAGGTAAGCTAATCCCAAAGGTAAAGAGGAATCTTGACCTACGCTCGTTATTGAACTTATCGACGGAGGCTTAATTAGACATACTTTCATAATACATCCTCGTATAATTATTCTAGCAGGTTTTGTTAGAAGAATTTCCAGCTATAAACCCTCAGGTATCGACCCTAAACTTACTGGAAATCATTGTCAAAATATACTTCAAAAATCCCTAACCAGCCTAAAGGGTAAATTTGAAACCCTTAGAATGTTGCCAGGATAGTTCAAAAGGCTGCCAGGAGTTCATGCCGTCTCCCCCAAGACGGCCAACGACTCGTTCAATCAGGTGCTGGCAATTTCGTATAACGCCATTAAGGCTTTGAAAAATTAGTTGAAACTCTTTTGGCGGGGCAATTGAAGAAGTATGCACAATAAACGTAACTTACATAATGGTCTTATTACTCTTCCCGGTTCTTATGTTCATCAAAACAAAAAATACGGATGACGATATTCCCCCAATAATAATCTTTGAAATAGGGTAAATAAAGCCAATTATATCTGTTAATATATACATCAATACGCTTGCCGCAATAATATCCGTAACAAAATACACTATTCGGAAATTTATTTGCTTAAATATGTTCTCACTAGATTGAAAAGTCCATATATTTACCAATAGGAAACTTATGACAAATTGGAAAATGTTATTAATAACATTTGATAGTATATAATATATTTTGAAAACTTCAGTAAATAGTATAATAAGTATCATGCCAGTACCACTGGAGATAATTCCGGAGACTATATATTTTAGTAATTTAACAAATATTCTATAAGTAAATAATTCAGTAATATATTTATTATTTTTAATTATTTTTAAGCCATATCTTCTCATAGATCAAATTTACCAATTGCAAAACTAACTTCTACCCCCTACATGGCAGACTATAGAATTTAGTTGTACAAATCAACATGTAGAATTAAATAGTTCAAAATATATACGGGATAAAAAGCTAGAGGGGTTAGCGGGGAGTTGTCCTCCCCGCAGAGTAGCCGGAGTAGGGGCCCAGGCGTGAATCGGCAGGCTTTACGTCATCGGTTGGGGTGGGGGGGACACATAACCTTGTATTGTAATCGGTATTTACCGATTTTTTATACGTTTTATAGCTCAGTGTTCTATAATGTTGGTGGATAATGTTCCATCAGCAAGCCAATGTACGAAAGGAGCGCTAGCTATGCCAAATCACAAGCACTTAGCCCTGGATGACCGCAGTTATATCATGCCAGCCTGAATGCCAGTTATTCCTTCCGTAAGATTGCGCATCATCTTGATTTCCGTAAAAATTTCGCTGTCGCAGCTTTGATCCAATTTTTTATCTTTTATTTATATAGCCCAAGATTTTTCTTCATTTTAAGTACTCTAAACGTAGATTCTGCTATGTATCCATCTTTTTTCTTTCTATTTTCCACCAACCCCATACGTAAGCCCATAACAAAGTAGCCTGTTTTATTCTCTGGAATAAATTCTTTTGGAAAACAGTAAAACCCGTCTTTATCCCTATATCTTTCAAAGAAATTGTATAGTTCAGCCATATGGGGCAAATCTCTGGTTATAGAAAAATGACTGAGCAATTCCAGCCTTAAGAGAAGCTGATTTATATGTAGTTTATTTATATCAATGCTCTCGTTTAATTCCTGTCCAAATCCAGGCAAATGGATACTCCAACCACAACCATAAAAACTGCCTGTAGGAGCTAAAAGAATTCCATATCCGGGCTTAATGTTTTTTTGATACCTTTCATCAAGAAAATATTTTAAAACAGCATTTATCTTTCTTTCATTATCTTCAGTCAATCCTGCTTGCTTCATCCCTATAAATCCAAAGATATCATATATAAAAGGCAGCGGCGGTTCACCTTCTTCATCACTATATGTTGTAAGTGCGGGATCTATTATTTTGTCCTCGTCCTTCCAATTGGATGGAATACCAGAATAGTCATCTGCATTTATATAAATATCGTAACGTTCCTTGAGAACAAACGCATATAACTGGTCCAGTCTCGTTTGCATTATCCTATACACAGATTGTTCATTTGCATATCCAAGCAGGCTCAAAAACTGGGCAATAGCGTTTTTACCATATCCAACGCGCATTACGCCTTTTCTATTGTAATCATACTCCATGATCTTTATATAGGTTTCCAAATATTTATCGATTTCTTCAAAACCTCTCCTGATTCCAAAAGACCACAGTTTTGCAGCCATATTTTCCAGCAGTTCTCGCTTCGAACCATGAATCATTTTTGAAGAGATATTATCTAATAATTCCGGTTTTGAACCATGTCTTTTAGTATAGAAGTATTCACCCCTTTTTCCTTGTTCTGCGCCGAAAGCGTAATATTTTATATTTTCCTGAACCTCATCCTGACTTAATAAGTCTTTTTGAAGACCTTTTATGTCAGCCTGCGCATTATCCATCATTTCTGTTGCGATTCTATAACGTAGCACTGGACCACATTTGCTATACAGTCTCTCGGTTAAATTATAATCATTCATGTGTTGTACTCCTCTATGTAAATATAGACATACAAACTATCATTTTGAGCATAAAAAATCATTACCCTTGAAACATCATAAATCCATAACAAATATATAGCATAATTATACTATATTATGATTTATCTGTCAATTAAAGTACATTTGAGTTTTCCCATCTTTAATAAGCATATAGTGTATCCATTAACTCTGTGGCTGTACGATATTTTATAACAGGATCTCCATTTTCAATTAACCGGTCATGTCACTTTCGTCCTTTCATATGAAAATAGTAAATCATTTTATACTTCAGCGCTGTCAACAAAATCCAATACATTTTGTTAAACAAAACAATACCACATTTTGTAAAATGCTTCAATGATTTTATATATACTAATGCATTTGTAATGAACCTATAATTTAGGTAAAATGAATTTATAGCTTTATTTCGATAATGTTCCAATTCATTATGATTAAGATAGAAAGTTTTTATAATGGATTTTTGATAATTTGATTTTTTTAAAGATGCATTTTCCAATATCAAATTATAATTTTGAAGTAAAGTCCAAAGTGGAGTTCCAGAAAACGGTGTAACAATATTAAAATCTACTAACGTACTTCCTAGCTGCTTTGCAAACTTTATCGTTGTGATAATGGTATCTTTACTATCCCAAGGAAAACCAATCATAAAATGTAATAGAGTTACAATTTTATGTTTTCTACATATATGTACAGTGTTTGATACTTGATTAAGTGTAATTCTTTTGTTGATTTTATCAAGTATCAACTGAGAACCGCTTTCTACTCCTATTGAGATCCCCCAACATCCGGCTTTTTTCATTAGAATTAAAATATCTTCATCAAGACAATCTACCCGTGAATTACATAACCATGATATTTTAATATTCTTATCTATTATATATAAGCAAAACTTATTGACCCACTCCCTATCCCACGTGAACGTATCAGCATAGAAAGTAAAACTACGTATATTGTACCTGTTAATACATACATCAATTTCATTTATTACTGATTTTATTGAGCGATATCGGCATTTATTTCCGTTTACAAGGGGCGCTACGCAAAAAATACAGCCACCATTACATCCACGTCCAATTAAAATCGATGTTTGGATTTCCCCAGTATCCGAACGTTTATATAACTTATTATTTATCAAATCTCTACGTGGTTCAGGCAGATCATCAAGACATATATAAGCTCTTTGCGGATTATTTATTATTTCTTCACCAGAACGGTATATAATGCCAGCAATTTCATATAACTTCTTCCCACCAGCAATATCACCAAATCCCATTTCCTCATCGTTAATCACTGCAACATCCAATTCTTTGCATTCATTAAAAATCTTTAGATATTCATGGTAAAATACTGCTCCTTTAGCAAGTGTCATTATTTTAGTATTAATTGATTTCGCTATTTTACATGCTATAAGATCATCTGAAATAGTGAACCCTGTTGTATTCACAACAAGATAATCCGGATTGAAAGATAATAAATCCTTTTTGAAATTATTCCATGTCTTTTTTTCTGCAGGGTAATCTATAATATTACATTGATCACCATGATAGCATACAGATCCTGCTATATATGCCAAATCTAATGGAGGACGTAAATATGCAGCTATTATACCTTTCAAAGGTGCCTGACACCTAGTTTCCCTCATATATTTTCCTGTTGGAGGATTTATTAATAACCATTTTTTAATTGTATTATCTGAACACATAAAATTACCCCTAACACTTATGTAAATAATATCAATATTTGTAGCAGATAACTCTTAGCCCCAGTCAACTTAGTATTTTCTATTTGGACTTTCAAGTTCTATTTTCCCAATATATTTATCATCAATGGGAAGAGTCGTATTTTTATTTCTATAGATTTCAATTGTTGGTCCATTTTTAACAGAAAAAAATGGATATTCATTATTCATACCAAGATTTAGTGAAATGGGATAATCATGAATAATTATCTTTTCATATTCATCACTATTTCTCCAAAAATCTAGATCTCCTTGGTATAATGAATCAAGCATATTTATAGCCCAATCTACTCTTTTCTTATCATATTTAACTAAATCATAGTATTTGTATGCATTCGGGAAAATCTTATATGTATTATAGTATAAGGCATAAAAAGAGTTTCCATCTGGCATTCTAAGTCTGTTAACGACATTTAGTCCGGTATAGTAATAAATAGGATATGCCAACCAATCGTCTGTTTCTACTGTATCTCCTTTTTTAGCATATTTATTTAAAAATTTAACTGCACTCTCCACTTCATCATCATAATCATGACTTGTACTATTACAGTAATCAAAAAGATATGACCTAATACGGCAAAATAGGTTTAAGTAATCCTGTAAACTCCAAGTCATAGAATAATTTTCCTTACCTGAATAAAAATATTGTAAAGGTGGTTTTATAACAGATTCAACTAATTTTGTATTACTATTTAGTGCCTTTACTCCTATGTACGGTGAAATGTGAAGTATATTTGTGAATATTAGTAATATAGCTAGTATAAAACCGAATATTTTATCATAATCAATAATTTTGCAGATTAAAACTGCGCTAAGAATAAAGCATGAAGGTATACATGCTATTAGGAACCGATCAGCAAAATAAATAGAAAATAGTGATACAAATATAATATCTATAATAATAGGCCCTATTAATAGCCACCTAATACGGTTTTTTAGGGGCATTAAATTACTACGTTTTTTGGGAGAAAACAATCTTTTTGAAACTTTGATAATAACTATTATACTTAATAAAGGTATCACTGGAAAAAAGTTTACATGCATAATCCAAAAATATCCGGGTAATTGCAACAAAAATAAATAGAGCCCTTGAAACCCCTCCCTGGTAGTACCCAGATATGTAATATGTGAGTAATAGTAAATAAAAGGCGGTAGAGTAAAGAGAGTTATTATTATTAAAGAAATGATAAACTTTTTAATATTCTCTTTACTAAAATCAAAAATTATATAGCACAAAATCATTACAGCCATAGTAATGAAGAAGAAAGCATGAAATGAGTGAAAAAGTAAAATGCTTACAATCGAAAAATAAATGCTGTTTTTATAGGATGGCGTCTTTATAAACTTGAGGTAAAATAGGTAAGTCAGTATTGTAAACAGAAGGCTTGGAGAATAATATCTAACTGAACGCACATATATTAATACCGGAATAGATAAAGAATATAAAGCGGCTGCTATTAATGCCGTTTGACGTCTTTCCGTGAAATTTAAAGCTAAACGGTATAGTGGTATTATAGATATTACTCCCAAGATTACAAACCAGAATCTCACGCAAAAATTAGTATTTCCTAAAATTTGGCCAAAGGCTGCGATATAATACTGTAACCACGGATATCTTATAAAAACAAAGTTTTGGTCGAAATCGTTTCCATTCGCTGCCGTAATTAAGAAGTTTCCATCCCATGCGCGAGGGTAACCATATGTCAAGATATTTTTACCTAATAAAGCTGTTTCAGCTTCATCAAGATACATAAACCGGTTGCCAAGGTTGGCGAATGCTAATATAGCCATAATGAACAGCATGAAAATTAGTGGAATATTTTTATTTATCTTCATATCATTGTATAGCTTTCCTGAGCCAGCTGTGTCCATCAAATTCAGCAAACTCATTAATTTTTTTGCCTTGACAAATCAAATAGATTCGGTATCATAAAAAGCTTGCCTCCTCATTGATAGCGGCAGCGCTTCCCTGAATCACACCACATTTTTACCCACCATACTGGTAATATCTCACTTCTTTCAGCAGCAGGTTCTTCACCATTACAAGCCAAATCTATCCCTCTACGGTATGTTTGAACTACTTGGGTCATAAATTCCAAATCCAAATCACGTCCTACGATTTTCAACATATGAACCCCAGCTTTTATCAATCTAGTAATCTGGCAAAATGAACATATTTTAAAGCTGTCCAGAATTCGCTTCCTCTCAAGCATGTTGCCATCTATAGAAACACAATACATACCCCTGCAGGGATAACCTACATTAATTCCTTCCTTACCACCTTCACCGGCATCATGAAACAAATTGCAAGATCCTACATAGAATGAGCATCCCCCATGACCGAATACTTCTATTTGCAACGAAGTACTATTGATAATATTAATTATTTCATCCAATAAAACCTGGTATGATAGAATTATTCTTTGAACTCCCATCTCTTCTAAGAATTTTACAGAATATAAGTTCTGTGCCTCAAAATATGAACTTGCTACAATTGGAAGTTTTATTTGCATCCGCTTTAAAATTTTCAAAGCTCCCAGATCACCAACAACTATTGTGTCAATACCAGCTTCAAGTCCTGACTCTATATATTCTTCAAACATACCAATAATAGACTTTTCGTAATTGTCAGTATCACTATCACAGTTATTGATAAACGGGATATTGGCTAAAAAATTAACGCTTGCCCCCTTTGAATGAGCTATATTCACAATTTCTTTCAATTCATTATAATCAGCCTGTATTCTATTCCCATGATCATTATATGTAGACCTTCCGTTAAATGAATAGTTATATAGATATGGTGACAGTGCCCCTAAATATATATCATCCGCGCCAGCATTCAAAACATTTATTGCACTTTGCACATTACCGGCAGGAGCCAAAAGCCTCATAAGCAAGTCCTCCTTATGGTATCGATGGCGCTTGATTATCGTCTTTACTATCAAGAATTCCTGTATTTCCGTTTATAATGTTATTAAATAATTCCTCTAAATTTATACTTTCCTTATCTGAATTGGGCAAGATAACAAT
Organism: Bacillota bacterium; assembly: GCA_023426125.1. Lineage (GTDB taxonomy): Bacteria > Bacillota > Clostridia > Acetivibrionales > DTU013 > MnB-11. The sequence continues at coordinate 16,123 of JAFABI010000099.1, forward strand.
TTTCAGATCAGGGCTTAATTTTTCTAATATTTGTAATTTAATAATGTTTTCATCCAAACTTGTATTTAGTATTTGGTTTGCTTCACTTTTACCTTGAGCGGTAATTATATCTGCTTGCCGTTTAGACTCTGCCTGTAAGATTGCTTCAGCTTCCGGTGATAACCGGACTTCCTTTATTAGAATTGAGTTAACAGTAATTCCGTCCGGTTCTAATTCTTGTTGTAATAATGAATAAATCTTGTTTTGTATTTCCTTCCTACTCTTACTATAAACATCCAACATTGGATACTTAATTATTGTTTGATTAGTATAATTTCTAAATACATAGTCGTAATATTCAGATACAACAGTTTGCAAAGATTTACCACCATACTTTTCAAAAAAAGTATCCAAATGCTCTTTATCCAAGGAAATTGTAAAGTATATATCTATGTTTATCTTTTGATTATCACTGGTTGGTACACTAATACTTAAATCCTGTCCATTAAGCCATTCTTTGGAATCCCTTGCTATCCCATATGTTTGCTCAGTAATCGGATATACCGTCAATTTTTCTGTTAATGGTGAAATAAAATGCAACCCACTACCGACACATTTATCAGATACTCTACCGATTATGTTATTATAAATAACACCACGTTCACCCACATCTATCTTATGTAAAGGTGAAACAAGTATAAAAAGGATGAGAAAAATAATAAATACAATACAAAGCTTACTAAATATGGTTCTCTTTTTTCTTACCGGCTCACCGTTTTTGGGCATAATAGGTTCATCTCCTTATTCTATATAATCTTTATAGTAAATATATTGAACTAATTGTTACCATTCAGATATTGCTTTAATAAGTGAATATTAATACCTTCGTTATGCATCTGAAATAATGAATTAGGCTCGTTGATATCCGTATTCATTATTGGGATGGATTCTTTTACAGATATTTCTACTTCTCTGCACAATCTTTCAGAAGTAAAATAGTCCATCGTTTTATGGGACCAATCTTTAGTATTGCCGATAATCTGATATTTAAATTTTTCTTTGTTGATTGGTGTCTGCTGAATATAAGACCATGGATTTATACAATAAAATGTAGGTTTCGCTTCTTCAATAAATATTTTTGTATCCTTTACACTCTCAAGCGTTTCCCCCGGAAACCCAAGAATAAAACTGGCAATGCTAGGTATACCATATCTATTCAATAAGCTTATGCCTTTTTTATAATCATCTGTATTGGAACATTTGTTCATTATCTTCAGTACATCATTATTGCCGGATTCAATACCAAGGTATACCCCCTGACAGCCGCTTTCCTTCATTAAAATAATAGTCTCCGGGTCCAAAAACTGGCATCTTAATTGAGAGAACCATTTATAGTCATATTTATTTTTTATCATCCTTTTTAATATTTTTTTGAACCTGTCTTTTGGAAAATTAAATGTATCATCTATAAAATGAATATATTCAACTTTATTTAGTTTTCTAATTTCATTTAAATCTTTCTCAATGGCATCCACATCTAAAAATTTATACTTGCCCGCATAAACAGGAAAATTACAAAAAGTACAAGCAAACGGACAAGATAATGATGTCCTTAAAGGAACGATTTTTCCTATTTTGCTTTCGAATAAGCTCCAGTCTATAGTATCTACCGACAAATCTACATTATCGTCAGATTTAAATGTATATATAAACTCATTTGCTTTTTTGTAAAAAATATTTGCTATACTATCAAACGCCAGGTTTGACTTTAATGCAGAAAGAATATCTGACAATGGTTGTACACTATTAAAACTGTCAATAATAAAGTCAGCTTTTACCCTTTTAAGGCTTTTATCAAAGGCAGATTTATTATCTTCAAAAAATATGCGCGCATATTCTACGATAAATGGTCCACCTAAAATTATTTTCATATCAGGTTTGAGCATCCTCACATATTCCACCATACCTGATACCTGGTCAATGTTATTACAAAAAGTAGTTGATATGCCTACGCTCATTATATCAAGGGAGCTTAATTTTTCTTCAAGGGCATCACGGTCATCTTCAAAAGAATTTATATAATCAAACGAAAAACCGTTTTTGTTTAAAGATGTACCCAAAATGCCTATAGCAGCATTAAATTGTCTCTCGATTTTATCAACGCCAGGGTAATGCTTTTCTATAAATTCGTTAATTTTATCAAACTTAAATCCGGAATAAGCTACAAGCAAACAGTCTACTTTATCCTTTTTCATATATCAAAGCCTCCTCATTACTGATGTGCTTATCATAATTGGATCATTCTTCAAATACTTCTTTAATTCTGGAAATTCTAGCATCCAAATCGTTGAAATTGGAATCGGAATCCAGTATCAAAGAATTAATGTTTTTATGCCTCAGGCCCTCTTCTGTGCTGCTACAAGGTACAAAAACCCTGTTTCCTAAAACAAACGCATCCTTTAACATCTGCTTATGTAAATCATCCACAGCTTCATTATTTAATGTGGGACTAAGCCATAAACCGTCCCATTCTATTTTTAATTTGGTACAACATTCTTCTTTACACTCAATAGGTTTGAGTTTAAAATGCCTTGCAGTTATACAATCTCTTCCTACCGTTAATAACTTATTTCCAAAATGGACATTTACCAGAATTTCTTTACTAGATATGCTCATTAGAGATGATTCAATATTTTTTGCACTATTTACTTCAATACCTTTTATATTCAGTTGTTTCATGAGCTCAATTTTTTCATCATCGTTAAAACTATGTCCCTGTAAGATCTCTCTTATGCTTTCTTTTTCATTACGCAAGGAATATTCACCCCATGGACAATCAGAAATTGACCGTGCTATCAGACGTCCTAAAAATATTCTTAACCCGGCTTTTTTTTCGCGACAAAGCTGAAGAACACCCAAATCATTAACAACTATATCCATATCGATACCGAAATCAATTAATAAATCAATGGCATTTTCTATAATATTAAAATCTCTTTGCGCTACCCTGGGAGTAACAAGTTTTGGTTTTATACCGGCACTAAATATTCTATTTACCAAGCTATAAAGTTCATTTTTAAAAGGTATCCGATATGGGCAACCTTCATCACCCACCGAAATGCAATCTACGTCCAATTCCAAAGCAAAGTCAATATCCTTGGTATTTAACAATCGTAATTCAATATCCAATAATTTTCCTCCAACTTTTTATAGGCTTACAAGTGTATTTCCTGAACAGCGCTCTGATTATCGATCACTTAAGCACGTTTCTCCCCTGCCCTAACAGGTAATAGAAATATCTTTTCCTATATAGCCTTGCCAGATCATTATGTGGTTGTAAAAATCCTTTTACCTGATCTAAAGTCTGTATGGTACTGCTCAAATCCGGTAACCATTTTTCAGCGCCAAGACTCTCCATCCAGTCAATAAAACCTGGAGATAAATGATTGGAAATCATTAATAAGCCTCTTACTCTTTTAAAGGTTTTGTCCTGGATATCCCTGCGTGATGTGAAACTTGCGACATATTCACCCTCCTCAATCAACTCACGGTCCCTTTCCGATATTATGCCTGCTTTCATCCCAATCTCAAGAATATCTGTCTTGGGATAATACCTGAGCAAAAAAGCAAGAATCCTGTCCGGTTTGGTTTCTGCAAAAAAATGAGCCATTGTGTATAACTGGCTTTGGCTTTCATAAGGTAATCCTGTGATGATGCTTACACTAACTTTAATGCCATGGTTTTTAAGTATACGTATGGCATTTGTTATCATTTCATCTGTCTCGGTTCTTCCACATATTTTTCGCCCGTTCGGGTCGATTGTCTGAACACCGACTTCCACTCTCCAGCAGTTCGCATTTGCCAATATTTTTGCAGTATCATTATTAACAAGAGAGGGGTGCAAAAACATTTTGAAAGGAACCTTTATCTTTTCTGCATATTCTGTAAAGAAATCGTTGGAATAATCCTTCAGTGCAAATAAATTGTCATCCCAAATATTTAATGTGGAAAAATTATAAATGCGTTTAGACTGGGCTAATTCGCCAATGACATGAGATACAGAACGTGTCCTTATATATTTACCTTGCCCATCCCATTTTCCCCTTAGGTAATTATTATGGCAATAAGTACAACGATGTGGGCACCCTCTGCTTATTACTATTGAGTATTCATGTTTTGCCCAAGGAGCGGTAGAATAAAACAGGTCTTTGTCGGGGGGCGGAAAAACGTCCAGATCCTGCAACAAAGACCTGTTCTCTTCACCTTTTATTTGGCCGTTCAAAAGGTGGTACACCCCTTTTATTCCATCAACGGGCTTTCCCTGAACCAAAGCACTAAGTAGCTCCGGAACCGTTTCTTCTCCTTCTCCACTGACTACATAATCAAAATACTTGTATTTTACGACCCTTTCAGGTACTGCTGTAGGATGTACACCTCCTGCAACTATAATCGCGCCGGTTGCCTGCTTTAATTGTCGAGCTTTTTCTTTTACCCATATGACATCGTCACTCGACATTGAAAATAAAATAAAGTCAGGTTTATATTCTTGTGCCTGACGAATAATAGCCTGCGTTGCATCAAAATGTCGCGATAGTATCGGAATATTCATATAGACGTCAGAAAAAAGCATCGGATCAAAGATCATCTTTGTCTCGTATCCGGCCTTTTTCAAACAGGCGGAGATAACCTCCAATCCAATATATTCAAATGATTTCATTAAGAATAAAACTCTCATATTATTCGCTTTCTAAAATGTTTCGATTTTTAGATAATGATTTATATGCATACTCTTGCGCATAAGTTTAATAAAACGGATTAAGTTTCTTTAACAAAAAATAGATCATTCGCCCTTTATACCGTCTACCACCTACATCATTTTTATTTTTTAAATCCAATGCACGCGTTAAGAGATGTCCGAACCCAGATATTTTCGGAAAAAACCTAACCCAATTTTTTTTCACCAAATTCCTCGCTATTTTTTGGGGTAGATATGGTAAAAATGTAAGGGCTGTCTGGTATTTCTCAAACCTTGGATCTATTTTACTCCCTCCAGAAGCTGCTGCGCGGTTGGGAACCCCGTTATTTATGTCATCCAACTCCTCTTGTGTAATAAGATTATTTTCCAGGGCGCAATCAATAATATCCGTCTTTGGATAGTAGCGAAGCCAGAATGTCTGAATCTTGGTTGGGGTATGCTCAGCAAAGCACTCCAAAAGTTCCGTATAGTCCTCATCTTTTAATAAAGGCAACCCGAATATTACGTCGACGACCACCCGTATTTTTGTCTTTTTAAATAAATCTATTGCCTTCTCAATATCTTCTTTTGTCTCAGGGCGCCTTAGGATATTCTTTTTTATCCATGGGTTTAATGTTTGAACTCCTATTTCCACCTCGTAACACCCGGCCTCTTCCAGCAGTTGCACCACCCTCTCAGACACATGGTCAGGATGTATAAATGTCCAGAACGGCAGTCCAAATTCCTTTTTATACTTATTACAAAACTCTTCCAGCCATTTTATGTCATATGTAAATACTTCATCCCATATACAGATAGTATCAAATTTATACTTTACTCTTCTTTCTCTCAATTCCCGCAGTACATTGTCAACACTCCTGCGTCTAAGAAATTTACCGTTATGCTTCCATAACACTTTACGTTCAACTGAGTTGTGGCAGTATGCACATGAATTTACACACCCCCTTGAGGTCATTATGTTATATTCTTTATGTGCATAAGGATTTTGGCTTAAAAATAAATCAACATCAGCAAAAGGCAGTTCATCCAGGTTCTGCAAAATTGGACGAGTTTCGTTTATTATTACAGAACCGCTTCGCTTAAAACCCAGATTTGGAATATTATCAATAGGCATCTCTTTTTTAATAGCTTCAACAAGTTCCAGCATAGGATATTCGCCTTCACCTATAATTACATAATCTACAAAAGGCTTTACTAATACTTTTTCGGGGAGTGCCGTGATATGTGGTCCGCCAAAAACGATAGGAACGCCATTCAATTCCGTTTTAATAAGCGCTGCCATTTGACATGCCCAGGGAAATAAGTCGGAAACTACACCAAAAGCTATAATATCCGGTTTCTCACATTTTAATTGTTTGATTATTCTTTGTTTATAATTGAATATTTTCCCTAGAGTATGCCAATTAACAAATAAATCGTCAAAAAGCTGCGGATCAAATGCTAAAAATGTTTTATGGCCATTCTTCTTTAATACTGCTGAGATATATTCTATTCCGAGGTTTTCAAATGCTGGGTACACAAATCCGACTTTCATATCAAATTATCCTTTTTTAAAGTATTTTATATTATATAAAGGTTGAATTTTCTTAATTACATCAACGCCTGCCTTGATATATTTTGTAAACATTATCGGTGTCCTAAAATCCTTAATATAATTAATAATTTTACCAGGGCGAAAATAGAAAGATTTATATGCTTCTCTTACAGCCTTTAGTATTTCATCAGATGATAAATTTTCATATTCTATCACATCAGATTCCCCATGAAAATATCTTCGCCAATCAAGGGTTTTCAACCAACCATTTTTCTGAGCTTCCTCAAAGAATTTGGTTCCCGGAAATGGTGTAGCCGTGTAGAAATAAGCATAATCAATTGGAATGTTGCATGAAAATCTTATTGTATTTCGTATGCTTTCCTTTGTTTCACCCGGAAGTCCGAATATGAAATAACCAATTACCTTAATCTTCAATTCTTTAAAAACTTTGACCGCATTCAAAACATTTTCTATTGAAATTTCCTTGTTGGCTTTTTCAAGAATTTCATTGGAAGCCGACTCTATTCCCAACGATACGATCCAACAACCCGCTTTCTTCATTATCTTAGCTGTTGCTTCGTCTATTGAATCAGCTCTTGAATTTGATATCCACCTTATCTTGAGTTGTCTGCTTATAATACCCTCACACAGCTCCTGAACCCATTTTTTTGAAGCTGTGAATGTGTCGCTCAGAAACATAAAATCTATTATTGAATATTTTTTGACTGTCTCTTCTATTTCACTCAGTACCGATGAGACGGAACGGAAATTGATTTTTTGAGAAAACATACCTGATGAACAGAAGCTGCATCGTTTATGACATCCCCTGGACGTCTGAATTATTGTGAAAGGTTTTCCGTTATAAGATAACCTGTATTTATGATTCTCCAGCAAATCTCTTGAAGGAAGACCCAGACTATCCAAATCGGCAGGTTGCATACGTGGATTTGTATAGAATACGTCTCCCGGTGATCTGTAAATAGCAATCCCGTCTATCTCATTAAGACCTGCTTTACCTTTCCCAGCATAGTTTTCGCAAATTTCTGCCGCTGTAATTTCGGGATCGCCAATTAAAACACAGTCTACAAATTTGTACTCATTCTTGTTGATAATATCTTCAGGCATTGCTGTAGCATGTGTTCCAAAGAAAGCTGTAAATATATAAGGCATTTGAATTTTTATTTCTCTGGCCAGTTCGAGATCATCATATATGGTTGGAGTAGTGCAATTTACAAATAGAACGTCCGGACAAAAATTTATAATGGACTGAATCATTTTGTCAAAATCACCATTGATTTCAGCATCATAAATCCAAACTTCAGAGACTCCCTCAACCCTTCGTACGACAGTTGCCAATTGTGCAAGCCCAATAGGAGGCCAGAGGCCTATTCCAGGTAAACACCTGGATTGGCACCTACCAGTACGTATGACAGATATATTTGATTTTGTAGTAGGATTAACAATTGCAACCTTTAGACTCACTTCTTTATCTCCAATATTATCAGAAAATCGCTTCAATCAGCTCTAAAGTAGTTATACAAGAAAAATTCCTGCTTAATTGACTACAAACCCATTCTACAAATTTAAGTCGGCCTTCGAATTCTCCATACCACCTTGATTCGGGAAGGTACATAAATTCAGGCTCGCATAAATCACATAAATGAAACACATAAACTAGTGGAAAACCTTTTTGTGCATACCACTTTATCGTCCGTTCGGTAATTGCATATCTAAATGAATCAGGATATGCTAATGCATAACTTGCGTGGCATGGGATTCTCCCATATGGAGAAGTTACTATGGGGACTTCAAATACATTTAAGCCTCCATTCATTTTTTTGCTCTTTTTCCATACTGTTTGTTTTGAAGGAATAAAAACACTCCTCGGTGCCAAACTAAATGATGCTCTTCCCAGGTACCCACTTCTTGTCCTGCTATTATCCATGACAATATTTATACACCTTTTGACTGTCCTAAGAAGAGGACTAAAAGGTGTAGATAACATTGACGAATCATACTTTAGTCCAAGTCCGGATAAAATTTCAATCAATTCTTCATCCAGTTCAAAATTAGGTGCTCTGAATCCATATGCTTTAACGCCCAGATGTTTTTGAAGTACCTGTTGTGTCAATAATATTTGTGCTATTCTTTCGTGTTTTTTTAACTTCAAGAAAAACCTTGGATGTGAGTATGTGTGATTTGCCAATTCATGCCCGGCATCTAGCGCTTTAACAATAAACCTTCTGTTCATGCCATCTTCAATATCTTTCCCTACTACAAAGAAGGTTGCTTTAATCCCATACCTATTGAATATGTCCAAAAATCTTAATAATACCGGATATATTTTATCTGCACCCTTACCCCTTTCCATACCATAATAACTGGAAAGTGCATTTTCACCGTCACAATCTACTTGAATAACCGCCTTAGGTATAAGCCGTATATTGTCTGAATAAGTATTTTCCCTCAAATCGATTCTTACCCCACAATTAATCTTCTTTTAAGTACGGAAAATGCTATTTTTAATATCCAGAAAAACTCTCTGAAAGATTTAATAGTCTTTAAAATATCTATAATTTTATATGGCCTTAAATAAAACGATCGCCAAACTTCTTTATATAATTTCTCAACCTTGCGACTACTAATATTATCAAGATACGCTAATGGTTTTTCCCTAAAAAAGCCCGTATCTATATCATCAAATTCTTTATATATTAATTTGCTCTGATCTTTAAGGTAATTAAAAAGCCTGGTTCCAGGAATGGGAAGATAATTGGAGAAATTGGCAAAGTGAGGATTGGCATCGATAGCAAACTTCAAGGATTTCTCTATGTCAGATGAACTTTCAAATGGAAATCCAATAATAAAGTAGCCATGAACTGTTATTTTTTCTTTTCTCAGCCATTTAATTACCAACCTGACCTGATCAAGGTCAAGCTTTTTATCAATCCTCCGGAGTATATCGGCGCTTCCTGATTCAATACCTATTCCGGTTTTAAATACGCCTGCCAGTTTCATCTTTCTGATCAGCTCTTCATTTAACCTGTCCGCTCGAAGGCCATTCTGGCAGTTAATTGCAAGGCCTCCAATTCTAATAATACCATCCAATATTTTTTCCGCTCGTACTGTGTCAAATGTAAAATTATCATCTAAAATATCAATCTGATTGATACCATATTCCTTCTTAAGCCAGTAAATTTCATCTATTACCGACTGAAATGAGCGAGGCCTGAAATTGGACCCATGGACACTTTTATCACAAAAGGAACAGTTATAAGGGCAACCCCTGCTTGTTAATATCGAAGCCATAAAAGGTTTTATCACGCGAGCTCCTTTGGTATAAAACTTTAAAGGCGGCTCTAATTGCTCATAAGCCGGAAATCCGATTTCATCAGGGTTTACATGTGGAGAAAAAGTGATAGGCCCGCCTTTAATACATACACCAGGAATATCCGCGGGCAAATCCTTTTCATGTTTCAAACGTTCTATCAGGTTTAAAAATGAAATTTCGCCCTCACCTGTAATTACCACGTCCATATATTCCAACCATTTTTCTGGAAAAACCGTAGGGTGTGGTCCTCCTGAAACAAGCAATATTTCCGGATTACTGCGTTTTATTAGTATCGCCAGCTCACGGGCAGCCCGGACAGTTGCAATATTAATAGATATTCCCACCATATCAGGTTTAAAAGTTTTCAATCTGTCATATGTTGCTTGCACATTAATCTTTAGAGCATTTGCATCCAATACCAACAATGAGTTTATATGGGGTTTTATTTGTCTTCCTATGTAAAGTAAACCCAAAGGAGGGTAAATAGTACTTTCTATTCCTGACGCATAATATGGATACGGATTAACCAGAGCAACTTTCATTTGAATTATCTCCTGTTTTTTTATTCAAACGAGTACCAATTATCCAGAAAAGCTTTTTTACTAATATAACAAAACAATAATAAAAATGTTTAAATGATTTGAATAATCTTAAAGAATGAATCAATAACAAAGGATTGCTGTATACTCTTATAAAAGCCTTTCTACGCAAACGCATCAACTCATCCCTGCCAAGTTCAATTGTCCGCGCTAAAGGAATCGAATAATCTGCACTTTCAAACATTGTCTCCGGCTGCATAAGACCAAGATTTTTTATTATTTTCTCAATCAGTGTTCCCGGCAATGGTATCAATATGTTGAACTCTATTATTCCCCACCTTAATGACCTTGCAAATTTTATACTGGCATTAATCGTATTATAATTATCCCAGGGAAAACCTATCATAAAATGCAATAAACAAACCATCTTGTGTTTTTTACAAAGTAATACCGATTTTCTTACCCGTTCAAGTGAAATACCTTTCCCAATTTTGTCTAAAATATACTGGGATCCGCTTTCAACTCCCATGGAAATTCCCCAGCAACCCGATTTTTTCATCAATATCAGCCGGTCTTCATCAATACAATCTATTCTTGAATTACAAAGCCAGTTAATTCTTACATCCAATTCCAGGATTCTTTTGCAAAAATTTGTTACCCATTGTTTATCACTAGTGAAGTTATCCGCAAGAAAGTAAAAATCCCTGAAATGATAATTTCTAATGCAGTCTTTAACCTCATTAATCACAGACTCTACAGATCTGTATCTTACTTTATGCCCTCCCACCAGAGTAGCGACACAATAAGTACAATTACTATCACATCCCCGTCCAACGAGTATGGTAGTTTGCATCTTCCCGTTATCCGGCCGGATGTATAATTCATTTTTTAACAAATCTCTCCTGGGGGCAGGCAGTTCATCCAAATTTATAGGCTTTCTTTTAATATTCCTGCATATCTTTCCTTCTTCTCTGTAAATGATGCCAGGAACCTCTGAAAGGGGTTTGCCTGATGCTATATCGCCAAAACCAGCTTCATCATCGTCTATTACAGCGATATCCAACTCCGGATTATTTTCTAATATATCATTTTGGCTTGCATAAAATATCGCACCTTTCGCAAGGGTAACGATGTTAGGATTTGTTTTCTTTACAATTTCACATGTCAAAAGATCCTTTTTTAAGGTAAATGTAGTTGTATTAACCACAACATAATCGGGTTCATATGCAATGATATCGCTCAAAAAATCGTCCCACACTTTTCCCTCGGCAGGATAGTCGGTAATTCTGCATTCACAGCCAAATATGGATATACATGCGGCAATATATGCAAGATCCAAAGGAGGACGCAATGCTGTTGCCAATACCCCCTTAACAGGCGCCTGGCAACGTGTCTCCCTAATATATTTCCCTGTAGGAGGATTTATTAATAACCACCTTTTACTAGTCATAATCATTCCTTAAAAATATGATAATCTATTTAGTCAATTTATTGTTTTATATGCATTTAGACAGGCTTCGGGTTTTAGTGAAAAAATCAAGGAAGCTTCCATATACGCATTGCAATAGCAACCTTTGCATTTTTTTACGAAATCATTATTGATACTGCTTTCAAATGCCTTTTTAAAACCATCCGTAAGCGCATTTGGCCATTCACAGGCTGTAGCGGCAAAGCAGCATGGCATGACTTCCCCACAAGGTCCCAAAGTACAAAACAAACTACTTGCATGGCATTTTTTCAGCCATCCCGCAGGCCAATTATTTTCTATATAATTAAGGAAAGAAAATGAATTACCTACATGGTTGTGCCTTTTTTTCTGGCTTCGCAGATAATCTACAGCTTGTATCAACTGAGTCTTTGATGGCTTCAACTGCTCTATTTTCAAATTGGGTGCAGATAAAATATAATTGAATGCAGGTTGAAATAATACGCTAAAATCCATTGCTTTCGCGAGATCTATAATATAGGGGAGATGCTCCACCGTTATTTTCGTTAAAACCGTATTGGTTACGACATTGACTTTTGCATACTTTGCAGCTTTTATTGCTTCAATTGCCGCCTTATATGAACCTTTACCACGTAAAGAGTCGTGTATTTCCTCAGGGCCGTCAATACTGACTTGCAAAACATCCACATATTTCTGTATGGCATCTATATGGGCGGGCACTGCCCTTCCATTGGTCGAAATGCTTGTTATCATTTGAGACTTATGTGCACATTCAAGTAAAAGGTCGACATCTTCCCTTATAAGACTTTCTCCTCCTGCGAATCCTAATTTGACAGTATGACACCGCTTCATTTCCTCAATAAGAGAAACCGCCTGCGACGTATTCATCTCTTTATTTGCTTGAGCGCTCCAGTCGCAATAGGTGCAGTGCTGATTACACCTGTATGTTGTAAGAAAGCTTACAATCAACGGTGTACATTGTTTGAATAAGTAATAATCCAAAGTCCCTATAGGAATTCCATATAGAGTCATCTTTTTCATGCATAATACCTTCCCCTTGTTTTACGTATAATCCCATTACTTATTCTTCCAAAATGCTTGCATTTGAAAAATGCCATTTGTTTGGGGCATTCGAAATCAATTCCCTTAACTTTATCTTTACCTTGTCTTCCAAAAGAAACGAAAATTGATTAGGCCACATATAGCTGCAAACTGGCTTTTCTGCCTTTCTTGAAAAGCTTATTTTTCTTTCCAGGGGTGTTTCCGGATATATTCTTACTCCAATAAACGCATTTATGGAAGATGGTTTTAGCTTTTTTACATTTTCAAGTGTTTCTTCTATTGTTTCCTCAGTTTCATCAGGACTACCGAAGATTAGGCCAATATTATATGGTATATTGTTTCTTTCCAACGCGTGTGCAGCTTCTATAGCTTGATATGATGTATAACCTTTGTTTAGGGAGCTCAATACATTATTAGATAATGAGTCAATACCCAAGTCGCATCCGATACATCCTGCTTTGTTCAGCATATATGCTAATCTTACGTCCATTCCAATAGGACTTAAACAGCATCTCCACCGGACAAATTTTGATTCACCTGATTTTTCAATTATTGCGCTAACTAGTTTTCTAATATAATTCACATCTGCATTAAAAACCGAATCAACAAAAAATACTTCTCTTACACCCGGCATTTCAGATACACTCTTAAATTCATCAAGTACATCATTAATATGCCTATGCCGTAACAAATTACCCTGTATTACCGGATATGAACAATAGATACAACCTTTTTCACAGCCTCTGGAAGCTTGAATCGGTATCGCGCTTCCTGCTACAGAGTAGAATTTTCCATATTTCTGCCAATGTTTATACCTGACAGCCATAGTGTTTACTTCATTAAATTTTTCCAGTTTTCCTGCTTTCCAAATCTTTTTTGTGATATTGTTTATATCATCGAATAATTCTCCATGTTCAAAAGCGTTTAATAAATTAACAAATTCCTTTTCACCTTCTCCCACGATTCCACAATGTGCGCCTGTATAACTCAAAAGCTCCTCGTGTACAATTGAAAAACCAGCGCCCCCCAACACAATCATAGGAACTGATTTTGCTACCTCTACCAATTTTCTATATAATTCATAAACAAACGTTAATTCTATACATTCCGCAATATTTCTTAATGATAATCCAAGCACATCAGGAGAAAATTCTTCTATCGTTTCTGACAGTTCCCTGATATAATTTTTACTGAAACCAAGATCCAGTATTTTGACAGTATGCCCCGCATTCTCAACTGTTGCCGCAATATATAACATTCCTAAGGGTATTACCGGTAATATGTTTTTACCTGATGGCGGAGCTACCAAAAGTACTTTCAACTATTTGAACCTCTTCTTTATGAAAATCGCCTTCCCAGGCGTCACTCTCCATTTCCAAGCCCTCCTTAAGACTCTCCAAAAAACCAACTTCACATTCTCTTAAATTATGTATTTCCATAGATATGTTCTTCAAATTGCCCAACTGCTGACGTTCTCCTGCCAAAAACAGCATCAGCTTCAAATACATCCATTTCTTTGATATATCTTCTAAATTATTTATCCAATTTGGCAAGTATTTGGAAGTTTGCGGTAATGCATCTGAAATCTCCACCAATGCAGAAGTAAAAGCTTCACGCTGCTTCTTTACATAAACTAGATACACCGCACAATCAATAAGTCGTTTAAATATCAGTGTATTATCCTTTGTCCCACAAATCATGGGATGATCCGGCCATGTTACAATATCTTCTGCAAAATACCTGATTGCATCTGCCCCATATAAAGTGCTTCTTACCCTGGATCCTGATATAAATATATCAGCTTCGGCAATTATTGCATTTACTGCAATTTTTGCCATGTTGTTTCTCTTTTCTTCCAGTACTTGTCCTGTATTCAAGTATTGGAACATAACATTAAATAGCAGTCCATTTATCTTAAACTCATGTGGAGCATATTTACACGCAAGAAAGAACCTGTTTTCATCAATCCAGTGAGATGAAAAATTATCGTCACTATTATAATAATGCAGCTTGTGTCCCATTACATCATAGCCGTCCACAATTACTGTAGTCAAAACATCTGTAGGTTTTTCTTCACCATTGCTTTTATCAAGAAAATATTTGTTAACAAAAACAATAAATTTGTTATTATTGAATAATTCAACTAATAAATCGGAGAGTGTATTTACTTTTTTTTCAAAGATTTTTATTTGGCCGCCAAAAATCTTTCCAATTAAATTGAAAGTGCGTATATCATATGGATAAGGATATTCACCCGTAAACCTATTGTCATTGTCATAAGACCAGCTCTTACTGTAAAAGAACTGCCATCTGGAGTGTAAGGATAAACTCAGTCCCCATTTAATATAATCACTCAATAGCGTACCTAAAGAATTATTAAAGCAATTAAAACTATGAAAAAAATTCTTATCGGATAACACATTTTCTCCTGTATCTCTTTCTTCAATAATTTAGGCCTTGCAGAAACAACAAGATTTATCGCAGATCAATAATTCTTCTAGTTTTTCTTGAGCCACTTAAGCTTTGCATGGATTTAATTCTTTCATCATTACAAAATGTCACCTTTGGCGTAATACGGGTTTCTTTCCTTACGTTGTTAATTATGAAGTTTGAAAAAAAACCAGCATCTTTTTTTCTGGTTGAAACAAATATTTCCACTTCATCTGTACCACTTTCTGCAACATTAATAAGAATAATAAAATCTTTTATTTCTGACATATTATGAATCACTTGCTCTATTGCTAAAGGATAGACTGATACTCCATTCACTTTTAGCATGTTCTCTCGCCTCCCTAAAACAGGACCTATTCTTGGGGTAATTCTACCGCAAGAACAGATATGTGAGTCTATAAATGTTATATCTCCGGTACGATATCTTAATAACGGCATTCCCTGTGTAGCAAATGTGGTAACAACCAAGTCTCCAATTTCACCCGGATCCAAACTACTTCCATTTTCATCTACAATTTCCGCAAAACATAGATCCGGATGTACATGCCCACCATTACCTGCAGGGCATTCACAAAATGCTGTTGCCAGTTCAGTATTTCCATATGTTGAAATAAGTTTTGCATTTGGCCAAGCGTCGCTAAGCTTTTTACCTAAACTATTAAGGTTATACGCCTTATCCCTGATTGTTTCTCCAATTAAAATTAATTTCTTAACAGCCAGTCTACTATCAATATTGGTACAATGTTCTGCAAGTGTTACCAGACTTGATGGGACACCCACTATTCCGGTAATTTCAATTTTAGAAATTAAACTGACTTGCTGTTCAAAATCTGTGGAGCCTACCCTTAAAACACATGAACCTAAACGATGAAGACCCAAATAATAGGCTATCCCGGCTATATAAAAACCGTCAAGTGCAGCAGTATCCATAAAAACATCATTTTTAGAAACTCCGGCACATAAAAAACTTAATTCCTCACTATAGGCCAACCTATCCAGGTCTGATCTTGTAAGGATATTTATAATTGGCTTTGTACCAGTGGACCCACTTGAATGAACCACATCGGAAGCTTCATTATAATCGCAGCAAAAAAAATCTTCATTATGACTTTGTAGATCTTTTTTCGATGTAAAAGGTATCTTTTTTATATCTTCAATTTTTTTTATATCTGAAGGTTTTATATCATGGTCCCTTAAAAGCTTATTGTAATATTTTGAATACTTATAAACATACTCAATAGCTTTTCTCAATTGAATTACTTGATATTCCGATACAATTTCAGACTCTGCGAACTCCATCCATCCTATTGTATTCATTCAGCTTCACCTCTGGTAAAATCAGATCCTTTTAAGTCTTCTTTTAATAAACTCGAGAATACTATCGTATGCTATAAAATCATTTACATTGATTTCTTCAATATTAACAGAAAATGAGAATTCTTCTTCCAATGCTACTAGTAACTCCACCATACCTAATGAATTAAGCCCAATCTGTTTTTTATCCATATCGCAATTAATATTAAAACCTTGCAATACTTTCTTTAGCCTATTCTGTAATATTTTATCATTCATTTCCTTGTATTGCCTTTGAAAGTCTATATAAAACTCTTGATTTACTGACCCTTTTATTTTAAATGCATTAATTGTAGTGTTAAATGAATTTATACTAAATCCTTGAATGTTTTCGGAAGTTATAACCAATTGACCTGATTTAATGTCTTCAGATTTACATCCATTTTGGGGTATTACTTCACATATATATCCCGGACAATTAAAACTTTCATTAGCATTCTGAATTAAAAATGCCGGTGCATTATAAAGTTCAGCAAAGATTTTTTTTGCATCTTTCAGTTCTTCTTCGTCATACCACTTTTTATCTTTTCCAAGTGTTAAACATGCAAACCAATCACATTTTCCCTTTTGCTTATTCTTGTCCTTTATCAGTCTCCAAATACCAGGGTTTGAAACAATAATGTCCATTTCAAAGTTGTTTATAAGCCAAAGTTGCCTTTCTATATTTGTATTGCCGAAACGAAGAACCGTCGCTCCATATTCTATACATGACCTGTAGATAACCATTGGTAGTAAACGTGAATTTCCTAAAGGTAAGAATAATCCTATAACAGATTTTGCATGTATATACTTGGCTAGGTACTTGCTTAATTTTACTGTAAAAAGCTCGATATCCGCATATGACAAAGGATACAACTCTCTTGACGGCGTTTCAATCATTTCGGCTACTTGATTGGTCTCTAAAAGCTTTATCGTTCTAACCAACACCTTTCCCACCATTTATTGTAATACGCTTATATACTTGCGCCTTCGTAACGCTTTAAACCTTTTTTCCACAGATATCTACCCAATAAAAAAAACAATACCAACGACATAATCGCTAAAAGCTTATAATTCTGAATATCCTTATTTAACAATACCCCTGAAGGTATATTCGCAATCAATGCATAGGGAATCAAATACATAAATATCCTTCCGACTAATCCTTTGTATATTGACATCGGCTTATCTGCAAATCCATAAAGAGTCATGAACAAACTTATACACCAGGAACCTTCTTGCAGCCAGAATGAAGTCATCAAAACAGTAAAAAAGGTACAATAAAGTATTCCCACGCCTATAAACAAGAAAAAGATGAAATTAACAATCTGTACTGCATCCACATTTAGGTTCAATGCAATAACTGCACGGATAACAAAGGCCAAACCCAGAATGATATTAGTGGTAGAGCCGGTGTCAATATTATTTATTGATAAAACAAACTGTGTATCTATTGGCATCTTTAGTAATCCATCCAGCGATCCATTTTTTACATGCGCAGGTATAGAAGCCAGGTTTGGAAAGAATAATGAAGTAAATATGCTCACAATTATATGAAACGTGCCCAGGAGCATTATCATTTCATATTTACTCCAACCTGCTATTTCAGGTACTTTTGTAAAAAGGATTGAAAAGTATATAATAAAAACAAATAGATAAATGGCATCCGTAAAAAACCTGATAATAAAATTTGCTTTAAACGTCATGTCCCGTATAAATGATCTTTTAAAACATATAAAAAAAATGTTCAAATACCGTATCAAAAAGTTATCCTCCATATGCTGAATATCTGCGCAAACCTTTATTCCACATACTTTTTACAATTAACACCAGAATTACAATCCATATGATTCCGACAATAAAATCAAAGAAAATCTTATTATCTATGTTATTTGATAAATAAAGCTGTATAGGGAAAAAAGTAATATAACTGAATGGAAGAAATCTCAATATCACTCCTCCAGAACCACTTACAAAATCAAGCGGGAAAACTGATCCGGACATAATCATCATTATTCCATTCAAAAAAACATGTAATGTACTGGTTTCCAATATCCAAAAAGATATTAATCCTAAAATACAGCTTATTAAAAAAGAAATTGCATATGAAATAAATGCAGCGGGAATCAGAAGCAAGATATTGATTATACTATCTGGTAATGCAATCCACTCTCTTGAAAGCCATATCAAAACAAAGGCTGTAAATGCTGAAAGAGTAAAGGATATTATTTGGTGGGATAAATTAAGGATCACTCTATAAAAAAGATAATTGTATGGCCTTATCAAGCTTGTATTTAGATTCCCGCTCATAACATCGTTTTTAATTATGTTACCTATGTTTATTGCAGAATTTCCATACTGAAGCATATAAACCATGACTGAATATGCCAGCATTTGCCCCAAAGTATATCCTGAAATTGTAGCTCCATTGTATGAAGATATTTTCGATAAATCAACTCCATATACTGCTGGCCAGAATATTATTTGAACATACAGGGATACCAAGCCTATAAGTAAAGACATGAAAAAATTGCCTTTGTACATTATTATACTTTGTATACCGGTTTTACCAGTACTAATGATCATCTTGCACCTTTCCATTTAGACAACTCCATTGACATTAAGTAAGTATGTTATTTTGCGGACCGCCAACAATATGGATCCGATTCCAAATAATCACCAGTCAGATGATATGCCACACCCCTGCATCCATGGCATTTAGGCTTCAGCTCGCACTTTGAACAACTGCCTTTTACTAACTGATCGGAATTTCTTAACTCATCGTAAGCAAGCGAAGTGTTTAAAATTTGGCATAAACTTAAGTCCCTTAAATTACCTATCGATATGTCAACACCTGAACACGGCTGAACATTCCCATCAGACCTAATATAACAACTATATAAATGCCTTAGGCAAGCCATCCCAGCAATAGGTGGATGACATTCTTCCCATTTCAATCCAAATTCATTACAATCAATTTCTAGTAAATCGTTAAAAACTTTTTCTAGAAGACCTGGTTCAACACAAAGCTCGTAATTTTTTCCCCTTCCCTGTGGCGTCAAAGTTTCAAAATATGGAATGATATTATTTGATCGGGCCCATCTCCACAAAGTAGGAATTTCGTCGTAATTTTGCTTGCAGATTATTGTAGCAATACCTAATAAATAATCCTTTTGGGTATAACCAGAGGAAACAAGACTATTATAAGCTTTCCATATAATATCATAAGCGTTTTCATGATGACATAAGTGATTTTGAACAACCGGATTCATACTATTCATTTTCAGCATTACGCCAACTTGCCTTGAAAAAAAGTATTTCGCCAAAGATTCATCCAAACCCGTGCCATTGGTAAAAATAACAACAGACATGCTACGCTGTTTTATTAATTCGATTATATCTTTTAAGTGTGGGTAGAGTAAAGGTTCGCCTCCACCGACTATTACGATTTTTCTTGCTCCGAGAGTTTGTCCTTCTATAATTACATTACAAATCTCATCGAAATTCAATTCCTCATTAAGTGGTCTACCTGCTTCCGAATAACAGTAAGTGCAATTAAAATTACATAAACGGGATAACTCAATATCTAGTGTCAATAACCTCCCAGAATCTCGATATCTTTGTATTTCTTCCCATGGAAATTCCATTCCTATCTTATCTTGCAAAGCTGATTTTTCCATGTTTTACCTCTTCATTGAAATAGTTGTATAGAGTTTTCTTAAGATTTTCCGATCATATATTGAATAAATCTCGGACGTTATGCCGGTTAATCAATTAGCGTAAACATGCAAAGTAAAATGTCACTCTAATTATTTTCTAGCAACGCAAAAAGTATAGTCGCAACCGGTACATCCAATTTATGCGATAGATATATTCTATATTCAGGAACTAAAGTCTTTATTAGGTCAGGTATTTCTATAATATCGGTTGATTTATGATATAATGCTATTGCCAGTTTGGGTTTAAACGTTTTTATTGTATTTTCAGCTCCTTTAAGCGCATCTATTTCAGCTCCTTCTATATCCATTTTGATATAATCAACTCGATCCAAGCAATTTTCTTTAACAAAGGTATCAATTGTGATAGCTTCAAATATAAAATCACCATTTTCCTGGCTATAAGCAGTAGCTGTATAATTTTCTACTGCTTTCAGACTGGTATTTTGGCTCCAGAGCCCCTTATCTACTACTTTAATGTTATTATCAAGACTATTTCTTTTTACGTTATCCAATAAGTATTCAATACTGGGTTCTTCAATTTCAAATGCATAGATTTTACCATCTGGAGATGTTTTTTGAGCAAACCAAATAGAACTATCACCGATATAGGCACCGGCATCTATGACAATATCATTTTGCTTTGGCTCGCATCTGCCCTCTAGCAGGTAATTATTGTAGATCCATGTTTCCCGCAATATTCCATAATCTTCTGGCCTTCTAATATGAATGGTATATCCATCAATATCATATAGCAAATCATTTTGTTTTTTCATGTGTATAAATTCTTCTTTTATGTAGTATAGTTCGCTTCTAAGGCTGGGATATGGAAATAAATCCTCGGCAGCTTTTAAACTATTAGTGAGCAACCATGTGACCATAAATTGTATAACCCAATTAAAAGTTGCTTTTGATTTCGCATCACTAAAAATGTTATAACTTTTTTCCAGGGTGAATAATAATGTTGAATCAAATGTGAATTCTCCGGAAATCGCCCATTTCTGATAGCTATCTTTAAAATTTACGCTCAGATGGTTAGCTGCATCATAAAAGGGAACATCCCTATCCGTCATTTGCTTATCTTGTAATGGTTCTACATCTAACTTTGGAACATCATGCAATCCTACATTCTCTGTGTATTCATGTATTCTTTCAAAAGTATTCTGCAGTAACATTGTAGTATTCGTATTATCTTGGTTTATACAAGTACATTTAGTCATTGTATTTAACTCCAATCGTTAGCGCTTAATATTAAAGTATCTGATAAAATTTCCTGGCAGGTTTAAATAACCTACCATTAAAAAAGAAATATCCCACTTTAAGCCTTGCCCAACCATTACTTAAGGCCAGATCTCCAAGCCAGCACCAAAAAACCTACATGATCGGCTTCTTCAATCTGAGGCCGTTTTCTCTTCCTTTTGTCTGAGGGAAAACTGATCAGATATTTCTCTATTTCAAAAAGTTGGTTGTAGTAGTCCTTCCGATTTCTGCAGTACATTCTTTTGTATCCCACAAGCTTTGGCAATTTACATTCACTGTAATAAAAATCTTATATGCAAGGGAATGTAAATGACACCATTGCAAACAAGTAAGTATACCGCAAATATGAAAGATTCAACAATATGATCACCTATATCCACCAACGTGCGACCACAGCGTTTGGCTTTAATAAGTTGCTTGAAATATCTCTTGTTGTACTTATTATAGGATAATCGTATATCTTTTTCAACTACATGAAAATGCAGGTCTAAACCCATTCCCGAAGTTATAACTGCCTAAATTCGCGCAAAAATCAAAGTATCTACTGGCATGTTTAATTTATGAGATAAGCATATTTTATACTCAGGAACAAAACATTTTAACAACTTGGGAATTTCAATTATATCACGTGATTTGTGATATACTGCTATAGCTAATTTAGGTTTAAATTTTTTTATAATACTTTTCGAACCATTTAGAGCCATTATCTCAGCGCCTTCTATATCCATTTTTATAAAATCTATCCTTTGCAATTTTTCTTTTTTGACAAATAAGTCAAGAGATATTGCCTCAAATTTAAAGTCTCCCTCGCACTCACAACAAGAAGAAGCAAACTCGTTTCTTTTAGCGAAAAGCTTAGTTTTTGAATCCCATAACCCGTTATTTTGAATTTTGACAATCCCATCAAGTTGATTTTTTATAATGTTTTTATTCAAATATTCAGCATTGGCTTGATCCATTTCAAACGCGTAAACTTTACCTGACCAGGTAACTTTTTGTGCAAACCATATTGAAGAATCCCCGATATATGCCCCGGCATCTATTACCACATCACCTTTTTGCGGCGAACACATGCTATCAAACATATAATTCTCATATATCCATGTTTCATTTAGAAAATATATATCTTGAACACTTTTTAATTGAATATCGTAATTATTAATTCTGAACAATAAATTACCCAAATCATTGATTTTTTCATAAAACTTTTTAATAAAAAATAATTCTTTTCTTCTATTGGGGTATGGAAATATTTTCTCTGCCATACTCAAACTATCAGTTATAATCCATGCAATTCTAAATCCAATCATCCAGTCAAATGTTATTTTTGATATGTCATCTTCCAGATATTCATATATCTCATTTAAATCTAATATATCCGGTAAGTGATTGTTGAAAGTTCCAGTCGTTAAATGTTGCTGATAGCAATTCTTTATATTTTCGTATAGATGGTCACTAGATTTTACATCGTATAGTGATTTTTCTTCAGGCGACAAACGAATATATTCTAAAATATCTAAATATTTCTTTTCTGTAACGCAGTCTTCAGAGCCTGATTTCTCAAAAAATCTATTTATACTGGAAAAAACACGTTTTATTAAACCAATAACGTGACTTTCATTAAAACTGTTCATATTGTTTTTCCTTCTTTATCTATTTAGTAATAAAAGTTATCATCCTTAGAAAAAGTTATCCTATATTTCAGATGTGATAATTTACCCTCTATATCCTCCTTGTAACTGAAATTATCAAAAGCTCCAAGCTTTTCCCATATTAAACCGCAATAATCCTCGTCTGCAGGAGTAAGGAAAAAGATTGCAGCAGACCTCCTTGTAAGCAGGTTTTCATAAGGGATTTCCCAATCTTTAATCAGACCTTCTTTCTTCATACTGTCAAGTAGTAATTTGACTTCAATAATTTCCTTGACATTGCCTATCTGGACCATATTTACACCTCGCTTAAATGTAGAAAGCACTTATAATTCACCTATTTGCGGTTAATTAAGAAAGAACATTTCTGTACTCTATCGCAAGCCGGAATATAAGATTTAATGAAAACGGCATGAATTACATATTACGTAATTTATTTCTCTAATGTTATTGCAAATATATGCATATTGGGGTTATAAGGTAATACTATTTCCACTAATGGTTGACTGGTTTTATTAATGGATATACTGCAAAAATGGATATACCGGATGGCTGATGTGT
Organism: Bacillota bacterium; assembly: GCA_023426125.1. Lineage (GTDB taxonomy): Bacteria > Bacillota > Clostridia > Acetivibrionales > DTU013 > MnB-11. Next base: position 39,740 of record JAFABI010000099.1, read on the forward strand.
TATCTCTTGCTTCCAATGCCACCTCACAATTGTTGATAATATCAAAATCCCACATAAATTTACCGTGAAACCACCAATCATTTAATGATATCACTGCTTCCATAGAATGTTGTCCTATAAATCTCAGTATTGCAGTCTCAGTAAAGTTACCAAATTCACAGAATCCTAAAAAGTGAATTCTTGAATATTTTTGAGGCTCTATTATTAAAGTTTGGTCCTCACAAGCAATATTATCATATTTATCATCTGACTTATCAGAAAAACCAAATGAAATACCTTGACTTGTAAAGACCTCAAGTGAATCAGGCAGAAATTGTGGATCAAGCAATAAAGTTTTTTCCGCATTGCCAACATTATTAGATTTTATGTCATTTAATAAACTTGCTGGGCCTATAAACTTGTGATTATAGTATTCCGTTAATGCAATATGATCAAATTTAACCATTAGATAATTTACCTTCTTTCTCAAAAATTCGACAAAGCGAAAATAAATTATTGTACCACGACTTTTCCAGTTGATATATTATCATTAACTTTTCTGCAGCCTTTTTAAAAGATCTAGAATCATATTGCATTGATAACTTAAATTTGCTTATAATACCTCTAATACAGGTATAGGTATTAATAATCGAGTTACATAGAACAATAAATGAAGGTTTTGTAAATAATTTTAATACAATATACCTTTCTAATTTTTTATTGGTAATAATTTCATAAAGCACTTTAAGCAAATCTGACATACACTCAAGTAAAATTGATTCCTTATCCGTAATATTCATAAATTTTTCAATAAATAATTTTAAATAGTCTAAACCATAAATTAATCGCTGTTCATTTTCTAATAATTTATCAACATAAAATTTTTTACATATATCATCGTTTATGTAAAAGGATGTGTCTCTCTTTAGATAAAACTCGCAATAGGATTGATGACTATGATCTTCAAATAAATTTTCTAAGTATCCATGGTAGGAATTTACTATATCCAGATAACTTATCGTACGTTTTTCATATAAATAACTTTCCCGATAGTTGTGTTCTAATATATGAAAATTTTTTTCTTTACTATCATACCCGTATATTAAAATGGTATGCGGAAAGTGGTTCTTATTATATGCATCTGGTCGTATAGATTCATAAAAGCAATCAATATAAATAATAACCGGGCGGTCATTATTAACTGCTGTTATTAAATCCCGAATAATATCGGAAGATGAAGTTTTATTTATGATTCCGATTCCTAACAAATTATAAAGATCATTTTCTGGTACAAAGTGTATCGTATGATGCTTAAAATTAATTAATGGTTGTGATGTATCTAGATCATAAAAAAATAAATTATTAGCTGTAAAAGCAAGTTCAGGTCTGTTAAAATGCCTAATTATCGGAAAAAGTGCATCATAAAAACAGTTTTTATAAAATATTTCATTAAACGGTTCAATATTATCCAGTATTTTTGACATATTATCAATTTTTATCATCTATGCTTTTACTTCTTTCCTGTTAATACTTGTCTATTATCTTTGCCAACTTATCGATTGTGCCAATTTCATAATTCATAGTTTCTTCTATATTGTTCACGATACTATCCTTAACTGATGAATCATTTTCCAGGAATCCTCTATACAAAAGAGAATTGATGATTCCCCAGATTGAGACTAATTTTTTATATTCATTTAACAGAGATACTATATCTTCACCCTTATGCCATGTATCACAAATAAAACCAAGGATGCTGCAAAAGGCAACCCTATACCATTTTATGAGCCATACCTTTTGTACGATTGCTGCTTGCCATGCTGTTGCCGTTGTTTGTCCTTTAAATTCCAGTTGAATGTCCAGGTTCATCTCTATGTCTTTTGCTAGCAGTTCTAATGATTTCTGAAAGTTATGGCCGTTTTGATTCTGTTTCAAGCTTTTTAACGTTCCTTTAAGCACTAAAGGCCAGGTTATCTTTTCACTATTAAAGCCTTCGACTTTGGAAAATGTTATATAGTGACCTACTCCGTTAAGAAAATATTCAATTGAGAGAGGGATACTTTCTTCAAGACCTTTACTCGGATCAAAAAAATATATATTATTATCATCATATCCAATGGCAATACAGTAATGATAAATGAAATGCAGCTTTAGATATACAGGATCCCATGGCATCCAGTAGGTATCGAAACCAATCATAACAGGGTTATTTGAATCGATTTCCGCCTTTATTGTATCTAAAGCTTTATCTGACATATGTCTTTCATGGTAAAAGGAATTTACACCATAATACTCCTTCATGAGATAAAACTTGGAGATAGGGTCTAAAATAATATTATTACCGATTTTATTACCACTTTTGTTATAACTAAATGGCAATGACTCCGCAAACATGTAAATGTAGCCCTTCCCATACCAATTGACAACATGGATTAATACATTGTCAAAGCAACTAAATTCTTTTGTAAGTACTGGTTTTAAATTCAACATATATTTACCTTTATATACCCTGGAAAAGTCTAAATATGAGAAAGATCATTTTCCAAAATAGAAAAGTTATTTTCAGCAAATATCTCCTTAAATTCAGCAAACTTATATGCAACATACAACATCCTATTCCTATCATTTGAAACGAATTCAGCTTGCAATCGAACATTGTTCTCTTTTGCCCTAGCAAGTTTGAATTCTTCGAACCTTCCGTCGATGACTCTGATCTCATATTCCGCCGGATCGACCTGTGCCGCAAGAGACAATACCGACAGCGGAATACCGGAATAGAGGGGTTTTGACTCACCTTTGCCTGTTACTTTCGGGTAGTGTAGAAGGATCTTTCTCATTCTATCCCCTCATTTTCGATATAACACATCAGCATCTCGTATAAGACCTCCACGATAAGGTCAAATTCGGGGGATTCTCCTTGAACCAACGCTTGCACATGAAAACCGTCACTCAAGACAACCATGACCCGTGCAACTACTCTGATCCATGGTTCCTTCTCAGAACGGATATTCAGATAAGAACAAAGCAGCTCAATGAAAGTATCGGTATACAGGCTGTAGATACTATTCGCCTTTTCTTTAAGGTAAGACGTACTGCCATTACAGCAGTCCCTTATGCGTTTCCATAAATCCACATAAAGCGGTAAGGAATCTCCATAGCTTTCAGGTCCGGCCACATAATGTCTAAGAAGCTTCTTTATTCGAAGCCTGGGATCTTCTTCCCTGGCAAGCTCCTCTTTCACATTCATAACCCAGGTATTCACCGCATATTCCATCGCAGCCATCCTCAATGCGTCGTCCGTAATATAAAAGCTTTGTACATCTTCATAGGAAATAGGACCGATATCTGAAACAGCCTTTTTGGTTGCCGCATTGAAATCACTCCTGAGCATGATATCAAGCGCGGTGTTTAAAATGATTAACTCTTTTTTTGATCGCTTTCTATCGTCTTGCATCCTTATTACTCATTGCCCTCAACCTCTTTTTTATTTTTGAAGTCCGCTCCTTTACACTTTCCCTGGAATAAAAGTTTTCATAAACCCAGGCAACGCCCTCTGCAAGCTCATCCGCAGTCATATGCAGCGGCTTGAAAACAACATCCCAGAATATGTACCGGCTCCAGTCATAATCAATAATCCTGCCCTGTTCGGACATTTGCCCGAACAGCTCCGTCCCCGGAAGCGGAGTCAATATCGTAAAGCTTCCGGAGTAAATACCGGTTCTCAGCATAAACTCCAGCGTTTGCTGTAAACTCTCCATGGCTGAATCCGACGATCCCTGAGGGTGGTTTTAAATAAGCTTTAACCGCTTCGTACACTCCAAAGCAATGGGTGATCAGACAAGCAGTATGTAATTCCGCTTTTATTTCCGGTTTTATATAAGAGATATGGTAAAGATCCTCACCCAAATACTCGCTGGCTTCCTCAAAGGTTTTCCTTATAATATCAAACCGGTCATAAAAGCCCTTGTCCAAGCCTTTATAAAAAGCATCTCTGCCCGGAAATGCAACTGTATACTTCATGAATATATCATTCCCGTATTTTCGATAAATTCCTTTAGTCTTTCATTTTTCCCGAATGCATTACCCTTTGGAGATATCAATGCAACTTTTTTCATAGATTCACTTCGATCCGGCAGAGCAACTGCCTACTACCCACTTTTCGAAAAAATCAATTACCTTTTTCTCATACTCCATACCTCTCAAAGAGTAATTTGTCAAATGGCGTGAATTGGGTATACTCCAGAAATATGCTTTTTCGATTCAACCATGCTGAATGCTTCCAGGGCATTTTTTATCGGTATGACGTTGTCTTTTTCACCATGAATGAAAAGCAAAGGTTTGCCTTTTAAATGATTAAGGCGATCCGTCATTTTACGGGACATTCTCTGAAACCCGGCATAATAAAGAAATGTTAAAATAAAATACACCCTGCTCAATGGATTTTTAATACGTTTATTGTTAAGGACATACTTGAAATAGTCTTTTACTAATAATAACGGTCCGCTGTCAATAATTGCCGCCTTAATCTCGGGATACCGTTCATATACAGCTAATGCAGGTGTTGCACCCATTGAAAAACCATATACACCAAAGGGACCTTCGATACCCATTTCTTTTATCCTATTAAAGAATAAATAAATATCTTCATCCAGCTGAAATTTCGTCTTAAGCTCTTGGTCACTTTCCCCATGATTGCGGAAATCAAAGCTCAAAATGCGAAACCCGCGCTTTAACAGGAATTCCGCATAGGGAAATACAGCTTCCTTGGAACCGCTAAGATAATGGCACAGGATAATTGTTGCACAGGGCTGCACCCCGGGCATATATTCGATAGCCATCAATGTCAGTCCGTCTCTGGTTTTGAAGTCGAATTTTTTGTAAGTATAGGGCGTTTTCCCTTCAGTTAACGGAGATATCTTTACGGGTGGGTGGCTTAGTGAATAAACAAGCTTTTCTGCCTTTGCCAGGCTAAATAGGATAAAACCGATAAGCGAACTGCAGAGCAGAATTATAAATAGTAGTTTAAGCATATTCATACCCTCGCCACATTAAATTCCTGAGAACGATTCTTCTGATTGCATTGTTTGCATAATCGGCAACATAAAGAAGTTCCCTTTCGCAATCGACAGCCAGACCGGCCGGCGTATTAAATCTGGCGTCGCGGCCCCCTTCTATAACATCCCTGTATCCTGGCTTAATATGCCCTGCCAGGGTGTCAATCCGCTTTGTGTCCAGGTTGATGACCCTTATGCAGTTGTTATTTCCGTCTGCAATAAAAAGACGGTCCTTTCCCCATACCGATACCCAAAAGGGCCCATTCAGCTGTGCACCGGAACAGTCGCCTCCATCGCCGGAATACCCTGCTGCACCTGTTCCGCATAAGGTTGATATGATACCGCTTGCCATATCTACTTCTCTTATACAATGGTTGCCATAATCGGCTATATACAGCTTACTTCCTTCCCTGTTTACAGCGATACCGTACGGCCTGTCCATGGATGCCAGAACGGCGCTTTTCGTATCGCCGCCGTAACCATAGTCACCCGAGCCTGCTACCGTATGGATCATACCGTCGGATGTAATCATCCTGATAACATTGTTGCCATAATCATTTGTATAAATATTCCCTTTGCCGTCCGTCACAACACCGCCCGGACGTCTCAACCGGGCAGTACTGGCTTTACCGCCATTGCCTTCATAGCCCTCCGTTCCACCGCCTGCAAAAGTGGTGATTATCCCTTCGTTATCTATTTTCCTGATACAGTGGTTTCCCGTATCGGCAATGTATAAGCAGTTGTCCGGACCGGCTGCCACCCCACTTGGTTTACAGAGCATCGCTTCTTTTGCAGGACCGTTATCACCAGAGTATCCGCTTACACCTGTACCGGCTTCCGTCCTTAAAACACCCCGGCTGTCTATTCTCCTGATTTTGTGATTTCCTCTATCAACAATCAACAGTTCACCGTTTTTATATATTTCTACGCCATACGGTTCACAAATACCCGCCCTGAAGGGTTTTATCCCGTCGCCTGCGTCTCCCTTCAACCCTCCGCCTGCTACCGTTGTGACCCTGGCAAAACTTTTCAGGATATGTATTTTCGCATCCCGGGCTGTCTCAAACCTGTTTCTTCCCTTCTTTTTAGCCATAGCAAGCGCTGTTTCGGCGGATTTCAAAAGAAGAAAGGTAGCGTTGATATTCACGGAACTAACCGCGATTCCCGCACTTATCGTAAATGTTACTTTTGCATAAGGAGATTCTGGCCTGATAAATCTTTGCTGCTTAAAATTTTTGAATAAACCGTCAATGACATTGCGGATATCATCTTTTTTATGATAAATGAGTATAAACTCATCGCCTCCATACTTTCCTGTAATACCGTCCCTCGCAACGTCCGATAAGTACCTGGAAATATTCGACAGCACTCTGTCACCTTCATCTTTTCCGATTCTGGCGTTGATGTTTGTAAAAAAATCTATATCGATCAGTACGACACATAGATCGATTTTCTTTTTAAGCTGTCCGGAAATAAACTCAATACATGTTCCCCTATTCCATAAACCGGTTAGCTCATCACGCTTTATATCCATTTATACACCCAGTCCTCCATCAATACATAGTACGCTTCCGGTCAGATAATCCGGAGACGTGTTGGAAATATAAGGTCTCCCGGAAACAATCCTATCCAGAACATACTTTTGCTCTCTCAGGTACCTAGCCAGGTATAAGCTGCCCTTGCTTTCCTGGAGCCTTGCGGCCAGGTCCATCCTATATCCGATCGATTTCATAGTATGATTACCTAATCTCAAAAAAATTTATTGTTTTTAACCAATCCGATTTTCTTTATGATAGCTTTTTGCATATAGTGCAGCACCGTAAGCCCCTGTTATTTGCGGTTCATCCGGTATAAACAAACTTCCGATGCGTTTTTTCAACGCTGCTTGGATTCCGATGTTTTTAGCCACTCCGCCGGTTAACGCCACATTCGGTTTCATGCCAAAGGAGCCGGTCATGCCGGTAAGGCGCTCTACAATAGCATTATGCACGCCTGCAATGATATCTTCCTTTTTCCATCCCTCAGAAATTCCGGATATCACTTCGGATTCTGCAAAAACAGTACATGTGCTGCTTATCCTGACTGCCTTTTTTGCCGCAAGCGAATATTTGCCCAGAGCGTCAACAGCCACATCCATGGCATTGGCCATGACTTCAAGGAAACGCCCGGTACCGGCGGCGCACTTGTCGTTCATGATAAAGTTTTCGACAAACCCTCTCTCCGATATCCTTATCACCTTGCTGTCCTGTCCTCCGATATCGATAACAGTCCTGACCTTCGGAAACAATTTGTGACGCCCATCGCGTGACAGGAGATTTCCGTTATTATTTTGCATGTACCGGGTACATTACGCCTTCCGTAACCTGTTGCTACTATGTCTATAATATCTTCTTTATCTACGCCCGCTTTCCGGCATACTCCGTCCATTACCCTATCAATAGCAGCTTTATGGTCAAAACCACTCTTCGTTATTTCAAATGCCAATATATTGCCCTGACCGTCAATGATAACCGCTTCGGTACTTATAGAACCTACGTCAATACCCAGAAACAATCTTACATCCCCCCAAGCCTCCCGGAAAGCCTCCAGACGAAGCATCATTTGTTCACTGGAAAATCCCCGGGGATCGATACAGTCTCCCCATAGTTCCATGTATGGCAGTCTTAATTCATCGGCCATCCGTCGTATCTGCCATGATGAGCCAGGAATCGCCCTGCAGCCGTTGTGCATAAAGTGTATTATACCGTCCGCGTCATACTCTTCCACTAATCTATGATATAATTTTATCCGTTCTGACGCCTCGCCAAGATAAAAATGAGACAAGGCCTTATTGGCGAGGCTTTCAACAGGCTTATCCACATTATGTTCGGACCAATATAAATAGCCGGTAATATCGAATACGATCCGGCAATCCAATTGCTCTTCAAGATATCTCATAATATCATTGGCATACAGCGGTGCAAAATGTATCCAGAGTATTCTCTTTTTCCGGTTTTTGGCGCTTAAATGCCCTTCCAGGCTGTTTTTAAGCTTGCATAATTCCTCAAAGTATGCTCTGGAGGCTTCAACACCCAGTTCAGAGCCAAAGAGAAATGTCGTCCCGAAAAGATTGCGCAGGGATAAATGTCCCTGCAAGTCGCGGAACTACGGCCTTTGCCAGGCTCATTCTCTGTTTGAACTCATTCATATTTTACCGGTTTTCTGCGTATTCAAGGCACTCTTTAAATGCCTCAAACCGGATGGAATGTTGTCCTGCGGATGTTGTCCCATACTCCTCCTCAATATTCAATATGGGAACCCTGTATTTGTCACAGATTACCTTCATGTAAGGAAAAGCAAATAGAAAGTTGTCACACCGTAGAGATGATATGTATATAACGCCATTAACAGCAGAATGGTTTTCAGATATAAGGCTTTTAAACCATTCTGAAAAATAGCTCATCCTTGGACAGGGTCTTGTTTCATATAAAAATAATTCCAATCCGGTATCGTTATTTCTTTCTATTGGCCTGTTATATATTTGGATCAAAACATCTCCATTGGCTCTTGTGCTGCATAGTTCTATAATAAGCTTATACTGCTTGAAGTTCTCCCTAAAGCGTTCCCTTACGGCAGGATGAACAGCGCTGCCAAAAACCAAAATTGTCTTATCATCAAAGGCAATTTCCTCCTGCACGGGAGTACGCAAGTAGCTGTGTATATCTCCAAGAATATGCGGTATCCTGTAAAAACGGTACATTTCTACCAGCATCATTTGAACAGACCTGTAATAAAAGTCAAGTTCCTCTTTTGTACTACCTCTTGGCAATTCAAGCATATAACAGAACATATCCGGATATTCTGTCTTTATAACATCATACAGGCGCCGGGCGGCATTACAACAATTCGTTAAAATAATACCGTCAAAATCGGCAGCACTGATTATTGTCTGGCAATACCGGACATACCCGCATAAATTGATAGGTAAGCCGTTTCTCTTTTCACCCGTCTTTTGAACCTGATCGCCTAAAAACGCCGTTTCAAAGCCCAGATTACGTATAAGCACATATGGAAAGTAGGAACACATATAACCTATCCGAGTTTTTTTTACACTTTTTCCCACTTATCTTCGTTTCCCTTTAGTCTTTTAATATTATCTTTGAAATACTGTGTTTTTTATGTGATAAAACCAGGTGAATGGATTGCTCTCAAATTGCAGAATCTGCACCCATGCAGACACCCTCTGGCTGTTTGTATAGGAATAATTCTTCGCGCATTTTCACACGCTAAAACATACGCCAAAATCATCCGCATTCTCATTGACAATCAAAAGCATCATTAATTCGCACATTCCCTTTTCCAATTGTATCACTGCATACCTTAGTGCATGTTCAGTTGAATCATCGAGATACATTGCAGTTGAAGGACCTCGAAATTGGAGAGCAGTGACTACCAGGCTCAGTGCGGTACTAAGCATGGTATTGGGGAATCTGCTCGGGTTTATACCTTTGTAGCCTTTTGATAACAAAATATCAGCATGTTCCTTTACTGAATCCAGCGGTCCTGTATGGGTAGAAAGTACTACTCCGGATTTCTCCGGGCTAAAAGTATTATACTCTGCCTCTTTAAACAGCTTCTGGGCCAGATATAACGCTTTCTTGCCAAATCTGTCCATCGTTCTTTGATTCGGATGATTAAATTCATACGAATCAAACTCATTATCGTTGATATATTCAATACCTTTTATCCTTACCCTCGAAAAATCCATTATTTATACCATTTTTTGCATATAATTACTACATTGGTACCGCCAAAAGCAAATGCACTTACCATAACGGCATTTATATCATGCTTTAAGTATTTATTCATAACAAGAGGAATTTTGCACTCGCTGTCGGGATTGAACAAGTTGCATACGGAGGGTATCCCGCCATGGCAAATAGCACCGGCAGCAGTCAACAGGCCAAATCCTCCCGACGCTCCGCCCGTATGACCTATTGCCCCCTTTGGAGCAGTTACAAACATATGCTTTAGATTCTCTCCAAAAAACTCCGAAATAGCTTTAGCTTCTATTCTATCATTCAGGATCGTTCCGGCGCCGTGAGCGATAATCAGGTCAATTTCGCTTTTTTCCAGCCTTGAATATGTCAGCGCTTGTTCCATGGCTCTCTTGATATCTGCACCATCTTCTTTCCTTCGTACTACATGATATACATCATTTGTTGTTCCGTAACCTGAAAGTGCACAGTAAATACTCCTATTTCGTCTGACTGCATCCTTCTGTTTTTCAAGGATAAAAAATACCGCGCCTTCACCAATGGCAATTCCTTTTCGATCTTTATCAAAAGGCTTACAGCTCAGAGCATCTATAGCGTTTAAACGTAAAAATCCTGCATGAGCAATACTGGAAAAGGAATCTATACCTCCGCAAATGACCAGGTCATAATGATCAAACAAAAGCAGGTCCATACCGTAACAAATTGCTTGACTACCGGCACAGCAAGCATTGCCTATATAAGCATGTTCACAGTTTGCATTTACACAGCCGGCAAGCTTCCTGCCCAGTGAAGCCAGATAATGCTTGTTTTCTTCATAAATTCCCCGCTCATAGATCAATTGGTCTGAAAAGCCAAGGCCGGAACCGATTACAAGGCAGATTCGCGGATATTCCTTTAAATCTCCGCCCCAGTTACTGATGGCGGAGGTTATTGCCTGCCTGCCCATTTCAAGGATTCTGTTTTCCGGTGATATGGCGTCGGTGGGAAAACCGGCAGGTGTGTTTATTGATTCCTCAAACGATAGAGCTTCATAAGCGCCTGTTATTATTGTCGTCCTGCTCCTTTGCCGGAGTCCTTCCCAGAATAATTCAAGTGTATTGCCAAGCGTTGATACCAGACCTATCCCAGTTACCGGTATATTTGTTTCCTTCAACCGCTTCACTTTTTTACCGTTCCGAAAGATAGCTGCCCTTTGGCAATTATATGATCTTCTACCTCTATTTCGGCTTTTACTATTGTCATATCATCAATCCTTTTTACCGTAATCACCTGTATAATCAGACAATCTCCCGGTCTTACAGGCTTGATGAATTGAAACTACTGTATCCCCCCCAAGCGCGATAAAACCGTATGGCTCACCTCCAATAGGATTTCCGGACATAGAATTATAAAATCGCAGCTGCCTGAACTGCGGCTTCAATAATTAGAATCCCCGGGTATAACGCGTTTTCAGGGAAATGAAGGGATGAGAACATCCTGCTGTTTTTTAGCATCAAAAATGAGGCAATAAGCTCCAATGCGCCGGCAGCCCCCATCGAATGGCCCAGCATGTATTTAATTGAGCTTGTCGGCGGAATATTGTTATTACGGAAAACTTCTGTTAAAGCCTGAATTTCTATTCTGTCGTTTGCTTTCGTGCCTGTCCCGTGGGCAGAAATGTAATCGATTTTTCCGGGACGAAGTCCCGCTTCGTTTAATGACTGTTTAATAGCCCTTATTGCTCCGTCTCCGGCAGGATGGGGTGATGTCATATGATACCTGTCCGAAGCCAAGCCGCTTCCTATTATACTGCCATATGCATCTAACCCCCGGTCTTTTCTCCAATTTTCCCTTTCCAGAATAAGTACGCCGCAGCCCTCTCCCACAACCAGCCCCTTCCTGTTCAAATCGAAAGGCCTGCTTGCATCGGGAGCCAGCTACCGGTAACAATTGTTGGTATCATGCGCTCCTCCATTCATATGATTATTATAGGTTTGCACGTTTTCTCAATTCATCAGCCCTGTCAGTCCGTTCCCATGGAAGGTCAAGCTCGGGTCTGCCGAAGTGCCCGTATGCTGCTAGATTTCTATAGATAGGCCTTTTTAGACTAAAAGCTTCTATGATAGCTGCCGGCCTTAGATCGAACATTTCTTGAATTATTTTTACGATGTTGTTATTGTGGATTTTCCCGGTCCCAAAAGTATCAATATGGATGGAAACGGGATTTGCAAATCCTATAATGTATGCAATCTGTATTTCACACCTGTCGGCAATACCTGCCGCCACTATGTTTTTAGCAATATAACGGGCTGCATATGCTCCGGTACGGTCAACCTTGGTAGGATCTTTTCCGGAAAACGCACCACCTCCATGTTTACCTATCCCTCCATATGTATCAACGATAATTTTCCTGCCTGTCAAGCCGGTATCCGCACATGGTCCTCCTTTGACAAACCGCCCCGTAGGGTTGACTAGAAACCGTGTGTCTTTATCTATTAAACTATCAGGTATGCAGGGCAGAATAACCTGGTTTACAATATCCGATACAATTGTACCCTGGTCTATACTTAACAAGTGCTGTGCCGATACAACAACGGTATCTATCCGTATAGGCCTGTCATTTTGGTACTCAACCGTTACCATGGTTTTCCCGTCAGGCCCCAGATAACTAAGCTTTTTCTCCTTTCTTACATCTGCAAGCCTCTTTGCAAGTTTATGCGCCATATGGATAGGCAATGGCATCATTTCATCCGTTTCACTGCACGCATATCCGAACATCATCCCCTGGTCTCCGGCGCCTATGGTATCATATAGCTTGTTGGCAATATTAAAAGAAGTATTGTCATTATACTCAACAATCTCTTTATAAGCTTTGCTGTCGTTATTCGAACCGCCCCTGCTTTCACGCGAGTTATCAACACCAAGGGCTATATCCTCCGACTGTTTATCGATTGATGTTATAACCGCGCAAGTCTTGTAATCAAATCCATATTCCGGGTAATCATAACCGACTTGCCGGATGGTATTCCTTGCAATCTGCGAGATGTCTACGGAAGCCTTCGTTGAAATTTCCCCCATAACCAGCACAAGCCCTGTTGTAGCGGCTGTCTCGCATGCCACCCTGGCATCAGGGTCGATTTTAATAATTTCATCCAATACTGCGTCCGATATACGGTCGCATAGTTTGTCCGGATGTCCTTCTGTTACGGATTCGGATGTGAAAATCTTTTTCCCCATAAAGCTTGCACCTCGATCTTTAGATTTTTATTATTATTTTAAAAGCATATCCAATTCATCTTGCGACAGTTCAACCATATCAAAATCAGAAGGAGTGTATACAACTTCGGTTCTATTGCGGCAATGGTCGATAATTCTTATAATATTCCTTCTAAAGTGCTTTAAAAACCGACTACAGGTATCGTCGTTGAACACATCCCTGCTATATGTGAAGGAAACATTCAGTTCTTTATCAATTATCGCTGCAATAATGTCTATCAGGCATGACATATGATTATTGGCATCACTGTCTGCTGTTAACTTGTTTTCAGAGAGTCTGACATAGTTGCCGGTAGCAATATCACTCAAATCACCGATATAATTGAAACGGATCCTTGAATTTTCCTGTTTGTCATCTATCTCATTCATCAGATACTTTAAAATGCCATACCCCATTCCATTGTCAGGAACTCCTCTTATTTGCTCTTTCAGGCTCTTTATGGCAGCATCAAGATCATCATAGGCTTGCAATTGAAAATGCACAGGGTAAATGCTGGTAAACCACCCCACGGTCCTGGACAGATCCACGGAATCATCCGGTCCGCTTCTTCCATGGCTTTCCACCTCAACCACAACTTCGGTATTTTTAACATGCTCCATCATGGTAATAACCAGTGCGACCAATAAAAGCTCGCCTGCTTTTATGTTGGACATGGCGGTAGCGCCACGAAGCAGTTGTCCCGTTTTTTCAACAGGTAATTTCACGGATATCGATGTGCAATGATTCAGCGTACAAATCGATAAAGGTTTATCGTCCATGGGGAAAAGAAAGCTTTTTCGTACAATTGTATTCCAATAGGATTTTTGATTTTTTATGGAAACAGTATTAACCTGTGCATTTATTAGTTTACTCCATTCCTGGTAGGAAAGTGTTTTTTTAGGCAGCAATATCTCCTTTTTATTCAGGACACATTCAATCGCCGTAGAAATGTCTTCGATTAATACTCTCCATGAAATACTATCGATAACCAGGTGATGTACGGTAATAAAAAGTTTTTTCTGCCGACTTCCCAGATCAAATAAGCATACTTTTATTAAAAGCCCCTTTTCAATATCGAATTCTGATGATAATGTTTTGCATACATACCGGATAACATCCTCACGGTTGTCTTTATGATCGTCGGAAAGGTGATACACGTTCACATCAAAGGAATTCATCAGATGATTATTATTGTAAAACAGTTCTCCTATCCTGGGGCTGCAATTGATCCGCAAGGAATCATGATGCTCAATCAGCGCCCGAAATATACCGTCGAGTTTTGCTTTATCCATATCGGCATATAAGTCCAGCAATACCGATTGATTATAATAATCAGGATTGTAAAGCTTTTGAGAAAAAAACCAGGCGGTTATCGGTAAGGGTTCAATATTTCCTTCAAGGATACGCTGCTTATCCTCCTGAATACTATCAATGCTTTCAATATGCGCCGCCATTTCCTCTATGGTCGGGTTTAGCAAAATATCTTTTACTTTTAATGTATAACCAATACTATTAAGCCTGGATGAGAGCTGTATCGCCTTTATGGAATCTCCGCCCAGCCGGTAGAAGTTGTCTTTGACGCCGACGGCATCAATGCTCAAGAGCCCGGCAAGCAGCTTCACAAGTATATCTTCGGTTTGATTCCGCGGCTTGACATATTCGTTATTTATTTTATAAGCAGATTCTGGCAGCAGGTTATAATCGATTTTACCATTTGGTGTTAAGGGTAATGCATCCAGGAAGACATATCTTTCAGGAATTGCATGAACAGGCAGATAATGCTTGAGATAATCTTTTATTTTATTTTCATCTATATCCATGGCAGCTGCTATGTATGCACAAAGGTACTTATCTCCATTCGCATGCTTTCCTCCGGCAACAACAGCATTTTGTACTCCTTCATAATTCAGCAGGTGCCTTTCCGCCTCTGCCGGTTCTATGCGGTATCCTCTGATTTTCAACTGCCTGTCCGCCCTTCCGGTATATACAATCCTTCCGTTTTCATTAAACCTTGCCATATCTCCGGTTTTGTACATCCGTTTTCCTTTTCGAAAGGGGTTGTCCATAAATCTCTCTTCGGTCATCTTTTGTTTGCCGATATACCCTCTTGCTACGCAATCTCCCGATATATAAATCTCACCTGTGTAACCGGCAGGTAAAGGTCTTAGATTTTTATCAAGAATATATATCTGAGTATTGTCAATAGGTTTACCGATAGGAACTGACGCATTTTTGTCCACCTCCGCATCGAATTTATGAATCATACAGCCCACAACTGTTTCCGTAGGTCCATATTCATTGTAGATTTCAACATTCCCTCCAAAGCTGTCATAGACGCTCCTGGCCAGATCTGTCTTGAGATCCTCCCCTCCTATAATCAGCTTCTTAATGGATGACCGGCTGTTTTCCATGTCTTTTATCAACATTAAATGGGAAGGCGTGAGCTTAATTACACTTGCTTTATTATCATTAAACACCCTGTGAAGTGCAAATTCAGCTTTTTTATTATCATATACAATGATACTTCCCCCGGAGATTAACGGAACAAATAATGAAGTAACCGTCAGGTCAAATGACAATGGCGTATAAAGAGGAAAAGCTTCCACCTGATCTTTTACATATGTTTTGCTTGCCCACCAGGTGTAATTCGTCAACCCTCGATGTTCTACCATGACGCCTTTAGGTTCTCCGGTAGAGCCGGAAGTGTAGATGACATAGGCAAGATCATTTGGTTTATTAACATATTCCGGTTCATTTCCGTCCATTTTAAATACATCTGTATTCCTTAAATCGATAATATCTCCGGGAAATCCCGGTACAATGTCAATCGTGCAATTGGTAACAACCGTATTAACCTTGCATTCCTCCAGCATATGCTTTATTCTATCTGCAGGATATTCGGGATCAATGGGCAAATAAGCCCCGCCGGCTTTTAAAATACCTAGAATGCCAATTACAGTCTCAATCGAATGCTCAGCAATTAAGCCTACGATCTTCTCTTCTTCAATCCCCTTTATAATCAAGTAATTTGCCAGGCTGTTGGCTTTTCTCTGCAATTCCCTGTATGTAAGACATTCATTTTCATGCAGTATAGCCGTCCTGTCAGGACTTCTTTCAACCTGTTCGTCAAAAAGCCCGTATACGGTTTTGTTTCCCGGATATTCACATGCTGTAGAATTAAACTGATATACTTGCTGTTGAATTTGCTGTTCTGTTACTACTTGAATATCCATAATTTTTTTCTTATCATTGTTTACAATCTGTCGGATGATATTGCTTAAACAATTGAATATATCATGAATCCGGTTATCTGTATAATCGCTTGTCCTATAGTCAAAATCCAGTGTTAATCTGCCTGTTTCAGACCACTCTTTAACAATCAGCTGCATGGAGTAAATTAAATTGCCGTTAAAGAATTCTATATTCTCTATCGGTACGCCATTCATTTGAACCGCCAGCTTCGTATTATAGTAGTTTACACACAGGTCAAATAAATGGTCATAACCTTTTTGCCTGATTTTCAAGTCTTGCAAAAGAAGTTCATAAGGGTATTTTTGATTAAAAAGACATTTCATGACTTCATGATTTGTTGATTCTAAAAAATCATTTACAGTGCTGTCCGTATTGATATTCATCCTTAACGGCATTGTGCTGGTGAACATTCCGACAATGCTTTTTTCTGTCGCACCGCTCCTGTTTAAAACAGGAATTCCTATGACAATATCACTTTTTTGCTCTACCAGGCATAAATAAATAAGAAATGCCGATACAAAAAATGTGTTTAAGGAAATTTTGGCTGATTTTATGTATATACAAATATCTTTAGAGATTTGCAGGCCCAAATCAAATGTTATCCTATTCCCTGCAATACTTCCGGAATTGCTTAGGAGCACCGGAAATATTACTTCCGATTCTTTTCTGGGGAATGGAGCGGGCTGGTCGCAAGCTAAAGCTTGCTGCTCGCCTATGCACCTACCAAGCGTAGTTCCCCGGAAAAGATTATCGGAAGTTA
>JAFABI010000068.1 GCA_023426125.1 Bacillota bacterium
GAGCCTGCAAATATAGCTCATCTTTATATGTCTGGACTTCTGCTTTAAGCTTGATCGGTTCTCTGTTGGGGATTGCTTCAAGGGCGGAGCTTAGATTATTGTCCCGGACGCTCATTTTGATAGACTCATGGCCGGATAGAATGTATAGAATGACATTCAGTTTATTGTCCTTCCCTGTTATCTTTTCCAGGTCGAGCTTTTCACCTTCGAATATGCCTGTAACCCTTTTCATGTTAACCTCCTGTCAGTGCGCAAAATTAAAGAGTAGGACGTCAAACCTCTTGTTGCTCTTGCTTTCTACTCTTAATGGTTGCCTTTTATTATATATTATGTTAACTACTCGGATAATGTTACAGGTTTACTTGTTTTTTCAAAATACTTTGATGTTTTATTATCATTTCTTGTAAATAAGCAAGGTATCTAAATCAATGACTACCTTTGCAGCTTTTAAAAAATCCAATCCGATCAAACCATTGACACGTTCATATGGGTCAATTACGCCGAAGTCTAATTTACAATCTTCCAATATGATACCATCTAATTCAATCCTTTCTATTTTCTTTCTGACGGCACTAAAAACGATTCCACCATAGCCGGATGATTTAACCAATTCATCATTATCTAAAAAACTTACATCCAGATCAGTTAAATAATCGGTTAAGATTATAGTATGAGAAGCCCCGGTATCAATAATTACATCCTCTACGGCGATTTCTTTATCTCCATGCTTTAGCTTGACAGAGGTATATAATAATCCATCTTTAAATTGTAATTTTTTCATTTATACGCCCCTTCTAATACCTATATGTTTAACCAGCTCAATAACCACTTCAGGATTATTCGTACTGAATATAAACTGCCCTTCCTTGCGGTTAATAAATTCTCTCATTGCTTCTTTTCCATCCCGTATTGCTTTAATTACGGCGATATCATCTACAATTTCTTTATGATCAGCAATATGCGATTCAACAATTTCGAATTTTACAAACTGGTTGGGATAGAGAGCCCTTACTTCTTCCCATTTCATGAATATCAACTCCTTATCTATCTCTTTAACTCATTATACCATTTTGTGCATATTTATTGTACTAATTTCAAATGAAAAGAAAAACCTGCTGGTTTTCCAGCAGGTGCTTTGATCTTTACCCTATCATTTCCGCGGAGATCATAAACTCCAGTATTTTATTGGCAGTGCAACTATCTAAATGGCATCTTTGCTTCATTGGACAAGCCAGAGTTATTAGAAAAAGCAAAGGGCTCGGATAGAATTACTTCTTACAACTTCTTACAAGAACTCCATGCCTTCATAATTGTTGCTATATTTATTCTTCTTCCATTTCCTCAGTAAATAGAATAGACAAGTAATCCCTCATTCCATGAAGAATACGGTAAATTGAAATAAATTCTCCTTCAATTTTGTAAAAGATTAGATACCTTCCGCATCCAAGAAAACGATAATCCGTCTTAATACCGATTTTAAGGCCTAATGAAGCTCCCATTTGAGGAAAGTCAGCTAATTTTTCAACCCTGGATAGAATAGCTGCGCCCACTCTATCCGCTGCTGCCGGATTGTCCTGAGCAATATAAGCTTTTATCTCTTCCACATCGGTAATCGCTATTGGATTGATTCTAATCTTATACTTCACTTTTAGACCTCCAATGATTTTTCAAGATCTTCAAGTGATTTCCATTCATCCCCGGTTTTTACTGCATCCTCTGCTTCCAAAAGTTTTGACATAAGTTTAATAATGGCTTGTTGTTTTTCATACTCTTTCATATCCAGAAGTACATATCGTCCCCTGCCATTCTTTGTTAGAAATACAGGTTCACCTACCTGGCAAGAACGAAGTACCTCATTGTAATTTCTCAAATCTGAAACCGGTTTAATATTTGGCATCCTACATTCCTCCTGAACTTGCAATGCTACAACTATTATATAATAAATATGTGTAAAATACAACGTAACATTTTACAGCGATTAGACAATTAGTTTATTTATCGTATTCTTTCCATTTACAATAAATATCTTTTTTTAATAGCTCTACTTCTGTTTCTGTTATTCCAATTTCTCCAGCAATTTCGGTTAAAGAATCGCCATAAATACACATATATGCAACGTCCCGTTGTTTTTATTTAATCGACTCAAAAAATCTGAAAAAATAATGTTTGAAGAAAAGTCACTTTTAGGATGAGCAAACATTTCGATATAACATTGTGTACTTTCATTGGACTTCACTTGCATATTAAGTGATAATGGATGTTCAACCCTTCTCGCTTTTCGCTGATTATCCTGCTCAATATATAATGCCTCAAGAATACAACTAGCTGCATATGTTCTAAACTCTGAAATTCCTTTACAATAGGTGCGTATAGCGAAAAACATACCCAGGTTAGCAATGGATATACGATCTTTATATTCAAGTTTTTTGCCATACTGGCGGCATAGTCCAAAAATAATGCTAGAATTTGCTTTTATAACATCATCTTCTGTTAGCTTTCCTTTGTTTTTCATCGTAGCTACCTCTTATCATTTGAAATTGAATGCTAAGAAATCATTTCTTTTAAGCCAGTGGTCCGTGGCTTATTCATATTTTGTTTTACAATATTTGGTTTCTTATTAACTGAAAGATTAGGCTGCTTTCTTGATATTATTGTTCCTATCCACATATTTATTTCATTATCCCATTCAAGTTTATAGCTTGCAGGTATACTAACCCCTCTTTTAGTTAATTCCCGTGTAACTGTTTCAGCTCTAATAGAACCACTTTTTAAAATTTTATATCCATCTTTCTTATTTGGTTCTATTAGAATCATTGAACCATCTTTGTTAACCCTAATACCTATCTCACTACAGGATATTTCATTTTTCAGTTTGTCATTTAAGCTTAAATTACCAGATAAAGTTGCATTAACTATATACTGAGGAATTTTAGGTGGCTCAATAGAATCAAATTGGGACAAGTCAATCTTAGGCATAACATAACCTCCACTTTCATCAAGACGTTTTTCTCGATCATACATTATTTCCCATATCATATGCAGAATTTTAATAAAAAAATGAAGATCACACAAACTCTTTATTCAAATAGTCTTGATTCTTTACCCTATCATTTCCGCGGAGATCATAAACTCCAGTATTTTATTGGCAGTGCAACTATCTAAATGGTATCCACATTCCATTGAATTGTATAATAGCCGAGCTTTCTTGCCGTAGCGACGACATTGTTGCTGTAATCTCCATAGGGAGGCCTGAAAAGGTCGATTTTTTTGCCGGACACTTCGCGAAGCTTATCGCCGCACAATTGAATTTCACTGGTAATCCTTGCATTGTCAAGCGCCCCCATCCTTAAATGGGAATAGGAATGATTGGCAATGTCGTGGCCTTCCGCCGCAATCATCTTAACCTTGTCCGGAAATTTATCCGCCCACTGCCCTACGATGAAAAAGGTAGCTTTGACATCTCTGCTCTTAAGTACGTTGAGGATTTGCGGAATATCATCGGCTCCCCAGGCTGAGTCTATGGAAGGATACTTTTGGTTTACCTGTTAAATAACGCGCCACTGTATCCTCTAGCTGATACATCCTACAAACTTGTAGTAGATGCTTATGTCCTGGCAAATATCTTCACCGACGTTTTTTTTCTCGCCTATGACAATTTCTTCAATAAGCTCATTTACGACCGTCTTGTTCAGTTCTTCAACATCCGTATACTTTTTAATTGATTCAAGCCAGTAGCTCACATCCCTGTTGGACTCTTCAAACTGCCTTAGCTTTCCGCGAATTTCTTTCATCCTTACTTCCAGATGCTCCATTTCCTCTTCATATTGGCTGTTGAACTGGCTGAAGCGCCTTTCGTTTAGGTTGCCTTTTACCCTGTCTTCATACATCTGTTTTAAAATCATATCGATTTCCCTAATCCGGGCTTCGGTATGCTGCGCTTCCTTCCTCAATCCGGAGTCAAAACTCTCTTTGTTAAGCTTGTCTGCCTGAATAAGTTTCTGAACCAATGCATCCTCGTCGTATTGTGCAAGCTCGGCATGATATTTTATATCCCTGAGGACGATATCGCAAAGGTGGTCATACCTGATACCGTGTCTGGAGCAGTAGTCCGGACCATAATTTTTATAGGTACCGCAAACAAAATACTCATACCCGGCGTTTTTTCTGCCGAATGCCATAAATCTATCGCAGTCCTCGCACTTGATCAATCCGGAAAAAAGATGCGTTTCGCCATTGCTCATCTCGCGCCTGCGGATTTTCAGTTCCCTTTGGACTTCATCCCATGTATTTTCATCAACAACAGCTTCGTGCGTTTTCTTGACAACAACCCAATCATTTTCACTGCAGACAATTTTTTTCTTACACTTATATGACTTTGTCCTTTGCCTGCCTTGAGCCAGCGTCCCGACATACACCGGATTATTCAGCATTTTCCTGATTGTGCTATTTGTCCAGTAACTGGTCTTCGCCATCCTTCGGTTATTTACATAGGTAAGTCCATTTAAGCTCTTATAAACCGATGGATTTGGAATACTTTCCTCATTTAATACCCTGGCTATCTTGTTCAATCCGTAACCTTCATAAGCCATATTGAAAA
Organism: Bacillota bacterium; assembly: GCA_023426125.1. Classification (GTDB taxonomy): domain Bacteria; phylum Bacillota; class Clostridia; order Acetivibrionales; family DTU013; genus MnB-11. The sequence continues at coordinate 4,598 of JAFABI010000068.1, forward strand.
TACGCTTTACCACTTCTGCAGCAGGCTCATCGACTACCAGCTTGTTTTTATTCTCGGGATGCTTCTTATATCCATACGGTGCACACGAACCTATGAATTCACCATGCTCCACCTTTGTCCTGAAGGCTCCACGCACCTTCCTGGATATGTCCTTTGCATACATTTCATTGAGTATATTCTTAAACGGGGCTATGTCATTATCATTCTTGTATGTATCTATACCATCGTTCAAAGCAATATACCGTACATTTTTTTCAGGAAAGAACACCTCAATGTAATGCCCTGTAAGAATATAGTCCCTTCCAAGTCTTGAGAGATCCTTTGTGATGACAAGGTTGATTTTCTTGTTGTTGATGTCTTCGATCATCCTTATGAAATCAGGCCTGTTAAAAGTTGTCCCACTTATTCCGTCATCAACATAATAGTCGTATATATCCCAACCCTGGTCCTCTACATATTTCGCCAGCATCCTTTTCTGGTTAATGATGCTTTCACTTTCCGAGTAGTTGTCGTCATCCCTGGATAACCTGGTGTAAATGCCAACAACGTATTTATTATGTTGTTTCAATAAAACTTCCCTCCCCCGGCTGAAACAACATAACTGTCTGCTCATTAAATATTCACAGGATTGTTATACAAAATATGTGAACACTATACAAGCATGGCAGCTATAAGTTTTACCTTCTAACCCCGCCGACTGGCAACCTCTTTTTTTACAATCATTTCACTGATAATTTCTCCGATTTTTCTATTGCCGCAATACTCTCTTTTTACATTTATTACATAAGTTCCAAACTTGTATTTTTTTTCCTTTTCAAAAACATCGTTATCTCTGACATATTGAACCTGCATAAGAAGTCACCCCTTTACAGTATATTAGCTACGGTATTTGTCCTATAACAAGAAGCTAAAGTAATCTATAGCTGCATATACCTATAAACGCCACTATGTAAATGCAGTAGCTAATGTGAACCTTTAGTTTATCCGAATGGCAAAGGATATTAAGAGCCGTAGAATCAATACGGTTATTACCAAGGATTTATCAAGGCTCGACAGAAATCTCACTGATATTGCCTATTATTTGGGAATTGACTTGTTTAAATTTTTTGAACTGGTGGGATATTAATGGCTAGCTGGGTGAAAGAATAAAGTAAACATACAGCATTCCTGTTGATAAGCCGATTTCTTTTGCAATATCCTTCATTTGCGTTCTGGCGTAACCTTTATTGATAAACAAGTGACTGGCGGCATCATATATTAATTTCAGGCCCCTCCATTAGCAGATATAAAGAGCTTTTGCGCATAAAAGGCCCGCCAATTGCATCACTGCCATTGGAAGGCCTTTAAAAGCGCATTTAGTTACCTACCAATACCTAAATAGGCATGTGGCAGTTTGCTTTATAAATCTATATAAATCTATCGGCCGATATTAATGTATCAACTGATTATTCTATTCGCTTTCCCGTAGCCGCTGCACTACGCTATCTTTAGAGATGGTTTTATACAATCGGATTGGCAGTACGCAAGCCAAGAGCAGTAATACCGGGAAGCAGATAATAAGAGGCGCAAAGCTGAATTGATAGGTATATGCGGCGCTGCCCTGCGTTACAGTGTTTACGGCAAAGTAGCTGACCGCATAGCCCACAGTTGCAAAGGCAAGCAGCGTCATTGCCATATAATACACACTTTCCAGAACGAGCATTTTTTTACCTTGCCCAGCAGTCATCCCTACGCTTTGGAGCATGGCAAGCTCCTGCCTGCGGGAAAAAATGTTGGTCATGGTGGTGTTGATAAAATTCAGGATGCCGATCAGCAGAATCACGGCGCACAGCGTAAAGCCAATGAGCGCAAACTGTTGATTATCGCTTTTCATCTTAGCAATATAATCGGCGCGGGAACGGAAGTCTACTTCGGGATCGTCCGTAAGCAGCGCACCGATTTCTGTTTGGAGACTGTCAATGTAAGCTTCATCCGCCATAATCGTAGCCGACATAATATCCGTATTCGCAAGGCTTTCAAACTCGGAGGACGGCAGATAAACGGAAAAACTGGGCTTGGAGTAAAAATGCGCGCCTAAAGAATTGAGTGCATGAAAATCTACCCGGCCCATGACCTCATAGCTGCGTTTTTCTCCGTCCTTACCGCCTAAAGACAATGTGACGGTATCACCGACCTTTACCATGCCGTCGCCATCAAATCCAAGCAACAGGTAATCGCCGGACAAAAATTTCTCACGGTCAAAGGTGCCTTCGATCATGTTTTCTTCCAGCTTATCGAGCCAATAGCTGTCAAAACCGTAGACCTGCAAGAATATGAAGCCATCGTATAAAGTTGTCGAGTCCTTTTCTTTGATGATTTTCTCAATGTCCTGATCCGTAAGAGAGGAATCCTCATTTGAAATATTCCTGCGCCTGGAATTATCAATATTCTCAAGAAGATCGCCCTCTATGGGCGCAAAGCCGTTTTCATAATAAACTTTGGCTATCTCCTTCACACCGTCAAGCTCCTTTACATTCGACAGCAAATCCTCGCTTAATGTATGGCTTGGCACATATGGTTTGTTATAACTGAAATAATCCGTGTCGGCAATCAGAAAATCACCGTTGATATAAGATTGCAGAAACTTATTGACATCGAAGCTGTTTACATAGGTATAGACGACATTAAACAGAATCAGCCCGACAGACAGGGACGCAATAACAAGCGCCGCCTTTTTTTTGCTGCGAAAGACATTCGACCATGCCATACGGCGTATTTTCGCCCCGCTGCCCCCGCGCTTTAACTTTTTTGCGGGAGCGGCGATAACATTTGTAAAACGCACCGCCTCCACGGGACTGACACTTCCCGCCTTTTTTGCGGGGCCATAGCAGCTGACCAGTACCGTAACCAGCGCCAGTGCCGCCCCAAGCAGGAATATCCACGGATTGGGAGATACGGCCATATAGTCAATGTTAACAAAGCTAAGCAGCACGGGAATCAGCACAATGCCCAGCAGATAACCCAAAAGTAGCCCCACAGGGATGCCAATCGTGCAAAGCAAAAACGCCTGAAAATTGACGACGCGGACAAGCTGCCTTTGCGTCGTGCCGATGGTTTTCAGCAGACCGTAAAACTTTACGTCGCGCATGACTGAAATGTAGAAAATATTATAGATGAGAAGATAGCCGCTTACCAATATTATAGCGATAATCAATGCCATTGCTGCGATGAATCCGCCGTCCGCGTTTGTTGTGTCGTAAGCGCCGTTAAAGAGAACGCCCGCCGCCTCGGCGTCAATCCCGGTATCCTGCAAGATGGTATCTACATTTTCTTCAAGCTTGGACAGCTTGCCGTCTATATTGGCGGTTAGTTTAGTAACGCCGTAATAACCGCCGCCCATGCGTGTCTGCGCCGGGTCAACGCCTGTAAGCAACTCGTCCGCCAGCGTTTCGGAAAGATAGGCTCTGCCGTAAGGTTTGAGGTTTACATCACTGTCCCAAAATCCGCAAACAGTGAAATCCATGCTGTACAGTGTTCCGTCTACTTCAAAATCCAGATTCACGACCTGCCCCAATTCCTGCGGCAACCCCATTGCGTCTAGAATCCAGCTCATCAGGGCTATCTCATTTTCCTTTTCGGGCATCCTGCCCGTTGTTGGTTTGCTAAAGGTAAACTCGGCAAATTTTTCATCTGCCGTATAAACCTCGCAACGCGTCTGCCGGAATATACCTTCACCGCTAAAAGCTACCATCCTTGACAGACCGTATTCCGCTATCAGTGGATGCGCTGCCACACGCTGCGCTTCATCTTGGGTAAGGTATTGAAAATCCACCTCCGTGCTGCGCCCGTAGCTGTGTATCAGCATTTGCTGCATACCGTCGGAGAGGCTGATGCCGATGGTGAACACTGCCGTAATCAGAACGGTGGTCAGCACAATGGCAATCAACGCAAAAATGTTACGGCTTTTATTCGCCAAAAAGCTCCGTATGGATAGCTTTCTGATGATGGCCCGGTTGTTGTTCCTCATACCGTCACCGCCCTTCCACGGCAACGATTCTGCCATCCTCGATCCGTATCACACGGTCGGCAAGCTGGGCGATCTGCTCGTTATGTGTAATCATCACCATTGTCTGATGAAATTTAGTCGAAGTCATTTTCAAAATTCCTAAAACATCCTGACTGGTCTTGCTGTCCAGATTTCCGGTTGGCTCGTCCGCAAGAAGAATGGATGGCTTTGTTGCAAGAGCACGGGCGATGGCGACACGCTGTTGCTGCCCGCCGGAAAGATTGTTCGGGAGATTATTTTTCTTCTCCGATAAGCCCAGGGTTTCAATAATATTCTCTACAAAGCCTTCGTCTATGGTGTTTCCGTCCAGCTCAATCGGTAGAACAATATTTTCATAAACATTCAGAATGGGAACAAGGTTATAATTCTGGAATACAAAGCCTACATTCCTTCGCCGGAAGATGTTAAGCTGTTCATCTGTCATTCCCGAAATATCCTTGCCGCCAACAATTACCTTGCCGCTCGTCGGCGTGTCCAAGCCACCAAGCATGTGCAGGAGCGTGCTTTTCCCCGAACCCGACGTACCGACAACGGCGACAAATTCGCCTTTCCCTATTTCCAAATCAACGCCGTCCAATGCCTTGACGGTGTTGGGGTCTTTTCCGTAATACTTTTTTAAAGCTTCTGTTCTCAAAACTGACACGTTACATGCCTCCTTTCCCTGTTGAATTCATCATAACCGACAGTTCTTACAGGCTCCTAACAGAATCGGATTTATTTCTTACAGTTTTGTAAGAACATTGAGAATGTCGTATATTTCCCCGGCTTGGAATCTACAAGGATATAGCCGCCCTGTTTTTGAAATATCAGTGAAGCTAAATAAAGTCCTAATCCAACTCCGTCAACACCTTTTACGTTTTGTCCCCGATAAAACCGCTTGAAAATGGAGTTCCACTCGTCGGGAGCAATTCCGATACCATAATCGGTAATGCTGATTTTTGTATAGATGGGCAGAGTTTCCATGGATATATTGATTTCTCTGTCCGATGGGGAATATTTGATTGCGTTTTCCAAAATATTTGTGATTGCTTCGCTCGTCCATTTGCGGTCATGCAGCAACGAAACATCCTCAAAATAAGCCGTTTGAATGGAAATATTTTTCTTAGCCGCCGCCCCGTATACGGCGCTGATGCTATCGGAAATAGTCTGTTTGATACCTGCGGGAACAGGGGACAATTCGATGGCTCCTACCTCCAGCCTTGACATTTTTACAAGGCTGTCCATCATCCATTGCAATTTTTCTGTTCCCGTTTTGATGCGCAGTAAAAATTCCTGCTGCTCGGCTTGGGTAATACGTCCTTCCAGCAGCAGGTCGGTGTACATGGCGACACCGGATAGAGGTGTTTTCATCTGATGGGACATATCCGAAATAAAGCTTTGGATAATTTCTTTTTCCTGCTTGGTTTGAGAAATATCCATTGTGTTCATCTGAATGATTTTAACGGCTTTATGCGTCAGCTTGGAAAGCCTGCTGTCCGCCGCCGCTTCAAATGGAAGCGCTGCATTTCTGGCTAATATGCTGTCCAAAACCTGATCAATCGAATCGAAGGTTTTTTTCACATAGTGATAGCTGAAAAGGACGGTCAGGAAGCATAAAACAATGGCTATGATGATCGTAACTGCAAGCGCCATTCTTACACCCCTCCATGCCAAATATAGCCGATGCCGTGAATGGTCTTAATAGTCGCGGGATTTTTCGGATCGTCCTCCAGCTTTGCGCGCAACCGGCTGATATTGACGGGCAGGGTGTTTTCATCTACAAAATTCCCCTCGTTGTCCCATAGGGAAGATAATAACTGTTCCTTTGAAAGTACTTGCCCGGCGTTTGTCATCAGAAAATAGAGCAGTCTGTATTCCGTTGCGCTGATGGGGATTTCTTCATCCTCCCGGTAAAGTTTGCAAAGGTTTGTGTCCAGCTTGTATTTGCCGGAACGGATGATATGGCGGCTTTCAGCCTCTATGCGGCGGAGCAGGGCTTCCACTCTTGCCCGGAGAATGGACAGGGAAAAGGGCTTGGTAATATAATCATCCGCACCGGCTAAGAGGCCGGATACCTCGTCTGTTTCCAAATCACAGGCAGTCAGCATGATAATAGGAATTTTTGAATGTGTCCGAATTTCTTTACATAAGTCCATCCCGTTTCCGTCCGGTAATCCTAAATCCAGTATGATAAGGTCAACCTTATGCTGTTCCAGCATCCGCTTTCCGTCCTTGATGCTGCCAGCTGAAACAGCGTCGTAGCCATCCTTTTCAAAAGTAAATGCTATTCCGCGGCTTAAATTTTCGTCATCTTCCAATATTAAGATCTTTTTATTCATAGTGTACCTCCGTTGTTCTCTTTGCCTGGTTTAAACGTGGGTCTTTCGGCTTTGGTGCATCCTTGGGAATTGCCCAAACACGGCTGAATCGAATTACACCTATAATGCGTTCCTGTTCACATAATTGTTGAACCCGCCTGTTTGAAATACCCCATTTCTCAGCCGCCTGCTGTGTCGAAATATAGTCCATATCTATCGTTTCCTTTCCATTCAGGTATGGGAAAAAGCATATAATCAGTTAACTATAATTATATGCGCTTAAACGAATAGATACAAGTGAAATAATATGAATGCTTTATCAGCGTTCTCTATCTGCTATGCAAAATGGCAACCGATTTTTCTGTACGAAATGGCGTTTCCGCAAAACGTTTATCCCGACTTTCAAGTTATCCCGACAAAAGGAAAAAGGTGAGAAACAGAGCTGTTTCTGTGCTGAAAAATCGGGATAACTTTTTAAGGGAAATGCGGCGGCGGCTTTGATTTTTGATTTCAAAACCGCCGCTTCACACCCATTATCATTCAGGACGTATGACTTCCAGCCGCCGAAACAACGGCCTATATAGTAGACACCTCTATTATCTATTGGATTTGTCAATCCTGCGCAAAATCGAGTTGAATACTTCATCGTTTGGAGCGATTTCGCTATTCTTGATAGTCGCTAATGTTTCCTTTCTGCTTACAGGTGCAGTTTGTGTAACAACAGTACCTGTCGTTGTTTGCCTGGAATATATAAGCGCGAGGATTTTTGATTGGAGGCTTTGGCGGCGACTGATATAGTTTGATAAAAACCTCCTGACAATCATTTTATGTTAAAGCTTGTCCAACTTTTTTCCCTATATTTTCGTGAATATTCTATGAGCAGAAGTCTGCTGTTCCGCTATTTTAGCTATTTTCCCTTGGTATCCTTCCGTACCCTCTCCCCAGGCGCAGTCAAAAGTTATGGCGGCTACCTTTTCCGAAGTATCAACGCAATAGATGGGAAGCTCTCTTTCGGGAGTAAATACACCCAGGGCATCCATACCGGTGATGCTTATTACCGAAATCAACAAGGCCAGGAGTAAAATCAGAGTAAGGTACTTGAGAATACGTTTGAAGTTGAGAACATAAATTTTCATTGCAACGCTCCAAAAATTCATACTGTTTTATAATATTTATTTTCAGCACCGTATATTCCATATGAGTATAGGATGATGCCCCGTAAATTTTCAATTTACGATTTCTGAAACAAACCGGCTTTTGACGTATCCTCCATCTTACAATTGCTCGATTTCCTTCTGCAAAGCACCTATGTTCCGGTGGTACGTGCTTTCACAAGAATTTACTGCCGCCCGGCGACAATAATATCACGAAAGGCCCTCGGGGAACATATATTATAACTGACGATATCTGGCAAGGACGCCTGAAGAAGCAGGCGTCCTTTTGTTTGGCTTGATTTGCAGCATGCCGGCGGTAAAAGGAATGCGTGCTTGATGTCAGAATTATGAGCATGTGGAGGAGAGGTTTATATGTGCGGAATAGCAGGCTGGATAGATCATGAAAGGGATCTGAGATCCCAGAGAAGTATATTGGAAACAATGTCCCATCAACTCAGGTATAGGGGCCCGGATGCCTCCGGCGATTGGACGGCGCCTCATGCGCTGATTGCACACAGAAGATTATCCGTCGTTGATCCTGAGGGAGGCGGCCAGCCAATGGTACGGCAATCTGAAGGATGTACATATGTAATAACCTACAACGGTGAATTGTATAATACGATGGATCTCAGAAGAGAATTGGAAAAACGCGGCCACAAGTTCTACAGCAATTGCGACACAGAGGTGCTGCTGGTTTCCTACATGGAATGGGGCGAAAAGTGCGTGGAACGCTTTAACGGCATTTACGCCTTCGGTATCTGGAATGAAAAGGAGCAGAGCCTGTTCATGGCCAGGGACAGATTTGGTGTAAAGCCGCTGTTCTATGCTTTGCGCGGAAAATCCTTCGTATTTGCCTCCGAGCTGAAAGCAATGCTCGCCAATCCGATAATTGAGCCTGTTGTCGCTGTGGAAGGCCTGGCGGAGGTCTTCGCCCTGGGTCCTGCAAGAACGCCGGGGAATGGAGTGTATGAGGGTGTTCACGAATTGAAGCCGGCACATTATCTTCGTTTTGACACTTCAGGAATGCAAATCCGAAAGTATTGGAGTTTCGAAAGCCATCCCCATTCCGATCCCCTGGAGACCACCATTGAAAATGTCCGGGGCCTGGTTCTGGATTCCATCCGGAGGCAGTTCGTCTCGGATGTCCCGGTGTGCTGTTTTCTTTCGGGCGGCCTGGATTCCAGCGCAATAACCGCCCTTGCCTCCAGTCACTTTAAGAGTCAGGGGAAAATTCTCAATACCTATTCCATCGAATACAGGGACAATGAAAAATACTTTAAACCAAGCCTTTTCCAGCCCGATTCCGATACCCCCTGGATAAAGAAGATGTCGGAGGATTTCGGTACAGAGCACCACTACATAACGGTGGATACCCCGCAGGTGGTGGAAGCTCTGGAAAATGCCGTTGAAGCAAGGGATTTGCCCGGAATGGCGGATATCGATTCCTCCCTCTGGCTTTTCTGCCGCGAAGTAAAGAAAGGCGCTACGGTTGCGCTCTCAGGAGAGTGTCATACAATGTAGATCCTATGCCATATAGAAAAGCGGAAATCATGCAAAAAGGGCCAGTTTGTCAATGTTTACAAGAAGCTTGAATTCTATGCTTTTATCATGGTATATGCAGATCCTGTCCAAAACCAGCTCCAGCAATTTCCGATCCGGCTTTTCCTTTTGAATAATCATGTCATATAATTCAATCGCTGTCCCCATTTCCCTTTCCATATCGCTGCCGGCTGCCCTATGAAGCTCTTCAAGCCTTTTTGACAATTCCCTGATCTTTTTCTTTTCATTGTTTTCAAGTACAATATAGCTGTTTTCAATGATTGTCCTATCCTCTGCATCCTTTTCTTTCATGATGTCTCTGACCTTCTGTGAAATCAAGGCTCTAAGTTTTTCGTTGGAGCTTTCAAGCTCCTTTCCGGCCTTGTTTATTTCCAGGGTAAAATCCCTTTTCTTTCCGGCAAGCTTCATGGACAAAAGGCATTCCTGGTATTGGCTCCGGATGTCCTTCAGGAATTCCTTTAAAAAAAACAGCATTTTACTTTCCGGCACCGAATGGCATAAACACCGGCTGCGGCCATATTTGGCATATTGCGTACATTCATATGCCCTTTCAACCTTCGGGCTTCTTTTTCTATTCCTTCCGGAGGCTGCAAGACCACATTCACCGCAAAAAACAAAGGATGAAAACAAATAATCATATTTCGCCTTGCCCTTGTAATTGGCAGCTTTTCTTTTCCGGTTGATCTGTTGTGCAAGCTCAAAGTCCTCCCTGGATATGATGGGTTCATGATGGTTTTCAAAGACAAACTGCTTTTCCTCGGGCACCTTTTCCTGCTTGCCTTTTATTCTCCGGTTTTGCTTTTTATGCGTCCTGAGGGTGCCAATATACAGGTCATTCCGGATAATCCGCTGAATATTGTGTGTCTGCCATTTTTCACTGACAACGTTTTTAAATACTTTTCCAAGCCCGGCATGCCGCTCCCTGACGTATTGTGAAGGCGTCATATATCCCCTTTCGTTGAGGATACCGCATATTTTTTTATAGCCCTTCCCTTCGATATAAAGCCTGAAAACCAGCTCGATCACTTCCTTGGTATTGGCATCGGTCCTCAGCTTTGATTTATCCAGCGGATCCTTGCCATAACCATAGAGGTTTCCCATGATCAAGTCCCCTTTCCTTTGTCTTGCGTACATACCGGCCTTTATTTTCCTTGAAATATCCTTTACATACCTTTCATTGAACCACGTCTTTATCCCTATGATATCATCGTCATCAACATGGGAATCATATCCTTTTCCCTCTTCCGGCAGCAGTATCCTTTTCCCCTGCTCCTGTACCTCTTCCAGGAACAGCTGTGTCCTGGCATTATGCCTCCCTATCCTTGAAAGGTCTTTGGCGATAATGACATCAACATTCCCGTTTCTAAGCTCCTCCTGCATTTCTTTGAATGCGGGACGGTCGAAGGAATACCCGCTGTAATTGTCATCGATGTAGATTTTCGATATGGTCAGGTTCCTGCTGCAAGCATAGTTATTGATAATTTCCTGCTGGGCCTCGATGGAAGAATAGTTTTCCCTGTCCTCATCCCGGGAAAGGCGGACATATCCAACTGCATTCATTTATTCCGCCCCTCCCGAAAGAATCCTTTCCAGCGTATCCTCAACAGGCATTGTTCCTGAAACAAATATGGAAACATCCCTGTACAAGCTTTTATACTCATTGACCAGGCTTATCACGTTTTCATTTTTTCTTTCTTCTCCGGTCAAATATACTATCAAGCTTTTTTCATTTGCAGACTCAACCTCTCTGACTCTCATTGAAGCTCCAATGCCAGAACAAATATTACTACTATAAGCATATTAAGCAACACATTTGTCCTAGTATAGGAAATATGGACAGTATTCTTTTTTATCTTTTTATTAAATCAATTCCTTTTTTCAAGGTCTTCGCATCGATAGCCCCCTGTGCACCTGTTACAATATAACCTTCTTTATCAATAAATATTGTTGTAGGTATAGACACTATACCGTATATATTTGCCGCATCTTGCTTCATATCAAAGTATACGGGAAACGAAAAACCCTGCTCAGTTATATACTGCGCTCCCGTTTTTTTTGTTTCGCGCTGCCCATCCACTAGATCCACCATCATAAATGTGATATCTTCTCCGGTTTCCTCATATACCTCGTTAAATTCAGGCATTTCGCCTTTACACGGAGGACACCAGCTTGCCCAAAAGTTTAGCACAATGGGCTTGCCAAACAGGTCTGACAGCTTCACAGCATTGCCATCCGCATCAAAAACCGTAAAATCAAGGGCTTTCATTTTTTCTTCTTCCGCATCCTGGTTGGTCTGAGATACTCCGCCCTTGTTTTGGGCAATATCGATATTGCTTTGAGGCGTTACCTTTTTGCTGAGTGCATCGTATGCTAAAACAGCTATACTGATAAATAAGGCAAATGCTATAATTAACAGAACCGTTCTTACTTTTTTATTCATAATGCGTTCCTCCTAAAAAGTTAAAAATGAAAGGAAATAGCCCATGGTTCCGGTTGCCATCAATATGCCGATGACAATGAGCAATCCTCCGGATATGAAGCTGATGGTTTTGTAATTTCTTTTAATAAAATCAAAGGTACCTTTTAACCGGTCAATCAACAGTGCGCTTGCGACAAATGGAATTCCCAGCCCCAATGAAAAGGCAAGCAGCATGGAAACTCCTTGCAGCAGCGATCCTCCAAGGGATGCCATTAATAAGGCAGAACCTAAAAACGCGCCTACACACGGTGTCCAGCCAATTGAAAAGACAATCCCGAAGAGCATGGATGAAAAAAATCCAAGATTTTCAACCTCCGCATTTTTATTACTTATGCGGTTTAAGAACCCTATTTTTAAAATCCCTAAAAAATTCAAGCCAAATAAAATCACAATCAAGCCTGTTACAATATTAAGAACCGTTGTGTAATCACGTATCAGCCTTCCGACCGTCCCCGCAAAAGCACCCATTGCAATAAAAACAAGGGTAAAACCTGAAACGAAACCGATTGAGTTGGTAAGTGCTTTTCTTTTATCCGCTTCGCTTGCCGCAAAATAAGATACATAGATGGGCAGCATAGGCAAAAGACAAGGGGATATAAATGTGATGATCCCTTCTAAAAATAGTAGTACATATTGCATATCAACCCTCCCACATTTTGCTTGAAACCCAAACAATAAGATTTTCATCTCTGGCAAATCCATTGATTCCTACGCTTTTTCAAAAGCTCCCTTTGGGCAAAAACGGATACATTTCCCGCAAACGATGCATTTGTCTTCATGAATGACCGGCAGCGAGAAAATATCTTTTTGTGTGATTGCACCCTTGGGACAAACAGCCATCGCCGGACATTTATGATTTTGCGGGCATTTATTCTTATTTATAACCAATTTCATTTTCCGTCCTCCTTCCCGATTTTCATTATGCTTTATCCTCCTGAAAATCACAATAGTATTTCTTTAACACATGGATAATTTCCTCAACCCTGTGGTCAGCGATAGAATAAGTAATGTTTTGGCCATTTTTCGCAAAATCCAGTATCCCATGTGCTTTCAAAAGGGCCAGGTGCTGTGATAATGCCGACTGTGTAATATTCGGTACTCTCTCGGCGATTTTGCCGACAGTTTTGGGCCCTTCCATCAACGCGCAAAAAATCATCAAACGGTTTTCATTCGCTAATACTTTTAATAGCTCCGCCAGCTGTTTCGCTTTTTTTTCCATAGCCTTTATCTCCTTTATTTTTTATATCGCAGATTCCTTTTGTCATTGTTCCCATGGGGCAGTATACGCACCATGAGCGAGGCCTGAAAAGCATCATTGTAATAAGCCCAAGAACGGTCGATGTCAGCATGACTCCGTAAAACCCAAATGCAAATTGGGCAATCCAGGGCGTAACAAACGCAGTATTCGTCCAGTTCCACGGCAGCTTAAATACCCAGAGCAACGTTACCGCCTCTTTTAAGGATGCACCTGCAAACACAAGGTATGTCGAATAGATCATCAAAAGAAACATAGTCATAAAAAAAATTAAAAAACCATACCTGAACCATCTGGAACGCAAAAAACCCGGCGGGCATTTTTTGAAGGAAATTCCCAGCTTGCCGCCTAAAAGCGCAAACAGCTGTCCCCGCCCGCAGTATTTATTGCAGTATGCCTTGTTTCCGGCGATGATTGCCATCATCAGCGGAACAAAAAAACAAATTAAACCGAGCCATGCAAAAAGAATGTTAAAAAAGCCAAGAATCAGGTAAACGGAGGATGCAATCCAGAGATAATCGTACCAATGCTTTTTCTTTGTTTTAAGTACAGGCTTATCCGTATTCTGCATTTTATCTCTTGAATGGATGGAAATGACCGAGGCAGGACAAACCTTCACACATTTTCCACACCCTATGCAATTTTGTTCATTTACTACGGCATACATTCCTTTGTATATAGACAGCGCATTCTTCGGACATGCTTTCAAACAGCTTCCACACGCTATACATTCCTTTGAAACAGAAGCAAATTTTGATTTTGTCATTTAAAACCTCAAATGCTAGTATATTAGCAATTTCTTAATTACTAATATACTAGCATGCAAGCAATTTGTCAAGTATTACTATAAAATCTTCAACGCATTCTTCAGCCATGACCGCTTTTATACCGTTGCATCGCCGGGGTAGACCATTTTATCGGGATTCCTCCCATTCAATCCGTTGTGGAGTCCGACAGAAAGCCTGTAGATCCAGACCTAGCTTTTAAAAATTTTCGTGATTTTTGTATTGCATCTTGACAAAACCACTCCGTAGATATAAAATCATTAGGAATAATTCCTATTCTTAATTTAGGGTGTTCATGTGGGAAAGCACAGAAAACTGATTTTAGAAATTATCATGTCGTCTGCGGAGCATATGACGGCTGAAGAAATTTATATGAAAGCAAAGCAAATACAGCCTTCCATAGCGGTTGGAACTGTTTATCGGAACCTGGGCCTTATGGCAGCGACGGGAGAAATACGACGGATCGTCATGCCAAATGCACCGGATCGATTTGACAGAACACTGCTTCCTCACGAGCATCTTATTTGTCAGAATTGCGGAAATCTGTCGGACATATCTGTTTCTGACTTAAAAGGCTATTTGGAAAGGCAAACGGGTATTGAGATTTTGGGGTATGAACTGAATTTGAAATACATTTGTGATCAATGCAAGCTGTTAAAACAGCCTAACAGGGCAAATTCAATAATCAAAATAAAGGAGAAGATATGATGAACATTAAAGGCACAAAAACAGAAAAAAACCTGGCAGCCGCATTTGCAGGTGAATCTCAGGCAAGGAACAAATACACCTACTTTGCATCGGTTGCAAAAAAAGAAGGCTACGAACAGATTGCCGCAATCTTTGAAGCAACGGCAAACAACGAGAAGGAACACGCAAAATTATGGTTCAAAGCTCTCGGGGAACTTGGGGACACCGAGGCTAACCTGCTTCATGCAGCCGAAGGAGAAAACTACGAGTGGACCGATATGTACGAGGGCTTTGCCAAGGATGCTGCAGAAGAAGGCTTTACTGCTCTTGCGGCACAGTTCAGAATGGTTGCAAAAATTGAAAAGGCCCACGAGGAAAGATACCGTGCCCTTCTTAACAGTGTAGAAATGAAAAATGTATTTGAAAAGGCAGAGGAAGCCATGTGGGAATGCCGGAACTGCGGCCATCTTGTTATGGGCAGGAAGGCACCGGAGGTTTGTCCCGTATGCGCACATCCCAAAAGCTTCTTTGAGGTAAGAAAAGAAAATTATTAATTCTGGGCAGCAGCCAATCCCCAAAGTTTTGATATCAAAGCTTTGGGGATTTTTATTTTGCGGCTCAGGATAACAAAGTCATATCCATACAGACAATATGCTTCTCTATTTCCTGTCCCCTCATCTACATTGTATGGCATTCAGGAGAGTGTGCAGATGAGGTGTTCGGCGGTTATCCGTGGTTTTTCATGGAGGATAAGCTTTATGCGGACACTTTTCCCTGGTCTGCCAATGTGGATGAGCGGAAAAAGGTCATGTCCGGCGATTTAATTGACAAAATCAAGCCGGAAGAGTATATCCGCAGGCGTTATACCGAAACCCTTGAGGAGGTCCCGCTTCTGCCCGGAGACACAAAAATCCAGGCACGTCGGAGGGAAATGTTTTATTTGAATTTCACCTGGTTCATGCAGACGCTCCTTGACCGCAAGGACCGGATGAGTATGGCTAACGGACTGGAGGTCAGGGTGCCCTACTGCGACCACAGGCTCGTCCAGTACCTTTGGAACATACCCTGGGATATGAAAATGCTGGATGGCAGGGAGAAAGGCCTTCTCCGTAAAGCACTGGAAGGGATTCTGCCCGACGATATCCTGTGGCGTAAAAAGAGTCCATATCCCAAGACCCACAACCCGGCTTACGAAGCGGCCGTGAAAGCGCGTTTGCTGGATATCCTTCACGACGCATCCTCTCCATTGCTGCCCCTGGTGCATAAAGCCGCTATCCTGGATATGCTGGCGGAAAATTCCGACTACGGCAAGCCATGGTTCGGCCAGCTGATGGCAGGGCCGCAGATGTATGCCTACCTTATACAGATGGATGCCTGGCTGAGAAAATATAAGGTACGGATACAATAAGGAAAAGGCTTTGATGTAAGAGCACCCACTGACCATGAGGCATTTAGTACAGAGACGGTCATTGGGATGCATAGCGTAAATGTAGAGGGGCGGCTATTGGCCGTCCGCCTGTGACAGGATGCCCAAACCATGGAATGACGAGCGGTGCGGCAGACAAAAACCGTCCTCTGGTGCGGCAATTGCGTTATCACAGATTGCATTTGCGGACGCGCAATGCGCGCCCCTACAGTTTCAATAGTCGCTTTTTATCAGTTAGGAGCACCGGAAATATTACTTCCGATTCTTTTCTGGGGAATGGAGCGCCAAGCGTAGTTCCCCGGAAAAGATTATCGGAAGTTATATTTTCGCCAGTGCTTAGTTTTCCATTTGAATTCAATATCATTTCTAATATCCGGTTGCCAAAGCCGGAATTTCTTATGTTACACCCAGGGTTTTCCTGCCAAAAATCAAACCTTTACAAAGAATCTGCGTAATATTGTATCAGATAATGCATGGCATTGATTTGATAGCCAACCGGAGGATAAACTCTTTTAATGGGCAATGTACGCTTAAATAGGAGGTTTTAATGAGAAATCAACCCTTTATCTGCAGCCGATAACATAATATAATATATCGATATGCATGCATATTGCTATTTGTCCCTTGGCAGAAACTGTAAGGACAAGTATGCCTGCAAAGCCGCGGCAGCCAGGAAGCCTGGCGGCATTCTGCAGCTGAAAAAGGAAAGCTGACTGTTTTAGGGGGTAAAACAGATGAAATATTATGTCGGAGTAGAATTAGGAGTGGCTAATACTGTCGTTGGGGTGGTTGACAAGCATGGGCATTTATTGCGCAAGGAGTCGCAGCCTACCAACACAAACCGGCCCTTCGAGGAGCTCATTCGGGATTTGGCCGCCTTCATTAACGAGGTTCTGGCCAATGAGGATATTGATGCAAGAAATGTCAAATACATCGGTGTGGGATTTCCCGGCATCCCCAACACCAAAGAGGGAACGATTGTAAAAAGCTATACTTTAGAACTTCAGAACGCGCCTGTTAGCGCAGAACTGGAGAAATATTTCCATCTGCCGGTATATGTTGAAAACAGTGCAAACTGTGCAGCTCTGGCAGAAAGCGTCTCAGGCGCGGCCTCGGACATTGATTTTTCCGTGACCATAAAAATCGGCAACGGCATCGGCTGCGGTATTATCGTCAATAATGAGATCTACAGCGGGTTTAACTTTGCAGGCGCTGAGCCGGGCCATATGGTGGTTGCCATGGGCGGTGAAACCTGTACCTGCGGAAGAAAAGGCTGTTGGGAGGTCTATGCTTCGGCAACCGCCCTTATCAGGCAAACGCGTGCGGCAGCGGAGGGCAATCCCAATTCCCTGATACACAAGGTTGTAAACGGTGATTTATCCCAGATCGGCGTCCTCACGGCATTTGAAGCGGCAAAGCTGGGAGATGCAACTGCAAGGGACGTGGTCTGCAGATACCTGGAATACCTGGGCGAAGGTATTGTGAACATCATTAATGTCATAATGCCCCAGGCAGTGATTATCAGCGGCGAAATCAGCAAGCTGGGCGACACCTTGCTCAATCCGTTAAGGCTGATTGTGAATGACAGGATCTACAGCAAGGATATAACACAGCCTGACCTTAAGCCGGCAGAGATGGGCAGTGCGGCAATCGTTATCGGAGCCGCCATGCTGGGTTTGTATAAAGAAAGTAATCTTCCGATATGAGTATGGGAAGGATATCATAGAAAGAATAACAGGTGAAATATGAGAGCAAGGTTTAAGAGATTTTTAATCGGCAGGCCGCTGAAAAATGAGGAATTGGGCGGAGAAAAATTCGGTGTTTTATGGGGGCTTCCCATTCTTTCCAGCGATGCCATTTCCTCTGTCGCATATGCTGGGCAGGAAATACTGATCGTTCTGATTCCGGCCATCGGCATGCTGGCCTTTCGGCAGCTGACGTTCATTTCGGCGGGCATCATTGTGCTGCTGGCAATCCTGACCCTTTCCTACCGTCAAACCATTGACAGTTATCCCAACGGCGGAGGGGCATTTATCGTGGCCAAAGAAAATATAGGCTTGATTGCCGGCGTCACCGCCGGTTCCGCGTTAAGTATAGGGTATGTCCTGACGGTTGCCGTAAGTATTGCTTCCGGCGTGGACCAAATCGCCTCGGCATTCCCTGTATTAATGCCCTACACGGTTTATTTGTGCCTCTTTGTCATACTTCTTATGACAATAGGAAATCTGAGGGGCATTAAGGAATCTGCCAAGATTTTCAGCCTGCCCACCTACTTTTTTATCTTTTCCATTATGGTCATGTTAATCGTAGGAATGATAAAGATTTTTGGCGGCTATAAGCCGGAACCGCTCGAAATCGCGCAGGACACTCTGCAGCCGCTGACACTGCTGCTGCTTCTGAAGGCATTTACAAACGGCTGCGCCGCATTGACAGGCGTAGAGGCGGTAAGCAATGCAGTCCCGAATTTCAAAGAGCCTTCCGCAAAGAATGCCAAGACTGTTTTAGTCCTGCTGTCCACACTGGTTTTGATCGTATTTGGAGGTACCTCGATCATTGCAAACTACTATCCCATTAATCCGGAGAAAGGGGCCATGCTTGTCCAGATATCCGCAATGGTATTTGGCAGAACGCTTCCATTTTATATCATCACCGCCCTGTCCTTCACCATACTGGTGCTTGCAGCCAATACCGCATATTTCGGGTTTCCGAACCTGATTTCCGTCATGGCAAAGGAAGGGTTTGTTCCCAGGCAGTTCAATATGCGGGGTGACCGGTTGAGCTATTCCAACGGAATCATTGCTCTCTCCGCAATCGCCGGCCTTCTTGTGGTGGTATTTAATGCGGATGTCACCTCGCTCATCGGGCTGTATGCCATCGGTGTATTTATTTCCTTTACCCTGTCGCAGTCCGGGATGTTTTTCAAGTGGCTGAGGCAAAAGGGGGATAATTGGATTGTAAAAGCCTGCATCAACGGGTTTGGCGCACTTGTAACCTTTGCGGTGGTCATTGTCATCGCCGTTACAAAATTCACGCAGGGAACGTGGATTGTTGTCATCGTCATCCCTATCTTTATATTTTTGATGCTAAAAGTGAAAAAGCACTATATCGCCTTGAACAAGCAGTTGAAAATAACCCCGGAGGAGCTGGCGGCCATTGATGTGTCCCGTGACGTCTACCGCAACAGGGTCATTGTACCGGTAGAGAGCATCAATAAAGCAAGTATAAGGGCTTTGCGGTATGCAAGGACTATTTCCGAAAATGTCATCGCCTTCAACGTCTCAACCGACGAAGAACAGGGCAGAAAGCTCCGGGAAAAATACAGCACGTTTAACACCGACGTTCCGCTAATCATAAAGTATTCACCCTTCAGAAAGGTTGTGGATCCGCTGTTGAGGTTTATCGAATCGGCGGAGTACGATTACCAGAAGGGAGATATTATCACCGTCATCCTTCCCCAGTTTGTAGTACGGACATGGTGGAACAATATCCTTCACAACCATACGAGGCTGTTCATTGAAAGGCAATTGCTGAAGCACAAGCATATTGTCGTCTCTACCATGCCCTTGCAGTTGAAGGACGATGATGTGGTACTGAGATCCCCCAAATACCGGGGTAAATAAGGGGCGCTTATTGCGCCTTTCTTTTACGCTTTGAATAGATTATCAAAGTCATAATGAGAATTGCCAGAACAGCCAGGCATATCAAAATAACAATTTTATGGGCAATGACGCCGTCCAGGATTTTTACGATTCTATCCGTGAAATCACCTTTCAGAGCATCTCCGGATGCAACAAGATCACTTTCCGACAGGACTGCGCCATCCAAAGTATATTTTATTTTGCCCACAACCTGGCCGTCGCTTATAGGACCAACCAGCTTTATCTGTGCCGTATCAGCTTCTCCGGGCTTCAACAGGCTTTTATCCCATTCGATGGTCCTTTTAACTGAGGCAATGTCTTTTTCCATAAGAATGTCGGTATACTCCGTACCCGACACAATATTGAGGTCGACAGAATCACCGAAATACTTCCTTACCACCTTTGCAGTGCTTACCGCCTCGCCTTTTTTAACAAAGGTGTGATGCTTGAAATTGCTGAAGGTATACTGGAACAAAGCCGTTGTATCAAGGCATCTTGTCTCCTCCGAATCCCCCTTCATAACAACGGAAATAAACGCCCTGTCGTCCATCTCGGCATAAGCGGCGAGGCAATACCCTGCAGCATTTGTATGGCCGGTCTTTATGCCTTTGGCATACTCATAATAATATTTGCTTTTCTTATTGATCAGTAAATTTTTGTTGTACCAGGTGATGGAACCTTTTTTGCTTCCGGTATCGTAGTTCTTTTCATAGGAATATGTACTGACAACCTCCTTGAAAAAATCCAGTTTCATGGCTTCCCTGGAAATCAAAGCCATATCGTAGGCCGTACTGTAATGGTTGTCGTCGGGATAGCCGTCGGGATTGACAAAATTGGACTCTTTGGCGCCGATCTCGCGGGCGCGGCTGTTCATCAGCTCCGAGAAATACTTGACGGCTTCGGGGATACCCATCGAAGAATTCCCGGTCTTTTTTCTTGCGATATAAACTCCGGCAGTATAGGCGGCGTCATTTCCCGAAGGCAGCATCAAAGCCCACAGCAATTCCGCACCGGTCAGCTTCTCGCCCTCAAACAGGCCTGCGTCACTGGCGTCCTGTTCTACCAGTCCTATTTCCTTGCCGACGGTTACGTTTTCCTTCAAATCCACATTTTCCAGGATCAGCAGGGCTGTCAGGATTTTGGTAAGGCTCGCAGGATAAGCTTTCTGGTGTGAATTCTTTTCATACAGGACCTTACCGGTTTTCTGGTCGGTCAACAGGGCATATTGGGATTTCAATTCAGGCGGCGCGGACGCATCCGCACCCTGGGGCGCGCCAAAAGCCGTTGCGGAATATGTATATAGGATAACAAATAGGATGGCAACTGCGGATATTTTTCGTCTTATCATTGGTTTTTTCATATATTTCCTCCTGTGTAAATTTTCATCTTTCTGCATGCTATCTATACGTTGCAAAAAATATTTCACACAAGGAGCTGCTGCAACGGTACGTAGCCTATCTATGTCTGTCATTGCGAGGAGCTTGCGACAAAGCAAATTCACAAAATACTGCTTGCGAAGAGATTGCCACGCTTTGCTCGCGATGACACAGAGTTATGTATCGCTGCCGTAGAGCATTTACATCTTTTGCAACAGGCGCTCCAGGGTAATACAAGCGAAAACCCTATGATCCAAATGTTCTTTGCATGCCGCTCCGTATAAAGCATACTTTAAAGTTTACCATATTCGGTGTTTAAATAGCAATATTTCAGGTGGCATTTTAATATTCTATTAACCATTCCAAAAAAAAACAACCTTGCGGTTGTTTTTTTTGGGGGGGGGTTTTGCTCTTCAGTTGTCCGACATTGATGACTGTCCCTTGTTGGCGATTCCTTTATACTCTAATATATTTTATTGGTTATTCTCCTCACCCAGCGTAACCTCCAGGGTTATTGTCTTATCATCCCTGTAAACCTCCATTTTGATGACATCTCCCGGCTTATGCTTGTTTTTCTGGTCCTCCAGGTCCTTGAATACCGTTACTTTCTTTCCGTCAAAGGAGGTGATTATGTCACCGGTTTTGACACCTGCCTTGTATGCGGCGCTCAAAGGCGTAACATCGGATACCAGCAAGCCGGTAGGATAATTGTACTGTTTGGCATATTCCTCCGTATATCTTGAATCGATATAAACACCAAGATGCGGCCTTCCTTTTACATATTTAAAATCAATCAGACTTTGGGATATCTCTTTTACCTGGTTGATGGGAATGGCAAAGCCCAGTCCCTCAAAGCCTGATGCAGCGATTTTGGCGGTATTTATGCCGATAACCTGCCCTTTCGAATTGCAGAGAGCGCCGCCGCTGTTTCCGGGGTTTATTGCCGCGTCTGTCTGGATAAGTGTAAGCGTAGTGTTGTCTTCCGTCTGCAGCGTCCTGTTCAGCCCGCTTATGATGCCTGCTGTTACCGAGCCCATATAATCCATGCCGCCGGGGTTTCCAATGGCTACTGCCAGTTCACCCTGCTTCAGGGCGCCGGAGTCCCCCAATTCTGCAGCCGGGAATCCCTTGCCTTCGATCTTCAGAACAGCCAGATCGGTTTTTGCATCTCGTCCGACCACGGTAGCCGGATATGTCCTATCCGTCTGATTTGGCAAAACCACTTCGATTTTTGCTCCGTTGGCCAGCCTGGATGAATTGTCAACCATGGCTCCTGATACGACATGGTTGTTTGTAACGATATAGCCGTCCTCGCGTATGATAATACCGGAGCCTTCTCCAACACCGGGCCCCAGATCGAAAAAGAAGTCCCGGGAGTTGGTAGCCGTTGTGACCTTGATGCCTACGATGGAAGGTCCTACCTTTTCAGCAATGGCCGTCACCGGTGTTTCACTGTCCGTGATCTGCACAATTCTGTCCACTCCCTGGCTTGCCTGTGTCGGCGCATTTCCCAGCAGTTCGTTAATGGACGGTACGACTGCAGGTGCAACCAGCAGGAAGGCTGCAGCTACCACGCCCCCGCCGAATATGGCGCTTAATACCGCCACCAGGATCAGATGGCCCAGGCCGCTTTTCTTTTCCTTTGGTTTTTTATAATTTTCCACATAATAGGTCTGCGGCTTTGGCGAGTTCTGTCTCTCCTGAGGCGTCGCCTCATAATTGTTAAATGCATAGCTTGCCGTTTTCGTTTCCTCTGCCTCCGGCATAACGGATGCTTCTATTACATCCTCTACTACATCCTCCACTACATTCTCTACATTCTCTACATTCTCTATTTCCTCAATTTTTTGAGTATCCACCGCTTCCACTGTAACTTCCGTATTTAAAGTATCCTTTATTTCTTCGACCCTGGCATCTCCGGTAATTTCATTCTTGTTTTCATTTATTCCGAATCCGTTGTCTTCCATAGGTTACTCCCCTTTCAAAGGAATTCAAGATTTCTATATTCCTATTACAAAAGCTTTTCTCCAGCTTTGTTTTTCCTCTAAATTTATTATAAGCATCCAATTTGAAGTAATTATGAACAAATTGTTAACAATGCTTCTGTTTTCGCGTCATTCTCCGGGTTCTTTCATTTTCTCGGACCTGGCCAGGGTAAAAGTGAATTTCGTACCCTTGCCCTGCTCGCTTTCCACCCATATGTCCTGCCCATGCTCGTTGATTATATTCTTCACAATCGCCAGCCCAAGGCCTGTACCGGTCTTGTCCCTGCTCCTGGATTTGTCGGATTTGTAGAACCTTTCCCATATCATGTCAAGCTCACTGCTTTCTATGCCGCTTCCCGTATCCTCCACCGACACCTGGACCTTATCCTTTTGGGCCTTGACGGAAATTGTTATCCTGCCGTCCTCCGGGGTGAATTTGATTGCATTATGCAATAAATTATACACCACTCTTTCAATGGCATCAACATCTGCATTCACCCGCATGACCTCTTCCTCGAAATCCGCTTCCACCATAATGTTTTTTTCCAGCAAAAGGGTTTCCAGCTTTATCACGCTTCTGCGCACAAGCTCGTTGATGTCAAAGGGCTTGAAAGTCATCTTGACTTCCCCCGCCTCCATCCTTGCCAAGTCAAGGAGATTGTTGACCAGCCTGTTGAGCCTGTTGGTTTCCTCGCTTACCACCGTCAGATAATAGCTTTGCTTTTCTTCCGGTATGGTACCGTCCAAAATGCCTTGTATGAAGCCCCGGATAGAGGTCATGGGCGTTCTGAGCTCGTGAGAAACGTTGGCGATGAAGCCCCTGCGCATCTCCTCAAGGTTCTGCAGCGCTGCCGCCATATTATTGAAGGTTCGTGCCAGCTCGCCGATTTCATCATCGCCTTTAATGTTCAGCCTTTTGCTGAATTCGCCTCCGGATATGACTTTTGCCGCATTTTTTATCTGCTTTAGGGGCTTGGAGAACTTCAGGGAGAAGATATAGATGAGAATGACCGATATAAACACCGCCACGGCGACGGAAATTAAGAAACATTGGAATACGGCATCCCGCGTCCTTTGCACCTCCGGAACCGGCGTGTGCATATAGATGGCGACTAAAACCTCATTATTATTTGCATCATTGTATTTGTAGGATTTCTCAACCGTCAGCCAGGACTCATTCTGATATCTGCCGAATACCGCTCTTTTAAAAAATCCATAAAAGTCGCCCACTTCATTTACCGGTACACCGGGATTTTCCAGGACTTTTTCATATTGTCTCGGATCAGGCAGCCTTAACAGTCCGTTTTCATCTTTATCAAAAAGGGCATCCATCTGCGGTCTGGATTTGACAATATATCCATCGGTGGTAACGATCCAAATATAGGATGCGGCGTTTGCTCTGTAAGCATCGAGAGAATTGTTCAAAAGCCTTTCAGCCAACAGGTTTCCCTGTATTTCCAGATAATTGCGGAATATAACGTCGATATCATCGCAGCTGGCCTCAAGCATATCTGCTTTTTGCTTCGATAAATAATTGTAGAGGAAATAATTCAGAGCCCCCCCTGCAACGGTAAAGGCAATGATCAGAATAGCGATAAAAATGGCCACAAGCTTGCTGAAGATCGTCTTGAACATCGATTTATTTCACCTCAAATTTGTAACCTACGCCCCAGACCGTCTTCAATTGCCAGATCTGACCGGGCAATTCAATTTTCTCCCTCAATCTCTTGATATGTACGTCGACGGTTCTGGAATCCCCATAGAAATCAAAGCCCCAGACGTGCTCCAGCAGCTGTTCCCTTGTAAAAACCTTGTTGGGGTTCGACGCAAGAAAAAACAGCAGTTCCAGCTCTTTGGGCGGAAGATCCAGATCCTTTCCGTTCATTTTCACCGAATAATTGGTGCGGTTCACCACCAGGTTGGGATAAACCACCTCCTGGGAATCGAAATCCTTGTGCTCGTATCTTCGCAGGACTGCTTTGACCCTTGCCACCAGTTCCTTCGGCTCGAAGGGCTTGACCATATAATCGTCGGCTCCCAGCTCCAGGCCCAACACCTTGTCGAAGGTTTCTCCCTTGGCGGTAAGCATGATAATGGGGATATTGCTGATCTTGCGTATTTCCCTGCAGACCTGCCAGCCATCGGCGCCAGGCAGCATGATATCCAGCACCACCAGGTTGGGGGCAAAGTCTGAAAAGCATTCCAGCCCCTTTTTACCGTTGTAAACGGTCATGACCTCATATCCGTCCTTTTCCAGATACAGCCTTATCAGTTCACATATATTTACGTCATCATCGATTACCAGCACTCTGGTTTTGTTGACCATTCTTCCTTCACTCCTTTGCTGCTCATCCTCATCATAGCATGGATGGATCCTTCCAACAACGAACAAAATGTAAACAATTTGAAAACAATGTTTGTCTGCATGCAAAAAACCGGGGAATATGCAAAACCCCCGGTACCAAAAAAGCTTTTTAGTTTATTATTTCACTTCTGGCGGCTATATTATTCAAGACGAAATTACTCATTCTTATTTCGTCCCTTAATTTCTTGTTCTCGTTCTTTAATTCCCTGACATCGTCGATAAGCTTCTGCTGATCTTCCGTCATTAGCTTCAGCAGGTCGCGAATTTCAACCAGGAGAGCATTATCGTTTTTCACAGGCAGACCTCCTTTTCTCTCTATCAGCACCAGTGAAAATGCAACTTCCCGTTCCGGAAAAACGGGAAGTAAAATTTTCAGTACTCTTAATTATCTTACCATAATTTACGCGTTTGAAAAGAGCTTTTTTGCATTTATTGACAATTATCAATAATCCTATCCCCGCGTATTCCGATGCAGCCCCTTGCGTCCCTTCACATGTTATGAATCCAATGCCTCCCTGAGCTGCTGAACAAATGCGCCGGTGTTTTTAATTGCATCTGCCGGCTGCACGCTGTCTCCAATGATTTTGACGATTGCGCTGCCGACAATTACGGCATCACAATAGCTTTTAAGGTCTTTTACCTGCCGGGCGGACGAGATGCCAAACCCCAAGGCCTTTGGTATATCCGTAGCGCTGTCGATGTACCCGAAGAATTCTTTAAAATCCGTATCGAAATCTTTTCTCACCCCGGTAACGCCAAGGGAGGATACACAGTATAAAAATCCTCTGGCATTTTCGGCGATTGTTTTGATCCTATCCCCGGAGGCCGGTGAAACAAGGGTTATGACAATAATCCCGTTGGCGTCTGCGGATTCTTCCACCTCTTTTCTCTCCTCAAAGGGCAAATCAGGAATGATCACTCCGTCGATGCCCGAAGCCTTGCAGTTTTCAAAGAAACGGCCGATGCCATACTGCAGAATGCTGTTGAAATAAAGCAAATACAACAGCGGTACCGTTACGTCCTTTCTCATTTCCCTCACCGCCGACATAATATTGGCAATTTTCAAATCCTTTGATAAAGCCCTTGCATTGGCTGCCTGGATAACAGGCCCCTCCGCTACGGGATCGGAGAAAGGCACCCCCAGTTCAATGATGTCCGCTCCCTTCGATGCCATTTCCCTGACCAGCCCCTGCGTTGTCTGCAAATCCGGATCGCCGGCCGTGACAAAGGTTATCAATGCTTTTTTGCCTATCTTTTTCAATTCGCTGAATTTTTCATCAATCCTATTCATGGCAACCTCCCAAATATCCTGCGACAGTATTCACGTCCTTGTCCCCTCTTCCGGACAAATTAACTACGATAATCTTATCCCTGCCCATTGCCGGAGCCACCTTGAGGGTATGCGCCAACGCATGAGCGCTTTCCAGGGCAGGTATGATTCCTTCGGTCCTTGTCAGGTACCGGAAGGCCTCGACAGCTTCCCTGTCGGTGGCAGATGCATATTTTGCCCTGCCCGAATCGTGAAGCCATGCATGTTCAGGCCCTATCCCGGGATAATCAAGGCCTGCGGAGATGGAAAAGGCCGGGGTTATCTGTCCGTCCTCGTCCTGCAGAAAGTAGGATTTCATGCCGTGAAGCACACCGATGCTCCCTTTTGTAATGGTTGCGGCATGCTTTTCGGTATCGATCCCTTTCCCCGCCGCTTCCACGCCGATCATCTCCACCTGTCCGTCATCAATAAAAGGATGGAACATACCCATGGCATTGCTGCCTCCGCCCACGCACGCGATCAGGCAGTCGGGAAGTCTTCCTTCCTTTTCCAGGATCTGACGCCTGGTCTCCAGTCCTATGATACGCTGGAAATCCCGGACCATCATGGGATACGGGTGCGGCCCCATGACCGATCCGATGACATAAAAAGTATCCCGGACCCTTGCCGTCCACTGGCGCATGGCTTCATTCGTCGCATCCTTCAAAGTACCCGTCCCCGCTGAAACCTCAGTAACCTCCGAACCTAAAAGCTTCATCCGGAATACATTCAAAGCCTGCCTTTCCACATCCTCGCTGCCCATGAACACTTCGCATTCCAGGCCGAACAGAGCCGCTGCAGTTGCAGTGGCCACGCCATGCTGGCCGGCTCCCGTTTCGGCAATGACTCTCTTTTTCCCCATCCGCCGGGCCAGCAGCGCCTGTCCCAGCACATTGTTGATTTTATGGGAGCCTGTGTGGTTCAAGTCTTCCCTTTTCAGATAGATCCTTGCACCGCCCAGGTCCTTTGTCATTTTTTCTGCGTAATACAGCCGCGAAGGCCTTCCTGCGTATTCCCGCAGGTAGTGCTCCAACTCGTCTTTGAAGCTTTGATCGTTTTTTGCCTCCTCATAGCTTTTTTCAAGCTCAAGCAATGCATTCATCAGCGTTTCAGGGGAATATTGCCCTCCGAAACGGCCATACCTTCCTTTGCTTACAGGCTCCATCGTAAATATACACTCCTCTCAAGTTCCGCTCACGCTGCATAATTTTTACGGCAAAAGCGTTTTGCAGGGGCGCGCATTGCGCGTCCGCATAAATGCAATCCATGGTAACAAACACCGCATGCCCCTTCAATGATTCTTTATCACCCCGTGCGTACTTCTCTTACTCTTCGGATAAACTCACCAACAAGGCGGTCGCTCTTTTTCCCATCCATCTCGACTCCGCTGCTGACGTCCACCCCAAAGGGCCTTATCGTGGAAACGGCTTCATTCACGTTATCCGGAGTCAGCCCGCCTGCCATGATGATTTTATTCCTTTCTTCAAAATCCGACAGCAAGCTCCAGTCAAACCGTACCCCCGATCCTCCCTGTTTCCCTTTCACATAGGTATCGGTTAAAAAAAAGTCGGCTCTGTACCTGGACAGTTCACGCAAGGAGCTTTTGTCCGACACTCTGACCGCTTTCCATATCTGCGTCCTGTTTTGCATCCCGGTGTGAAGCTTCATCCTGAGCCTGTCAATATAGTCCTGAGTCTCATTCCCATGCAGCTGGACAACCTCCAGTCCGGCTTTTTCCGCAATCTCAGCCAGTTGCTCCAGATCCATGTCTACAAATACTCCAGCTTTCTTTATCCTGGGATCCAGACCGCATCCCAGGTTTTTCGCCGTTTCGGCGGAAACCCTCCGCCTGCTTTCAGCAAATACGAAACCTGCGTAATCCGGCAAATATTTATTTACAATCCTTATATCATTGTCACAGGTGATACCGCATATTTTTATTCTCGTATTCATGCCATCCTCAGTTCCCGGACTTTTTCAGGGATTGACGGAGCTTTCATGAAGGCTTCGCCGATTAAAACGGCGTCCACGCCCAGGGATTTCAAATGCCGCAGGTCTTCTGCCGTATGAATCCCGCTTTCGCTTACTACCGCCCTGTCGGTAGGTATCCGGTTGATAAGTCTGCCGGTGACGGACAGGTCAACCTTGAAGCTTTTCAAATCCCTGTTATTGATTCCGATGATCCTTGCTCCCGCCTCCAGCGCCCTGTCCAGCTCAGCTTCGTCGTGTACCTCTACCAGACAGTGCAGGCCCAGAATACCGGCGATAACCATGAACTTTTTCAGCAGGTCTCCGGGTAACAGGGAGACGATGAGCAGGATCGCATCGGCGCCTATGCACCTCGACTGGTAAATCTGCCACAGGTCGATAATGAAATCCTTCCGCAAAACCGGGATGGGCAGTGACTGTCTGGCTTTTACCAGATACTCGTCGGCGCCCAGGAAAAAGTTTTTTTCCGTCAATACCGATACCGCCTGTACACCGGCTTTTCCGTATTCGGATAATATCCCGGCAGGATCAAAGTCCTCCCTGATAACGCCTTTGGAAGGCGAAGCTTTCTTCACTTCGGCAATAATTGAGATCTCCCCGTTTCGCTTGATTGCGCTGTAAAAGTCGAGGGGCTTGTGGATCCCGGGACCTTTTATCTTGCTTTTCAGCCCTTCGACAGATATGTGCTTCATCTCTTCCACCAGCTGTATTCTTTTCTGTTCCACGATCCTGTCCAGTATCATGCCGGCACCTCCCTGCCGGTTTGCCTGAGCTGGGAGAAGGCCGCCAATTCCTCCAGCTTCCCGGCAGCTTTTCCGGAATCGATACTGTCCTCGGCCAGTCCAATGCCCTCCCGGATCGTGTCGGCAGCCTTTGCCACATAGAGCGCTGCAGCAGCGTTGATAACGACCATATCTCTTTTAGGGCCTTTTTCTCCGCTGAATACAGCCCGGATGATTTCTGCGTTTTCCTTTGCATCTCCGCCCTTCAAAGAGGCGCTTCCACACCTGGGTATGCCGTAATCTGCAGCATCCAGATAATAACTGGAGATTTTACCGTCTTTCAGTTCGGAAATTTTTGTCACACCGGTGATGGTTATTTCATCGAGGCCGTCCATTCCGTGGACCACCAGCGCCCTTTCCGAGCCAAGCCTTTGCAGTGCCTCGGCCATTACGGCCGTCAGATCCTCCCTGAATACTCCCAGGACCTGGCCTTTTGCGCCGGCCGGGTTGGTCAGGGGACCGAGGATGTTGAAAACGGTTTTGCAGCCAAGCTCCCTTCTTACGCCGGCAGCATGCTTCATGGATTTATGGAAGGACTGGGCAAAAAGGAAGCCGATTCCTACACGATCCATGCACTGGGCAGCCTGTTCCGGCGCCAGCATTATATCGATTCCCAGCGCCTCCAGGACATCCGCGCTTCCGCTCCTGCTGGACATTGCACGGTTTCCGTGCTTTGCCACCACGGCGCCCCCTGCCGCCGCTACGATGGCGGCTGCGGTTGACACGTTGAAGGTTCCCGCGCCGTCCCCTCCGGTGCCGCAAGTGTCAATGGGATATTCTGCTTTCGGGTGTATTTTTTCCGCTTTCTCACGCATAACCTTCACACAGCCTGTGATTTCCTCCACGGTCTCGCCCTTGCTTCCCAGTGTTGTTAGAAAAGCTGCAATTTGTATGTCGGAAGCTTTTCCCTCCATGATGGCTTTCATTGCCTCGATAATTTCCTGTTCCGTAAGATCCTCGTGCTTCATAAGCTTTTGAATATAGGCTTTCAGCATTAACCTCATCTCCTCTCAACTCATCTCTTCGTGTTACAAATCGATTCCTGCTTCGCAGCTCCCGGTATGAAAAAACCATTCATTGCAGGGCTGCCATTGGCCGTCCGATAGCTTTTGACACAGATTGCATTTGCGGACGCGCAGTGCGCGCCCCTACACTTTCGTCGATGTTTGTCGTTACAGGTTGCATTTGCACAGACGCGCAGTGCGCGTCCCTAGCACTCTTCCGTCGATATTTGTTCCCACAGGTCGCATTTGCACAGATGCGCAATGCGCGCCCCTACAGCAGGGCATCGCATGATACGGCATACTTTCATGATACTTCCAGAAAATTCCTGAGGATGTCTTTGCCGTATTCCGTCATAATGGACTCCGGGTGGAACTGTATCCCAAAGACCGGATATTTTCTGTGTTTCAGGCCCATGATCTCATTTTCCCGGCTGACGGCGGTTATTTCCAGCTCTTCCGGCAGCGTATCCCGCTGTACGATCAGGGAATGATACCTGGCAGCGGTTATTCTTTTGGGAAGCCCTTTGAAAATGATGCATTCCGGGTTGATATCAATTTCCGACGCCTTGCCGTGCATCAGGTTTTCCGCATGCACCACTCTTCCGCCAAAGGCTTCTCCTATTCCCTGGTGCCCAAGGCAAACACCCAGTACGGGAATCCTTCCGCCCAATTTAACCGGTATTTCGGCGGAAATCCCCGCATCCTTTGGGAATCCGGGCCCCGGCGAGATAATGACATGTGTGGGCGCCTTCTCCAGAATTTCCCCAACGGTTATCCTGTCATTCCTGTAAACCTCAATGCAGGGGTTCAGTTCACCAATGTACTGGTAAAGGTTGTAGGTAAAGGAATCATAATTATCAATTAACATGATCATCTTATATATTCCGCCTCCTTTAGAGCTTTTAACGCCGCCATGGCCTTATTCACCGACTCCTCGTATTCCTTTTCCGGATCGGAATCCGCAACGATTCCACAGCCTGCCTGAATGTATGCCTTGCCGTTTTTGAAAAGAATTGTCCGGATAGTGATGCAGCTGTCCAGATTCCCGTTAAAGCTGAGATAGCCCACCGCCCCGCCGTAATAGCTCCTTTTGACGTTTTCCAGCTCATCGATGATCTCCATGGCCCGTATCTTGGGAGCTCCGGAAAGCGTTCCGGCAGGCAAGACGGCAGAAAGCGCGTCAAAAGCAGTGAGGCCTTTTTTCAGCTTTCCCTGCACCGTTGTCACCAGGTGCATCACGTGGGAATACCTTTCAATGTGCATGAAGTCCTTAACGGCTACCGAACCGAATTCGGATACCTTCCCGATATCGTTCCTCCCCAGGTCCACCAGCATTACATGCTCCGCCCGTTCTTTTTCATCAGCCAGCAGCTCGGCGGCAAGGTTCCGGTCTTCCTCCTCCGTCATTCCTCTTTTTCTGGTTCCGGCAATGGGACAGGTTTCTACGGTCCCGTCTTCCATCCGGACCAGCATTTCAGGTGAAGAGCCCGCAATGGTATAACCTTCAAACTTGAGGAAATACATGTAGGGGCCGGGGTTGATTATTCTCAAGGCCCGGTAGACACTAAAGGGATCGCTGTCCGTCTCTGCCGCAAACCTCTGGGAAAGTACCACCTGGAATATGTCCCCGTTTTTGATGTATTCCTTTGCCTTTTCCACATTCCGACAAAAACCTTCTCTGGAGATGTTGCTCCGGATGTCCGGCGAACCGGCTGTATTTGAACCGGCGCCGGCAGCTTTGCCTTCCAGCCTGCTGCGGGAGCTGATGATCTCCCGGTAGACCTCTTTTATCCTTTCAATTGTGGTATTGTAAGCTCTTTCAATATTCCCTCCGACATGCAGGTTGACGATGATGTGCATCTTCTGCCTCAGATGGTCAAAGGCTATGATTTCGTCGGCGAACATAAAATGAAGCTCCGGCAGTCCGATGTCATCCTCGGGAATATCCGGCAAATTCTCAAAATACCTGACGGTATCATATCCGAAAAAGCCCACGGCGCCTCCGTTAAACCTTGGCATTCCGTGAAGGACGACCGATTTGTAGGAAGCCATGAGTCCTTTCAGGACTTCCACAGGGTTTTTCAATACCTGTTCCGTCCTGCCGTCCCTGTAGCTTATCATGGTGCTGCCGCCGCTGCCTTTAACTGAGATGAAGGGATTTCTTCCCATAAAGGAATAGCGCCCCCACTTTTCTCCCCCCTCCACGCTTTCAAGGAGAAAGCAGCCGCCACTGTTTTCGAGCTTTTTAAACATGCTGATGGGCGTGTCCATATCGGCATAGACCTCCATGGAAACAGGTATGATGTTGAAATCGCCTGCAAGAGATTTAACCTTTTCCAAACCAGGAAAAAACATTTTGATTCCCCTCCACAAACGGAAGAAGAGAGAAGATAAAAGTTTTAAAGCATTCAGCCCGTTGAGCTTCCAACAGCCTCCGCCATACCGGAATGCCTGAAGCAAAAACTCCGCGGCAGCCAGCCTCACCGGATATCAGACAGACTCTGCCCCGGCAGAATGCCCGAAAAATAAAAAAACCAGGTAAGACACCTGGTCACATGACATTTTCAATTGTCCAAACTGTCTCTTCTCTTCTCAACTCGTCTCGTCTATTCTATTCTCATCTCGTCAAATCCCATCCGTCAAGGCTCTACCCATCCGGATGTTGAAAAAATTATAGCACGCCGGCTGAAAAAATGCAAGCAGAGATTTTTTTGATGTATGACAGTTGCGGACGCGCAATGCACGCCCCCGGTACATTCGATTTGCAATCCTGCATCCCGGATATTCTCCGGTTCATTGATTGCCGCCAGGCAGATTACTTTTGGTGGAAATATAAATCATCTTTCGAGCGTACCTCGACATATCCGAAAATATCGCCGTCCGGCATCGTCAGTTCCAGCCTGCCGCCGCCATCCCAATTCCCTTTGAGGGGAAACATGGTGATATTCTCGTTATTCATTCCCAGGTAGATTGCATCACGGAGCTTATCCTCAGATAATGCAACCCTGGTATTCCGGGCAACCGGTAGTACGTATCTTACCGGAACCCGGCCTGTCTTAGCCTCCAGAGCGCCCATAAACGCCCAATCATTCGAGTTGCAGTTGCCGATTTTCTGACTGATAAAATCGATGTATTTATTTTTCGTATCGAAGATGACTACGATTGAATTTTTAGAATACCCGCCCTCCAGTTGATCTAAATTGGTCACAAATTCGGAAATAATTTTATTATCTGTATTGTGTACTATCCTGTAATCGTTAATCTCCGCGGCGTTTATTATAAGGAAAAACAACACAAGGACACCCATCACTGCTCCCCTCAGCCACGCCATATACTTTCCCCGTGAAATAAAGTTGGCGCAGGCCTCTACTACCAGTCCAATCCCGATAACGGACGGGAACACATTTCTGTTTGCTATTAAGATATGATCCAGCAGAAAAAAGGGCGCAAACGGAACAAGGATCAAAACAACTCCTGCAATGAATTTAATGAGATTTACCTTGAGACCCGTTTCATATTTTTCTTTCCTGCAAAGATAAACCATCATTGCAGAGACTGCCACGGCAATGATCAGGAAAAGAAATGTCCTGTTCTCAAGGATGAGCCTAATCCCTTCAAACAGCCCCTGCTTATACATATGGATCTGATTATTTTGAAGCTGAAGGCGAATCTGCGAAAAAAACTCTCTTATATGCTCGGAATAGATCTTCTGGACAAGCTGTCCCCTGGAGGCCATATTGCCGACACTCCCGAAGTATTTATAGAAAGAAAGAATAAATGCCAGATTAATCAATGGGACAAGCATTATAAGCTTATTCCTCATTCTTCTGAAATTTACCCAAAACAAAACCAGGCTGCCAAAGAAACTCACCACAATGATTTGTTCATAAAAACCGTAGGAAATCAGATTCATAACAAAAAAAACAATGATATATCCGAGATCCTGTTTTTTATTTTCGGAATGATGAATGTATAGCATAAGAATATACATTGACAGCAATGCGAAAAACAGTCCCACAACAATTCGCGAAGAGGCGGATATCCAATAGGTGGCTTCATTGCCGAAAGGTAACAGTCCAAAAATGATGACGGCAACATAACCAATTTTCATAGGATTCATGTTGAATATTTTCCATAGTAAAACGCAGCAAAAAAAATGCAGCAGGATCATGATCACCAGCAAAGCAAACATATGTTCCCAAAAACGTGAGAAGACATATGCGTCAAGCAACGCAGCCACAGGGCGAGTCGTATACATTTTACTGGCAGCCAGTGTATAAGAAGAAGAATATTTACTGAAAACACCATACATGTTGTTGTCATCAACGACGGGAAAATAGCGCGCTCCAAAAAAAGCATACCGCGCTATCATTGCCGTTAAGAGAATGCCCCAAAATATGAAAGGCCGCGTAAGCTTTACAGACCTGATTTTTTTACACAATGTTGCAATCAAATTATTTACTTCCCCCCCTCCTGCCCATAAGGTTTGATAAAAACCTGCAGTATATCAAAAGTCGGTTTAATTGCGCAATATTCATTTCCTGGTCCGATCAAAACGGACAACTTTTTTCAGCAATACACAAAGTATCTCCATAAAATTCACCTGATTATATTTTATCACAAATAAGGAAGTAATTTTTTACTATATTATTTCAAAAAAATAAAATCCCCTTTGTTGCATTGAAACAACGGATAATATATAATTTACGTGGTTTATACAAAGGTTATCAATGAAAGGATTCGGATAAAAATGAAGCTTGGTATAGTAGGACTTCCCAATGTGGGAAAAAGTACGCTTTTCAATGCAATCACAAAAGCAGGGGCCGAAGCGGCAAATTATCCCTTTTGCACCATAGATCCCAACGTAGGCATCGTAGCCGTGCCGGATGAACGGCTGGAAAAGCTGGCTGCAATGTATAACCCGGAAAAGGTCACACCCACATCCGTTGAATTTGTCGACATTGCAGGCCTTGTCAAAGGAGCGAGCAAGGGTGAAGGACTGGGTAACAAGTTCCTTTCCCACATCCGCGAAGTGGATGCCATTGTGCATGTGGTACGCTGCTTCGAAGACAGCAATATTGTGCATGTGGACGGCTCCATCGGTCCTGCGCGGGATGTGGAGACGATAAACCTGGAGCTGATCTTCGCCGATATGGAAATGCTGGAAAAGCGGATCGACAGAACAAGAAAGATGATGAAATCCGGCGACAAAAAATATCTTGCCGAGATAGAGCTTCTGGAAAGCATAAAAAGCTGCCTGGAAAGCGGCAAACCGGTAAGGTCGATGAAATTCAGCGCCGAAGAACAGCTGCTGACGGACCAGCTCTTCCTGCTGACCTCAAAACCGGTGCTCTATGCCGCAAACATATCCGAAAATGATCTGCAGTCAATCGATAAAAATCCTCAAATCGCGGAGCTAAAAAAGCTTGCACAGGCTGAGGCTTCTGAGGTCCTGATCATATGCGCCAGGATTGAAGAAGAAATCGCACAGCTGGAGGACGATGAAAAAAAGGCATTTCTGGAAGAACTGGGACTGCAGGAGTCCGGCCTTGACCGGCTGATTGAGGCAAGCTACAAGCTGCTGGGACTTATAAGCTTTCTCACGGCAGGTCCGCCGGAGGTAAGAGCCTGGACCATCATCAAAGGGACAAAAGCGCCTCAAGCGGCGGGCAAAATTCACAGTGATTTTGAAAAAGGCTTCATAAGAGCGGAAATCGTTGCATACAACGACCTGATGAGTCTTGGCTCGTATGCCGCCGCAAGGGAAAAAGGGCTGGTACGCTCCGAAGGCAAGGAGTATGTAATGCAGGACGGCGATGTGACCTTGTTCAGATTCAACGTCTAATGCCCGGGGATACTCCTCTCCCCCTGAAAATCCGAGGCGGGGAATGCGACAGGGGACGGTTCTCTGTCGCATATGGTGAAAAGCACACTTTCACATTCAGATGTGCCACCCTGCGGTATGGCCATTGGTATGAAAAAAGGTTAATGCAGGCAGCCATTAACCTAATGAATACAATGTAGGGGCGGCCTTTGGCCGTCCGCCCAGGGTAGCAAGCGCAAACCATGGAATGGTGACGGTGCGGAAGACAAGATAATCCCCTCGTGTAATGGATAGTGTTATCACCGATTGCATTCTGCGGACGCGCAATGCGTACCCCTATTTTTTATGCCTGTATATTTAATTTTTTGACTTCATTGTCATTCAATATTTTCTCCAGGTCAATGATGGATACCAGCTGGTCGCCTTTCTTGCCAACCTTGCTTAAGAAAGTATTCGCTTCCCCGCAAATGACACCTGGGGCGGGTTCTATATCATTGTCCGTGAATTTTACAATTTCCGATACGTCATTTACAATAAAGCCGGCCACCCTGTCGCCCAGCTTTGTAACCAGTATTTTTGTCTTTTTGGTGACGTTCAGTTCACCCAGTTCGAATCTTTTGTTCAGATTGATCACCGGCAGCACGGTTCCCCTGTAATTTATGATGCCCTCAATGAACCTGGGCATTTTAGGAACCTTGGTTACTTCCTGATACCGGATAATCTGAAAAACCTGCGAAGCTTCCGCGCCGTAAAACTGACCGTTAAGGCTGAATACTACCGTTTGCAGCTCACTCATCACTCTTTCCTCCTGAAGGCATTCCGGCCTGAATTATAGTGACTCCGGGTTGTCCGGGCAGTTTAAGGAAAATTTTTTCACGATACTGCCCTTTTCCATATTACCATAGAATGACATGATTCTGCAATTTTTTTACCGATATTAGTCGGCAAAAGACAATCCTTCGAAAACTTTGCCGGAATCCAGTCCGTTTTCCCTTACCGTGGAGCCGTCCACCGCAAACCAGCCTTTTGTACCTTCCGCCGTTTCGGCACAGCACCATTGGATGCCGTCGCAGCCCAGCAGCTTTATTGTATCTCCGGGTTTCAACTCTGCCGCAATATTTTTGCTTTTGGGCTTGTCGTAAAGCTTCAGGCCGGTTTTCAGCTTCAACTGTCCGGCTTCATAAGCGACAGGATACAGCTCTTTCTCTATTCCTTCGAGAAGATGTCCGCCATCCAGCTTATACTCCTTTTCCACAAACCAGGTGTGCAGCATCATAGGCCTCTCCATGGAAATCACTTTGCCGTCTCCCTTTATGCGCCGGTTTTCCGTGCTTAGCCCATCCAGCTTGCCCATAAAGCGCAGTTCAGACCCGGTATAGCAATAAAAATAGGTCCTCTCGTCGCTGCTGGGCCCAAACTCCTGTACGGCAATCTCCTTCACGCTATCCTGCCGGTCAATATCAACGATATACGGTTTTTCGTCGATATTATCCCCATAACTCTTTATTTCAAGATCGTTTACCTTGAGTATAAAGACTGTATTGTCGACAATCTGGTACTTGATCGTATCTTTTTTTCCATCCCCGTTGAGATCATCAGACAGTTCAATGAACGGTTCCGCATCATTGAATTTATATTTTTCCAGTTCATTCTCAAAGTCCTGTATCACACCGCTGCCATCCAGCATATGGAAATAATCAACAAGTTCCTTTTTCCTGATTGCATCATAGATTTGCCCGGCCTTAACAGCCTTTTTCAAGCTCTGGTACTCCTTCATGGCTTCATCGGTAAACTCAATAAAGTCCAGACACACCAGATCCTTATCTACCTTCAGAGCGGTTATCTGCTCCAGTGCAAAAAGCTTTGACAAAGGCTGAAGACTGTCTTCACGGGTGTCATACACAAAAAGGTCACCACCCTGGACCACTGTACCGTAAGCATACTGTACCACCATAAGCAGGTAGCGGTCATCCAGCCATGCATGCAGCTTGGGGGTGAACTGTTCCCTGACATTTTTATCCTCCGCCGCGTCCTGTGTGCTCCATACGGTTTCGTCTTTCGCTTTGTCAATGTCATAGAGATGAACATTGCTTAAAACTTCCCACTGATATGGGGACAGATAGGCTATCCTTTTCCCGTCCGGCGATACCGAAGGCGGAGATGGCAAATCCTTGCATATAACCTTCTCCTCGCCGTTTTTCAATGCTATTTTAAGGATCGCTTCAGGTTCGGCTTTATATAGAACCCAATTTCCGTTCCCAAGGTCTGTCACGGTAAAGCCATCCTTATCCACAACTACAGTTTGCCCGGGACTTCCGGCATTCCCCGTACCGGAAGGTTCGCCTGTGGTGCCGCCGGATTCGGAAGGTCCGGCATTCGCTGTCGTACCTGTATCGGAAGCGCTTGTTTCGTTGCCCGCCCTATCGCTTTGCCCACACCCAAGTGTCAGGATCATCATAAGAACCGCCAGCAGGATCAATATGCTAAACTTTTTCATAGAAACCTCCGTTTACCGTTTATAGTACTACTGTACATGTTATATTGATTCATTGACATTTATGCGCCACATGGAAATACCGCAAACGCTTCAATGCGCTATTTCTACGTGAATACTTTTATAACGACCTAATTCAAAGGAAAAAAGTAGGAATATCTCCTCCAAATATCCTTATAGTCTTAAGACGTTAAACGGTAATATTTGTTCCAAAGGGTAAAAGTCAAAGAGTATAAGATTGCCACGTCGCTTCGCTTCTCGCAATGACAGGCAGGCACCTGAATAATCACAGTTTCACAGCAATCACAACCATGATAAAAAACGGTAGGCAGTCAAAGGTTGCTTAACTTTGTCAACTGAAGTGACAAGAGGTGACAAAAAAACAAAAAAACGGATTAAAGTTCCATCTTGACAACTACCTGTCCTCAGTGCTATGATATACAAAAATAAAACTCATGAACAATAGCGATGACAAGGGAAAGTAAATTGCAGTTCACGTTTAAAGCGAACCGGAGACAGTGAAAGCCCGGAAATGCTGACGCAATCGAAGTTCCCCTTGGAGCTGCAGGCTGAAGGAACACAAGGGTATAAGGTACGGGGACACACCCGCTGAGTTACGGGTCACTGGATATAAGGAGGGAATGTCCCCCGCCTGATCAGATGGGAATATCTCCTTTGGAAGAAGTAGGCCGCGCCGGAGCTTTCGCCGTTAAAGGAAAGGCTGTATCGGATTTATTGCCGGAGGTGGGAAAACACTTACCGGCCAACAAAATTTCCCGTACGGACGAGTGGGCTTTCAGCCAATTTGAGTGGTACCGCGTAGATTAAAACTCTTCGCCTCATATACAAGATATATGAGCGAAGAGTTTTTTAGTTTTACGGGGCTCTCAAGGAATCAAGCAAGGGCGCTGTCCCAAAGATAAGGACGCGCAATGAGCGCACCTACAACGAATATATTTTTTAATTAGGAGGCAGGAATATATGATTATCGTAATGAGTCAGAGCGCAACAAGGCAGGAAATCGACAATGTGGAAAAGAAGCTGTCGGAGATGGGCTTCAAGACCCATCCCATCTTCGGCGAATATAAGACGGTTATCGGTGCAATCGGCGATAAAAGGCTTCTTAACACGCACGCCATCTCGACGATGCCCGGGGTGGAAAATCTCGTCCCCATCATGAAGCCCTTCAAGCTTGCCAGCAAGGAGCTGAAACAGGTGCCGACCATCATTGATGTCGGCGGCGGAGTGAAGATCGGCGGAAATGAAATCATCGTCATTGCAGGCCCCTGTGCCATTGAAAGCGAGGATACCTTCGTTGAAACCGCCCTGAAGGTCAAAGAGGCAGGAGCAAAAATCCTTCGGGGCGGCGCATACAAACCCCGTTCCTCCCCATACTCCTTCCAGGGCCTTGAAGAATCAGGGCTGAAAATCATGGCGCAGGCCCGTGAAGCTACCGGCCTGAAGCTGGTTACGGAGGTGGTCGACACCCGCGATGTGGAGCTGGTGGCGTCCTATGTAGACATTATCCAGATCGGCGCAAGGAATATGCAAAACTTCAAGCTGCTCAAGGAAGTAGGCCTTACCAGCAAGCCGGTCCTTTTAAAGCGCGGACTCTCGGCTACCATTGAGGAGTGGCTGATGGCTGCCGAATACGTTATGGCGGAAGGTAATAAGAACGTCATATTATGTGAACGGGGCATCCGTACCTTTGAGACGGCCACCCGCAATACCATCGATCTCAGCTCCATACCCGTCGTGAAGGAGCAGAGCCATTTGCCAATCATTGCCGATCCCAGCCATGCGGCGGGAACCTGGAAATATGTGGGTGCTCTTTCCAAAGGCGCTATCGCAACGGGAGCAGACGGTCTCATCATCGAAGTCCATCTTGACCCTCCATCCGCAATGAGCGATGGCCCGCAATCCTTAAGGCCGGCGAAATTCGCCCAATTGATGAAGGAGTTTGATCCGGTGGCAAAGGCGGTAGGAAGGACGCTGCTGTAGCATTATCACTCTCCTGGCGGGGTACGCTTCTGTCCGATTTCATCATAAACCACGACGGCGTTCTTCCCCGTTTCCTTGGCATGATACAAGGCCTG
Organism: Bacillota bacterium; assembly: GCA_023426125.1. Classification (GTDB taxonomy): domain Bacteria; phylum Bacillota; class Clostridia; order Acetivibrionales; family DTU013; genus MnB-11. Next base: position 45,148 of record JAFABI010000068.1, read on the forward strand.
GTCGGCAAATTCTATGACCTGTTTTATGTTTTTTGAATGATAAGGGTATTGGGCAATTCCACAGCTTACCGATACCTTTTTCCTGTTTTCTCCGGCACCCACATAGATGCGCTGTTTTTCCAGCTGGCGCCGGATTCTTTCGGCCACATTCCGGGCAATGAAAATATCAAGGTCGCGGATCAGTATCATAAATTCCTCCCCGCCATACCTTACCGGAATGTCGGATTTCCGGATGCATTGCTTGATGATGTCGGCAAAAAGCGATAACAGCTTGTCGCCGGACATATGGCCATACGTATCGTTAAAGCTTTTAAAATTATCCAGGTCAAACATGAGCACATTCAGCGCGGCGTGGTACTCATCGGCATACTCCACTTCCTCCCGCAGCTTTTGATCGAAATAGTGCCTGTTGGCAAGCCCCGTCAGCTTATCCGTCCGGGCAAGCCTGAACTCCCTTTTGCGCATCTCATCATATTTTTTCACTTCATAATTGATCCTGGAAATCCCGTATGCGCCTAAAATCAGCAGCAAATCACGTATGGCAAGCCTTTCGAATTCCAGTTCCACATTATTGAAACCGGCGGCAAAAATACAGGAAGCCGTATAAAATATTACGCTGATGACTCCTACCCTCAGGGTATAATAAGCATCATTAAAAATACCGCAATAACCCAATAAAAAAAAGATGAACAAATAGATGTCAGAATACAATCCTCCGCAGAAATAGGATATAATGGACAGGAGAATAACATCGACATAAATGAAAATCGTGGAAGCCCTGTTTATCCTCTCCCTGCTCTTCAGCACATAAACCGTGACAACCGTGTTATAGATCGTCACCACCGCCAGAGTCTCCAGCAGCGCATAGCCGTTGAGCTTCAGATTTGAACCGGGAAGAGTAAGAATTCCGATGCATACGAGAAAAACCCACCGATAAAACAATACGATGAGCTTGGTATGCCTGGCGCTTTCGCGAGGACCTTTTTCCGGGAACTTGACTATTTCATTTTCGATTCGACCCATCTCCCGTAACAAATTTCAAAAAAACAATCCTAATTCAGATATTCTATTTTTTTTTAAAAAATCCTGCAAAACCTTAATATTTTACCTTTTCTTAAACTCTTCCACGAAGCAAACAATAATTTTGCCGCCACCTACGAATTGAAGCTTAAAAAGAATTATGCAAATCCCGCAGCTGTCTCCGGTCCTATAATTCCGGACGGTAAATTAGGTCTCCATGTCCATTAACACTAGCCCTAATAGATGATATAATAGGTATAAAGGGGATCGCTACTATGGATAAATTTGCTAATTGTGCAATATGCGGAAGACTTTATGAAGCTAATGGGTTCAGATCTGTCTGCCCGGAATGTTTACAACGGGATATGGCGGATTTCGATAAGATCAGGGATTTTCTCTATGTTCATCCGCGTGCCAAGGTCTTTGAAGTGTCCAACAGTCTGGATATACCTATCCCGGTTATCAAAAGGTACCTGCGGGAAGGCCGGCTGGAGATCATTGAAAAAAACAACCGGTTCCTCTTGTGTGATAAATGCGGCAAGCCCATCTGTTCCGGAACCCTTTGCGATGATTGCCGCAACCAGTCTCCCCATGATTTTAAAACCTTTTACAATGGAAGCAATGCAGTGAAAAAACAAACAAGGATAACGTATGTACCGCTAAACAAATAGCATCGCCCTTACTCGGCACAATCGGCACCCGAGCTTTCAAAAGAAGTGCCGTTGTGGACAACCTTAATGAAAGGCTTGCCGTTGTTTTCCTTTAACTGCTCTTTTCCAACCTTGAAATACAAAATAACATTTTTCCGTATGTCTACAAAAATCCTGTCAAATATGTCGGTTTGCATGATCCTGACAATGGAGTCGAGGTATTCGTAAGGCGGATGACTTGTTTTACTTTCAATAACCACGGGTATCCTTGCATTTTTGTTTGGATTCAGAACCTCGATATGAATACTGCCAGGCTCATTGATATTACCGGTAGGATATAAAATATCCCGTTCGAATAACGCTCCGCTGCTCATCAGTCTTCCTCCATGATTTTTATAGGGTTGTCCCATAAATAAAATATCATGAAAACATGTTTTCGTAAAGCTTTTTATAGACCGACCGATAATTGATGACCTTTTTCACATAGTTGCCGGTTTCCTTGAAGGGCACCCTGTCCAGGCTTTTGCCGGTACTGCTGTACTCCTTGTTTTTCAGCCATTCCCGCACATTCCCGCTGCCGCCGTTATACGCCGCCAGCATAAGATCGATATTGCCGTCAAATTCACCCGCCAGCACATTCAGGTACCAGCAGCCGATGGATATGTTGGTTTCGGGATCGTACAGGCTATTGCCGTCATACCCGTCCAGTTTCAGCACTTCCGCCCCCCATTGCCCGGTCTTTAAGGAAATCTGCATCAATCCCCTGGCATTTTTCGGTGAAACGGCATCTGCGTCAAACTTGCTCTCAACCTTTATGATTGCCAGCACCAGGTACGGATCCACATTGTATTTTTCCGAATAAATTTCGACATACTCCCGGTATTTTACAGGAAACATGACCCGGGACGCGTTATCCAGCACCAGAACGGTAGCCGCAAGCAGCAGTGCCAGGACCAATATATATTTAAATCTATTATGTTTCTTGCGCTTCATCGCCGCCATATCTGCTATATCTTATCCTTTTCGCTGTTGCACCTTTTGCAAAAATAACTTTACAACCTTCTTTTCCAATTCCTCAATTTCGCCGTTGTTCTCCAGCACCTCATCCGCCAGCCTCAGGTATTCCTCGTCCTTCATCTGGGCATTCAGCCTGCTTTCAGCCTCCTCCAGGGTATACCCGCTTCGCTCCATAATCCTGCTGATCCTTTTGTCCCTCCGGGCCGTCACCACCCATACTTCATCCACAAGGTCAACAAAGCCGTGTTCCAGCGGTATGGGAGCGTCCACGACAATAACGTCGCTTTTGCCGATGGCCTTGATATGATCGATTGCCGATTTGATTTTATTCACAATATGCTTGTGGGTGATTGCATTTAAGGCATGGAGCTTGACCTTATCGTTAAAGGCGATTGCCGCCAGTTTTTTTCTGTCCAGTTCGCCGTTTTGCATAAGAATTTCTTCCCCAAAATAGGAAACCAGCTCGCCAAGAGCTTCGCTGCCTTTGGCCGTCACCGTCTTCGACAATATGTCGGCGTCGATGACCACTGCCCCTAAATCATTCAGGATTTTTGACGTCAGGCTTTTCCCGCTCCCGATGGCGCCTGTCACTCCGATAATCCGCAAATTCATCCCCATTTTCCTTGGCTCATTCCTCCACAATCTTTATGTTCATGCCATACAGGGGGACATTCCCTCTGATCAAACGAGTACATTCCCTCTCATCAAACGGAGACATTCTCTCCTCATATCCTGTGACCTGTTACTCAGAGAGTGTGTCCCCGCACCCTATAATCCGTGACTCAGCGGGTGTGTCCCCATACCTTTACCTTACTTTGTTTCATACCAGCTTTTTCCGGACCTGACCTCCACCAGCAGCGGCACATCCAGAGTTACGGCATTTTCCATACAATCCTTTAAGATTTCTTCCACTTTCGCCTTTTCATCAATAAATGTTTCTATGATCAATTCATCATGAACCTGCAGGATGAGCCTTGATTTCATCTTATGTTTATGCAATTGATTGTATACCATCACCATGGCTATTTTTATGATATCGGCGGCGCTGCCCTGTATGGGCGCGTTCATCGCGACCCTTTCGCCAAAGGAGCGCATATTGAAATTTGAGGATTTCAGTTCGGGAAGGTACCTTCTCCGGTTGAGCAAAGTCGCCACAAAGCCGTTTTCCTTGCCGTTTTTTACGGTATCCTGCATATATTGCCTCACACCGGGATAGCGGTCAAGGTATTCATCAATGTACTTTCTGGCTTCCTTTCTGGTGATCCCCAGATCCTTTGCAAGGCTGAAATCCCCTATACCATAGACAATGCCGAAGTTTACCGCCTTCGCCCTGGAGCGCATCAGGGATGTGACCTGATCCTTGGGAATGCCGAATACGCCCGAAGCGGTTGCCGTATGGATGTCTTCATTCCTCCGGAAGGCTTCGATCAGATTAGCGTCGCCTGTGATATGGGCCAGCACCCTCAGCTCAATCTGGGAATAATCCGCTGCCGAAAGCAGGTATTGCTCGTCTTCGGGAATGAAGACCTTGCGGATCTCCCTGCCCATCTCAAGTCTTACGGGAATGTTCTGGAGATTAGGCTCGGTGCTGCTTATCCGTCCGGTGGCGGCAATGGTTTGATTAAAGCTGGAATGGATGCGCCCCGTCGCCGGATTTACCACATTGAGAAGTCCTTCCGCATAGGTGGACTTCAGCTTTACCAGCTGCCTGAATTCAAGGATTTTGGAAACCACCACATGCATGGGGGCAAGCTGCTCCAGAACCTCCGCATCGGTGGAATATCCGGTCTTTGTTTTCTTCAGTGCGGGAAGCCCGAGCTTCTCGAACAAAATGACACCCAGCTGCTTGGGAGAGTTGATGTTGAATTCCTCGCCCGCATTTTCATATATTTCATCTGTTACGCCTGTGATTTTTGCATCCAGTTCCCGGGAAAACTGCCTCAGCCCCTCCGCATTTACCTTAAAGCCTCTGTATTCCATATCTGCCAGCACTTCGACCAGAGGCAGCTCAATATCGCGATACAGCTTTTCCTGGTCATTCTGCCGGATAATCCCCTCCAGAATGCCGGATAGCCTGTAAACAGCCAGACAGCTTGCTACGGCAGACGCGGCAAGGGTTTCGGCTGAAATATCCCTATAGGGGACATAATTTTTTCCTCTGCCGGCCAGATCCTTCGGTTCCTCCAGAGACATCTCCAGATACTCCGAGGCGAGCCTGGAAACCCCATAGGAGTCGCTGGAAGGGTTTATAATATAGGCGGCGATCATTGTATCGGAATCAAGGCCCCTGAACAGGATGCCTTTCCATTTGAGATAAACGATAAGGGTCTTCAAGTCATGCCCTGTCTTTTTAATCTCAGGATTTTCAAAGATTCCCCGGAACTCATACAAAAACATCTCTTCCGACAGGCCTTCGTCCAGGCGGATGAAATATCCCATTTCCGGCTCCACCATGAAAAGGAAGCCTGCAAGCCTTCCGTCAGGGCTGCCTGCCTTGTCCATGATATAGTAGACAGTGATCCTGCCCGCATTTACGATGCGTTTTTTCAAGCCGGCAACACCGGACATAATATCAAGAATTTCTACCCTGCAGCAGGTTTCTTTTTTATTTGCGGCCGGCGTAGGAGGCCGAATATCCATTTTCTCAAGCAGGCTTTTGAATTCCAGCCTCCGGAAAAGCTCATAGAGCACTTCGTGGTTGAATTCCGAGCGTTTAAGGTCGGAGACGTCGCACAAAAAGGGCATGTTCCGGTCGATGGTTGCAATCCGCTTGCTCATGAAAGCCAGTTCTTTGTTGGCCTGCAGCTTTTCGCGAACACTGTTTCTTTCCACCGCCTGCAAATTTTCATATAGATTTTCAATGCTTTTGAATTTGATGATCAGCTCGAGGGCAGTCTTTTCGCCGATGCCGGGGACTCCCGGAATATTGTCCGACGTATCGCCCATAAGGCCTTTCACATCAATGAATTGTCCGGGAGTGACGCCATACTTACCAAAAACCTTCCCGCCGTCATATTCGTCGGTTTCCGTCCTTCCGCCGCGGGTAACGGGCATTTTGATTCTTGTTTTTTCCGATGCAAGCTGCAGGGAATCCCTGTCGCCCGTAACAATGACCGTCTCCATCCCTCTTTCTTCGGCGCAGAGGGATATGGAGCCTATGATATCATCCGCCTCAAAGCCTTCCAGTTCAAGCCTTTTAACGTTCATGGCATCCAGTACTTCCTTCATGACAGGCAGTTGTTCGGCCAGTTCCTCCGGCATTCCCCTCCGCTTGGCCTTATAGCCTTCAAATTCAAGATGCCTGAAGGTAGGCGCCTTCAGGTCAAAAGCTACGCAAAGATACTCCGGCTTTTCCTCTTCCAGGTATTTGTTCAAGATGTTGATAAAGCCGTAAACCGCATTGGTATGCAAACCACCGGAGGCTGTGAGCAGCTTCGCTCCCTGCAGGCCGTAAAAGGCCCTGTTCAATATGCTGTTACCATCGATGATCATGATTTTTTCAGGCATCCTGTTTTCTCCAATCAAAAGGGGCCATTTTCTATCTTTATTTTAAGGGCATTTTTATTCTTTCCCGATTCATATTAATTCTACACAAAAAAACAGCAGCCGTAAATGCTGCTGTCGGAATATTTTCTAAAATATTTATTTCTTTTTCAGAATTACTTTTACAGTGGTAAGGTCGGATTCCATGCGAATCGTATCAATTTTATTCTGGATTTCGGTTTTTTGCTCCTTCAATTTATTCAAATCCTCTGCGCTTCCATCATCGGAATTTTCGGCGTTTTCCGCCTTTTCGATTTCAAGATCCAGGTCATCCGATAGTTTCAACAAGCCTCCGATGGCGACGGACATATCTTCCTTTACGACGGCTTCCGGCTGAACGTTGCCCTGCCCGTAATCGGTATTTAGGGCCTCAATGAATGCATTCACCTGGGCGCTGGGAATATTCAAAAGCAATACGACGCCGTTTTCTATCGGCTCCATGGCGCTATACACTGCTTCATTACCTGTCAATTGTGTATCCGGCTCATCCAATCCGGAGCTTTTTACTGCAACAGCCTTTACGTTCTCGACCTGCGCATCAGGATCGTCTACCGTAACGGTTATACTGGCAGTATTTCTGGAAACGCTGTCATCGGCCCCTGCAGCGTTGAGACCCTGTTGGGTTTCGCGCCCTCCCGAGGTTGATCTGTCTATTTCAGTGGCGGTCTGTGCTCCCTTATCGGCATAATAGGATTCCTGCGGTGCTCCTCCCTCTCCGCTTCTCTCCATGGTATTTCCCGAGCCGTTTGCGGCATTCGGCGCAGCGGCTTTCATCTGAATCTGCTCCTCCACCGAAGTCTCCGCCAGCATATTCGCCCTGTCGGCAGACTGGCCGGCTTTTCCAACGGGAAACAGGCTATGGTCATAAAAACCTTTTATCAGGAAGACCAGGAGAAAAACTGCAGCAACGGATGAAAACAGCTTAAAATACCTGCTGCGGAAAAACGCCGTTCTGGCGGCTGCTTCCGACTGCCTTTGCACTTCAAGCAGCTTCTGATGCAGCTCTGTTTTGAAATTGTCCGGAAGCTCTTCTTCTGTAGCGGCTCTGCAAAAGCCAACGATTTCGGTCAACTCATCCAATTCATTTCTGCATTCTTCACAGCCGGCGATATGCTCTTCGAACTCCATGCGTTCGTCCGGTGTAAGCTCATCATCGATAAATAACGAAATCAATTCCTTTATTTCACTGCATTTTTTCATCTCCAACCCTCCTTTCATTCTATTTGACGTAGCCATCAAGTAAAAGTTCCCGCTTTGAAGCAAGTATATTTTTCAAAGCCTGCCTGCCTCTGTTAATTCTGGATTTTACAGTACCTTCGGGGCATTTAAGCACTTCTGCGATTTCTTCGTAGCTTAAACCCTGCAGGTCTCTTAAAACAATAACGATCCGGTGCTCCTCGGACAGCTTTCCAATGGCATCGTTGACGATCTTTTTCAAATCCTTGGCTTCAGCCGTCTCCTCAGGCGAAGGCTCCTCGCTCTCGATCTGGCGTTTCATTTCGCCGTCCTCCAGCCTTATTTCCTCGTCCAGGGAGATTATCTTCCTGTTCTTGCGCTTCCTTATCTCATCTAGGCAAACATTGGTGGTGATCCGGTAAATCCAGGTGGAAAACGAGGATTGTTCCTTAAAGCTGCCGATGGATTTGTAAATCCTGATCAGCACCTCCTGGGATAAATCCCCGGCATCGTCATAATTGCCAAGCATTCTTAAAGCTATGTTGAAGATTTTCTTCTGATAGCTTTCGATCAATTGCTCAAATGCGGCAATATCGCCGGCTTTAGCCCTTTCCAGGAGCCCCTTTTCCCTGTCGCTCATACGGATCGCAATACCTCCGCACCTATTATACATTTTTTTTTACTGTTTTTGAACAAAGATTGCGAATTATTTATACAAATGTAATAAAAAGAAAAATTCATATTTCTATGAGAAATGCAAAGACTATGGATGAACTTATTATTGGTGCAAGGGGGGGCCTGATGATGAAAGTCCGCGAAGGTATGATTCCTACCGTACTCGGCACTGTTGTGACAGCAACCGGTTTTGCTCTGCGCCCTGCCGCTCCCATGTTATCCTGGGGGGTTGCGGGCTTTGGCCTTGCGCATATCGTACTAGGCACAATCGACCTTATCGGAAACCGCGCCCGATAGTGCAGTTCACGAGGCTGTCTCAAAAAGCGGATTGTCCAATGGGCAATCCCTGTATTCTTGAGGCAGCCTCTTCTTACTATTAATCCATATGCTTACACATCCACCCGGATAGCTAATAGTCACTTTGCCACAGCGCGCCAGCATGGGTCCCATGAAAATTATCGAAGATCTCATCTCAGCGGCCAGATCCACAGGTATCAGGGTTTCACTGACAACCGAGGAGTTTATGGTTATTACATCACCTTCCATTTTGGCTTTGCAGCCGATCGTGTTTAATATTTCCAACATTACTTCTACATCCCGCAGCCTCGGACAATTTTTAATTACACTTTCTCCTCGATTGAGTATGGCTGCTGCCAGAACGGGCAAAACGGCATTTTTTGAACCCTCTACTGCGATCTCCCCTTTGAGTCTGTTACCCCCGGTAACAATCAATTTGCTCATAAAATACACCTCGCACACAGTATCATTTTATGCGAAGTGCATTTAATGTGTTACCTTTCACAAAGGGACATTCCCAGTCCTGTAATGGGGCGCATTGCGCGCCCTCTTCCTGCCGTTGTATTCGCTGTTTTACGGCGTAGCCATCCTACTAATATGGGCACACATTGTGCGCCCTCTTCTTGACACTGTATTGCTGTTTTATGGCATAAGCATTCTTGTAGGGGCGCGCATTGCGTGTCCGCATAATGTTATCTATAGTGTCAAGTATAACTTACAGCAAAAAAATTCGGACGGCCAATGGCCGCCCCTACAGGTATCTATGTTAGGATGGCCATCGTTTTATGGCATAAGCATCCTTGTAGGGGCGCGCATTGCGCGTCCGCATAATGTTATCTATGGTGACAAGTATAACTTACGGTGAAAAAAATTCGGACGGCCAATGGCCGCCCCTGCAGGTATCGCTCAGTACAGCTCCAGATAAGTTCGTTACCAGATAAGTTAGCATCAACACGTCTGTCATTGCGAGTGTAACGAAGTGGAGCGCGGCAATCTTAATGATCATTCCGGCTAAAAGCTGAGATTGCTTCGTCGCAAGCTCCTCGCAATGACATGCTCCTATCTGGTAACTTATTTACGCGGAGCTGTACTCAGTATGTCAGATCCGCTCATAATTTGAATAGCGCGAAATATTCAGGAGGATCCCCACCTCCAGAAGGAAAAGCACCAGGGATGTTCCGCCCGAACTGAAAAACGGCAAGGATACGCCGGTGGGCGGCACCGACTTTGTTACGACAGCCACGTTGAAAAGGCTCTGAACCGCGATCAGCGACGTTATTCCCACCGCCACCAGGCTGCCGTAAATATCCGGGGCATTCATCGCGATCTTGATTCCACGCCAGATAAAGATCAAAAACAAGATCAGCACCGCCATAACTCCGATAAAGCCGAGCTCTTCGGCCAGGACCGCAAAAATATAGTCGTTTTGAGGCTCCGGCAGCCACAGGAATTTCTGCATGCTCTGGCCCAGACCTCTGCCGAAAATGCCTCCGGACCCGATGGCATACAGGGATTGGATGGTTTGCCAGCCTTCCCCCTGCTTGTCGCTCCAGGGGTCGAGGAAAGCCCGGATCCTTGTCGTCATATACTCGGTAAACAGAATAACCGCGGTCAAGCCTGCGGCAGCAGGGATGCCTATAATCATAAAATGCCTCAGCTTGGCGCCTCCTGCGAACAGAACAATGCATGCGACACTGCTTATGATAATCGTTGCACTGAGGTGAGGTTCCATCAGAAGCAATCCGGCGATGATTCCAATGAACACCAGATAGGGCATAAAGTCCTTGAGGAACGAATCCATCCCCCTTTTCCTTTTTGACAGCTCGTAGGAAAGGAAAAGGATAATGCCAAGCTTTGCCAGCTCCGACGGCTGAAAGTTCACCGGCCCGATGAATATCTGCCTCCAGGAACCGTTAACAAACTTGCCTATTCCCGGAACAAAAACCAAAATCAGTGTAAGAATGTTTCCCGCAATAAACAGATGCACAAAGAGCCTGCCATACCGGTGATAATCGACGTTTGCCGCAAAGAGCATGGCAACGACGCCAATAACGGCAAAGAACAGTTGACTTTTAATCACATGGTATATGTCGCCATGCTCCTTCTGAGACCCCGGCGCACTGGCGCTGAAAAGGATGACAAGGCCAAAGGACAGCATGATCAAAACAGTCATGAACAACCAGAAATCAAAGGGTTTTTTCTCTTTATGCAATCCTATTACCTCCCACACCTATGTTCGAGAGAACACCCTGTTTGTTAAAAAACGCTAAACCTGAGCGTTATAAAGCCCAGGAAACAAAATACCACAGTTGCCAGCCAGAATACCTTTACCACTTTGGTTTCCTTCCAGCCGGAAAGCTCAAAGTGATGATGGATGGGAGCCATCCTGAATACCCGCTTGCCCGTCAGCTTGAAGGAAGCTACCTGCAGCATTACGGACAGCCCTTCGATAAGATAAATCCCCCCGGCAATCACCAGGATCCACGGCATTTTCATGATAACCGCCGCTGTTGTGATCACACCGCCCAGAGCGAGGGAGCCCGTGTCCCCCATGATCACCTTGGCCGGATGTATATTAAACGCCAAAAAGCCCAGGCAGCCTCCCGCAGTGATTGAGCAGAATATTTTGACAAAATCCCATTCGCTCCGCGTCATGGCAACAATGGCAAAAAAGACGGTCACGATCAGGGTAACCCCCGCAGCCAGTCCATCCACGCCATCGGTAAGGTTAACACAATTTGTAAAATAGTACATAATAAACAATGTAACGGCAGGTATGAAAATCCATTCCGGAATCCTGACCAGGGAGTCCATTCCCAGGAAGGGAATGATCACATCGGTCCCAAACTTCGGGCTGAAGGCAATATACGTGGAAAATGCCGTTCCTACAACCAGCTGGCCTACGGATTTCTGCTTCGCATTCAGGCCGTCCTTGTTCCTTCGAACAACCTTGATAAAGTCGTCGACAAAGCCGATAAGGGCAAAACCGACGGTAGCCAGAAGCATGGGAAGCATTCCGGGATAATCAACGGAATAAAACAATGCCACCAGTATCATCGGTATCAGAAAAATCAGGCCGCCGATGGTGGGTATTCCCATTTTCTTCAAATGCGTCGCCGGCCCGTCGTCCCTCACCGTCTGGCCGAATTTAAGCCTTTTCAGCACCGGAATGATCAAAGGCCCTGCGATAAGCGCCAGTACAAAGGTAATAACAAAAGCAACGACTTGTGTTGAAGCCAGAAATTGTAGATCCAATCCGATACCCCCGTATATTGTTTTTAATGCTTTGTACCTGCATAAGCATTAACTGCGTTTATTAAATTCACCTTATATAGTTTGCCACATGGCCTTCCCAATAGCAATAGTTTTTATAAATCAGGCGGTCAGCGCTTTTACTATTTCTTCCATTTTCATCCCTCGTGAGCCTTTAACCAGCACTACATCCCCGGGTTTCAGATCTTTTTGCAAATGCGTCAGAGCTTCGGCATTTTCCTGGAAATATTTCACTTTCCCTTGCGGATGTCCGGCGAACAACGCACCCTCCGCAATAAACCTGGCGTTATCTCCTACGGCGATAATCTCGTCGGTTCCTGCCGCCGAGGCATATTTCCCCACATTGAAATGCGCTTCCTCCGCCCATTCCCCCAGCTCCAGCATATCGCCCAGCACGGCGATTTTTCTGCTTTTCAGACCGATTTCGCACAATACGCTGATCCCTGCCTCCATGGAATTGGGACTTGCATTATACGCATCATTAATGATTTTCATCCCATTAAATAATATTATGTCCATCCGCATTTTAGAAGGGCTAAAATCGGTAATTCCTTTCACAACATCCTCCATGGGGATGCCAAGCTCACAGCCCACAGCTGCGGCAGCAAGGGCGTTATGAACATTATGAACCCCGGGAACCGGGATGTGGATATTATATTCCCTTCCTCCCGCCGCAAGATCAAAAAATGTTCCGCTCTCCCCATGGGAATTGATATTGCAGGCCCGGTAATCCACGCCTTCATCCATTCCGTAAAATACCGTCCTGAATTTCAAAAGGTCCTTCATCCCCGCCAGCAGCGCATCGTCGCCGTTCAGCACCACCAGTCCGCCGGGATTCAGCGCCTCCAGTATCTCCAGCTTCGCCTTTAATATGTTCTGCCTGGAGCCCAGCTTCTCAATATGGGACATTCCGATGTTGGTAATCACTGCGACATCCGGCCGGATGATGGCGGTAAGCCTGCTGATTTCGCCGGCTCCGCTCATTCCCATCTCAAGAACAGCCGCCTCATGGTTCCTGTCCAGATTAAAAATGGTAAGGGGAACACCGATCTCATTGTTCAGGTTTCCTTCGGTTTTCAGCACCTTTAACCGCGAACCCACCACACAGGCGATCATATCCTTTGTACTGGTCTTGCCGACGCTGCCCGTAATTCCCACAAAAGGGATGGAAAACTTTTTCCTGTAAAAGGCGGCGAGGTCCCTTAACGCCCTGGAGGTATCGCCTACCTTTATAACACACCGGTCTTCCGCCGCACTTACCTCCTGTGCGGTAAGAACCGCCGCCGCCCCTTCCTCCAGCGCCTTTCCGATATAGTCGTGGCCATTGAATCTTTCCCCGATCAAGGGGATGAAAAGACATCCTGTATTAATTTTTCTCGAGTCGGTGGAAACGCCTGACACAGCCGTTTCGATACTTCCGAACACCAGCTGTCCTCCGGTTGCTTCCACGATTTCACGTATGCTTAATGCGAGCATGACACCTCTCCTGTTTTTAGTTTGACTCCGCCAGGATTTCCGCCACTACTTCCCTTTCGTCAAAGTGAATGGTCTTATCCTTAAAGGTCTGGTATGTCTCATGGCCTTTTCCGGCAAGCACGATCACGTCGCCGGCAAGGGCATTGTCAAGAGCATATTTGATTGCTTCACGGCGGTCCACGATCCGGACATACCTGCCGCCGGATTTTTTTATTCCCTCTTCAATGTCATCGACAATGGCTTCAGGATCTTCCGTCCGCGGATTGTCAGAGGTGATAATGGTTAAATCGGCGATGAGCCCGGAGATTTCCCCCATGATAGGCCTTTTTGTCCTGTCCCTGTCGCCGCCGCAGCCAAACACACATACAACTCTACCGGGAGCATAATCCTTCACCGTGCTGAGGATATTTTCAAGGCTATCCGGTGTGTGGGCATAATCGATGATCACGCTGAAATCCCTCCCGGTATTGACCAATTCCGCTCTTCCGGGAACCTGGACCTTTTCCAGGCCGGCCCTGACAGCCTCGCTGGAAATCCCCAGCATGCCGCATACGCCGATGGCGGCAAGCGCATTGTATACGCTGAATTTGCCGGGTATGTTAACCTTCATCCTGTCTTCGAACCAGGGAGTCACAACCTTGAATTCAACGCTCTGCGGGTGCTTTATAATGTCATAAGCCATGATGTCGGATTTCTTTTCAATGCCATAAGTAAGCAGGACGCACTCCGCTTTTCTCATGATTTCGTGGGCATGCTCACTGTCATTGTTAACAAGCCCTTTCTTGCACATCCGGAACAGCCTGGTTTTTGCTTCAAGATATTCTTCCATGGAAGCATGTTCCTTCGGACCGATGTGATCCTTTGTCAGATTCGTGAAAACGCCTATTTCATAATCACAGCAGCTGACCCTGTGCAGCGCCAGCCCTTGGGACGATACCTCCATGACAACGCTGTCCACGCCTTCGTCCACCATCTCGGAAAAAAGCGATTGCAGGTCATAGGATTCCGGTGTGGTTCTTTCGGTATAAAGCATCCTGTCGCCAATGCGCGAACCCAGTGTCCCTACAAGTCCGGCCTTTTTTCCGGCCGATTCCAGGACGGACTTGACCATGAAGGTGGTCGTGGTCTTCCCCTTTGTCCCGGTAATGCCTACAAGCTTAAACCTGCCCGAAGGATGGCCGTAAAAGGCATCCGACAAACGTGCCAGCGCATACCGGGTATCCGGAGTCCTGACCACGCCCACCATCTCCGGCACCCTGACCTCCTTTTGCACCATGACCGCGGCAGCGCCGTTCTCTATTGCCTGGGGAATAAAATCATGCCCGTCGGCGGTTGTACCGTCGATACAAACAAACAGATATCCTTTTTTCACCTTGCGGGAATCATACGCGATTCCCGATATTTCAATCGCATCCGAACCATTCATGCTTAAAATATTCAATCCCTTGATCAAATCCTTCAATATCATACGAATCCTCCCTTATCTCCTAATCTCCTTATCTTAGTTCACCATACCTTTATTTGTCTTATCTCTATTCTATATTATCTACCTGCTTAAATTCAACCTCAACAACTTCACCTTTGGGCACGGATGTTCCCGGAGTATATCCCTGCTTCATTGCAACACCCGAACCGCTCACCCGGATGTTCAAGCCCAGACTTCTCATTGTCTCCGTCGCCTCCGATATGTTCTTGCTCAGCAGGTTGGGCATCTTAACGGTCGGCTCCTTTTCCGGCTTCGCCGTATACAGGAGTATTACGGAATTCTGGGGCACTCTTGCATCGGGCTTGGGCATTTGCTCTACCACCTTGCTACTATTATTGCCATTTCCCTCCAGTTTATATGCCAGGCCTTCCTCCTTAAGAGCTTTAACTGCTTCCTCCACGGTCATGTTCCGCACTTCCGGCACCAGGACTTCCTTTGCCAAGGTCTTCAAATCGTCTTCGGTATACCGGCGCTCCACCTGCAGGTAATTCAAAACATCCTCTATGATCTTGCCTGCGGTAGGAGCGCCAATGGCGCCGCCCATATGCGACTCGCCCTGGGGATCGAAAAGCGCTACAAGCACGCAGACAACCGGATTGTCCGCCGGTGCAAAGCCGCAGAAGGAGGCCGTATACACCCCTTTTTCCGTTGTCTCTGACGTTCCGGTTTTTCCGCCGATCCTGAAACCTTTTACATAGGCATTGTTTCCGGTTCCCTTCGGGTCTGCGACAACACCCTCGAGAATATCTCTCAAGGTGTCGGAGGTTTGCTTTGAAATCACTGTCCGTATAACCTCGGGGTCAAACTTTTGAACCACGTTTCCGTCCTGATCCGTCAATTCCCTTACAAGGCGGGGCTTCATCAGCTTGCCGCCGTTTACAAGCGCTGTGTAGCCTGTAATCAGCTGCATGGGCGTAATGGTAAATCTTTGTCCAAAGGAGGCGACCGCCATATCGATTTCCTTCGGCTTGGCCTGGAATATTGACTTGCCTTCCCCGCCCAGCTCGATTCCGGTTTTATCATAAAACCCGAAGGCGCGCAAATAGCTGTAGAACCGGTCTACTCCCAGGCTTTGCGCGACCTTGACAAAGGCAGGGTTGCAGGAATTGTATACCGCCTGCCGGAAGGTTTCGGCACCGTGTTCACGTCCTCTTCTCCAGCAGTAAATGGTATGGCCCGCTATCTTAACGGGTAGGTCGCTTGTCATGGTATCCGGCGTTACTACGCCTTCTTCCAGTCCCGCCGCCGTCGTAAAGCTTTTGAAGGTGGAACCCGGCTCGTATGTATCGGAAATGGCTTTGTTCCGCCAGACTGTCTGATTCAGGATGCCGACGTCTTCATTCGTCGTCCCGCTCCAGGTGGCCGGATCGACCCCCACTACTCCGGCAGGAGCGGCAAAAGGCTTGTTCAGGTCATAGTCCGGTTTGGATACCATGGCAAGGATATCCCCGTTTCTGGGGTCCATCACGATTGCAATGGCACCCCGCTTAACTTTATAGTCGTCAATCGCCTTTTCGATGGTCTTGGTAGCAAGGTACTGTATGGTCTTATCGATGGTGAGAACAACATTCAGGCCGTCCTGTGCATCAATGCGCTTTTCGGAATTCAAGGGAAGAGCGCTGCCCCTGGCGTCAACCTCGCTTAGAATTTTACCGGGCAGGCCCTTTAAATATTTGTCCATCACGGATTCAATCCCCTGCAAGCCCTGATTGTCGGTCCCTGTAAAGCCGATCACATGGGATGCCAGATTGGCGTCCGGGTAATATCTCTTTGCATCTTCGTCGATCTGGATTCCTTTAATTTTCTCTGCGTCAATCCACTTTCTTACTTGTTCTTCGGTATCCCTGTCGATTTTCCTCTTTACCGTCACCGTATTGGTTTTCTTGGTCACCAGCTTATAGATATCGTCCCTGTTCATTTCAAGAATGGGGGCAAGCCCGTCGGCTATTTTCTCTGCGCCCTCCTTGTCAATATCATTGGGCCTGGCTGTCACTGTACCGGCCTGGGCGCTGATTGCCAGTTCCTTTCCGTTTCTGTCATATATGGTACCCCTGATGGGGCTTATGCTCCGGCTGCTGTTCTGCTGGTCATAAGCCATCTTCTGAAGCTCCTCGCCCTGTACAAATTGGATCAGAGCCACCTGAACCAGCAAAGCACCCACAATAATCGTAAAAACCACCAGCAAGGCCAAAAGCCTTCTCTTTAAAGATAATCCGGGACTAGCCATTTCTTTAACCTCCTTGCAAATAGAACTACCGTTGTCCGCCCAGGCATCGTTAAAAAATAACTTCCGCTAATCATTTACGGGGAACTCCACTAACCGCTCCGTTCCCCATAAAAGAAGCGGAAGTAATTTTTCAGCCGAGCCATAAATAAAAAAGACCATAGACCGTGCAAAAACACAATTTTACACTTATCCACAGTCTACCGAAGTATTAATTCCTATTCGTTCTGCAGCGAAAACTTTATTCGCTGCATCAGTCGATAAGACGAATAAAGCCCGTCACCTTATCCAGAATGCCTGCAAATACATTGCCTTCTATTTTATCAGTCTCCTCAGGCGAATTCAATACCACAGTATAATCCTTCCTAGGAACATTGACAGGTACCGTCTGGCTTTTATCCGGCTTATGCATACCCAGCTTGGTTTCAGCTACTTCCTTTATCTTTGTCAGGTCGGTGCTCCTTTCTATCTGCAAGCGGGTAAGCGCATTTTCGTTTCTCAACTCGCTATATATCTTTTCACTATTGTTAATTTCGTAGCTTATCTGCGTAATCAACGCAAATCTGTAAACGATCAAAAGACCTGCAGCAAACACCGCCAATATGGATAACACCAGCTTGAATTTGGCCGACCGGTTTTTTTTATACTGTCTCTTGGCCTTTAATACCTTGTTTTCCTCGTAGACATCATACGCATTCTTTTTTTCGGCCGCCGCGCCGGCTGTCCGGAGCTTCCGGGCCGCCGTACCGTCATTGATGTTGCTGTAATCCTTTTGTATCAATTCTATTCACCTCAAAGGAATTTTATGTCACAGGATAAATAAGCCGAGGGTCGGCCTCAACCGGCCCTCGGTGGAATTAGGGGTAATTTGAGAGTTTTTCCTTGGTTCCTTTTTTCCTTTTTCTTTCGTACTGCCGTCTTGCCTTTTTCTTTTGTATCTTTGCTTTTGTGTCCTTTGCTGCAATGTTTCTTTACTACAGCGAAACATTTTATTTTATCCTTACAGAACTAACGCGTTGAAACGTTTGCGATATTTCTGTAAGGCGCATAAATGCCGATAAATTAATGTTTGTTTCGCTGTAGTACCTATGCAAGCTTTTTCTTTTGTAAGTTTAATCTTTTGTGTTTTCTCTCTTTTCGGAGAGCATTTCATCTTTTGTTTTTTGGGTCCCTGCTTTGCATTTCATCTTTCGTATTCTGTCGTTTTATCTTATGTTCATTATGTCCTTTTTCCTATGTATCCGTTATTTATATATGTTTGTTCCGATCTACGCCCTTTACAGCCGGCGGCTAAACCTTTTCCGCCACTCTTAGCTTTGCGCTCCTTGAGCGGGGATTTTCATCCCGTTCGCTATCGGACGGCAAGACCGGTTTCCGGGTAATCACTTTCAACTCCGGCTTTTTGCCGCATACACATACCGGAAACTCTCTTGGGCACGTACAGGGCTTTTCCCTGCTCTGGAATTCATTTTTCACAATCCGGTCCTCCAGGGAATGGAAGGTTATAATGCAAAGCCTTCCTCCGTCCTTCAACAGTGTTACCGCATCGCCTGCCGCCTGTTTCAATGCGCCCAGCTCATCATTCACTGCAATCCTCAAAGCCTGAAAGGTCCTTTTTGCAGGATGGGGGCCTTCCCTCCTCGCCGGGCTGGGTATGGCCGCCTTGATTATTTCCACCAGCTGTCCGGTGGTTTCTATCCTTTTTTCCTTTCTTGCCCTGGCAATGAAGCCGGCGATCCTTGACGCCCAATTCTCTTCCCCGTAGTCTCTGATAATCTTTTTTATATCATCTTCGTCATACTCATTTACAATTACCGCCGCGGTGAGCTTCGACTGCCTGTCCATCCGCATATCCAGCGGTGCGTCCTTCTGATAGCTGAAGCCTCTTTCTCCTTCGTCCAGCTGATGGGATGATACGCCAAGGTCCAGAAGGATGCCGTCTACCCTGTCAATCCCATGCTCCCGGCAAATTTCTTTCATGTCTCTGAAATTGCCTTTTGCCAAAACCAAACCTGCCTGTCCACCCATTGCTCTCAGCCGTTCCCGGGATGTTTCAAGCGCAAAGGCGTCCTGGTCGATCCCAACCAGAAGACCCTCTTTCCCCAGCTTCCGGTATATTTCCGACGAGTGTCCGGCGCCTCCCAGGGTGCCGTCGACATAAATGCCGCCGGGCTTTATATTTAAATTTTCAATACACTCTTCCAGTAAAACAGGTTTGTGTTTGAATTCCACTTTGCTCCTTCTTCAAAAGGGGGCAGGAGAGGTGTGTCCCCTGTCCTTAAATCCCCAGCATGGACATTTTTTCCGCTATACTATCGGGATTGAGGCTTTCGTCTTCATTATAGGTTTCCCATCTGGCCTTGCCCCATACTTCCACCCTGGTGGAAACGCCAATAATGTAGATGTCCTTTTCAAGCCCCGCATAGCTTCTCAGGTTCTGCGGTATCAGTATTCTTCCCTGCTTGTCCACTTCGCATTCGGTGGCCCCCGAAAAGAAGAACCTCACGAATGCCCTTGCATCCTTGCTGGAAAGAGGAAGCGTTTTCAGCTTGGCTTCAAGATTGCTCCACTCGGTCTTGGAATACACAAACAAACAATCATCAAGACCTTTGGTCAAAATGAATTTCTCACCCAGTTCCTCCCTGAATGTGGAAGGCACGATCACCCTTCCCTTGGGATCTACAGTGTGTTGAAATTCACCGTAGAACAATCACTTCGCCTCACTTCCATTTCATTTTGAACCACTTTCAACCACTTTCCTCCACCTGAATACTATTTTAATGTATATTTGTCCCAGTTGCAAGCTATTTTATTAATTTTATAGAAAAATAATAAAAGATAGGACTAATGCCCTATCTTCCTCTGTAGGGGCGCGCATCGCGCGTCCGCATAACATCTATGTTAAACAACTACCGGATACCCAATGGCCGCCCCTACATGAATGCTTTCCGGCCAATGGCCGCACATACATCAAAGCTTTCCCAGGAACACAAGTCCGCTTGTGTGAACAAAAAAGGCGGGGGTGCCGTCGCCACTAAGTACTGGTGCAAATATAACTTCCCGTATAGGTTTCGGAAAATGCAGTCCATTACGGCCGGCACTTTCAGAAAAACGGGAAGTAATATTTGCAGTACTCCTAAGTACTGGTGCAAATATAACTTCCCGTATAGGTTTCGGAAAATGCAGTCCATAGCGGCCGGCACTTTCCGAAAAACGGGAAGTAATATTTGCAGTACTCCTAAATTAGCGACAGCCCCTCCGCCCTGGATCTCACCTGATCAATCTACTGGGAACTGTTGAAAATGGTGCGCTTTCTGCGCATTGAAACGCTGAGCAGTATGCCTACCGACATAAAATTGGTAACCAGCGCGCTGCCTCCCTGGCTCATAAACGGCAGCGGTATGCCGGTAACAGGCAGTACGCCGATATTCATTCCAATGTTTTCTATAAAATGGAAACCAAACATGGCGGCAATTGCAACCACGACAAAGGCCCCGTATTCATCCCTTGAATTTCTTGCAATATAAAGGCACCGCAGCAAAATAAAAATGACCAGGGCTATGATGACCATGCTTCCGATAAAGCCCAGCTCTTCACCCACCACCGAGAAAATAAAATCATTCTGCTTGAAAGGTACCTTGAAACTGCTTGACTGCACCGGACTGCTGTTCTGTGTCTGCAGGCCGTGAAAGAGGCCTTTGCCGAAGATCTGCCCCGAGCCGATGGTCATTTTGGACCGGAATACCTGAAGACCGCTCCCCTGCAGATCCAGTTCAGGATTCAGAAACGTCTGGATCCTGTTTTTGATATGAACGGGAAGAATAAACAGCCATAGAAAAGGAGCCGACGCGGCCAGCGCACCGATGGCAATGAAAAAGTACCGGTAGGGAATTCCGTAAACGAACAGCATCACAATAAATGCAAAGACGAAAACCAAAGCCGTCCCCACGTCCTTCTGCAGCACGACAAGAGCGATTGGAACAATTGCATAGACAATTAGTTTGACGATGTTCTTGCTGACATTGATTCCTTCTTTCAGCCGTTCAAAAAACATGGGCAGGACAACCGCATATGCGACCTTCGCCAGTTCGGAAGGCTGAAAGCGGCCTATCAAAGGCACTTCAAGCCAGCTGGTGCTCCCGTTCACCTCTTCACCCACAAGCAAAACCAGCACCAGCATCCCTATACTGGCGATATAAAGAAGTATCCCGAGGGTTTTAAAATCCTTGTAATCGAGGGCACTGATAACGAGGGCAAGAATGATCCCCGCCACAAGGCACCCCGCCTGTTTGAACCACGCGTCCTTCCACGAGAGGGTCCCTTGAATGGCACTCATAAGCACAACGATGCCAATGAGCGATAAAATAAACACCGCAGCAAAGAGTGGAAAATCAAACTGCTTTATGAAGTTGGTCCCTTTGGTTTTTTCCACAAAATACATATATACCTGCCTGGAGTAAGGATTATTGCTATCATGATTCTACCACAACAATATGTAAAAAACTACATCTGCCATATATTACTATGGTCGCAGACACCGGATGCACAATACGCGTCCCTGCTTTTTTTTCATACTAATGCCCATGCCTCAGGGCAGCACACCTGAGGGTGAAAGTATGCTTTCCATTCTGTGCGACAGTGAAGAACTGTCCCCTGTCGCAAGACGCGCAATGCGCGCCCCTACATTTTTTCGTCAGATCCGGAATCCGGTGTTTCTTCAGGATTCTCTTCCGGTGCAGAGCTTTCCGTCGATTCTTCCGTTGAGCCTTCCGTTGAACCCTCCCTGGAGCCGTCTTCCTCACCGACGTCCGGTTGACTCTCCGGTTCGGCACCCGTCTCCTCCGTTTCATCGGGATCGCTCACAGGCCCGGCATCAGTCTCGGCGTCACTCTCATCCTCACCGTCCGCCCCGGCTGCCTCTCTGCCCTGCCCTTGCGCCTCCTCCGACGCATTCTCTTCTTCCCGCAGCTTCATCAAAACATTGCCGTACTCGCTTTGACCGATTTCAACCGGCGCTTCTTCATCGGATTGGTTCACCTTTTTCCTCCGGTAAATGAACAACGCCGTAAATGCAACGGCAAACAAAGCCGCCAGCAGCTGGGAAATCCGGAAGCTTCCAACCATCAGGCTGTCTGTCCTGAGACTTTCGATGAAAAAGCGTCCCACGCCGTAAAGCAGCATATACAGGAAAAAGACCTCTCCATCCAGCTTTTTCTTCTTCCGGAACCAGATAAGAAAGAAGAATACGGCAAAATCCCACAGAGATTCATAAAGAAACGTAGGATGGGCTCCATAGACCGACAGGTCAATCCCGGGATTTAACGCCGACAATTCGGAATTCACAACGGAGCCGTTCATCCTCCATGGAAGCGAGGTTGCCGTACCGAAAGCCTCCTGATTTACAAAATTGCCCCAGCGCCCAATGCCTTGCGCCATTACAAGATAGGGAACGCCGAAATCCATTAAACTGAGAAATTTGACCTTTTTGTACTTTGCAAAAAAATACGCCACCAGAATGGCCCCCAGAACACCGCCGTATATCGCAAGTCCGCCTTTTCTGGTATTTACGATGTCCAACAGGTTGTCCTTGAAAAGATCCCATTGAAAGATAACATAGTACAACCTGGCGCAGATGATTGCTGCGGGTGCGGCAAACAACACCAGATCAAGCACGCTGTCGGATTCTATTCCCGCCAGCTTGCTGTTTTTCATGCCAAGGAGCACGGCCAGGAGAAAGCCCACCGCGATGATGATCCCGTACCAGTAAATGTCAAAATTATTGATACCAAAGAGATTCTCGATTGCTTCCCTTTTAATATACATTTGCAGCCCCAGGCCCGGAAATTCTACCAGATTCATTTCCTCTTCCCCCTCACGACGGTTTAATCACAGATAATGCCAGATTGTCCAGATTAAAATGCTGGTTAAAAATTTCGTTCACATATTCCATGGTTATTTTATCATAAACTCCCAAATAGTCAAATAAATTGACATCCTTGAAATATACCGAAATAAACGCATGGGATATCCTTTCAATCGAATTCAGCTGCTTCATGAACCGGCCGAGCATCGCCCTCCGGATGCGTTCATAATCCCCTTTGTCAAGACCGGTTTTCCTAACGTTCTCCATATGCGCCGCAATTCTGTCCCTCACAGCCATCGGGTCGGAGGATTCACCGCCGAAAAGGGAAAAGGCGTAGCTTTCCTCAATCGTATAGTCAAAATCAAAGGAAGTATTGACGAGTCCTTCCTCATAGAGGCTGTTGTAGAATTTTGAGCTTCTTCCCATAAGCATGTCAAGGATCAGCTTTACGGCGATTTCACGTTTCATGCATTCCATCCCCCCGGACTCAAAGCCCGTGTCCTTGAAACCCATCTGGAACTGGGGCATGGAGACAGCCAGCGTTTGCTCCGCGTAATTTGTGCTTACATTCGCAGGCTCCACCGGGAAAATTCTCTTAATTTCAGGCTGGGGCTTTGAAGGCTTGATTCCGCTCTCAACCTGCTGAAAAACCTGCTGGGGATCGACATCCCCCACTACCAGGATCACCATATTGGAAGGATGGTAAAAGGTATTGTAACATTTATACAGGGTTTCCCTATTGATTTTGCTGATACTCTCAACTGTACCTGCAATATCCACCCTGACCGGATTGTTGCTGTAAAAAGCCCGCAAAAGGTTGAAAAACACCCTCCAGCCCGGGTTGTCCTGGTACATCATGATTTCCTGTCCGATGATCCCCTTCTCCTTTTCCACGCTTTCTTCGGTAATATACGGATTCTGTACGAAATCCACCAGCAGTTTGAAATTCTCGTCAAACTTATCCGTGCAGGAAAAAAGGTATACCGTCTGGCTGAAGCCCGTATAGGCGTTGGGGCTTGAGCCCAGCGCGGAGAATTTTTCCATAACGCTTCCGGTCTCCTGCTCGAAAAGCTTGTGCTCAAGGAAATGGGCTATACCGTCCGGCACCTTTGTAATTTCACTTTCGCCGGGTACCTGAAACTCATTGTTGATCGACCCGTAATGGGTGGAATAAGTAGCGTGCTTTTTCGAATAGCCTTTTTTGGGGACGACAAAGGCTTTCAATCCGCTTTCGTGCCGGTAGCTGTAAATCGTTTCCCCTGCCTTTTTGTATTCCAGTTTCTCTATTTTCATTTAATCCTCCCTGTCTCCAAGAAAATTCGCTTTTCGCATTGCTTCATATTCTTGCTTTATATTCTTCAAGTTTTTGATTTATCAATCACTGTTCCCCGGTCAAAAAATACACCGTATCCAGTTGAATCTTACTTGAAATGTCGATTACATCCTGCCTGGTCACCTTTTTTATCTTCTCCGCCATGGTGGCAAAGCTGTCGCTTGTATTGGCCACCGCCTGGCTCAGGTAAAAATCCACGATCTGCATCTGGCTGTCCATCAGGGATTTTATCCCTGTCTCAATGGTTTTTATGGTCGATTCGAACTCGTATTCGGAGATATTTCCCTTCCTGATCTCTTTCACCTGTTCAAGCATTATCTCCTGCGCTTTGTCCTTGTTTTTCATGTCGATTCCGCTGCTGATCACCATCAGCCCTTTAAACCTGTCCAGCCTGGAGTATGAATAATAGGCGAGGCTGGCTTTTTCCCGTACATTCTGGAACAGCTTTGAATGGATGCCTCCGCCAAGGATGCCGTTGAAGACCACAAGGGAATAGTAGTCCGCACCGCCCGGAGGGGTATTTGTCCTGAAACCCAGCGTCAGTTTGCCCTGGGTCACATTCATCTTTTCCGTGATGTTCTTTACCGTATCGACGCTTTTTTCCACATTGCAGCAATTCAGCTTTTTTACCTGGTTCCTTGCCATCGTAGAAAGCTTTTTGATTACCCTGTCGATTTTACCGCTATCCAGGTCACCTGCAAGAAAAACCTGCAGCGGGTATTCTTCAATCATTTTTTTATACTGCGCATACAGCTTCCCGGAGGTAATATTCTCCAGATCGCTGACATAGCCGTATTCATAGATCCCGTAGGGCTCTTCCCTGCACATTTCTTCGAAGCATCTTTCCACGCCGTACTGCATTTTATCATTCATCCTGCTCTCGATGAGCTTTTTCAGGTTATCCTTTTCCTGCAGAAGATAGCCTTCCCTGAAAGCCCCGTTTTCCAGTTCAGGGGCGTTTACGATTTCGAAAAGCAGGTCAAAGGCGCTTTCGAACAGCGAGGAATCTTCCAGGGTAAATTTGTCCGAGACGAATTCCATATAAAACTGAATGATCTGGCATTCGCCTTTTTTGGCCACTCCGCAGTCGAAGCTGGCTCCATACAACTCCTCAAGGCGGAGGGCAATATCCCGGAATGTCTTCAACTGATTGCAGCCTCTCCGCAAAACCGCAGGAATCAGCGCATTGGAGGTGACGCTTTCCCTGCTGAGATTATCGTTGAAAAAGAAATTGATGCTGCTGGTTTTGAATTTGCCCGCGGCGATCTTGTAAACCTCTATCCCGTTAAAAGCTGCGATCTTTTCGACTTTTTCCTCATTTTGAAATCCACCGGCCGCGCCGGCCGTTCCGGGCATGTTTTCATGCATGCCTCTTTTTATTGGTAACGTCATCCGCATCATTACCTTCCTTTCCGTTATGCGCCTGCAATCATTTTAAAATATTTCCGGTTCCTATTGCCTCTATGTTTTCATTAGTGCTTAGTATTTATATTATAAACTATATTATTCAATGACTGGTAGAAGAAAATGTAAAGATTAAGGAAAAAATTTCAGCCAAAAGCCGCTTTTTGTTATAAAAAACTTTAATAAGCTCATACTAATACCGCAACGGAACATTCTAATTCTCTTTTTATTTTATTATCCTTATTCGTTTCGAAAATAGCGCGTTAAAGTGTCCGCGCTATTTCCCGAAGGCGCGTGAAGCCTGTAGAATACTGTTTGTTCCACTGTAAGCTGTAATACGAAAAAAGAAAATCAACGATCGGAGGATACCTATGCGTTACATTGCCAAACGAATTTATCCCGTCACGTACCGCAAAAAGAATACCGAACCCCAGAAGTCCATGGACTTTAGCCTTGGCGCCGCGGCAGGCATACTTGCCTTTACCTTTGCCGCAGGATTTTTCCTGGGGATTTGTCGAAAAAAAATGTATTGGTAATTAGCAAGTCTTTCTAATTATAATCGGCACAACTTCCGATATAGTTTATAGAGAACATACATTCATACATATAGGGGGCCTTGCTGATGTTTTATACAGATATGACCGACCAACTGACTTTTTTGATTACGGTTTGCTTTTCCTTCTATATGTTTGTCTCTGCTTTTTGCTTTAAAAACGCCGGCCCTTTGCCCAGACTGCTGGGTTTGGCCTTTCTTATACCGTTCCTGCTCCTCAGCGCGGCTTTTATGGCAAATTCCTGCCCTTTTTCTCCGACCCTGTCGGCACTGGCAGAGCCTGCGCTGCTGCTGTTCGTATTCATCCTGCTCCTGGTGAAACCGGGCCAACAGCATTTTAGCTTAATGGTGCTTCTAATGTCCGTTTTTTCCATTGGATTGATCTTCGCAGCCAGCCGCCCCGCCTTCCTGCAAAGTTTTACGCAGGTATCGCAAAACCGCCTGCTCCTGCTGATCATTCCCGTTGTTTCCAATTTGTATTTACTAAAAAAGGATAACGGCCCAAAAGCCTTTATCTTCTGGGGTTTGCTGCCCCTTACCGCAGGGAGTGCAATTGATTGCTACCTGGATTACGGATTCTATTCCTACCTTGTTCCGCTGTTAAAATTAACAGCCTACGGTTTATTTGCCATGTATTTTTACAGGGAATATTTCCAGCACCTGATGCGGAAAACCGAGGAAGCGGAAAGGAAGATCACCCGGGTTAACAGGCATCTGGACCTGGAAGTGAAAAAAAGGATAATGGAAATCGAGCGGGTGCACCAGAATCTTGTGAACATCTCCAAAACGGATTCATTGTCAAAGGCAATGAACAAGGCTGCCATACTGGACGCAATCGAAAACCTCATCGTCACCCGGCAAAAAAGCGAGTTTTGCATCCTGATGTATGACATTGATAATTTCAAGCACGTCAACGACACCTTCGGCCATGTAACGGGAGACAAGTGCATCCGTTCCCTTTCCGCACTGGCCAAAAGCAACCTTCGTGAGTTCGATCTCGTCGGCCGGTACGGCGGCGACGAATTCATCATCGTCCTTCCGGGTACCACCATCCACCAGGCTTTGCAGATTGCCGAAAGGTTCCGGCAAAAGGTTGAAACGACCAAGTCCCCCCACTACACCATCTCTATCGGTGTCGCCTCCTATCCCGGGGACGGCACGACGACGGAGGCTCTGGTGGAAGCCGCCGACAAAAGTCTTTACAAGTCCAAGGCCAAGGGGAAAAACGCCGTATCCGGCAGGGATTAGAATTCGCAGGGGCAGCCATTGGCCGTCCTCCTGTGGCAGCAGGCATTCATCCAGGCATGGCGCTGTCTCAAATACACGGACGCGCAATGCGCCCCCTACACAGTTGGGCTGCCGTGCCCCTGCACTTTCTGCTCAAAGTGCTACGTGTCCGCCCTTCCGGGCCGTATCGGTACGAAACAGCTTGAATACCACAAACAGCAACAAAACCCCTGCGTTTAACAAAAATACACTTCTGTAAGACTCAAGCATCATAATGGCATATGTACAGGCCATACTGGCTAGCTTCGCTACTCCCGCCGTAATATCACTGATCCCTGAAACCCTTGCTATAAACCCTCCATTTGCAGTTGTCTGCATCAATGTGGATAAAACGATGCCGCAGACGGCAAGTACTGTTCCTTCCATAAACTGAAACACCAGCACCAGCGGGAAATCCCTGGTGAAGCCATATGAAGCCCATAGCAGAGCAGTAATGGCGAGTCCTGCATAGATGATTCCCCAGGGATGCCGCTTCATATTTCTGCTCATCATAAAAGATATAAACATGGCAAGGAGATTTGTACCGTAATAGACGGAAATCAAAAGGCTCCAGCCTTTGGAATCCAGCTTCAGGACATCGAAGGCGAAGGGATAAAAGGCCATATTCATGGAGATGGAACAAAAGGCGGCAACAATGCCTGTAAATACGATCTCCATGACCGGTGGATTTTTCCGGACATACGTGAAGCCTTTGGACAGCTCTTCATGAAATCCGGACTTCCGCTTCAGACCGTGCACCCCATTTTCCCGGCGCGTTTTTATGGACAATATCAACCCTGAAGAAAACACAAACGAAATGCCGGCAATAAAAAAAGCCGGACCGGTACCGTAGGCCTCCGTCAGAAAGCCTGCCAGCAAAGGCCCGGCAAGGAACGCAGCGCCCGATAAGCCGGTCAAAATAGAATTGGCATTCAGCACGCCGTCTTTTCCCGTAATGCGCAAGGTCAATTTTCTTCTTAAAGGGCTGTAGATGGTTTCAAGTGCGGAGAGGAGGATGATTAGCAGAAATATGACTTCCACCCTGGAATTAAATATGAAAAGCAGAATCACCGCACCCCGGATGGCATCCAGCAGGGCCATCAGATGCTTTTCCGGCAGGATATCCCCTACGGTACCTGCAAAAGGCGACAAAACCAGGCTGGGGAGAATGGAAAAAATCAGCCCGAGGGATGTGGAGATTCCCGAGCCGGTCAGCTTCAGAAGCAGCATTGTCACCGCAATAAACCTGAAGGAATCACCCAGATTGGAAATCCCCTGACTTAAGAGAAACCGCACAAACGCACCGTCATGCAACAAAGCATCCAGCGCCTTATCCTTAACACGCATGGCATTCCCCCGGAACCAGAATGCGCCGAATATCGGCATATTATAGTTATTCGCCCTGCAGGAAAATATTCCATTATTGTGCTGCAATGCTCTCTAATTCCCGACTTCAATCGAATAAGGCATGGGCTTGTAATCGCTTACGCCCATGTAACGCACCTCGGCCCAGTCCTGCCCTCTCACATAAAGCCAGGATTTTACCACAGCACCGTCCATACCTTCCAGTACGACCTTCTCCTCCCCGGGTTTCAGGCTCGGATTCGGCTTAACCTCGCTTGAAGCCTTTCTTGTTTCCAGTGTTTCGTGCCTCCACTCTACCACAGGAGCCGGATGCCTGCCGTAAAAAGCGATATAAAGGATATTGTCCACTCCTTCCGCCCATATCATAATAGGCGTGTCGGTATTATTCCTGAACCGGAAATCCCTGGCACCGTACGCCACGGTAGCATCCTGCCCATAGGGCACATAAGGCACCGGCATGGTGTGGTTGTATCTTTCCACGATTTCAAGATTGCATAATGCCGTAACATTATAAAGGGTCGAGGCGATTTTGCATACCCCGCCGCCAATGGTGGTGGTAAGCCTTGTTCCCATATACG
This sequence comes from Bacillota bacterium, assembly GCA_023426125.1. Lineage (GTDB taxonomy): Bacteria > Bacillota > Clostridia > Acetivibrionales > DTU013 > MnB-11. The sequence goes on from JAFABI010000068.1 coordinate 74,347, forward strand.
TAGGCCCTTTCTGGAATCCTCTATCAAGGGTATACGGACCGATGGAACCATTCTGGGAAAAAATCTGCCCCTGCTTCACCAATATCCCCCTGAGCATTTCCGCAGCCAGATGGACATTATCCTCCTCTCCCGGAAGCGGGTCCTTCAGTACGGTTCTATAGGCCGCCATGAGAACATTGGTATCATTTCTCATTTTTGTTTTAAAAAAGGTTTCATCCTGCTCCCATGGCACGTCCCAGACCGGTCCCGAAACCAGTTTGTTACCTCCCGCAGGCACGCTGACGTCTTCCTGAAGCTCTACCGCCGAAAGACCGGGACTGTGTATGAACAATACAATTGCAGCCATCGCTGCAAACATAATAATTTTAAAAAATCTTATTTTCATCATGGAAATATTATTTGTACTCCCCATAAAAATAACCGAATTAATATATTCCAGTACTAAAAGCTTGTAAAAATACATATTTTCACAGTGAAACGGATTTGTGGAGCTTAGGATGAAAAAAGCAGGCGGAGGGAAAAATAAAATGGTATTTTTTTTAGCGCTTTTCGGCATGGTATGCTGGGGGATTGCTCCCATATTCGCGAAAATAGGACTGAAAAATGTAGATCCCATCTCGGGTCTTGTGCTTAGAACCATCATCGCGTCAAGCGTTGTCTGCGGCTGGGTTTTGCTAAGCGGAAGCTTCACCAAAGTCAGCAGTATACCGGCCAACTCCTGGTGGCTCATCGCTGTGGAAGCCCTGCTGGCCACCCTTGTCGGAGACCTGGCTTATTACGCCGCAATAAAAAAAGGGGACGTATCCCTGGTCACAATTATCATGTCCAGTTCTCCCCTCATTACCATCCTCTGTTCCGTCATATTCCTCGGCGAGCAGATTTCACTGCTTAGAATTATCGGTGCAGGACTTGTCATGCTCGGAATCATTTTAATCATATGATAAGTACCGCAAGGGTTGCCCTATGGGCAATCCGCTTTTTATATAATGCAAAAAAAATAACCGCTTGTTAGCGCAAGCAGTTATTTTTTTTTTGGGGGGGTTATCTCAGTATCCTTTAACTTTAGTAATTTGCTCTCTTTTTTCCAGATTGTATTTTTTATTTGCAATCTTCATTTGTAAATCCTATGTAGTATTAAACTTATTACATACACCTTTATCCTTCTGTTCCGGCAACCAGGGACAGAATAAATCTGCGCATTAAAAAACTTCCCTTTCGGCAACTGGCTGCCATTTTACAGGCCCTATAGCTTTGCGTCCCCGTCTTTCGGCGGGTTTGCCTTTATCGTTGAAAAGTCAGGCTTTCAACAATAAATCAAATACCAATCAAAAAACTTTCCTTTCCAGCTTTCCTCCCTTTCGGCAGGTTGGCCTTTTAACATCGAAAAGTTTGTTTCCTGATATTTTTCTATTAATATAGTACAATAATAACAGATAAATTTACAAAAATCAACAGTTTTTTAAAAAATTCCGAAAAACCATCGAACGATGTGTGACGATTCGGGTATCCCGGTTGTCATTGCGAGGAGCAAAGCGACGTGGCAATCTCTGCTTCTGACTGAGATAGCATTATTCGATTGCCGCGCTCCACTTCGTTTCGCTCGCAATGTCAGTAACTGAATAGTCACAACGATGTACTTGTTCCTTATCCAAATCCAAAAGCCAGCTTCAACTATTCATGCGAGTGTGCAAAATCTTAATGGTAAAAGTGTAGCGTAGGGGCGCGCATTGCGCGTCCGCATGAATATAAACTATGATAGCAAGTATCGGACAGCCAATGCCGCCCTTACGGATTATGCTCCATAATTTTTTACCGCGTCCAAAAATGCAAAACCTTATTGTTTTCAAAAGGAAAAGGATATAAAATAAAATAAGATAGAATAAGAAACATCGGGAAAGTGAGAACTATGAACGTATTGATTGTAGACGACCATCCTTTGGTTTGCAGCGGGATCCGGAACATTCTCCTGTCGGAACAGGAAATCGGCAGCATCATGCAGGCCAATGACATCCGGACTGCGATGGGATTGATGGAAAAAAACGGCGTTGACCTGGCGTTGGTAGACATGCGGTTAAAAGATGAAAGCGGCGTCGATTTTGTTCAAGCAGCAAAGGCCAGGCATCCTGGCTGTAAATTCGTCATCCTTTCCTCTTCTTCGACAGCCGGGGATTTTGACAGGGCCATGCACGCCAATGTTGACGGATACATATTAAAGGACGCATTTCCGGAAGATATCGTCTATGCTGTTAAGACGGTTCTCAGGGGAAGAAAATATTTTGACCCCGTGTTCCTTGAAAAAATGAATGCCACCCATCAGGCGCCGCCGTCAGGGGGAGCGGAAGACCAGCTCTCTCCAAGGGAAGAGGAAATTCTGGACTGTCTGGGAAAGGGCATGTCCAACAAAAGTATCGCAGACAAGCTGTTCATCAGCGAAAACACCGTGAAAAAGCATGTAAGCAGTATTCTTACCAAGCTGAATTTGAGAGACCGCACCCAGGCGGCTTTGTTTATCAGTAGAGCCTCTGAACGAAATGATTAAATGCATTGTATAATCGTCTAATATCAAAACTATTTTGTTCTATGGATTCATTCGCCACAAGCAGGAAAGTTGGCGTCTTGCTGCAAATCCGCTCCGGAATCGGCGGATCTGCAATTAATGGCCCTGGTTGTTATAATCGATTTTACTCTGGCCGACTGACCAGACCGCGTTTACAGCATCATAAAGCTCCTGACGCTTGCTCCAGAGCTGATTGTGCAAACTCCACAAATTATTATGCTGCGTCCAAAAATCCGGAACCTCGTTCTTTGCCTCCTGGGTGGAGCTGTTGAAAAAATCCGCCAGTCTGCGGATGCACGTTCCGTATCCGGTAATCATATTGCCAAACCCGGTAATATCAACGTCCCTGTATCTGTTGCACTCCGCTGAAAGCTCCTGATATGTGATGCCGCCGAAGGGAAGATTGTTCAGTTCGGTTACACGCGCCTGCAATTGGTTCTTATAGCTGTCCATCATATCATATAATGCGGGATAGCGGACATTCTTATGCAGGTCGATACCATCCTGGATGGTATTATAGATACAGCCGGGACATTCAAACTCATTATGGACAGGCTGAGTAATCGTCAGCCTGAACCTGACTTCGGCATTATGCCTCCACAATGCGTAGCTTATGCTGAAAAGAGCACCGGACACTATTAATATGAGGGCTACTACCGACAGTTTTTTCATAATCACTCCGACCAAAATAAACGCAAAAAGCAAATGCTTATGGTTATTATCTTTTTGCATTATTAAAAGATATCATAGAAGCGAATAATGTTGAACCATTATTCGTTCATTAGATCAACCCGTCTTTTGTACAAATTTCAGAAAAGTGCTGAATTCAAAATTCTCGCAATAACCTTTTACAATCCTGACCTTTATTGGCGCAGTTTGCCCGACATCAATCCTTGCCGGTGTTTCTACAATTTGAACCTCCAGGCTGTCAGGAACGCTTGGATCGATCCCTTCGCAAGCCACCGGGACTGTCCCGTTGTTTTCAACGGTAAAAACCAACACCGAATGAAAGGGGCTTGCATCCGTCACAACCCTCATATCAACCTCGTCCACGATATTCCCCGTCTTGTTTGCGGTAAAAGAGCAGGATTCATAAGCGTCAGAACTTTCCAGGACCACGTCCCGGATGACTACATTGATTTCTCCCGTAGAAATTGAACCAAATATGCTGAAGGATTGGCTCCAGGCCGCATAGCTGGCACCCAGGATCCCGAAGGACGCAATCAGGACAATACAAATAGTACCTATGCTTAAAAGGCTTCCTGGCTTGTTTTTATTTCTATTCTTCGACCTCCTGGTCCAACCCCTCATTCTCATCATTCACCGTATTCAAGGAATCATCGTTTTTAGGAAAGTACTGGATGAACACCGGCACCAGCTGATACGAAAGGCCGCTCTTTCCTGCAAACCTTTCGATATCATCGTCAAACTGCTGATTCAATTCGAGCACTATTTTTTCGGTTATATCTATTTTCCTATATTTCATAATGTTTGTCAAATTATCGGCCAACTCCGTAAGCCTGACCTTCTTAAAAGTACCTAAGACATCGTAGTATTCGCTGCCATCTCTGTATATTTTCACACTGCCGGAAAAGTATATCAGATTAGCCAGGGAACGGTTGCTGCTGTCCACATTCAGTGTATACCGGTCTACGGAGAGCGGGATGTCACTGATATTCTGCGCCGTAATGCTAAAGGAGGCATTTGCTCCCGCATAGACATTGTTGGCGATGAGCTGGATAAAGTTTTTGTCAACGATATCTCCCAGCTTGTCGCGGTGAAATACTATGCCGGCGGTTACGCCATCACTGGTATTCAGCACCTTGCACTCTTCCGGGATGAACTGGATCAGAGAAGCATTGACAAGGGACTCGTCCCTGAAATCCTGCGCCATTGCCATCGCGTAGCTCAGGCCTATAAAGATCAGTGCTGCTACTGTAAAGATTAAAAGGTATTTCGCTTTGCCCATGCTCATCACCTCCCGGAAGGATGGCTACCGGCCGTCCAAGTTGTGCCGCTATACTTAAAATGGCACAAGCCTTTTGAGGCTTATGCCATTTTATAGACCCATTTTTTGTTTCTTTATTATTGTGCGTTGTATTGCTGGAAGGAAACAGGTACTGTCCATTCCAATTTTTTACTTTCAGTGTTATTATTATTGTTTCCGCTGGTAATTGGAAGATTCTGAGTAAATGTTATTGTCTTGTTTCCTCCGACCGCAATATCGTCTATGACCTCTGCAATTGCATCTTCCAAAGCTCCGCACTTATCTGCCGCGCTCACGTATGATGCATCAACAGTTCGTGTTATCGTTCCATCGCTTACTGTTATTATCATGTCATAGAATAACTGTAAATCACCTGCCGATGTCGCCGCACCATCTTTAACAGCCGCAACCACTCCCATATTTCCGTTATTAGTAAATTTAACCGTATTAACTACTTGTGTCCCGGGAAACATGTTTGGAAGCTTAAATGTAATACCTGTCGCGGGTTCGTCAAGTGTAGTGCTATTGTGCAAATCATATAAGCTGGCAACATTCGACCTCGTTGCCTCCGTCACACCTGTAACTCCGACGTTCGCATACTCTTGAATAGTAGCAAGCGTATAACCTGTTGCGGCATTCGAGTGCTTTATCTCAAATTTGTTAACCTCACCCGCTACTGCATCCACTCTCAATTCACCTGTCGTAACCGTACTATTAATTTGAAATACCTGCGTCCAAGCTGCGTATCCGGCGCCCATCAGGACTAATGCGACTACGAGTGCCAGCATGATAAACTTTGTTCTTTTCATAGTAACCTCTCCCCCTATTTAAATTAATTTAATTAGCCTTTGGTTATGATATCATTATAGCAGCATTTCATCCGCCGTGAATCACCCGGGTTAATGATTTTAGGGGTATCCAATAGGTTATCTGCAATAGCACTAAAGTAGTATTCCGCCAAAACCACGCACCACATATTTACATCTTCCAGAGCATTTTGGATTATATATCAAGACAAAATGCCAAGCTATTGTAATATTATGTAATTTTTAGTATAATTATGGTATTACAAGGACGCGCATTGCGCGTCCACAGAATGGAGGCTGAAATGGCAACAAATTTACAGAGAAAAAGCATACGGCTTAAAGGTTATGATTACAGCCAACGCGGCGCCTACTTTATTACCATTTGCACAAAAGCCAAGCGCTGTTTGTTTTGGAAAAACGGTGTAGGGGCGCGCATTGCGCGTCCGCACTTTGAATTATCAGACATTGGGAATGTAGTTGATATTGCCATAAACAATATTCATGAAAAATACCCCGCCATCCTTGTAGACAAATATGTAATAATGCCAAACCATATCCATATTATTCTGATGACACAAAATGAGGCCGGTAAAGTCACCAATAGCAAAATGCTGACGGCCTCCCCTGCGATATCCATTGTCATAAACCAGATGAAAGGTTTTGTGACCAAAAAAATCGGGGAATCCATATGGCAAAAATTATTTTACGACCATATCATCCGCATTGAGGCAGAATACCGGGAAATCTGGGAATACGTTGATACAAACCCGGCAAAATGGCAGGATGACTGTTATTATGCCAAAGGCACCGGTTAACAGCGGACGCGCAATGCGCGCCCCTACATTGGCACAAGGGCAATGTGTACCGTTTATACAGGATTTACATCAATTGGGGGGTATGATAAAATGAAAGGAGGTCAAGTGGTTGGCAGGTGAAAACATACAGTGGCATCCGGCTTTCGCAGCGGCTTTAAAGCTTGAGATGAAGGATTACTATCCGGATGTGATCGACATCAAGGAAGAGCATCAACTAAGCTCAAAACCATTGGAAATAGATATCCTGGTGGTAAAAAAGCTGAAGGAAGTGCCAATACTTAAAAATATCGGGGAAATATTCAAGCAACATAATATTATTGAATATAAGTCACCGGATGACTACTTGAGTATAGATGATTACTATAAAGTGAAAGCCTACGCATATCTGTACAAATCGCTGGTACAGTGTGTGGATGAAGTGAAAATAGAGAACATAACAATCACAATGGTTAGCAACAGTTATCCCGCAAGCATGGTAAGGCATATTGAAAGAGTTCAGAATGTGAGGATACGGGCGCACAGTCAGGGAATATACTATATTGAAGGAGAAGATGTCCTTACACAGTTAATCGTGGTGGATAACCTCCCGGAAAAAGTGAACCGGTTTGTCAGGTTGCTGAGCAAGAAGCTCAATGTAAAAAGGGAGATTGCGGAACTGTTTGAGGATTACGCAAAGGAAGCGAAGAATAATGAATATGAGATCCTGGTGGATTTGATTACGGAAGTTCATTTGGGTGCTATGGTGGAGGTGTTGAATATGCCTAGAGTGCTTACGCGTGAAGAGCAAGAAAAGCTGGAAAAGCTGGTGGAGAAGTTTAACATCAACAGGAAATGGGAGATGAAAGGCAGGATTGAAGGCGAGAATGGCGTAATAGTAAGGCTTCTAAAAAGGAAGTTTGGGACGCTGCCGGAGGCCTTGCTGCAGGAAATTTACTCTATAAAGGATACGGATTTGATTGATGCAATTATAGAGAATATATCAGAAATTAACTCCATTGATAAGCTTGAGGCATATATCCACCACGCTAATATGCGAAACGCATAAAAAGCAAGGATATTGCCCAAATGCACACAAGAGAATCGTCCCATTCATAGGAAAGTTCTTTTAGTTGATCGGATAAAACATGGCATTTACCAGAAATGGGTAAAGAAACGCTAAATGGAAGCCGTGGTTAAAGGTGCGATTAAAGGGCTGGTCAGAATTCTTATATTTGAAAAAGACTTCATTAATTAATATGATAAGGAATATTTTGTCATAGACCACTTTCTGCGGACGCGCAATGCGCGCCCCTACAGGAACGCCACCCGGTCGTCAAGTGAGCATCATTTTCAGTAATTTTCGGCGATCCCAGATTCGCGACAAAGAAGAACCGTCCCCTGTCGCACGGACGCGCAATGCGCGCCCCTACAGGAACGCCATCCGGTTGTCACATGGAGAGGTTGTTCTTTTCCGGGGTATATTGCAGCAGTCCCGTCTCCGGTTTGATTTCGCCGAAGAGGACCATGTAATAGATTCTGGTGTTGTCAAAGACAAAAAACTCGATCTTCCTCTCGATGTTGCTGTCCACCTTGTAATAGAAGACGGGTTGCCCCACTTCATCCGCGATTTTGACCATATCCTCGATGGAACTGACGTTGATCACATCCGAGAACTGGTAAGGGATGGTGTGCTGCATCCCGGCCAGCCTTTCCGAATACTCCTTGAAAATACTGGCGATGTTCTTCTCAAAGGCGTCGGGCGGCTCCGCCGTCTTTGCCGCCGCTACAACGACAACTGCAACCAGCAGAACAAAGGAAGCTCCGAACAGGAAAACCACTTTGCGCATGTCCACAGGGACCTGGTTTTTCACCTTTTCAACAAGTTTATTCTCCCCTGCGGCCTCCGGCGTCCCTTCCATTTTAAAGACGCTGCTCCCGATGGGAATGACCAGGTTCGGGCTGATACGGTCTTCTACCGTGCCGTACTTTGTCGACGCAACCGTATGAATATTGAAAATAATATTCAGAACCACCGGGGCGTTGACTTCGGAATCCAGATACAGGCTTTCCTTTATATGCGAAAAATTATCCATGTTAACCGGCACTTTAAGCTCTATGGCGATGCCGGCATCCTCCTTTTGTTCGGTTTTATCCGGAACAAGGGCATACTCCTTACTCCACAGCACTTCATTTTCATCGCCGTGAAGCCCCTGAAGATAAGCCGTGACACTATACTCGGTCTTCAGGCCGGCGGCTGCGCCGGACGTATACTCGTATTTTAATTCCATATCCACATAGTCTATGTACTTAAATACGTAGAACCTATCCTTTTCAAGGTATTTTTGATCATACATGATATTGGGCTTCAGGTAGACTTTATAGTCGATGTTCCCTTTGCTCTTATATGTATAATGTACTTCCTCCGTTTCCTTGTACCGGATAATCAACAGCTCTGACGCTGCATAAGCGGACAGCGCCAGAATCAAAATGATTCCCACTATTAAGATAGTTCTCTTTTTTGCCTTGCCCAGCGTCAACTTTTCACCTCGTTTATCTTTAAAATTCTACTTTTTCCGTTGGTATCTGATTATTTGCCCTCAGTAAAGTACTTAAAATCCCCAGCTTCGGTATGACGGCGATCATCTTTCCCCTTACCTGCCCCGACGTAACCAGCGCCGAATCGGGAGCGCTGTTGTTGTCCCCCTTTGTCCTTAACTCTCCGGCGGGTCCTTCAACCGCAATGACCCGGTGGATGATAAAGATTTCTCCCGTCCAATACTGGATCACATCCCCCACTTTAATCTTATTAGCCTCTGTTTTTTGTATGACAACCACATCCCCGGGATAAATCACCGGTTCCATGCTGCCGGTAAGGATAACGGTAGGAAATATCGGAAATACCCCCACCGCAAACCAGATCAGAGCAATGGAAACGACACTGACGCTAATCCAGGAGTATGGGTTTTCAGTCTTCCGTTCCCTGAGCCTGACCTCTCTCGACTGCTTTTTATAGACCTGCCTTATGACCAGGATAAAAACCACCGGCGTCATGGTTCCGATAAAAGCCTTCGTAATCCATCGAAGGTTTGGAAGCACCGGAACCACCCATACCGGCAGGTTGGCGATAACAACGTAGATGATTGCCGGGTAGGGCCCTCCTATATATACCAGGTAAGTCAGCAGCACATTGCTCATGATTTCAGGGAGGGCATATTCACCCAGGTATTGCACAACCTGCTGCCAGGTTTCAAGGCTCCCTATGATCCTCAGATTCAGCCTGTAAAGCGTAAAAACAATAATGGTGATAACGCTGAAGAAGATCAGATACTCCTTTTTCACCCGGTTGATGATATAGTTTCTGACCCATTCCATCATCGCCATTACACTGCCGAAGCATAAAACATTGGTAAGTATCCCTCCGATTTGCTTGGTATAAGGGCTTGCTCCGATCCCGTCCAGAAACCCTCCGGAGAAATAGACGGAAATATAGATAATGCCGCAGATAGCACTCCACAGGAGAATGAAGTTGTAAAGCTTCAGCTTCCCTTTGAACCTGCATCTTGGCTGTTTCCACACATACAGTGACAATGCCAGCCAGAACAGAGGCTTGAATATATTCAAATAGCCGGTAGACCCCAGCCATTGCGGTAAAACCGTATTGCCAAGTACCAGCGAAATTATGATTATACCAATGAATACCAGCGTTTCATGCTCTCTCTTACCCATACACACTACCTTTGCCTATTTATTCCTCATCAATCTTTTTCATAATATCGGAATTCATAAAACGGATGTCAAAAGTCGTGCCGGAACCTTTTTCTGTTGTAATTTCAACACTTCCATTGTAAATCCTGATCAGGCTTTTGATGTTATACAACCCAAGCCCGTTCTTTTCCTGTTCGGCTTTCTCCAGGTTCAGTCCGATGCCGTCGTCCCGGATGGATAGAGCCGTCCGTTCATCCCCAATATGCAGAGATACCCAGATATTCCTGCATTTTGCATGCCTTACCGCATTTCCGGTACACTCGGTGATAATCCTGTACAGCGCTTTTCTGGCGCTTAACGTAAGACCGTCCGGGTCTCCCGTTATATCCGGGCTTATCTTTATCCCGCTGAGCTTTTCCATGTCTGCGAGATAGGCATACACACTCTCTTTAAAAAGCTCGATCTGCTGCTTTTTATTGCTTAGATTATAGATCGTGGAGCGCAGATCCCTGAGGGAGCTTTGAATGGTTTCCATGATCAGCGTCATCTGTTCTCTTTTGGTTTTATCGGAAATCTGCTCCCAATTCTTAACCGTGTCGTACGAAAAACAGGATAAGGCGAAAAGCCTTTGTATGACACTGTCATGGATATTGTCGGCAATGCGGTTTTGCTCGTCTGCAACGGCCAGCTCATAGCCGATCACCTCGTCCTCGATCTTCTCAAAAAAGGTCGCCCCAAGCTGCGAAATCAAAAGAAGGTTTGCTTCGTATTCCGCCCTGTTCCGGCCATACTCCTCTCCGGGTATCAGCAATCCTATGGTTCCGTAATTCCTTATATTCGACACCCTGATGAATGCCGCAGTCAACCCTGTCTCAAGGGTATATGCCGCAACGTATTTTTTTTCCGAAACATCCGTGTGAATGCTCCGGATCCTGTCCATCAGCATTGCCTCGATATCCCCTCCGATTGACCTTGAAGAAACCAGGCCGCCGTCTCTTCCGCCATCTTCCAATACAAAAAAAGCATTGCACTCCGGGGACACCCTTCCCGCAAAATCCAGGATTATATTGACGATCCCCAGGTTATCCTTCCGGCTGGAGACGGTTTGTACCGCTTCATACATAAAGAGCATATCCCGGGTCATTCCCTTAATCCTGGCATTGTAGCTTTCAAGGTTTTCATTGGCGACCCGCAGCTCCTGCTGGTTTCGAATGATCTGCCGGTTATAATAAAAAACGATATTGATAAGGATCAACAGGAGAATAAAACTCAGGATGATATTGGAATTGGACAAAAGATATTCCCGGACCTCCGAAGTCCTTTCGACATAATACCCGAGGGCACATAGCAGAACGAAATTGGAAACAAGGTAGATAATCTTCTGTCTCGGAAACATATAATAGGAAATGATGAGCAAAGGATTTAGAAAGCACCATATAAACGGACTGTCCAGCCCACCTGTAAACACGATGATAAACGATATGCCCGAAATTTCTATCAGCAGAAGCAAATGTAGCCTCGGCCTGATGGTATAGCTTATTTTGTAAAGGTAATTCAAAAGGAACGCAGAAGCGGCAACGCAGAACGCAAAGAAAAGCATGACAGAAACACTGTAATGCTCCAGAACGCCATGAACCATATAAATAGCCACCGTCAGGCATATGGATATAAACCGGTATAGCTCAATCAGGCTAATAATGCTGCCCTTTGCAATTTTAGTGACCAATCGCATTCTCCTTAATCTATATAACCATGTCCGGCATGCTTCAAACCACAGGTGTGATTATCACCGCCGGATATGACCATCCGTCTTTATAGCAGGGTCGCTCCTGCGGAAGCCCGCTTCCCGATACGCCCCACTTTCTACTTATATAAAATATAATGGACAAGATTCTGTGTCCTTCCGGGCAATAGACATTTACCAACAATTTAAGCCATCGAATCTATTTTATTCCCACAACAAGATCTTCATGTGCCCGGCCCTCCGAAGTTCACTTTTGGAATACCCCCCACGATCTATCTATTTCGTCCCTGTAGCAAAGCTCTTTGATGGAATCCTCCATCGACATCATCCCCAGGGATCTGCTTGACTTAATCACAGCAGGAATCTGATGGGTCTTGTTCTCCAGAATGAGGTTTTTCATTGCCTGGTTCGCCAGCATCACTTCCACCGCAAGCTTTCTGCCTTCCTCCGACTTGCAGGGAAGCAGCCGCTGTGACACAATGGCCTGAAGGACATTGCTCAGCAGGATTTTTATATGGTTCCTCCTGTCCGCCGGATACATTCCGGTGATATATTCAATGGTTGAAACCGCATCCGCGGTTTGAAGGGTGGTAATGACCAGGTGCCCGTTTTCCGCCGCGGAAAGGACCGCGGAAAAAATCTCCGGATCCCTGGCAAAGCTGGTCATGATCACGTCGGCGTCCTGGTTCATGGCGGAATAGATGCCTTCCTGAAAGCTGTTGACATCAATCCCTACTTCCTTTTGGTTTACCATTGCCTTATCATGCTTATACAAATACTCAATGGGGTCTTCAATCGTAATGATGTGGCATTCCCTGGTTGTGCTGATTTTCCTGATAAGCGCAGCCATGGTGGTAGTCCTTCCGCTGTTTTTGTTGCCGCAAACCAGGATAAGCCCGCTCTTTTGCCTGGAAAGGTCCATGACCACCTGGGGGATCCCCAGCTCCTCGGGGGTTTTCAACAACCGGTCCAGCAGCTTTATATTGACGGCAAAAGAACTCCTCTGCATAAAAATATTTGCACGGAGTCTTCCTGTGTTTTTCAATACGACGGGCAGGCTGATGTAGTGATCGGTTTTCAATACCTTTTTCTGTTCTTCATTCAGGATCCCGTCTATAATGTTCTCCATGTCCTCCGGACGGATCATACTCAAATCAATATATTCAAGCTGCCCGTCTATACGCATTGCAGGAGCGGATCCTGCGGTCATATGAATGTCGGTGGCGTTTTTACCCTTTACATATTCAAGGACCTTTGTTATGTAATCCATACGATACGCATTTCCTCCTCACCCAATTATTTTCCTTGCATTCGCAATATAAATCTCTGAGCCGCTTCCCTGCTTCCCTTTTCTCATGCTGAGGAAATGCTCCTATATCAAAACAATTTATTTAATTAAACATATCTACGATAAAAACACCGGGATGGGTTTCCAAATCAAATTCAAAGGGATGGGCAAGCATGTTCCGGTCGCTGTCGGTAATGATCCTCAGCAAAGGCCTTAAGGACATCCTGGGATTCGAATCCAGCACAACGGCAACCTCCTTTGTGTTCAAAAGCACCTGGCAGCCTCTCGGATAAATCGAGATGTTTTTCAGGAAGATTCCCGTAATTTCACCATTCAGCGATGAATTCGACATGCAAAGCAGGTATTCCGCCGCTTCATGGGGTAAAATCTTCTTCCTGTACACCTTGTCGGATACCAGCGCATCATAAATATCCGCAACGGCAACGATCTGGGAATAAAAAAGGGTCTCCTCCCCTTTCAGCCTCAATGGGTATCCGCTGCCATCACAGCGTTCATGATGCTGAAGTATTATTTTGGACACAGGATGCTTCGAGCCGAAAGCCTTTGCAGCTATGCGGAACCCGTGTTCCGGGTGTTTCTTGACTTCCCGCAATTCCGCCTCCGTCAGGCTTCCCTGCTTTAGCAATATTTCATCCGGTACCTTTGTCTTACCTATATCGTGCAAAAGCGCCCCGGTTCCCAGGATCACCGTATCTTCGTAGCTCATCCCCATTGCCTTGGCCGCGATAAGACTATAAATGCAGACATCCAGAGAATGGGCGTAGTAATAATCACATTTGCCTCTCAGACCGGTCAGGAGCAACATTGCACTCCTGTTTGTAAATACCTTATCCAGTATCTTCTCAACAACCAGATAGATCTGCGGGCTTTCAGGAAAACGCCCGTCCTTTATGAAATCAACAATGGAGGCAATATCCTCATAAGCCTCCGCATAAAACCGCTCGACGGGATTTCTGATGATGTCCTTGTAATGGGAACGTTCGGCGCATACATTGACAAAACTGACTCCCCTTGCCGCCAGCTGCGAAATGTATGCAGGCTTTATCACCGCCCCTTTGGGCAAAAGAAGGTTCCCATCCTTCAGGATGTTCTCATTAAGTATCATTCCGGGTGTGACATCATTTATGCTGATACAAAAATTCGTCTTCATACGGCAAACCGACCTTTAAACTAGTAATAACGTCATTTCGGTTTCATCTATCTTTTCTCTCATATCCTTCTACAATAGAAATAAATTTCTTATATATTACCATAATCCGATAGAAATTTCAACATTCTCCTCCAACTCAGGCCTTTAGCCGCTTTCTTGCCTCCCGCATGCAGGGGCGCGCATTGCGCGTCGGAAAACGCAAGAGGGGAAGGTTCTCCCTGCCAGTTTCCACCAGCAAGCAGAGCCCTCCCCTCTTGCGTCCCCCTTGCATCTGTCGGATAACCAGCTTCTTTAAGTCGTCAATACTGTCTCACGCATTATATGTATGCTGGCTCCATTGCATGTATGCTTGCCCGTGCCCTCAGTTTGCAAATGAAACCATGTTGATATAGATAGAACACAATTTTCTATTTCACTCGCCAACCGCAAAAAATATACGGGGACGGTTCTACTGTATGCCAATGCATACAGTAGAACCGTCCCCGTGTATTTGGAACCGTCCCCGTGTATTTGCCAACATGTGCGGATCAAAGCTTCAGATCTTCCTGGAGGCGCGTGAAGTAAAAGCAAAGGATGCAGTACTATACAATACAAGTCCTACAAGCGCTCCGCAGAGATCCCTGGCAAGGTCGCCAAGTTCCCATGCTCTACCGGGCACAAAGATCTGGTGCACCTCATCCGTCAGCGCATAAGCCACACAAAAGGCAAATGCGGCGGAAAAGGCCCTGAAGCCCCTCAGGCCGGTTCTTCTGAGCGCACCAAGTACAAACAGCGCAAGAATCAAGAATACAGCGGCATGGGCATATTCCCTCACAATATTGTTCATCCGGTCAATCCAATCACTGGCCGTGCTTGTCTCCACATCCAGAGGATAGATCATGTCGATGGACTTGATAATCATTTCCGTAACGCCCCGGCTGAGACCGTTGGAAGTCTCCGCCGGCTGGGACGAAAGGTAAAAAATCACTGCCATCCACAGCAGCACTGCGGCCCATGCAAGGATGGGAATATGTTTGTCTTTACGGTTCCGATCAATTTTATTTGTCAAAAACATTATGCACTCCTATAAATAAATATCAGATTAAAAATACTCTTTTCGTAATACTTTCCATAATTCTATCTCTCACTCCAGACCACTGTCATTCGTTTTGCCTGAATGAAATTTACAAATTGGTATAATCCGTTTTCCCCCGGCTAATCCATTATACCTCAAACAGGAGTTCGGTATCAAGTTACAAAAAAAACCGATGGGCTTCATCGGTTTTTCTATATGAAAAAGAAATTCTGCGTAGGAAGCAGCCCTTGGCCCACCAGTATTTGATACCATGGATTGCATTTGGCGGACGCGCAATGCGCGCCCCTACAGGAGCGATGATACTACGAGAGCAAACTGTCCCCTGTCGCATCCCTGTTACAACATGCTTATTTCGCCAGCCTTATGGATACCTTTTTGGTATTCCCGCCGCTGTTTTTCAGCACTACCTGAAACTCCGTCTCCCCGTACTCCAAGATTGACTGCACCGATACCCCGGGTTCCCCCGTATCGAAGGACTTAAGCATATCGTGCACATTGGCGGTACCTGATCCATTGCTGAAAGTAATTTCGTATGTAAAAATCTCCATAAAAGTTACTCCGCCCGACACCACATTCGCGCTGGCATTCACCTTTATATCGGTAAAATAGGCTTCCGGATCCTGGCCGCTCAAGTTCACCTTCCATACTCCGTCCTGCAGCTTTTCAGCCTCAACCCAACTTCCTCCGATGCGCGCAGACGCAGAAAGCACCTCCATGGCTTCTCCCGGAAGTCCGCCGCCACCACCGCCTGAAGCACCTTCTTCAGAAAGCTGCAGATTGGCCGGTAAAGCGATACCCTCCTTGGCATTGACCACTTTGGGCGTCTGTTCCATTAGCACTCCATCGCAATTAAAAGTAGCATTGTTAATGCTGCCCTTCCCTTTGACTTCAACGGCCGAATCAAGCGTAAGAGCTTCAACTACGGCTGTCTCCGCTATATTGACCACAGATCCGGAAGCGCCGGCCGCCATCAGCATGCTGCCCACCGTGCCATCCATCACCTGGAGGCTTACACCCGCAGCTTCAACGGACACTTCTCCAAAGCTGCCGTCCAGACTGATTTCCTGCCCCGGCAAAATGGTCCCTGCAATCTGCACATTGCCAAATCCGCTTCCTGTTGTGCCATTTTCCTCCAGTATTCCGCCGGATTGCATGAGCACTTCCGGAATGGTCGTAGTGCCTTCGGCAACGATCCTGATCTTGCCGTCGACCTTCAAAACAATCAGCTTGCCGTTTAAGGCGGAATTGACGATTTTGACGCTATGGTCTCCGCCGCCGTTAACGATTGTCCTGCCCTTTACGGTAACATTGTCGAGAGTGACATTGCCGTCTCCTATCCCCTGGGTCAGGTACAAATCGCCATTTACCACCATTGACTGAAGCACCACATCTGCGGTGTTTACCACCAGGCTTCTTTCAACGGTGCCTGTATATGTACCGGGCTTGCTTTTCAATTCACCTGTGATATTGTCCAGTATTTTCACGACCTCCGCCCGGCTGATCCTTGCATCCGGAGCCATTATATTCCCGGGCTGTCCGGCCATATAGCCATTTCCAACCAGAGCACATAAGGCTTCCCTGCTCCAATCCGGAACCGACGCAGCGTCCTCGAAGCCTTTTATGGCGTCTTTGTCCGCAGCCTCAAGACTGAAAGCCCTTGCAAACATAATTGCAGCTTCCTGGCGGCTGACGGGATCATTGGGCCTGGCCTTCCCGCCGTTCCCCTTCACTATGCCCGCAGTCGCAGCCTTGTTTATGTCAGCGGCATACCACTCACTGCCTTTAATATCGGAAAAAGCAAGGTCCGACTGCTCCCGATACCCGAAAACCCTATTGAGGACAGCCGCAAATTCCGCCCTGGAAATGGTATTATTCGGATTGAAATTCCCATTCTGATCTCCCTGCAGAATCCCTCTATCGATCCACCGGTTGATATCCTCCTGCGCCCAATGTCCCTGTATATCGGCCGGTTCGGCATATACAGGCATTGCAAGCGCGAAAACAAATAAAACAATTACTGCCGCAAACCATCGTTTCCTGGAACGTTTCATCAATAAAAGCAACCCCTTTTTTTTATAAACATTATACCCTATAAGTTGCGGACGCGCAATGCGCGCCCCTACAGAAACACTGCCTTAAATCGACGCGCAATGCGCGCCCCTGCAAACCTATCGATGGGCAAAATAAAAAATGCCCTTACAGGCATTTTATTTCTTGCTTATTAACTGAATATTCTTGCCATCAACTTCATCGAAGGCTGGAACCATTTGCTTATCTTGCTTACCTTTACCGGCTCGGGAGCTTCGATCACCTTGTTGTCGATCACTGCCCGTCCATTCGTCTCAAAGAGCTTCACTGCCGTATTCTCTCCTGAAATCGCAGCCACCATTTCTCTCGCCTTCTGCAATCTCGGAGCGCGTCCCCTGCAGGTATGGGCATCAGAGGATACGAAATGGATCATGTTATGCCGAAGCAGTAACAGGGCAGTCTCCCTTACCTTCTTGCCGTACAAACCAAGGAGGCTTGTCGAATTCATCTGGAACAAAACTCCTCTAAGGATGTAATCATACAGGACGGAAGGGTTTTTGGCAACTGCTTCATACCGCTCAGGATGCGCAATAATAGGAACATATCCCGCCAGCTTCAATTGGTACAAAATCTCCGGCGTATATTCCGGTATGCCCATCACAGGAAATTCTACCAAAACGTACATCGAATCATTCAGCGTGCAAATGACACCCTCTTTGACAAGCTCGGGAATCTCAGGACCTAAAAAAACTTCGTTGCCGGGATAGAGCTCAAGTCCAATGCCCTCTTTTGCAGCCGTATCAGCCAGTTCGATGCACTTCTTCCTTACGATATCCGCAGTATTGTTCACTGACCCATGGATATAATGGGGAGTAAGGACAATCTGACCGGTGCCGTCGCCCCGGGCGATGTTCAACATCTCCAGGGAGGTTCCGGTATCTTTGGCGCCATCATCTATGCCAGGCAGTATGTGGGTATGCAAATCTACATTCATTAGTAAGACCAATCCTTTAATTACACATATTGGTACATTTATACTATCGTTTATCTCTCCATACTACAATGGGAAATTAGTCCTATGGCATAGTCCATTCGACCTATATTAACATTTAATTACAGCAACAGCCATTACAAGCCATTTTTCTCTACAGGCTTCTTTTTGTGGCCTCTGCTGGTTTTTACGGCGTTATCCTCTCCATAATAATAGTAATAATAATAATAATAATTTCCCTGGGCGTTTTTATCCAGTTTGTTCAGCACTACGCCAACAATGTTGGCATTTACCTTCTCCAGCAGCTCCTTGGCCCTTTTGATGGCTTCGACCTCTACCGTCCCCGACGCTGCAACCAAAATCGTGCCGTCTACAATGGTGGAAAGTATGGCGGCGTCAGTAACATGCCCCACCGGAGGGGAATCGATAAAAATTCTGTCATAATCCTCCTGCACCTTCTGCAGGAACTGTTTCATGGCATTTGAGGCGAGAATTTCCGAAGGATTCGGCGGTATCGCGCCGCAGGACAGCACGTCAAGATTCTCAACGTTTGATTTTAGCAGATATTTCTTATAATCTTCATGGCCGGTAAGAACATTGGTAAGCCCATGGATATTGTTCTGCTGAAACAATTTATGTACCTTGGGCCGCCTTAAATCGCCGTCAAGCAGAAGCACTTTGCTGCCGGCCTGGGCAAAGGTAATGGCAAGATTTGCAATGGTGGTGGTTTTGCCTTCTCCCGGTCCGGAGCTGGTAACTACCAGCGTCTTTAGCGGCTTGTCAAAACCGGAAAACTGGATATTGGTCCTCAATGTCCTGAATGCCTCGGAAATTGGAGACTTGGGATTGCTATGAGCAATAATGTCAAACAATGGCATAGCTCCTTCCGTTATCAAGTAGATTGCTCCGGAAATACCGGTATGGTGCCGATTACAGGCAAGTCAAGATATTTCTTTATGTCCTCGGGCGTCTTGATGGTATTGTCCAGATACTCAACCAGGAAAATCACTCCCAGGCCCAGCATGATGCCTAATACTCCTCCTATCGCCAGGTTCATTTTTTTATTGGGTTTCATTGGACTCTTCGGCAACTCGGCGGAATCAATGATCTGCACATTCTCGACCTTCATTATCTCAACCACCTGCTGTTGAAAAACCTCCGCGATTTTATCCGCGATTGTCCTGGCCAACTCCGGGTTTTCATCCTCTACCGAAATCGCGATGAACCGGGTATCCTGTTTGGAATTGACACTGATCTTGGGTGCAAGCGTCGCCGGAGTCATATCTTTAAGACCCAGCTCCGTGATAACCCTTTCGGTTATCCGCCTGCTCATTATCAATTCCCTGTAATCCTTTACCAGACGGTCGTTCAGCAGAATATCGTTGTATGCTATCGCCGCATTGGTATTATTTTCATCATTTTTCCCTATATAGATGGTAGTGTTGGACTGGTACAGCGGGTCGAGTATAAAGAAGCTCAATACAGCAGAAAAAACCACCGCCGCAAGAAAAGCAGCCGCAATAATCCACCATCTTCTCAGAATCATTTGAAAAAGCTCTCTTATGTTTATTTCTTCCATACAGGCCCTCGCTTCTCATAATGTGACAAAATTTGATCCAAAAAATATTATAACACTTTTACGTTCACTGTCAATGGCGTAACAAAATGGAAGAAATCCCGGACCCATTGCGGCAGCTGGTATTTGCTGCAAATTTCTGGGAAATAAATCCATTTTTAAAGGAAATGCATTAAAATAATAGTAACGTAATCACCACAAACAGGGGGTGCAATTATGCACAAGGTTTATAAAGGCGGCTGGAATGGGAAAGCCGCTGTGGCCGGTCCTTTCTGGTACCTTTCCAAAAGTATGACGCTAAAAGGGCTTTTTCTCCTCGCCTTATGTCTGGTAACTGCGGGAATCGGAATCATCCCGGTCTGGATTTATTGCGGAGCCAAAGGAAACGAAGATCATTACAGGTTTGTCAAAGCAAAAGGGTATCATCTCCACACGAGATAGCGTCCGTATCCGGCTACTCAGTCAAGCCCTTGCTTTTCATTTGCTTTTCCTTGGTTTCAGCTACGTCAATATCCTTTTTCAGTATGTCCATGCTTCTCCCGAACTTTTTGCCCAGCTCGGTCAGTTCGGAAATGTCCTCCTCCGACAGCTTTGAGAACAAGATACCGCGGGCTTTTTCTATGTCTTCCACCGAAGTTGATTCCCAGTAGTCGCTCCGGGCCGAATCAAACAGGTATTTGATTTCGCCTATGCTCAATTTGCCTGCAATGATTTTTATGATTTCCGCATAGTCGCTTAAACCAACTTCCCCTTCAGCGATGCTTTGAACCTTGTCATCCACCGCATCCGGCACGATGGCAGGCTTTTCCGGTTCGGGCGTATTTTCGGACTCCTCCTGCCGACCCTCTTGAGGTTTTGGCCCAGCCGACGGTGAAGGCTTGGTTGTTCCGGGTTTGCCGCCGGATTTTCCGGACTCGGCTGGAGTAGAACTTACCCCTTCAGTTGGCTGCTGCGACGTATTTACGCTTTCCGTTGGAGCCGTCGTTGAGGTGTCTGTGGTACCTTCAGGCTGATCTTCAGGCAGGACCGTACCTGCAGTTTCACTGCCGGCTGCCTGTGTCCCTATGGCTTCTGTTTTATTTTCCTGCCGCCTGCCGGCCCCGTTATAGATAAGAACTGCTGCCAGCAGAAGGACTACCGGTAAACATAAAAACCATTTTCTTCTTACGTTCACGAAACCTCCCTATATTTTTCATAATTCTACAACTATTGTACCGTATGCCATGTAGGGGCGCGCATTGCGCGTCCGCCTACCCTTTAATGTCTTACGTTCCTGCTTCATATACCTTGTAGGAGCACACATTGCGCGTACGCTTGTCCTTATGCTTTACCATACCAAATAAGTATACGGCCCTATAAAAAAGGGGAAATTATGCCTATGGCTTTTTGACTCCAGATGGAATATATTAGAAATACAAGGAGGTTACAGCTATGTATTTGTTATATATTCTCCTGGGTTTTCTCACCGGATTCTTTTTCGTTTTGGTCGCCATCAACCTCTATCTGGATAAACAAACCCCCAGCCGTTCATAAAAATTTCCCCGGGTATGGCTGAAATTTCTATATCTGCCGATTCAGCATCTGTTTCATAAGCATACCTTCTTGCCACTCCCATTATGCCATGAATTATAATTCATATAGTTATTATACCTTAAACCGCCCAGACAAACAAGCAAATTACGAATGTGCCATCGATTGCCCTTTATACAGCTTCCGTACCCTGTCGTAGCTTTCCACTGTCCCGATATCAAACCGCATCCCTTTGAATTTAAAGGCATATACATCCTTTTTGGTAATCAGCCACGGGATAAAATTGCCCGGCGCATCCGGATTGTTGCCCTCATCCAGGTACTGCCCGATTAACCTCAAGGTGCTTTTTTGATAGATATAAAAGGGAGGCACCGCATAACGGGTCCTGGGCTCCTTCGGCTTTTCCTTGAAGGACAAAACCCTTGAATCCTTATCCAGGTCAGCAACACCGGTTCTCCTGAGCTCATTGACATCATTCAGGACATGGGTTGAAATGCAATCATGCCCGACTTGCCTGTAAAAGGCAACAAAATCCCTCAAATCAAATTCAAACAAGTTATCGCCGGCCATCACAAGAACATCGTCGTCAACCTTTTCGGCGTCCAGGACGAACCGGATATCGGCGACGGCTCCCAGACGGTCATCATTTGAACAGGTATGGTCGTTCAGCACCTTGATGGTCCCGGGACATTGATAAGAAGCCACCCAGTTGCTGAATTGCCCATAGAATTTGTCATTGGTCACAATGTAGACCGTATCGATGCTTTCAACCTTTTCCACTTTTCTCAGGATATGTTCAAGGATGGTTATGCCGCCAACCTCCAGCAAGGATTTCGGCTTGTCCACCGTAAGGGGATACAGCCTGGTTGCATAACCTGCCGCTAGTAAAATACATTTCATCTGACTTTCCTCAATTATCTGTTTATTTTTGCCCCCATACCACCCAGTGGCATACTGCATCCTAAATGTAGGGGGACTCACATTGCATTTCCGACCATCCCTTAATGCCCTACAATCATGCATCGTATGCCTTGCAGGGATGCGCATTGCGCGTCCGCAGAATGCTATCTGTGATAATACTATCCTTTGCACAAGGGGACGGTTCCTGAATATCCCGCTGTTTACTATTCCCCGGAATGTGCTCAAAATCATAGAGGACGGCCAATGGCCGCCCCTACAGTGGATTCTTTCCCCATATCAATGCCTATATCACTCAGTGTCCCCGTATATCCCAAAATGTAGGGGGACTTGCATTGCATGTCCGACTATCCTTTCCCCATACCAATGTCCATGCCGGTCAATTTGCAGCAGCGGCAATTTCCTGATAGGAATCCAGCCTTGTGGAATTCACCAGGGTGTACTTTTCGACAATAGCCCTCATGGCATCCAGCTTGGATTCCATATCCTCCGCCAGCCTGAATTGCACCCTGGCCCTGTGCAGGTTCTGGTTTTCCCGGCTTGTCTTGAAATAGAGGTCCCCGTCCATATGGTCGATCAGGAACCGCATCCCCAGCTCAAGGGTGATCAATACGGCTGAATCAGGAAGATATTCGATTTCACAGGGCGTCAGGAAATCATGGGTATACTCCAGAAACCCACGGGTGAACTGTTCAAACAGCCCGAGGTCCATTTTTACCCTGGACAGATCCAGCTCCTCCTCCCCCGCCACATTGGTCCCGGAACGGATGGAATCCCCGTAATCGATGAGCGACGACCCCAGCATCACCGTATCCAGGTCAATGACACAAATCCCTTCACCGGTATTGTCGTCGATCAGGACATTGTTGAATTTGGTATCATTATGGGTGACCCGGAGCGGGATATCCCCCTTTTCAATGCCATCCGCCAGGATGGACAGATATTGTGCCCTTGCTTTGACAAACTGGATCTCCTGCCTGACATCCTTCACCCTGCCTGCGCCATCCCGCTCCACCGCTTTGAGGAATCTCCGGTACCATTTGGGAGTATTGTGGTAATCAGGCAACGTTTCATAAAGCTCTGCTGCGGGAAAATCCCTGAGAAGCCTCTGGAACTTTCCAAAAGCCCTCCCTGCATTCAGGAAGTGCACCGGATTTTCAACCGTCTGGTACGTGCCTGCGCCGTCTATATAGCTGTACGCACGCCAATAGCAGCCATTATTGCATTTATGTACATATCCGCCACTGGAAACAGGTATGAAGTGAAGGGTCTCCCGCGAAGGGTCGCCTCCCTGACTGACGACCTTTTCCCGGATGTGTCCGGTGACTGCAATGACATTTTTCATCAGGTTGACCGGCTCCTTGAAAACATAATGGTTGATCCTCTGCAGGATGTACCTGTCAGGCCCTCCATTGCCGTTATCGAAGGCTGCTATATATGTATCGTTGATATTTCCGCATTCCAGCGGTTCAACACTGGCCAGCTCCCCGTCAATACAAAAATGTGAAAAAATTCCCCGCAAGTCGTGCTTCAACTTTGATGACCCCCAGTTTTTTTGTTGTTATTGCCATGGTATTATTATATACGATTATTCCGTTTAGAGGAACAACTATTCGATACCATAAAAATTTATAGCATAAAATGAAAAAATACGAACTGATCCGTAGTCACAATCTTTCCTTTATCCCAGTCCGCGCTGCCTCCATCCGTCATAATCCCTTTGAATCTCGCTTCTTGCCGCCAATGCCATCCGGACCGCCCCCTCTTCCTCCGGATTTCCCGGCTTGTATTTCCCAAGGACTTCATTGACTTTATCCAGAGCTTCCGGAAACCTTTGAAACATTGATAAAAGATAACCGTAATTTATGCAGGTTATGATGGCGGATGGGATATCATACGCAGCGCCCGCCTCCTCCAGCGCCTTCCAGATAGCCTCTGCCGTTGCGATGGCGGCGAGTGCCCGGTCACAATCGCCCTCCGGGATATCCGCAGCCATACCGGCATTGGCATTGCGGTGCATCGCGTACCTCCTGCCGTACAGCAGCGCAAGAGAGGTCAGCAAACGGGCTTTCGGCTGTTCCATGCCCAGATTCCCTGCAAAGATCCGCTCATCAAGGTAACGGAGTCCCGAAAGGATGCTCCTCAATGCAAAATCAATATCCTCAAGAGTAACATCTCCCGCCTCAACGGTTATCTGTCCGACTCTCCAGAGAACCATCACCAGAATTTCCGATTCCCGGATGCTGCATGGTTTGCCGGAGTGCTCCACAACGTCAAGGGCTTTGTATATATTCTCCTTTGCCTTTGCAAGATCCCGCTTCATCCAATAACACTGTCCAAGCTGAAGATAATCCCCCGCAAGGGTATAGCCGATCTCATCCTTGTGTTTCGTAACAATTCTCTCGGCGATTTTCACCGCATTGCCAGCATCCCTGAAGCGTTCGGCGCCGCATAAATTCCTTTCGCAAATTCCTTTTACATAAGCATCGCCCAGTTCATCGGCCAGAGCTATCCCCATTCTGCATGCAGCCACTGCCTTTTCATATTCATGGATTTCGCCGTAAGCCCCCGACAGGTCGGCATAAAGGGCCAT
This sequence comes from Bacillota bacterium, assembly GCA_023426125.1. Classification (GTDB taxonomy): domain Bacteria; phylum Bacillota; class Clostridia; order Acetivibrionales; family DTU013; genus MnB-11. Next base: position 99,110 of record JAFABI010000068.1, read on the forward strand.
CACCAACTGTTTCATATCTCTGCGTTTTCTGCCTTCCTCATCCAGTGCATCGTAGATTTGAAGCATTTCCTCTTTATACTCTTCGATCAAAGGATAATTCTTCAATAGTGAAAAACAACGGAGCGAATTCACGATGACCAGCATGTACCTCAATTTTTGGTCATTGGAAGCGACTCCGCGCCGGATCAGCGTCTTGTAATAGTCCATGATGGAGCCATAGGCATAAGTTCTCCGAATAACAGCATAATCCTTCCGATGATGCCGGCCAATGTCGGTAGCAATATTATTCAGATTCTCTACCATGCACTCAAAGTTAAAATCTGCGCCGGGGTCTGTCTCAAAGTCAGCAATATACCGCGAGAAATAGGCGGCAATATAAAGCAGCGCATCCGCGCTCCCTTCGGATAAGCCGGTATCCGTCGAATAATTCTCAACCCTTTTCCGGAAATTTTGCACCACGTTTTGCAATTCCTCTTTGAAACAGCTCTGCACCTTTTGGGCATAGGTGATGTTTGCGATGGCATAAACCGTGCCCCGGCTGCTCCGCAGCGCCGCCACAAGGCATTTGAGATCCGAAAGCACGGACAAATCCCCGACTTCGATGTCGGAGTCACGCACCAGGGATACCAGTTCCTTGATGGTAACCGGCTCATACAAGCTTCCCAGTACGGCAATATATTCAGCAACCGTGCCGAATTTTTTACTGCCATATCTAAGTTCAAGCAAAGCGAAATACTTCTCAAGGAAGCCTCCGTCCACCAGCTCGTCGAAGGTTTTGACATATCCGGCGTCCAGCAGCCCGACAAGAATATTGAGGTTTGTAAACCGGTAATCCAGCGCGGCGATCAAGCTTTCCTTCTGCTCAGCATCCAGCTTCTGCCCGCAAAGACGGATGTATTTGTCAATATACTTTTCAAGGAGAGCCTTGTTTTCCTTATGCCTGTTGAACATAACACTGCCGGTAAAGGGGTAATTCCCAATAAACTGCAGCACGTGAAGGGGAGGCATGAAAGTGTCGCCGCTCCTGCAGGAGAAGAAAATATAGACGCCTTCGTCCAGCAATTCCGTTTCAGGGATAAATTCCAGAAGCTTGAGATCCTCTCCGGCCGTCTCATCAATCCCGTCAATGAAAAGGACCAGCTTGTCTTGCCCAAACTTATCCCCGTGTATTTTCCGATATTGGTTCAGCAGCGCAGCCAGGTCCCGCTTCGGCGTCCTGGTAGCAAAATTCAGCCTCGGCAGCCCTTCCGGCCGGTTGGACCGGATGGAGCCGCTCGTTTTGTCCGCAATTTTGAACAGGGAAAAGACCAGGGATATCTGCGAAATAAAATCCCGGGCGTTCCGCAGCAGCGTCCGGTTCATAAAATAACTGCGTACCGTGCAGCCGGCAAACTTGACGTCAGCCCCGCCAAGTCCGTCGATGGCATAGGCAAACGCCGACTTGCCGGTCCCCCGCTCGGCGCAAAGCAAAAAAACCCCTTTTGCATGTCCGCCAAGGCAGCTGCCCACCCATTCCTTCATATAGCCGGCCGTCAGATAGTTGTGTTCATAATTAACCGCGTTGATCTCATCATCCACATTGGCAAGGTATATTTCGCTTTCGATCCGTTCGCTGCTTTGAACCGGCACTGCGGAATAAAACTTGTTCTGCTTCTGGCGCCAGACGGGATAGTTTACGGTACGCTTCTTCCCGTTGGCATAGTCAAGATAGGCGCTTCCATCCTTCCTGCACGAATCAAAGTAAAGTATACACCCTTTATCGGCAATGATAAACGGTTCTACCTCCACACTTGCACCCTTATGAAGCATAAAGACCTTCCGGCCGCTAACAGCGCAGCCGCTGCCCTTGAGAGCGGCATCCCCCTGGTATAACATCAGAGAAGAGATGGCTCCCGCATTCTCACGAAAAAAACCAGACACTAACTGTATCTTTTCCTGTAAAGCGCCGATGATCTCCGGATCATCCTTAAATGCCAATGCACCATGCCCAAGAGTCTCATTCCTCCAGTTTACGATGCCGTTTCTCCCATAGAAGCTTTGGATCTCCTTCAGAAAGGGAAAACAGGAGGAATCGCTCTTAAGGATGTCGTATTTTGCCAGAGAGGCGGCAATCGTTTCCGCCCAATCCCCCAAAGCCGGAAATTTCAAAGGATTTACGAAAAGCCTGAAAACACTGTCGTCATTCTTTGCAACCACCGCACTCAGGCACGATACCGTGTGCTTGATCAGAACTTCGAAAACATCCTTCAATTGGAAGATGCACCCATAGATTTCTCCGTCATTGAGCATGGCAAAAAGACGCATGTATTCATGCGCTATTGTGTATGGAAAATCCGTAAAGCCCTGCCTGTACCATTTGCCGTCATCCTGGCAAAAAGCGTGATACCATTCCATCATCTACACCTTTCAGGCAAAATGTCCTGCTCTTTTTCCTCTGTGTAAATTCATTATATCCCGAGCTTCCATTCGTAATTTGTTATTGCTGTGAAATCCTATCCTGTAGGGGCGCGCATTGCGCGTCCGCAAATGCAATCTACGTCATACGGCAACCGGACGGCCAATGACCGCCCCTGCACTTTTCATGTATTCGATTCCAGCAAAGCTTCTATTTTGTATTCCAAATATAGAAACGGTCTCCGATATCAAAAATCAATCTGCTTCCGTCTTCATCAAAGCCAAATGACGTTTGAACCTTGCCTTTCAAGATTTCACTTTTTACCGTCTTTTTCTCTTCCAGGTCGATCAAACGAACGGCACTCACGGTTCCCAACCGCGCAGTGCGCAGGATATACATGACTGCATAAAAATGAAAATCCTTCGTGTATTTATATTCGTCATATAAAAACTCCGGATTCTCTTTCTGCAATTCATCGCGAATATCCTGCATGAAGTCGCCCGAATCCGCAAAAAACGTGAATCCCTTGATATTTTCCGGATCTGCGGTATAGATCGTATGCCCCTCCGTTAGAATGAAAACCTTTTTTCCATCGGCGGAAAATTTGAGGTCCAGGATGGGATCCGGCAATTCCGTTTTTTGTATTTCCCTTCCCTCGCAAGGATGAAACCCATACAGCGTTTTTGTCATTGCGACAAGCATTAGATTCCTGCCGCTGTCGTAGCTTACATCGTCGATACTGTTTTTCTCCTCCAACAGGAATGTATCCGCCACTTCTCCGGTTTCGCAGGAATAAAATACAATCCGTTCTTCCTTGTATTTGACCAAAAGCTCTGATTTACCATCATTCAAAATTTGCGGGGTGATGTCGGAATGCATATTGACAATTTTCTGCTGCAGCTTCTCGTTTTCCGACCGGATGCTTTGAACCATCCGCTCCTGGCTGCTTACCTCAAGGTCCTTCGTCAGGGAATTTCCCCAGACCTGCCACATGACCAGCAGCAATGCCGTTATCACTGTCAAAACGGTGATCCGTATCAGATTCCTGGCTCTGCCATCCCTGCGCACTTTCTCCTTCGACAGAAGGATATAACGCTTCAGTTCCTCCTCCCCCGACATCATTGGATGGAACAAAAGCTCCTCTGCGGCTTTAAGAATTTTTCCGGAAGGCAGCAGCAGGCTTTCGTCCCCATTTCCTCCTGTCCAGAGCTTCATCCGGGCAGCAATCTGATCCCTGAGCCGGATGTATTCCCTGTTCTCCCGGATAATGCCGGCCACCCTGGGCCAGCACTGCAGAAGCACCTCGTGGGACAATCCGATGACCGGGTCGCCGGGTCCTTCTTCAATCATGAAAAGCCTGGCATTGACAAATGCATCGATGAGACCCTTGATATCACTGTTTTTCAAGGACGATTCCGGAATGCTTTCCCTTTTGCCGGCAACCCTGTCATGCTCCTCATCATCAAAGGTCACCAGCTTCAGGATGATGCTATCGAACTCCCTTTGCTGCTCCGGACTGAGTGACAGCAGCGTCCTTTCACCGACGCCGGCGATCGCCCCCTCGAACCCTCCGATTTCATCATATGCCTTAAAGGAAAGCAGCTCGTTTCCCTGGGAATCCCTTGTTCTTCTCCGGTAAAGCTGCTGCAGCGTATAGCCGAGCAAAGGCAGCGCATTGCTGTTTGTGGATGCTTTCCCGACAAGGACGTCGTCCAGGCCCTCACCGGTTTCCCTCCGGTCAAAAACCAGCCCGGTCAGTGCTGCGGGATATTTGACCATTTTGGCAATGTCCACCAGCGTAGGCATGGTCAGGTCATACATGCCCGATTTTTTCATCTCGACCAGGGTTTCGTATTCGAGACAATTTGCATAGAAATCGCTTCGAAGCGTGGAAATTATGACAATCCGGCGATCCCGGGAGAGCTTTGCAAGGATATCTACATACCCGGCTATCTGATCCCTTCCGAAGCCCATGGTGAAGAGTTCCTCCATTTGATCCACAAGAATGATCAGTCTGCACTTCGGCGCCAGGTCTTCCGCAGGTTTCCGGAAACGCCCCCTCTCATATGAGAACAGGGAAAAGATAATATCCGTCGCTGCGGACATATCATCTTTAAAAGCAGCTTCCAGTTGCTCCACAATGGTATGATCCTTCAATTCTTCATCCGGTATGGATCTGCAGATGGACTCCGCCAGTGCCCTCTCCGGGTTTCCCTTCCCATCTCCGGGTCTTGTCGCACACCATTTCCACCGCTTCACATTTCCGGCCAGCTCTTCGGCCTGCAGCCCGGGCAAAAGACCGGACCTGATCAGGGAGGATTTGCCGCAGCCGCTCCTTCCCACCAGCATCATGAACTGATTCTCTTTTTCCCCCAGTGTCCGGTAAATCCCGGCAAGCTCCTGGATTGCCCCGTCCCGCCCGAAAAAAACCTGCGCATGTTCAAACTCAAATCTTTCCAGTCCTCTGAAGGGATTTCCGATATTCAGCAGGGCGGCATCACTATCCGGCTGCAGCCTGTCGAGAATAAACCCGGTCAGGATTGCCCGGATCTGTTTCTCAAACAGATTTTCGAAAGCTTCCTCACTTTCATAGCGCTGCATGGATCCGATATAGCCTTCCCTTTCGCTGCCGAACCATCGATGGATAAAAAGCTGCAGCCTGGCTTGCTGCTCTTTGTCCACCATTTCCGGCGAAAGGGGAGCATCCTTTTTGTATACGTATATACTTGGTTTTCCGTTCTTCTTTTTTGACTCTACCGCGCTCTCGAATTCATAGGCCGTACCGGATTCATAAAACCTTTCCGTCCTCCCGCCCTGTTCGTCCAATGCCTCCAACACAAGCGGCGTCCCCATTCTGGACCACAAAATGCAGATCAGGATATCCACCTCGAGAAGCTCCATAATCTGATCCTGATAGCTCTTTGTCGCTTCGAAAATATCATCCTCCCAGAAATAGGAGGTCAGCAGGACATCGCAGGATAAAAACCCTTCCGCAAGCCTTTTCAGCACTTTCTTCGCAAACGCTCTCTCCGCCGCCACATCCCCCGGAGAGGACACGAAAACCTTGATCGTTTTCATAAAACTTCACACAACCTCATTCTTGTCTCGTTCAGCCCAAATTACAAAAACCGGTCAAACATGTGGAAAAACGCTCCCTGGACATCATGATACAGGACCTTGAGCAGGATCATCCCGAATAGCGCCGCCGCAAAAGCAAGAACCTTTTTCCCGTTAAAAATTGCCGTATTATATACCTCTTCTTTTCTCTTCAGAATCTTATAAATCAAAGAAGCGGAAATGCAAAGGGTCAGGACGCCATACTTCCCATAGCCTAAGAAGGGAATCCCTATGGAATTGGGAAACAAAAGCCCTACCGCGGTCAGCATTCCGATATACGCCATCCCTACCGTCATCAGCGTCATATTCAGGCACAGGATGGACTCGAACCTGTTCCGCGTTCTGCACGCAGCCTGGAGTCCCAAATAGAGATACAGAAGGAATATGGCCCCCGTCAGGATCAGGCCGATCAAGCCGTACTCCTCACCAATAACCGAAAAGACAAAACCGCCAACAGCTTCGGGCAGCCTATCCATCGCCTGAATGCTCGTTCCCGGTCCCGTTCCGAAGATCCCGCCGCGTACAAAGCCAAGTACCGACTGCTGCAGCTGCCAGCCATCACCGTATAAATCCGTCATCGTTACGGAATTGACAAGCCGCAGTAAATTCAGATCCAAAGGCAGGTCCTCAAGGCGGAAAAGCTTAAGCTTCAGTGCCAGCCAGTAGGCAAGGATGCAAAGAATAGCAACCGCTGTCAGCAAAACGGCTGCTTTCGTAAGGATCCTCACGATCCTGGATTTTCCATAATGGATGTTCACAATTGCCAAAACCAGTGCGAAAAGATAGAACAGCGCGATATCGTTGGGCTGGATAAAAACCAGAAACAGCAACAGCGCCGACAGAATTGCAAAAGCAACCCTCCGTGCCTTCTTCTGATAGAAATCATACGAGTCCTGTAAAACGGAAACGGCAAGCACAAACAGAAAAACAGCGAAATTGCCGGTGTTAATTCCTATGGAAAAAAGCCGGATGTATCGCATGCATCCATTGACCTGTAAACCGATTCCGGGAATGGACGCCAATATACAGAAAAACACCGCAAAGATAACGAAGATCAGGGGATTTACCTTTAATCTTTTGATATCGAATTTCTGGATCAACAGAAAAAGAAGAATGCCGAAAAACAGATACTCCAGATACTTTTTAATATAAAAAAAGGCATCCCCATAATTATCATAGGCATCATAGTATCCTGCGGCCTGAATGACCCAGAAGCTCCACATGACAAGCACATACAGCAGGAATAGCAGAACTTCGTGCGTGTGGTTGTCAAACCAGGACCTGAAGTTGACAAGAATCCGGTTCCGTTTGAAATTTTTCATTTTAATTGATATGCTATTCATGCTCCTTGTCCATTCCAAACGACAGGCACTTTTGGATGGTGTCCTCGGAATAGCCGTGAAAAGGCGGCCAAAAGCATCTATCATTTTACTTGCTTTTTATATCTTTAACAAAGGGGTGGTTACATACCCTATCGTATGGATTCTGATATTCACTGCTATTTGGACTGAATCCCTTAAATTCCTTTAACAGGATAAATTCAGGATCGGGTTGGGTTTCCCAGGAACTATCCGCCAATGCAGGCATCGCTTATCACTTTGGCAATATCCTTTCAACCTGTGTGATAAGCTCGGCCAGACTTTTATGGGAGGTAATCCTCACTTCCGGGCACATAGGCCTTAACTGCTTGATCCACCGAGCAATTTCCCAGAACAGGTCATAGTATTCCTCGCCTGTCTCATTTCCGGAACGCCGTATATTCCTGTATTCTTTTGCAGCCGCAAGCAGTATTTCCTTCCATCTGGTTTTGCCTGACAATATATTCTCAAATTGACGACGCAATGCGTCGTATGAACGTTTGCAGCTCTCCAGGGAGTGCTTGTTTCCGTACAGGACCGCAGATAAATAGATATCATACATTTGTTCCGACAGAGCGTCCAGTTTCTCTTTCGTATACTGTTCTTTCACCCAGGCATAGCCGTTCCTGCATATGTTTTCTACCGCGTCCCTGTTATCCATTGCCCATCGGATCGCATTTCCAAATGCCTTGTGTGCATTCTCCTGATCCGATATATCCACAAGGTGCCCCCGGTTACTTCCCAGTATTTCATGCAAACCGCCGACATCCGATGCAATCACGAATTTTTTCATGGCCAGCGCTTCCAGTGCGACATAACCGAAGGGCTCGTACCTGGATGGAATTACGACTACATCCGCCAGCCGATACGCAGACCACAGCTTCCGCAGATGCTCATCGAAGGGTATATCCCCCATATCCAGCCTCAAAGAGAATGCTTTGTCAACAAAATCAGCTTCGCATTCGTCGACATACAATTTCCGAGCCGCAGTCCCGTACGCGCCATCCACCATCACTATCTTCATTAAGCTTCCGTCTGCCGTTATTTCCGGGCCTACAAACAACACCTGGAAATCCCTGCCGCCAATACCGTTGAGCGCCCGGTTCAGTATGTCGATCCCCTTGCGGTAAGTGGCACGGCCAAAGTACGCGATGGTGAATTTATCTTTTTTGAACACATTCCCCTTACCCTTGTCCAGCGGCGTTGGGCTTAATTCCACGAATTGCCCTTCCTGCGGCAGGATAAAAGGGGCAGACACTTTCAAAGCCGAATGCTTGACGCCTTCCGGCAAGCTCTTTATATAGCTTTTAGATAAAGCCAGCAGGCGCGGGATTGCGGGGTAATACGAATCCTCATAGCGTTTTGCATCGTCCAAAACGAATTCAACTTTTTCTTCTTCCCCTTTGTGCTTCAGGCATTCCAGTTCGTCGGATTCAAGGCTGTGAGACGTGTATACCACCGGCATCCCCAGTTCTGTTGCCGTATAGGCGGATATGAAGTCATGGGCATGAATGATGTCGAATTTCTCTTCGGCTACGCATTGATAGGTTTGCGACATCGCTGTGGCACGAAGATAGGTAAAGCCGAAGGAATTGTCTTTCTTTTCTGTTTTGGCTTCGCTTTCATAATACTTTTCCGTTGAACATTCGCTGAATCTTATGGGTTGTTTCGTCTCTTCAAGAATCTTTTTCAGCGAATAGTAATATGTCTGGACGCCGCCGACGCCGTTCGCGTTATAAAGTATGTGCTTTACATGCAATTCGGGGCTCATTTCCCTGATTTCACTTTCAAAATAGCTTTCTGCCGATGATGTTATATGTACATTGCCTTGATCTGTTATTTCCAGATGCCTCTCATTGAGAAAAGGGTCGACAATCACGTTTTTATCCTGCCTGGAAACCGTCTCCACCAATGCGTTGCCCAAAGCATCTTTATAGAAGCTGTAGCCAAGAAATACGAAGGGGATCCCCTGACCTATCTGCCCGATAAGGTGTACCCATACAGGTGCTTTGCGCTCTACAACCGCTTCGATCTCATTTCCCGAAAAGCACATATTGTACGGGTCGTGTATATCGCCGCACAATTTTATGATGTCAAAATGCCCGTTTACATTTTCAGCATAGGATTCCGACTTATGCGTATACCGGTTATAGGGAATACCTTGCTTTTCCAGGACATATTCCAGCAGGGTATCCTGGTTTGTCGTGTATGCTGCCCTTATAACACCCCTGCCGATTAAAAAAGCAAGCATTTTATATTCCGGCGTATTGTTATAAGTGGATGTCGTCAGGGCTTCGGCTACACACTTCTTAAAGCTCTTATAGAGGTCAGCGTCTTTCTCGCAGGCTTCAGCCAGTTTCCATATGGTTTCTTCCTTCATTGCAGCATCCGTCAGCTGGAGCGACTGTCTCGCTCTTGCCAAAAGATCTCCTGCAGTGGGTATTCCGCTTGTAAAAGACATACCGGCGCCAAAAAATATTCTTTCCATACGATCCCCCCTCCCAATTACACTTCCTTTTTCAAATGTCCGCTTGTTCCCTTGCTGAAGTCTTTTTCAAGCTGGCGTTCGGGCCAAGTAAAAAATAACGCCTTTGAGCACTCTTTCTGTAAACCGGCCGTGGATATATTCTTCATCCTCTAATTATGATAAGCAGCGCAGTGAAAGATCACTTGAGGGTTGTAAACGGAAAAAAGCTTATCCATTTTGTTAAAATTTAATACAGATGCAATGCATGCCTCAAAACATACTTCAGATCCATATTTGAAAATAAGCTCTTTCTGAAGCTCATAAGCCCTTTGTTCATTAATATCAATGATGATTAGTTTTTCAGGAGAACACTCCACGATTTGTCTGCAAATCTCACTGCCTATGGTTCCGCCTCCTCCAGTTACGAGACAGACCTTTCCTTTGATGAATTTGTAATATGCGTCATGATAGACTGCTTTTGCTCTTGTTTCCAATAACGGACGTGTGGTTTCTATGGCATTCTCATTTTACATAATATCATTCTACAATCAAAATTTCTATATTATTCTCGCCCCGCTGCCTGTTTTGCTAAAGTACACCATATAGGAACCCTTAAATTCAGGATGTTTGTGAGGGAAATGTGCATTATCATTCCAAAGACAAGCTGCTTATCTGCTCCTGCTTTTCAGCCTCATACTGCTGCCTGGCCTCATCAACCGCATCTGGAGGCAGACCATTTTCCTTGAGTTCCCCGGTCATCCTGTCAATAATATCGTTAAATTTGCTATCGCACTCCTCCTGCAGAGCCAGCGTCAAATTCAAATATTTATCATGGAGCGCCGAATTATCCTCGGAAGCCTTATCTTCTTCCAATTCCTTCAACGCCTGCTTTATCAAGGCTTGCAGCTTTGCCGCCGTAACGCCCCGCAGTGCGTCAGCTTCAGCATAGTACTTTTTTACGATCTTATCTTCAAGCTCTGTTTTTTCTGCATCAAGTTCAGTCTCCTTCTGTGAACCGTCTGCCGAAACCGACTCTTTTTTTGTGGTTTCATCAGACTTTTCACCTGGATCCGGTTCCACACTCCCGGATTGTTCATTGCTTATTGAGCTTTCCACCTGTGATGCAGTCTGCTCCGTCACATTATCAGTCTGGCCTGCATCTGCGGAAACGGCAGTGGTGGACCCGGTAACTCTTTCTGTCTGTATTTCACTTGTAATGCAAGCAGTACTGCTTTTAGCCCCGTTCTCCTTTTTCTGCGAACAGGCAGTTAAAAAAAACAAAGAAAAAATTAAAGTCAAGAGTGTAAAATAACAAAAAGCCGTTGTTTTTTTTATCATAGGAACCTCATTCAAATTCGGGTAGATCCGGTACCTTGGTACCTTTACGGCAAGCCCTTTTTTTTTGCCAATGCCTGAATGGCGGCAAGCCTCTGCGACCTTCTGCACATTCCCGTAACCGGAATCTTGTAAAAGCCGTTATTTGATTATCCTTGCCCCACTGTCTGTTTTGCTGAAATATACCATGTAGGAATCCTTGAATTCAGGATGCTTGTATGGGTATTGCATATCGATCTGCTTTTTTATTTCTTCCTTATATGCCGGATCAACCAGGCCTATGCAGCAGCCCCTATACCCTGCGCCGCTGAAACGGGCTCCGTATACCCCGGGGCATTCCCGCAGGATATTGAAAATGGAGATCAGTTCCGGACACCCGCATTCATAGTTTTGAATCGAGCTTTCCCCAGACTCAAAAATAAGCCGGCCAAAGGCTTCGATATCACCATTTTTCCACGCCTCGACGCCTTTTAGCACTCTCTCATTCTCCGAAAAGAAATGCTCAGCCCTTCTGGCAAACCGTCCGGGAATACACCCCTCATACGTCTTGAACGTATCCTTGCTTATATCTCTGAGCCTTGTGTCCTTCAACGGCGCTTTAATTCCACCGGACAGCTCCTGCAACAGCCATGCGGTCACTTTGCACTCATCGACGCGATTGTTATAGTCTGTCTTGATCAGAGCTTTGCTCAGACCGGAATATACGACAACCACTTCAAATTGCTTTAATCCGGCAGGCTTTTTAAGCAGTTGGTATTCGCCGGTGCCGCAATCCATATACAACAAATGCTCATCCATGCTCAGTATGTTTGCCGCCTGGTCAAGAATACCATTGTTCAGGCCGATAAAGGCAGTCTCCACCCAGTGGCTGTATTCAATCAGTTCCCGCTTTGAGCACTCGAGCTCATTCACATCGCACAGCGCAAGCAAATATGCGGTAATGACAGCCGCTGATGAGCTTAACCCTCCGATGGGATGCTTACCGCTAATGACCGCATTGATTCCCCGCTTCAGTTTATACTTTCTTTTCAAGGAAAGTACCGCCCCACGCAAATAGTTGCCCCAGTATCCCGGCAACGCTCCGGGCACGTTATCAATATGGAAGTAGTCCTTGTCAGGAAAATCCAGGCTCTGGACTCTTAGGTACCCGCTTTCATCGGCAGAATAGACCATGTCAATGCTGGCATCCAATGTCATCCCGGTAACAAGTCCATACTGATGGTCCACATGGGCGCCAAGCGGACATATCCGCAGCGGCGATTTGACAACACTGATATTGACCTCTTCTCTGAATTGGGTAATAAATTTATTTTTTAAATCTTCCATAAGCCACCTTTTATTCGCTTATTTCATGTTATAATATTTGACATACCAGTCCATAAACCTTTGCAAACCATCCTCTATCGGTGTTTGCGGCTTAAAGCCTACAGCCTCTTGCAGCAAATCCGTTGAAGCATAGGTTGCAGGGACATCCCCCGGCTTGATCGGTTCAAATATTTTTTCAAAAACCACTTCTCTCCCCAATGACCTGCTTAAAGCTTTCTCCAATGCTCCGATAAAATCCATCAGCTTCTCAGGGCTGTTGTTTCCGATGTTAAACACCTTATGCGGAACAGCGCCAATGGGTGGATTGCCCAAGAGCCGCTCAATCCCCTCAACGATGTCATCAACATAGGTGAAGTCCCGGTAAAGATCGTTTTTAAAATCACCGTTGTTGAATATCCGGATTGGCTCATTTTTAAAATACTTATTTGTGAATGAAAAATATGCCATATCCGGACGGCCCATTGGGCCGTAAACAGTAAAAAAGCGCAAACCTGTAGCCGGAATCTTGTAAAGGTGGCTATAAGTATGCGCCATTAATTCATTGGATTTCTTTGTTGCTGCATAAAGTGATACGGGATTGTCTACAAAATCTGTTTCTTCAAAAGGCACTTTTTTATTGGCGCCATAGACCGAACTGGAGGATGCATATACAAGATGTTCTACCGGGCAATGCCTGCATGCTTCAAGAATGTTGAAAAATCCTATGATGTTGCTGTTGATGTAAACATCGGGATTCTCTATGGAGTACCGCACTCCCGCTTGAGCAGCCAGGTTCACTACGACATCAGGCCTATACTCCTTAAAGGTATTTATAACCATCTCTTTATCAGAGATATCGCCTTTTATGAAACGAAATCGCTCAAAAGGCTTTAGTAATTCCAGGCGGGCATATTTAAGGTTTACATCATAATAATCATTGATATTGTCAATGCCGATTACCCTGCAGCCCTGCTCCAGTAACCTCCTTGATAAGAAGAATCCAATGAAGCCTGCTGCCCCGGTGATAAGATAAGTTTTACTCCTGTCCAACTGCCTGTTGTTTTCCGACACCTTTGATTACCTCCTCTTTTTGGTGACTCGACTTACCTGAGGAACGCCTTCCCAGTTGTTCCCTTCCGATGGAATAATACTCCACGCCTGCTTCTCTCATGTCCTCCACCTTATATATATTCCTGCCGTCATAAACCAGAGGCGTTCTCATCAGCTTTTTATAATCTTTTGGCTTAACTGCTTTAATCTGTCCCCACTCGGTGAAGATAAAGCACACATTGGCCCCTTTTAAAGCCTCCTCTACCTGTGAAACATATTTTATACTCCCTGTACCAGAATCACCTTCTGGATATCTGTACTTGAAATTCTCCGCTCCAACTGGGTCATAGGCAAAAACCTCCGCTCCACGTTCCAGCAGCAAAGGCACGTTTTCTAGGGAGGGAGCTTCTCTTAAATCATCTGTTCCCGGCTTAAATGTCAACCCCAACACCGCTACCTTAAGACCGCTAAAGGTGATAAGCCTTTTGCAAGCTTTCCTATATAGGGTGGTCTTTTGATCCTTATTCACATCTATGGCCGCCTTTACAGTCCGCAGCTCATATCCGTGCTGTTTTGCAAGATACTCCAGTGCTTTGGTATCCTTGGGGAAACATGAGCCACCATAGCCTATGCCTGCGTTGAGAAATTTTGCGCCGATACGCTCATCAAAGGACATACCTTTGGCAACATCCTGTATATCAGCACCTACCAACTCGCAGAGATTGGCAATGTCGTTCATGTAGGACAGCTTGAGTGCAAGAAAGTCATTGGACGCATATTTGATCATCTCTGCTGACCTTCTGCTGACAGAGACGATAGGAAGATTAAACGGCTCATAGATTTTCATGAGCATTTCTTTAGCCCATTCACTTTCCGTACCGATGATTATTCTTGCTGCGTGGAGTGTGTCATGAACTGCAGAGCCCTGGGCCAGAAACTCGGGATTCGATGCCACTTCGACTCGTACATCATTGACCAGGAAATCATTAATGAACTGCTCTACCTTGTCATTTGTTCCGACCGGGACTGTTGATTTCACCACGACGAGACAATCTTTTTCTATGGTTTCGGCTATTTGCCGTGCAACTGTTGCTATATAAGAAAGATTGGCAGAACCGTCAGGCTGTTCGGGGGTACCAACACCAATGAAGATAGCGTCTGCATCCTTATAAACAGATTGGTAATCAGTAGTATAATTTATCCTGCTAAAAGCATAATTTTTCCTCATTAAGTCTACTAAACCTGCTTCATAAATAGGTGAGATTCCTCTCTTTAGAAGTTCTACTTTATTTTTGTCGACATCAACGCACATAACACTATGTCCAACTTCAGCAAAACATACTCCTGCAACCAAACCTACATACCCTGTTCCTGCTACTGCAATTTTTACCATGCTTGATAGCCTCCAGTTGATTAAATAAAATATAAGTCTTTTTGGCTTGATATAATCCCATAAAACACTATATTTTTTTCAATCCTTATCCTGTTCAATTGATGAAATAAAAAAGAATATCTAATATAACTTAATCTTTCTCCATACGATTTTATTTACAATTCCTATATAACTCTGAATAATCTTTACTACCTTTGCCAACACATTTTCATTCGTATAATTTTATACAGGTAATCCGAAATTGCCATTCTCATTCATATATACCTCCGCATCAACGGCTTGAGTACCTGTTCTATTGATGCCCGCTAGGATGAAGTTACCTTTGACAAGTGGTTCAGGTCGCTTGGTTGAAGTACGGATGCATACTGCCGGAAACGGTTTGCCGCTGAAAAGATAAAAACTCGATTCCTCCGGTAGTGGCAAAGGCGTTCATTTGCAGATTATTATAGTCGTGGAAACCGAGTAGCTTGTGTTGTATGACTCACCTGTCGAAAATAAAATTACGCTGTTCAATATACTTCTAGCTTCGTGGGTGACAAGAGTAAAGAATGGGCATATCATATTTTGGGGCCACGGCATGCACTGCGTTCATTAGGTAGAAAATTAGCTTCAGTATCGATGTGTTCATCACAGTGTGTAGACAGCAATATGTATTTATTCTTCTCAATTTCAAGTTTAGGTCTCTGCCCACAAATGACCATATCTGCAATCGTTAGTATTCTCCTTTGTAGGCTGCCCTGCACAATCCCCGTTTTGTCCAAAAAACGTATGACTGATGAAAACTTGATATTGCTTACCCATATGTACCCCTCCTGAGTTCAATTATCTCAAACTCGTAAACCTGCTATCTCAAGAATCACTTTTAAGTAAATATAATCTCTGTCTAACCCAACTCTTTGCCTCTATAAATCTCTTGTCTTTATAGAAAAATAATAGGTACATAGCTACACTAATAATAGAAAAGAAAATAAGCCTTAAAACCATATATAATATGCTATACCCGGCTCCAGTTCCAAGCGGGACAAAAAAAGTAACAAGGTAGACTAGAAATCCTATAAGTAAGAATTTAATCAAAAACATAAATTGTTCTTTTAGAGGTTCAAAAAAGCTGCCGCCGAAATAGTATTTGTATATATAGTAGTAAGCTAACGGTAGACCTACAAATAGAATTGATATTATGGTAGCAATAACTACTCCAAAAACCCCAAAGAGTCGGCACAGTACTACATTCAATACTAGATTTGTGAAAGATTCGATTACCCCCTTCCATCTACCATGCCACCAAAGTCCTGCTGCATCATAATATTGGCCAATCACATTCAGTGTTTTTTCCAAGAAAAAATACACAGAGATTGTGAGCATAACACCTTCAGAGAACAATAACTCTTCACCCACCCATAGGCGCATAAACGGCTGGTATAACGACACAAAACAACAAAAGCAAAAGCCCGCAATACTCATATATAAGAAGTTGATTATTTTCATGTCCTTTTCATTTTTTTCTTTAGAGTCCGTTACGATACTATTACCAACCCCCGCAGAAATTGCATTCATTAGAACAAGCATAAGTCCGGATACTGCGCTGCTAATATAATAATAATTGCTGTACACAGCGACCACCTGCAACCCAAGAAATGCGGAGATAACTATACTACCAAAAGCATTACGGCTCGCATAGGCTACTTTAGTCATTACTAATCCCTGAACGCGCTTTTTAATATCCGCTTTTAAAGCATCTCCAATACTTCCCTTGCAAAAATAGTGTGGGTACATTTTCTTGGAAAAGAAAGCATTTGTCAGATTAATTAATATTCCGAAAAATGGCTGTATAATGATATACGCGTAGTAGTGCTTAAAAAGAAACAAAGAACCTATTTGAGCCAAATACATTCCTAGATTTGCTACTATTGATATCTTGCTTATAACATCGTTTCTTTGATGTGCAAACAACAAGCAACTTCTATACGCAAACAACCAATAAGATATTGCCGTATTGGCTAAATAAATAAGAAATAAAACATGTAAGCTTATGTCACTAGGCACATTACCGCTAACTAATGTGCGTAAAAAGGGTATCAAACAAAGGCCAATCGCAGTAATAATTATGCCAATCCATCTATATGCCTTCTTATATAAATTCAGTAAAGCACAGATTAGCTTATCATCATTTTCAGCTATTGGCTTGTATATACTAAAAACAATTGCGCTTCCAATTCCCAACTCTGCTAAGTTCAATACACTTAAGATTGATGTAAACAGGCTGCTTAATCCTAAGTATTCAACCCCTAAAACTTTAATGATAATAGTTCGAACAACAAAAGGCATCAAAAGAATCACGCTTTTGCTAACAAGTCCCCATATACTATTGCTAATTGCATTTTTTGTTCTCGCTAATCTCATGTCAAAACCCTTTTCAATATCTTTACATACTACCACAATAAAGTGCCGTGTTTATCGCAACCGATACTATTTGCAAATAATCCGATTATCAGCTTTATCCAAAATATGAACTTAAATACTCACCAGCATCACACGCAATAATCTCTCCGGAAATACAATTAGATGCATTACTCAATAAGAAAACCGCGACCTCTGCGATTTCCTCCGGTACAAAATATCGTTTCGATACAAGCCTATCAACATACAAATTGCCGGCCGCGTCAACCTTTGTCATATCAGATGCCGTAATTCCAGGGGCAATTCCGTTTACACGTATGCCCTTAGAATAAAATCTTCTTGATAACCCTCTTACTAGTGAGTTAATCGAAGCCTTTGTCAAACCGTATGGAATATCATCGCATTGAAATCCACGCTCAGACGAAATAAACAAAAGCGTTTTACTTACAGGACAGGCTTCAAAGTCTACATGTTTTAAAAAAGCCTGTGCCAAAAAATAGGATCCTTCTAGATTTGTTTTAAACTGTTTTTCAAAGTTTTCAATTGTTACATCAAGTATATTTTTTTCATGCAATGAAATACCGGCATTAAATACCATACAGTCTATGTTACCTCCGAAAATCTGCAACGCATTTTCTATAAACATGTCGCTATTTTCTACATCAGTTACATCATAAATAAAGTACTTACAATACTCACCTAACTCCTTCACTGCTGCCTGTAACTTTTCTTCATTTCTAGCAGCAATTAATACTTTAGCACCCTCCGATATGCATTTTTTCGCTATTGCATATCCCAAGCCTCTATCGCCACCTGTAATTATAATTTTTTTATCTTTAAGAATCCCACCATAATTTATTTCGCTCAGCTGAATAGTGACCTTAGGTACAAAAACATTCCTTTTTATTACGGAAGCAACCTGCCATAAAGTTTTTTTAATTGACATACCTACCTACCCAATAAATTTCTAACACGTTGTATATTTTGAACACCTACAGCATTCTTAACTTTTTGCTTTAAAGAATAATCTTGCACAACATTACGTATCTTTTGTAATGCCTCACTTTCCAGCTTAGATTCAGTAAATACCTCAAAAATTACAGATTTACTCCTATTTTCACCTGACACAAACTCATCACATACTGACAGAAACTCTTCCTTGCTTGACGCTTGGAAATAATCAAAGCCCAGGTCTTCTGCATAGTGGCGAACCAGACTCTTTGATTTGCTTCCATAGTGTCCGCTCGCAGCAATAAAGACATCTGCCTCTTCACCAAAAAGAGTCGCCGGGTGACTATAGTTGCAGAACTCCGTACCTTTTCCGTTATTTATAAGCAATATGCGAATATTATTTTTAATGTGTCTATTTCCAAGGGAATTCATATCATAGAAGAAAGCCAAATCTCCAATGACACCAAAATATAGTTTGTCGATATTAGCCAATGATGCTCCAATAAGTGACGATAATCCGCCATCTATTCCAAAACCACCAACATTAGAGTTTGAACACACACCATTTGGAAGATTAAAAAAGTTCCAGGATCTTAAACTGTTTAATATTCCAAAATGAATAACTGAATTCTGTGGAATCATTGGCGATAGGTGCTTTGCAATCCAAATATTTGAAAAAGGTAACTCTGGAATCGAATTGTATATTTCCATATATCGGGCTTTGCATGATTTCAAAAAGCTATCACAAGAATTCCCACTTCTCTCCATATTAGCAGCTTCTACATATTTTTCAAAAAAATACTGTTCTGGCATCTCAAAGAAATAGGATAGTCTACTAAATCTGTCCTGAATAGTTTCGCTTTCAGAAACACGCCATACCTCATTAACTGGTAATGTAAAGTAGTCTCCGGATACCTCTCCCAAATCTATCATAAGGTCAACAACTATTGTATCTTTTTTTAACTGTTCTTGGCTTGCCACAAGTGCATACACAACTTTATGCTCACCTGTGTAGTTGCTAGTATTGTCACAAAAAACAACTGCATTGTACATTAAGCAAAACTTTTCTATTATATCGATTTGTTCTTGTTTCCATTTACTATGAGACCCAATATAAATTGCCACATTTCTTTTCTCTTTAATTGGAGGAAAACAATCAAACGGAGAAACCCGTTTTATCATTCTAACCTTCGGTAACTCTCTTACAGAAAAATCGCAGCTGAAATTTGCAATCAAATTAACATGAACTGGACCTCCTCCATTTCTAGTCAATGCAGTCAAAGCTTGATTGGCCGAAAGAATGCATTTTCGTTCATCGTCGGAATCTCTAATTTCTGGTAATGTAGTGCTCAATCGGAGTATATCTTTAGGTGTTGCTGTCATATCGATTACTTGCGGTATCAACTGGCCAGGTATCGCCTCACGGTTAAGCAAAGTTACTACCAAAATGGGCAGTCTTCTATAGTATGCTTCAGTTAAACCAGACATATAGTTTCTTGAAGCCGTGGCGCCTGTGCAAGAAATCACGACAGGTTCCCCAGATTCTTCTGCCATTCCACAAGCTATATACGCAGCAGATCTTTCATCTGGGGCAGAATAAACATCAAACCAATTATCATGCTGAATGCTGGCAGCAAAAAGTATGTTTGTGGTACCTGGTGAGATAATCACTCTCTTAATGCCATAGTCTTTCAAAAGAGAAATAAGAATTAATACATTTTCTTTGCAAGTATAGTTAATGCTCATCAGTAGTTCCCTGCCTTTATTTCAAGTCTACATTACCTTCCAATAATACGATTGTTGCACTTATAGGACTAAGCTGATTTTAAAATCCTTTATGCAGTTGTTTGTTCCCTGTAAACAGTAGTTACCGCATTGCTTAGGTAGTTGTATGATTGTTCTCGTTCTTCTGATATTTTTTCTCTAATTACATTATTGTAGTCTATTGTGAAAAATTCATCAGTAAATTTTTCGTTTAAATCAATATATCTTTCTTCTTGCTCTACCATCCGCAAGATATTAAAAATACGCTCTTCGTTTGACTTCCATTCAGATTTATTATCTCGATGAACAACAACGAAAGGTATCTCTGAAATTAACGAAAATAAAAAACCATGAAAAGAATTTGTAACAACAAAATCTGCATTAAAAAATAGTTCAACGAATTCTCCCGGTCCATATGCAGCACTGAAACCGCTTTCTAATTCAGACTTATATTCAGATACGTTCATAGGAATATATCGAATGTCCAAATCTTTCTTTTTTGCAATTTTTCTAATGTTTCTATTAATTGATTTTGGTGTTCCACCAAACATATAGCATAAGATATAATGTTTCTTTGGTTCTGTAGAAGAAAGAGACAACAGCGTTTTCCACTGCTCTTTCGTAAATAGTAAAGTTGGATCCAACGTTAACTCAGCACTCCTGTTTGTGGCTGACTTTACATAGTCAACACCCTCCTTTTCTCTGCATGACAAGAACCTAATCCCGTTAATATATGTAGCCATATTTTTGTGTAATACTTCAGAGAATTTTTCCGTGCCCGTTAAACTTGGAGCATAAGAAATTCTCTTCACTGGGTTTGCGAACTGTAAAAAATATGCTTCCAAATTCTGTCCAATATTTGACCAAACCATATCACTGCCACAAATAAAACCCTTAAAGTCCTTATCAATTTGCTTAAGATCTTCCACACTACAAAGAGATTCTTCCCCAATGTGAAAGAATTCCTTTCTAAATCTCTCAAAAGCTTGCTGAACACCGTGCCTTGCAGCATCTGTTTTTTTTAATACAAATACACCAAAACCTATTTCTTTTAGTACATTAAAGTAGTGTTTAAACGTTTTCTTTATTGCCTTTGGATTACTCAAACTATCATGAAATCTAAGAAACTCCGATGAATAACCCATTTTCGAAACGATTTCTTGAAGTGCAAATGCCTGCAATGCAGCCCCATAATTTTTTGCGGAGTAAAAAGTCATTATTCCAAAATCTTTTATTTCCTCTTTATTATTTATATTCTTCACCTTCTTTCAAGTGCAAAACATTAAAGTCTTTTATATCGTTCTTAAATAATAAAAATCCTTTAGAAGTTTACGAGTCTCTGTAATGTTCTGTAATGCCGCATTAATTCTAGTTTTTTCGTCTTCCGTAAAAAGCATTTTTTCGTAGTCATGTTGCCACTTCTGTGCATCACTGACTACAAAAACTTCAGCAGCAAACGATGAAGCAATTTTTCCATTTATGTGCTCATTATAAGCAAAACGCTTATACGGTATAACTACTTGTGTTTTATATATTTCTTCGAATACAGTCCATTTTTCTTTCCATTGATTTTTATCTAACGGAACACAGTGCGTCACCGCATCCGTAACTATCGGTAATGATACTTGATACATCGCTATCTGCAGTTTGCTATTCTTTAAGACATCCTGATATGCTTCAAGAGCTGTTTTTAAACATTGCATTACGGCAACGTGTTCTTCATGCCAGTCCATAAAGAATGGTACAAAAATTATATCTGGTCGCAATGATGTGATTAGTTTGGAAAGTTCTCCATCCTTGTCCTCGCCAATAGTCACCAAGTTCCTATTATATCTGGACGCAATACGTCCGAGCTCATTGACTCTAATTTCATGCATCTGCTTTGAGTCCCCACCCTGCATATCCATGTTGCATAAGGTCAAATCATTGTCATGCATCACAAATCGACTGCATCCAACCCATTCATCATCTGCATGAGGTATTAATATAAGTTTTTTCCCCTTTAAAGAATTTTGAATATTTGTGTTTGCAGTGATTGATTTTCTCTCACAACTTGCTTCTTTTTTCCAGTTCAAAATTTGAATACATCTTAGCAAGAAATGATAAACTTTCCTAAGTATATCTTTCATCACAAAGCTCCGAATAACATTTAATATGTTCTTCAATTATACGTTTCCAAGAAAAGCTGGCCATCATTTTCTCTATTAATTGGTTATCCTTGGGATCATTAAAGGCTGCAATTATTTCTCTTTTGATTTCTTCAACATTTGACGGTGAAAATGTGTGGCAATTATCGAAAATTCCATAGTCAAGAATCGGTAATGTATTTGATAGTGCCAACTTCGCACCAGCCATACCTCCTTCAAGGGCAACAAGACCAAAGGTTTCATGGAATGACGGCAATGCTAAAACATTGGCATGTGAATAAGACGACTTTAGCAAAGGTGAGCTACTATCCAACCAACCTAGGAAATGAATGCTGTCGCATCCAGCTGCTTCACGTACACATTTTTCGTAATATCCGGAATCTGTATGATTAGCACCACCGATAAATACAACCTCTATTCCTGTATTCTTGAGCGCTTTTATTAGATTCAATTGATTCTTATTATCGTCAAAGCGGCCTACTTGAAGGACATATTCACACTTCTTGCCAATAACATCATAGATTTCATCACCAGAATAACCATCAGCATCTACACCGTTAGGTATAACTCTAATCTTGTTATACGGTACTTTATAATGCTTATTTAAAAAGTCAGCTTCTTTCTTTGTTTCTGTTATAACCAAATCAGATAATTCCAAGGATTTAAACAATATCTTATAAGTGGTCATTATTGGAAGCTTATTAATTAACATTCTATGTATATCAATTTTCGTTCCGCCTGAAATAGTAACTATTGTCGAAATTACTACTTTTTTCAAAGATTTTTTCGCACATTGAATAAGACCATAAGTTTCATAATCCAGTTTAAATATGTGTAATATATCACATGTATCAATTTTGGAAGTAAACTTGTTATAGTAGGACACATCAATGCCCATTTTCTTTAATAAGGAGTGTATTTTTCGTATTCGATTTTGTACGCCCCCAGATTCATTCTGGCAGCATGTGCTATAGCTTTCAATCAAAATTCTCATTACTTTCCTCTTTAATTAATACTTTCTTTACAACAGGGGACTTATTAAAAAGTGCTTATGCCTAAACTGTTCGCATATACATTAAACCGTTTTTTGGTATGTCCGAAAAATGTAGGGATTTTATCTGTAAACATTTTTAATAGAAACTTTTTCTCCAAGTAACCCATCAGAATAGGAAATGATTCCCCAGTATACCCAGAAAGGCATTACTTCCCACAATGTTAGACTTATTGTCATTGGTACTAACCATATAACAAGCATGAGAATAGCGAAAATACGTTTTTCTTCGCTGAATCTTCTAAGAATAAACACGATGCTATAAATAAGTATCATAATAATCCCTAAACACACAACTGCGCCTGATGAAACCATAATATCAAGGAAGAAATTATGTGCATAGTTATTTGTTGTGACCTCTAGATAACCGATACCGTACCCTAATATTGGTTTTTTACAAAATAATTGCCACGCATATTCCCAAAGATCTAGTCGCAAGCCGAATATATCTTTGTTTTCAATCATAATACTGAAAGATCTCAGGGAATAACTATTCAATTTTAAACTATCTGCCAGCCCTATCAGCATACTTATTATTTCAGTACGTAGTGTATATACAAATGCTCCTGCGAAAACCATTACAGTAAGACGTATCCATAAAATGTTTCCTTTACTAGAAAAAATGCAGTACCCAACAATAAATAATGCAAACGCAGTTAGGATTGCGCCTTTATTTGCACAGATAAATATCTCCAAAAAAAAGACTATTATAAACAATGCTGCCCCTTTTTTCTTATAATACATTAGTAACAACACACTACCTGCAAACGCAGGAAGAATCGCCTCAAAGCCAAATGACATGTAATCACCTGACCATCGGTAATTGAAAAAAGGATCCGCTAAGAATAGCACACCCGTGCACACAGATAAGATACTCCAATAGTAGAGCAGTTTCGCATAATCATTCACATTTATTAGTAAAAATAGCGGAACTAATGCATAGATAATAAAACTATAATAATAACTTCCTATTATAATATTTGGCCTAAATAACCTATCAAGCAAAAATAATGCTGAAACAAACAAAAACAGTAAGAAGAATCTATATATATTGCCCCTGTTCAGCCTCATTTTGCTCTTAAAAAGATATGATACAACAACAATAATTGTTATCGTGAGTAATATAATCGTCGAGTAGGTGGAATACTTGGTAACTATAGGTTTTAATAAAGAAAAAGAAAAATAATAAAATACAAACAGGAGCTCTGGCGCCGTAGTTCTTTTTTTTGCTTTCTCCATAGTAGCCTCTTTCATTTGCAAATAATAATCTCTCTAAAACGTTGCTGTACTGCTCCATTGTTAAGATATCTTTTTCAACACCAACAATGGTGTGATAAATACTCGTAACTTTTTTTGAGTAGAATTTTTATAGTAAAAAAGGAGCTTATACGACAACTCTTAAGAAAAATTCTCCATACATCATGCCAAGCTTGTTGTCTTAGATAGCATTTAAATAATGTAAAATAATTGGCAGTGTAAACTGCTTTTTTAAAGTTCATATCTGAATCTCCATATTTATCCACCAAATAATCGAACTGTCTAAGGAACTTCGCTTTTACGGCTTCCATTTTTTCTCCATTAGGGATATTACTATTGTTAGCTCTTTCCCGTATATAAAGCACTTCGTTGACTTTTCCCATTAGATAACCGCTATCAAAAAATCTTAACAAGAGCTCATAGTCTTGATGACGAATGTATGAGGCATCAAACCCACTTAATTTTGTTATAGCTTCTCGACGAAACATAATCCCGCTCGTCTGTGGTGTCATATTCAATAGTAAAATATCTTTAGTATAATCTTCCTTATTTTGCAAAATAATTGCTTGACCGTCCTTTTTATAGTCACAGCAACAAGCTGCATATTTTTTAAACTTCTCCAAGAAATTCGATTGCTTCTCGACCTTTGTATCTAGAAACCAATCATCATCATCTAAGAAGCAAAGCAATTCACCGTCTGAATTTTCTATGCCTGTGTTTCTTGCTGCGGAGCCATTCATATTTTTCTCATGGCAAATGTATTTCACACGTGAGTCTGGTACATAGCTTTTCATTATATGCGAAGTTAACTTCCGCCATTCTGTATCAGGATTATTATCATCAACTATAACTACTTGCACGTTTTGGTAATCTTGGTTTAATACAGAATTAATTGCACGGGAAAGCATATCTGATCGTTTATATGTTGGAATAATAACACTCACAAGTGGCTTTTTTCCCGTTTTGGTCATTTCGCTTCCTCCAAATTAATCTACAAAATATTCTGCTGGGATCATTTTTCTTTCACCATTTCATACTAGGATATAATCGTCTACAACTACTATCCGGATGTTTTATATGTTTGAGTAAGCACAGAATCAATCGTCCCCAAAAGCATATTAGAACGCTTATATGTAAGTATGATAACGCTTACTAGTGGCAATGATACCGCACCGTTTATTTCAAACATACTTTTAATCTCCTTAAATACTCTTTCTTCCCTTGCTTCATATACTTTATTGCTTGACAAATACTCATATTATTGACACACAAGTCTCGATGCCTTAAAGCGAATTGCAAGATTAATATAATTGAAAGTCTCTTACTCATTGCAGTAAACGCTGCACCTCTGCCGATGAAATAGCGATCATCATACCCCGTAAACCATGTTGAAGAACCAATATGCAAGTCAGCAATTACTGTTGGAAAGTAATAAAGCTCAAGCCTTTTTCCCAAGCAATGAAAAAGAAATGTATTTTCTTCTCCCATTAAAAACTCAGTTCCAGCTCCGATCAATTCGTCAAATCTGATGCCTTTTCCAATGATCTTTTCTCTTTTGAAAGCTAATTCAACCGACGACGCCCGCATAGATTTTAAATAGCCGAGCTTTTGAGTATTACTTGGATAATCCTTAAATTTCTTCTCAATACCTTTTATCTGAAAGCGAATAATCGCAGCGCTTTGATAACAATCAAACGCTTTTATTATCTCATCAAAATAATTGTCCTTCAATATTTCGTCTTCATCAGCAATAAGACATATTTCTGCTGTTGCTTCATTTATAGCCATATTCCGGCTCTTGCTAAGACCCCGTTCCGTCGTATCGATCCATATAATGTTATGCCCATTATGCTCAAATTCCTGCTTGCATTCTTTATCACATTGATTAATTACAACTGCATCCGTCTGGATGTTCATCTTGTCAAGTAGTGAGCAGTCTATTTGACCCATCGTTGCTACTAAAACCTGCAGATTCATAATGCCTCCAGAATTAACTTCTTAAGTCTTTCATAGGATACTGTGCGATCAAAGCGTTCTTCTGCAAGACTGCGGTTCTGTATGCCTAGTGTGTTCCGTAACTCTGTATTCTCAGTAAGCCGTGCAATTGCATCGGCCAACTGGGGAATATTCCCATTTTCACAGTTAACACCCATATTATACTCCGTCACTAAATTTCGGTATTCCGGACATTCCTGAGTATTCACAACTGCCAGTCCTGCAGCAGCATAGTCGCCAACCTTATTAATGATACTGCCCGCTGAACCTGATTTAATGGGATTTACTGCAAAATCACAGATGCAAAGCTGCGCCACCATATCCGGATAGGAAAGTTGTCCTGTAAACAGCACCGGAACATCCAACTGTCGAGCGTAGTCTTCAAATTTGTGTTTCTGTGGGCCATCACCCATGACAATAAAACGTAAACATGATGCATGGTTCTCTTTTCTCAGCAACGCCATCGCATCTAGAACACCAATCAGATCATAGCTGCTGCCGAGAGTCCCAATATATGCCATCCAGACTTCACCGTCAGGCTTTTGCCGTTTAGGCTGTGCTTTACGAAGCTCATCAAACTTTGAAAGCTGTGTACCGAGATAGATACTGTGACCCTCTTTGCACTTTTTATTCACAGAAAGCGCTCTGTCAACATAGAGCTGCGATACGGCGCAAATATCATCGGCAGCACCATAAATGCGATTTGCTATAGAGTTGAACGGCGCGAAGATAATCCGACTGACGACTGGAACATGAAACACCATTTTAAATGCTTCCGGCCACAGATCCTGTACATCAATTATAAAGCGGACACCCCTTTTTTTACAATATTTCGCCGCCTCCAGCGGAGCGGTAAGCGATGGAACCGCAGTATAAATGACATCTGGCTTTTTGCGTTGCTTTAAGTACGCCGCAACATTTTTACCAAATTCATGATGGCTGGCAAAGCGTTTCAGGCAAACGTTTTTCGGATAGCCACTTTCGTGCAATAATGTAGTTTTGTAATGAAAATCGGGTGATGACACATTTCTTGGCTGCTTAGTCTCATGATCAAAGTCGCTAGCAATCAATTCTACAGCATGATCCTGCGCAAGCAGTTCTGCTAAATAAAGAAAACGTCCATTTCCCTGTCTACTTAGATTACTTGGAAAATTAGCAATAATTAAAACATCCATATTCTAGTATTCCTTTGTGTATAAAGCAATGCGCTTAATTAAAATTCAAAGATCACTCTACTGTAATGTCGCTTCACAATTAACATAATAATCATGTTATCATTTCTTTTTTTAGGAGCTGACAGTTCATTAGTTAACCTTCCTAGCTGGAACTCCAATATAAGTCCCAGCATCTAATATATCCCTAACCACTACAGCACCTGCTCCTATTATACAACAATTCGTAATATTAAGGTTATTGCTTACCACACTTCCAATCCCCAACCATGTCCCTTTACCTACTTTAACTGTTCCAGCTAGATGTGCTCCCGGAGATATATGAACATAATCCTCTATAATACTATCATGGTCTATTATCGCTCCAGTGTTTACTATGCACCCTACACCTATTCTGCTACAACAATTAATAACTGCTCCAGCCATAACAACTGTGCCGGCTCCCATTTCAACATTCTCTCCAATAACTGCATTAGGGTGAACTAATAGGGGTATAGACGCTCCTGACATTTTCAGATGACTTTGAAACTTTTCTCTTATCTTGTTGTTACCGATTGCCACAAAGATGTCGTAATCGGTAATATATGAGAGCACATCATTTGATTTGCCTATAACATCTATTCCTAATGAATGCCTAACAGCTTCGTCATCATCCAAGAAAAAAATCTGCTGCCATTTATTCATCTTTTTAGCTATATCTGCAGCAACTTTTCCATGACCGCTTGCACCTATTATAATAAGTTTATTTTTACTTTTTATATTTTCCATACGCTTTTATACATTTACGCTTTCCTTAACAATCCCAGTAAACGGCTCCATTGTTGCAGCTGCATCCGAGTTAATTCCTTCTTTTGCAAAGACCTTTTTTATTGTAAGTAAAACAATTTTCCAATCTCCAATAAAACTTACATTATCGACATATCGCACATCCATATCAAACTTATCTTCCCAACTAATAGCATTTCGTCCGTTAACTTGCGCTAAGCCGGATAAACCAGGTCTGACTTCATGGCGGCGTTTTTGATGGTCATTGTAAAGAGGTAAGTATTGTATCAATAACGGCCTTGGACCTATGATGCTCATATCGCCCTTTAGGATATTGAACAACTCCGGCAACTCATCCAAGGATGTAGAGCGTAGAAGCCTTCCAAATTCAGTCAATCTAATTTTATCCGGTAATACTTCTCCATTCTCATCCCTTTTATCAGTCATTGTTCTGAATTTATAAAGAGTGAATATCCTCTCGTTAACTCCTGGACGCTTCTGCTTGAAAATTATAGGATTGCCGAGTTTAAGCCTTACTAATAAAGCTACTATCAATAAAACAGGTGATAAAATAACTATTGCAAGAAGCGATAAAATAAAGTCCATTGGCCTTTTGACATATTTTCTATATATATTTCCTCTGTTGGAATAATACATATGTAACTTTATATTTGGCCTCACTTCACTCTGCATTTTATCTCCAAAGCCCTTTAATTATATTTACTATCTTTTTCAAGTCATCATCTGTCATTTTTGTATCACTGGGTAGACAGACACCGTTTTCGAATATCTTCTCCGACATACCTTCTCCGATGAAATCATACTCCGCAAAGAAGGGCTGCATGTGCATGGGCTTCCATATCGGCCTTGATTCTATGTTCTCTGTCTCTAATGCTTCCATAATATCAAGAGGTTTTATTTTATCACTCAATGTACAGCAAGAGAGCCAATAATTCGGCTTGTTCCAATCATTTACAGGCATCATTTCAACACCATCTAATCCGGTCAGCTCTTGTTTGTAAAACTCATATATCTTCTTTTTCTTTTCAATCCTCTGATCCAAGACTTTAAGCTGCCCCCGGCCTATACCTGCGACAACATTGCTCATTCTATAATTGAAGCCAAGCTCGCTATGTTGGTAATGCCTTGCCTGATCCCTGCTCTGTGTAGCCCAAAATCTGACTTTTGCAATGCGCTCCTCATTATCCGATACAATCATTCCACCACCGGAAGTGGTGATGATCTTATTCCCATTGAACGAGAAAATCCCATAATCGCCAAAAGTGCCGGTATATTTCCCTTTATATAGCGTCCCTAAAGATTCGGCCGCATCTTCAATCAATGGTACATTGTACTTCTTGCAAAGTACAGTTATGTTATCAATATCTGCAGATAAACCATAAAGATGAACTATAATAACCGCCTTTGGAAGCTCTCCTTTTTCTGCATACTTTATAAATGCCTTTTCCAAGGCAACAGGGCTCATGTTCCAAGTCTTATAATCGCTATCAATGAATACAGGTACTGCATTTTGATAAATGATTGGATTTGCCGTAGCAGAAAAAGTAAGTGTTGGACAGAATACTATATCTCTATCTCCCACTCCGGCAGCTTTCAATGCAAGATGGATAGCGCCTGTCCCTGACGATAATGCAGCGGCATCTTTGATACATATCTTTGCAGCAATCTCTTTCTCAAACTCGTTGACGTTCTTGCCAAGAGGCGCAATCCAGTTAGTATCAAAAGCTTCTTGTATATATTGTATTTCATAGCCTTCATCACTCATATGTGGTGACGAGAGGTATATTTTTTTGTTTTTTACTGCCACATCTGTATTCATTGTTTTATACCGTTAACTACCTTTTCATTTTGAGTATTGATAAATAACACAAGACATAAATTTCAAAATTTATAACAAAAAAGCATAGCTTCACTACAATTCACCAAAAAATTCCTTTTGTGGATATTCATACTACTTCATTGCCAGAAATATAGCGAAACAGTAATTCTTATCAATTAAAGTTTTTTATGTGCAATCTATTCCATTAAGCAAATTTATATACTCTATACCTTGCTTCTTGTAGATTTCTTCCTTTTTAGCCTGCCATAAAAGCACAACCGGCTTTTTATCAGTATCTTGTGGTACAGATGTGCCGCTTAGCCATACTGACCCAGGCAACTTCCTTTCATTTGCTATCTGATGCAGGATCTGAGCTATCTCGTCACTTTCCCCATCCAAGTAAATTATGTAGCCATTTGCCTCATACTGCCCATAAATATGCTCTACCTCCGCTTTTAAAAGCAACACTAGCTTGAAAGCGTTCTTTATGTAATTGTAAGTCCTTCCCGCATTCCTGGCTATCCCCTTCGGCGTAAGTATGTAGCGCATACTCCTGGCATTGAGCTTTTCTATGGTGACAAAGCCTTTTTCTACAAGCCTGTGTAGAATAAGATTCAATTGCCCCAGAGACAGCTCCGAAAGCTTGGCAAGCTGTCTCTGGGAGATTTTCTCATCTCGTGCTATATAGCTGATTATTTTTTCATCATGTTCCATTGACAGGCCTATATCCTCTGGTACAGGAGCTTGTCTTCCTTTAGCACATGTTTGGAAAACGAACTCGCAATGTAAGTCTAAAGCTACAAATGTGTGTTTGTCAATGATTTCTCTGTCACTTGCTATGCTGATGTTGTTTTGTGAATCAAAAAGACATAGCTTCGCCCTTTCGTACAAGGACTGTTCCACCTGTATTCCCTGGGTACCTGCTATGTCGCTCCACCGCTCGAACACGCCGAAACAGTAATTCTTGCTGAATAAAGCTTTTGGGTCGATGGTATATGTTCAAAAAACGAACTCACATAAGTAAGTTTATATAAATCCTATCGGCTTGTCAATGATTACTTAGAATTTTCGATGTGGAAAGTATAAGTATACTTCCTCTTATTATAGTTTTATTGCAACATAATCCCTAATAAAGGACGGCCAATGGCCGCCCCTACATTTTATCAACAAATCTCATAATGCCTGAATATAATGCTTTACCTAGCCCCTGTGGGCTGCGGCTATTTCCTTTATAGCTGCGGCCATCTCCTTTACGCCTGTAACCTTTTCCGGCTGCTCATAAGGGTTCACATAGGTTGAAACTGCCTTGTTCATGCATTCCCTAATTTTAGCCGTATCATTGTCAAGGCTGTTTTCCAGCATTTTTATACGGAGTAGGACTTCGTTATAGCTAAGTTCCATTGGCTTTCCTACGAAGATTTTTTCGTGCCTGGTCTTCTGTATGCCTTCTTCCGCCATCAGCAACTCTTCATACAGCTTTTCTCCCGGCCTGAGACCTGAATATTCGATCTTTATGTCCGTATCCGGCTCAAACCCAGAGAGTCTTATGAGGTCTCTTGCTAGATCCTCTATCTTTACCGGCTGTCCCATGTCAAGGATGAATATTTCACCGCCCTCTGCCATGGCGCCTGCCTGGATTACCAGAGAAACAGCCTCGGGGATTGTCATAAAATACCGGATGATGTTGGGATGTGTTACTGTTACAGGTCCTCCCTGCAGGATTTGTCTCCTAAACAAAGGTATGACACTTCCATTACTCCCCAGGACATTCCCAAACCGCACAGCAACAAACTCTGTCTTGCTGTGCTTGTCCAGCGACTGCACCAGCATTTCGGCCAGACGCTTTGTCGCTCCCATTATATTGGTAGGATTCACCGCTTTGTCTGTTGAAAGCATGACGAATTTTTTCACGCCGTATTCATCAGCGCACTGCGCTGTATTCAGCGTACCAAGGACATTGTTCTTTATTGCCTCTGCCGGATTCTTCTCCATTAGCGGCACGTGTTTGTGCGCAGCGGCATGGAATACAACACCTGGCCTATATTGCTCGAAAACCTGTCGTAACCGTTCCTTTTCCCTGATAGAACCTATAAGCACTTCCAGATTAAGCTTGTTTTTATATGTACGCAATAATTCATTCTGAAGATCATATGCGCTGTTTTCGGATATATCAAAGATGATGAGCTTTTTGGGGCCAAACCTGGCGATCTGCCTGCAAAGCTCAGAGCCTATGGAACCGCCGCCTCCCGTTACCAGAACCACTTCATTCTTAAGATAGCCGGCGATTTCGTGAGTATTCAGCTTTACTTCATCTCTGCCCAGCAGGTCTTCGATGCTTACTTCCCTTAAATTCCTCAGGCTTACCCTTCCATTGATGATTTCAAACACGCCGGGCAGGGTTTTTAGACTGCAACGGGTTTGTTTGCAGATTTTTAGTATTTCCGATATTTCACTTCGCTTTGCCGAAGGCATAGCGACAATGATTTCATCAATATTGTAGCTTAAGGACATTTGCTGAATTTTCGTCCTGTCTCCCGCCACCAGAACACCGTTAATGTTTGATTTGTGCTTCCATTTGTCGTCATCGATGACTACGACGGGCTCGGCCTTCAATTCGGCATGTTCTCTTAATTCCTTGATCACCATGGAGCCTGCTTTTCCTGCTCCTATGATCATTATCCTTTTTTTGTCCCCCTTATCATAGGAACCTGCCCGCAATACTCTTCTCACTGTCCTATAACTCAGCCTGCTGGCGCCTAGCAGCAGAAACGCCAGCATCCATGTGATTACATACACGGACCTGGGCTGCATCATGCCGGCGATCCATCCGAAGCCTAAAGAAGCCAGACTGCCTGAAAGTGTGGCAAGTAAGATTTGTATGAGTTCACTGATGCTGGCATACTGCCAGAGGCTCCTGTATAGCCTGAAGAAATAAAATATCAGGATTTGCAGGAAAGTGAGCAGCAAAAAAGAGTGCAAAAATATATTTAAATAATGAACGGGAATATTGCCTTCAAACTTTATAAATAACGCCAGCCAGTTTGATGCGTTTATAAGGATCATATCAATGACCATCAGCAATATTTTCCGTGTATATACAACCAACTTCAAGACCCCTCTCGAGAAAGCGCACGACAGTGCTTTCCCTTTTGTCACGGATTTAATGTCATTTCGTATACCGAGCGTACATTTCTTTGATTTGCGCTATCTCATCTTTTGTAAATCTGGCATACGCCAGCGCTTTGGCCTCGGAAAGCTCCTCTTCGCTGAGTCCTCCGGCAAGCATGCCTTTCAGCGTGTTTATATCAGAAGAAGATAATCTCTTGATAGCAAGAGCTGCTGCAGTTATCTTATCGGATGCGGATACTTCATCTTTGATCTCATTTACCTGAGCATCCAACAATGCGGGTTTTTTCGGCTCGCTAGGTTCAGGCTTGTCCACATTATCTTTATTACCAGCATCAGTATTCTCTGCAGCTTCATGGCTATTCGTTGTCTCCACAGGCTGCAGCTTATTATCTGTCTGCTGTTCCTGCAGATTTTCCGTGCCTTTTGTGCTCTCAACCGGTTGGTCCGCAGCCGTATTTTCCTCCGAAAGCAGATCGTTAAGGATCGCTTCCGCGATCAGGCGGTCCCCCAGGTTGTACATGACGACAAGTGCGACTCCGCCAACTGCGAAGACGCATAGTATAATGATTAAAACAACTTTTTTCATTCAGGATCACCGCCCATCCATATGTTAAAAAATACTTTCCCCGGATTAATGTCATTCGTGAAGAAAGCCATCCGGAACGGGCCCGGATGGCTTTTCACCTATCAGGTAATTATTTTACATTAAACAGCCTGTACATTACTACTGCTGCTTCTACTCTTGTGGCGTTGCCTTTCGGATCAAACTTGTTGCCTGGTTTTCCGCTCATGATTCCGTATTTGGCTACAAGGTTTGACTCGCTTACAGCAAAGGAGGAGATGGTACCTTTGTCGCCAAACTTCGCCGTATACTTGCCTGCATCGGCAGTCAGATCCTTGGCTTTTACCGACACCAGAGCACGGGCTACCATTGCAGCCATCTGCTCCCTTGTCACTTTGCCGTTGGGATCAAAGCGTCCATCGGGCAGACCGTTGACGATACCTGCTTTAGAAGCGGTAAGCACTGCCTTGTAGAACCAATCGGTGGATTTCACATCGCTGAAGGTATTGGTTGCCGCTGCATCTTCCAGCTTGTAAAGTCTAACGATCATTGCCGCAAACTCAGCTCTTGTCAGGGTGTCGGCCGGAGCAAATTTGCCGCCGGGTACGCCTGTGATGATACCCTTAGCAGCCATGGATTCGACATTGAGCCTTGCCCATTCATGTTTGCCCAGGTCGCTGAAAGTGACCTTGTTCTCTTTGACAATATATCTGCTGAAGTGCGAGGTACTAAAAGTAACCGTCCCTGTCGCCTGATCGTATGAGCCGACAACATTCTCCAACTGTCCCTGCGCATTTATAAAGAATACAGTGATATTGTCACCTGTTTCGCCGGATTTCAGTGTATACGGTACTGTAATTTCAACCGGTTTGCTAAAACTTGTTACTGAAGTCGTGCCGGCCAGCGCTGTGAACTCATATACCTGATTGTCGCCGACAGCAGCCTGTTCTGCAGCGGTGAGTGTCGTCTTGTCAACCTTTGCGGCAGAGAGCGTAACCGTTGTCTCGTCTCCGGCAGCTATGGCATCAGGAGCGATGGATATGGTAGCTATGCCCGTGTCGATCGCAATCCTGTCAATGCCTTTGGATGCAGCTGTTGTAAGCAAGGTTTTAGGCAACTGCGCGGAGGATGCCGTCACAGCATTATTCCCCGTATTTACTTTGATATTCAGGACTGCTTCAATTTTT
The DNA here is from genome assembly GCA_023426125.1 of Bacillota bacterium. Lineage (GTDB taxonomy): Bacteria > Bacillota > Clostridia > Acetivibrionales > DTU013 > MnB-11. The sequence goes on from JAFABI010000068.1 coordinate 133,747, forward strand.
GCGTCTGTCGAAGCTTTTGCCAATTCTGCGTTCAACTTTGTCGCAGTTTCAATGATTTTATCCAGCTTTGCAACCAACGCATCTGCGGCAGCCGTATCGATCACTGCAGTAGATTTGCCTGCTGCTACCGTTGCAGTCACTGTTGCGGTGTTTACCTTCGCAAGTGCGGCATTCGCAGCCTTTTCGAGGGTCTGGATTGCTTTCTGTATGGATTCGCCGTTATTCGCCAGTTCATGCATTGCATTAACTGCACCGCTTATAAGACTTACAGCTTTATCAAGCGCTTTGGCCGGATCAGTCTCGTTAATGATGTCGTTAATACCCTGCTCCAATTTGTTTACCAATTCTTGTTCTGCACTCGGAGTAGTCGACGGTGTAGCTGTCGGGGCAGGCGCAGGTGTCCCATTGCCGCCACCACCGGGTCCATCACCACCACCTGTTGACGGCGCTTGATACAGACCGTATATATTCAATGCGAATATTACATCCGCATCCGCTACTCCGAATTCGTCAATATAATCGTTAAGCGTTAAGGCATAACGGTCTATCGTCGCGTTTATGCTACCTTGCCAATTATCTCCCAGTACCGCTTTCGCCATATCTTCTGTTATGTGTATATTTAGTATAATATCTCTGGCCGCATTTCCATTCCTGATAAATTTGCCATTATCCATTGTGACGACTTTACCCGTACGTTGCACAATAGCAACATAAACCTCAGCGTCATTAGCGTCTGCTTCAAGATCCAACAGTTCCCTTACCACACCTTTGAGTCCATCATTTTCCAAGATTGGCTGGAACTGACTCTTGAAACTGTCGTACAAGTCTTTGATGATTTCTTTCTTTGACAACACCTTCTCAATTATGTACATCAATGATGCTTGCTCGATCTTATCGTTCCCGGAAACCGGAGCCCCTTCGTTCACTATATCGGCCCAGGCAAGATGAGGACTGTTAAAGCTGGCTTTTATTTCGTTATAAACGTTAGCCGCTGTTACCGGCTCGTTATCTCCGATTTCAAGAGCCGCGTATTCCCAGAGATTCCCCAGGATAGCTGAAACCTCTTCCGGATGGTTTGTTTTCAAACCGTTTAAATCCTCAAGCACTGCTTCGAGATCCGTGCCGGTTGCAGCTATACCCAATGGTACTAGTTGTGTCATTAACAATAAAGTGATGACTATGCCGGCTATTATTTTTTTCGACATCGTACTAAACCCCCCCAAAAATCATGTTAAATTTTTTTTTGACATTGAGCATACCCCAAATGGAACCCAATTTAAATAAAATAAACTAATATTATGAAACCTATTATACATTTTTCATTAATATATTGCAAGAATTTACTAAAAAAACTTTAAATCGTAATATTTAAAAGGCCGGATTTCCGCCATAAGCGGTTTTTTTTACTGCAAAACGGCCTTCAGGTTTTGCGCCTCGGCCGGCTGCTGTCCGTATGCCTTCGACCTGGGCACTTTCCTCCTCTCCGGCTGATACCTGTATGTCGGCACCAGTCTGGCCATGCATTCCCTCAGCATTTCATCGTTTTCCAGGGAGTTCTCCAGGGTTTTTATGCACATGATGACTTCTTTGAAGCTCATGTCGGATTGTTTCCCGATGAAAATCTTCTTATGGGCGGTGCGCTCCAGACCCTCTTCCGCCATCAGCAGCTCTTCGTAGAGCTTTTCCCCCGGCCTCAGACCCGTGTACTCGATCTTTATGTCCACATCAGGCTCCAGGCCGGAAAGCCGGATGAGGTCGCGGGCAAGGTCTACGATTTTCACAGGCTCGCCCATGTCCAGCACAAACACCTCGCCGCCCTCGGCCAGGGCGCCTGCCTGGATCACCAGCCGGGACGCTTCGGGAATCGTCATGAAGTACCTGATGATTTCCGGATGCGTTACCGTCACGGGACCGCCCTGCAGGATCTGCTTCTTGAAAAGAGGTATTACGCTGCCGTTGCTGCCCAGGACATTGCCGAATCGGACCGCGGCGAATTTGGTCCTGCCGGCCCTGTTCATGGACTGTACGATGAGTTCGGCCAGCCGTTTTGACGCACCCATGATGTTGGTCGGGTTGACGGCTTTGTCCGTTGAAATGAGAATGAATTTTTTGGCTCCGCAATCGCCGGCGCGCCTGGCGGTATTCAGGGTGCCGAAAACATTATTCTTTATGGCTTCCGCCGGGCTTCCCTCCATCAGCGGCACATGCTTGTGGGCGGCCGCATGGAAGACCACGCCGGGCCTGTACCTTTCAAACACTTCCTTCATTCTTTCCCTGTCCCTGCAGGACCCGATGAGCACGTCCAGGTCCAGATTTCCCTTGTATGTATGTAAAAGCTCATTCTGCAAATCGTATGCGTTATTTTCATAGATGTCAAAAATGATGAGCTTCTTCGGCCCGAATCTGGCAATCTGCCTGCACAGCTCGGAACCAATGGACCCTCCGCCGCCCGTTACCAGGACCACTTCGTTTTTCAGGTAGCCCGAGATTTCCTCCATATTGAGATTGATCTCGTCGCGCCCCAGAAGATCTTCGATGTTCACGTCCCTCAGCTGCTTGACGCTTACCTGCCCATCCATCATTTCAAGGACGTTGGGGAGTGTTTTCAGCTTGCACCGGGTCTCTTTGCAAAGCCTGAGAATTTCCGCCATATCCTTCTTCGGCGCCGCGGGTATGGCCACAATGATTTCATTGACATCCCAGCGCTCTGCCAGCTCCTTTATCTTCTGTCTGCCCATCCTTACCGGTACGCCGTTTATACTGGTCCCATGCTTCCTTTTGTCGTCATCCACTACGATGACAGGAACCAGGTTCATTTCCGCGTGGTTCTTCAATTCCTTGATGATCATGGACCCGGCGCTTCCGGCGCCTATGATCATAGCCCTGCTTATCTTGCCGTTATTTCTCAGTTTGAGCTTCCTGATCCTGCGCAGGTACCTGTAGCTCAACCTGGCGCCGCCCGTCATCATGCACATGAGAACCCATGCGGCAAGGTAGACTGTGAAAGGAAGCCTGTGTCCGGTTACCAGGCCGAGGATAAGTCCCAATCCGCCGGCGGACAGGGTCGCAAAGAAAATCTGCACCACTTCGTCGATGCTTGCATATTCCCAGAGACTTCGATAAAGGCCAAACAAAGAAAATATTACTATCTGTATTGCTGTGATGATCGGCATGTTATTAAAGAAGAAATCGTAGTACTGGTGTGGTACGGCCAAATCGAACCGGATGAATAATGCAAGGCAAACAGCAAGATTGATCAGCACCATGTCAACGATTACAAGTAATAACTTCCGGATGTGTATCGACATTTACTTTCCCCTCTCTACGTGTTTGAACATTATGCACCTGAATGCGGACGCGCAATGCGCGCCCTCTGCATTAAATAATTTCTTCTTTCGTATGTTTCTTTTTCATTTTTGTTTTGGTTTCGGAGAAATTTGCCCGAAAGGCAAAGCTTCGCCATCGTACAATAAATAAATTATACGCTCGCAAGCTTTTCCTTATGACCTCTTTGTCTTATAACGGGCCGAAACACCGCTATAAGAGTCCGGATTTTTTTTGGCTAAACTAAATTTTAGTGCAATGTACCAGTAAAGTCAACAGTGTTCCTGAAATTACCAGCCTCCTGTTGACTATTCAGGTACTGTCATTGTGAGTGAAACGAAGTGGAGCGCGGCAATCTAATAAATGCTATCTCAGTCAGAAGCAGAGATTGCCACGATCGCTTCGCTCCTCGCAATGACAGTCCGGGCACCTGAATAGTCACCCCGGAGTTTCTTCCTTTATTATTAAGCATATTATTAAGCAGCTTCGGCAGCGGCGGCTATGCGGGTCTTAAGAATGCCACTCCCAGATCCACTGTCCTTTCCTCCCCGAGGAAGTTCAGCCTTACCCTCGCCCTTTCCTTCCGGTGGTCAATGCTCAGGATGATGCCCTCAAGGGCAAAAAGAGGACCGTCCACAACCTTTACTTTTCCGCTCTCCATAAGCACGCTGGAGAAGCCGATCTCTTCGTTGTTGCAGACAAGCCTGGAAAGCACCGCCATTTCCCTGCTGTCAATGGCAGTTACCGATGTTCCTGTTTTTAATAATTTGAGGACATTGGGAATATTTTTTAATCGATAATAGATATCGGTGTTGATTTCTCCATTAATCAAAACATATCCCGGAAACAATACCTTGGTCTCAACCCGCCATATGCCGCCCTTTCTCAGTCTGAGCTTCCGTTTGGGCACCAATACCGTATAGTCGTCCGGCAATCTGTATTTGACTCTTTCCTTTACCCGTTCTTCGTCTCCTGTTACTACAAAGACCCCATGCCACTTGTCCATCTGTGAATCCGGTGTCATTCCCCCATACCACCAATCTGCGTAAAACAAAACATATTTTTGATCTTCCGTATATTTCTTTCTGTTATCTCTATGTTTAACAATAATTTTATTGCAGAGTTGTCATAAAGTCAATATGCACCTCCCTATTTCCCCTTTTTGCCAGAATATTTAACTTTCTCTTAATACAAAATAATATAAAAAATGTTCTATAAAAAAGCATCACCCAAAAGGGTGAGAAAGCATCTTTTTATAGAATAAAATTTTAATGGCAAAAGCACATCCCGTCCTCTTGTTACAGGGAATGTGCTTTTGTTATCTATATCGACAGAATTTTACAATATGTCCAGTTTCTTGGCTCTTTCAACCGCCTGTACTCTCCTGTTCACCTGAAGCTTCCCGTATACGTTCTTTATATGGGTCTTCACAGTATTTACCGCCATCTCCAACCGATCGGCGATTTCCTTATTTGACATTCCCGCTGCAATGAGCTTGAGTACTTCCGTCTCCCGCTCTGTAAGAAGTTCAATAAGCTGGGAGTGTGCTTCCGCTTTGCTCTTTACCGTATCCTCTTCCAGATATGATTGCAGTTTTTTGATAAAAGCCACCTGGGTGGATAACAGTTTCAGCACTTCAAGCCGCCCATGTGCAAAGACTCCTGGCATAAGGCTGTTTTCAAGGTATAACACACCAATAGGTATTCTCTGGAACATCAAAGGCAAGCATGCGATGGATCTTGAATCCGATTCGGCTATATAAGGGTCGCTGACAAAGATCCCGGCCTGCTCTCCGCTATCTAAAACGACCGTTTCAAGGGTCCGGGCAACATACCGTACTACTGCCTTTGAGAGTCTGTGGCATTCCTCAAGAGGGACGGCTTTTCCGGTCTCCATATTGCAATCATTATCCTTTGCAGCTTCAATAAACAACTCTTCATTTTTCTCGAGGATCAAGTATCCTTTGTTTGCATTGGAACTATGAATCGCTATACCTAAAAAACTGTCAAGCAGTTTGCTCAGGTCCGTCTCCTGGGAAATATTTCCTATCGCTTTATCGATTACATAGTTATCCAGACTGCCTGCCGTTTCACTGTCGCTTGAGGTGGAAATCCTGAGCATGTTTTCAAAGGCTTCGGCGGAATTGTTTTTTGCCTCTTCAAAATCCATACCGTCCAAAAGGTCGGGATACCGGTTCCGCAGTTCCTTAACTTTTGCGTAAGCTCCCCATTTACCGTATCCGTGGCAGGCATCCTGCAGATACATCCCTGCTATTTTCGCAAGGCCCTGGGACAGATAAAACCTTGCCGCCAGTTCATTGGCAAGGGCTTCATTTTGAATATAGCCGTTTTGCCGGGCTGACCGGATCGCCTGGTCATACAGCGTCATGGCTTGCTCTCTTCTATTCTGCAGGCGCGCTGTTTCGGCGGCTACCAGCAGGTACTTGTGCAGAAAGTTCTCCTTGCAGGCCTCCGACCATTTTTTCATCTGCCGCCGGTTCTTTTTCAGGATTTTCCGGCGAAGCCTCCGTTCCCTGGAGGATAATTCCCCATAAAGAGCCGTTATCGTCAGGGAATGATAGAAATTGTATTCGGCGCTGAGCATAAAGCCAAGAAGCGCATCAATATAAGCCCGTACATTTTCTGCGGCAGACAGCGCTTCCCTGTAGTTGCCGGCCATATAGCACAGCTGCATTTTGTAAATGTAAAAGGTCGCAAAGGAAGCTTTATCCTTCTGCGGTAATTGCAATTTTCCTTTTTGAAATTCCTCTGCCCCGGCTGCCAGTGAATCTGTTTTCCGTCCCTGCAGAACGGAGACCGTCCGGTCGTAAATTGCCGCATTGACGGCAAAACTGTCATGCCTTAACCTCCCGGCGATCTCAAGTTTCTTACCGGCTTCCTCCGCGATTTCCTCCAGGGAAATACCCAGAAGATACCGGATTTCAAGAATAAGACAATGGGAGTAGCCGATAATCAGTGCATCCCCGGCTTCCATCCCGCTGCGGATTGCCTTATTGAAGTACTCCAGCGCGAAGGCGGCGTGCCGGGTCCAGTGGGTGATAAATGCTCCTGTGACGAAGTATATGATGCATTTGGAAGAACTGCGGTCATACCTTTCCACCAGTTGGATGCACACCCTTCCAAATCTATCCCCCGCTCCATAGTCTCCCAGTACGCTCCCGGCAGTGATGCTGTACCCCAGGTATCCGACTGAAGCCATTTCGGTATCTCCATACCGGGCAGCATGATTGCCGGCTTTCAGGATAGTCAGGCCGTATAAATCCGGATGGCTGTTGATTGTCACAGAGCACATCCGGGTCAAGAGCTCTGCAATCTTTCTCTGCACCGGGTCCTTCATCTCAGGCAGACGGACCAGGTCTTCAATCTTTTTATTCCGCATATACCATTTGTACAGCAGCAATTCCCTGGCATAATCCAGTTTTGAAGGATGGAGCGGCAGCCTGACCCCCAGTTTTTCCAGCGCATGGATGCCTGTCCGGACCGCTTCGGCATATTTCCCCATGCCCGCATACAATAACACCTTCAAGCCGTATACACCCGCCCGCTCCAGTTCGGTCCCGGCCTTTTCGATGACGGCGTCAAACAGTTCCTCCGCAGCTTCCACATTGCCGGACAGGTATTCCGCCTGGGCAAGCTCCAGATGCAGCTCATAGCTGAGCTCATAGGCATGCTTCCAAGCGTCCTCCGGCAGCAGTGTCCTTCCGGACCTGAAATGCCGCAGGGCCGAAGCATACGCCGCCGAAGCCTTAGCCTTCCGCCCCGCCATCAGGTTATATCCGGCCAGCTCCATTCTTTCTGCCGGGTCATGCAGCAGTTCCAGGCTGCGGTTGAAATGGTCCATGATGAACAGTATTTTTTCTTCAAGGCTGCCGCGGGCCGTATTCTGTAAAAACAGACGGCCGATGGCCATGTGCTTTTCTTTTTTCTCCTCTTCCCGGATAAGGGAATAAACAGCCTGCTGTATCCGGTCATGCAGGAATTCGAAGCCGGAGGGTTCCGTCTCGGGATATGCGGAAGACAGGTTTCCCTTTTGGCCCGCTGCTGTCAGGACAAGCCCTTCCCGGAGCGGCGGCATCAGGCAGGAGGCTGTCTCCTCCAAAGACTTGCCGCTTACGGCAGCCAGCGTTTCCAGGTCAAACCCGTTTCCGATGCAGGCCGCCAGCTTCAGGATCTCAAGCGTCTCCTCCGGAAGCCTTTGCAGTTTTTTCAGCAGGAGCTCCAGCACATCCTCTCCCGGCTGCAGCTTCCGGATGGCTTCCAACTCCCAGTTCCAGCAGCCTTCCTGTGGATTGAAGCAGAGAAGTCCTTCGTCATGGATCAGCATGAGCAGCTGACCCAGAAAAAAGGGATTCCCTCCGGATTTACGGTACAATTCCTCCGTAAGGGCAGCTGCATTTTCCGGCTCCATGTGCAGTGTTTCCGCTGCCAGCTTCGCAGCCTGGTTCCGTTCCAGGGGCATAAGGGAAATAAGCTTCTCATGGGGCTGCTCCGTATGGTTTTCTTCTTCCAGCATTTCCATCAGCGGGTGATCCCCGTTCACTTCATTTTCCCGGAAAGCCCCGACAAAAAGCAGCGAGTGAAGCTTGGCATCCCGGTTCAAATACTTCAGTAAATGGATGGAAGCTGCGTCCGCCCATTGCAGGTCGTCCATAAACAGCACCAGCGGATGCCCTTTCCTGGCAAATAACCTGACAAAGTCTCCGAATACCAGCAGAAAACGGTTTTCCGCCTCTTTCGGAGAAAGTGGTTCCACAGGAGGCTGCTTTCCAATGATCCATTCCAGTTCCGGAATGATACCGGTAACCACTGCGCCGCTCCGGCCAAGGGTACGCAGGATTCTTTTTTTCCATCGGTCCAGCGCTTCCTGACTTTCGGTCATCAGCTGCCTGATCAGGTCCCCAAAGGCAGACGCGAAGGGAGCATAAGGAATGTTCTGCCCCAGCTGGTCAAACTTGCCCATTATAAAATAGCCTTTTTCCTGCACAATGGGCTTCAGGCTTTCATTGATCAACATGGTTTTGCCTATTCCCGGGTATCCGCTCACAAATATTGTCTCGGCCTTGCCTTCACATGCATGGAAAAAAGCGGCTTCAAGAGCTTCCTTTTCCCGTTCTCTTCCATAGAGCTTGCGGGGCAGCCGGAAACGTGGGGATACGTCCGCCCGTCCTATGGGAAAAAGCTCAATCCTTCCCGTTTGAAGCAGCTGCCTCCTGCATTCCCCAAGATCCCATAAAAGGCCATAGGCGCTTTGGTATCTCCCTTCAGGAGCTTTTGTCAATAGTTTCATAATGATTCCGGAAATAGAGGGAAGTATCCCAGGGTTGATTTTATCCGGCGGCTGCGGTTTCCGGGTTATATGGGCACGGATCCACCCGTCGGAGTCTTTCGCCTGCAAAGGAAGCCGGCCGGTGAGCAGCTCATAGAATACGATCCCCAGGGAATAAAGGTCACTGCGTTGGTCCATCCCTATGTTCAGCCGGCCTGTTTGTTCCGGAGACATGTACTCCAGGGTCCCTGCCGGATTGTTGGAAAACAGCGCATTTTCGCTTCCTGACGGAAAAAGCACGGCACTGCTGAAGTCAATGATATATCCCTGCCTTGTACCAGGGTGAATGAGGATATTTTCCGGTTTCAAATCCCTGTGGATCATCCCGTTTTGATGAAGCCGGCCGAGAGCTTCCGCAAGCCGGACGGCAATATCAAGAAAGGCCGGCAGGTCTGCAGGATGGTCCTGCATATATTTTCTCAGGGATACGGCCCCGATGTCTTTCATGACCAGGGCCAAAAGCGCCCCTGCCTGTTCCAGCCTCACAGGCTTGATAATCCCTTCGATGTTAAGATTCCGCGTAATTTCGTACTCATGCAGGAGCCTGGAAATTCCCATGGGATTGGCTGCTTCTTCTTTAAGCGCTTTTATGACAACCGGCATCCTGTCCCTGGTTGCATATCCTCTGTATACCTGTATTCTACTATTTTCATGGAGCTGCTCATAGATTATGTAACCCGGTAAAGTAAACATCCGAATCCTCAGCCTCCGTTTTTTACCATTGACCCTTATTGCTATATTATCATTATCAGCCGTTTACAGCAATCGGTAATATCGAAGGAATGCGACAGGGGACGGTTCTTCACTGTCACATATTATTGAAAAGCATACTTTCACATTCAGGTGTGCCGCCGGTTGGTCTGCACTGTTCGCTATTTCCTGGTTTACACTTACTGTCACAGGCGGACGGCCAATGGCCGCCCCTACATTGGATGCTTTACGGCCAGATGGCTCCATGCCGCCGGGTGGCCTGCATCTGAAGTTTTGTCATTGCGAGGAGCAAAGCGACGCGGCAATCTCTGCTTTCTGACTGAGATAGCATTTATTCGATTGCCGCGCTCCACTTTGTTTCGCTCGCAATGACGGTAACTGAATAGTCACAAATCATACTCTGAAGCTATTCCAATTGTAGTTGAACTTTAACAGGGATTGTATATAATAGAGTCAATAACCGGTTTTACCGGAAAAACATCACTTCTTTGCCGTACCGGCCGGTAAAGGTTTCGGAGGGGTTTATGACACTGGAATTGCGGGCGAATTTCGTAGTGTACCTGGGTCTGGCGGTGGTGGCCGCCTTTCTGGCGCTTCTTGTAAAAAGCTTTCTCCGGCGCGGGCTTGACGAGGACGGGCAGATGGAAACCGCCGGAGCGTTGGGTACGTTTCCAGCCAAAAAGATAGGCGTTCTGTATTTTTTCAACCGGGTGATTCTTTTTGCAGGCGTTTACCTGTTTGTCCAGGTGATCGGAAACAGCAAGCCGGGATTTTTCCAGTCCTTTAAGGAAATATGGTTCAAATGGGATTCCAACGGGTATTTGCGCATCGCCCAAAACTGGTACGCCACAACGGGAGACGACAAATACGACATTGCTCTTTATCCCCTGTATCCCCTGCTGATTAAAGCAGTTAACTTTCTGGTACGGGATTATTTCCTTTCCGGGATATTTGTTTCCAACGTGTTTATGTTTGTCGGCCTGATTTTTTTGTATAAGCTGGTGGAATTGGATTCCGGGGATGGGAATGCTGCCTTTGACAGTACAAAATACCTTCTCCTGTTTCCCTGCTCTTTCTTTTTCAGCATTGTCTATACCGAGAGTGTGTTCTTTACTCTGTCCGTACTGGCTATCTATTTTACAAGGAAGAAGCTGCTGCACCTGGGAGGGGTCTTCGGCCTGCTGGCCGCCTTTACCAGAAACCAGGGTCTGCTGCTGCTGATCCCCATATTTATTGAAGCGGTCTCGGGGATCCCATGGAAGGAACACTTTCGCGGAAAGCACCGGGGAGAGATCCTCCGGAGGCTTGGCCTTGCCGTAAGCGCAGCCTTGCTTGTCCCCTGCGGGACCGCCCTGTATTTGCTGGTGAACAAGCTGACCTTCGGCGACTGGTTTCAGTTCCTGACCTTTCAAAAGGAAAACTGGAGCCAACAGCTGGGTTTCTTCGGATATAATCTCAGGGACTTTGTGTTCAACCTTGCCAACCGGGAAGTAAGCCTCGGTCTGGGTGTTTTCGCCCCAAACCTGATTGTATTTTTCCTGTGCATGGTCCTTCTTATCCTTACCGTAGAAAAAATGCGTCTCTCCTATCTTGTCTACAGCCTTGCGTATGTGGTGGTTTCCTTTTCGCCTACGTGGCTTTTGAGCGGGCCCAGGTATATTTCCGGGATGTTCACGCTGTATATCATGCTGGCGCTGACGTTCAGGAGCGATTTGTCGAAGCGGATCGCCGAAGGCGCCCTGTGGGTTTTGCTTATGTTTTTCGCCGTGCTGTTCACGTTAAACGGCGTCTACTAAGGCGCCGGCATGCGGACGCGCAATGCGCGCTCCTACGAAAATGCCAGATGACCTATGGCCCTTCGTTATAGCTGATCTTCATCGGCTTCCTTACGAAGATCTTCCCGTTTTAGTATATATTCATATATCCTTTTAGCAGCCGTATATATTCCAGCGCCTCTTTTTCGCCAAGTTCCCTATACACATCTGCATATCTGCTTGCGGTATAGACCATTTGAAGCATATCTGCATCACTATCAAATTCGGAATAACCTGCCTCATAAGATTTCAGCCTGTCTAGCAGGAAACGTACATCATGCTGATTCCGCACATATACACCATGTTTTTCAAGTGCAAATTTTAATACCTTTTCTACACATTGCTGGGAATGAAATCCGCTTGTATTATACAGCGCCTCTTTATATAATAGGTATGCGCTCCTTAAATCTTCCTGCGCTAACTGCAGATTGCTCTTCATATACTGTTATTCCCTCCTTTATAGCTTCATCCACGACTGAACCGGTTTTTGTCTTTAGTTCCTCAAACTCATCAGGAGTAAATACAAGCATGTCAATAGAAACTTCCACATTTTCCCTTGATAGACCTGTAAGGCGCTTGTACCACGGTATATTCGTATCCTGGACAACCAACACATCCAGATCGCTATTCTCTGTTAATTTCTTTCTTGCATAAGAGCCAAAAACTATAATTTTTTTTATTCCCGGTTGTTCCTTAATAATATTCACCAGTTTTTGCAGGCTATTTTCAAGTTCCGCATATTTGGCAATATCCATACTTCATTTCTCCTTCAAACATTCATGAATTGCCGACATTTCAAACTTTAACCCACTATATATCGGTCCACAATAATATTTTTTAACATTCAAAAGCCTTATTTGCAATTTCTTTTAAAAATATTATATTACAAAAAAGTCAGTTATTCCACGATTTATTGTAAAAAGCTTACAAATTGTGTTTTCCTGTGCATCCTTCACTGTCTGCAAAATCCATCCTGTATTTATAAGAAAAGCTGACTATTGCTGCTCTTATCCACCTCATCGATCATTAGAACAACTTCTTTCTCGCTCTTTTCGATAAAATCGCTGATTTCGTCATCTCGCCCAGTTTTTCGCTGATATCGGCCATGTAATGCCTCTGCGGATTGCATGCCCCCGTCACATTGATTACCTTTTTCACCGGCAATCAACTCTGTTCCTGTTTTATCTGGCTATATTATATACACCGGCGGCAGATTTTACAAGCGCCGGAATGCTCCGGGACGCTGTGAAAAGCTATGGCAAAGTGTCCTGTAGGGACGCGCATTGACCGTAATGCAGCTTATTCTTATTTACAATTATTAGTAGCATGATATAATAGAACTGACTTAAGATTAAGTTGATTCAAACACAGGAGGCAGCCGCAAATGCCGGACGGAAATGATTTTATTTTGACGCTGGTTATACCTGTTTTTCAGGAAGCAAACCAGCTGAAACAAAATATTTTTCACATTAAAGATATACTGGATGCAAACAAGCTCCGCTACGAGATGGTCCTTGTGGACGACGGCTCCATGGACAATACCTGGGAGGTAGTCCGGGCCCTTTCGCGGGAAATGAAAGAAATCCGGGGGGTAAGGCTCAGCAGGAATTTCGGCAAGGAAGCAGCCCTGTGTGCAGGGCTGGAAACAGCCCGGGGCGATGCGTGCATCATCATGGACGCCGACCTGCAGCATCCTCCGGAACTAATCCCCCGGATGCTGGAAATATGGCAGAGCGGAGAGATTGATATCGTCGACGGGATAAAATCCTCCAGAGGAAAAGAAAGCTTCTTCAAAATGTTGAGCGCACGCACTTTTTATTCCGTGCTGAAACGCTTTTCAGGTCTGGACCTGAACAATGCATCGGATTTCAAACTGCTTGATTCCAAAGTGGTTGCGGCCTGGAGGCGCATGGGAGAACGGACCACCTTCTTCAGGGGAATGTCCGCCTGGGTAGGCTTTAAAAGAGTCAGCGTCCCTTTTGTTGTGGCCGAACGGCAGGAGGGAAAATCCAAATGGTCCTTCTTCAGGCTTTGGAAGCTGGCAATCACTGCAATAACGTCCTTTTCTTCAGCGCCTTTGCAGCTGGTTTCCTTTATCGGCTTTTTATTTCTTATCAGTTCGGTTATCCTTGGCATCCAAACGCTGTACAGGTGGTTCATGCATAATGCGGTCAGCGGCTTTACCACGGTAATACTGCTTCTTTTGATCATAGGAAGTACGCTTATGATAAGCCTGGGGATCATAGGCACTTACATTGCCAGGATATTTGACGAGGTCAAGCAAAGGCCCAGGTATATTGTTTTGGACAGGATCGATGGTGAAAATGAATTTCTATAAATAGACCGAAAGGTATGGACTGTAAAAATGAACTGGGGCCAATTGCAAAAGGATATCGATCATTTGTTTGTCAATAAAAAAGCGGACAGGGTATCGGCATTGTTTGAGAATAAAAAATTTTATGCCCTGGTTCTGGCTTTCATTTTCATCACCGGCATCCTGGTCAGGGTCTGGAGGTTCGGAGAAATCCCCGCCGGCTTCAACCAGGACGGAGCGATGGGTGCGGTTGACGCTCTCGCCCTTGCCCATCACGGGACCGACCGCTTCGGCATGTGGCTTCCGGTACATTTTACCGCCTGGGGCTTCGGGCAGATGAGCGTATTGCTTTCGTACCTCAGCGTCCCGTTTATCGGAATCTTCGGGCTGAACAGGATTACCGCCCGGATTGCCGTTTTGATCGTAAGCTTGTTGGCCCTCTGGGTGATTTACCGCTTATCCGTGCTGATTTTCGATAAAAAAACCGCCCTTACCGTATCGGCCTTTTGCGCCGTAAATCCCTGGCAGATCATGCAAAGCCGCTGGGCGCTGGATTGCAACATGTTTCCTCATTTTTTGCTGTTTTCGGTATACTTCCTGTGCCTCGGCCTGAAGAAGAAAAAGATTTACCTCTATGTGTCCATGGTTTTCTTCGGCATCACCATGTATTCCTACGGCATCGCCTGGTATTCCGTGCCGCTTCTGCTGCTGGCCGTTTTCGTCTACCTGCTGAAAACAAAAAAGCTGGCGTTCAGGGATGCTCTTTGGTCTGCGCTTACCTACCTGATTGTGGCCTGGCCCATCTTCGGCGTCATAATCGTAAACCTCTTTAAGCTTCCTACGGTCGCTGCGCCTTTCTTTACAATTCCGTTTTTCCCCGGTACTACCCGTACCTCCGATTTGCTTTTCTTTTCCGGAAATGTGTTTGGTCAATTAATCAATAACGTCAAGTCCGTTATTAACGTCGTCGTCCTTCAAAAACCCGATCTGCCCTGGAATACGATACCTCAGTTCGGAATGGTGTATCTTTTCAGCATGCCTTTTGTTATTCTCGGGCTTATTGCTCTATTGAGCAGGACAAGCCGGAAAAAAGGCAACCGGGCGAAAGCGGAAGTGAGAAAAAGCGGTTCAGCTTTAAAAGCCTCTTCAAAAGAGGTGCTGAAAGCCTCCCCGCCGGAAAATCCGGACCAGGTCCTCCCGGTCATTATCCTTCTGTGGTTTTTAGCTGCGTTGGTTTCCGGGATCATCATAAACAACATCAACGTCAACCGGATCAACATTATCGCTTATCCCCTGATCATCCTGGCTGCTCTCGGTATCCAACTGGTCATACGGAAAACAAAGCTCTTGAGCGCAGTTATTTTGATTGCTTACCTCATTGCTTTTACAAGCTTTACCGTCAGCTATTTCGGCGAGCACTCGAAACTGCTGGCCAACGCCTTTTACGAAGGCTTTGGCGAGGCCCTGGAAAGCGTCCGGGACCTGGATTACGACAGGATCTATGTGACAAACCGGACCCAGTCCGAGGACAGCTGGTGGGTCAGCGAGCCCCTGACCATGTTTCACCATGACATCGACGCCCTGTATTTTCAGGGAAAAACCCAGGGCTTTTCCAGAAACGGCAAGCCGCTTTTGCCTTACAAGGAAAGGTACAGGTATGTAAAATTACCCGGGATGAAAATAGATCCCATGGAAAACGCGGTCTATATCATTCATAAAAACGAGAATTCGTTCTTTGACCCGGGAAGCTTTGCGCTTTATAAATTTGCCGATTATTACGCTGTCATTCCCAATTCGCATTCCGGTCTTGCAACAGGCAGCGACCTGGGAGCAAAGTCGCGCAATATCCCAGATAATGAAGTATCTGCCAAAAAGGAGGAGGTGACCATTGCCCGTATGACTGCAGCAAATGCATACAATACCGGAATACTGGTGTTTGTGGGGATTTATCTGGGGAGTGCCTTTCTGGCATGGTTCCTGGTGAAAAAGCGGGAAACGCCATTGATCAAAACGCAGGAGAACCTTTACCTGTACCTGCTGCTTTCAACGGCCCTGTTCCTGAGGATTCTGTCCGCCCCCGCCATCGAAGGCTGGCCCAATGACATAGCGGCAAACAAATATTGGGCGACCAATGCCGCCAAAAGCCTGACGAACTTTTACAATTCAGGCTGGTGCGACTATCCCCCGCTTTTTATTTATGTTTTGGCCGTTGTGGGAAAGCTGGCCGGGGTTTTCAAGGATTACTTCACAGTTTTGATCAAGCTTCCATCCATGGTTGCGGATCTGGTGACCGCCTATTTCATTTATAAGATAGCCAGGAGCAAGTGGAAGCCGTCGTACGCCTTTCCTTCATGCGGCTTATATGCCTTCCACCCAGCGGTTTTTGTGGATTCCACCATCTGGGGCCAGGTGGATTCCTTCTTTACCATGATCATCGTAGCCGCCTTGATGTTCCACATGCGGAAAAAGTATGGGCTGTCGGCAGTTTTTTTCGCTGCATCCGTTCTTATGAAGCCCCAGGGAATCTTCTTCCTCCCGATCTTATTGTTTGAGTTGATCAGGCAAAGGAGCTGGAAGTATTTTGTTACTGTTTTTTCCGCCGGTCTTGCCACCGCGTTGGTTGTTGTATTCCCCTTCGCCTTGAACCAGGAGCCTCTCTGGATTTTCAAGCTATATTTGAACACGGCCGGCGAATATCCCGCCATTGCCATGAACACCTTCAACATCTTCGGGCTTGTGGGCGCCAACTTCAAGGACGGAGCCACCGTGCCGTTTTTGTTCAGCTATAACACCTGGGGATTGATTTTCAGCGTTTGCGTACTGGTTATTGCCGGTTACTTTTATTTGAAAAGCAAGCATGAGGCAGCTCCCGTGATCGCGGCAATCCTCCTGAATTCCGGCGCTTTCATCTTTGCGCCCAAGATGCACGAAAGGTACATGTTCCCGGTGATTGCCCTGCTGCTTATTGCTTATATGTATTTGAAGGACAAAAGGATATTGTTTTTATTCTGCGGCTTTTCCGCGACCATTTTTATGAACATCCATGTTCTGTTTTACAGAATGCTTTTGTATGATGTCGTGGGCGCGCATATGGTGGGACCGGAGATTTATCCCGTCGTATTTTTCTTTTCGCTGTTGAATGTGCTGTTGTTTGGATATTTGATCAAGGCCGCGCATACGTTGTTGCTGGATGGCGGAAGTGGTATCATGAGATCGCCGCGTCGCCAGGCCTCCTCGCGATGACAGGCAAGATGGATGGGCGGTCATTGCTGCATAAGTGTAAGGGCGGCTATTGCCGTGGGAGTGTAGGGGCGCGCATTGCGCGTCCGCCGGATGATAGAATGCAGGGGCGGTCACCGACCACCTGCAAATTGGGGGGATGATTTTGAAAACTGCGATAGCTTTGATGATTACATTTTTGCTGGCTTTTGCCACACCTGCCTGGGCGGAGGCTGCAAACCTGGCAGCCAACCCGGGGTTTGAGGAATTTGAGGGCAACGACCCGTATTTCTGGACAAGCAGCTCCTGGCAAAATGACGGGGCCTTTGCTCTGGATACCTCGCAAGCCCACACCGGAAAAGCCAGTGCGCTGATTATCAATGATAAAGCGACGGATGCCCGCTTCAAACAGGAAATCAAGGTGAAAAGCAATACATACTACAGGCTTTCCTGCTGGATCAAAACCGAGAATGTCGGCAGTGAGGCATTGGGCGCCAATATCTCCATCGACGGACTGCTCGCTGTCAGCCAGGATGTCAAGGGCACCAGCGGAGATTGGACCTATGTGGAGCTGTACGGCAAATCGGAGAGCGACCAGGAAAGCTTTGTTCTGACCCTGGGGTTGGGCGGATATTCAAACCTGAATACCGGCAGAGCCTGGTTTGACGATGTTGCCGTCGAAGAGCTGGAAGGCGCGCCGGCAATGGGAAACGTCTTCAACCTGTTCGCAGAAGAGACAGGCAAAACAGAGTCAGAGACCGGCGGCGCTTCAAATGCTTCCGGCATCAATCCCGCCTTTGTTCTGCTATTGCTTGTTGTTTTGCTGATACCCGGGATCATACTTTATTTGAATTATAAAAAGGAACGAGCCGAAATCGGGGGAAAAGCTTCAGCTTCGAAAAGCAAGGGACCTTCGCCGGCATCCGGCGGGAGGCATTCGTCCTCTGTGCCGAAAGAGCTTCCGGATCCCCAGGCCGTCAAGCTGAAGCCGGACAAACAGGATTTCCTGATCATGGGGGTAATGACGGCGGCATACCTTTTAATGGCAGTGCTCAACCTTGGCAATCCGACGGCTCCCGAGACCTCCTGGACCCCCGACACGGCAGGCGAAAGCTTTGTTGTAGACCTGGGAAAGGAAGCAAACCTGTCCAGGATCTACTACTACGGCGGGCTTGGGCATGAAAGGCCCAACGAAGGCAAATACAGGCTCCAGTATGCCGACGCCGCGGGGCAGTTCCAGCAGCTGGGCACGATTACAAAGAAGGTAGGAGATATTTTTACCTGGAAATTCATCGCCACGCCAAATATCACGACACGATACCTGAAGGTGGTTGTGGATGCTCCCGGGGGCACGATGAATGAGTTTGCGGTATTCGAGCAGGGGAGCACGACAGCCCTTGGCGGTCTATCCATTATGGAAAACGCCGCGGCGGATACCGGGAAAGGCATGCCCCGGAATCTCTTTGACGAACCGGAAAAGGCGGATTACAAACACACCTACATGTCGGGAATGATCTTTGACGAAATCTATCATGCCCGGACCGCCTTCGAGTTCCTCAACGGCATGGAGCCCTATGAATGGACGCATCCTCCCCTGGGCAAGCTCCTTATTTCCATCGGCATTGCGGTCTTCGGCATGAATCCCTTCGGCTGGAGGATCGTGGGAACCCTCTTCGGTGTTGCCATGATCCCCATCATGTATCTGTTCGGCCGCAAGCTTTTCGGCAAAAAATTCTACGCTTTCTGCGCGGCCTTCCTCATGATGTTTGACTTTATGCATTTCGGCCTTACCAGGATCGCAACCATCGATGTTTACGGCACCTTTTTCATCATTCTCATGTATTATTTCATGTTTGACTATTTTGCAAACAAGTCCTATACGCTGGGCTTTAAACAATCCCTCAGACCTTTGTTCCTCAGCGGACTGTGTTTCGGCCTGGGCGCGGCTTCCAAATGGATAGGCCTGTACGCAGGCGGCGGCCTCGCTCTCCTGTTTTTCCTGACAAAATACCAGGAATACAAGGATTATAAACGCCTTTCAGGTATGAAGGCCAAAGCTCCGGCCTGGGTGAAGGATTTTATACCCTATTATCTCGGCAGGACGATCCTTTTGTGTATTCCGTTCTTTGTCATTATTCCCGGAATCATCTATGCCCTTTCATACATACCTTTCTTCAACGTGCCCGGCGGCGAGCATGACCTGGGCCTGATCCTGCGGAACCAGTCAAACATGCTCCGGTACCACAGCAAGGATGTGCTCACTTCCACGCACCCCTTCTCTTCCTTCTGGTGGGAGTGGCCCTTGATGAGAAGGCCGCTGGAAACCTACCTGGGAAGCGACCTCCCTTCCGGCATGTCCTCCTCCATGACCATTATCGGAAATCCCGCCATCTGGTGGGTGGGCATTGTTGCCGTTATTGCGGCGGTAATCCTGGCTGTAAAAAAGCGGGACCGGAAAATGGTAGCGGTCTTTGCGGCGATGGCTTTCCAGTATCTGCCCTGGGTAGGCGTCTCCAGGATCGTATTCATCTATCACTTTTTCTCCACCGTCCCTTTTTTGATACTTTCCATCGTCTACGTCATAAAAGCCTTGCTGGAGAAATACCCGGAAATGAAAACGCTGGTGCATGCTTATCTGGTGCTGGTTTTTGTGCTCTTTGCCATGTTTTATCCGGTGCTGTCGGGGCTGGAAGTTCCCCGGTGGTATGTAGAGGGGTTCTTGTTATGGTTTAAGGGAAATTGGGTATTCTAATATCCGATTTAATATGATGGATTGAGAGGAGAAAACCAATGAATGAAAAAATACTGTGTTCGGTCGTGGTGCCGGTATATAATGAGGAACTGGTGATCCAGGAAACCTATCAAAGGCTGAAAACAGTCATGGATGGTCTGAATGAGCCTTATGAGCTTATCTTTGTAAACGACGGCAGCAGGGATGCCACCGCAAAAATAGCACGGGCCCTTTGTGACACCGACAGGAATGTAAAGTTCATTGATTTCTCCAGGAATTTCGGGCACCAGGTCGCAATTACGGCAGGTATGGATTACTCCTCGGGAGAAGCCGTTGTGGTCATCGATGCCGATTTACAGGACCCGCCTGAGATCATTCCCGAGATGATCGAAAAATGGCGGGAAGGCTATGAGGTCGTATTCGGCAAGAGGATCAAACGGAAGGGCGAAACCTTTTTTAAAAAGCTGACCGCCAAGATTTTTTACCGTTTCCTGAAAAGCATGACGGAAGTGGATATCCCGGTTGATACGGGAGATTTCCGGCTTATTGACAGGAAGGTTTGTGAAGCTCTTAAGGCAGTCAATGAAAGAAGCAGGTATGTTCGAGGGATTATCAGCTGGCTGGGCTTTAAGCATACCGGCGTGGAATTTGTCAGGGAAAAGCGGTTTGCAGGCGAAACGAAGTATCCCTTGAAAAAAATGCTCAGATTTGCCTTTGACGCCATCGCCTCTTTTTCGTACAAGCCTCTCAAGCTGGCTTCTTATGCGGGTGTGACGGTATCCATCGCCAGCTTTTTGTATTTGCTTGTGGTCCTTTACCAAAGGCTTTTCACCAATACCACCATTACCGGTTGGGCTTCAACCCTGGCCGTAAGCCTGTTTTTCAACGGTATTATCCTGATCATCCTCGGTATTGTCGGCGAGTACATCGGAAGGATCTACGACGAGGTTAAAGGCCGGCCGCTTTATATTGTGAGCAATGCAGTGAATTTTGATGAGGAGAAAAAGTTTGGGAGATAAAGCACATAATACGTGATCGTCTGCAGGAATGACAGAGTGAGTTGTGTGAAAACACAAGGACGCGCAATGCGCGCCCCTACACCTGACATAGTTCTATGATTGATTTCAGCGTTTTCAATAATGCACTTTTTCAGTTCTCTTATGCTTATCCCTGCTTACATCGTAAATTATTGGTACGCCGTAAAATTTCAATCCTGCAAAATTTCATCCAGCTTTATATATTCTTCTATTCTTTTTACTCTTGTTTGCAGTTTTTCAAAAACAACGTCATACCTTTTGTGCTGAAAATCCTTTATTGCTTTAATATCCTTTGCCATATTTGTGATCTGCTTTTCCATCCGGGCTTGTCCATTGGCAAGCTTTTTAATTTCTTCAGCCATTTTCTGGACATTTTCAGTCATCCTTTTATTTTCTTCGAGAATTTGCTTTAAGATTTCTTCCATGATTTCCCTCCCATATTATGACTTAATGCAGACTGTAAAATTTCATCCTATCTTCAAGCATTCTTCCACTCTTTTTACTCTTATTTGCAGTTTTTCAACATCAATGTCCAACCCCTTATGTTGATAATCTTTTATTGCTTTGATATCCTTTGCCATATTTACCAGTTGCTTTTCCATTCGGGTTTGCCTATCTGCTAGATTTATGACCTGCGTTTCCGTCCGGGTTTGCCTATCTGCTAAATTTACCAGCTGCGTTTCCATTCGGGTTTGTCTGTCTGCTAAATTTACCAGCTGCTTTTCCATTCGGGTTTGCCTATCTGCTAAATTTATGACCTGCTTTTCCATTCTGGTTTGTCTGTCCGTTAAATTTACCAGCTGCGTTTCTATTCGGGTTTGTCTATCTACTAGATTTATGACCTGCGTTTCCGTCCGGGTTTGCCTATCTGCTAAATTTACCAGCTGTTTTTCCACTCGGGCTTGCCTATCTGCTAAATCTACCAGCTGCTTTTCCACTTCGGTTTGCCTATCTGCTAAGTTTACCAGCTGCGCTTCCATTCGGGTTTGTCTATCTGCTAATTGTAATTGTCCATCTGCAATTTTTTTTATATCTTCAGACATTTTCTGAACATTGCCAGTCATTTTTTTATTTTCTTCAAGAATTTGCCTCAGAATTTCTTCCATGTCTTTCCTCCTACACTACAACCCACTACCATTTTATTATATCATATTTGAAGTTGCCGAATCACTATTGCAAAATATTTTTTGGCAATACAGTTTATCGTTTCTCTTCATTGTCTATAACCTGGGCCATTGACTCATCCCCGGCTTGTACAGCCGTCTCACCCTATCACGATGACCGTTTTACTGGCCGGAGACAAATTCCCCGACAGGTCATAGGCCTTTACGCAGATCATATTTATTCCGATGCCTTTGGGTACTTTCACCGTGCGGCTGGGCCTGCTTGAGGTTTCTATTTCCAGGCCGTTGCAGTAAATCCTGTAGCCCTTTACTTTTACATTGTCGGTGGAAGCAGCCCATTCCAGGGCAACGCTGGAACCTTTCACGGATTTTATCTTTAATCCGTCGGGCGTGGAAGGCGCTTTTAGATCGGATACCGTAGCCGCTTTCAAAGGCCTGGACGTAGCAGAGCTGTTGCCGGTACTGTCCAGGGCTTTGATGGTAAACGTATAGCTTTGCCCGGGCGACAGGCCTTTGCAGGTATATTCCGGTTTGCTAATTTTGCCTTTTTTGACTCCGTCGCAGTAGATCTCATAGGTCTTGACCTTTACATTATCGGTAGACGGAGACCATGCCAGCTTTATTTCGGTTTCGGCGGACGCTGCGGCTTTCAGTCCTTCCGGCACGGAAGGCGGGCTGGTATCGGGAAGCGTGGAAAAACGGATTTTATTGCTCTGGGCCGAGTAATTTCCTGCAATGTCATAGGCTCTAACATAAAAAGTATAGTCGTGTCCGGGCTCAAGCCCTTTACAGGTATAAAATTCTATGGTGTCGGAGCCTTTTTTTGTATCATTGCAATAGATTTCATACCCCTTGATCCCAATGTTGTCGCTTGATGGCTCCCATTTCAATGCGATACTTGTGTATGTGGCCGACACTGCACATAAACTGCCCGGAGTAGTCGGCTGCCGGGTGTCCTCCAGCGTTTTGACCCTTACGGAACTGCTGCTCTCCGACAAATTGCCGGCAGCATCATATGCCTTTACAGTAAAAATATACTCCTTTCCCGGGATGAGTCCTTTGCTTGTATACTCTGTTTTCGACAAAGAGGTGGTCTTCTTTCCGTCCTTAAATACCTGGTATCCCTTTACCTCCACATTATCCCGGGATTTTGCCCAGCTGATGGAAACGGATGTGTGTGTCCTGTTTATAACCGACAGGGCTGTGGGACTTGACGGTGCTTCCGTGTCCGAAACCACTGCCGCCGAATAATATGTACCACCGGCAGCCAGGTTTCCTTGAACCGCTGCCGCTGCGGCACTGCACGGATTTGTAAGAAATGAAAGTAAAGTGATAAAAACAGTCCAGGATCTTATCAATGTTCTGTTCATTTTGTTCCCTCCACAAAATAGATTAAATTCTTAACTTTGTTATATCTTACATTTTATCTATAATATAACATATTATTACATTATTTGTCAAGAACATTTGTTTGCTGTTGTCATCAGGTTTATTCCATATAAATTTACAAATCGCCCATGCTCTGGTATGATATAGTTATCAATTGAGAAAGCTAGGGTTCGGAGGATATATACATGTGGTACAAGCACAATTTTTTCAAATATGCCATAGGATTACTTTTAGTTCTGCTCAATATATTTATGCTGGGTCAGATTAATTTCTTTCTTGTCCCTTTAAGAAACGTACTGGCAACCATTCTGCTGCCGCTCCTGATCTCCGGCCTGCTGTATTACCTGATGCGGCCCCTGGTCAATTGGATTGTAAAGCTCAAGGTTCCGCGGACACTGGCCATACTGATCGGTTTTGTCCTTCTGCTTGCCGTTCTGACAGTGATCAGCGCCAGCACAGGTTCCATGATCGGAGCCCAGGTCAAACAGTTGTATGACAGCCTGCCGGGCTTCTTTGAAATAGCAAGCGAACAAACCGTCGAGTTTTTCCGGAACGGCGGCCTGCCCTTCCTGCCGCTGGACCAGCTGCAGCAGCAAATATCGGGCCTTCTGGAGAAAGCCGTTCCTTTTCTCAGCAACGGCCTTATCAGCGGCATATCGACCGTTGCAAATACTGCTACGGCACTGGTTATTGTACCCTTCTTCCTCTTTTACCTGCTGAAGGATGACCAGCTTTTCCACCGGCGGATGCTGGCAATCATCCCTGAAAAGCACAGGGACCGGGGGGATGACATCCTTGAAGATGTAGACAAGACCCTCTCCACGTATATTATCGGGCAAGCGATTGTTGCGCTGACCGTAGGCGTGTTGATGTATATCGGCTACCTGATCCTGGGGCTGGACTATGCTTTGATTCTGGCCCTTTTCGCGCTGATTACAGCCTTTATTCCCATCCTCGGCGCATTTATCGGCATCATTCCCGCAGTGCTGGTGGGACTGACGGTAAACCCGCTGATGGCTTTAAAAGTGCTGATCCTGATGATCATCGTCCAACAGCTGGAGGGCAACCTCCTTTCTCCCCAGATCATGGGCAAACGGATGAATATCCACCCTCTGACCTTTCTTGTCCTCCTTCTCATCGCCGCTTCGCTGGGCGGGTTTATCGGAATGCTCATCGCGGTGCCTGTATATGCGGTGGTCAAAGTGATCGGTAAGAGCTTTTACAAGCTTTATAAGCTTCGCAAGGCTGAAAATGATTACTGCAATTGACCTCAGGATAATTATGCCTTATAATGGTCGTATGAGCGGAAAAGGGGTGAGTTTATGAAGAAGAAAAAGACCAGTCTGGATCTGATGCGGGAAATAAGGACAACCTGGATCATCAACCCGCGGACAAGGGTCCATGACAACGATATCCGAAAAAATAAAAAGAAAATGCGCAGCGTAGGGAAAAAAGAATCAAAAAAAGCTCTGGGAAATGATCCAAAGAGCTTTTTTGGTATTAACGGCCGCATCGGCGGAAGCAAAATCAAAGTTGCCGCAGTTCTTTTTCTTGTTTTTTTTCTTGCCCTGGCAGGTATCACTTCCCCACTCCCCGTTTATGCCGCGGCAATTGATACTCTTGTAGATTTGAGCAAGCTGTCTTCGGATTTTGTCTATGATTTGAAATATGCCACCGCCGACAACTTTACCGGTACCATACAATACTCCGCCGGCATATGCTGTTTACAGGAGGAGACGGCCTGGAAGCTGGTAAAGGCCAACGAGGAAGTTATGAAAAGCGGATTCCGGATAAAAATATGGGACGCCTACAGGCCGTTATCGGTTCAAAAAGCCATGTGGAAAGTCATGCCCGATGCGAAATTCCTTGCAAATCCATACAAAGGCGGTTCCAAGCATAACAAGGGCGCTGCCGTGGATATTACCCTTGTGGACGCAGACGGCAAGGAAGCCGAGATGCCGTCAAAGTTTGACGAATTTACAAGTAATGCATCAAGATCAAATACCAAAATGACCCCCACAGCCAAAAAGAACCTGAAAATACTGACGGACGCCATGGTAAAAAGCGGCTTCAAGTCAATAAGCAATGAATGGTGGCATTTTGACGACGCCGATAACGCCAAATACGGCTTGCTGGACGTAAAGCTCGAGGATGTGAAAAACAGAATGCTGGCAGTGGAGAATCTACAAGGGATAGGCAGTTCGCTGCAAGCCATCCTTGTCACTCCGGCGGGCACCGGCACCTCTCAGTCAAAGCTCAGGCTCTACGAAAAGGTCAACGGCAAATGGATGAAAATCGCGCCCGATATGAAGGCTTACATAGGGAAAAACGGTTTCAAGCCTGTGAAAAACGCCACTCTGAGTGCGGAAGACAGGAAAAAATACAAATATGAAGGCGACGGCGCCACTCCCAAAGGGATCTTTACCATCACCTCCCTTTTCGGATGGGGTGAAAATCCCGGCTTCCTGCTGCCTTACCGTAAAACCACCTCCGATGATTACTGGGTCAGCAGCAGCAAAAAAGAGGAATATAACGTGTGGATCACCAGAAAAGGCGGTCCGTCTGCCAGCTGGAGCGTTTATGAAAAATTGAAAATACCGGATTACAAATATGCGGCGGTCATTGATTACAACAACGGTCCGGACAGGATTACGGGCAATGGCAGCGCCATATTCCTCCACCTCGCCGACGGCAGGGGCTATACCTCCGGATGTGTTTCCCTGTCCGAGGCCGATCTGTTGAAGGTGTTGAAGTGGCTTAATCCGGAAAGCAAGCCAATCATTGCCTTGGGGTAAATTAGAAAAATTTTTTTTTCAAATGTTTAAATTTTCATTAACTTTTTCTTAAGTTCGGGATATAATATGTTTGTTGGCTTTATAAAACAAAAGAAAGCAGGAATATGCACAAATGAGATGGCTGGAAGTAAACTGCTCAAAACCCCTTAAAGGAAATATAAGCGTACCCGGCTCGAAAAACAGTTCCCTGGCGTTACTGGCAGCCTGCTGCCTTGCAGATGAACCGGTAGTCCTACATAACATTCCCACGATCACTGATATCGACGTCGTATGCAAGATACTGGTTGAAATCGGCGCTAAAGTCCATAGGGAAAACCATTCTTGCACCATAGATCCACGCACTATCTCATGCTCGGAGATAAGCTCAAGCCTTTCATCCTCCTTCAGAGCCGCATATTACTTCATTGGCGCTCTTCTTGCAAAAAAGAGGAAGGTCAGCATAGGATATCCCGGCGGAGATAATTTTATATCACGCCCCATCGACCAGCATGTCAAGGGTCTCAAAGCCCTGGGGGCAAGCATTTCATACCATGAAGACGATTATACCGTGGAGGCTGATTCGCTTACCGGTACGGAAATATTCTTTGATACCATCACCTGCGGAGCTACCATCAATGTTATGCTTGCCGCTGTGCTGGCAACAGGGAAAACTACCCTTTATAATGCTTCCAGGGACCCTGAGGTGGTTGATACCGCAGTTCTTTTAAATAAAATGGGCGCCAGGATTTTTGGAGCCGGTACCGAGACAATACGTATCCACGGCGTTGCACAGCTGGGCGGATGCGAACACAGCGCCGCGCCTGACCGGCTGATTGCGGGAGCATATTTTATGGCCGCGGGAATTACGGGCGGAGAGATCACTCTGGAGGATACCATTCCGGAGCATCTTTATCCCTGCATGGATAAGCTTACCGAGATCGGAATGAAGTTTGACGTTCAGGATAGCAACATAAAGGTGTATCCGGGGAAAAGAATAAAGGCCACCAGAATCCGGACCGGCAAGTTTCCAATGTTTGAGAGCGACTTTCAGCAGCCGGTTACGGTGCTTTTGTTAAAGGCTCACGGCAAAAGCGTCATCTCCGACAGAATCTATCCCAAACGCTTCAATCACTGTGAGCAGCTTAACAGGATGGGAGCGGACATCAACATAAAGAATGGCATTGCAAGAATAAACAGCTATCGGCGCCTGACCGGTACATGGGTTCATGCAGGCGATATCCGGGCAGGCACCAGCCTGGTGCTGGCCGGCCTGATGGCGGAGGGCACCACCCGTATCGCAGGCGTGGAGCATATTGAACGCGGCTACGAGGACATTGTCAGGGATTTTGCCAGTCTGGGCGCCGATATACGCATGTGCACCGGAGACGATGCTTCCATGGATCTTGATGTTTCAGCCTATGCAAAATAGTTGAAACCACAATTTTTTACTTTCTTGTCTTATGATTATCCGTGATAAAAAAGGGGGGCGGCGAAGGCCGCCCTGTAATATCTAATGCGCGCCCCTACACTTGGCTTGATGTAGAGTGTCATTGTCCGTAAGCACTCAATGCAGGGGTGGCCAGTGGTAATAGGAAAGGCGGCCAGTGGCCGCCCGTTAGCTGTTTGACTTAGATTGCATTTGCGGACGCGCAGTGCGCGCCCTTATACTTTTATGCTATTGAGTCCGAGAACCTGCCCCTGGCTCGCACTGCCTACTTTTCCTCGGTGAAGGTCAGTTTCATTTTGATTTCCTTTCCGTTTCTTACTACGGTTACATCCACCGTATCTCCGGCTTTGTAGGCTTTTTTCACTTCTTCGAGCTCTTTCATGGTCGTAATCTTTTTGCCCGCCATATTTGTCAGCACATCCCCTACTTTGATTCCGGCCTTTTCTGCGCCGCTGCCCGATATGATACTGTAGATGTAAATACCCACCGGAAGGTCGTATTGTGCGGCCAACCCTCTGGTGACTTCCTCGCCGCCGGATATCCCAATCAGAGGCCTGCCTGTGACATACCCGTGCTCGATCAGCTGATTGACAATCGGCTTGGCGTCATTTACGGGTATTGCAAATCCAAGGCCTTCCACTCCGCTGTCCGAAATCTTTATGGTATTGATTCCGATCACCTGTCCCTGGGAATTTACAAGGGCACCGCCGCTGTTGCCCGGATTGATGGCCGCATCTGTCTGTATAAGGTTAAGGGTCTTGTCGCCGGTATCCACCGTCCGGTTTAAGGCACTGATGACCCCTACGGTTACCGACCCTGCAAATTCCATCCCCAGCGGATTGCCGATGGCTACTGCCAGCTCGCCTACTTCAAGCTTTGAGGAATCTCCCAGCGTAGCCACAGGTAAGTTTTTAAGATCAATTTTTATTACCGCCAGGTCAGTCTTACTGTCTCCGCCGATGAATTTGGCTTCCGCCTGCCTTTTATCAGGCAGGAACACCTCCAGAAGGACTTTGTTGCTTCCTCCCGCCTTAGGGTCGGCATATTGAACCACATGGTAATTGGTCATGATATATCCGTCATTGTTGATGATAATCCCCGAGCCTTCGGACTGTTGTGTGCCGTAATTTCCGAAGAAGCCGGATTGACGCGTACTGCTGACGGTCATTCGTATACCTACGATTGCAGGCCCTACGCTTTTTGCGATTTCGGTAACCGACGACGTTTTTGCAAGCGCTGTCTGAAGAACATTGTTACTCACAGGGTTGCTCTCCAGGGTGGTAGCTACCGGCTTGCTGTCGATGGCCGCATTAACTTTTTCCAGTTCACCGGAAAACTTAGTAAACAAAGCGCCGCCTACAACTGCGCCGGTTATCAGAGAGGTTACCAGCACCAGGGCCAGAGATGACAAGAACCTGCTTTTCTTTTTGGGCCTTGCAATATTTTGATAATTGTTGTAGTTGCTGTAATTGTTGTAATTGTTATCGTTGTTATAATTTCCGTACATTTTCCAAACCTCCCAACCTATGTTTTATCGTTGTACTTATATGATACCCATATTTTATGAAGTTTTAATGTATGAAATTTTAAAAATTTGTAAACAATTCTTGAACAAATTCCTGCTGGAGCTCTCACAAATAGATATCGGAAAATTCAATGTTTATCCGCTCAACAAGCTTGTCCCCAAAAATGCCGCCCTTGTCTTCCCCGGTGTCTTCCACCGCCAGCCTGGAGGGCAGAATGACGGTAAATTCGCTCCCCTCCCCCTCCCCGCTTTTGACGGAAATCGTCCCGTCATGCATTTCAACCAGGGTCTTTGTGATTGCAAGTCCGAGCCCGCTGCCCTCATTCTCCCTTACCAGCAAATTGCTTGCCTGTTTGAATCTTTCAAATATCTGTTCCTGCTTGTCTTCGGGTATTCCGACCCCCTCGTCCTTAACGGATAGGAGGATGCCGTCCTTTTCCTCCCTAACGCTGACGGTTATGTCACCGTGATTCCCTGAAAACTTGAGAGCGTTGGAAAGGAGATTCAGCATGACCCTTTCCATGGCATCCATATCAAAGGACATGATTTTCTCGTTTACGCAGGTATCGAAAATCAATCTGTTTCCCATGTGTAAAGCATACTCTTTGGTAGAATCAATGATCCTTTCGATGAAATCGACCATGTCACGGTTTTTCATATTTAACTGAAAAAGCCCCGAATCGATTTTGTTTGAATCGAGTATGTTGTTTACCATCCTGATCAGCCGCAGGCAGTTTTGCCTCATGGATTTGATATGCCTGCTTGCATTTTCCTTTTTATACAAACGGTCGTCGCTTATATAAAGGCCCAGCAGTTGGGCTGCGCTTAGTATCACATTCAGCGGGGTTCTCAGCTCATGGGAGATATTGGTCAGCAACTCGCTCTTTGCACTGTTTTCCTCTTCAGCCTTTTTCCGGGATTCCTTCAAATCTTTTTCCATCCGCTTAAATTTGGTGATGTCCGTAAATACGGCCGCCCCATATCCTTCACTTAGCGTAAAAAGAGTTATGGATAGCCATTTGCCGAGTCTTGGGGAATAATGCTCATAGGCTTTCGGCTGCTCTGTCTTGATAACGTCTTCTATGGCATTCATGATAATGCCCAAATGTTCGGGGTTAACCGGCATAATATCCGTCAACAGCTTTCCCGTCACATTTTTTCTTTCAATATGCAGCATTCCGACAAAAGCAGGGTTTACATTCAACACCTTGTAATTAACGGCATTGCCATCACCGTCAGAAACCTGCCGATAATATACGATACCGTCAACCATGCTTTCGATTACTGCTGCTTCCTGCCTGTATTCGTCAATTTCGTGAAACAACGCAGAGTAGTGTCCGCTGCTTTCCTTAATAACCGAAAAGCTTGCCAGCTTGCAAATCCGGGGGATGAATTTTACAAATTTGATAACGGAATTTTCTTTTTCCCTGCTCATTACGGTACTCATCCAATCGCTAAAAAAATCCGAAAATTCAGGATAAAGATCAAGCAGGGGTTTTCCCAGAGAGAGCTTGAAATTTTTCCGCATTGTTTTCTCAAATGACGGATTGACCTCGTGCAATATGATATTAACAGGTTTATTCTCACTGTCTTTCATTATTTCAAAGCAGGTAAAACAGTCAGACATGTTTTGAAGTACAAACTCCGAATGAAAATCATCTTGTTTTGAAACCTGACCGGACAATCGTATCACCTCAGCTGCAATCGGTATTATTTGCCTGACGCAGCAGCAAAAAAATCCTTCCCCCGCCTTTTGGAACAATTCATTGAAGCTTTGCGATTACTCCTGAAAGGTGCTTCAAAATGAATTTTTTTGCTGTTGCAGCGGCAAAAAAATATCCCGTGATACTATTTTATTGCATTTTATGTCAAGAAGCAACATTTTTCCCTTCAATTCGTAATTGTCATTGTGATTTGTCATTGTGAAGTGTAGAGGCAAGGGTTGTACAGATTGCTTTGCCCTGCTCGCAATGACAAATTAGGACAAATTGCGAATTGAAGAATATTCCCTAATCGGCAAAGCGCTTTAGCTGGCTTTTGTCGAAATCCCACTGGGGAGTCTCAAAGATATCGTCGAATTTCGTCGAATACCATGGACTCAGGACGTCGTTTCCGGGGTTTTTCAAAATATGGATATCCTGCGCCGGCATATAGCTTTGGGCGACGAGGAAAATATTCTCGCCTGTCGTTTCATTGTGGGCCATGTCCAGAACAATTACCGCATGCCCGGGTGTTGCACCTTTGATAAAAACATCGCCGATTTTCATCTCTTCCACCGAAACCTCCTTCATTTCCTTTGAAAGAGACAGTGTACCCGCATAGGCAAATACCATCTCCAGGTACTTTCTAAAGCTGCCGTATTCACCGGAGGAAGCCGGATTTTCCACCCAAAAGGCATCATTCCCGCTGACTTTGATGCTGTTGCCTTTCATCCACCGGGTAAAATCGGCTTTGAAGCCGTTGGTAAAATTGAAATGAATGCGGTCGAAGGCCTCCTGTTCATACAGGTATTCGGCGCGCAGCCTCATCACGGCATCGGCGCACTGCTGCAGGTCACGGTCGCCGATATCGATATCCAGTACCGCCGTATGAAAATCCGTGTTCCGGACGTCGCCGTTATAAAGCTTTATTTTTGAGCCATCCGGTTTGAGGGGCAACGTATTGAGATAATGGCCAAAGGAGTTTTCTTCCGCTTCAATCCTGGAAAATCCTTCAGGCACGTTAATTCTGTCACGGACCGTATCTCCGTTGGGGTTAATCATGGCAACCGCCTCTTCAACCGGAGCGGCAACCGTTGAAGCCGTGACTGTCTCCGGCCGGCTCGGAATTGTTTGCTCCGGTTCAGCCATGGAACAGGAGGTCAATATTAGCATGAGCAGTATGGCCGCATATAAGTCAGTAAACTTTTTCATTCCACATTTCCTTCTTTGGTTTCTTATACCTGTCTCGTCAATATCTGCAATGACGACGTTCGCAGCTTCCCTGGCAAAATCCCTGCAAAGCACCCTACCTATGCCCTGGCCGCCTCCTGTCACAACCACTGCCTTGCCTTTCATTTTCTCCGGCATCTGCTTTAAACCTCCGTATATATTCCTGGCTTTTACTCCTCTATTTTGGGGTAAACCTCTTTCTCCACCGTATATCCGTCATTGTAAGTCGCTTTTATAGTGATCCGGTCTATGACTTCCTTATAGTCTCCAAAGTTCAGCTCAGCTGACAACATGCCGTAGAACGGCTCTGGCATTGCGATCTGTGAATCACTCCCAGAAAAGTATTCCGGTTTGGCATCACTGCTCGAAGTATTGTCTGCCTTTCTCATAACGACTGAATCAATCTTCTTTCCGGAACTGTACAATACCACCTCCGCTGCCTGCATCTGCAAGGGCTCAAATATCGCTTTACTGACAGGTTCCAGATTTACTACCCGGCGCGTTTTGCTGTTATCGCTGCGATGGTCATAGTCGCCCAGGATCATTCCGCGGAAATCGGCGTATTGATAGATGTATGGTTCAATTCCTTCGGTATTTCCGCTGTACTGGGTCTCACCGTCTATAAACACCTGATAGGTATAACTTTCCTGTGGTCTCAGGTCAATATTGGCCGAATAAATAAGGCCTTCTACATGTTCAAGCCCGATCTTGTTCCAGCTGCCGGTTTCTCCAGCCTTATAAAGGAGATACGGGACGCCGCCATCTGACATTTGATTAAAGCCGGCTTCACACTTTACTGTCACCACACCGTTATTCATTTTTACAGTCTCCCATTGGACCGATTTGATGATTGAATTCTCCTCCTTGATACGGTTCATGATAGTACTGACTTCCGAGGTGACATTGCTCTGGAGCATTACCACGGTATTCTGCAGGGAATTGACCCTGCCGGACAGCTCATTGCTTATTCTTGTCAGATTGTGATTGAGCACAAGCTGGAAAATCAGAAGGACAGCCAGCGCGGCAATGATAATTTTTTCGGTGATTCGCATATCGGACATATTTATATTCCCTTTCGTTGTTGAGGCTTTCTTTTTATTATACTACAAAAATCAGATTTTGTTTGTCTGGAAAACTTGCTTGAGTAGGTTGCATTTGCGGACGCGCAATACACACCCATACAGAATACTTTAGCCATAAAAATTTTACAGCAACTTGCTTTTCCGGCGCGAATGTATTAAAATTCAAGTAGGCATCACATGGTTGGTGATGCAAAAGCAATGACGCTTATATCAGAAGTAACGGCACTTCTTTTTACCACTCGTTTTTTATCTTCATGCAAAGGCGTATGAAAAAATGAGGCGATTAGACCCAGGGATATCGGCCCGGTCCATGACATTGGAAGGGTCTGTATCAAATAAAATTCAAGGGGGAATTTATTGTGAAAATGGTAATCGCAGTCGTACGTCCTGAGGCAGTTCAGGATGTCAAAAATGCTCTTTTTAAAGGCGAAATACATAAAATGACCGTCAGCCACGTAAAAGGCTGCGGGCAGCAGAAAGGATATACCGAAAACTATCGAGGCAATATCCTGCAGGTCAATTTGTTGAACAAGGTCCGCTTTGAAATCGTCGTAAACGACAGCTTTGTCAAGCCTACCATCGATGCCATCATGAGCGCTGCAAGAACAGGAAATATCGGAGACGGAAAAATATTCGTACTTCCCGTAGAGGAGTGCTACCGCATACGGACCGGCGAAGAAGGAAGCGACGCCATCGGATGATCCTGCTGCCGGAGAGATAAAAAACTTTTCCCGAAGAAAAAAAAATGAACCCAAGTTCCGGAGCGTGTCCACAGAGATACAAACTTGAACCGGGGTGTTTTAGCAAAGGCAGGCAGCGCTTCCGTTGTCTGCCTTTACCATATATGCTAAGCACTGGCGAAAATATAACTTCCGATAATCTTTTCCGGGGAACTACGCTTGGTAGGTTGCATAGGCGAGCAGCAAATGCAAGGCATTTGCGACCAGCCCGCTCCATTCCCCAGAAAAGAATCGGAAGTAATATTTCC
>JAFABI010000071.1 GCA_023426125.1 Bacillota bacterium
ATCCATTGTCAATTTGTCAATAGCAAACCGGTATAGATGCTATAAAAAATCCAGGATCTTTTCCATGTCCGGGTGGCTTATCCCCGCTTGCTTCAAGTCTTCAAAGGTATCAATTCATTTATTTCAACAACATTTACTTCAATACTTTTTACTGCCGGATGTGCGTACATTATCAGCTTTTTACTTCGCTCCCATTTAAATGCCTCGTTATGTTTTGTAAAAGCAAATCGGCTAAACTGTTGTTATCCTTTTCAAAATCTTTTTTGGGGATAAGAAACTGAAGTATATTATCAGCCATGGCGCTGGCTTTATGGACATATTCCTGAGAGCCAGGCACCTTTTTGGGAAACTCCAATACGATTTCAAGCCCTCTTAAATCATCTACAAAAAATATCATCTTTATTTCATCCAGGCAATCTATCAAACGTAATGTAGGATTGAATTCAAATACCTGCACAATAGGCAGATGACTCCCATTATTGGGAATATATACATTCCCGCAATTTGTCAAAACAAATT
This sequence comes from Bacillota bacterium, assembly GCA_023426125.1. Classification (GTDB taxonomy): domain Bacteria; phylum Bacillota; class Clostridia; order Acetivibrionales; family DTU013; genus MnB-11. Next base: position 520 of record JAFABI010000071.1, read on the forward strand.
TCAATTCTTTTTGGAGTATGTCCAAAATGCGTTGCATAAAAGGATGCGGTATGACATGCAGATAGTTTTTATTGGATGGGTCAATTGCCATTTTGATATCCAGGCTGGTTTCAAGCCAGATCATATTATCTTGAAATGAAACGGGAGTATCATTAGGCAGCACAAAGGAAAAAGGTACTTCTATTGCTACGTTAGGCTTGATTTGCACATCTTGCGCAATATCAAATCTTGAAAGCTCAATGGATTTTCTGTTTTTGGGGCTATCTTCTTCATCGTCTGCATATGCCATGAGTACTAGAGATACTTTGGAAACCCTTTGCTCGGTTTTTCCACCTAAAATACTTATAAAACCGGTTACTTGTTCACCTTTGCATACTTTTTGACTGTCAAGATGCGTATCTACTTTTGCAGATCCAAACCCCGCACTTGCTATCGCTTTATTTAAAAAAGACATGTTATCACCTCAAAAATTCCCCCATAGGTGGTATTATACCCTATCTGCCAATATAAAAACATACTTTCTTGCGCATTTTTTATAGCGGCAGCATTCGGCATTCGCATGGGCAGGTTCACCCGCCGGAACAAGCTCCGGCCCTCCCCGGATGCCACGGTCCGGATCAATCCGGATTTACTCTTATTTTAACACTTTCTATAAAAAAATGCTGATAAATTTGCGAAAAAATCTTTATTTACACAACTGCTTGCAGCGAGTATAATAAAGTGATTACAGGGATTATCTCCTGTGTAACACGGTACAGGTGAGTTATGGTAACAAAACTGAAACGGCTGCTGATTGGCAGACCGCTGAAAAACGAGGCTCTAAGCGGCGAAAAACTGAATGTTTTTTGGGGTCTTCCCTTATTGTCCAGCGACGCTATTTCCTCGGTAGCCTACGCAGGCAGTGAAATCCTTCTGGTGCTGATACCTGCCGTCGGTATCCTGGCCTTTGGCCAATTGACGTATATTTCCGCTGGAATCATCGCTTTGCTTGCCATCCTTGTACTTTCCTACCGGCAGATCATAGACAGCTATCCCAACGGCGGCGGCGCTTATGTTGTGGCAAAGGAAAACATAGGACTCATGGCGGGAGTGACAGCCGGGTCGGCATTGAGCATAGGCTATATCCTGACAGTGGCAGTCAGTATCACTTCAGGGATAGATCAGATTGTTTCCGCCTTCCCCGTATTGAAGCCCTATACCTTTTTTCTGTGTTTTTTGGTTATTTTGCTTATGACCCTGGGCAATCTCAGAGGAATCAAGGAATCGGCAAAGCTTTTCAGTTTGCCTATCTATCTTTTTATTTTCTCTATCCTGATCCTGCTGATTGTAGGCGCCGTCAAAGCCCTGGGAGGCTATCGTCCCGAGCCGCCGGCCCTCTCCCCCTCCGCCTTGCAGCCCCTGTCCCTTTTATTGATCCTCAAGGCCTTTACAACCGGCTGTGCAGCGCTGACAGGAATAGAAGCCGTGAGCAATTCGGTACCCAGCTTCAAGGAGCCTTCCGCGAAAAATGCCAAAACTGTCCTGCTAATCCTTGCTTCAGCGGTTCTTGTGGTTTTTGGCGGCACCTCCGCCATTGCCAATTTTTATCCCATCGTTCCCACGAAAGGGGCTATGCTGGTCCAGATCTCCGAAATGATTTTCGGCCGGACCTTCTTTTTCTATGTTATCACGGCACTGTCCTTTGCCATCCTGGTACTTGCTGCAAATACCGCTTATGTAGGCTTTCCAAACCTGATCTCCGTGATGGCGAAAGAGGGATATGTCCCCAGGCAGCTAAACATGCGGGGGGACAGGCTCAGCTATTCCAACGGGATAATCCTGCTTTCCGCCATCTCCATGCTGCTGATACTGGTATTCAAGGCAAATATCACTTCGCTTATAGGGCTGTATGCCATTGCCGTTTTCATTTCCTTCACCCTTTCACAGGCCGGCATGTTTTCCAGATGGCTTAAGGTAAAAGGCGAACACTGGAAGAAAAAGGCCGTTATCAACGGATTTGGCGCTTTTGTCACCTTCTGCATCGTTCTGATCATCGCAGTGACCAGGTTCACCCAGGGGACCTGGCTGGTTGTCATACTGATACCGCTGCTTATCCTGATGATGCTTAAAATAAAGAAGCACTATATTGCAATACAAAAGCAATTAAAAATGACGCCGGAAGAAATTTCAGCCATCGATCTGTCCAGGGATGTCTACAGAAACCGCGTCATCGTTCCGGTAGAAAGTCTGAACAAGGCCAGCATACGGGCTTTGCGATATGCAAGGACAATTTCTGAAAATGTAATGGCGTTTAACGTCTCTACCGATGAGGAGCAGGGCAAAAAGATGCGTGAAAGGTTTTCCGCCCTTAACACGGATATCCCTTTGATCATCAAATATTCCCCCTTCAGGAAGGTGGTCGAGCCGCTGATCAAGTTTATCGAATCCGCCGAGTACGATTTTCAGAAGGACGATATCATAACCGTCATACTCCCTCTATTTGTTGTTAAAACCTGGTGGCATAATATTCTGCATAACCACACCAGGCTGTTCATTGAAAGAGAGCTTCTGAAGCACAGGCACATTGTTGTTGCAACCATGCCGCTGCAAATGAAGGAAGACGAAGCGGTATTGAAATCACCCAAATACAGGGACAGATAGTCCTTTTATACCAGTTCCAAAGCGATTTCCATCATTTGTGTGAAAGAATTCTGCCGCTCTTCCCAGGTGGTGGCTTCATGGGTCACCAGGGAATCGGAGATGGTAAGAATACAAAGCGCATTCACGCCTGCCCGCGCAGCATTCATGTATAGCGCCGCAGCCTCCATTTCCACCGCCAGAACGCCCATTTTAGCCCACTTTTTCCATGCATCCTGCGTGTCATCGTAAAACACATCGGTAGAGAGTATATTCCCCACCTTGAAGCTGGCGCCCTTCTTCTCCGATGCGGCAACCGCCTTTTGCAGCAGACTCCAGGAAGCTGTCGGCGCAAAAGTGCCGGGGAGCTGGTATTGGGTTGCATAATTGGAATTTGTGGAAGCCGACATGCCGATAACGATCTCCCTTACCTTGACATCCTCCTGGAGAGAACCCGCCGAACCGATACGTATAAGGTTTTTGACACCGTAGAAATGGATAAGTTCATAGGAATAGATCCCGATGGAAGGCATCCCCATACCGGTGCCCATTACCGATACCTTTTTGCCTTTATGCTCACCCGTATAGCCGAATATATTTCTTACGGAATTGAACCGTACTGCGCCTTCCAGGTAATTCTCCGCGATATATTTTGCACGCAGGGGATCGCCGGGAAGCAGAACTGTTTCCGCAATAATCCCCTTATCTTTTACTTCAATGTGTGGTGTAGGTATCATCGTATAACAATATTCCTTTCATATAATCCTGTCGTTCCTTCAGCTTATGCAGTCTTATGCCGGCCCTGGAACCGGAAGGGTTTGCTGCATAAGATCAATTATAGCATACAAATATATCTTGTCCAAACATAAATAAACTAATCTTCCATTCGGTATTTCCTATTGCGAGGGATAGTGCGGCAATCTCATAGAATCATAAAAAATAAAAAGGCGGCTTTGATTTTCGATTTCAAAACCGCCGCTTGCAATCGGCTATGCTTTAGCGCATATACTTATCCCGCCGTTAAAACAACGGTTTATTCTCGTGCTAATGCGGAGAAGTATTCTGTCACAAGACAGCGTTTTATTTTACAACCTCAATTCCAATCAATGCGCCATATCCGTTGGCGTCAGGTTTCGTATAATCTCGTACAGCCTCTATTTTGATTTCCCCGTCAGGGCTACCCATCTGCCGCATAGCTCCTTTGAACTTTCCGCCTGAAAATGATTCTCCGTTCGATGCTAATACATCAATAAATTGTCGAACCAGTTTTCCATTATAGTAAAAGCAATCCTGCTTTTTATCATAAGTTACACCGAACGGCTCGTAAATCGAGTATAATTTTGCCAGTTCATCCGGTGTTAATTTAGGGCCGTCTTCTATCGCTGTCGTTTGCATTGGCGGATTTTTTAATTCTTCAATATCCCTTGCGTCAAAATCTGCTTGACTGTAAGGTTCTACTCCTATGAGCTTGCCGCTTGGGTCAAAAGAACCGTCGGAATTGTGAGTTAGCTGCGATAAATCCCTTACACCATGAACGTCTATCGTGCCATTTTCATTAAGGTAGTCTTTTCCCGCGCGGCCATCATCGCCAACCGGGTAGTAGTCCTCAAAATATCGCACTAATTCCCCATTGTAAAATAACTGGTCTGTGCTTTTGTTGTAAGTGAGTCCATATTGTTCATAAGCAGCATAGATTGCCGCCTTGCTTTCCGGCGTTTCTACATATGCTGTTTCTTCTGCGAAAG
>JAFABI010000101.1 GCA_023426125.1 Bacillota bacterium
GCCATCCTCCCCTTGCCGAAAAAAATTGCCTATCGCCTCCGCCCGGGGCCATGCCCCGGGCGAAAGACTTATAGGCAACCGTTTCGCGGCGGTTGGTAGAGACATCCGACCATATCTCGGATCTATATAAGTCAACCATTATGAAATTGTACGGCCGGCGGATCCGGCCAGATGCCATACGCCCCTACGAGAGGCGCCGCGTGCGGTAGGGGCGGATATGATCCGCCCGCTCGTTCGCTTATCCGTTCTCGGGCTCGAGTAAGCCGTAATTGCCGTCCTGGCGCTTGTATACCACACACGCGCCGCCGGTCTCCTCGTTCAGGAACAGGAAGAAGCTGTGCCCGAGCAGGTCCATCTGCGCGATGGCGTCGTCGATGCTCATCGGCTTCATGGCGAAGCGCTTGGTGCGCACGAGCGACGCCTCGTCGGGCATCTCGAATCCGGGTTCCTCGGCCTCGTAGACGCCCGCGCGCAGCCGCTTTTCGAGCTTGGTGCGGTGCCGCCTGATTTGGCGGATCACGATGTCGATCGCATGATCGATCGAGGTGTACATGTCAGAGCTGGTCTCCTCGGCGCGCAGGATAATCCCGTCGAACGCGATCGTGATTTCCACGGTGTTTCGATTGCCGCGCTGCTGCGACAGGCGCACCTGCACCTCCTCGGATTCGCCCAGATAGCGGTCGAGCTTGCCGACCTTTTTTTCAATGCGCTCGCGCAGCGCCTCGGTGATTTCCACGTCTTTTCCGCTTGTAATGATACGCATATCGATGTCCTCCTATTGTCTCGTTACCAGGGACGCCTCAAAAAATGCCATCGGCATCGCCCTCTTTCCCATAACTTTTGGGAATGCGTAATAATATATTCGCGGCCGGAATGATTTTTCCTGCCGCGAAAGATGTTTATTTCTTAACAATCAGAAGCTCGTATCCGTTGCATCAAAACCAAATCCCCATCGCCGAAAACACCGCCGCCGTGACCGCCGATCCGGCGAGCAGGATGGTGAGCACAAGCGCGATCACCCGCACAAAGGTGCGCCTTTCGGGCAAATGACCGTTCTTCTTCGACATACGCGGCCTCCTTCTATGAAACCAGTCCAATCCGATCGAGCGGCCACAGCCTGAGCCGCGCGATGGCGTCGAGATCGCGCGCTGCAAGCGGGCCGACATCCCGACTGTCGAGCGAGTTCTGCCGGTTGTCGCCCATCACGAAGTATTCATCTTCGCCGAGGGCGATCGGCCCGTAGTCGTAGTTCAGCGGGCGGGTGACGTAAGGCTCTGGCAGTTGCTCGCCGTCTATGTAGGTAACGCCGCCCTGTACCTCAAGCACCTCGCCCGGCAGCCCGATCACCCGCTTGATGCAGTAATGGTCTTCGCCGGATAGGTGCACACCACGATGTCGCCGCGCGCGGGCCCGCTCAGCCTCAAATCGACGATCGTCGAGGCGATGCGGTCGCCGTCGTGCAGGGTATCCAGCATCGAGGGGCCCTCGACCCGGATCATCGTGAACAGCAGCGTGCGGATCAGGAATACCGCGACCAGCGCCACCGCGATCGACACCGCCCACTCGAATATCTCGCGCTTCACGTTCAGCGGCTTCTTCTCTTTGCTCATCGTACCAACCCCATATCACCCAGCGGCCATATGCGCAGCTGCGCCTTGGCCGATATGGCGTCGCGCTTGAGCGGGCCGACCGAGGGGTCGCGGCTGTCGCGCGACACCGCGCGGTTGTCGCCCATGACGAAGTATTCGTCCTCGCCCAGCGTCACCGGCGGGAAGAACTCGCCGTTCTTCGGATGCTCGACGTAGGGCTCGTCGAGCGGCACGCCGTTGACCAGCGTCTGGCCGTCGACCACCGCGACCGTGTCGCCCGGCATGCCGATCACCCGCTTGATGACCAGGTGCGTGCCGTTCGGGTAGGTGCAGATCACGATCTCGCCGCGCTTGGGTCCGTTCAGCTTGAGGTCGATGATCGTGGAGGCGATGCGGTCGCCGTCGTGCAGCGTCTCCATCATGGAATTGCCGTCCACCCGGATCATCGTGAAGATAAACGTGCGGATCAACAGCACCGCGATCAGCGCCACCGCCAGCGCCTTGACCCACTCGATGATCTCCTTCTTGACGTTTATCGGTTTTTTTTGTCCCGCCGGCGTCACTTCCGGCTGAACATCCGATCCACTGTTCGGCATGATGTTGGGTTCCATGTCGGTCACGACCCTTCTACAATCTACAATGTCCTCACGTGGTTGAATGGCCAGATTACCCAGCGCACCTTGCCCACGATGTCCTGCTCGCTGACCAGGCCCACTTCCTCGCCCCGGCTGTCCGAGATTTCTGACCGGTTGTCGCCGCCCACGTAGTATTTGCCATGCGGCAGGGTCTTGGCCGGGAATTGCTCGTAATTGGCCAGCGAGATGTAGTGCTCGATCAGTGGACTTCCGTCCACCAGCGTCTCGCCGCCCTTGAACTCCACGGTCTGGCCCGGCACGCCGATCACCCGCCTGAGGATCACGCCCTGCCGCCCGCTAACCCGCACGGCCACCACGTCGCCCGTTCCCGGCGGTTGGCTGTCGAGCTTGGATACCAGCGCCAGATCGCCGTTCATCAGCGTCTCGTGCATGGCGTCGCCCGAGACGCGCACGATGTCAAAGGCGTACTCGCGCAGCAGGTAGCCGCCCGCGAACGCCAGCGCCACCGCCAACACCAAGCCCGCGAGCACTGAAACAAAGCCCCCGCTTCGCCGCTTGGGCTTGCGCGGCTTGGCCGGCCGCACCGCTTTCACCGGTCGCACCGGCCGATAGCCGGCGC
>JAFABI010000038.1 GCA_023426125.1 Bacillota bacterium
TTGTGTTCACTGCTGTAAATACCAGATCATTATATTGCCCGCTGCTCCCATCCATTGGATTATCCGTCACAGCTGCAACGGTCTGCCATGCGCCACCATCCCAATACTGTACCGTATAGTCATCCAGTTGGTTATCCGGGTACGCCATGCTTCCGCTCCACACTTTGACATTGCCTATGCTCTTTTCGCTCCCCCATTCAAGCTGAATCCAGTGATTTGGCGTATTGCCGGTTGATACCCACCTGTGGGTGTCCGAATTACTTATGCCATCGACGGCCTTTTCCTTTTCATAACCGGCCTGCTGCGAGTCTGCCGTTACCGTGGCACTCGCAGCCAAATTGCCGCCGGCATCTATTATGCCGCCAAAATCTTTCTTACCATATGTATATCTTATCTTAACATCATCAATTTTACCGGCAAAATAACTCCCGTCATAAACCGAAGAACCAAACGCATCTCCACCCTTTGTGCAGCCTATTGCAGCTGCACCTTTTGAACCGATCAGAAAACTACCTGCATGTGTCATAAATTTCCGTTCAAGTAATCTGTTATCCAGCCAAAGCTCAAATCCATGAGTCTTAAAGGGCCCGCTCCAATTTCCTTTGCCATAATATTGTATCTCAACAAAATGCCAATCCGTGGTATCGGTAAAACTTTGGCTAATTATACTTCTGTTGCCTTCACGAGCAATTCCGGCTTCTAATTTTCCGTTATTAATCCGTAATGCCAGGCCATAATCAGGCTCACTTTCCTCATACAGGGTCCTTGTTCCATTTGTCGTATCGGCCTTGAACCACATGGAAACCCTCCTGAGCCCAATGTGGTCATGCATAAATCCACTCAGCCGGGCGCCTTCTTCCGCTAACAGCACATGGTCATCGATTCCGTCAAAGTTCAGACATCCGTCGCTCTTCCCTTGCGGATCCCATGCAGCTCCATTTACAGTGACGTTGTGTCCAAAGATTGAAGAATCATATGCAACATCCCCGTTTGTCTCATCAAACTTCCAGTAGGCTTGCGGATTGTCATAAATCTTTTGTATCGGACTGGTTGGCAGTATATCACCTGGCAGGGATCCACCGGATGTAAATACTTTTCTAACCGCATCCAGATACCCAAAACCGGCCGTATTTGTAGGACACACCCAATGGCCCTCACCAAACTCGCACCAGTTATCGATAATGCATAGTGTTTTTCCCAGTCCTGTAGCCGAGTTGTCCATCCATGGTTTGATATTGTTCCTCAGGTGGTCTTCAAATTCTTGCGGAGTGCGCATATCCGTCCTCCCGGTTCCCCAGGGCTGGCCGGCAAAACCCATGGACGCAGTTGCAATGGTAATACCGGACCCATAGCCTTTACCGTCACAAAATTCGTTGTATACACTCCTTCCATCCAAAACCGGGGAAGCATACCTGTTATATAGTGTAACTCCATCCCAGCCATCCGCCTGAGCTAGCTGGTTTAGCTTTGCTGCATCGAAGGTATAGTCGGTAATAACCCATAATACGGGTCTGTTATTAACTACAAGATATCTTGGGTCCTGGAAATTGGCTTTCAATCTGGGATAGATATTGTTTTCCATTTCATTTGCGTCCGTTATGCTGGCATTGTGAATATACAACGCATATTTCATCTGATCACTGAATTGTGACGCTTTAAACGCATCGATGGCTTTTTCACCAAAGAGCTTGTCAATTGGTCCGGTGGTATTCTTAAAGCAGCCGAATATCCAGGTTTTAATGCCATAATTGAGCGCCCACCTGTTAAACCAGCTCCAGACCTCCGGATCATTCTCATCATACCATCCCACCCCCAGAGGCTTTCTATCCGGATAATTCTGTAACAAATCCCATCCATAGTGTTCTCCCTGTTGATAAATTCCGCCCCAATAGCAGCAAGCAATGTTATAGTCCGATTCCGGCGGATTTGGTGCGGGAACGGAATCTGCTTTCACATTCGTAACAAATAACAGGCTTCCCGATATCATCGATACAATTAGAAATAGAAGAATAGAAACACGTCTAATCATATACTTTCACTCTCCTCGTTATTATTCCAGTTGAATATAAAGCCGGCAGCATACCGGCTTTATATTCCTGCTCTTATGCAAAAAGCTTTACGAATACTACAGCACTTTTTCTTACTTTGAAGCTTTCCATCTTTCGTATGCCGCGGTTTGTATATCCAGGTATTTGCTTAAATTCATTTTTTTCACCTTGTCGACATAACTGTCCCACTCGGTGAAAGGTGCACTTCCTGTAACAAATTTTACATTCATTTCTTTTACATAATCTCCGATTTCCTTCATCAGGGCGAGGTCTTTTGTTTCCTGGTCCGTATAAGAAAATCTCCATGCTTCGTCCGGTAAAAATGCTTTTGTTTTTTCATAATAACCGCTGCACTTCAAGAAAGCTTCACGGAACCATCCCTGTGGGAATGCGGTAGGCAGTGAGCCTCCAGGCCAGGGACTAAAAGTACCCTGAGCTTGTAATGCAGTTAATCCCGTCGGATTCTTTGTCACAAACTCTGTCCATTCCCACGTTTTATTTGCTTCATTAACGGTATAGTACTTATCCTTAGGTCCCTGTTCAAGCAGGAAATGGCCTTCCATACTGTAGAAATAATCCACCCACCGCATTGTAGCTTCGGGATACTTGTTACTTTTTGTAATTGCAAAGGTACCGGTAGCTGCCACCGGAGAATTGTAGGATACCCAGGTTGGCTTGATATCCGGTGAAGCCGTGAGAGGATTGATCGCATCAAAGCCATTCACAGCTTTTCCAACATAGCTGTTGGGCGAGACGCCTAACATGAAAGCGCCTAAAGTGTCCGCCTCTGCTTTTGCCAAAAGCTGCGCAGCATTGGCAGTAAACATCTCCTTATCAAGCAGTTCTTCTGTCCATAGCTTATTTAAAAATTGCAGCGCTTCTTTATATAAAGGGTCCACAGGGTAAAATCTTACTTTTCCGTCCGGCCCCAGATCAATATTGCTCATCTTTGCAACAGCGCCCTTGTTTCCAAGACCCCATGCCGAGACAATATGTGCTATTACCCATTCACCTGACGGCTGGACGGTGAAATCAGACAAAGGTATTTCATCTTTTTGGCCATTGCCATTGGGATCCCTTTCCCTGAATGCCTTTAGAACCTGGTAGTATTCTTCTGTGGTCTTCGGTTCCTTTAGTCCAAGGTTGTCCATCCATTTTTTATTAATGAAATTATAAAACGGCAGCATTGGAGCATTGCCCTGTATTTGGGGCAATGAGTAAATTTTACCTGAAGGCGAAGTTATCGCTTTTGCTATACCGGGATCACTTGTCATGATCCCCGACAGATTCGGTGCATAGTTTGCGATAAGATCATTTAACGGAATAAAAATACCTTCATTTCCCCATTGGGTGAGCTCCGCATCGGTAAGCATTCCTCTAAAGAAGAAATCGGGATAGTCATTGCTTGCCAGCCGGACATTTTTTCTTTCCAGATAACCCTGGTCCGGAACAGCTTCCCACTCGATTTTTATTCCGGTCATTTTTTCGTACTCAACAAACATTTCGATCTTGTCCCAGTCAGCATGGTTTGGATTCCTGGAGCCCATTCCCTTAAGAGTTATAGGGGTGTTGACAATAGGAAACCCTGACGGATTAAAATTGGAAGTACTTGTTTCACTTATTGCCGATGTACTCTGAGTTACTTTTGTCTCTGTTTTGCCGTTGCAGCCTGAAAATACCGATACTGATAAACCTAAAGCTACTACCAGTGACAAAGCTTTAGAAAATCTGCTCATAACGATTCCTCCTCAATTGATGATTTTATTACTAAACAGGGTTGCGCGCTAACCCTTAATAGCCCCAATCATGATACCTTTAACAAAATATTTTTGCAAAAACGGGTAAAGAATCAGCACCGGCAGGCTTGCTACAATAATAACCGCATACTTGATGGATTCTCCCACCATAATTTGCTCTGTGATGGATGACATCGCATCCTGCATGTTTTGAAGCTGATTTTGGATCAATATTTGCCTTAGCACCATCTGCAGCGGATATTTGCCGGCCTCCGTTATATACACCAGCGCTGAAAAATAACTATTCCAATGAACAACCGCATACATCAAGACACTCACGGCAATGATCGGAGAGGAAAGGGGCAGCACGATGGTAAAGAGCATATGTAAGTTAGAGCATCCATCAATGGCAGATGCTTCATATAATTCATTGGGAATATTGCTTTGAAAATATGTTCTCATGATAATGATAACCCAGATAGATACAGCGCCTGGTAAAATAAGTGCCCACATGGAATTTACCATGCCCAGATCTTTTACCACTAAATAGGTAGGGATAAGCCCCCCTTGAAAATACATTGTGAATGTAAAAACAAACATCAATACATTCCTTCCATATAAATCCTTTCTTGAAAGCGGATAGGCTGCTATGATCGTCATGGCTAGATTGATAAGTGTACCAATGACGGTGTAAATAACCGTATTTTTATACCCGGTAATAATAGCAACATCCCGGAAAACTTTTTCATATGCCTCAAAATTTATCCCCTTGGGGAACAACCATACTTTACCGCTGACAACAGCCATTGTGTCACTTATGGAAGCACTTACGACAAACAATAGCGGATAGGAAACAATAAGTAAAAATAACAATAACAACCCATGATTTATAATATCGAAATAATAATCCTGCCTGGATTTAAACCTGTTCATCATTCTTCATACCCATCCTTGTTTAAATTTGTACTCAAACCTTTCTACCATAAGCTGTTATTACCTATTTTTTTTGCAATACCATTGACTGTAATCAGCAGGATGAAATTAATCGTGGAGTTAAATAAGCCTACGGCAGATGAAAAGCTGATATCCATCCCTTCCACAAAAGCTGTTCTATAGACGAAAGTGGAAATTACATCGGATGCTTCCCGATTCAGCTCATTTTGCATAATATAGATCTTTTCAAAATTATCTCCCATCATATTTCCGATGGCCAGAATAAAAAGGATTACGATTGTTGGAAGAATGCCCGGAATATTGATATAACGTATTCTTTGAAGCTTGGTAGCCCCATCCATGATAGCAGCTTCATGCTGTTCCCAATCTATTCCTGTTAATGCCGCAATATATATTATTGCGTTCCAACCCGCATTTTGCCATATCCCGGACAGAACATACATGTGCCAGAAATACCTGGGCTCCGTCATAAATGCGATTGGAGTGCCTCCCAGGGATTTAACCGCGTTATTAACAATTCCGGTATTGGGTGAAAAAAAGGAAATCATCATTGCTCCCAGAACAACAATCGAAATAAAATACGGGGCATAGGTGACTGTTTGAACAATTTTTTTAAACCTGATATTGTAAACTTCATTGATCATCAGCGCTAAAATAATAGGGATCGGAAACCCTACGAGCAAATTGTATAAATTAATACCCACGGTATTAAATATCAACCTTTTAAAGAAAAAGGCATCAAAGAACCTTTTAAAGTTCTCAAAGCCAACCCATGGACTTCCCCAGATCCCCCTGGAAACCGAGTATTCCTTGAATGCCACCTGCAGACCTAAAATAGGTAAATATTTAAAGACCAAAAAATAGAAAACCACGGGAACCAGTAATAAATAAAGCTGCCAATTGCTTAAAATAAGCCTGTTGAACTTTTTATAATTCCATCGTGATTTTAAGGGAAAAACAAGCTTTGTATCCTTTTTCAACATTTGTATTATCACCTGATCCATATTATTAGCTCAACTTAATACCGGAAGCCGCCGTTGAGCTGCACTCTCATTCTCACACATCTTTCTGTCCGGTGCAATTCCTAATAATTGTTTTAAGAGACGATTTTTTTACACTTACATAAATTTGAGGACATAGAAAGCCAATATTGCCGGGTATTCTAAATTGCACAGGGTATTATTCTTATACATCACAATGAATCTGCAGACGTATTCCTGTCATTACTCCCCCTAACGATATTGCGGTATTGTATGGGTGTAATTCCTTCAAGATTTTTAAACTTGTTGATAAATGTTTTATCTGAAGCATAGCCGGCATATCCTATGATTTGCTTCAAAGGCATCTCCGTTGATTTTAACAATTCCTTGACTTTGTCCATTCTCAACGTGTCAATGTAATGCATCAAAGAATAGCCTGTCTGATTCTTAAAATATCTGGTAAGATAAGAAGGAGATACTTTAAACTCTTCTGCAATACCATTCAGGCTTAAATTACAATCGATAAAGCACCTTCCCACATATTCTATGACTTTTTCACGCAGATCATAATTCTTGCTTTCCTTGCACTTTTCAATTATAGCACAAATCCTAATCCCAACGTGTATAAAAGCATCTCTGAAACCTCCAATGGTTTCAAAGCGTTCGGGCAGCAGATTTTCGAGTTCGTCTCCAAGACTGGGGGAAAGCTCCAGTTCAAGTGCGCCAATCGTCTTTTTCAAAGCATTCACCAGACTTTCACACATTTTTTTTGCAGCATCGGGAGTATGCGGTTTTTCAGACAGGTCATTAAAGACTCTGTCCATAATTTTATACAGCGCCTCCTGCTTTCCCTGCTGTATTGCCATAATAAAATCCTTTTCATGGTTCAAAGGAGCATTTGGCTTTTCACACGGCATCTCATTGAAAAACATCGTACAATTTTTCCCTTTTAAAAAGCGGTACTCAACAGCCCCTCTAGCTTCAAAAAAGGATTTATGGATTGATGTGCAGCTATCATAAATATTACCAATACCGATGGTTATGGTTATTCCAAAATTCTCCATAATAAATTGCCTGGCTTTGCTTGAAAGCTCTTTCAGTTTTTCTTTCCTGTCATTTTCATCATTGATGTTTACAACGAGGGCAAAGCAGCCCCCTTTTTCATCCAGTATTTCCAGCCCATACCCGCCAATATCCGCTTCTTTGCATAAGCTATCCAAAACATTCAGTATTCCAAACTTGATTACATTTTGCATTTCCCTGGGATGTTCGGCAGTAAATTTATTATAGGCATCGATGCATCCTGCCAATACGGCAAAATACTTTCGGTTAAAATGGGTATCTAGAACCTCCTCCAGATTTTTCTTCTCGCTGCTGCTTAACTCCTTTCCGAACAACAGCAAGGTTATAAGCTTCTCTTCTTCTATTCCGGCTTTGTTTTTCAGTTTGCCGGTCAGGCTCCGGTTCTCTTTGATAACGGAATCGAAGGTTTCATAGATAACATTGATTTCATCCCGATTCCGGGAAACCTTCTCCTGCCTCTGTATAGCAGAATCCGCCGTCATTTCGACAAATCTTTTTAAAGGCCTGTAGTTCATATTTGAAAAATAATATGCGATTAACAGGCCTAATACCAGCACAATGACGAGTGTATAGGTAAACATCACTTTAATGCTTGTTGACTTTTCCACGAACTGACTCGTAGGCAATATCCTCACATAGGACCACAGATTGTATTCCGATTGCATTTTGATTACGGTATAGCTCTGCTTATCCAGTTTAACCGTAGATGTGGAAATTGCCTCCGATAAGGAATTGCTGCGCTGAAATATGGTTTTTAAAGTATCCATGTCACCGTAATTATTCATTACAAATACCGGGGTGTTATTTTCATCCAATATGGCAACACTTCCGGCAGCATTCTTTAAAATGCCGCCAATAATATTTTTTATTTCTTTTGCCTCGATAAGAAAAGCAATTGACTCCACGGGCGATGTGGGATAATGATAAAAAGGATAGATGTACATTATTAAATCCGTATTCCCAAATACTCCGGATACTTCCTTTGATAAAACAAACGGATATTTGGCCGATTGCGTTAAAGTAATAAAATCATCGCCAGTCATTTTATCAAACTTATAGGTTGTGGCAAACAACATGTCCGGATCCCATGTTGCATCCAATGAATAAACTCTTTGTTCCCTGCCGTTTTTACTGCAAAACACCAGCATATCATAGATGAAAAAATTACTCGATTTAAGCTTTCTTAATTCATTGATTGCGTTATATGAATCATACCCGTCATTATATAGCTTTGAAAAAGACAACTCGGAATTTGATGCAATTTTCAAAGCCAGATAATCCATTTCCCTGATTCTTGTGTCCAGAATACTTTTTATTTGTGATAATTCGGAAAAATTGTACTTTTCCACTTCTTCCTGTACTATTTTTACTGACGAACGGTATGTCAAAATTCCCACGATACTAATAACAATCAAAACCATTGAAATGTAGGAAAACAGGTATTTGTAAAAACGAATGGAATTCTTCTGGGCCTTTTGCTTTTTAAAAAACAGCTTCTTCATGCTCATAATGTTACCCCATATCCAGTTTTGTTTAATAATATTAAATCTTCATGTTCATCTATACTGGTATTGTTATGTTTGAGCCAGTTTCAAACTATTTACCCACAATAATTTCTACATTATTCTCCAAAAACATCTTATGCGATTTAAACTTTTAGAACATTTAATGCCATAAGCCGATCAAACACTCTATTAATGGTATTTAGTTCGAAGGCTAAAGCTGTTTGCTATAGCAAGATTCATATACGCAAGATAACAAGGGAAAGCTTATTTGCCAATAACCTTTTGTAATAACCTATATTTCTCCTCTGCCTGGTCCTCATCTATAAACCAAAGAAACCCTTCTTCCGGAGCTTCACTATTAAATGTATGAATAAGTCCGTTAGCTAGAACATTCTTTCCCCAAGCCACAAAAAATTGAGCCGGAGAATTAACAGGATTAACCCCCGTGCCAAAATATATCTTCATTCCGTTTACTTCGGCACTCTCTATAATATTGGCTCTTGTTGTCCCACAAGGATTTTTCATCTACTAATCCCTTCGGTAATTTACTTATTAGTCTATCATCCGGGACAGCAGATATCAAGCTATAATTAATGAAGGTATAGTACGATTCACCTGGAGCTATGCAACGCTGCAAGTCACAGCCAGCATGATATGAACATCCGGACTCTATAGATATCTTTTAATTGCAATAACCGTCCTGTCTTTTCTTGTAATATCGCCTACGGCCTCAAGAACAGCTTTCCCTTTCCCCCGAAGTGTCAGCTTGTCCCCTTCCTTTACCAGACGGTCAGTCTTCTCACATAGCTGGCTATTGACAAAAACACTGCCGTCGTTGATGGCTTCCGCCGCTGAACCCCGCGACATGGAAAATGCCGATGCAATTACACTATCCAGGCGCAGTGATGCTACTGTATCCCTCTTTGTCTCAAATCTTGCATCAGGTACAATCAAAGAATCGATGGAAGCTATTTCCACCTTAAGATTGGTCCTCCCGGCCTTTTCATAATTCATTAACAAAAATTCGGAAATACTTTTCAGTACAATTATTTCAGCTCCATCCCCGTGAACCAGAATATCACCAATCATCTCCCTCTTGATCCCAAGTCCGATAAGTGATCCGAGATAATCTCTGTGAGAGAGCTCTTTATATCCATTCCGGGTAACGCGAAGCAAAGCCAGGGGGTTATTATCTTCCAGCCTTGTATATTCCGGCAGAAAAACCGCCACTGTCCGCTCTGCCTCCGGATAACCGCCATAGAAGCTGTAACCCAGATCTCCCCGTCGTCTGCACACACTTTCCGTCAGACTCCTTTGACGCATATCGAGAAAGGTGGTATTCGTAAATTTACCATATTCAATGCACAGGTCTATTTTTTTCTCTATACTGTCAAGAAGTATATCATCTTCTTTTTCTTTTAACATTTTGTGATTTCTCCTTCACACTTTCCAGGTACCTTTACAATTATACATCAATGTGGCAGCTGATAATAACTTGTTTTGCCATATTTTAATCCTCGCGGTCATATTTTCTCTTATCATTTTCTTCTTTCAGGAGTTCTTCCATCTGCTGTTTGGTCTCGGAAGATAACGCATCCTTTAGATAATTACGATTGATGGCTTGTTTTTCCCGATAGGCCTGAATAACCCTTTCATTTGCCCATTCAATTTCTTCCTTCAGCTCTCCGGCGGATAATACGGCACAACCCGATCCCCTGATAATAATTTGCTGCAAGCCGTCGGATGTTGCAACGGTTATACTATATTTTTTATGATTGTCATGGGTGAACCTTTCGATAAAATGATCCGCCGTTTGCGCCTCCCTGGTATACACAACATGGATATTACCGTAGTCGATTATTTCCTCGTTATGCCCCTGAACACGATACGCATCAAATACGGCGATAATCCGGCATTTACGAACAACTTGATATTTACTTAGATAATCAAGCAGCTTTGTTCTTGCACCGTCCATATTATCTTCTGCAAGTTCTTTCATCTCAGACCACGCAAAGATAATGTTATAGCCATCGACAAGAAGATATTCTTCCTTTGCCTCTTTTGGTTTGCTTATATAGGTAGTTGGTTTATAATCACTGTCGACAACTGTTTTTCGCTTTTGCCAAACAGATTTTTTCCCTTGATTGGCATAAAAGGTTTGTTTAAAGATCCTTTTAATCTCCTCTTCATCGATCCACTTCTCTTTTGTATATGGTGACGTCTGGTTTTCAACCGCTTCTTCCAATAAATTATCCTTTTTTTGAAAGTAACTCTCAACATGCATATAGTTCTTTACTTCATCCCAATTGACTAAAAAGCCGGTGCCATTTGCACAAAATACAGAACCCGTTGGATTTTCCACATCTCTTTCAGAATCGTATCCCATCCTTTCCATGATCTCTTCCGTATTATGACAGGGTTCATACCCCATCAGACTGCAAAAGAGCCTGCCCTGCCCTTTTGTATAGGCCATCACAGCCTTCTGGTAGTTTCTCATGGTAACAACAGGGGCTTTCCCCTCAAGAACTGTCATTTCACCTTCCATATGTGAAATCCGGCATGTACCATGCATTTTCTCAATGTCAGTCATAGCGCGTCCTACCATTTTCTCAGGCAGCTCCAGCTGAAAGGCATAATACGGTTCCAACAATACGGATTCTGCTGCCTTTAAGCCCTGTCGCACCGCACGGTAGGTAGCCTCTCTGAAGTCACCGCCTTCCGTATGCTTATTGTGGGCCCGGCCTGACACTAAAGTAATTTTCATATCAGTAATTGCTGACCCTGTGAGAACTCCTTTATGAACCTTTTCTTCCAGATGGGATAAAATGAGATTCTTCCAGCTTTTACCCAGAATATCCTCACTGCAGGCCGCTGCAAATTGAAGGCCGCTTCCCCGCTCTCCGGGTTCCATTAACAAGTGAACCTCCGCATAATGCCGCAAGGGTTCAAAGTGCCCTACCCCTTCTACGGTATTTGCAATCGTCTCTCTATAAAGAATTCTGCCTGAATCAAAGGATACCTCCATATCAAACCGGCTTTGTATAAGACTTTGCAGAATTTCGATCTGCACCTCGCCCATAATCTGTACCTGGATTTCCTTAAGCTGTTCATCCCACACGATATGAAGCTCCGGATCCTCTTCCTCTATCTGGCGCAGCTTAGGGATCATCACTCTTGGGTCACAGCCTTCCGGAAGTAATATCTGATAGGACAACACGGGTTCCAATACAGGTGCATTCGAAGCCTGCTCTGCCCCCAGGCCTTCTCCCGGTTTCGTTTGACTAAGCCCTGTTACTGCGCATAGGTCGCCCGCCTCTGCCTCATTTACCGCTTCGTATTTCTGTCCTGAATAGATTCGGATCTGAGTAACCTTTTCATCCCAAACGCCATTATTTAAAACATCTCTTACCTTAAGTCTTCCGCCGGTAATCTTCATATAGGTAAGGCGGTTTCCCTGTTCATCTCTTCCTATTTTAAATATTTTTGCTCCAAACGCTTCAGGATAGGAAGGCATGTCGGTATACTTCATAACACCTTGTATGAACGCTTCAATGCCTTCCAATTTTAAAGCCGAACCGAAAAAGCACGGAAACAGCTTACGCGCCCTGATTGCGTCTTTCATCTGTGGGATTTTAATAGATCCGGTTTCCAGGTAGGCGTCCATCAATACTTCATCACACATGGCCAATTGTTCGTTAAAGTCCTCTGTCACACCCTGTCCGAATTCAATACATCCGTCATCCAGCTGTTTTTTTAATTCCTTTATTAATTTTTCTTTATCCGTCCCATTTTGATCCATTTTATTAATGAATAGAAAAACCGGTATCCGGTATATGGTCAGCAACCGCCATAAGGTTTTCGTATGCCCCTGAACGCCATCTGCCCCGCTTATCACTAAAATGGCATAGTCCAGTACCTGGAGTGTTCTCTCCATTTCCGTTGAAAAATCCACATGGCCCGGGGTATCCAATAAGGTAATCTGTGTATCAGCCACTTCAAACATGGCCTGTTTGGAGAAAATTGTAATCCCTCTTGCCCTTTCAAGTTCGTAGTTATCCAAATAGGCGTCCTTATTGTCCACCCTTCCCAATTTTCGAATTTTGCCGCTCAAATAAAGCAAGCTCTCCGACAATGTTGTCTTGCCCGCATCTACATGTGCTACGATCCCAATGACCAATTTTTTCATAAGCACTTTTTTATCCTTTGCTGTCGATATATATATAATACCAGCAAGTAAGAATTTTAACAAATTGTTAAGTTGGATGCCTGCGTACAATTTAACATTACAAGACGGAGAAGTAATAAATGCAAAATAGGTAAATATTCATGAATTTGAAGCTATGTGTTCTAAACAAGTAATTGTTCCCGCTAGGATTAATTCCTTCATTAATTGGCGTTGCCGGACGGCCGGAGAACTTTTCAAAATCAAAAGAAACTAAAATTGTTTTATCTATATAAAAGAGGGTATAAATATAAATAAGTTAGTTTATTCTAACTACAGGATTAATGGTGGATAAACTCTACCCGTGCTGAAAGGAGAGTCCTTATGTTTGAACAAGTAAAATTATCTTATGGATTTGATGCATTGGAACCTCATATTGACGCGCTTACTATGATAACTCATTATACAAAGCACCATGCGACCTATACCAAAAATCTGAACGATGCGGCGGAAAAAGCCGGTATTACCGGCAAACCAATTGAAGACATTCTGGCGCAGTGGAAAAAGAGTGTCCCGGAGGATCTGAAAACAGCCATACGCAACAACGGTGGCGGCTTTTACAACCACAATCTGTACTTTGACCATCTTTCGCCGAATGCAGGGGGAGAACCGAATGGCGTTCTCGCGGAAAATATAAAACAGACCTTTTCCAGCTTTGATGATTTTAAAGAGCAAATCAGCAAAGCGGCGGTAGGCCAATTTGGTTCCGGCTGGGCATGGCTTGCCACCAATGGGGATGGCGCACTGAAAATAATGACCAGCCCTAACCAGGATAACCCTATATTGGAGACGGAGGGTATCTGGCAGCCGATTTTAGGCATTGACGTTTGGGAGCATGCTTATTACTTAAAGTATAAAAATCTACGCGCAGATTATGTCCATGCTTTTTTTGAGGTGGTGAATTGGAATAAAATCGTGCAGAATTATGAACAGCGCCGCAAGTGAAATACCAATACCTGTAGAGGTGCGTGGTTTCCCAGTTCAACCGGGGTCGTAACCTCCCCTATCCCTAAAGGCTCGTACTGAGCCTTTCTTTTTGTTTACACCATTGCCTCTTCTGGAATATTTTCGGTTGCTAACAAGAATATAGTGAACAATACTCAGACACTCTGATTCCGTCTATAACGAGCCGTTGGCTTCTTGCATCTCAAGCTCCAATCCATTCCGATATCCTCCAACAGGTGCTGCCGCTCCTCAGTCATTAAGAAATTGGGATTGCCGCGCATCGCTTGCCGCTGTGAGGCAATCCACATGCCGAGTTTTTCCCCGGTTTCAGTAATATAGTCTACAGGTATGTGTAAATGTCCGTGTTCTTTATAATAGGCCTTCGCCAGCAGATATTTGTTATGCCATTTAACTGTATATGGATCCCACACCATACCGATAAGATCCAGTCTGTTCTTTTGCTCAGGGGTAAGCTTTTTATGTTTGTCTTTGGCTTTCAGTTTATCGCGCTGCTGTGAGATCCACCCCCCAAGATACATGCCCTCCGGAGTTACATAATTGGGAGAGACCCATAGATTACCGTGTCTGAAAAAATATTCTTCAGCGACACAAAACATTTCTTCCCACCTGGCCAAAAAGACATCCCACTGTACTCCCAGTTCCTCCAATGTCTGAATATGCCCTTGTCCCAGTTTTTTCATCTTATAGCGATTGCGCTGATCTCCGAGCCAGTCTCCCAGCCGTAATCCATTCTTTGTAATGTACTGGACAGGTACATGCAGATTGCTGTGCTTGCGATAATATGCCTTGGCTGCCTCCAGATAACGATCTTGATTTTGCCGCAGTGGAGACCAGATGACAGCAAGCCGTTCCAGCAGGTGGATGCGCCGCAAGCTCAGATGTCCACGCCGGTATGCTTCCCGTTGTTTAGACAGCCAGGCCCCCAGGGCGACGCAATCTTCCGTGCAGTATCCCGCCGGTATATCCAGGTCCCCATTCTGCCTGCTATATGCTTCCGCCAGATGATACATCCGCATCCATTTCTGTTCAAAAGGAGCCCAGACCATACCGGCCTTCTCCAGCTTTTGGATTTGCAGGGGCGTCAATTCGTCATTCTTGTACGCTTCCCGCTGCGAATTGATCCAGTTTACGATGCTGATGCCAGAACTGCTTCGGACGTCTGGTGTTACGGATAAATTTCCTTGCCGGTTATAATAGCTGTAAACCTCTTTGTATATCTGATTCCACTTTTGTGACACATAATCTTTATAAGAAGCAATGATCCTGGTGCGGTCCCGAGGGATATTACAGTCCGGCGCCGGGAACTCCAGGTAAGCGAACAGTTGCGCAATGCCGTTTTCCAGGGCCTTGTCTCCCAACTCTTTTAGCTGTATGGCCAGGCTGCATTCCGCGACCTCCGGCAATCCCGGTTCCCGTATCCGTACCAGCCTGATGCCCTGCTCCCGGCAGATGCGCCCTTTTGCTTCATCCTTCTCTACTTTATCTGCATGCCAGACAAGCCCGTCGTATTCCACGGCCACTTTTAGGGAAGGAAGAAAGATATCCAGCTCAAATCCCAGAGGTTGCCATTGACTGACCTTGCCCGCATCTTTACAAATCTGTTTCAGGTAATAAAGGAGTACCTTTTCCTGATATGAGGTACGGCTGGTAAGGGTGGAGGCGTCCCAAATCATACCGATGCGGTTGAGCTGTTCCGCGTGTTCCGGCGTGATGACATTCCGGCCGCCGCCGTGCAATCCGGCCAGCAGACTTTTGTAACCGCTTCGCTGGCCGACAATCCACTGTCCCAGCGGCTCCCCTTCCTCGGTGACATAGCTGCAGGGAATATTTAACATCCGGTGAACCTGGTAGTATTCCTTAGCATAGCGATACATCCTATTCCATTTTTCTTCCATAGGCGACCACACCATGCCGATCTGTTCGAGGCGCCGTACCTTCTCGGGGGAAAGGCAGCCGCGTTTTCCTCTTTTCGCTCCGCGCTGCGACAGAATCCATGTTCGCAGGCGGCCTTTTGAGGGGCTGAGGTGTCCGTGCTCCTGATAAAATTTTTCCGCTGCACAATACCATTCCTCCCATACGGCTTGTGGGTCAACGGAAGCATCCCACACCATACCTATTTCCTCCAATTTTCGAATGCGCTCACCGGTGAAAAGGGGATTTGTACCCGTTTGATAGCTTTTTCGCTGAGTACTCAGCCATTGGCCCAGTTGATAATCCTCCGAAACTCCACGGGTTTTAGAAACACGCAAATGCCCATGCTGCTGATAAAACTCAAGCGCCCGTCGATGCATCGTCCCCCATTCTTTCTCCCGCACATTCCAGATCATCCCGATTTTTTCAAGTCTCTGTATCCGCTCGTGCGAAAGCTGTTCCTGCCAATAGTCGGATCGCTGTCTTGACAGCCAGGCTCCCAGTCCCCCGGGGCTCTGCCCGTCCCGTTGGGAAAAAAGGCACAGATTTCCACGGCTTTGATAATATACCTCCGCCCGCCGGTACCACTCTTCCCAGCATTGCTCCAGGGTATCCCATACGATCCCCAAACTCTCCAGCTTCTTCTTGCGCTGTAGCAACAGCTTTCCTGTTCGGTACTTTTGCCGCTGACTGCTTAGCCATGGACCCAGCTTAACTCCTTTTTCCGTGATATAGTCCGCTGCAGGAAATTTTCTACTGTTATTCTCCAAATATACTTTCAAAAGGTCAAATTTAACATCCCACGACCCTCGCCGCAGAGTCTCCGCCTCCCAAATCATGCCGAGTTTCTCCAACTGCTTTTTTCTCTCCGGCGCGATTTTATTGCGTCTGCAGTCCATACGCTGCTTGTTGATCCAGTCCCCGAGCTTCATGCCGTCAGGTGTCACATAGGATTGTGGTACCCGTGCCGTCCCATATTGCCGGCGATATTTTTCCAGCTCCCTGCACTTGGCTTTCCACGCAGCATCCTTCGCATCCCACACCATGCCCATCGATTCCAACTTTGCGATGCGCTCCTGGGTAAAAAACGGATTGGTTCTCTTATGGTAGTCAGAACGCTGTGTTCCGATCCAGCGTCCTAACCGATGGCCAGCGTATATGTAATCATGGGGAATCAGAAGGTGGCCATGTTCTATGAAATATGCTTCGGCCAGTCGAAAGGATACGTTCCAGATTGAGTTTGGCTCGCTGCACTTTGGTTTTGCCATATTTTTATCTCCATTTTACGTCGACGTAATAATTTCAGTCAGCTTTACAGAAGACAGGCAATGCCTTATTGCTTGCTCTCCGTTATCGCATTATGCATATCGGTAAAAAATTCGCTGTATCTCAACGTTTTGGGTATTATCGTTATGGCGCACCATAGCGATAAGGGAAGACTCTTACCCTCAAAGTCAAGCGGATTGCCATTATGGGCTAATACCTTTTCTGACAGTTTTTTTGCGCTCTCATAATCATACAGTCCGGTTATGAGGGCAAATTCATCACCCCCTATGCGCAGAAGTAACATACTATCATCGGCCGACTTGTCGATCCGCGACGCCATTTCGAGGATTGCGAGATCGCCCGCCCGGCTTGACAAGTTATTAAACGCGGTTAGATGCTGAATGTCAAAGCATAAAACATAACTGCCCTTTTGCGCTTTACCTGATTCCGGAATACCGCTATATAATGGAATGTTTCTACATTGCTATAATCTCTAATGTCCAAAGCCTTCTATTTTCCATCCCGTCTGAGGAGATTCATAGACCATGATGCAATCCCATGGCTGCTCCCCGCTGCCGATGGATATCACCTTGTCATACTGAAGGTCTACTGTTATTCTGAAGGTCTTGGTGTTTTTATCGGGTTCATTTATCAACTTGGCTTCTATAAGCTTCGCAGACTTCAGGTTGCGAAAGTCAGAATCTGTTAATAGCAGACCATACCCCTCATTGAATAATTCATCGTTCGGCATGTTTGAGGTAAGGTTACCCAACAACGTCTTTTTCGAGATGCAGCCTTTCGCTGTCTGTGCGGCTTTTTCATTCAGCGCGGTGAAATATTCTTTGATTATCTGCTCAGGTTCCAGTTTTGAAAGCTTTTCATCGGTGGTATCTCCTTGAACTCTTTCTGTAAGCCATCCGTCAAGCGTTTGACCTGCCGCCTTTTCAAAGCTGTTGCCTTTCAGACTGCAGGCATTAAAAGCGCTGTGCCGTCCGGCACTGATGAACGCGCCGATGATTTTACCATTCTCTTTTACTACAATACCCCTGCAATTCTGTATCGGATAAAACTCCTGTGGCATACTCTCGTTAATTCTATAAATTTCAACATCAATATTCGCGGAGTTGGAGTATCTATTCATGTCCAAGCCAATATCCATTGATAGAACATTGTTATATGCGAAGTAATATGCATTCGGATTGAAGCCGGTCAGGACAGTAATATTATTGAGCTTGTTATTCATCGCACTTATCTGATAATCAAGCGTCCATCCATATTTCTTAAACAGAGCTGCGGCATCAGTGTCATCTATTGCAATCTTGATGTCCGTATTCTCCCGAAGAGAATCGATATAACGGGCAAAATCAGTATTTGTTTCGGAAAGTCCTCCGTCTCCTTCAATATAGGCTTTGTTATGCAGCGTATCATAAAAAAGACTGTAGCTGGATCCGCCGATATCATTGCTTAGTTGTATAATGTATTTATTGATATAGTTTTCATTAAAGTCTACTACTTTTTCAGTGTGTTGCCTATTCCGGATTGCTGAATAGATATATTCTACAATCTTTGAAGCAGTCGTCTCAAATTCGTCTGCCGATTCACTCCCATTAATTCCTGAAGAAAATGTTATTTTCACCCTGTCAAAGACTGAGTTATTTGCAGCTTCCGGCGTGCCTTCGACCTCTCCGATTTGTTCCAGCAAATTGTTCATCCCGCCGGAACCGGTATATATTTTGTATATTGCAACGCTTGCGTTCCTGTCGCTTCGATATATCCCGACATACGGCTCCTCAATATAGTACGCATTTCCCTCAGCATATAGGCACAGTGTCCTTCGCTCCCCCGCAAGATTAAGCCTGACGATGAGATAGTTGTTCTGTACCGGATAATCGTTTACAGATTGCCGCAACGTTTTTCTTGCTCCAGAAAGAGCGGACAGTACGGTTTTAACATTGCTGCTGTCAGTTATAGTAACGACCCCAAGGGTTTCGTATTCGTTAAATTGCTCCATGTCCATGGAAAGTACAGAGGTTGCATCCGGAAGTTCCAGCGATTTTGCCGGGTTCGCCAACAGGAGCAACGTAACGGCGATACACGCAATAACCGCAGTTATGACCATCCAAACCGCAGGCTTCTTGAAGTTCATAATATTCTTGATACGACCCTTGATGTTCCCCTCGCCAAACGCCAGCGGGCTGCCGTTAATAAGTCTCCGTCCCGCTGCAAGGGAAAGCAAAGATGTGGAATACGCCGTCTTAATCTCGCCGCCCATTTGTTTCAGGACACGCTCGTCACAGGACATCTCCATGTCCTTGACGGCACAGACAAATGCCACCCACACCAGCGGATTGAACCAGTGCATGGTAAGCGCGAGAAAGGCAATCATCTTAACGATATGGTCAAGCCGTTTGATATGTGTCTGCTCGTGCAGGATGACATAATCCTGTTCTTCGGACGATATGGTCGATGGCAGATAGATTTTAGGCCGGAATAAACCTATCACAAAGGGCATTGCGATGTGGTCTGCAAGATAGATGTTATCCCGTAGCCGTACCGCGCCGACGAGTTTTCTACGTAACTCCATCAAAGATATTGCACTGTATATTAACATCACCATGATGCCGAGCAGCCAGAGTATGGTAGCGGCTGACATCGGGAACTCAAGTGGGTCAGTGCCGGTCTGCTCCCTGCCCTGGGGCAAGGTTTCGTTTATGGCCTCGCTGACGCCAGGAAGCGGCAAATCCGCCCGAGGGTATTCCGTATGGACACTATCGCTGGGGATATAGGTCATGCTGCTGTAGGCGCCGCTGTCGCTTACTGTCGCCGCGGGCGTATTGAAAAGACCGAGCAGCGAGAATTCCGTTGAAAAGGACACGGGGCAAAGGAGTCGGAATAAGACTACAGCCCAGAGCGCATAAGAAAATACCTTCGGCAACTTCCGCAGCAACAGACGCGCGAGTAGCACGATAACGATGACAATGCTTGCCGTTAGGCTCATATTCAGGATTTTAGGCAGCAGTGTATAGGTCCACATCAGAATTCACCCCGCTTCTCATCGATGAGCTTTTGTAGCTCATTGATTTCATTATCGGACAGCTTCTTGCGCATCGTGAACGCCGCCAGAAACTGCGGCAGCGACCCGCCGAAGGCCTCCTCCACGAACTTTTCGCTTTGCAGGGCGGAAAACTCCTGCCTGCTTATAAGTGAAGAAACCATCCCGTCCTTATTCTGAAAGATACCGCGGTCGATAAGCCGGCGTAGCATAGTGTATGTCGTTGACTTCTTCCAGGTCAGCTCCTTTTCGCAGAGCTTTACCAGTTCGCCGGAGGATATGGGCTCATTATCCCACATCAGCTCGGC
>JAFABI010000036.1 GCA_023426125.1 Bacillota bacterium
ACCTTGCGGATGTCGATGCCGACCTCCTTCAGACATTCAATATTGAACATCATCTCATAGGTCTCCCCCTCCAGAAACGCGCGGAAGAGCTTCCCGCGGGATGTGCCCAACCGGAGCCCCGCGATCACCCCGGGCGTATTACCGTCCATGAACGGCGTGCCGCCGCCTGCCAGATAGGGCAGAACCAGGATACCGGTGGGCTCCGCGGGCGCTTCCTCGTCCAGAAGCCGGTAGGCGTCCTTTTGCCCGGCCAAATCCTTCGCGACGGTGTCCCGGAACCACTTGATCGCGCAACCGCCCGACATGTTGAAGGCGTAGGTCACGTAGTCGCCGGTGTCCATGAAGGGCACCACCGGGAAGTTGTACCGGATCAGCGCATCCAGATCGAGCTGGTCTTTGCGCATGACCGCCGTGATGCAGTCCACCGTGCCCATGCCGTTGGCCACGTCGCCCGGCTCCCACGCGCCGCTGCCCAGCGCGGCCGATATCTGGTCGTGCCCGCTGACGATCAGCCTGACGTCCGTGGTCATGCCCAGCTTTGCGGCCATTGCCCGGCTCATGTGGCCGACCGCGCTGCCGCTGGGCACGGGTTCGGGCAGCATGGCCCGGTCGATCGTGGAGAATTCGATGGCCTGGTCGATCCACGCCTTGGTGAACACGTTGAACATGGCGCTTCTGGCCGCCAGCGAGTAATCGCATTGGTGCGCCCCGCCCAGCCGATACGTCATGAAATCCGCGATGAAGCACAGCCGGTGGGTGTTTTCGAGGATGTCCGGCCGGTGCTTGCGCATCCAGCGCAGCTTGTACAGCGCGAACATCGGGTCCACAAACTGCCCGCACTCGCAGAAGATGTCGCGCTCGGAGCGCAGCGCGCGGTACTCGCCGCACTCCTCGAGGCCTCGCTTGTCCATGTAGATCATCGTGTTGCACAGCGGCTCGTCCCGCTCGTCCAGGCACACGAAGGATTCGCCGAAGGAGGTAACCGAGATCGCCCTGACGTCGCCGCCGACTCCCGCCGTGGACTCCCGCAGCACCTCGAGCGCCTTTGCCCACAGCTCGGAGGGGTCGAGCTCAAACCGCCCCTCGCGCTCGCCGATCAGGTTGTATTCCCGGTAAGCATGCCCGATCACCCGGGCGTTGTCGTCAAACACCGTGCTCTTGACGCCGGTCGTCCCGACGTCCAGGCCAATGACCGCCATACGCGGCGCACCTCCCGCAAAGAATGGCCGGGGGCCGTCCGCCGAAGCGGAACGGCCCCCGGGCTCAGTCGCTTATTTGCCCGGCATGTTGGGGTACTCGCTGAACAGCGGGTACAGGATGGGCTCGTCCTCCTCGATCGTGGGGAAGCGGCCGACCTCGTCGTGGAAGCGGTTGTCCACATTGTCGTCGTTGGTCTTGGAGACCTCGCCGATCAGGCAGGGGCCGCCCTCCGCCCAGAACGTGTGGTATTGGCCGGTGGGCAGCGTGATGCTCTCCCCCACGCCCACCTCGATCCGCTCGCCGGCGGGCACCACGAACGCGCGGCCGTCCATGTAGATCGTGACCGGGGTGTCCAGCTTCTCGCCGTTCTCGCCGGAGTTGTAGCACTTGACCACCAGCGTGCCGCCGCCGCGGTTGATGATGTCCTCCATCTTCTTCCAGTGGAAGTGGTAGGGGGTCACCTGGCCCTCCTCGGAGATCAGCAGCTTCTCGGCGTAGGGCTTGACGTACTTGGGGTTGTGGAAGTTGCCGTTGCGCAGCGTGATCATCAGCAGGCCGCACTTGTGGAAGTCCCCCAAGCCGAAGTCGGTGATGTCCCAGCCCAGCATGTTGTCCTTAATCTCGTCGTACTCGTGGTTCTTGGTCTGCCACTCCTCCATCGTCCAGGTGACGAAGGGGGGCAGCGCGAATTTGAAGGAGGCGATGAAGTCCACCGCGTCCCGCATGATCTGGTTGAGTTCCGAACGCTTCATGATTGTTCCCTCCCGACTTTATGGTCAGACGATCTGCTTGGATTTCTGGTTTTTGATCAGGCTGTCCAGCGCGACGGCGCCGATGAGCACCATGCCCTTGACAAACTGCTGCACGTACTCGTTGATGGTCAGCATGGTCATGCCGTTGGTCAGAATGCCCATGATCATGACGCCGACGACCACCATGAGCAGCCGTCCCTGGCCGCCCGACATGCTGACGCCACCCAGCACCACGCCGGTGATGACGTCCATTTCATACCCCGCGCCCGCGTTGGGCTGGCCGGAGTTGACGCGGGCCAGCAGCACCACGCCCGCCAGCGCGCTCATGAAGCCCGACAGCCCGTACACCAGGTACTTGATCTTCTTGACGTGCACGCCCGACAGGCGCGAGGCTTCCTCGTTGCCGCCCACGCCGTAGATGTGGCGGCCCAGCCGCGTCTTGGCCAGGAACACGATGCCGAAGGCGAACACGATGAGCATGACGATGACCGGAATCGGCACGATGCCGAAGTAGCCCTGGCCCAGCACCGTGAACGAGCGGTTGAAGCCGAACACCGGCAGGCCGCCGGTGAT
>JAFABI010000104.1 GCA_023426125.1 Bacillota bacterium
TCTTTAGGGCCTGCTGCAAATCCGACTCTCCAACCCGTCATTGAATATGTTTTCGAAAAAGCATTTACTATAATTGTTTTTGCTTTCGCCTGTTCGGAAAATGAAGCCGGAGAAACTGATTTATTGCCATCATATAAGAATTTTTCATATACTTCATCAGATATTATGAAGAGATCTCTTTTTATTGCTTCATTTACAAATTTTTTGAAGGCATCCTCCGGAATTACTCTGCCTGAGGGATTTGCCGGAGAATTGAAAAGAACAGCTTTTGTTCTTTCATTCATAAATGAGGCGAATTTATCAGGATCTGATATGCATTCTTCCAGATCTGCAAGGACAGGAATTCCTCCTGCGATCTTTATTTGTTCAAGATAGCTAACCCAATATGGAGAAAAAAGTACAACCTCATCATTTGGATTTATTATTGATAGGAAGGCATTGAAAAGTGCCTGCTTTCCGCCGGCTGTTATAATTATATTTTCATTTTTATATGCAAGTCCGGAATCTCTGAGAAGTTTTCTGCATACTGCGGATTTCAACTCATCCGTTCCTGAGGCTGCCGTATATTTGGTAAATCCCTTCGCAAGTGCTTCAATTGCAGCTTTTTTTATGTGATCGGGAGTATCAAAATCCGGTTCTCCCGATGCCATGATAATTACATCCTCTCCGGATTGCTTCATTTTTTTTGCATTTGATGTTATTGCGAGTGTTATGCTCTCGCCCATAGTACTTACCCTGTTTGAAATTGCCATTTTAATCTCCTTTCTATTCATTTTTTTTATCGATATCTTTATCGGTATTAGATTTTTCTTCTATCGTTTCATTTGATTCTTCATCAGTTGAAGAATCTTTTTTTTCCAAAGCCTGCTTTTCCTTTAATTCCTTAAGAGTTTTTATTCTTTCTGAAGCATTTTTATCGTTTTTATCTTGTTTTAAAATATTTTCACAAAGCTTTATGGCTTCATCGAATTCTCCTTTTTTTTCAAGAGCCATCGATTTTAATTCCATTGCAAATGAAAATGATTCTTCGAGTTTTAGTGCTTCATCTGCTTTTGCGATTGCCTCATCATACTTTTCTTCTGAAAACAGTCTGTAACCTGCGGCTGTTAATCCTGTGTGAGCATTTGGAGCAGCCTCTTCAAGGTATTTGAATTCCTTCATTGCATCAGATGTTCTTCCTGCAAGATATTGCATATTTGCAAGAGTAAATCTGTATATTGAATTTGTTGTTTTTAATTCCAAGGCTTTCTTTACGGAATTTATACCTTCGTCTTTTTGACCAAGTCTAAATAGTGCTACTCCTCTGTTATATAATGCATATGCATGCTCTTTTTGGAGTGATATTGCTTTATCATATGCTTTTATTGAACCATTGAGATCTCCGTTTATATAGCATATTACGCCTTTTGCGTAATGACCGGAGGCATCTGAGGGCATATTCGTTATGTAGTAATCTACCTGTTCTGTTGCCTTCTGAGTATCATTCATTGCCATATAAGCATTTGCCAAATAAAGCCTTGCCGTATAAAATTTAGGTTGTTCGGATATTACTTTTTTAAAAAATTCTACAGCTTTTTCATATTTTTTATTTTCTATTTGTATTAGTCCCATGAGATATAGTGCATCTCCATAGTGACCATCGAGTTTTAATGCTTCTTCAAGTTCTTTTTCAGCTTCCTGTAATCTTCCGGACATTGCCATGTTTTTAGCTACTTTATATTTATTTTTTGCGGCAACACTCTGTTGAGCCATTGCAGGATATGATAGTGTTATCAGAATTAAAAAAGCTGATATGATTGCAAATATCCTTTTCAACTTAAAAAATCCTCCGTCTCTGAAAATTTTACAGGGAAAAGTGATTCAATCTCTTTTTCTATAAAATAAGCTCCTTCAAAATATCCAGATGCCGATATAAATTTTCCTAATTGTGTAATAGATGATATTACACATGATCTGCCATTTATATCGAATGTGTAATAAAGTCTTGTTTCATCTCCCTCCGGTCTTGCCGAAAGACCTTGAAAAGAAGCTCCGGAAAATTTCATTCTTGATATACATGCCTTAAATGAGCGGAGAGAGCATTTCCACATTATCCTTCTGTCATATTTTGCGTCAAAAAAGCTGAGACTCCCTTTCATTTGGATATTCCTTCCGTTATTCCGATTCTTTCCATGAATTTTATAAAGTACTTTTTGGGATAATCAGGCATGCCGATTGGTGACAGTTTTCCGTTTCTGATTCCATGGAAATCACTTCCTCCGGTAACAATAAGATTTCTATCTGTTGCAAATAGTTCAAGTGTCTTTCTATAGTCCGGTAAGTGTTCAGGATAAAATATTTCTATGCCTTCTATTCCTTCAGAAACTATGAACTCAAGATCATCTCTTGATAAACCTGTGACTCCTGCATGAGCAATAACGGCAATACCTCCGCAACTTTTTATAAGTTCTGCCGATTGATGAATGGAAAGAGTCTCTTTTTTTACATATGCGAACTTTCCCGAGCCTATAAATTTATCGAAAATTTCATTTTCATTGGCAAAATACCCTTTTTTAACAGAGGCTCTTGCTATGTGAAGTCTTCCCGGATTTCCATCTGTTCCTTCTGTAATATCGTCCATTGAAATATCTATTCCACATTCTTTAAGAAGTGTTAGAGTTTTTTCTATTCTTTTTATTCTACTTTCATGAAGATTTGATACTGATTTCCTGAATTTTTCATTTTTCCAATCCATGCCATATCCTAATATATGCACCTCACCTTC
>JAFABI010000043.1 GCA_023426125.1 Bacillota bacterium
AGGTAAATGTGCTCTGCACCATCGGCGATGTGCTGCATCATAATTGCTGCAGGACTTTCATCAGCCCTGCCAGTGCAGCCGGATTAAAATTCCCAGGAACGGAGACCTGAATATTTTTGAAGAAAACTTGAAAGTCAGAGGCCGGTTTCAGACTTATTGGATCGGCTGCTGAAAGAATGGGTGTAATGTCCGCAAACGTCATTACAGCGTCCGCTTTTTGCTTTTCACGAACCCGCTGGTTCCAGTAGTTGTACTGGTGCTTGCTTACTCCGTTCTTTTTACACCAGTCGATGATCGTCAATCCGTTTTGGATCCGTTCTTGTATCCGCTGCTCCCAGAGCAGCAGATTTTCAGCTGTGGATTTCACTTTAAAAGCCTCCCGTCTGATTACTTGCATTTAGTGTATCAGACGAGAGGCTTCTCATCACGACGGTATTTGTTCCGTCGCTTACTGGATATCGACAAAGGAGCATGAAAAGTACCGTGCACATCTTATGATGGATACAGATACCAGAAGATATTATTGGGTATATGACTTCAAAAAGGAGATGAGATTCGAAGATGGCTTGAACTATTGTGTCTCCGGCAAGGTGAATTCGGCAGAAAAATTATACCTTGTGGCCGAAAACATGAAGATAAAACCGGCCAAAAGATGTGATTCAATTCCGGAAATGAGTTTGGTAAAATGACGGACATTTGAAATGGATTACTGCCGGACAAAAAGACTTATATTTTCAGGGTCAAATCAACTGGTTAAAATGGGGCTGCTCATTACTGGAATTCTGTGGACAGGCATTGTTGCCAGGGACTGGTCAGAAAGCGTGGGCAGCAACAATAAGAGATTTCAGAGTTCCATCTCTATATATGATGCAAAACTACTGTGTTGAATAAGTATTTGTTTTATAGATTTTGTATAATAAACCTTAAGGACAAAGATCAATTATTGGGCGTAATTGTAGATAATTGCTATGTAATAATTGATTTTTGCCAATTGACTATATGAAACATGGCAAGTATATTATAATCGTCAGCAAAAGTTGTATCTTTTAAAATTATAGTAGTGTAAATTCTGAAGGATGTTAATCGTCGCTGAGCCGCGTTGACATACGATGATGAAATAGCATGTTTTATTTTGTAGCGATAAATTAGGCGTGAAAGGGCGAAGCTGTGCATTTTTCAAAGCTTCCCATTTCATAGATATAGAGTATGTTTGCATTAGAAATTGGAATGTAATTTTAAGGCAAAGAGATGTGTTAAATTAAATAGATTATAAAATCTTTTACTAATAGATATAAAGTAACCACTCCATTCCAGAATAAAAAGTGGTCTTTATTTGGAGTCAAGATGAGTAATTGGTTTGTATTTTATGTGAAAACAGGTAGCGAGCAAAAAGCATGTGATTTTTTAAATAAGTTGCTTAATAGAAAAAAATCAAGCGCATTCATTCCTCAAGTAGAACTGATTTTTAAAAACTCAAAATTAATAAGCAAAAAACTGAAACCGATGTTTCCTGGATATGTTTTCACTGATTCTACATTAGAGGAAAGAACATTTATAGCTCAAGCATATAGTTTTGTAGGATTTTCAAAAAGCATATTTAAATTACTTGGTACCAAAGGCATTGAATATATGAAAGTAACTGAAGATGAAAAGAACTTTTTATTAAGTTTTTGTGATAATAGGTATGTTACGGAAGAATCTAAAGGATCCATAATTGGTGATAAAATATTTATTACTTCAGGACCACTAAAAGACAGAGAGAGTATTATAAAAAAAATTGATAGACATAAAAGACGCGCCGAAATTGAATTGACGTTTCTTGGTGATATAAGACGGATAAATGTTTCTTTGGAGATCATATCAAAGGTATAATAATTATATATTTTTATAGAAAGTACTTCGCAGGATTACAAAGGTATTCTATGGTATATAATGCTATATAACGGTTATCAATGAATGCTATGTATAATATTGTTTTTAAATAGCCCCATTATATTATAATAAAGAATGGATTTTATAAAAATGTATATTGAGTTTATGAAAAAATCATTTCAGCAAAAGTTTATATATCGCATAAATACATATATACAAATTATAGGTACATTTATTGTTTTTTTTATAAATATTAATGTATGGGAAGCTCTATATAATGGTAAAGAAGCAATAAAAGGTATTACATTGGGAGATATGATTACTTATATTGTTATCAGCACCTTTGTACAAAGACTTAGCAGATCAAATGTAGCATATGAAATAGCTTCCAAAGTTAAAGATGGATCAATCGGTATTGAATTAATGAAACCGATAAATATCAAATATTATTTTATTTTTAATGATCTTGGAAATAACTTTTTTTATTCACTCTTTATTACTTTTCCAGCTGCTATTGTAATTTCAGTTATTTATGATTTCAGAATCGATATTGACTTTCTTCAGCTGTTTATGTTTTTAATATGTTTGTTTTTGGGCATATACCTTATGTTTTGTATTCATTATATTTTTGGGTTGCTAGCTTTTTGGTTTCAAACAGGCGAGTATGTTGCTTTTTTCACAAGAGCCTGTATGACCTTGTTTTCGGGCTCAACAATACCATTATGGTTTTATCCAAAGACTCTTTATAGTATTAGTGTGATGCTTCCATTTAGACTTGTGAACTACGAACCCATACAAATTTATCTCGAAAAAATATCTTATGATGAAGCTTTTCGTATAATATTTATGCAAATAATTTGGATTATACTATTATTAGTTTTAGAAAAAATAATGTGGAGCCATGTGCAAAATAAAATTGTAATACAAGGTGGATAAAAGTGAATTATTTTTTATTATATTTGCAATTTTATAAGGTTAGTTTAGAGTGCAATTTGGAATATAAAAAGGCTTTTTGGTGGACGTTTTTTGCTAAAGCAGGTTCTTATGTTGGAGAATTTATAATGCTTTGGGTTATGATAAATACATTTAAAACTATGGGAAACTGGTCTTCATACGAAGTGATGTTTTTATTTGCACTTAATTCTGCAGCGTATGCTGTCGCCAGTACATTTTTTTATAGAGCTTTTTTAAGACTGCCTAATAATATAAGAGATGGATCTTTTGACGAAGTTTTGTTAAGACCTGTAAACAATTTTTTATATTATATAATAAAATGTTTCAGTACAAACTGGTCTGGTACTTTTGTAATATCTCTTATAATGATGCTAATATGCTTTATAAAACTAGGGATTAGTTTAGACATTGCTAAAGTGCTATTTTTAATAATTGTAATATTAAGTGGCGGACTAATTCAATCGGCTATGATGATCATAACTTCTGTTCCTTCTTTTTGGATTATTGACAGCAGCGCCATGTCTAATATATTTTTTGGTAATTTAAAAAACTTTATAGATTATCCGCTAAGCATATATAATAAATCTATACAAATTCTACTTACAATAATTTTACCTTACGCATTTGTAAACTTTTATCCAGCACAATACTTTTTGGGCAAAAATGACTTCACTTTTTTTTATCCTTTATTCCAGTACTTGTCCCCACTTGTTGGAACTATTCTTTTCATTGTTGCATATAGATTTTGGAAACTTGGTGTTACCCATTATTGTAGCACTGGTTCATAAGGAGAAAAGTTATGCCTATTATTACTGTTTCAAATGTTTCAAAAGATTACAAGATCTATAAAACTGAAAAAGGCTTTGTAAATTCACTTAAATCAATATTTTCAAGAAACTTTGAAATCAAAAATGCAGTTAATAATATTAGCCTTTCTATAGAGAAAGGTGAACTTGTCGGTTATATCGGATCCAATGGAGCAGGAAAATCAACAACTATTAAAATGTTATGCGGCATACTTTTGCCGACCAGTGGTGAAATTTTAGTGAACAATCTTATTCCATACAAAAATAGGCAACAGAATGCATTACATATTGGTGTAGTTTTTGGGCAACGTTCACAATTATATTGGGACTTACCAATGGAAGAGACTTTCGACTTATATAAAAAAATGTATAGAATAGATGAGTTACAATTTAAAAGAAATCTGGAATTTTATATAGAATTACTTAATATGAAAGAATTCCTAAGAACTCCAGTACGGCAGTTGAGTCTTGGGCAGAAAATGAGAGCTAATTTGGCAGGTGCCCTTCTTCATGATCCAGAAATAGTATATCTTGATGAGCCTACAATCGGCCTTGATGTTTTTGCAAAAAGTCGCATTCGGGAATTTTTAAGGGAAATTAATAAAGAGAAAAAAACAACTATATTACTTACTACACACGATATGCATGATATTGAACAAATATGTAGCAGAATTATAATGATCGATAAAGGAAAGATACTTTATGACGGTTCTCTTAAACAATTTAAAAGTGTACATTCAAAAGGAATGCAGATACTTGTTGCAGATTTCGAAAATAAAGAAATAGTTATTAATGATAAACGTTTAAATTTAATTAAGCAGGAAGAGTCCCGCAAATGGATACTTTTTGACAAGGAACAGATTAATGCGGTAGAAGCAATTAATATTTTAACGCAAGACAATCAATTAATCGATTTAAATTTAACGAGTCCGGATATAGAAGAGATTGTTAAAAACTTCTACGATGAAAGTTATAAATAAAAATTAGAATGGTCTTGAAAAGTACTTGGTAATTGAGTATTTTTCACGTAATTTCGGCATCGGTAGGCAAATGACCGATACTTTCTAGCTCATTCAGACACTGTACCTTGAAAATGAAAAGTTGTATAACAGGAGAAAGAAAAAGTGGGTAGAGCTAAGCTGAACTATGTCGCGGGACTTAGGTTTATAGGAATTAGCAAGTTAAGCAATGCCGGAATTCTTATTAATAAGATCAATTATACTACAACAGTAAATGGTTAATGTGGAAAAGGTAAAGGAAAATTCAAAGCAAATATCCAGAGAATGTTGGAGAAGTAAGAAAAATCTCATACCTTGTAACATAGACCTCAAAAGCATTTGGTGTTTCAAGAGCATTATTAAATATAGGGGGATATTATGGGAAATATAACTTTAGAACAAAATTTTTTATTAAAAATAGCAAAAGACACAGTCGAGGGAAATTACGTAATAGATCAGAATATAATAAGACAAATTAATTGGGAAGCCTTATTGACGCTATCAATACAACATAAAATGTTCTTGTTTTTGTACAAATTAGTAAAAGAATACGTACCAGATTCATATTCTTTTTTGTACAAAAAAGAATATGAATCTCACATTCAATATAGAAAATTATTAATTCAATCATTATGTGAAGTAAATAAATTAGCACAATATCATAATATTCCTTTTGTTAGTTATAAAGGTTTATATTTATCTCTCATTTTATATAATGACCCGTACTTAAGAGATTTTAACGATATAGATATTTTAGCAAAAGAAATATATTTACCTTATATGAATTTAATAGTGAGAGATTGTGGTTTTATTCAACCATATAGTTATAAATTTGAAAATGAATCAATACAAGATACAAAATTGTTGCCATTTCCAGTATTTAAATTAAATTACATGTATCCTGAATATTATCAATATTTTAAAACAAGTGGTAATAGGTACGTTAAATTAGAACTTCAAAGATTTATGCATACTGAATCTATGCTAACTAATATTAACAGATTATTTGAAAATACTGAATCCTTTGAAATCAATAAGGAATCTATAAGAACTTTAAGTTTAAATAATACTTTTTTAGTTTTATGTGAAAATACGTATGCTAATTGTGAAACGTTAATAAGAAAAAGTAGTAAAACTTATATAAGAGATTTTATGGATATCTATATATTTTTACAAAAATATAAAAGTAATATTTTATGGCATGAGGTAGTATATTACTCTAACTTATTCAAAATATTTCATCAAGTATCCTGTGTTTTAAAATACGTAAATGAAATATTTGATTATTTTATTGATGATAAGATATTAAATCTTTTTGATAATAAAAATATCACATATAATTATCATTGTAAAGATGGAGCATTATTACAATGGAAAAGATCAATAATAGAGCGATTATTTAATCCACAAGATAACAGAAAAGAACAAATCAATTTTTTGAAAAAAAGATATTTTAGTAATATGAATACTAACTTTTGTAATCAATACAAAATGTTTAATAAGGATAATAATTGTATAAGTAAAAAATTTATTAAGTATATAGACAAAAAATATAAAAAATACAAGTTTTCCTATTTTCCTGAGTATGATAACGAATTTTTATATTTTAGCTTTTTAATAAACAATAATTTTTTTGAAAATTTTAATAAATATAGAATAAATATAATGATTTTAGATGAATCCTTAATGGATACCAACACAGGAGATGTATGGAGATTTATAAATATTGAGAAGAAAGATGGTATATTGTCATTATATGATAATAATCAAATAACAAATGCTATTGAAATAGTGGAATATAAAGAGGATATAATTATATGTATAAAGACATTATTAAAAGGACTCTATTTCAATAAAACAAATAGTACAAGAAAATTATGTTATAACATTTCATTGTATGAAAAAGTATACGAAGATGTATTTCAATGTATAGGTAGACAATTTGAAACGGATGATTCAGTAAAACTAATACAACATCCAGGGATTCTTATTTTTTAAGTTTTTCAATAAATAAAGAAGAGTGTTTAACATGGTTATAATGAAACCAGAAATTAAGACAGACAAACAGGCCGATTTAAGTTAGAATAAAATCATGGGAAAGAGAAGACATTTTACACCAGAGCAAAAAGCAAAAATTGTAACGGAGGAAAAGAGCAATGGAATGAAAAGGGATTTTAATTGCCTTTTGTGGTATTGCTGGTTCTGGTAAAACAACACAGGCAGGATTCTTGGGGGAATTTTTCGAGCAGAAAAACATAAGTGTGTTTCAACTTCTCCAAGTACCATCTTTTGGAGAGTGGTTTCTTGATAGTATTACTGTAAACGAAGGAAAATTATCGGCAGTAGAAGTTTTTCCTCCAGAGGTTGTTGATCTTTTTGAAGCATTTGATAGGGTTAGAAACTTAACGTGTTTTGTGGAAAAGCTTTTAACTTTTCCGAATATTGTTATATCAGAAAGATTATACGTATTGTTCTCTTGCTAGAGCTGCTATGCATGAAACAAAATATATTTTCATAGGTATGGTAAGCAGTTTTTACCACGCACAGGGAAAGCGGATGCCGGGAGTAAAGAAGCAGTACCAGGAGTCGGAGATTCATCAAAACCGGAGTATATTTTCGGACGTATGTTCGGAGGCATCGGGGTTCTGGCAGGGAATATATTGAAAACCTTCTGTATTCCGCTATACATCAACCTGCAGGAGGGCATCCAGACAATCCTGTCCTGGGGGAAGGAAGGGAAGGGAACCATCCCCTCTCATGTGATTCAAATGATTGAAAACGGATATGAAGCGGCAAAGGTCTTCGGGAAGTCCCTGCTGCTTCTTGACTGGTATTTCCTGTCCGTATGCAGTCAGGGACCTTTCGGTTTTTGAGGACGCCGACAAAATCATTGTATCAGAGGCAAAGGTAGCTGGTTATTTAAGGCTGATTATTTTTCGCATTATGGCCCAAAAGCCGCATTCATACATAACTCGATTTATTCAGCAGGTATAGGAAAAGCCTGATGTTTTGGAAGATCTACAGGTTTCCTGAGATGATAAAACTTTTGACTGTCAAGGAATAATAGTAATCTCAAATAATCTATAATTATGTAAAAAGGTAAATTAATTATGTATGAAAAAGAATATTTTCCGAAAAATGGTATAGGGCTTGATTTGATAAATAAGCAACTATTATCGGGAAGAACTTGTCTGACTAGGGAAAGAGGGGGGGCATTTTTGGGTTTTCCACATACGTCCCCTCATCCTATAGCTATTAAAGCTTATAAAAGCTATCTGAAGTATAATACGAATCATGTTGGAATTTTTACTAATACGACGGATTCATTAAATCCCTCCAGAAATATGGAAAAGAGTTTTATTGAGATGCTGGGGGATTTATACGGAGATGCTAATGTTGATGGATATATAACTTCTGGGGGTACAGAAGGTAATATAATGGGGGTATGGTTAGGTAAGAATTATCTCAATAAAAAAATAGAAGGGCAAATCACCCTTATGAAAACTTATCTTACTCACAATTCCATTACTAAGGCTTGCAATATAAACAGTATTCATAATATTGTAGAAATACCTGTATGCAGCGATTTTACCATGGATCTAAATGGTTTAAGAAAGCAAATCGATATCACCATTAGCGAGAACGTTAAGAAAATAATAATTATAGCCACTGTAGGCTATACCACGACAGGGACGTGTGATCATATTGAGGGAATCCATGAAATAATACAGCAGTATTTACACGATAAAGATATGAATATCTATTTACATATCGATGCAGCAATTGGAGGACTTGTATATCCATTTTGTAATAATAAAGCATTTGGGTTTGAGTACTCCAGTGTTAAGTCAATTACGGTTGATCCTCATAAAATGGGCTATACACCTTTTTCGTCAGGTGTTTTTCTATGCAGGGAAGGTTTCCTTGATTACGTATCTACACCGATACAGTATTCTGAAAATGTAATGGATAGGACACTGGTCAGTTCAAGGAATGGAGCAGCGGCAGTAGCATGCTGGGCAACATTTAGCTATCTGGGCTTTAGTGGATTCAAATTGAAATTGGATAGACTCATAAGGTTAAAGAAATATTTGGTTAAGGGGCTGA
Source organism: Bacillota bacterium (assembly GCA_023426125.1). Taxonomy (GTDB): domain Bacteria; phylum Bacillota; class Clostridia; order Acetivibrionales; family DTU013; genus MnB-11. The sequence goes on from JAFABI010000043.1 coordinate 8,738, forward strand.
TGAAATATGGTGGGGTATCTATAATTTCTGACCCTGGGACAAATATGGTATGCATACATTTTAAGTCTATGTCTAATGGACTTCTTCCTCAATATATAGAAAAGAAATATACTCTAGATAGCTTTAGGCTTCAGGTTGATTCAAACCTTATAAATTGTTATAAAATCTATATTATGCCGCATGTTACCAAGAAGGTCATTGATGGTTTTATATCGGACATAAAAGCATAGGGTAGGTTTGTTGAAAGTCGGGTATAGTTCAAAGGGTGGTGATAGATTGGGTCAGTTTGATTTCCTTGTTGTGGGGGCGGGAATAACCGGTTCGGTTATTGCACAACAACTTGCTGGTAAGCATGGTAAAAAGGTTTTGGTAATAGACACAAGACCTCATTTTGGAGGATTATTATACGACTATTATGATACAAATGGAATATTAGTACATAAATATGGTCCTCACATTTTTCATACCAGTGACGAGAAAGTATGGGAATATGTTAATAAATTTGCCCTTTGGAGGGAATACAGACACAGGGTGATGTCAAATGTAAATGGCAAACTGGTGACATTTCCTATTAATATTGATACCGTCAACTTGCTCTTAAACACTAACCAAAATAATGATACAATCCGAAATTATCTGGAAAAGAAAATGGTTAAGTTTGAAGAAGTAAAAAATGCTGAGCAATACATCGTGAGCTTGGTAGGATATGAACTGTATGATTTGCTTTACAAAGGATATACTCAGAAACAGTGGGGGTGCTCACCTGATAAACTATATCCTGAAGTATTTGCAAGGATTCCTGTACGTTATAACAATGAAGACGGTTATTTCGATGATTTTTATCAAGGGGTTCCGTCTGAAGGCTATACTGCATTTATTAATAATCTGCTAAGCCACAAAAATATTAAAGTCCAATTATTAACAAAATATAAGGATGTTGTTGGAACGGTAAGCTGCAATTATATTGTGTATACCGGACCCATAGATGAGTATTTCAATTACAAGTATGGTATTCTTCAATACAGATCTTTGAAATTCAAACACCTCTATTTTCAGCGGGATCAATTTCAGCCAGTGGCTGTTGTGAACTATCCAGGAAAGCAGAAATATACAAGGATAACCGAATATAAGCATATAACGGGGCAGAAGGTCAGTGGTACATCAATATGTATAGAGTATCCCGAGTGTACCGGAGAACCTTATTATCCGGTCCCTATACCTCAACAAAAGATGATATACGACTTATATGCAAAGCTAGCGGAAACATTAGGCAATATAACCTTTACAGGAAGGCTGGGGTCTTATAAATATATAAATATAGATCAAGCCATTATGCGGGCATTAAAGTGCGTAGAAAAGATAGCGGAAAATGTTTAATAAAGCTTATATATTAGCCAGTAGCCAGGTAATCAACGAAAATGAATTGAAGGGGTTGAATTTACAATGTTAACGTTATCAATACCGTGTCAATGGAATGAAAAGAGTCTGGTTGAAATGCTAAATTTCAAAGCCAATAAGGGAATAAGAATAGATGAATTATACGGTACTATAGCTATGAAAGGTATTCCGCATGGGAGATCAAATAAAGCTACGCCTAATATAGATAAGAAAGCAGCCCTACAGTATAAAAAGAGGGTTGATGAGTATGGATTGAAATTTGCATACCTGATTAATGCACCAATAAATTCCGATAATCTAGAAAGTTTTACTGCTGAGATTGATTGGATTGTAAATGTATTCAAGGCAAGCTCCATCACTATTACTTCAGTTCGTTTAATGGAGTTGGTACGAAGAAGATACCCGGATTTCCGAATAAATATTTCTACCATTGCAGGGATAAAAAGTGTAGAGGATATCCGAAAGTATACTGATATAAGGCCGCAAAAAGTAATTTTACATCATGATGTCAACCGTAATTTCAAGGATTTGGAGAGATTACTAAAGTTTTGTGGCGACAACAATATTGAACTTGAGATCATGCTTAATGAAAGCTGTTTGAGAAGATGTGTGCGTAGAGATGCCCATTATAACACTCTTGGAAAGGAATGTGACGATGGTGAGTTTCATGTTTGGTGCAATAAAAACAAGGTATCGAATCCATACCAACTTCTTTTGGCTAACTTTATTCGTCCCGAAGATATGGCGCTTTATGAGAGTTTAGGAGTTACAAGTTTTAAGATTACAGGGCGTTCAAAGCCTGAAGGTTGGCTTGCAGAGGTAGTAAAAGCCTATATTGAAGGGGACTATGACAGCAATCTGGTACGTTTACTGGGGATTGACCCCAAATTAAAAGCTGAGGAGTGGATTTACATATCAAATAAATCCTTGGAAGGTTTTATCGATAGGTTCCCCAAAAGTGGGGAGGTTCAGGATGAAATAAGTTATTGCAGTGATTGGATCATGAAGCTGTTTGAAAATAACCAGTTTAAAATAGCTAAAGGGGGTATTAAACCATATACCCTTAATAATGAGCTGAGGTTCCAAATTGATAGGAATTTATACGATTGATTGAATCTAGATGGAAAGCCGGTGGATATATCGTGAAAATAGACAATTTTTCAGCTTTCAAAATAGGTACTGTATTTAACCCTCTGAAGATTGACAAGGCAGTGACAGCAGTTCATAAAAGAGTTTGTATTGAATATCCCAGCAGGTTAAATGCCATGGCCATAGACCCAAGTAAAATAGTCGAAAACAATAATATGAAGTATACACCAGGAGAAATCGTATTTTCTACTCAGATATTTATCAGTATTGAGGTAAAGTTTATTGAAAATAGCGATTTAATAGTGTATAGAGGTGCCGGTGACAGGGAAACTGTGGTGAGGCATGCATGCAATATTATGAAAAAGGCACTGGGGTATACAGGCGGGTTTGAGGTTGATGTGCAGGGATTCCACAACTTAAAGCACTGTGGTCTTGGATCTACAGGTTGCTTGCAAGCTGGTGTTGCTACGGCCATAAACCACATGTTTGGTTCACCGATAACCTTGCACAGACTTATAAAATATCTTGCACAGAACTATGGAGAAGAAATTGACAATGATCTGGAAAATCTTAATCCTGTTCAATGTATAGGCGGTTCTGCTTCTTCAGGATTGCATAAAGGCGGAGTGTTGGTGATAGCAGGAGAAAATACTGTTATTGCCAGTGCGGATATTCCCGAAAAATACCAAGTAGTCATTGGTATCCCGGATGATTTTCGTTTTGTAGACTCAAAAAGCCAGTTTGATGAAGAAATAGAGAATTTAGATAAGTTTCTGGAAAGCGGAAACAAGTACAAACACGAAATAGCCTATAATGTTCTTCACAGCTTTCTTCCTGCCATACAGGAAGGTGACTTGAAAAAGATGGGTGATGTCATCTTTGATTATAGATTCAATAAAGGAAGTATACGTAATTGCTCATATACATATCCGGGGTTGATAGATTTGATGAATGAACTGGCTTTTCTAAAGACAGAAGATTATGTATCCATACTATCTATTTCATCTGTTGGGCCGACAGTGTTTGCAATCGGAGAGGACATAAGACGGTGCGAAGAGGAATTTAAGAGGTGCTCTCTCAGAATTATTAAGACAAAGATTAATAATGGCACCTATAAAGTCGTAAGTGCTGACTGTGAATACTAATAAATTTATAAATACGGAGTGCGTATTATATGAATTACTTGGATACATATGAAGATTTAAGAAACTCTGACGATTGTTTTGATTATTCACTTAGCTTTAATAAAGATAGTGCCCTTTTTCAATTTATATGTGATATTGATATGAGGGATGTAACAATAGCTTTAAACAAGTACCCATCCAACTATTATAATGAATTCAAAAATCTGTTATGCTTGCATTATGGACCAAACAGTTTTATGCTGGGTAGCGGTTCAGAGAATTTAATCTGGCACATAAACAGGCTTATCCTAAGAAATAAGAAAGTGGGTGTCCTTTTGCCCAATTTTTATAGAATATATCAGACTTTAAAAAAGCCCATTTTTATCGATGTCCCCTACAGAGATGATAATGCGATATTGCATATCGAGAAACTAATTGATGCTGCCAGGAGAGAAAACTTTGAGGCTGTTTGGATTTCCAATCCCAATCCCATAACCGGCAAGGCGTATTACGCGAGGGATATTATCCAGTTGGCAGAGTCTTTCCCTAAAACTCTGTTCGTTATTGATGAAGCGTCTATTGAAGCAACTATGGAGCCAGAAAAGTATTCGGTTTTATCAATGGCAAACAACTACCGGAATTTGCTGGTTATCAGAAGCTTCTCAAAGTTATATGGGCTGCCTGGTATGCGATTGGGGTATGTGGCAGGGAAAAAGGAACTGATCGATAAACTGGAGGGAAACGCTCAGGTATTTCCTGTAACTGGTTTGAGTATTTTAATAGCTAAAAAAATATTTGAGAATAAGGTGATTTTCGATAATATCAGAAAAAAAATAAATTTTAATAGAAGTAAAATATCAACCCTGCTGCAAAACAGGCTTCACTTCTATTCCTTGAGTTCACTTACTCAGACCATTGTTATAGGATGCAACAGCCTTAATATGGACTTATGGACATGCCTTAAGGAGGAAGGTGTTTTAGGCTTATCGCTTAAGAATGAGAGAGGGATAGGATCACTAAACTCTGTTAGATTAACAATCCACAGCGATGAGAAGAGTTTTTTACATTTGTATCAGGCTGTTGAAAAAGTTGTTCAAAAATCATTTTTTGAGGCAACAGGAGAGTGATATTATTAAGTACATATATATTTGTGACTTGGATGGGACCTTACTCAATAATCGAGCCAGGCTATCTAAGGAAGTTGCATCTGGACTGAATAACCTATTGGATAAGGACTTGCTGTTTACCTATATTACTGGAAGGGATTTGATGAGTTCCAGAGAGATAATGGAGAAGATTGATATTAAAATGCCAGTAGCAGTATGCAATGGTGGATTGATTATTGATTTTAAATCAGGAGAGTTAATAAAAGGATGTTTTATAGAGAGAAATATTGTAGAGGGATTATTGAAATTGTCTGAAAAAATGCAAATGTATCCTAACTTGACGCTATATATGCACAGTATGGTCAGAACCTGCTATTTTGCTTTGGATAGACGGATTAATAGGGAGTACTATAGGAATAAGATAGACAGGAATACCTTTACTCAGTTTGAGGCTAAACGAATAGAAGATGTTGTAACCGATAAAGTTATTTCGATTGCATTTGTGGATTTAAAGGAAAAGATTGAAGATTCAAAGCCATACGTTATAAAGGAATTCGGAAATTTGGCAAGTATTAGTTTTTTTGAAGATCCTTTTGACAAGAGTATTTTGATTATTGATATAACTTCCCAGTTATGCTCAAAGGGGACGGCTGCCCAATACATAGCTGATATGTATGGCCTGCCGAAAGACAGTATTGTAGCTTTTGGAAACGACCTCAGTGATGTGGAATTGCTTAAAATGGCAGGTGTCGGGATTGCTGTTGGGGATTCGCCTGCTGAACTGAAAAAAATTGCAACAACCGAATTGACTTATAACGAAGGATACTCGGTTTTAAAATATATTGCAGAACACTTTAATACTACAAAAGGGGCAGGTTAATGATAATGAGTGATAGCATAAAAAATGCATTGGAGTACTGGAATAACCCCGCGATAGTAAGCGAGTTCACAGGATTACAGGTGCCGGAATATTGGACAGACTACTTTACAGGTATTACAACGCCAGAAACGATTAGAGTTTTAGATCTGGGATGTGGAGGTGGGCGTAATACATATATGCTGATGAGCTACGGCTTTGACACCTATGGCTGTGATTTGCACTTAGGAATGGTTAGTGCTACTAGGGAAAAGGTCAAAGGGCTGATAGGTCACGAGGAAGCCCTATTGCGGATTATCCAAGCAAACATGCTGAAGCTTCCTTATGACAATAGTAGTTTTGATGTGGTCCTGGCAAATGGTGTCTACCACAATACATCCTCAGTAGAAGAATTTGAGGCGGCTATAACTGAAACTGTAAGGATATTAAAGCCGGGAGGGGTACTCTGTCTTAATGTATTTACTGATGAGATGGTGGATCCAAAACTTATTAGACAGGAACTTCCGCACCTGTATATTACTCCAGATAATCTGGATATGATACTTCTTTCGATAGGACGGATAGTTGAGATTTTTGAAGGAAATGGGCTTGTGATAGAGGGTAGGTTGGCAAACTATTTGTCGAATGTGCAAACAGGTGTAAGAAGCGTGCTAAGAGGCATATTTAAAAAAGTGAACTGAAATTGTTCTAAAGGGGGAAGAAGCACCTGATGGAAATAAGTAAAGGCGAGTATAGGGAACTAGGTAAAAGCGGCATTATGGTGTCTCCAATCAGCTTGGGATGTTGGCAATATTCCAGAGATTCCAATTTTGTATCTATGGATGACAGAGAATCGATAAAAATTATCAGGTCGTCTATTGAGATGGGTATAAACTTTTTTGATACAGCCGAATCATACGGTAAAGGCCATTCGGAGGAGGTTCTGGGGGAGGCTATACGTCAATCCGGTAAGGATGTTGTTATAGCTACAAAGGTCAGAGAATATAATTTGGCTCCCCAAAGCATGGTTTCATCTGTGGAAATGAGCTTACGACGACTGAAAAAGGATGTTATCGACTTGTATCAGATTCACTGGCCCACTGCCAAACTGGATATGCGCTTGTCGATGGAGACACTGATGGATCTTAAGATGCAAGGGAAAATAAGAGCAATAGGTGTATCCAATTTTAATATAAGTGAAATAAAGTTGTTGCAGGAGGTAGGGGACATCACGTCATTGCAGTCACCTTACAATTTATTTTGGAGATGTCTGGAAGAAGTCTTTGCTTACTGCTATAGCAATAACATATCTGTTCTTTCTTATAGTCCCTTGGGGCATGGGCTCATCTCAGGAAGATTCGATCGAATGAATAGACAACCAAAACGGCCTGCACAGCAGGACAGTTACCTGTTCAAGGAGCCTTATTACGATATGGCGTTGCCGGTATTGGATGCTGTAAATGAGGTAGCACAAAGGTATGGTAGTACCATTACACAAGTAGCTATTGCATGGCTGCTTGGCAAAAAGGCCGTAAGCTCGGTAGTTATGGGTGTAAGCAACCAGGAACAGCTTGGCCAGAATATAGGGGCCGTTTTCCTGAAGTTGTCTCAGGATGACATACAAAAATTGGAACAGGCAGGAGGAATGATATTGAACTCGATAAATGCACAAATGAGCAAGAGTTTATGGAACTGGTGGCCTGACAAAGATGAATAGATTAACACAAACTAATACACTGGAGAGGTAAAAGAATGACTATTAGAATAGGCTTTATTGGATGTGGCGCGATAGGCTGTACCCATATGGAACTTTTAAGCCGGAATGATGATGTTCAGTTAGCTGCTTTCTATGATATCAATAAACCTTTAGCGGAAAATGTAGCGCGAATGTACAACGGAGTTCCCTGTGAGTCCTTGGAGGATATGTTGGACAAACTGGATATAGATGCCGTCTGGATATGTATACCGCCTTTTGCTCATGCAGGGCAGGAAATTTTTGTTGCAGAGAGGGAGATACCCTTCTTTGTTGAGAAGCCTGTATCTCTGGATCTGGACCTGGCAACGAGGACAAAAAAGGCTGTTGATAAGGCTGGCATACTGACCTGTGTGGGGTATCACTGGAGGTATAAACAGTCGGTATGCATGGCTAAAATACGGTTCGGACATAGGACGCCTTTCATGTTGCAAGGGTATTGGCCTTGCGAAGCACCTGATGTTGAATGGTGGAATGATGTTAATAAATCCGGGGGACAGATAGTAGAACAGATTACTCATATTTTTGACGTAGCCAGATATATGATAGGGGATATTGTAGAAATCAGTGGATTTGCTACTCCGGCAGAAACCGATAAAGGTGAGATACATAAGTGCGCTGTTGTTAATATGAAGTTCGATAATGGTGCAATAGGAACTATTGCATCTAGTAACTGTATGAATGAAGAGGGTACACCATGGATTAAGATACATTTTGAAGATGAGATAATGCACATAGGAAGCCGGGAGGTTATATTTAGGGAAAAGGGTGCAAATGATGAAAAATATACCGGCTTTGACAATGGTATGGATCTTGAGCAAAGGATATTCCTTGATTGTATTACAGGGAAAAGAGAGAGTATGGAAATCAGATCTACTTACTTAGATGCAGTCAAGACCTTGGAAGTCACCTTGGCAGCCAATTTGGCAATCAAAACGGGCAAACCGGTAAAATTGAGTTGAACTTCAAATCTAAATGAAAGGGTGGAATAAATGAAAAAGCTAATTATCGTAAGACATGGACAAGCAGAACATCATATAAAAAACATAACAGGTGGCTGGACCGACCTGCCATTAACCGAGCTAGGACGGAAGCAGGCTTTAAATACGGGGCACAGTTTATTGCATATTTTAGAAGGATTGGATTATAAGTTTTACAGTAGTGATTTGTTAAGGGCTGCAGAGACTGCCCAGATTATCAGCGGTGTTTTATCCAAAAAGCCAGTTTATTCGCCTGAACTCAGGGAATTGAACAATGGAGTGGCTGCAAATTTGCTTAAAGAGGAAGCAAAAAAGATAAGGTTGTCTAAAAAAGATGAGCATGCAATTGATTGGATCCCATATCCGGAAGCAGAAAGCTGGAGAATGATGGACACGCGCATACGTTCATTTATGGATAGTATCGACAAACTGGAGGATGATACAGTTTTACTTGTCACCCATGCAAATTCAATAATAGCGATGGTTGATTGGTTGCTTGAGATAAAAGATGATGATTCAATAGCGAGAATCATGTATGATGCAGATCCGTGCAGCATTACAATACTGGGTGTAGATAATGACGGGTGTAAAAAAATCTGCAAGTTAAATGACTCGTCCCATTTAGTTGAATTGACTGATTATCATATAAAGACTATTGAAGTAGGCGCTTAAAGGACGGCGTGAGCATGTCCGGTCAAGCATATATGAAGTGCTGATAGATAAGTGGGGGGAAGGCAGATGAAATCTGTATTGATTACTGGAGGATGTGGATTCGTGGGTTCTGCACTGGCTAGAGCCTTCCTGTCGCTTTCTCATTATTATGTATACTCCATAGATTCATTAAGGAAATTCGTATCAACTACATCGGTGCCAAGGCACAGGCGGTATGTGCATATAAACCATGATATGAGGATTGAATGGGATTACCCAAATATTGACGGACACGAGGTTGATATATTGTTTCACTGCGCAGGGTATGCGGTTCCAGTTTCGTCGTTAAGAAATTCAGTATTACTGTCGGATTCGGACAGCGTAGCGCGGTATACCGATTTCAAAACAATTTCGGACTTAGTGGACGCTGAGATTGAGTTGTTGGAATATGCTCTTGAAATAGGTGCTAAGCTGAATGCAAAGAAAATACTGTTTTTTTCAACATGTCTGATGCCTGACGATAAAATATGTAACTCAGTAGATCGCGGCGTAAATAAAGGTAAAGTGTTGAAAGAGTTTGCAGAGGTTAAGTTCAGAATAGAGGAGTATATTGCCTCTAAAAGGCAAAAAAGTAATGTGCTGATAGTGCGGCTGCCTTATTTGTATGGGATCTTTCAATCTCCACTGCAATTCATGCCTCGTCTGATACTAGGTTTGATGGATAAAAGAAGTATTTTGAATATAAAAAATGCATGTGACGGTATGTATCTGGGGTATGTGGATGATGTTGCCAAGTCTATAGTAGAGCTTTGTAAAGATAGCGATTTGTCATGTAATTATCTGAATATCAAAACTCCTGTTTACAGTACAAAGGATATCGTAGATATTGTATTGTTTGAGAATATAAAGCAGCGAATGGATAATGATGTGAGAGATTTTGAATTATTAGAAAAAGAGTGTGGGGCTGTCCGGAACGGAAGTGAGTGGGAAGTTAACATACAATCAAATTTTGCATATAGGATACTGCAAACAATTGAATTTTACAGAGATAATTTCCAATATTACAAAGAGTGGTTGGGATACTATGAACAAATATTAGGAGAGTAATCATATGTATATAGAAACGCCCTTGAGAGCTGTTAACGAGGTTCTACCACTTGTTCAAGCCGGTGCTGACGTGTTTTATTGTGGTGTGGCGGACTCTACGTCGGTAAATAACAGAAATAATACTATTTTGCACCAGTTTGAAAGTTTTTCTTTGCTAAAGGAAGCTGTTGGAAGCGCCCATGAATATGGGAAAAAAGTCTATCTTACACTAAATTCTAACAGGGCTAGTATCAGAGATAGTTTACACCATGCAGGTAACGCTTTGTATGCCGGTGTTGATGGTTTTATAGTAACCAATATTCATCTTGTAGATGAGCTAATGGCTCTGAATGAAAAGGTACCCGTGTATTTATCTGTCTTGGCAGGCATTTACAACTCGGAATGCTTAAGGTTTTATCTCAGGCCAAATATTAAAGGGTTTTGTTTTGAACGTAATATATCGATACAAAACATGAAGGAAATAATATCCCAATTTCCTCATTTGAAAGCAACAGCGTTTGTGAGTGGAAATTGCCAAAACTCACAGGTGATATGTTATATTCATAATTTGACCACAAAGGTTCCGGTAAACAAGCATGAAGGTGGGTTCGGAGAAATGATTTGTGAAGGATGGTGTACGGGGAATCATTTTTCAAATGACGGCGATAAGGGCAAAACTATAAACAAGATAGTTTCAAGAGATTGGTGTGCCTTATGTTCTTTGGTCCTGCTAAAAATTGCGGGAGTCAGAGTGCTGAAAATAGAGGGACGTTCGTTGGAATTACCATATAAAATTCGAAAAGTCAGTATGTATCGTGAAGCAATAGATAATCTTGAGCTGATTTCAGATAGGAAGCAGTACTATGATTATTGTAAATCTGTTTATAAAAAGATGAACGGTTTCAGCTGTTGTAATACAGACTGCTATTACCGCATTTAAATTGGAGTTTGTTTTGGGTTTACCGGCAAGGGGATACCATAGCTACAAATAGCCTGAACAATCGGTGCGTTTTTGAAAAGAGGAAGGTGAATCACAATGATAGAACCCTATAAAGTGATTGCGTCATATTATGATCTCTTGTATGTAAAAAATAACAAATACTCTGATGAGAGTGAACAAATTACTGAGTTCATATCTAAGTATAAATTGAGTAGGGGTAATAAATTATTAGATATTGCATGTGGTACAGGAGGGCACATATCATTTCTAAAGGAAAACTATACTGTCTTTGGGTTGGATATTTGTGATGATATGCTGGAAATAGCAAAGGAAAAGTTACCTGATGTTTGCTTTTATAAGCAAGATATGGTGAACTTCTGCTTGGGAAATAGATTTGATATAGCTATTTGTATGTATGGTTCTATTGGGTACACCAAGACATATGAAAATCTACAAAAATGTTTAAGAACCATTTATCTTCATCTTAATCCTGGAGCTATCTTTATTATGGTTCCATGGCTGATTGCCGAGAAGTTTAAAAATAAAGTCGTTTCTGACCTGAATAAAGGGGATAACTATACTGCTGTAAGATTAGAAAATATTCAACTGAAAGGATCTATTGTTGAAATTGATATGCACCATCTCCTTGAGATAAATGGGCAGATAAGGTATTTTAACCATAAAATCGAAAGCGGCTTGTTTTCAGGTAATGAATACAGAAATGCTATAAACGAAGCAGGATTTGATATTTTAGAAGAATATTCTGGTAATAAAATCAAGCTGGGAGCTTACGTGTGCAGGAAGTGATTTGTTGCGGTTGCTTAAGGGCTCACCTGCATGAGGGGAAGTCATTTATGAATTAATTTAATTCATTGTCACTGTCGTAAATCCGATGGTATTGTAAATGAGGAGAAAAAACATATGGAAACTGCTATTTATGTCAGTAGTAATAACATTGATTGTGACTTGGGAAACAGTTACGCTGGGCGATTATATATTGGTGAGGAATTTTGCGACACATGCTTTATAAGTATACATAAGAAGTTGATGCTGCTTTTAGAGAAACTTCACTTAAAAGCAAAATTTTCTGTAGTTTTGCCTGTCGTCAATGAGAAGTCAATCTGTTTTGTGAAACAATTTGTAAATGATATCATGATGTATTATGGAAACCATTTTGAAATAATATGTAATGATATAGGGATGTTGAATTACCTGATGACCATGAAATATCCTCATATTGTATCTGGACGGTTTTTGACACGGTTTTTAATGGGATATTTTATATCAGACCAATCAGACAAATACGAGTATTTTTTTAAACATATAGGACGAGTTGAAATAGATGGGCTGAACAGCAAATACATACATAGTCTTAATAGATTTAAAGTAAGTTACTATCTCAACTACAGGGCACTCGGACTAGCTAATAATCGTTGCCCATATCGTATGTTAACCGACCAATTCCCAGAAAGAAAGATGTGTACCTTTGGGTGCGATACTGAAAGGTTGGTGCTGCAGAATAAATATCTGAACGGGTCATATACCTTCTTCAGGAATGTGATTTTAGAAAAGGATGCTAACGATGTAGTACCATTGCAAGCTGACAGAGTTGTACATTTTAGTCAGGTTTGAACAGGTACAGTTTTAATAGGGCGACTGTAAATATCAATAACTAAAAAGCAATAATGAAAGAGGAATGAGTCATATGGAAGAAGTTTTTAAAACAATCAATGGGTTTACCAAATTAAGGGAAATGCGCAAAAAAAGAGTATCTGTCGTAAATACAAATCTTGAGATCAAAAGTAATAACAATACTGCCTTAAGTTATATGGACGAGTTGTTTCATCCCGATGGAGCAAATGGAGTTTTTCAATGTGAGAAAAGCGTAAATGAAAAAAAACTTAGAATTTACAACTTACATATTGACAAAAAAATTGTTCTGAAATTAGGAGGGGTTATTGAAGAAAGCTGGGAATACATAGGGGATTGCTATCCGCAATGGATGGGTTTGTATAAAAAATACAAATACGACAGTTATACTGCTTATATGGAGTTGAACGATACAAATGATTCTACTGCACATTTTATTCTTGAAAATGAAGAAGAAATGTATATCATATCTTCTATTGGAACCTATGATTACAAAACACTCTGTAGAATAGTGCGGGAAATTGGTGTTAGAAAGTTGGAAAGCGAGGGATATATTGTCTTTCACGCCAGCATGGTCGATTTTGACGGCAACGGTGTCCTTGTAATAGGTAACTCAGGTTCTGGAAAGACCACATTAGCTCTGAGTTTATGTAAACATGAGGGAGGCAGGTTTGTTGCCAACGACCGGGTTATGGTAAAAGTAATGCCAGATGGGACATTTGCCGCCATTCCCTTTAGCTTTCCAGCCAGATTGAATTTTGGCACTCTTACGACACTTGGGCTGGAAGATAAATATGAAGATTGGAAATTAAGGATTCCAAGACCCAACAACGACAGTGACTGGGATAGCTTTAATGGAAATAAAAAAATGCATATTCTGCCAATGGAACTAGAGAAGATCATGAATATCACCACTTGTGCGTTTTCTCGTCCTATTGCAGTAGTTATGCCAAGTTTTGCAAAAGACAACGAATGCTGTGGGATATTCGCCGAGACAGATAGGGATGTACTCACGAGCAACTGCTATACTCCGTACGACCCTCATTTTGTAGATGACTGGATGGTACAAAGGGAGGTTTCTCTTGAATGGCTTCAGCATACGTCAGATATGACCGTTGAGAGATTACTGGAGATAACAAACTTGAAGATGAGATACACGTTTGATAAATATGCCGATTTACGTAAGGAAGTTATTCATAGAGTTCGCATGCTATAATTAACAGATGGTTAGTGTTTTCTTTATACTGAGAAAACCATAGCTTTGATATATGTATTTATAAAAGAAAGGTGGCCAATTTATAGATTACACTTGTTCATTTGTATGAAATCTCAGTATGAAATAATTATATTTTATTTATCTAAATATTGTTGGGTGAGTGTATGATTAAAAAAAGATTATTCTGTATACCATATGAAGGAAGCGAAGGAGAAATATTCCGAAGATGGGCGAGGTATTTACACGAATCGATTGATTTGTATCCTGTTGAACTTTCCGGAAGAGGTAGTAGGTATACGGAACCTCTTTATAGAAGTATTGAAGATGCGGTAAATGATGTGTTTGATTTAATCAGAAAAAGCCTAGATGAATATGAGTATTCGTTTTTTGGCTATAGCATGGGTAGTATTATTGCATTTGAGTTGTGTCATAAAGTTAAAGTTTACGATTATAGAACACCAAGCCACTTATTTATTGCAGGACATGGAGCTCCTCATCGTAAGAGAAAAATGATGTTGTATACACAACTTGATGATTTATTTCTAGATGAGCCGTTTACGATGGGAGGAATTCCTTCTGGATTACAAGACTTAAATAGTGAAATTTGGAAGGTTTATCTGCCTATACTTAAAAATGATTTTAAGATCACCGAAGAATATCAATATATTACAAAACGGAAACTGGATTGCGATATTACAATACTTTGTGGTAGATATGATAAATTTACAATTGGTGACTTAGTTGAATGGAATATCTATACAAATAAGAGATGCGAGGTTTTTTTATTTGATGGTGGACATTTCTTCTTAAACCAACAAATTACAAATATTGCTAATACTATTGATTACAAACTAAAGGAGCTTTAAGGAGTTTTACTAAAAGAATTTACTCCTATAATCTGGTTCTGGGTTGGATGACGATGGTATTGCATTAAAAGCGGTACATCACTGTGCTCAACTTAATGAATTATTTCTGGATAGCTTCATGTGTACGTGCATCCATATACTTATATAACAATGAATCTGATATAATTCGGATTACCGGAGAACTTGAGGAAGTTATCCTTAGAGTGTTTTTTAGACTGGATTTTTAGTCAGAGTATTCAAGCGCAACAATTGTTAAACAAATAAGTAGAAGTGGATTAATCTAATAGCTTTTTTGAGACAGCCTGTTGATTAGGTATTAGGAAGTGGGTTGGTTTGGTATGATGAAATATTTAGCTATACTGATCGTTAGTGTTTACATGTGTACTGTGGTATACAAGTCTGTAGCATATATGGTCATATATAGATGGCTGAAAAGGACCAAATCTACAGACACAAGTAATGAAAAAAAGGGATACCCATACTTAGTATTCCTTATTCCAGGTTTACGTGAGCAATCAGTCGCTAACGAGACTGTTGAGTATTTTATGAAGTTCAAGTATCCCAGTGACAGGTTATCGGTAATGATAATTACAACCGAAAAAGAGATGAATCAAAAACTCCAAAAAGAGAAGCAACTACGCATGTTTTATGAGGAAGTGTCGATGGATCCCAGAATGGAAACCTTGGTTAAAAAAAACATGGGGATCTTCCCCAGGATGTATTTGGATGAGGTGCTGGAAATACTCAAGTCAACTAAGGGAATAGCAGCTTTTAATAAGCTGACGGAATTGTACCGTAATGTTCCTACCACGGCGGAAGTAGTTGCAGACAGTATCAGGAGAGCCAATACCAAGCTCGGTTATCCCTTGTTTTATCATGTGCACTACCCATATATCCACGGAGGAAAGCCTTCACAGTTAAATTTTGCAATCGAGCAGCTAAAGAGCTTGGAAATAGGCGATGGGATACCCGAAAATGATATTTATATTGGAGTATATGATTTTGACTCTAGGCCTGACTTGAGAACAGGTCTTTTCATAGCGGGTGAGGTTTTGAAAAGGAAGATTAGAAATGAGCAGTTGCCGGCTATGTTTCAGCAGACACAACTCCCTCTGAACAATTTGTCAAGACTGCCGGGAGGAGTTCTTGAAAATGCCTTGCTAAGGGGTAATGCCATACTTTATATTAGAAGGGCTTTGGGAATTGAACTTTTCAAAATCAAAACCCTAGGACGGATAAATGAAGCAAAGATTGGTTTTCTGTTAAAAGCCCTTTTGAGGCCGATAGTATATGGTATCGGTGCTGGTATGTATATCAGGCTTGATACACTGAAAAAAATTAAGATGTTTCCTGAGCCGCAGGAGGATCTTGCAATGGGATACAGGATGTGCATGCTTGGAGAGGAAATACTACCCATACCATATCTTAATTTTATGGAACCCTATGATAGCTATCGGCAAATGCTGAATGCGTTCAGTATGACATTTATCAGTGCCATCAAGGTAAAAGAAGAAAAAAATATCACGAAGGACATCAAGCCGAGAAGAGTACTTGCTGAACTAGAAAAGAATTCTTTAATAATTAAGGAATGGATTGAATGCCTTATATGGCTATTAGGGCTTCCATTGCTATGGATGAGTTATATATACCTATTGTTGAATTTAAGACCTGTCGGCTTGACTATTGTCATACTATCGGTTCCATTATTTATAAGGTTTTATTTTGATATGGCATTTCTGCAAGGGATTTTGCTTGATTTGTACAGTATGTACCAAGGCGTAGAAATCAAGGATGCAGAGATCCCCTTTGTAAAAAAAATGATAATAATCCTTACGGCACCTTACCAGGGAATTGTCAGAGGCATTCCTCCTGTAAAGGGGATATATGGCCTTTTTAAAAAGTATATTTTGAGTAGGAATGTTGAAAGGACTAAGACTGAAAGATAATTAAGATAATATACAAAAACTACTATAAAGATGATAGGGGCCGGATAATAATGGTATGTATTTTTGAGGGTTTACCAGGTGCTGGCAAAACTACGATACTCAATAGTATGGCTAAATATTTCGAACCGCAAAATATTATCATACTTCCCGAATATTTGCCGGGTATAACAGGAGATAGAAGTGGCATATCATTCTATGTAAATAATGAAGAAAAGAAGTCCAAACAGATGGAAAAGGCTAAAGGCAAATATTGCTTTTGTGATAGGTACTGGCAATCTTCAGCTGTCTACTGTTCTGCGTCCTCGAACGCAATATGTGTAGAAGAGTTGATGAGCATTTACCGGATACTACATAAAAAAGAACTGTTTAGCAGTTATGTTTATGTATACTTGAGGGTAACCGTTGAGGAAAGTCTTAGAAGAGCCCAAAAACCTGATGTTGGCAATATGTGGTCAACACCTTCATTTTGCAGAAGGGCATTGGAGCTATATGATATGTTGTTCAGCTTTATGGATGAAATCAACCCGAATTTACAGGGGAAACTTCTTGTGGATATGGAGGCCACAAATGGTGAGGATGCAGGGTTATATATCGCCGATTATTTGAAAAGTTTTGCTCATGGCTAGGCTCCATTAGGTCCTTAAAACTGTGTGATTAGGATAAAATAATGAATGAGGCTGCTTTTAATACTTTAGTTGATATTTTAAAACAGAAGATAGGATATGACCTGCAGGTATTTAGTTATTTTCCAATAACCAAAGGTAACAGTTATGATTCAATGGTCGTTAATACCAACAAGGGTAGGTATATACTCAAGATACTGAAAAAGGAGCGGGATGCCTCAAGTATTATAAACACGGTAGAAGCAACGAGGCTAGTTGCGGAAAATCATCTAGAGATGCCACAGGTAGTTTGTTATGAAGCTATGTCGGGTTCTATATATGCACCCTTCATAATTCAGGAATTCATAGAGGGAGAAGATTTTGAGCAGGTTTCATTGTGCCTTGATGAAGAGGAAAGAATTGAGTGCTTTTATAATATAGGATTGTATCTGGCTAAATTGCATGCCATCAAAGGGAAGACCTTTAGCATAGACCTGATTTACAGTAAAACTTACCCATCATGGAAGGAATTTTTGTATGACAGAATTGAAAAGGAGTTTAATTTTCTTAAGAGTTCAGGGGTTGCTGAAGTATCACAACTTAATAAAATAAGAGAGGCTTTCTATGAGGAAGTCGATTATCTTCCCGGAAATATAATACCTGTATTTGTGCATCGTGATATACATCCTGGAAATGCCATACTCTATAAGCGAAAGTTCATTTCATTTATTGACTTTGAAATTGCCTGGTTTTCCGATGCACTTTGGGATTTCAATAAAATGCAGGTGTTTTTCTTTAACGGATTCCCTAAGCTTAGAGATGCATTATATGATGGGTATAAGCTAATAGCCAACTGGTTTGATGACGCCGAAAGACGTTTGTTATTGTATAAAGGATTTGAGTATTTGTGGGCGATAAGAAGCTATTACAGCGATAATGACTACAATAAAATACGTTTTTACAAACAGAATTTGCTGGAATGGGTAAAGCGAGTTGGACAATAAAAACTGCTTACTATACCTGTGAAAAAAGTGGTTGACATTTGCAAATTGACTTTCCATGATAATTCGGCGGGGCTTGTAGGCTAAAATCTGGCTTACAAGCCCATGATAACACTATAGGGAAAAACAAATGACATGTCAAGAGCGCCCTTTTTAAGGGTGTTTATTCATTTTCTAATAAAAAACCATTCTGTCCCTTCTATCTTTATTTGTGTTGTTTGGTTTGTCTGGTTTTTAGCCCATAAATAGCTAAAATTTATTGAACACGTATCGTGGACGAATATCAATATATTTCTTGCTGCTTTTAATTTTTCCTCGAAGAGGTACTTTCCAAAAATACTCTTGTATGTATTTTCATCAAAAGGTTTGTCTTTCATCACTTGCTCAAATAATAAGAAATCAAGCACTCGGGGTAATGTTATATACGACTCTGGATTTTGTAAAGCTCTTTCAACTATACCAACTATATTGTGAACATATTCTGGAGCTGTTATTTTGCCAAAATCTATTATAGGAAGATTGGGTAATAACGATGCAGGTACGTTTGATTTTATTACTTCATTTGCCATATCCTTGGCAGCAATTAAATACTCTTAATGGTTACAGGATCAGAATCACCATAAGCCAATTTTGTATGTATATGTTCTTCTCTAGCTTTTGTTGATAGGCATAGGGTATACCTACTATGCAGATGGAAGCTTAAAAGACAAGACGGACAGGAACGGCAAGATCACCGGTTATACCTGTGATGTGTATGGGAGAATGCATTCACAGTCCATTGGAACAACCTCAATCTCTTATACCTATTGATAATAACGGTAATCAGCTTATCATGACCGACAGCACAGGCACTACCACCCGTGCATATGATGAGCTGGCAAGGTCACTTCAAAAACAGTACCTGATATTGGTACATCCACCTATAATTATGATATAATTACAGGTGTGCTGGCGGGATGTTGAATGATAAAATTATAAAACGAGTATTTGGAAATTCAAAACCCTGGAATTAGATCATTTGACAGTTTACACCTGGCTTCAGCTGAATATTCAAATGCAGTCATATTGTTGACTACTCATAAAAACCTGCTGCGTGCGGCAGGACGGTTAAAACCAGATATCATATAGCGAATTCGTTAAATTGGTTTCTGGAGGTGGATGAAAATGAGTAGTATAGCAAAAGATTTAGGTACTATACGCAAGATGGGCATTAAGGCTCTAATAGAAAAGCTTGGTCCTGTGGGTATGGTTGAATTTATACGACAATTTGATCCGGTTATGGCGATTATACCAAAGAACGCCATGAATGGCTTGATGACATAGACATTGAGACAATCGTAAAACAAGCTGAGGCGAAAAGGGACAGATAATACCTAACTTGCAATCAGGATCAAAAAGGCTTTAAATAGTTTAGTTAAAGTTATACCTCTCGACTGTTGCTAACAAAGGATTCTGAGAACAGGAAACAAACCTTGTAATCCGGTGATTGCAGGTTTTTTTTCTGTCCAACGGTATTTACTGAAATTTGGTACATCTATTTATTTAAATTAACTGAACCGTTGGTCACTACGCTGCTTCTGGGTTTATCAGAAATAGTCATTTTAATCATACCAGATTTTAAATATGATTTCCGAAAATGCTCATCAAACTTTCACCATCAAATGGGTGTAGATTATTAAATTCTTATTGAATTTTCAAATGTAATTTATTATAATATTGGTAATACCATAATAACATCATATAATATGATTAAAATAAAAGTATGGAGGTGTTGTATGGGGCAGTATTCTGGAGATGAATAAGATGGCGCCTGACATAGGTGAAATTGCCGTTATCTGACTGGGACAGGCCGGATTTTTATTCGAGGACGCAGGTGGGGTTTCTATTGCAGTTGATCCTTACCTTACGGACTATTTGTGAAAAAACAGCGGGTTTTAAGCGATTATCCCCTTCCGTGATTACACCTGATGAGCTTAAGGTTGATTTTCTACTGGTGTCCCACGACCATCCCGATCACCTTGACGCAGAGGCTGTACCGGTGATGATGCAGGAACATTGCTGGTGGGACCGGACAGTGCCTTATGCTATTGTATTGGTATGACCATCATACAATACTACATAACGCAAAAATAAATAATACTGTGAAGGGAGACTGAAAATGTCAATTCAGCAAGAAGCATTAAAGATCCATGGAGAGTGGAGAGGCAAGATCGAGGTGATAAGCACCGTCGGTGTCAAGACAAGGGAAGACCTTTCTCTGGCGTATACACCGGGAGTCGCGGAACCATGCCTTGCCATAGGATGGAAATAAAAATAACTATGGAAAAACAAAAATGTATTGGAGGGGTCGGGATGGATAACAGGGAATACATCCATTTACTGGTAGACAAATCAAAAGCTGCTCAGAAGGAGTATGAGAAATTTAACCAGCAGCAAATAGATGCAGTGGTAAGGGAAATAGCAAAGGTTATTTACGATAATGCAGTTCCGCTTGCCAAGATGGCGGTAGAGGAGACCCGGATGGGTGTCTTTGAAGACAAGATAAAGAAAAATCAAGGGAAGTCAAAGATTATATGGAACAACCTGAAGACCAAAAAGTCTGTAGGTATAATCGGGTACAACCATAACACCGGTGTGGCAGAGGTAGCAAAGCCAATGGGAGTTGTCGGTGCGGTTACACCTTGCACCAACCCCATTGTGACCCCCATGTGCAATGCCATGTTTGCTTTAAAAGGCGGGAATTCCATTATCATAGCGCCTCATCCCAGGGCAAGGAAGTGTGCGGTATATGTAGTGGAATTGTTCAATCAAGCCATAAGGAAATTCAACGTCCCCGAAGGACTTATCCAGGTGATTGAAGCACCGACGGTTGAGATCAGCAATGAACTTATGAAAGCGGTGAATGTGGTAGTGGCAACCGGCGGCATGGGGATGGTCAAGGCAGCGTACAGCAGCGGCAGGCCGGCTTATGGCGTGGGAGCGGGTAATGTGCAATGCATCATTGACAGGGATGTTGATTTACATGAGGCAATTCCGAAAATAATTGCCGGAAGGATATTCGATAACGGGATTATTTGCTCCGGGGAGCAAACCATTATAACGCATAAAGACGATTACGCCAGAGTCATTGAGGAACTGAAGTCTGCCGGCAATGATGCATACTGTATTGAAGATGGGATTGAAAAGGATAAAATCAGAAATGCTTTGTTTGTGGGTGGAGTGATGAACAAGGACCTGGTCGGACAGTCTGTGGGAAAAGTGGCGGAAATAGCGGGATTAAACATTCCGAAGGGTACGAAGGTCATTATTGTCAAAGCCGACGGATACGGTGGAGCAGATCTGTTGAGCAAGGAAAAGATGTGCCCGGTGATTTCCATCTATACCTATGAAACTTTTAAACAAGCCATAGATATTGCCAACGCCAATCTGGAAGTGGAAGGCAAAGGGCATTCCATCAGCATTCATTCAGACAACAGCGAAAACATTGAATATGCAGCCGGCATTGTCCCTGTGAGCCGTGTACTGGTGAACCAGATATGCTCCACAATGAACGGGGGGAGCTTCTATAACGGTTTTGCCCCCACCACTACCCTGGGTTGCGGCTCATGGGGCAACAACAGTATTTCTGAGAATCTTGACTACAGGCACCTGATTAACATAACCCGGATCGGCTATTATCTGAAAAATGCCGTGGTACCTACAGACGAAGAGATTTGGGGGCGATAAAATATGGATTTGATGGAATACAGGGTCAGTGAAATTTATGAAAAATGCGGGATACCCACGAAAAAAAGCATCGTTGTCGAGCAGCTTGAGGGGCTTGCCGGCAAGGCTTCCATCCTCTCCTATCCTCTGGTGATAAAGGCCCAGGTGCAGGTGGGCGGAAGGGGCAAGTCCGGAGGAATAAGGTTCGCAAATGATGCCGCAGAGCTGCTGGAAGCGAGTGCAAGTATCCTGGGAATGGACATCAAAGGGCATATGGTAAAGAAGCTGATGATTGTAGAAAAAGCAGAAATAAAATGTGAATGGTATATAAGCATCATCCTGGACCGGCTTACAAAGGGGCCGATGGTTATATTCAGCCCGACGGGCGGGATGGATATTGAGGAAACTGCGAGGACATCAGCCGGCAAGGTACTGAAGGTCCAAATTGACCCGTTGGCCGGTGTAAACGAATACCTGCCTAGATATCTTCTCAGCAAATGCGGTCTTGACATGATGTATTTCGATGCCTTGTTTGAATTGTTAAAGAGGCTTTACAGCATGTTCTGCATGTATGACTGCATGCTTGTGGAAATCAATCCGCTGGGAGTGACGGAGGAGGGAAAGCTGATTGCCCTTGACGGCAAGATGTCGGTGGATGACAGCGCCCTGTACCGGCAGCCTGAAATGCTGGCTTTCAGAGACTCGCTTCCGGAGGATGAGCTGGTCCTGGAGTCACGGAAGTTCAAATTCCTCTACATCCCATGTGAGCCCGAGGGGAGTGTGGCTGTCATGAGTAATGGTTCCGGAATGATCATGTCCTGCATTGACCTGATCTCCAAAGAGGGGATGAAGGCAGGCGCGGCGTTGGACCTTGGCGGAGGCGCCACTGCAGACAGGATACAGGAGGCCATCAGAATTGTACTGAGCAATAAAAAAATAAAAGCGCTTTTTATTAACATTTTCGGCGGCATCACAAGGTGTGACGAGGTTGCTTCAGGTGTGAAGCTTGCCATGGAGAAGCAGCCGGAGGAGCGGCCTGTTCTTGTCAGGTTCGAAGGTACAAATAAGGATAAAGGCCTGGAAATCCTGGAGTCCATTGGAGGAAATGTGATTTTTGTCAACGGGCTTATAGAGGGAGTCAGGGAATTGGCGGCAAGGAGGGAACGGCTGTGAGCATTCTTGTAGATGAAAATACCAGACTCATTGTACAGGGCATTACAGGAAGGGAAGGCACTTTCCATACCGGTCAGATGCTGGAATACGGAACAAATGTGGTTGCAGGTGTAACGCCGGGAAAAGGCGGGCAGGAAGTGCTTGGAATCCCTGTATTCAATACGGTTAGGGAAGCGGTAGATGCTACCGGTGCAAACACCTCCGTGATATTTGTCCCCGCCAGGTACACGGCTGACAGTGCCTATGAGGCGATGGACGCAGGATTGAAGCTCGTTTTGACCATAGCCGAGCATGTGCCTGTCCACGACATGATGGGAGTTTATCATATGGCCCGGAAAAAGGGCTGCAGGGTCATCGGGCCCAATTCCTTCGGCGTGATTTCGCCCGGAAAGGCCAAGGCGGGGTTCATGGCCCACAGGATTTTTTCACAGGGAAATGTTGGAGTTATGTCAAGAAGTGCGACAAATTGCTATGAGACGGTATTCATGATGAGCGGAAAAGGGATTGGCCAGTCCACCTGTGTAGGGAACGGGGGAGATATGATCCCCGGCTCGGCTTTTGCAGATATACTGCCGCTCTTTGAGGCAGATGCCGAAACACATGCAATTGTCCTGATCGGAGAAATTGGGGGCAGCGAGGAGGAGCTTGCTGCCGGATATATTAAGAACCATGTAAAAAAACCGGTGGTTGCACTGATTGCCGGTAAAAATGCGCCTAAAGGCAGGAGTATGGGACATGCGGGAGCCATTGTTTCGGCGGATGGTACAGGCAGCGCAGAAAACAAGGAAAAGCTTCTCAAGGAAGCCGGAGTCCATATTGCCGAAAGTACTACCCACATCGTGGATATTCTGGAATCAGTTTTAAATTGCCGGGAGGAGGGGATCACGTTATGATGGAGAAGCAGCGGGCATTACATATTTATACCACCATGAATATAATAAGGAAATTCGAGGAGAAGGCCCTGCACCTGTTTGAAAGCAACCTGCTGAGAGGCTCGGTGCACCTGTGCGTAGGCCAGGAGGCCATTCCGGCGACAGTGTGTTCACATTTGAGAGATACCGACTACATAACCAGTACCCACAGGGGGCACGGACACTGTATCGCCAAAGGAGCAGAGCCAGGCAGGGCTATGGCGGAGCTGATGGGTAAGGCTACAGGGTACTGCAAAGGAAAGGGCGGATCCATGCATATAGCAGACCTTACGAAAGGAAACCTGGGTGCCAACGCCATTGTAGGAGGAGGCATCCCCATTGCGGTAGGCGGTGCTCTTGCGGCGAAGCTGAAAGGGACTGATCAGGTAACCGTTGCATTTTTCGGCGATGGTGCATCAAACCAGGGCACCTTCCATGAAGGCATTAATCTGGCAGCAGTATGGAAGCTGCCGGTAATCTTTGTTTGTGAGAACAATGGGTTCGGTATTTCCGTCCCGGTGAAAGAAAGCACCTCCGTCAAGGATGTCAGTGTACGCGGCGCTTCATATGATATTCCTGGAATAACAGTGGACGGGAATGATGTGACTGCAATAGATGAAGTAATACAACAGGCCATTGTAAGGGCAAAGGCCGGAGAAGGGCCAACCCTGATAGAATGCAAGACCTATCGCTGGTTTGGTCACTGGACCGGCGACCCTCAGGTATACAGGACCAGAGAAGATGTTGAGGAATGGAAGAAAAAGTGTCCCATCAGGAGATTCAGGGACTACTTGCTGACAAACGGTCTTGCAGAAGAAAAAGAACTGGATGCTATAGAAAAGGAAGCAGCTGTGACGGCTGAAAATGCGGCAGAATTTGCAGTGGAAAGCCCCGAGCCGGACCCTGCATCAGTATTGGAGGATGTGTTCTATGAGTGTTAAGACATATGCCCAGGCAATAAAGGATGTCCTTGCTGAGGAAATGAGAAAAAATGAATCGGTGTTTGTCATGGGAGAAGATGTGGCGGAGCAGGGTGGAATATTCGGTTGTACGCGGGGACTGGTGAAGGAATTCGGAAAAGAAAGGGTAAGGAATACCCCCATTTCTGAAGCCGGCTTTGTAGGCGCCGGCATCGGTGCCGCCTGTGCAGGTATGAGGCCGGTGGTCGAGCTGATGTATATGGACTTCACCTATGTGGCAATGGACCAGATTCTGAATCAGGCTGCTAAAATCAGGTATATGTTCGGAGGAAAAGCCAAGGTACCTCTTGTAATCCGGGGACAGCAGGGAGTCGGCAGGGGAAACGCAGGACAGCATTCCCAGTCGGTGGAGGCAATGTTTATGCATATACCGGGGCTGAAGGTTGCCATGCCTTCGAGTCCCGCCGATGCGGCAGGCCTGCTCAGGACTGCCATCCGTGACGACAATCCGGTGATGTTTTTTGAGCATAAGGCCCTCTATGCAACCAAAGGAGAGGTGCCTGACGAACCGGAGTATGCGATCCCCTTCGGGAAAGCCGGCATAGTAAAAACCGGCAGCGATGTTACGGTCATCGGGACACATCTCTATGTGGGGAAATCGGTGTCCGCTGCGCAAAGGCTGGCCGTTGAGGGTATTCATGCGGAGGTGATCGACCCCAGGACCATTGTGCCTCTGGATGAAGATACTATCCTTCAGTCGGTGAAGAAGACCGGAAGGGCTGTCGTAGTGCACGAAGCCCACAAAACAGGTGGTGTGGGAGCGGAAATTGCTGCCATGATCATGGAGAAGGCTTTTAAATATCTGGACGCTCCGGTCATAAGGCTGGGGGCAAAGCATTGTACCCTGCCTTTTAACCTGGGTCTGGAAAATGCAGTAGTACCGCAGGAAGAAGATATAATAAATGCTGTAAAAGAGGTTTGCTACAAATGAGGAGGTATGAAGCATGGCAATCAAGGTAATCATGCCGAAGCAGGGTCTTCAGATGACGGAGGGCCGGATCACACAATGGCTTGTCCGGGAAGGAGAGAGGGTGGAGGCTGATGCTCCGCTCTTCGAAATGGAAACTGACAAGCTGAATATTGAAATTATGTCTCCCGGAACCGGCACACTTTTAAAGATTGTCAGAGAGGAAGGAGAAACCGTACCTATCACCGAAATCATAGCAGTCATAGGTGAAGCGGGAGAGGACATTTCCCTGCTGCTTGAAACTGGAAATACAGATGACGGGAAGGCGGACGACGGTGACAAATATGATGAAAAAGACCTGACAGCCGATAAAAAGGAAAAAGGGGAAGATTCCTCAGCCCCGATGAAAAGGGAGCCGGGGAAAAGAGTCTTCATTACGCCAAGGGCGAAAGCTGCAGCCGGGGAGAAGGGGATTGATTATCTCGGCGTCCCCGGGACCGGTCCCGACGGGCTGGTCATCGAAAGAGACATTATCAATTTTAAGCCGTTGCTGCAGCCGGTTTCCAGGGTAACTCCCCTTGCGGCAAAAATTGCACGGCAGAATGACATCAAGCCTGACGGGATTGACGGGACCGGAGCGAGGGGAAAGGTAACCAGGGCTGATGTCGAGGCTGCCCTTACAGCAAGGAATGCTCCTTTAGGGGAAGCAGGCGCAGGTAAAGCGGCAGCGGCAGGAAAGAGCAGGCTTGTACCTTTTACAGGAATGAGGAAGGTCATTGCGGACAGGATGATGCAGAGCTTGCATGGGATGGCCCAGGCTAATCACCGTATGAAAGTGGATATGAGTGAAGCCGTCCGGTTCAGGGAAAAGCTCAGAGAAGCCGGAGTCAAGGTTTCCTTTACCGATATTTTTTTAAAAGTTGTATCCAGGGCGCTGCTTGATTTTCCCATGCTGAATTCATCATTAACTGAAGAAGGAATAATCGTCAGGGACTACGTAAATCTGGGTATGGCCGTTGCTGTTGAAAACGGGCTGATTGTGCCTGTTATAAGGAATGCGGAACGGATGACTCTCAAGGAGATTTCAACAGCTTCGGCAGGGCTTGCGGATAAAGCTAAAAAAGGCGGACTGATGCCTGATGAATATACCGGGGGGACATTTACCGTCACCAATCTTGGGATGTTCGACATAGATGAATTCACCGCCGTTATCAACCCTCCGGAAAGTGGGATCCTTGCCATAGGTAAAATCGACAGAATACCCGTTGCCGAGGGAGATGCCGTTGTCATCAGGCCAATTCTGGTGCTGAGCCTTACCTATGACCACAGAATTGTTGACGGAGCTCCTGCGGCGCAATTCCTGCAGAGAGTGAAGCAGCTGCTGCAGAATCCATATTTGCTGATATGACACATCCTATTTGAGGTGAAGGATATGAATTATACATTTGATTTAGTTGTAATAGGCGGAGGACCGGGAGGCTATGCAGCTGCCATACGTGCGGCACAGCTCGGCTTGAAGGCGGCTGTGATAGAGGAAAGAGAAATGGGAGGCACCTGTCTTAACAGAGGATGTATTCCGACCAAAGCACTTCTGCATTCTGCAGAGATTTATCACAGTGCCAGGCATAGCATGGAATATGGGGTTATTGTCAATCGTGTTGATTTTGACTACTCCGTAATCGTAAATAAAAAGGAAAGAGTGGTTAAGCAGCTCCGCTCAGGTGTTGAGAAGCTTGTTAAGAGTAATGGAGCTGCAGTATTAAGCGGCAGGGCAAGGATAAAGGACAGGAATACTGTGGAAATAACGGGGAAAAGCAGCCAGACAATAACTGCCGGGAAAATTATAATTGCGACGGGCGCAAGGCCCTTTAAGCCTCCGATACCCGGAATAGACGGGGACAAGGTTCTGGACAGCGACGGGGTCTTATCATTGGCTGTATGCCCCGAGAAGGTGGTCATTATCGGCGGCGGCGTTATCGGCGTGGAATTTGCAGCATTTTTTAATGCCCTTGAAAAAGCGGTAACAATCATTGAAATGACGGATACAATACTGCCGGGCGTTGATACCGAAATATCCTCTGCTTTGAAAAAATCATTGACAGGCAAAGGCGTACAGATATTTAACGGCTCACGGGTCACATCTGTAAACTCGGATACCAGGGCGGTATGTACATTTGTATCTAAAGGAACAGAGATGAAAGCCGAAGGTGATATCGTAATAGTTGCTGCCGGCAGGAAACCAAATACCGAGGGACTGGGACTTGAGAATGCCGGTATTGAAACTGAGAGAGGTTTTATCAAAGTCAATGACAGGATGGAAACTTCAACCGGCGGCATTTATGCAATCGGCGATGTAACAGGTAAAATACAGCTGGCGCATGTGGCGACGGCACAGGGCATGGTTGCCGCTGCAAATGCGGCGGGCGGAAACCGTATTATGGATTATACCGCCGTACCCGGGTGCATATACGCATGCCCTGAAGTTGCCACAGTGGGTTTATCTGAAGCAGAGGCAATAAAAGAAGGATATGAGGTGAAAATTGGTAAATTTTTTACAGGCGCCAACGGAAAGTCGATGATTGCAGGCGAAAGGGAAGGCCTGGTTAAAATAGTCACGGACGCCGGTACGGGTGAAATACTTGGGACACACATCATGGCTCCCAGGGCTACAGATATGATTTCGGAAATATGTGTGGCCATGAAGCTTGAAGCTACAATTGATGAAATCGCTCAAACCATTCATCCCCATCCCACGGTCAGTGAGATTATAATGGAGGCAGCCCATGATGTTGAAGGACATTGCATACATAGCGCAGCCTACGGCCGCAAGTAGTCAGTATTCAGTAGCCAGTATTCAGAACAAACTTTATGAGGAGGTTTATAACGAGGCGACCAAAATATCCCCCACCTCTAAAGGTGGCGGGTACCGAATTGAAATTTCAAAATTAAAGATTATCGATAATTGACAATCTTTAATTTTCGTGGTAAGCTAATAACACAGGTAACAAGAACTATAACTAAAAATGCTGGAGGCTCTTTGATTATGAGTTCCAATAGCCGGTCTGTTAGCTCAAAACACTGCTTTATACCATAAATAAGAGAGCATCGGAGAAAATGATCATTGTAAACACAAAAGATCACGATGAAATCATAAAAGCCTTTGAGAACTCGGACTGTAAGAGAATTCAGGAATTATTAGTTACGAAGATCAAGGGTGGACTGCAGTTGTGTCTTGAATATTACCAGGAATAAAATGGCTGAAAACGTTGCTCATATTATTGTTAATAATGTTCGCCGGTAAAATGACCTGATGATTGCCGGGATAATGAAGGCTATCAGGGCGGTCATCAAGGCTGTTAAGATTGAGAGGAGTAAGAAAATGAAGCGTACTATCATTTCTATTCTGGCTATTTCTATTATGATGCCGGTATTACCTTTATTGTCAATCTCAGCAGCCCCAATACTTTTATCTACCGACAAGACCGAATATTCGGCCGGAGAGGCAATTATGGTGACTGCTGCCGGAACAGGCGAAGACTGGGTGGGGCTGTATAAAAAAGGCGAGGCCCCGGGGGATAAAGCTGATAGCGGCGAAGTTATTCCATCCATTTACTGGTATTATGTTGCTGCAGACGGAAATACTCCGGGTACTGCGGTGCAGATTCAAAATGCAACCTATAAAAATGACCGCGGCGGCCTTTCGGGAATTCCTGAGGGCGAATATACATTTTTCCTCTGTGAAAATGACAGCTATACGGTCATCGCATCTGCAGATATCAAGGTCAAAATTAGTACGGACAATATGGCTGATTCAGTACCCAATGCTCCCGTGTCAATAACCTATGACCGCAAGTCGGTCCAAACCGGCTACGCAGATGGCAGCGTTACAGTGAAGCTGGACACGGCAGGGCCTCAGGCAACAGATGTCGTTTTGTACTTTGCAGACGAAAAAGGTCCGTTAAAAGGTTATTCCTCACTAGCAAGGCAAAAGTCAGCAGAGTTGACAGTCAGCTTTGATATGGTTAAGAATACCCTCATTCCTGTAGGTGCTACACGGCTTCTGGCGTATTCGTCCAATTCCGGGGGATTGTCGGATTCCTATGCCGAGTGTGCATTGCCCCCTGATGCTTCAAACTACGATTTTGGCGATCCGCTTTATGAATTACAGATTGTAAGCGATTTGCACATAACAGAAAATGATGGCCATATTCATAACAAGCATTTTGAAGCAATGCTCAACGACGTGACCGCTAACTCACCAAACAGTGCAGGGATTTTTGCGGTAGGCGACCTTACCGACAAAGGGCTTGTCGGTGAATTTGTCAGAATTAAGAAAATATACGGCTCAGTGGCAAATGCGCCTGAAATGTTCTGGGTAATCGGAAATCATGATGTTTCCTACTCAGGTACATATGAATCGCAGCTTGAGCTTTTCAACAAATATTCAGGCAATACAAGCGCTTATTTTGACATGTGGAAAAATGACACCCACTTTATTTTCCTGGCAAGCGAGGAAAAAGGCCTTACAGCAAAGCTTTCCGAGGAGCAGTTTGTATGGCTGCAGCAGAAGCTTGCGGAAAACTATGAGGCCGGGCGTCCCATCTTCGTTTTCCTGCATCAATCTATTTATAATACGGTAGCAGGAAGCCTTCAGGGGCAAAACTGGGATGGGGTAGGTAAAGAGGGCCTGGATGACGAAGCGGATGTCCGGTTGAAATCTATTCTGGCAAAATATCCGGAGGCCATGCTGTTCAGCGGACACAGCCACTGGGAGTTAAATTCGGTATCCACAATGTATGAGCGGAATGATAAAATGTGTACAGCTTTCAATACGGCGTCTGTCGGGTATTTATGGACAAGCTACAATGACCTGCATTCCGCGGGTGATTATTATAATGCCGACAAGGGCGGCAGTCACGGATATTATGTCAGGGTATATGCAGATAAGGTTTTGGTTCTCGGGCGTGATTTTGAAAAAGGCGAATGGCTCCCATCCGCGATGTTCTGTGTTGATTATGCAGGCTTGAAGCTGCCCGACGGAAGCCCTGCCGGTGCGAATAACAATTCTGATATATCTGCAGTAAAGGAAGTAAAAGAAGAGCATAATGAAAGCAGGACAGGTTACTGGCTTACACTGGGTTTAATAGCGGTTCTGGTGCTTGTTGCCATAGTTGCGGCAGTTGCCGTCGTATCAAGAAAAAGGTTGAAATAATAAAAATATCCTGATAGAGACTTGATGATGAAACACAAACAAAAGTTTTCCAATAATTGGAAATCTGAATGGTTGGGCTTAAGAGGGGGAGACGAAATGAAAGTGGATTTAAACGGCAAGGTTGCTCTGGTTACCGGTTCGGGAGGAGCAATAGGCTGTGAAATTGCTCTTAAAATGGCTGAAAACGGTGCTGATGTGGTTGTTAACGATGTTCACCCGGAGAATGCCTTGAAGGTTGTCAGAGAAATTGAGGCGATGGGAAGGAAAGCGATCTTTGTGCAGGCTGACATAAGCTGCAGGGAAGCTATGGAAGAAATGGCCTGTAAGGCTGTGGAAGCATTCGGAAAGGTCGATATCCTGGTGAACAATGCGGGGACAAACGTCGGCCCGGAAGGCAGGAAGCCCATATATGAGTTCAGGGATGAAGATTGGAACAAGCTTATAAATATTAATCTGAACGGTATTTATTATTGCAGTAAACCGATAATCAAGAACATGGTTGAAAGAAATTACGGCAAGATTATTAACATTTCTTCGGTGGCAGGACTTGTTCCTCTTCGGCTGCAGAGTGCATTTGTCGCCGCGAAAGCCGGGGTGCTGGAGCTCTCCAGGGCAATGGCCATTGAGCTTGCACCTCACGGGATACTTGTAAATGCTATCGCTCCCGGCTCCATAATGATGGAAGGGACAAAACTGCTTTTTTATTCCGATGAGGAAAAAGCTGAGTCAATGTTGTCACACATACCGCTGAAGAGGCCGGGGAAACCGCCGGAAATTGCCAATGCCGCTCTTTTCCTTGCATCGGATGATTCCAGCTATATGACCGGCAGTGTAATGGTAGTTGACGGAGGATGGACCTGCGGATACAACAGAGAATGGTAAGGAGGCAATCATGAAAGCGATTATTGTGAACAAACCGGGAGATATAAGATTTGTTGAGGTAGAAAAACCCGGGGTGGGACCTCTTCGCCGGGAATGCAGGAGTACGTAAGCTGATGGTGGCAGGCAGAAAAGATTTTAAGCTTGAGGTAGGAAAAAGAATGGGAGCAGATACGACCATTAATGTTACCAGAGAGTCGCTTAAGGATGCTGTGATGCGTGAAACGGATGGATAGGGTGTTTCTACTGTAATTGAGACCTCAGGCGCCATTTCTGTTATTAATGAATCACTGAATTGCGTTGCCGCAGCGGGAATAATTTCACTTGTCGGTTTTTATGAAAGAGAACTGAATGGCTTTACTATTGATAAGGTTGTTCTGAACAAAATCCAGATCAGGGGTGTGGCTGGTGAACCTGTAATGCAGGAGATAATTGATCTGATGGCATCTGGTGGGATAAAACTGTAGCCCCTGATAACACATAAGGTTAATTTTGATGAAGCCGCCATTAATGCTTTTTCAAAGTCTTTTAAGACCATTTATGAGGATTAATGAAAGTCAGCTGCAGGTTGTACTCAGAAGGTAAGTACAGATAAGCATTTTTTTCGCTGCAGCGAAATTGGAATTAAGCAGCATACGGCCTTGGGTTCGACGAGCCTGAGCACATATCAACATTCAAAGTCCAGAGATAGCCAGAGCAGCAGCTTTTAATAATAAATTAATGAAAAGCGGCACCCTTATTCCCAGCAATGCGCGTCAGTCTTTTGGCGAAGGAAGTGTAGCAATGTGTATCGGACACCGCTGGTATGCATATGGTTATGCCAAGCTGATCAAGGCCGGAGATTTTGGACTGGCGCCATTGCCCAGAGACCCTGATGCAGACAAATATTATACGGCGGAGGAAGGAGGCGGATTTCTGGGAGGATATATTTACAAGGCCTGTAAAAGGGAGCCCTGGGAAACAATTTCGGCGAAACTGGCACCGAAAATCGATGCCATCATTAAAGCGCTTTATGAATCCAAATAAGAGAGGGAGATTGTTGTGAAAATGTTAAAAAAAGTCATGGCACTGGCATGCGTTATCGCGTGTGTTTTCCAATTTACCATTTCAGCTTTAGCAGCAGGAAGCACACAAATAATCGACAATGGAGCAGACGGGATCTTTTTATCCGATCTGGAATGGAAAAGCTGGTATATGTTCGAATCTTCGTCAGAAGATGCAAGCCCCAAATACAAGCCTTCAATCGATATGCAGGAAAATGAAATGCTGATTACCATTGGAGGTATTGAGTATCAGAAGGGGTTCAGGTACCATCCGGATTGGAAAAAGGATGGCAATGAGCACGGATATGCGGATGTTGTCTATGATATAAGCGGTCAGAACCGTACCAGGTTTTATGCCGTAGTCGGCAAAGACAGTGTAGGCAGCACGGATCACAATATTCAGTTCCAGGTGCTGAGTGACGGAAAGGTTGCATATGAAACACCTGTACTGGGACCAAAGGATTCTCACACCATTGATATCGATATTACCGGCACCAAGCTGTTAACACTTCGCGCTCTGGATGGCGGGGATGACATACATGACGACTCCTGTGCATGGGGAAATGCCCAGATTTATACCAACAAGCCTGCCGTTGTCAAGGTTGAAGCCAAACCGCTTGAAGACGGGATTTACCTGTCTGATCTGGAATGGAGCAGCTGGTCCATGTATGAATCGTCCTCTGCCGATGCAACACCCAAATACCAGCCGACCAGGGATACTGAAGAGCAGGGGGGGCCCATTGTCATCGGAGGTAACATGTATCCCAAAGGCTTGCGTACACACCCGGATTTGCCAAAAGACGGCAACCAGGGATTTGCAGATATAACGTATGATATCAGCAAGCAGCATTACATGATGTTTTCCGCGGTTGTAGGAAAAGACAGTGTGGGCAGTGTTGCCAACAGCATACAGTTCCAGGTGCTGGCCGACGGTAATGTGGTTTATGAAACGCCTGTACTTGGGCCTAAGGATGCTCACAAAATAGAATGCGACATCTCCGGGGCAAAAACCCTGACCCTTCGTGTTACTGACAGCGGTGACGGAATTAATGATGATTCCAGTGCATGGGGAAACGCGCAAATCTTTATGGTTGACGCAGCTGCGGCATTAGCTGAAGAGACACCCGAAGAAACTACTGCGCCGCCTGCAGAAACGACTGCAGGAGACAAGAATACCGAAACACCAGGGACGGCATCGGATGCCGGAGCTTCTGCTGCAGTGTACATTGCCATAGCGCTTGTTGCTGTTGCGGCTATAATCATAATTGTTGTCGCAATGAAGAAGAAATCAAAGAAATAGATCCTTACCTTGCTTGTTGTACTTATGCAGTGCCTTCTCCGTGTTGCAGCGGCAATGCGGAGAAGGCTTTTTACATGGAAAACAGCAGATATCTATAAAAATTATATATTCATCAAATCAGATAATATGGAGTTTGCCGTCTTGCTGTGCTATGATAATCCTGTACCGGTACTGCGGTGAAAGTAACCGGATACGCCTTGCAGAAATGATGTGCCGCAGCTCTGGCTAAATTTCTGCAAGGCATAGGATCAAGCCGGCAATCGAGCCATATTGATTACCGGCAAGCTTGGAAAGCGAGGCTATATAGTAAAGTGAATACAGGAATTGCATCTCTAGAAAAAAACAAGAAGATAAAATGGGAAGAGATATGGAGAAAAAAGACGCTTTATCTCATATTGCTGCCCGGAATTTTGTGGATTATCATATTTTGTTATGTTCCAATGGCTTATGTAATTGTTGCTTTTCAAAAATACAATCCCCTGGATGGGATATTCGGAAGCCAATTTGTCGGCTTGCAGCATTTCAAGGATTTCATTACGGGTTACTATTTTGAGCGGCTGATGGTTAACACATTAAAAATAAGTCTTCTCAAATTGTTAATCTGCTTTCCGGCTCCTGTAATTTTTGCTATTTTTCTTAATGAAGTAAAAGGTGTTGTTTTCAAAAAAGTTGTACAGACGTGCAGCTATCTGCCTCACTTCATATCCTGGATTGTTGTGGCGGGTTTTCTCGAACTGCTGCTGTCACCTACCACCGGAGTCGTAAACAATCTGATTGTCCGGCTTGGTGGGAGTGCCCACTATTTTATGTCCGATTCCGCGGCATTTATCCCCATTGTTCTGATAACTTCGTTCTGGGTAAGCTTCGGATGGGATTCGATTGTATATTTAGCGGCAATATCAGGAATAAATCAGGAGTTATATGAAGCAGCTACTATCGACGGATACGGAAGGTTCGGGAAAATGTGGCATATTACGCTTCCCGGCATCCGTAGTCTCATCATTATACTATTGATTCTGAATACTGCAAATATTTTAAATATAGATTATGGACAGATTCTTGCTTTTATCGGCAACAATGCCGCGCTTTATGAGGTGGGAGATGTAATCGATACGTTTGTGTACAGGACTTTGACGGAGACGGGGGATTACAGCTTCGCAACAGCAGTAGGACTGTTCAAGGGTGTTATTTCAATGTTCCTTATTATCGGCCTCGATAAGCTTTCAAAGAAAGCCGGAGAAGAAGGAATTTTTTAGGGGGATTTATGTTCAGGACGTTAAAAAAACACAGCGGAGAACGGATATTCGGGTTTATTAACGGAGCGGTGCTTGGTTTTCTGGCTCTTGTATGCCTGTTTCCCTTCTTATACATGTTTATGATTGCTCTGATTCCGACGGCTGATTATCTGCAGTTTGGGATTACTTTCCCGAAGCATGTCACTCTGGAGAATTTCAAGGTGTTTTTGGGAAGAGGGTCCAAGCTCTATACATCCTACGGAGTAACTTTTTATATTACCGCCATAGGTACCCTTGTGGCGGTTGCGCTGACCGTAAGCTTGGCATATCCGTTGTCAAAGGCATATTTCCGCGGCAGAAGGTTTTTTAACCTTATGATTATCATTACAATGATTTTTAATGCCGGCATGATTCCAAGATATCTGGTCATTAAAGGCCTTGGAATGTCAAACAGCTTATGGTCGTTGATTTTGCCTCAGGCGGTTGCCGTCTGGTATGTATTCCTTATGAGGAGCTTTTTTTCAAGTGTCCCATCCTCAATGGAAGAGTCGGCAAAAATAGACGGAGCCGGTGATTTGAGGATATTGCTGCAGATTTACCTGCCTCTGTCCAAGGCATCCATTGCAACAATTTCGTTGTTTTATGCAGTCGGCCGGTGGAATGAATGGTTCGATGCCATGCTTTTCATATCAAAGGCTGAAAAGCAGCCTTTGCAGCTGGTACTGCGCAATATAATATCCTTCAGCCAGTCGGCGCTCAAGCCGGGCGGATTGAGATCGGGAATACAGATGCCTCCCAATGAAATTATGAAGGTCACGGCTATTCTGGTAGCCATTTTACCGATTTTATGCGTATATCCCTTTGTACAGAAATATTTTGTGAAAGGAGCGATGATAGGGTCAATAAAAGGCTAGCACAGGTCCGTATACAATGCAATAAAATCTATGGAGGAGGTTAAACTATGAGTATGAAAAGGCTATTGGCAATCTTTCTCTGCGCAGGCATTCTTATGAGTATGCTGACAGGCTGCGGCAGCGAGACAAAAAAGTCTGACGGCACAGATAGCGGCATTACGGATAAAAAGGCTGAAGATGAGAAACCGGTAACATTGAATCTGTATTGTCCCGGGGTTACAAGCAGCGGTGAAAAGGATGAGGAGATTCTTGAGGCGATTTCCGCAAAGATCCTCAAGGATACGGGAATGAACGTCAGGTTCAGCCTGACTTCTTCCGATTATGATGAGGAAATCAGTACGGTAAACCGTTTGATCGCGGCAGGAGAACTGGATGCGTGGATGTCTGCGCAGAATTACGGATATGTTGATAAAGGGCTGACAGCAGATATTACCGACCTGATGGCCAACTATGGTCAGAATATTAAGGCCAAAATCAATGAGGTCATTTACAATTATCATACGGTAGATGGCAGATTAAAGGGGCTTGCTCTTCAATCTCCCGTCCGGGTGGCAATTACACCGCTCATCCGCAAGGACCTGCTGGATAAATCGGGCCTGAGCGTACCAACGACTCTGGACGAAATGGCTGATACCATTTTAAAAATTAAAGCTACCGACAGCTCGCTGGTTGGTATAACCTCTCTTATTGCCCAGTGGATTCCGCTAGCCTTGTTCAGCTACGGCGCCATTCCGGAATTCTTTGATAAGGATGGCTTCCCGGTACCGATGATCATTACCGACTATACCAATGTTTTCTACGAGGATGATTATCTTTATGAATACTATGGACTTTTGCACAAATGGTACAAGGAGGGTGTAATAAATCCTGAAGCATTTACCATTACAAGGGATAAATTCATGGATCTCTACAACAGGGACAAAATAATTTGTGCAACCTGGGGAATAGAGAATGTTACACAAACCCAGGCCGACCTTGAGAAGAACGGTCCCAGGACGGCCGAATGGGTTATTATGGATAAGCTGAGAGCACCCAATGGAATGCCGGCGACATGGGGATACACGGCTGCCGTTGCAAATTCCATCTATGTCAAGAAAGGCAGTAAAAACGCAGAGACCTTTATCCGTGTGCTTGACTGGTATTGCTCCGACAAGGAAAACGGTTTCCTTACCTTGCTTGGAATAGAGGGCGTAACCTATAAAATAAATGAACGGAATAAGGTCACCTACCTTCAGGATTCGTCAGGTGGGTATTTATATGAGAGCAAGCTTGGAAGCATGTTCTACAGCGCATGGTCGCCCGAGGTGGAGGCCCTGACAAAGGATTATGTCAATGATGAGTGGAAAAAGGCCAATACGATGGACATATACTCTTTTGTTGATACAAATATTAAATATACGTATGCTGAAACCGAGTCAATCCACACCACCATAAAGACGATAGCGACGGAGTATTTTGTAAAAATGGTTGTAGGAGATATCTCGGTTGAGGAAGGTATTCCCAAAATGCGAAAGGCTCTCAGCGATGCCGGTGTAGAAAGATATGAAGCAGAAAGGCAGAAATGCTTTAAGGCGGTTTATCCCAACGGATGGAACAACGGTTCGTGACATTTCACAATATACAGATGGATTAATGGGTATTATAATAAAAAGTATACAGGCATAATGAAGAGCCGGTTGAACTGAATGAACCGGCTCTTTAAGGATACGATGCATACCGGTGCGCTTTTCTGGGAAACTCTGCCGGGAAGCTGTATAGCGGCGGTTACAATGGTATCAGGTAAACTAAGAGCTATCGCCGGGAGTGGAAGATTATGAGAATCGGTAGATATTTTTCAATAAGGCATTTATCCTACCGCAGGAAGCTTATGCTGCACACAATGATTGCCAGCGTTATACCCATAATCATCCTGTGCGCCCTCTATATGGCATTTTCCATGAAGCAGGTAGCGCGGGACATTCAGAGGACCATGACAAATAATACAGACAAAATGGGTTCGGTAATCAATGATGAAATGGATAATATGATACGGTTGATGCGAAATATCTTAGCTGATTCAAGAATCTGGGATGCGCTTACCGCAACCCATGGAAGGGCAAAAGGGGAAGAAATCCTGGATTATCAGTATATGAAGAGCAAGCTTACCCAGTACCAGAATTATAACAAGGTGGACCGGATACGGATTTTGTTTGGTTTTGATACCGTCTACACCGATGATAATATCAATTTCTTTTCGATGGACGCATGGAAGCCTGAGGAACAGACGGAAGCCAGCGGATGGAATGGCACAGCTTTATTTCATTTTCCGTACCGGGGAGATGAATATTTGTTTTCCTATTTCCAGTCTGTTTATTCTTATAAGGATAACCGGATAGCTTCCGTTGTCCTGGTTGATCAGACGGCAGAAAGCATTTTCAGCAAGATCCGGGATGCCGGAGCCTATATTGATAACAGCGAAGCTTTTATGATTGATGCCGGTATGTCTGTTGTTGCCGCTGCAGACAGGGCGGTGATCGGCAGAAAGCTGTATGACCTGTATGATATAAAGCGCAGACAGCTGCACACAGGATTCTATTCGGAAGATGCTTATCTTGTAAGCGTATCCGGCATGATTAAGTCAGAATTCTATCTGGTGCAAATTGCATCCAGGGAAGTATTAAACGCACAAGTCGGAAATGTGCTGCTTATAACGGCATTGGTTTGTCTTCTGGCTATTGCCATCTCTTTCCTTATCAGCATGCAGGCAGCCAGAAATCTGACGTCGCGGCTTTTAAGGCTGACAAAAGCCATTGACAGTCATGTCGAATGCAGCGAAGTAAAACCGGATGAGACGGAAGATGAAGTAACAATTGTAATCAATGCGTACAACCGTATGCTGGAGGATGAACGGCAGCTGCAAAAGGAAGTATTTGAATCGAGGCTGCAGGAAGAGAGGGCGAAGCTTGCGGCACTGCAGGCACAGATCAATCCGCATTTTCTTTATAATATTCTGGCTGGGATCAAGAGTGTTATCGACCTGAACCGACAGGCTGAGGCATCGGTTATGATCAGTGATCTGTCCAGGTTTTTTCAGCTGGTTCTCAGCCGTGGAGATGAGAAAATTTCCATTTGTGATGAAGCCGAAATGGTTGGAAAATACATAATGCTGTTAAGCATGGTTTACAGAGGCCAATTCACATGGCAAATAGACATCGACGAGAATATAAAGCCGTTTCTGATAACGAAATTTACATTGCAGCCTCTGGTGGAAAATGCCATCCGGCATGGGATAAGGCAGAAGCGGACACCGGGAGTGCTTAAAATAACAGGCGGTTTTGATGCTGACGATATTGTTATACGGGTCATTGACGACGGGGTGGGTATTGATTTTGCCCGATTGGCAACACTTAAGAAAAATCTAGATGCAAACAGCTCCGCAAAAAAGACAGGATATGGCCTGTGCAATGTGGATGCGAGATTGAAGCTGCATTATGGAAATAAATACGGGCTGCAGATAGAAAGCGTCCCAGGAGCCGGAACAACAATCAGCATAAGAATACCTCAGGATGTATGAGAAATACAGGTGCGGAAAATGTGGAAAATAATTATTGCAGAAGATAATGATATGGTAAGGGAAAGCATATGCAGGAATATTGACTGGTCGGAGCTGGAGGCCGAGGTTGCAGGAGACTTTCAGGACGGCCAGAGTGCCTGGGAATATATATGCAG
The DNA here is from genome assembly GCA_023426125.1 of Bacillota bacterium. Classification (GTDB taxonomy): domain Bacteria; phylum Bacillota; class Clostridia; order Acetivibrionales; family DTU013; genus MnB-11. The sequence goes on from JAFABI010000043.1 coordinate 48,969, forward strand.
GGAACCTGTCGATGTGGTGTTAACAGATATCATCATGCCTTTTATGAGCGGTATTGATCTGGCACAGAATATCTTTATGGCGGAGCTTCCGGCAAAGGTTATTCTGCTAAGCTCCTATAATGAATTTGAGTATGCGAAAAATGCCATACGCTTCGGTGTGTCCGCCTATATAACAAAGCCTATAGATTACGAAGCCTTAAAGGAAAATGTCAAGGCGGCATTGCAGGAAATTGAGGAGCTCCGCTGGATACGTGAGAAGCTTGAAAAAAGCCTGCCGGTCATCAGAAACCAGTTTTTTAACCGGTTGCTTCAGAATAAGGTGAACAAAAAGAGCTTTGAGAGTGATTCCAGGTATCTGAATCTACATTTCAGGCAAGGTCCGTATCAGTGCTATCTTCTTGAAATGGACTGCCCCTGTGAGGACCTGGAAATGCAAAAGAAGGAAATTGCCCTTTATACCATGGAGGACTTGACAAAGCGCAAGATAAGGCAGTTGATTGAAGATGCAACGGTTTTTATTTATCAGAATGAGCAGGTAGTGGTTTTTGCCGGAATATCCGATTCAACGGGAGAGCTCTATGAAGCCTTTGAATGGGTCCGGCAGCAGCTGCATCAGCGGATCGGGATTTCTGTTTCGGTAGGGATAGGAAGTGCAGTCCCGCAGATCCTTCATATCGGAAGATCCTATGATACGGCTGTGGAAGCACTGAAGCTGAGATTCCTTGAAGGAGGGGATAAGATATTTGATGCCCGCAACGTCAGTATCGGCTCAGGAGATATTCATGGATTTGTTGCACTGTCGGAACAGGAGTTTTGTGACAGGATAAAATTTTCCAGGATGGAGGAAATCCAGGAAATGCTGCTTAGCCTTAAAGAGGCTCTGATTGAACGTGAAGCGGCATACCGTTCGGCTGCTTCATGGCTTAAATATTATGGAGGATATCTGTTCAGGCTTTGGTATGAAATTGAAGGGGATGAATCAAACGCTACCCGGAAATATTCACTGCTGATCAATGATCTGACTCACCAAAAAACCTTTGAAGAGGGCTTTCGTATATTTTCCGACCAGGTTATCACCCTATACGAGGAAATGAACAAAGCCAGAGGCAGGAAAAAAGGCATGGTTATAGAACAGGTGAAGGAGTATATACACCTGCATTATAAGGAGAAGGAGCTGAGCCTCGAGGATCTGGCCCAGAAGGTATTCTTAAGCAGCAGCTATCTGTCGACGCTGTTTAAAAAAAGCACAGATCAGACGATTACAAACTATATAACAAATATGAGAATTGCCCAGGCAAAACAGCTGCTGGCGGAAAGTGACCGTAAAATATCTGAAATCGCCGAGGATCTGGGATATGTTAACCAATTCTATTTTTCCAGCTGTTTTAAAAAAATTGTGGGGGTAGCTCCGCAGGAATTCCGCAATAGTGCGGTAAGGGAGGAATTATGAGATTACAGGACTTTTTAAATAAAAAGACATTTTCTTTACGTGTCGACGGCAGAAGCATTTTGCTGCCGGAGGCAAAAATTGAGACGCTTGACAGGAACCGGTGGAATGAAAGGTACGTGGCTGGAGGCTTGACCATAACCAGAGAGGTTACCTGTTACCCGGAATTTGATGCGATTGACTGGGTACTGTGGCTGAGCAATGAAGGAGATGAAAGGACGGGCCTGGTCACAGAACTGCTGGATTGCGACATCGTTTTGCCTTTTCCGCAGGATCAGCCGCTGATGAAAGGCTTCCGTCCATATGATCCCGACTTTAAGGTAATCAACGCAATCGGGGGAGCAAATTCACCGGAGGATTTTACACCGCGGGAATTCTTTTTGACAAACGGTGAGAGTAAGGAGTTCCGTTCCGAGGGAGGACGCTCCTCAAGTCCTTTAATGCCGTATATAGAGATGCTGCGCGGGAAGGAAGGCGTCATTGCCTCCGTTGGCTGGTCGGGGGATTGGAAGGCTGTTGTTGCCAGAAGAGAGGATGTTGTGTTTCAGGCAGGTATCCCGGATCTGGAGTTCCGGCTGGAGCCCGGAGAGAAAATACGTACTATCCGTACGGTTCTTATGGCATATGATGGCAGCTGTATGGAAGGACATAATAAATTCAGGAGATTTGTCAAAAAGAAATTTTCATTGATGGGAACAGGAAGACGTCCGGTTCAGGGGCCGCTTTCCATGTCTTTGTGGGGAGGCGTGGACAGCCGGAAATGCATTGACCGCATCCGTATGGTGAAAAAGTACAACCTGGGTATTGAATATATCTGGATGGATGCCGGGTGGTACGGCAATTCAACGCTTCCATGCCCTGACGAACACAGCGGAGATTGGGGAATTCATGCCGGTTCATGGAACATTAATCCCAGCTATCACCCCGATGGACTGAAGGAGGTTGCCGACGAGATTAAGAAAGCAGGAATGAAGTTTATTCTTTGGTGTGAACCTGAACGGGCCATTACCGGAACGCAATGGGTTGTTGACCATCCCGGCTGGTTCATCGAATCCTGCGAACCCGGACGAAAGGGGACGGTTCTTCTTGACCTTGGAAATCCTGAAGCCAGGCAAGCCTGCATTGACTTAATAGACAGGCTGATCCGGGAACTTGACCTTGACTGCTACCGGCAGGACTTCAACCTTGACCCTGCCAGCTTCTGGATCAATGCCGATACGCCTGAACGCAGGGGAATTACACAAATAAAGCATATTATGGGTCTATATGATTTCTGGGATACATTGCTTGAACGTCATCCGGAGCTGTTTATCGACAACTGCGCCTCCGGAGGACGCCGGCTTGATATTGAGCTGATGCGGCGCTCAATGCCGCTGTGGGAAACGGATTATACCTGTACCTGGAATTATGATGCAGAGGACGTGCAGAGCCAGAACGCAGGCGTACTCTGGTGGCTCCCGTACACAGGGACAGGTACCGGCTCTATTCTTGGCGATACCTATCGTTTCAGAAGCAGCTATGCCTCCAGCCTGGTGTGCGCCAGTTGGGGCTATGACTTTCAAAACATGGATGAGAGCGAAGCTGCTATCAGGAATTATGATTGGGCCAGGAAGCATTTTTCCGAGTATAAGCGGACACGCACCTACTTTACGGAAGATTATTATCCTGTTACAATGCCTTCTCTCAGTAAGGATGTCTGGTCTATTATGCAGTTTGACAGGCCTGAGCATAAGGACGGTATGATCATAGCCTTCCGCCGGTCCAACAGCAGTATGTCTGTGGCGAAACCCGAGCTGCATGCAATGGCTGCGGGCTTTAATTACCGGCTTGAAGATGCGGATACCGGGAATGTATCCATATACAGTGCCGAGGATCTTGCCAGCGGCGACTGGGAGCTGGCAATAGAGAACAGAGGCGAATCAAGGCTTATTTTTTACAGGGCGGTTTTATAGGAAATTATAACGACCTAATTCAAAGGAAATATATACAACCTCTGGGTCAACCGGAAATCCCTCCGTTGTATTAACAGACAGCACAGTGTTTAATGTCTCTGCGGCCGTTTCAGTTCTTCGCACTTTTGCTCATAAAAGTGATTTACAGAAATACATGAAGCGAGGAAAGAAAACAGCGGGGGCTTTATGCGGTAAACGGTTTCTATCTTGCAAGCGGTTCAATGAAATATAATCAACGGCGTATGCCTTGGCGCAAAAATCAGCTTGCAGTGAACATCTTGGCTCCTATTAATGAAATAGTCCATGCGCTCAACGAATTTCAACCTGCAATGTTAGGTTCGTTTCCATCAATGCTGGAACTGCTTATACCGGAACAAAAGGCGGGAAGGCTCAATATTTCACCTGTGTTGATTATGCCGGGCGGGGAGTTCCTGCGGGAGGATTTACGAAAGGATTTAGAAAGCACATTTCATTGTCATGTACAGACAAGTTACTCCTGCACGGAAGCGGGGATCATTGCATGTGAGTGTGAGCATGGAAGATTGCATATAAACGAAGATTGGTGTATTGTCGAAGCCGTTGACGAAAACGATCAACCAGTCCCGTATGGAACACAAAGCAAAAAAGCTCTGATAACCAATCTTGCTAATTACGCACAGCCCTTTATACGCTACGAATTAAATGACAGGATTACTATTCATGATGAACCATGTGAATGCGGGAAATCATTTCGTTGGCTTGAGATAGAAGGGCGCACGGATGAAATATTAGAGTTTAAAAACGGCGTCCGAATTGCTCCTATGGAATTGTTTGCCTTGCTAAAGGAAATTGGAGAAATTAGGCGGTATCAAATTATTCAGCATGATGATAACAAATTGGAAGTCAGACTTATGTCGGAAGATACAACGATAGCTTATGAAAAGGCTAAGTTCTCCATACAACGGTATTTAGAAAGTAAAGGAACAACAGTAGCGATGTATTTATCTGATACCAAACCGCAAGTACATCGTAAAAGCGGGAAATTCAGGTCGGTATATCATCAATAATATATCGGTATGGCTACTGCCTGTGAAGGAATAACCCCTTGCCCCTGTGCCGCTGCTTTCGCGCATAGCGGATCAGCGGCGCACCATGGAAAAGCGGAGTGTGGCCACAAGCCACGCCCCGCTTTTTCTAGGCCTGTTGGAAATGGGATTGCGGGTTGCCCTTGTGCTTTTCAAAGCGTAAGATTGCGTGTTGCGGCAAAATCTATCAATCCTCCCTCCTGTGGGCGTTTAGAAGCCTGTTTTCGGGGGTGGGAATACAAACATACCTCTTTTCAGAATATGGTACACAGCGACATGGGTAGTATCATCAAGGACATAAAGGAAGTCCATAAAAGCGATACCACCAGCGCGCCCGATACCACCGCAGCGGAGGAAATCCGGCAGGCCATAACGGAAGCCGCAAGCTTCACGGGAAGTGCGCAGGAAAAGCAGGTCGTTGTGATGTGCCGCCAGTTGGGGACTGATTTCAAGAAGCTGACACCGGAGGAATTTAAATTGCTGATGAAGGTATTGGCAAAGTCAAAGCATTTGAATATTCAAAAGGGGAAGCGCAGGAAAAAGAAGAAATGACAAATGTTAAATTTTATGGTAATATCGAGTTTAATAATAAGCGTGGCTAATAGGAATTTAGCGGTATGTATGACAATTATTAAGATGGAGGGTGCTGAGATGAGAAAGAAACTATGGATTTTCAGTATGCTTATTGCTCTTTTTCTGATTATCGGAATTATTGCTATTATGAACGAAAATAAGCAAGAAGCAGAATTTACTGCTTCATATTCGGAAGAAACAGGCCAAATAGTAGTTAATGCCACCAGACCCTCCGATAGATGCAATCCCTATGAATTTGAAAACAGAATATCAGGCGGAGACAAAATTATGTCATTATCTGATCGGCGTACAAAAGTTGACGTTGATACATTTGTTTTTGATATTCTTGGCAATGGTGTTACCGAATTGGCATTTTACAGCATTGACCCTCAAGACGCAAGCGATAAATATAAATTCTCCCAAAGTCTTAAAATCGCTATAACAGATGAAGCTGTTAACTTAAACAATGAACTGTGGAGACGATAAATTCCAATTTGCCGATTAGTTTCCAGTAAAAACCATCCGGCAAAGGGTGCATATATCGGCTTTGCCGCCCTTTCAGGATGGGGTCCAAATCAGGCTGCTACGCCTATCCAGCCATTTAAGGGCCGAGTGGCTTTTTGTGGTGGCTCTGCCCCTGCACCCCCGGCCTCCTCCAAAGAACAGAAAAGGAAATCGATAGGGGACTTCTGGATAACATGTCCTGAAGCAACGGCGCAGGGCGAAAGGCATTGTCAATGGGAATGTGGAATAGCGGACAAAGCGATGCTGTATGAACGGTGGAGCAATAACGCTTGGGTTAATATTGTCTCAAAAATACCTTGGAGGAATATGGAACGTTTTTTCTGTTTTAGTTATCTAATATTACAGCAAAACTTTTTTATACATTTGCAACTAAGGAGAAATTGAATATGAAAAAGCTGAGAGCGGTCTTGTTTGCCTTTGGTATAATCATCATACTTTTGTTGGCTCTGAAATTTACAATAAAAGACCCGGACATGGTTAACAAGCCCAAATATACTGTAGCGCCCCAATTTTCAAATTGCAGCAGTATTTTCATCAATGGCCTTCTTCGGTACGAGAAAACGGATAACAACGGCGTAACCCGCTACGGATATATAGACAAAGATGGGAAAATTATCACCGACGCCGTATTTGACGATACGCTGGAATCGGTTTACTTTTCATCCGCTGTTAATCCGCTTTATGATGTTCCGAAAACACCGCCGGCTCTAATCCCCGTTAAAAAAGGTGAAAAATGGGGGTATATCGACAGAAACGGGAAGGTGAGAATTGACTTTAAATATGACCGCGCCAATGTTTTCAGTGAAGGAAAGGCCTGCGTAAAGCTTGACAACAAATGGGGTTACATAAATACCGAAGGGAAAAGCATCATTCCCTTTACGTTTGATGAAGCCTACAATTTTATTCATGGCGTTTCATGTGTGGCATCAAACGATAAATATGGTTTCATTAACGACGAGGGAAACTGGCTTGTAAAACCTGCTTACAGCTATTTGAACTCTGCAGTCCTAGGCTATAGGGCTGACAATACCGACACGATTATTTTTGCAATAGATTTTGCTGTAGACGAGCATCAGGGCTTGTTGAAAATCGAGAATAATTCAGTAAAAATTTTAGCAGAACCAATTTATCGGAAAATCTTCCCCTTTCGGAATGGCGAAGCGTTATATTACATAAGCGAAAAAGATGCGGAAGGGAATGATACCGGTAGATATGAAAGGGGTTACCTGGATGAATCCGGAGAAAAGCTTATATCCTGGTCAGATGGCCAGGAAGAGGTATATGGGTTGCTTTCGGAAGGGTTAAGGGCGACCTTTGATAAAAATAACCGGTGGGGATACATTGATAAGGATAAAAAAGCGGCGATTCCTTTCACTTACGATAAGGCGGAAGATTTTTGGCAGGGGGGGGCGGTCGTATGCAAAAATAACAAATATGGAATAATTGACGATAAAAATAATATTCTGCTGGACATAGCGTATGATTCCATATCCAGGTATGTAGACAGCTGCATGGTGACGGAAAAAGACGGCTATAAGCAGTTGATTGATACAAAAACGTTTAAACCGGTTGGGAAAATATATAAAGAGATTTTGCTGCAAGACAATAATTTTTCAATCTTCAATGAAAAAGACAAATTTGGCCTTATGAACAACAAAGGGGTGGAGGTTGTACTCCCTTCCTATGAAAGCGCCGACCAGTTGAGCAGTATAATAAAAACGGATATTGATACCGACGGCTTTTGGCTGAAGCAGGGTGATCAATGGGCATATATGGACTTTAATGGACACAGAAAAATTTCCGAAGCCTTTGATGATGCCGGAAGCTTTCGATTCGGATATGCTCCTGTTAAAAAGGATGGCCATTGGGGATTGATTGATCAAAACGGCAATCGCATTGTCGATTATAAGTTTGACGAAGTTTTCGTACTCTCTTCCTACAGATCTGATTCTCATGAGAGTGTATCTGCAAATATGGCTGCGGTTCGGATCAACAATAAATTCGGACTGGTAAGTTTACAAGAAGGTTGAAGGAAAAATAGCTGTTGTATAACATTCATTGAGTAGATTTCAGGTATTTTCATAGTTTAAAGCGTAAGAATATGTTGAAATAAAGTGGCGCCTACCTTACGCAAGACTGCATAATTGGTATATAATATTGAAAGTGTAGGAGGTAAACTATGTCAGAGGTTATAGATATACTTGAAGGGCAGCTTGAGTCAAGTGGTCTGCACTTTACAAAAAAGCCAATCGTGATTGGCGGAATGGCTATGGAGTATTACGGTATGCGTAAATCCGGCGCGGATATTGATTTGGTAATATGCGATGACGATTACCAAGCGCTTGTCTTAAAATATCCTGATAAAAGAAAAGACATTTGGGGCGATTTGGGTGTAATTATTGATCCGTTTGAAATATGGAGATGTATAATGCTTCTGGATTACGATTTTTATGTCAAGGATGCTATTGATGAAGGAAGCGTTTTTGTTGTCTCCCTGGAAAGATTACTATTAATGCGTGTCTTTGCAATGGGTGTCCCCAAATACATGGATGACTTAAACCATATGAAGGATTACTATTGTAAAACGTTTCAAAACTCCGATTATAAAAGGTATGCTGAAGAACACATTTCCTCATACAAAAATACTGGTGGTATTGTGTGGGGAGGCAGATACATAGATGAATAACGCAGGAAGCAGATAGAATTGCATATTTGTCTGAACGTGTAAACTTATAGTAATTTATATTTTGTGGGGTTGCTATGATTATTTATAAAATACCGCTTGATGCTTTTTTGATGCCTGGTAAAATCGAGGCAATTAATGAAATTATACAGGCGGCAGTATAAGTATTCTTCAAAGTAGAAGTCGGTACGCATTTTTGGATATCATGAAATAACAAAATAGAATAGAGGGTAAATAACTATGATAAGAATGGCAACGGTTGATGATATAGATATTCTTGTCGAATTAAGAATAAAACTGCTTATTGAAGTAAAAAGCGATATTGTAAATTATGATTGGAGCGACTATTCACAAGCATTAAAAACCTTCTATAAAGACAATTTATCAAACGGAAAAGTCATAGCATTTTTAGCAGAAGTCAGTAAAAACATCGTTGCAATAAGTATAATGTATTTTTATAATGTTCCCCCCTTACTCAGTAATTTGGATGGGAAAATGGCGTTACTTACGGATATGTATACAGTCCCGAAATATAGGAATAACGGATTTGGAACGATTCTTCTAAACAATGTTATGGAATATACCAAAAAATTGGGGTATAAAAAAGTTGTTTTAAATTCTACTGACTCTGGAAGAAAATTATACGAGAAATATGGTTTTAAGGATGTTAAGGGTGAAATGTCATATAAGTTCACATAGTTTATATATAATGCAATATTGAACTAAAATGAGAACCGCGTAAATACACATAGACCATTGAAAAGGGGCAGTTTTTCAACTGTCCCTTTTCTGCATACCATTATACAATTCTTCTTATATTTACAGGACAATTTACGCCCTGAGTTCCCTGAACCGGCGCATCAGGGAAGCTGGCTGCCGGTGATGTTGCCGTTGTTCTTGGTGAAGCCGTATCGGAGCGTCGTACCGTCATAGAACTCAACGACAAGCGTATAAGTGCCGTCCGGGATGGAATTGTAATACCAGTTGGTCAAACCAAGTTCATTGGAGCCATATGCCCCTACCCATTCTCCGCCGCACTGCATGTATGGGCTGGCCCATGTATTGCCGGATGCCGGCTGGCCTGCGGAATTCAAGGATTGTACTCTTTTGATCAGCCTTCCGTTATAGGTTGCCGGAATGATAAATACCGGATAGGTGGGGGTTCCGTCGGTATCATATCTTGCCAGGTAACCGTCATCCTGGCGTATGGGGGTGTTGATGGAAGACAGGTAGGATGCGTCGCCTGTATAGATGATATATTCATGCCAGTTGCTGCCGGCGGAGAATACGAATTTCAAATCTGCCTTGACGCCGTAATTGCCTGTAATCAGCGGAGCAATATAAGTACCAAGCAATGTAACAACACCGTTTGAATAGGTATAATGCGTTCCTTTCACCAGCTTGGTGCTGCCATTGTATATGGACTCCAGCGTATTGCCATTGAGTGTAAGCGGTATCTGGATATTGTTGGAAGCAGTGCCCAGGGTAACAAACACGGTGTCCAGACCGGTAGCATAGGAGGATCTGGCTGTCATGGAAGTCGTCATGATATCTCCCCAGGTGCTGTTGAGATAATTGCCTGTACTACGGTTGATTTTTTCACCGCATTCCCAGATCATTGTACATATTCCCGTAGAGGAATTTGCTTTATAATTGAAATATTCGATGAATTTTGCCACTTCGCCGTCTTCCAGGCCGCCCGGAGTGCCCATATTAAACAGGCCGTACTCTCCGATGGCTACTCCGATCCCATTGTCCACAAATGTCTGATAGATACAGTCATAAAATTCGTCGGCAGCGTCTCTGGCTGTCCAGCCGTTGTGCACCTGATCGAACATGGGGACACCGATGTTGCTGCAGAAGGCATATAAAGAAGTGGAATAATAGTGGACTGTGGCAATGATGTTCGGATCATTCAGTGCCTGGATAAAGCTCACCAAATATTCACTGTAAGCCAAACCGTGATTCGTATAGGAAGTAGGCAGTACCAGCATTCTTGCAGCATTGTTGCCGCCTGTAGAACGGACAACGTCGTAAAATGCCTGATTGATCATTCCTACCATTTGATTTTGCTGGGCATCTGACGTAGCGGTCGTAAAATAAACTTCATTTGCGGATTCGAACATCACTTTATTCCCATAGTTTTTAAAGCGGTTCGCCAATTGCGTCCAAAGAGAAACAAAACGCAGGTATTGATCGGAGGATGTATTTCCGTCCCAGTATCTCAACCATTCGGAGGAATCATGATGCAGGTTGATCATTACATAGAAGCCTGCATTCAAAGCATAATTGACGACATTTTCATAGTTCTGTAAAAATGTCTGGTCAATCTGATAATCCGCGTCCATACGGGTAAATGCGGTAAAGGGGATACGGATGCTTTTGTAGCCTTTTGCTTTCAGGTTGTTGAGGTATGCCTGTGTTACCGCCGGGTTGCCCCAGGCAGTCTCATCATCGATTTCAAAATGGTTGACACGGTCGAAGGAATCAAAGCTGTTGCCAAGATTAATCCCTGTTCCCATTGCCTCGACATATTGCTGGGACACAGTCAGCGTACCGGTGGCCGATACTCCTGAAGAAGGAATTAGGACAAGACCTGCTATCATTAGTAAAGATACGGCAAAAGCCAGGATCTTATTAAATTTACGCATAAGAGTACCATCCTTTCAAAATTTTTTTCACGCAAGACCTGAATAATCCGGGTCTCTGAAGAGCTTACATCAGTTCATGGACAGGTTTATAGCTAATGAATTAATAAAAAAAGCATTTGATCCGGGCACTCCCCCTTTAAACGTAAATTGTGGTGAAACCATGGTATCGCTGATTCATAATGGTGGTTAACAGCTGTTACCTTTTGGCACTACAACGATACTTGTGAATTGACCCTTTGAAAAATAAAGCCATTGAAGCTCTGCAGTTATTTCAAAGGCGCATAAATACCGGTCAACTTTATAAGTATCGCTGTAGTATCAAAGATTGTTCTGCGAGAATCATTGCAGTAGTTGAACGTTGGCAGATGCCAAATTCGGGATGCATTAACCTGGGTTTTACTTTGGTGCCTATATTTAACATTTCATAAATATAATGTATTATATTTTCCAAATTTGGACAAGGTTGATATAATATCAACCTCATTATTTATAAAATTACAAACAAAGCTTAATTTCGACTTGCAAAAAAATTGTCTTAAAGATGTGTAAAGGTCGGCTGAAAGACAGTCAGCCTTTCAGCCCGGAGAATGCAACGCCTTCAATCAGGTAACGCTGTGCAAATGCATAGATCAGAATGACCGGCAGAAGGGAAGAGACGGTTCCGGCCATGATCAGACCGTACTCCATTTTGTAGATGCTTCTGAAATAGGTGAGTCCCAGCTGGATGGTTTTCAGGCTTTCATCACTTAAGTAGATCAACGGCCCAAGATAGTCATTCCATACAAAGTTGAAGGTGAATACGGTCAGTGTGGCCAACCCCGGCTTTGTCAACGGCAGAATGACTCTGGAATAAATTCCGAATTCGCTGCAGCCGTCGATTCTTGCTGCCTGGGACAATTCCAGGGGTATGCCCAGCATGAATTGGCGGAGCAGAAATACGCCGAATACACTGAAGGCCTGAAGAAGGATCAGTGACCAATGTGTACCATATAAGCCCAGAGCCTTGATGATGATGAATTGAGGTATCATGATGGCATGCCAGGGAATCATCATGGTACCCAGGTAGCCGAGGAATAGTTTGTCCCTCCATGGGAAATTCAGCCTGGAAAAGGCATACGCCGCCAGTGAACAGGTAAATAGCTGACCTGCCGTAATTATGACTGCAAGCTTGACGGTATTGAAATAAAAGGTGGGGAAACTGATACGCGTCCATACTTCTTTGTAGTTTGACCATCTGAACACTTCCGGGATCCATCTCGTCGGATAGGAGAATATCTCCTTGTCATATTTCAAGGACGAGGAAAGCATCCAGAGAAAGGGAAGTACCATGATAAAAGCCACTGCCAGCAGCAAGATGGTGCGTATTGCGCTCCTTGTGATTTCCCCGGCCTTTTGCGAAAGGGCTGTTTTTTTCCGGATGATAACATTGTAACTCATATTGCCACGCTTCCTTTTTGTTGTAGTACTATTGCATGTAATTGACCCATTTTTTCTGCCCCCTGAATTGCAGCAGCGTAATGATAAAAATCACCAGGAAGAGGAAGTAGGCCATTGCAGAGGCATAACCGAACCGCGTGTATTTGAAGCCCTCCTGGTAGATTCTGAAGACAAGGACATTCGTTGAGCTGCCGGGTCCGCCTTCCGTCATGATATATACCAGATCGAATACCTGGAAGGAATTGATGATGGAAAGGATTGTCACCATAAACATGGTTGGGGACAGCATGGGCCAGGTAATATAAAGAAACCTTTGCCAGATGCTTGCACCGTCGATTTCCGAGGATTCATACAAATGACCCGGAATGGTCTGGAGACCGGCCAGTATCATGATCATATAATAACCGGCATATTTCCAGACGGAAACGGTAACCACCGTTGTCAGGGCCCATTTGCTTGAAGCCAGCCAGCCGGGAGGATTTTGCATGCCCATTGCACGCAGGAAATTATTGATGGGTCCCATGGTCGGATGAAATAACAGTGTCCAGACGATTGCTATAGCCACCATGGAAGTGATGGTCGGGAAAAAATACACGGTTTTGAACATTCCGCCAAGGGGAGTCTTCCGATTGAGGGCCAAAGCCAGCAACAGGGAGAAAAACAGTGTCAGTGGAACACTGGTGGCTGTGTAGATCAAATTATTCTTAAAGGAGATAATAAAATAATCATCCTGAAACAGCTTGATGAAATTGGAGATGCCTACCCAATGCATATTTTTGAAGGTAAAGCCGTCATAGTCGGTAAAGCTCAGCAGCAGTCCCGCCAGCACCGGAAAAGCAGTAAAGGCGAAAAAGCCCAGGAGATTCGGGAGGAGAAAGAAAAAGCCCGTAAGTGCCTCCCTTTTTCGCAATCCTTTTTTCATATCGTCATCCTTTCGGCTTTTACAGCCGGTCATGTAAAAAACCGGAACACCCCTCAACATCCCGTTCCATTGCAAGCCTTATGTGAAGGGCATCCCGGTTTATGAAAGGCTCATGCCCTTTGAGGGCATAAGCGGGTGCTTACTTTTTCAATATATCCGAGCGTTTGCTCTCAAAGTCTTTCATTGCATCGTCGATGGACTTTTCACCCAGCAGGTACATTTCCGCCTGTTCTTTCATGGCATCCGCCACTTCGGCAACTTTTGGGTGGAAGGGCTGTTCGTCCACCATCTTGGAATTAAACAGAACACTCACGGAATCCTTTCCTGCCGAAGTTACGAAAGCTTCTCTGATGCTGTCGTTGTTATAGGCTGTCAGGAAACCGTCGCCGGCGAGTATTTTCGCTCCGTCCTCACCGCAGAGGTACTTCAGGAAAAGGAAGGCCTGATCTTTGTACTTGCCTCTTTCCGGTATGCCGATGTAGGTGTAATGACCGAAGGAAGTGCCCGCTTCTACGCCCTTGGGTACCGGCAGCGGTGCAAGATCCCATTTGACGGTGGATTTTCCGGCTGCTTCGTCCGCCTTGATCATACCGATGAACCAGTCGCCGTTGATCATCATTGCAGCTTTGCCGTTTTCGAATTCGGCGATCCAGTTGGAATTGGTGGCCTTCATTTCTGCCGCACTCATTGCCGTTTTATCCACGTTATAAAGCCTGTTGTGGAATTCCAGCGATTCTTTCAGGGCACTGGTGTCATCATCCAGCAGCGTTGCTCCTCTTTGTATTGCCAGCATGTTGTATACCCATGGGGTAAGGTATATGCCCCACTGTTTATCCGCCCCTTCACCTTTTGTGAGCTTCTTTCCCAGTTCGGCAAATTCATCATAGGTCATCTGCTGCGGATAGGCGATTCCGGCCTTGTCGAAGATGTCCTTGTTGTAGATCAGAAACCAGCAGGAATTTCTGTAGGGCATGCCGTATTGGACATTATCGACGGCCGATTGCTTATACATGGGGCCAAAAGCCGTTACATCCACTCCGTTTTTGGTAATCAGCTCAGACAGCTTTGCAAGCGTGCCGCCAGCCACATACTGGTTCAACTGCTGTACGCCCCGGATGCTTAGAATATCCATGTCTGCTCCGCCGGCAAGAAGGACCTTGATTTTATCGTCGTATTCCTGGCTGGGAATGATGGTACCTTTCACCTGAACATTGGGATCCATCTTGTTGAAAGCTTCCATCACCTTTTTTAAATAAGAATCCTCATCAGACCAGTAGGTATAGTTCAACGAAACCTTTTCAGCCGGTGCTGTCTTTCCATCGGTGCCTGCCGTCGGGTTGGAGGATAGATCGGTTTTTTGACTGCAGCCTGTCATAAAAAGACTGAAACAAATGATCAATGCCAGTGTTGGTGCCAGTATTCTCTTCATCTTTGACCTCCCTGTTTTTTGCATTCACTTGCATTACAGCATGCTTCCGGCCGGAAAAACATTTGCAGGCAACAATGTTATCTCTTGCCAATGCCATTATAGAATAGTTATAATAGTATGAGAAGGTTGATATATTTTACACGATGATGACCTTGCAAGGAGTGTTGCATGTGCTCTATTTTGTTGTGGTTTTCCTGGTAGTGACCGGCTTCCTGATTGTCATCAGCAAGGGCAACCGTTCGACAAAATTTCTTATTTTGCTGCTTTTTTCATTCACGGGAGCAATACTTTCCTTTATGCTTTATCTCGGCAAAAACAACTATTATTTCAATATCATATACAAATACTTTGGAATAAGCAAGAACTTATGGAACCTCTTCATATTCTCCTCCTTTGACCTGCTTACCATCACCCGGATGCTGAATGCCGCAAGCCTGTTGTTCATTTACAGCAGCCTTTGTTTTCCCCTTACCTTTGCCTTTACTTCCGGGAGACCGGGCAGAAAAATACTTGCGCTGCTTGCATTACCGCAGCTTCTGCAGCTTATGCTTTTTGATCCTGTCCTCTATGAGAATGCCTATAAGTTTTTCTATCCTGACTTTGCAGGCATAGAGTTTATAAAATCCTACAACCAGATACTTTATCTGGCGGCCCATTCCGTAAACATGGCCTATATGCTTACAGGCATAACAGTCCTCGTATACAGCTACATAAAAGCTCCCGCCATACGGCTTGTAAAAAGCTATACTGTTTTCATACTGATCCTGCATCTGACCATTGTATTTTCCTATCTTTACGTACTGGCCTGGTCGCCGTCCCTGCTGATCAAGGTTTCCAAAATTGCCGACTATGTCTATTACAAATCTGTTCCGTTGGGTAACAACATTGTGCTGTACAACATGTTTCCGTATTTCATGCTTGCATCATTTACCGCCATAGCCCTGATGGTTTACAGGTATACGGTGCTGCAGCGGAAGATCCACAATGAAAACCTCGGCATTACCAGGGAAATTGATGCGGCAACCGTGACCTCGCGGGTCTTCAGCCATTACATAAAAAATGAACTGTTCGCCATTATGGCTCAGATCGAAGAGGCCCAGTCCAGGGACACGAAAATATATGACCAGGTATTGAAGGATATCTCGGAAAGATGCGGAAAGATTTTGAGCCATCTGGACAATGTCCACCGGAATATACGCTACTCAAAACTTACCTTGATACCGCTTCCGCTGGATGTTATCGTCAACGAGACATTGGCCGGCTTGACGGATATGCTTGCCAAAGTGAAGGTGGCGGTATCTTCACCGACTCCATGCCCTACCGCTCTTATTGACAAAAATTATTTCCCGCAGGTTCTGATCAATCTGATTGTGAATGCAGTGGATGCGATGAAGGAAAAGTCTGAAGATTCCAGAAACCTGGATATTTCCATCACAACCCATAATCAGTGGATCATTCTTTCAATCAGGGACAATGGTACGGGGATTGATGCGGAAAACATAAAAAAAATATTTGCCCCCTTTTATTCCACAAAACCGGCTTCAAAAAACTGGGGCATCGGACTATCCCTCTGTCACAAGATCGTACTTGCCCATGACGGCAGGATCTCCGTTGAAAGTGAGCCGGGGAAAGGCACTGCTTTCAAGATCCTGCTGCCTCGCATCCCTGCAGGAAGAGCCTTCTTTAATAAAGTTTCCGGCGAGGGTTGAAAAAACATCAACCTCCATTTGAATATACGGAAGGTTGATATTTTATCCACCTTCCTGTATGATAAACTTAGGAGCACTGAAAATATTACTTCCGCTTTTTCTGCAAATGTAGGTTGCATAGGCGAGCAGCAGGCAAAAAGCCTGCGACCAGCCCCCGGCGCTCCAAGACTGCATTTGCGGAAAATCTTAGCGGAAGTTATATTTTCGCCAGTGCTTAAGCACACGGAATCCTTAACCGTAAGGAGGATGAGGGCCAGTGGAAAACAAGATCAAGGTATTGATTGCAGAGGATGTAGAACCGATCCAAAAGAGGTATTGCAATATCCTGTCCAAAGATCCCTCCATCTGTATCAGCGGTTGTGCAAAAAACGGCTATGAGGCAGTCATGCTGGCCACCCTTCACAAGCCGGACATTATTCTGATGGATATCGAAATGGAAGAGAGGGAAGCCGGTATCAGGGCTTCCAGGGAAATTTTGCGCCAGTTCCCGGAGATCAGGGTGATCATCCTGACTGTCTATGAAGAGGATGAAATGATATTCTCCGCTTTTCAGGCAGGCGTCTGTGATTATATGATCAAAACCGCATCCCCCGATGAGATTATCAATGGCATCAAGGATGCTTACCACAACCGTTCACCTATCCGCCCCATGATAGCGGAAAAGATCCGCCGGGAGTTCCGGCGGGTAAAATCCAAGGAAGAAAGCTTCCTTTACAATATAAATATCTTTTTGCAGCTGACCCATACGGAGTTGGACATTCTTGACCTTCTGGCCCAGGGCAAATCCCGGAAGGAGATCTGCGATATCCGTTTCGTGGAGCTTTCCACCGTAAAGACTCAGATCCACAGCATATTGAAGAAATTCGGCAAGGATTCCATATCGGACGTTATTGAACAGCTGAGCAGATCCAGAGTCTTTGAAACCCTCAAAAGTCTGAGGAATAATAGCGTTGATGATTTTTAAACCTGTACGCCTCCGGCTGCTTCTTTTATAATAAAAGGAAACATAATCGAGGGCTGACATGATAAAGGATTTTATACAGGTATCCGGCGAAGATCTGACGGTAAATGGCGGGAAAATACGGATGCGCGGGCTTGGAGTCGGCAGTTGGATGAATATCGAGCACTTCATGCTGGGACTGCCCGGGACTGAATCTGTTCTGAAGGAAGCAATCAGGAAGGTATTCGGCGTTGAAACGGCAGAAGCGTTCTTTGATTCCTTTCTGGCAAATTTCCTGGCAGAGGAGGATTTTATTTACCTGTCCTCCCTGGGAATCAATACGCTGCGGCTTCCTGTAAATTACCGCTACTTTATCGACGATCAGCACCCGGAGGTTTTTCTGGAAAAAGGCTTCAAGGTCCTTGACCCTGTGCTGGAGCTTTGTAAAAAGTATAAAATTTATGCAATCATCGACCTTCATGCAGTTCCCGGAGGGCAAAATCCCGACTGGCACAGCGATAACAATACGGGTATTTCCCAATTCTGGCATTACCGCTGCTTCAGGGATCAGATCGTTAAGCTCTGGGGCTTCATTGCCGGGCATTACAGCGAAAATCCATGGGTAGGCGCCTACGACCTGTTGAATGAACCCTTCATGCTGCCGGAGCCGTCGCTTTTGCAAGAGTTCTACCATCAATGCATTGCAGAAATCCGCAGGGTTGATCAAAAGCACGTCATCTTTCTCGAAGGCGACCGCTTTGCAATGGATTTCAGCATGCTGGATGAACCGGAAGATCCCCAGGTTGCCTTTGAGTTCCATTACTATCCGACGGTCTGGAATCCGGATGCATTGAGTGAGAGCATGCCTGCCGCCGAAAGGACCCGTATTTTTCAGGATGGCTTCAATGAAATCCTTGGCCTGTGCCGGCGTTTCCACCGGCCTCTCTGGTGCGGCGAGCTGGGATGCGTCATCAGGGGAAGCGATCCCGCGTTTATTTGTGAACTGGACAGGGAGATGCTGATGCTGTGCGAAAAGAATGATGTATCCTGGACACTGTGGGCTTATAAGGATTCACAATATATGGGGATCGTTTATCCCGAAGATGCTACTTCCTGGATACGGTTCAGCAATAAAATCAGAGCCAGGTGGAACCTTCCGGAGGAGATGGAGACTGCGGACAGATCCCTTGAGCTTCTTGGCGAAAAATTCTTTCATGTTATGGAAAAACAATTGAAATACAGACTGCAGTTCAGACTTAGGACCCTGTTTCAGACAATCTATACCGAGCAGATTCTAATACCGGAGCTGAAAAAGCTCACACCGGAAGAACTGGTGCAATTGCCGGAGTCTTTCCGGTTCAACAGCTGTACCGCATGGAAAGTGATGGAGGACATGCTGAGGGAGCTGACAGTGCCGGGATGAGACCTTGATACAAAGGATGGATGCATTCCCTCAACAGGAAACATTCACCGCCGGCAGGAGGCATCAGATAACCGATCCAGGAGGGGCGGACGTTTGGCCGCCCCTCCTGTGATGATGTCAGAAAAGCAGGATGACAAGTTTTTTACACCTGGGACCGGTTTGATTTTTTCGCCATTTGCTCCTATAATACACTGGAAACCATTTCGTGGATAGCTAGGAAGGGGGATTCAAAGAGTAGGTATTTGGCCAAAAGTTGAAAATAGAGATCAAAAGCTATATGAAGCGGCTAAAGGTTATTGGGGCTGGAAAAGGTTTAAAATGATGTGGTACATGGGGATTGGTATCCTTCTTCCCCCAGAGTGATCCATTTTTTCAACTAACTGCAGGTGCTAAAACTGAAAGAACTAGTTGTTTTCGTATTAGAAAAATCCGAATATGTCAATATCCTGTTATAAGAAGTTAAAATACTTAAAGAAAATAATTTTTTTCCGCAATATAATTTTAACAGGTATGTTCTGCAAGAGATTTCTATCGGAGGTAAAATAATGCAATTATCATAAGTTTAGGAAGTGAATTACATTGAAGCAATCGGCGTTTAATGTGTTCAACAACATTAAAATGAGAGAGAAGCTGCTGATATCCTATATTCTGGTGGTTATTCTTCCTCTTATTCTGGCCAGCTCGATGCTGATCCACAATATGAGCCAGATGGTGATCGACCGCGCCCTCAATGAATCATCCGTAAATGTAGATAGAATAGCCTCAAGGTTGAATGAGGTTTTAAATATTGCAATGGATATATCCTACAAGGCACATATCGACCAAAACCTTGAAAACATGATATCGAACCAATATGAAAGTACGCAGGAAGTATTTGATGCATACGGCCAATACACGGAATTTGAAACCTATGTAAGCCTGTACGGCAGAAAAATAAAGAATATCAGGTTTTATACCTATAATCGGACGCTTCTTGACAACGGCGTTTTTTTTAAAGTCACTCCTGAAATCCTGCAAAGCGAGTGGTTCAAAAAAGCCAAAGAAGCTAACGGAAGGATTGTCTGGCAGTATTTGAGCGGTTTAGGCGGCGATAACAGGTACCTGTGCCTTACAACCGTTGTTAAAGCCAATCTGGGGTATAAAGATATAGGTGTAATCTGTATCGGCATAAGCGAGGAATACTTGTATTATATCCTGAAAAACGAGCCCTATGAGACGTATATTTGCGATGAACTGGGCAATATCATCGGCGCAAGGGAGCTTTCGGTCTTCGGTCAGAACATAAGACAGCGGGATATTTCGGCGGTGGATTCCATGGCTGCAGGTATGCATGATTTTAAATATAACGGGGTCTCAACCAAGGTAATCATAAAGGATTTCAATCCAAGCGCACAAAACGGAAGCTTCAAGATCATAAGCATCATACCTCTTGATGTTTTTGAAAAACAAGCCGCCCAAACTTCAATTCTGGGAATTGTCATCATGGTATGCAGTCTAATGCTTGCTTTCATACTTATCATCATTTTTATCAATGCCATAAGTAAAAGGATAAAACGGCTGAGTATCGATATGCACATGGTAGCAACAGGTAACTTCGATACTGCGCCGCTAATTGAGGGCAAGGATGAGATAGGGCAGTTGTCGGCCGACCTCGGCACAATGATACGGAGCATCAAGGCGCTGGTTCATGAGGTCTATGAGGTCAATCTGCAAAAAAAGCAGCTTGAAATCAAGCAAAAGGAAATTAAGCTCAAAATGCTGGCAAACCAGATAAATCCCCATTTTTTATTTAATGCCCTTGAGACCATAAGGATGAAGGCTCATTGCAACGGGCAGGGGGAAATAGCCGAGGTGGTCAAGCTGCTGGGCAGAATAATGCGGAAAAACCTGGAAACAGGCGACGATTTTGTATCCCTGGGGTGGGAGCTTGACCTTGTAAAAAGCTATCTGGATATTCAGAAATTCCGATACGGCAACCGGATTCAATATGAGATAAAGATTGACAGCTCACTGTACGACTACAACATTATGCCTCTTACCTTGCAGCCGCTTATCGAAAACTCCATCATACACGGTATCGAAGAAAAAAAAGGTATCGGAAAGGTTATGATTGATATTTTTGAAGAAAACGGTATCCTCCGGATCGATATTGAAGACAACGGACTGGGTATGAGTGAAGAAAGGCTTGAAGCGGTGGTTTCTTCTCTTGCTGACGCCAATGAGAGCCCGGCTAAAAGAATAGGCATCAAAAATGTTTATCAGCGAATAAAGCTTTGCTACGGGAATAACTATGGGTTGACGATTAATAGCATACCTGACACAGGCACCAGGATTGAAATAAAACTGCCCGGAAAGGTATATGATTATGCTGAAGGTACTGCTGATTGATGATGAACCGATTATTTTAAAAGGCCTGAGAACAATAATCGACTGGAGCAGCTGTGGTTTCGAGATTTGCGGTGAGGCAGAGGACGGCCGGGCAGGTCTTGAACAGATCATCTGCCTCAAGCCCGATCTTGCGCTTGTGGATATCAAGATGCCTGAAATGAATGGCCTTGAATTAGTAGAGCAGTTAAAGAAGATGAATATGGAATGCAGAATTATTATTTTAACAGCCTATTCGGATTTTAAATTCGCGCAGAAAGCCATCGAATTGGGAATTGATGCTTATATCCTCAAACCCATTGAAGAATCGGATCTTATAGAAAAGCTGCGAAATGTCCACAGCGCCATTATTTGCAAAAAGAATGAAAAACAATGCCTGGATCAAAGCATTTCATTCTCAAAGGAGAGAGTGCTGCAAAATCTTATGACGGGAGCAATTGACGCAGAGTCGGTGGAATTTTACAACAGATTATGCCGCTTTGGTTTTCCATGGGCCAAATACCAGGTTGTACTGATTGGAATTGAGCCCTATAATCAAGCGGATTGTGGGCTTCACAGCAAAATAAGGTGTGAAACCGGTAAGTTTATAAGTGCGGGAAATTATGGGCAGGTATTTGCTATAAGCATTTTTACAGCCATATTAATTAAAAATATGCAATCCGCGACTCTATACCGGTTACTCCATCAACTGCAATGCAGTCTTTACAAAAGCACCGCATCAAACATAATCATTTCCGCAGGTACCCCGGTAGACTCGTACAGCCGGATATGCACTTCCTACGGAGATGCTTTGTCACTTATCGATAAAAAGTTCCTCTATGGACATAAAAAAATCATTATGGATATTTATTCCGATACTGCAGCCGCCATGCTCCGGATGCGGGAAAATACATTCAATACCGATCGTCTGGCGGAAGAGCTGTATAATGCAATCGATCTGAATAATACCGAAATAATCAATAATCTTCTGGAAAACATGAAGGATGGTTTTCTATTTGCCGAAACAGATGAATTTTCTAT
Source organism: Bacillota bacterium (assembly GCA_023426125.1). Lineage (GTDB taxonomy): Bacteria > Bacillota > Clostridia > Acetivibrionales > DTU013 > MnB-11. The sequence goes on from JAFABI010000043.1 coordinate 71,129, forward strand.
AAAGTCCATGTATTCCAATATGTATGTGATGCTGATGAACATGCTCGTTCAGAGCAATGAAGAAATCCGGGACTGCATGGCTGTGGAAAGCAAAGTTATGGACAGGATTTATGCTGCCGCAAGCCTTCAAGAATTGCACGGATATTTTAAATATACGCTGTTGGCGGTTTCCGATGTCCTCGGAAGGCAAAGACCCGGGCAAACGGTAAAAAAGCTTTTGGATTACATTGACAGGAATTACTACAAGGATTTGAAGCTTGGTTATCTTGCCGAATTGTTCTGCTACAGCAGTGTATATCTCGGGAAGCTTATCAGGCAGCATGCCGGCATGAATTTCAATGCATACCTTGACAGTGTACGGATGAAAAAGGCTATCGAGCTTTTGAAGGAAGGCTTGAAAGTATATCAGGTTGCGGAAAAAACAGGCTTTAAGGATATCGATTATTTTTACCGTAAATTCAAGAGGCACACTGGTTCTTGTCCTTCCGAATTCAAAGATCGTTGATTTTTACAGGAAAATTGATTCAATAATTACAGTGTGCTTCCATTTGCAAGGATGATATATTGTTTCTATAATAGATAGAATTTTAACAAGTTTCTTATTTAGTGGAGGTATGGAATGCAAACGGCTGAACTCAATACTTTGCCGCATAAAAAACGCTGGTTTGGCTTTGCAGGAACAAAGACACTGAGAGCCCAGAAATATCTTATATTTATGTCATTTCCTTTTGTGATATGGTTGTTCATCTTCAGATACATCCCGCTTTGGGGCTGGACCATCGCTTTTCAGAGGTATATGCCGGGGAGAAGCTTCTTCAGCCAGGAGTGGGTTGGTTTTGAATATTTCATTAAAATGTTCAAGGACTCGCTTTTTTATCTGGTCATGCGAAATACATTGGCTATGAGCATACTGTCATTGATTTTTTGCTTTACACTGCCCATTGTTCTGGCAATTCTGTTGAATGAAATAACGGCAGTCAGATTTAAAAAAACCGTTCAAACGATTTCCTATCTGCCGCATTTCGTATCATGGGTCATCGTGGCAAGCCTTTTTAACAAGATGCTTTCAATTGACGGCGGCATCGTGAATCAGATCCTTGTCACACTTCAAATTGTGGAAAAACCGGTTCAGTTTATGGCAAACCCAAGCTTCTTCTGGGGCATTGTAACACTGGCCGATGTATGGAAGGAGATAGGCTGGAATTCAATTATTTTTCTTGCAGCGATTGCCGGTATTCCTCAAGACCTATACGAAGCATCCATGATGGATGGGGCCGGAAGATTCAGGAGAATAATCCATATAACGCTTCCCGGAATACTCCCTACGGTTATGGTCATACTCATCATGTCCATAGGCAACCTTATCAACATAGGGTTTGAAAAACAATTTCTCATGAGGAATTCCCTTGTAAGAGATTATTCGGATGTTTTGGACCTGTATATCCTTGACTATGGCATATCCGCAGGAAGATGGGCATTCGGAACGGCAGCCGGCATATTCAAATCCGTGGTCAGCATTATACTGGTTTTTACTGCCAATGCAATCAGCAGGAAATCTCTTGGCATTAAAGTAATGTAAAATGTGGAGGAAACAGTTTTGAAAAAATTATCCGCAGGCGACAGAGTTTTTAATATCGGTAATTATTCCTTTATGGTGCTTTTATGCATCGTCACCCTTTATCCGTTTTTAAACGTACTGGCGATATCCCTCAATGATTCAATGGACACGGTGAAAGGGGGAATCACCTTACTTCCGAGGAAATTCACCTTGAATAACTACATGCAGATATTAAAAACCGATGCCATTTCGATTTCCGTCGTGATATCGGTCCTCAGGACATTAGTGGGAACTTTCACCGGAATTATGAGCACTGCGATGGTTGCCTTCGTTATAAGCAGAGAGGATTTCTTTGCCAGAAGGTTTGTCATTACCGCTTTTCTTATCACCATGTATGTAAGCGGCGGATTGATTCCTGATTACATGCTGGTAAGAAGCCTCCAACTTAACAACAACTTCATGGTTTATATCCTTCCGGGCCTCATCAGTGTTTTCAATGTAATCGTACTCCGTTCCTTTATGGACGGTTTGCCTTTTGAACTGCAGGAATCCGCAAAACTGGACGGCGCCAATGATGCCGTCATATTCTTCAGGATCCTGCTCCCACTTTGCTTGCCTGTCATAGCAACATTGTCGCTTTTTATAGCCGTAGGGCAGTGGAATTCCTGGTTTGACACCTACCTTTACTGTGGTTCAAATAAAAACCTGACTACCTTGCAGTTCGAACTGCAAAAAATATTGCTCAGCGCACAGTCTTCCGGCCAGCAGGACATTTACGGCTCCTCGGATATGGTTTCCCAGAGAAGGGTTTCACCGGAGTCCCTGAGAATGGCAATGACCATTGTTGCGACTCTTCCGATACTGTTCGTATACCCCTTTGTGCAGAAGTACTTTGTAAAAGGCTTGACGCTGGGAGCTTTAAAAACATGATGGTTTTATGCTGCCGCCGGTAAATTTTCAGCAGCGCACTGCTGGTCTGAAATTAATATAGATCAAGAAAATTAATTAATTTAAGGAGGAAGTATGATGAAAAAAGCTCTATGTTTGGTTCTCGCGTTAATATTTGTCGCGACCCTGTCCGTAGGATGCGGTAAGGCAAGTGTTACACCGGGCGACACAAGTGCCGGACAGAACAATTCTACGGGAACTGCAGCCCAGACCGAGTCAACTGCCAAAGCACCGGAACCCATTACCTTTACAATGTACAGCGTTGAAGTGGATGCATACCCGGACACAGGCTTTAAAAGCCCTGTGGCACAGGAGATCACCAAACTTACAGGTGTTACTCTTGAAATTGAAAATGCGGTAAGCAGCGATGCGGGAAAGCAAAAGCTGTCTCTAATGGCGGCAAGCGGCGATTACCCTGATTTTATTTACGGAAAAGGCGATATGAATATCGTTAAGAATGTAAATGGAATCATTAAGCTTGATGATTACATTGAGAAATATGGGCCCAATATAAAGAAATTCTATGGCGACGACATTGTGAGGCTCCGCTGGAGCCTGGACGACCCGGGCATCTATTACATCGGCGGCAAGGAACTGGGACAGGAAAATATGGAGCCAAACTCCGGCTTCCAGTTGCAGCTGGGAGCCATTAAGGAATTGGGCTATCCGCAAATCAAGACGGTTACCGACTTTGAAAATGCCATTAAAACGTACAAGGAAAAGCATCCCCAAATTAACGGCCAGAACTCTATCGGCCTCTCCTTGCTGGGTGACGACTGGAGAACGATGATTACGGTGACCAACCCTGCAAATGCCGTAACGGGCAACTCGGATGATGGCGAATGGTATGTCAACACGGATACCCTTGATGTGGTGAGGCATCTGACAAGGCCTGAAGAAAAGGAATATTTCAGATGGTTAAATCACATGAATGCAATCGGGCTGCTTGATCCTGAAAGCTTTGTGCAGAAATATGACCAGTACAAGGCCAAGATAGCGTCGGGAAGGGTTATAGGCCTTACGGACGCAAGATGGGAAATCGATGAGCCTGTTGCCGCTTTGAAAAAAGACGGGAAATATGAGAATACGTACGGATTCTTCCCTGTTACTTTGAAGGAAGACATAAAATATGCGGACTTCCAGAGCTCCGGATACCTCGGCGGCTATGCCCTGTCCATATCGGCAAAGTGCAAGGATCCGGAAAGGGCAATCAAATTCTTTGACTGGATGTGCACCGAAGAAGCCCAGATTCTCACTCACTGGGGTGTGAAGGATGTACATTACACTGTTGAAAACGGCAAAAGGGTTTTGAAGCCGGAAATCGTCGAAATGAGGAATTCCGACCCGGCATGGCAGCAAAAAACAGGAATCTACAAATACAAATATCCGTTCCCGGCTTATGGAAATGCCGTCAAGGATTCTACGGGACAATACTTTGAAGCCTTCGAAACACTTGAAGCCATCATTGCAAGACAGTCCGACCTGGAAAACGAAATTCTGGGCAAATATGGCGTTAAAGCCTGGAAGGAGCTGTACCCGCAAGCAAGCGAATTCCCCGTGAAATTCTATGGCGCTGCATGGCTTGTAAATATAGAGGATCCCGAGTGGAAAGCCGCCGATGACAAAATCCTCAAGACAGGCTACAAGATGATTCCGGCAGCCATTCTGGCAAAGCCCTCGGAATTCGACCAGAAGTGGGATGAGTACCAGAAGGCTTTAAAGGATGCGGGACTTGATGAAGTATCCCAACAATTCTCACAGGCGCTTAAAGACCGGACGGAGCTGTGGAAATAACAACCTGATGCGGGCAGTAAATAAAATCTCCCATAGAGCCAAAAGATGCCCCGGTTGATCAGCATGATGTTCGCAGTGATACATTATGCGCCGGGATGAAAGCCCTATGTAAAGGGGGACGGCGATATGCCATCCTCCTTTTGTGTTAAGCGGTCCGTCCACGCCTTGCAGCTCAACTTTCTGCACGTTGAACCAGCAAACTGGCAATCTGGTAAATGATATCCCAGCAAAACGAATGAACCGGTCCCACCTGTCAAAATACTCCCTCTATAGTATGAAAACATTTCCAATTCATCGAAAATTATAACCTAGCATACAAATTAAAACGAGCCATAAATAGCACCATGCAAATGCTGCCGGTTTATTTTCGGTGAAAGAGTGATTTTGGGACTTTAAAAACAGGGAACATTCCTATATAATTGTTTCACTTGAATGTAAGGAGAGGAACGGGTATGCAAATGCTTGACGATGTCCAGGATACTTCTGAAATATGGGAAAAAGTCTTAAAAAACCTCAAAGATAAAATAGGGGAGATATCCTTGAAGACCTGGATTACCAGCATCGAAGGCATATGCTTTACTTCAAATGCCTGTACTTTGACCGCAGCTTCGGAGTTTCATCAATGTATTCTGGAGATGAGGTATTTCAACTTACTTAAGAATACAATCGACTCGGTTACGGGAAATGATATCGCCTTAAAAATTGCCGCCAAGCCAAACGTCAGCGGCAAGGCAGTTCAAATAAAGAAAGACATGCCGGAACCGGAGATCGCTTTCACTAACCGGTTGAACGTGGCATATTCCTTTGATAATTTTGTTTCCGGTGGCTGCAATAGGAGAGCTTTGAATGCCGTCAGGAAATTTCTTGATACCTCTGTACAAAGTCCCAATCCTCTAATTCTTTACGGAGCAACCGGCGTTGGAAAAACGCACTTGCTTCAAGCAATAGGTAATGCATATAGAGGGAGCGGCAAGTCATCCCGGGTCCTTTGCATTGGGATCAATGATTACATAAGCGAGTTGTTAAAACAAATCAAGCAGGATAATCAACTGATTATTGAAAGAAGCCTGGAACACCTGGAGCTGCTGCTGGTAGATGATCTGCACCTGTTAGAAGACAGGGAGGGGACACAAGCAGAGTTTATAAGCCTGCTCTACAGGCTTATGTCCGGAGGTATGCGGGTTGTACTGACAACAGGCAGGCCGCTTGAGAAATTTATGATAGGAAAAATTTCATTCCTTATGGAATCTGGCTCCATCGTAAAACTAAATAGGCCTGATTTCCAAACAAAATTAAGGATTCTGAAGCAATACGCCAGGATACATGAAGATACTCTCTCCCAGGATGAATTGGAGTTTATTGCAAGAACGCAGTACAAAGGTGTCCGTGAACTGATAGGTGCTTTTAACAAAGCAAAGCTGTGCCGGCAATTAACCGCAATTCTATAATTACATCCACTATCTTTTTCCGGAGATGTGACGCGTTCCATGCAAAAAAAGTGACGGAACCAATAACGGCTTCCGTCGCTTTCTTTGCATGGATGTTTATTGGAGCACCTGCTGTTTTCCGCTTTTATGCGCTTATCGTATCTGTGTCTGCATGCCTGGCCTCGGTCTTAAGCTTCGAGGTCTGTCTCTGCGCCATCACCAGCGTATAATAAATACCCTTTTTCTGAATGAGCTCGCTGTGTGAGCCGACCTCCGCCAGATTTCCCTTATCAAGCACAATGAGCCTGTCTGCATTGCGCAGGGTAGACAACCTGTGGGCGATAGCAATGGTCGTCCGTCCTTTTACCAGCCGTCCGAGAGCCTCCTGTATTTTGCTTTCCGTCTCGACGTCAAGTGACGCCGTCGCTTCATCAAGAATGAGTATGGCCGGATTTCTCAGAACTGCGCGTGCAATTGCGACCCTCTGCCGTTCTCCTCCCGAAAGGGAGTAGCCGTTTTCACCGACAATGGTATTGTAGGCATCGGGAAGCCTGACGATAAATTCATGGGCGTTGGCGATCTTTGAGGCCGCGATGACTTCATCGTAGGTGGCGTCAGGCTTTGCATAGGTTATGTTATCATAGAGGCTTCCGGCAAACAGGAAGGTCTCCTGGAATACGACGCCGATAGATTCATGAAGCACCTTCTGTGAGATGTTCCTTATATCGGTGCCGTCAATGGATATGTTGCCGCCGTTGATATCGTAAAGCCTCATGATCAGATTAATCAAGGTGGACTTTCCGACACCGGAGTGGCCGACAATCCCAACCATTTCACCGGGCTTGATGTCAAGGGTGATATTGTTCAATACCGGCTCGTAGGATTTGTAACCGAACACAACATCCTTGAATCCGATTGCCCCTTTGATCTCAGGCTCAGCCACTTCCTCCGCATCCTTTATCTCAAGCTCTTCGTCAAGTATTTCAAACAGTTTGACAAGGCTTGCCGTAAGGTCTGCCACCCAGCGCGGTATTTGTGTCATCCACCGCAAGGGGTCATAGATATAACCGAGATACATCGTAAACTGGATCAGCTCTCCAATGGTCAAATCGCGGCCCAATACGGCTTTGCCGCCAAAATAGAGCACCAGGAATTCCCCTGTTCCGATAAGGAAACCCAGGGGCGGGAATAATTTCGACCAGAGCTTTTCATTATCCGACGAAACATCGGCCAATACCTTGCAGGACCGGTCAAACTTCACAATCTCCCGTTCTTCGTTTCCAAAGGTTTTGACTACCCGGATACCTTTGATGATGTCATGGAGGATGGCGTTGGAACGCGCATGCAATGTCCACTGCTTGTTATATCTCTTGAATATGAACCGCCAGAAACGATTGATCACAAGCACAGCCAGCGGTACCGGGATAAATACCATGAGCGCGAGCACCGGGTCTGATACAAACAATATGACGGCCACGGCGATAAATACAAAAACCCTTTCAAAGGCCCAGCGCCCCTGGTCGATAATGAAATCCCTGACTTTCTGCGTATCCTGTGTAATCCTTTTAAGCAGGTCGCCGGTAGTTTTCTTTGAAAGGGAAGAGAGAGACAGCTTCTGAACCTTCGCATACAGCGCGCATCTCATACTGTTGGCGATACCGCCGCTGGTCTTGTTTGAAATGCGCGAAGAAAAAATGAAGATGGAATCACCGCAGGCCCTCAGCAAAAACATGACGGCGCAAAGGGTAATGATCTCATATGCACTGCCTCTGCCGGGCCTCAGGTAATCATCGATCAAAATCCTGCTCAGCACAGGGGTCAGGATCCCCATTAAATTGGAAAGGGCCAGCAGTAACGCCATTGCCAATAACGGTTTTTTAAAATCGGCCAGGAATACCATGGCTTTTTTATATAGATGGAGCTGCTTCACACAGAAAAAGCATACCCTGGTATTCTGTATAAGCTTTCTGCCGCATTCGGGACATTCCGTGATTTCCTTATCGATTCGGATATTTTCTGAAATACATCCGTTTTGTATGAAATAGTTCACGATTTTGCAGAACTCACCGGCATCGTTCAGGCAGCTCATGGTAAAACGGCAAAGGATCCTGTCCTCGTCCTTGTGCTTGCATTCTATAAATGCGCAGCCGATATTGGAAGTCACTTTAAGTCCGGTGACTTCGGCCAATGCAATGGAATACGCAGGTTCGTCATCATCAACTGCTGTAATCCTGTCATCCTTGCATATCAACTGTCCTATGCCGGAATCGCCGGACAGCTTCAAATCATAATTCATGGAATAAAGCGCTGTGTTTTTGTCAGCAGCCTTCATTTTTACGTCACCTCACAACATTCTACCGGCGTTAGAACAGATAGGGCTCGAGGAGCCTCAAGCTTTTTTTGTCCAGGGCGATTGTATCCTCAATAAGGTACCTGTTGCCGTCCACATCAAAGAGGATGATCCTCTGATCACCCACCTGCCGGATATTCCTGCTTACATCCTTTACTGCGAAATTCCTGGCCCTGTCTTTGATGGTTACGTCAAAATACACATACCCCATCTTTTCCTTTACGGATGTGATCTTTTGAATAGCAGGGCAGTAATAGCGCTTCGAAAGTTCATTCCTGACAATTTCAGCCTGCCCGTCCCGCAGTTCCCTCACGGACAGGATTATTCCTATCTCCTTGTTCTCCGTATCCATGACGGAAATGTATTCTTCCGGATTGTTTAGAGGCAGTATTCTTGAGAAAACCACCCTTTTGTAGTCCCTGTCCAGATACCGAAGCCCTACAAATCCGTTTCCCGACAGATAAAATTCCGCTTTCACGGTATCGATCACATTGATATCCATTATTTCCGTAACTTCCTGCTTAACCATGACTACTCACCTACCCCTATATGTTTTAATGCATCCATTTGCAGGGAATATAATTTATAATATTCTCCCTTTTTCGTAATGAGCTCCATGTGGGTTCCATGCTCTACAACCTTCCCGTCGTCTACTACTGCCAGCATGTCGGCATCCCTTAGCGTCGACAGGCGGTGGGCGATTGCGATGGTGGTCCTTCCTCTTTTGAGTTTGGAAAGCGATTCCTGGATGTTCCTTTCGGTGATTGTATCCATGGCGGCAGTCGCTTCATCGAGGATGAGGATCTTTGGGTTCTGGATGATGGTCCTGGCAATGGACAGCCGCTGCTTCTCCCCGCCGGAGAGATCCTGCCCTCCTGCGCCGATCCTTGTTTCGTATGCATCGGGAAGCTTCATGATGAATTCATGGGCGCTGGCTGCTTTTGCCGCCGACACGACTTCCTCAATCGTGGCTTCGGGCCGGGCATACCTTATATTGTCGGCGATTGTCCCGATAAACAGATAAATTTCCTGGGATACCAGGCCTACATTCCGCCGCAGCTGCTTTAATGCAATTTCCTTGACATTGATGCCGTCAATTTTTATATAACCTTCCTTCACGTCGTAAAGCCTTGCGATAAGGTTTACGACGGTGCTTTTACCGGCGCCTGTCTTTCCCACAATGCCAAGCATTTGTCCCGCCTCTACCCGGAAGCTCATATCCTTGATTACCGGTCTTGACGGTTCATATTCAAACTTCACGCCGCTGACCTCGATCTCTCCTTTGAAGTCTGCGATGGACACAGGCTTTTCACAATCCTCAACCTCCGATCTGGCGTCAACGATTTCAAAAACCCGCTGCGCCGAGTCGACACACCTTGCCCACCAGTTGGAAACCCACGACATAAACTGCATGGGGCCATAGAGCATCCCTATGTAGGCAATGAAGGTAAGAAGGGTTCCCAGGGTTATTTCATTATCGATCACCATGAGCCCGCCTGCCGCGGTCACTACTACCTGGGAAGCAAACATGAAGAGATATACCAGCGGAAATGCCGTAGATACCGTGTTTTCCAGCCTGAGCTCGGAGCTGTAAAGGCTGCCGCTGTATTCCCCGAATCGGCTGTTTTCTTCCTTCTCCCTGGAAAATGCCTTGATGATGCGCTGCCCGTTCAAGGTATCGCTCACATGGGAAGACATTTTCGAATCATATACCCATCGCCTGTGATGCAGCTTTCTGAAAGTCCTCCACATTAACCGGAAGATAGTGAATATTACCGGTATGGTAACCAGTGTTATCACTGCAAGCTTCACATTCAGAAGCAGCATCAGTGAAATTATTCCTGCAAAGGTAATGACGTTTACTACCACATAAGGCAGGCCGTCGACAAAAAACCAGTAGATATTGTTTGCGTCGTTATTCACTCTGGCCATGAGCGAACCTGTCTGTTTTGACGTATAAAAGCCTACGGACAGGCGCTGCATGGCAGTAAAGATCTTGATCTTGATGTCATAGATGATCCGCGGAACGATCCCTGACAGGATATAGCTGTAAAGTACGCCAAGGCCAAGCCCTGTGAGGCGGACACTGAAGATCGCAATGACGATGAGGCCGATGTATCCGTAGTACGCCCCTCCTTCTGCTAGAACCTCGTCAAACAACAGCTTGGAGCTTACATAAGGTGAGAGCAGATTGAAGGCCGTTCCTGCAAACATGGTAAGTATGATCAGTATTACCTTGCTTCTGTAGTTCTTGAAAAAAGAGAACAGCCTCAAGGTGATATTCATTTTGTTAAGGCACTTCGGGCATATCCTGCGCTCCTTCTCGGGGTAACGCGTACCGCATTTGGGGCAGAAAAGCTCTTCATCAATATCGGCATAGTCTGCGAATACCTCCTTGCCCTGTTTGAAATTTTCATAGCATTTGATGAAATTTTCAAAATACACCGCAAAGCCTATGGAAAACGTCGCCAGCTCGAAGTCGTCAAGCACCTCGGCATCGGAATCGGGCACTTTGACAGACATAAGACAGGCGGTTGATAAAAAGCGCTCCACCTTGAGCTTGCCAAGCTTCCTGTGCGGTATCGCCTCAGGGTCCTGCGCTTCGAAAGAAATATCAAGCCTGCGGTTTCCGCCGGTCCTGAGGACCTTTTCCATACCTGTCATGATATAGAGATTATCCTGGTCAAAGGCAATCCACACATCGATGAATTCACCGTCTTTCATATCTCCATGTACGGCGTATATAAGCTTTCCGGTATCGATTCCCTTTTTTTCAAAGCTTTTTTTCATGTATTCCGGGAGGCGGTTCTTTTTCATATCATTCACGATTCCTTTATCATCTTAGCTGGGATAGCTCCATAAACATTATATCAAACATATGTTCTTTTTCAAGTGTCTTCCCGAACTTTTAAAAAAATAGTAAAGCCTGTGGAATAAGCTACTCCACAGGCTAATATCGCTAAAAGACAAACTGCATTGATAAACGGATATTTAAACAGGAAGTATTCTTTATCCCTCGTGTAAGGAGATACAAAGGCAAGATTACTATCCTGAATTGTAATTCTCAGTTACACAGATATTTAATTATTGGCTGTCCTTGAAATTGTTCTGATTTTCAATGTCATTTGGTGAAAACCCCCTTTCTGCTTATTTGCGGCAAAAGTCACTGGAAAATAATATCATAGGAAATATTGCAAGTCAATATAAACAATTTTTTATAATCAAAGTGTATCAGGGCTGACAGGCAGGTAGAAAAACAGGGCAGGTGTTTTCCTACCTGCCCTGGTAAATCTGATTCCTGTAATAGGTCGGCTCATCCGTTGCCAATAAGAGCTCTTTGGCCTTTTCAAGCCTGACGGTATTTACATAATCGACAAACGTCCTGTTGGTCACGGCGGAAGAGCATTCCATCGTCTTGCAACGAACAAGGCTACCGGAGAAAAACGGGGGTTGGGGGCGTAAAAAATAATTATAACCGCGGAAGGTTTTTCATGGAAAGTGTCGAAACTATGCAATGGAAGATGTTGAATATTCCATAAAAATTGATGGATAATAGTTTGATGATGACAAACAACCGGGAGACCTGGCCAAATGGAACATAAAACAGTTGCTTCAAATGGAATCGATATATACTATTACAAACAGCCGAATACGCATAGTATCTGCATATCCCTCTATGTTAAAACCGGCACTTTATACGAAGATAGAAATCCCGGAATCACGCATTTTCTCGAGCACTTGCATTTCAGGAAGCTGGGCGGCAGGACGCAAAAGGAATTGTATTATCAGCTGGAAAGTGTCGGAGGATATTTCGGCGCAAGCACTTATAAAGAGTTTATGCAGTTTTATTTAACATCAAATCCAAGGTACTTCGGCGATCTGGCAAAAATTGCTTCGGATCTGTTAGGCGGGCTGGAAGCGGATTCAAAAGATTTCGCCGCAGAAAAACGCCTTGTTTTAAGTGAAATCAGAGAAGACAATCAGAAGAATGATGTGGATTACCTTTCCAATAAATACATCTGGAAGGATACAAATCTTCAAAACCCTGTATTGGGTACGATTTCTTCAGTAAAAACTTTTACGCTGGATATGCTGAAAGCTGAAAAGGAAAAATCCTTTACCAGGCACAATATGTTTTTTTACGTCACAGGTAATTTCTCCGATACGGACATCTCAACACTTAGCAAAGAGGTCGGCTGCCATAGCCTGGAAGGCAGAGAAAATACAAAAAATGACAATATGGCTCAAACACCTGATTGTTTTATGAACCGCAACGCTTTTGTGAAGATGTCCCAAAGAAAATACCTGATGCATGATGCCAAAATCTCTTTTGATGTCGATTTCAGCAAGGTCAACCGGCAGGAATTGATTTATCTGGATAGCATACTATCCAACGGTCTCTGCTCGCTTTTACGGGCGGAAATCATTGAAAAGAAAGGGCTTATCTATAGCTTTTCATCTACCATCGAGGAATATAACAACATAGGCGTCTATTATTTTAAATTTGAAGTACAAAAAAGCAAGCTTTATGAAACGGTTAAAAGCTTCATCTCAGTATTCAACCAGGTGAAGAAAGGCTTATCGGAAGCGGACATAGCCACCGCGAGGGTTTTTAAAACCGATAACCAGATTGAAATGCTGGATTATCCCGAAAGCTTGAATTGGACGTTTGCTTATGAAAATCACATTTTAAGCAATAACTTCCGGGATACTGGAGAATTGGCCGATAAGTACAGAGGAATAAGGAAAGAGCAGCTTGTAAGGATTGCAAACGAAATGTTTGCAACAAACAATATGACATTCGTTGATATAGGCCATAATAGGGGCTTGTCGGAAAACAGGCTGCATGAAATATTACTGGAGCTGTAACCGGCAGATGCTTCTTTGATACTGTATCTTCGAGATGCTTCGAGAAGTAAATTTCTTTCATATCATTGCAGAAAGAACCTACGTTGGATAGACTGTGTCCATGGGTAGGCCGTTCACACCTCTCTGTGCTACCGCTAAGCAAGGTGGAAAGTATAGGATATGCCGCTAAAAAGCTGTAACCATTTTTCCCTGGAATCATATAGATGATTACGGGGTGGTAAAAGATGTCTCAAGGCTTGCTTGCAAAAGGCAAAAAGCATTTTATATGGAACAATACGCTGGAGGTGGAGTTTTCCGGATCTACCATGGAGGATTGCCGGATAAAATTGGAAAATACCTTTTTCAAAATCTTATCCGGAAATAAAGTTGCAGTTTTCGGAAATTATGTGATTTACATATTATACAGCAACTCCCAAAGGAACAGGAAAGTAACCTACTATGCCAGATCCGGAAGAACTGCGTTTTGCGAAATTATTCCTTGTGAATGTGTAAGCGGAGATTCCGGGCTGGCCGGCGGTGACGATATTAAGATTGAATTGGACTTTTTAGATAATCCGGAATGCAAATATGATTTTCATGTAGTACAAAAAGCCGGTATGGCAAATGCCTGTTGGAAAATCCAATATGAAGGTGAACTGGGCATTGACATTTTCAAAAGCGCCGGGGATATGGCCACAGATGGAAATGGGGAAGAGGCGGAGAAGGAAGAGAAAGCGGAGGAAGAAAAATGCGGACTTGACAGCAGCGGTGCAGCGAAAGACGGCGGGAAGCTTGAAGACGCTGAAAATAGCAAGGGCATAAAGGGGATAAAGGATATAAAAGAAAATGCGAATACCATGGTCTGGAGCATCAATGAAAATCTGAATATTCCCGCGGAAATACTTCTGGAGATGGGCCGCGATGAATTAAGCAGGGTCAGTGACAAAGCGGAGGCGATTGCCACGGTTTATAGGATATGATGGTATACTGATGGTTAACATAATATAAAATTAATTTATTGCAATAAAAATAAAGCTGCCATAATGGCAGCTTTATTTGCAAGTGATACTTCCTTTCTATTCAACAGGGCCCAATTTGTCGTCCTTATGGTCGAATTCCTCTTTTTCCACGTCAATGGCTACATGCTGGAACCTTACGACCTTGACCGCGATTTTGACGACGATTTTCTCAAGGACCTTTGTGAAAACTTTTTCTCCTTTGATGCAGATTTCGCCGCCCCAATGATCCTTTTCACCCTCGACGAAAGCTTCCAGGACCTCGGCTTTGTCGCCTTCCTTAATACATTCGCCGTCTTTGGGCTTGATCTCTACGAAGCCCGCTACCGGTATTTTAGTTGTAGCATGGAAAACCGGCCCGTTAACCGTATCGTCATGGACATCCTCCACGGTCTTATAGTTTATATCCTTCCATATCCAGGCGTTGAAAATCACTTTGCCCGGTATGACCTTTGTATCGTAAACATCTACCCACTTCTTTATTTCCTTTACCATATAAACAGGCGGACTTGGCGGAGAAATGCGGATTTCCTTTTCTACAAAGAACTGTCCGCATCCTTCACCTACGATTACGGGTACTTGAAGTATTTTTTTAATGCTCATAGATACTCTCCTTCCGAATAAATCATTCAATAATATAAGGCTATTATATAGTATTCATAGCATGCTTTTTGTGCTACAATTATGTTAACATTTTATGTAAATTAGAAGAGCATAGGGATTAGACCAATTGCTGCATAGTGGCCACGAAGCAAGGCTATTGGTGCCGGCAGAACCCGGCAACATGGTATGTATGGGAACAGGCCGGACATATTGCTTTGGCTGCAGTTATCCGGCCTCAAAACGTTCATCGGGAATATTGGCACCTAAAGTTTTTGTTGCGTAACCCGTCAGATGTAAACCACCAGTTCATCCAGTGATTTTCTCACCTTTTGAGGCCCTGGGCTTTCCGGATACCCCAGAGGTATGAAGACGACGGGTTCAAAGCCTTCACCCAGCCCGACAACCTCACGGGCTGCCGCGGCGTTAAAGGCGCCTATCCAGCAGGTGCCAAGACCCAGTTCGGTTGCTGCGAGAATGATGTGATCCGCCACGATGGCGGCGTCCACATCACTGTAATTCCGTCCGTCGGACCGCACCCAATTTTTCCGAGGGATGGAGAAAATGCCTACTACCATCGGCGCTAGGACAAACCAATCCCTCCCGTAGATTTTCTTCAACTGCTCCTCCCGTCCCCGGGTATGGATCACAACAACCTTGAAGGCCTGCCGGTTGGCTGCGGTGGGAGCCAGACGGGCCGCTTCAAGTATCTTTTGAAGCTTTTCATCCTCAATGGGATCACTTTTGTAACTCCTTACGCTGTACCTTTTTTGAATCAATTCGAAATACTCCATACAAACCTCCTTTACATTTATATCATTTTATTCTTTGATTTGGTAAATTTCAAGAGGGACAGGCAATATTGGTACTGTCAATAATTAAGGTATAAAACTAACAGGGGTTACCATTGGCGTCCGTACAGGGTATTCAAGAATCGCAGGCGGGCTGTATGGCATTTTTAGCAATAGATAACATTCATACGGACGCGCAATGCGCGCCCCTACAGGACCTATGATTTTTACAGGCTCTGAAATGTTTGCTAAATCTCTTGCTTTGGAAGCTTCTTCCATAGATGTGTCAGTATCCGATAGGATAGATAGAGACCAATAGCGCCAAAAACCACTGCAAGGGAAATATCCCTGTATTTTGTAAGGAAACCGGAAATGCTTGACAGGTTGCCGCCCAGATATCTGCCGCCCAGGAAAAGGAGAAGGTCGTGGATCAGGGTTGCCACCATCATTCCCGTAAACGCGTACCTTCTGCGGTATTTCATCACGCCGCTGAAAAACACCGTCGGAAGGTACAAGCCGGGAATATAGATGGCCGTGAGGAAAACAAGGATACCGTATTTTGATAACCAGTTCTTGATTTTCTCTTTGGTTTCCCCGGTAAAAAACCGGGAAAAAAACCGGTTGTTCAATAATGCTTCGCCTTTGCAGGCTCCTAAGGTATATAAAGCCATATTGGCCGTTACAATAGCGGACCAGTAGGTGAGAAAAAGGCAAAGGCTTTGAAAAAGATGCCTTTTATATTCAAGGCAGCCGCATAAAGCTACAACCAGTTCTCCGGGATATACCGGAAAGGCTACCTGTATCAGGCCTGAGACAAAAGTTGCCAAAAAAACGCTCCACCTGGGAAATTGATTAATATGTTCAATTAATTGGTATATAAATGCTTCCAACGTTAATTTCTCCTTATGTTATTTACATACTGATACGAATAAATTAGCAAAATGTCGCATGGAAATCCAGTTTTCTTGCGTTAAACTTATGTTAAGCAGCAATAAAAGATGCAGGTATCCTGATCTGCAGGGGCGCGCACCGCGCGTTCACGCATTTTGCGTCAACCCCTGTCAACCTCTTCATGAAGGTAGGGTGACCGTAGCCTTAAACAGGTCTCCGTCGATATCGATGCGAAAAGTGCCGCCCTGCAGTTCCGTCAGGCTTTTTGCAATGGAAAGTCCCAGGCCGGAGCCTTCGCTGTGACGGGACTGGTCTCCCCGCTTGAAGCGCTCTGTCAGTTCATCGGGGCTTATATTAAGCTCAAAGGCGGAGATGTTTTTTATGACGATATGCACCTGGCTGCCGGTCCCGGCAAGGTCAATATAGACACGGGAGCCCTTGAGAGCGTATTTGAAAACATTGGACAAAAGATTCTCAATGACGCGCCACAACAGCCTTCCATCGGCATTCACAAACAGCTTTTCCTCAGGAATACCGATTTTGAAATCCAGGCCGGAGGCATTGATTGTATCCGAAAGCTCACCCATGCCCTGGGACAGCAGAGCCCCCGCATCCAGCCTTTCTAGGTTCACCGCTATGCTGCCGCTGACGGCTTTTGCCGCTTCAAACAGGTCTTCCGTAAGGGTCTTCAGCCGGTTGGACTTCTGCTCCAGGATTTCCAGGTACTTTGGCGCGTTTTCCGACTGAAAGCCTTCGGTCTTAAGCAGGTCGATGTAGGTGATGATGGAGGTGAGGGGGGTTTTCAAATCATGGGACACATTGGTCACAAGCTCCGCCTTCATTCTTTCGGCCTTGACTTCACTTTCAACCGCCGCCTTAAGACCGTCGGCCATATGGTTTATATTTTCCGCAAGAAGCGACATTTCCGTTCCTCCGGCCGGAAGGATGCGGCATGAATAGTTGCCCGCCCTGAAACGCTGGACTCCGGTGGTTATCTCTTTCAGCGCCTTCACCTTCGCCAGCACGTAGATCAGGGCGCAGACATTAATTCCTATTATAAGCAGGCATCCGAACAAAAAACCTGCGCCGCTTTCGGATATGGCAGATTCGGCGGTAATAACTGCGGAAAAGATCACTGCCACGGCATAAGCAGTGAACAGCAGGGCTGCTTTGAAAATCGGAGGTCCCACGCTCAGAAGGCTTTTTACCCGGAGATACCGCTTTTTGATATACCGGAAAATAAATGCGGGGATTGCATAAAGCAGGTTGCTGCGCAGGAAACTGCGGAGCTTCAAATGCTTGGCAACCATTGTGAAGTAGATTAATGCCAGTACCGTGCCGGAAATTACCAGAAGAGAACCAAGAATATAAAATAATGTAAGGTCCGTGTTGTATGTGCTTTGCCAGAGCTCATAGAGCAGGTTGATGCAGAGCGCTTCGACTGCAACGATGATAGCGCAGCCTACGTCGAGGTACAACCCGTCAATTGTCAGAAGACGAATTCCATCCATATTGGGACGTCTGCCGGAGGCATAGAGAAGATAGCACAGGCCTGCAAGGAATAGGAGCAGGCCGGCTAAAGTCTCATAAAAGCCCCGGAGCCCGACGGCCTTCTGTGCCGAGTATGCTTGCTGCTCCTGCAGGAATCTGTCTTCCGACATACCGGTGTATAATTCTCCGCCGACAGGCAATAAATAGCTTGACAGGTTGTCGACCCGGTTTTTTTCCTCCGCCTGTCCGGAGGTCATAAACGCCGGAAGACCTTTGAAAAACGCTTTTGCGTCGGATTGCACGCCGATATTGGAGAGGACGCTGCCGTCGGGAGTGCGGGCATAATAATAGATGCCGTCGGCCTTTTCAAGCCTGTCTTGATTAATATGGAAGGAATCGAGCTGATTTTGTATTTCATTTTGCTTCATTTGCTCCAGCTCTTGATCGATACGCTGCTGTTCTTCGAGGATAAAGCTGTCACGTTCCTGCTCCAAACGGGCGGTTTCCTTGTCGTTCCCGCTTCCCCTGGCATCTTCGATCCAGGCGGAATATTGGTCGTTGATAGATGCAATGCTGCGATTCCGCATTTCCCGGGCTTGCCTTTGAAGATTCGCCATGATGTCGGGAAAGGAATTGCCAGTTTTTATATTCTCCTCACTTTTATAGGCAAATGCGTTGTTATACGCATATTGATAGTACTCATGAAGAATCCGGGCATTGGAACTGCTGCCCAGGTATTCGCCATTCCCGAAGGCATTTTCAAAATATGGCGCTTTTAAAAAACCGAAGGCTAGGAGCAGCATTCCCGTAATGCTTATAATCACCGCCAACAGCTTGATTCCGGCTGTGTACCTAATATTTTTCAATTTTGTATCCAATTCCCCACACCACTTTCAAATATTTTGGTTCCTTCGGATTAATCTCGATCTTTTCCCTGATGCGCCGTATATGCACGGATACGGTGTTGTCGGGATTGAAGGAAGGCTCGTTCCATACCTGCTCATAAATCTGGTCGATGGAAAACACCCTTCCCGCGCTTTCGCAAAGCAGCCTCAGTATTTTGTATTCGACAGGAGTAAGCTTAACGGCTTCGCCGTCTACAGTGACTTCCTTCCGTTCATCGTCGATCACCAGGCCTCCGCTTTTCAATACTCCGTTTTTCTGCACAAGACTTCCCAGAGAGGTATAGCGGCGAAGCTGGGATTTTACCCGGGCCAACAGCTCCAGCGGGCTGAAGGGCTTGGTCACATAGTCGTCGGCGCCCATGGAAAGGCCGATGATTTTGTCCGAATCCTCCGACTTGGCTGACAGCATGATGATGGGTATGTTCCTCTTTTCACGGATTTTCAATGTTGCGTTTATACCATCCATGACGGGCATCATGATATCAAGGATGAGCAGGTGTATATCCTCCTGCTCCAGCAGGCGCAACGCCTCTGCTCCGTTATATGCCTTGAATACCTTATAGCCTTCGTTTTTAAGATAGATCTCGATTGCATTGACAATTTCGTTATCATCGTCGCACACAAGTATATTCACTTCATTTACTCCGTTTCAAAAAGTTTTTTCATTTCCGGCAGGGCCATTCCTGAAAACCCCGCAGCCCTTCTTTTTTGCTGTGGCGTGTCCCGGCCCTTTATATTATATCACATCCCTGCCCGATCCATTTTTTCCTCCTGCGACGCCGTAAAAAGTTATTGCACATAAATCCGTAGAGGCGGCCATTGACCGTCCGTATTTGCTATCGCCGGTCCTATCCGTGCGGACACGCTAATGACGCACCCCTACGGCCGAGTGAAATTTAGCAGAGTTTCCTCCCGCTCTGGTTATTACTATAACAGCAAATTCTTACAAACCAATACACAGGATTCTTAATATTTTCTTAAGAAATCGGATTGTTTTGGATTTTGTCTTGAAATTATTCCCTTGACGTATATAATGTATGAATAGTAATGATTTGAACAGGAGATAAAAACATCATGGAATTCATTGAAATTATCAAAGCGGTCATCATAGGCATTATCGAGGGCATTACCGAGTGGCTGCCCATCAGCAGCACAGGGCATATGATATTGGCGGATGAATTTATAAAGCTTGATGTGACCGAAGCTTTTAAGGAAATGTTTTTAGTGGTGATTCAGCTTGGAGCAATTATGGCCGTAGTCATCCTGTATTTCAACAAGCTCAATCCCTTCTCACCCGCCAAATCCAATAGCGAAAAGAGGGAAACCTTCGGCTTGTGGTTGAAGGTAGCTGTAGCCTGTATTCCGGCAGGAATTATCGGATTGCTTTTCGATGATAAAATAGACCAGTTGTTTTATAATTATCAAACAGTGGCAATAACCCTTGTGCTGTACGGTGTTCTGTTTATCCTGATTGAAAACAAGAATAAACGCAGAAATTTTAAGGAGGACAACATCCTTCAGCTTACATACAAAACGGCCTTTTTTATCGGTATATTTCAACTGTTATCCCTCGTTCCCGGGACCTCGCGCTCCGGCGCTACCATTATCGGAGCCATGCTCATCGGCACATCAAGGGCGGTGGCGGCGGAATTTTCATTTTTTCTGGCAATCCCCGTCATGTTTGGCGCCAGTGGTTACAAATTAGCGAAATTCGGCCTGGATTTTACCGGGGCGGAGGTTGCCGTGCTTTTGACGGGAATGGTTGTAGCTTTCGCGGTATCGGTACTGGCGATCAAATTTCTTATAGGATATATCCGTAAGCACGATTTCAAGGCTTTTGGCTATTACCGGATTGTTTTGGGCCTTGTGGTGCTGGCCTACTTCCTATTAGTGAAATAGGAAGGCTTCCGGCCGGGGGTGATCCCAAGGCTATTTTCACTTGTAATAAAGTTTTCTGGCTTCGTCCAGCACCTGCTCGGCAGACTTGCTGCCGGTTACGATGTAAGAGAGCCCTTGCCAGATCGCTCCGAATACTTCCTGTCCCAGAGCATCTCCCACGGCTCCGTTGATGGATTCCGCATTGTTCATCAGGTCCAGGCCGCTTTGGGCGATGGGGTTTTTGGCTGCCGCCTCGGTCACGATGCATGGATATCCTGCCGTAGCGACGAATTTGGCCATGATTTCAGGCTGCGTCATGAATTTGATAAAGGTCATGCCCGCCCCAGCTTTTTCCTCATTCAGGTCCCTCACCAGGTACCAGCCGGTTCCGGCGCCGCCGATGATGTCGGTGGGATCGGCTTTGCCGCCGGGCACCATGGGCAGGGGGATGACTGCCGTATTGGTCAAATCACGCATTTTTCCCTGGGACCAGGAGCCGCTGACAAGCATGGCCGCCTTTTTGGAGGCAAAAAGCTCCACTGCGGCGGACTGCTTTAGCGTAAGGGCATTCTCGGTGAAGGCTTTCCTGTGGTAGAGCTCCTTGATCAGCTTCAGGGCCGGAGCCCATGAGTCGTCAAAGGGGTTTGCGTGGCCTTCCTTGCCGCCCATGGAAAGAAGGAAGGTCTCGATGAGGTAGTGGGGCTCATCCGAGAAAGCGCAGGCAATGGGGGTGATGTTTTTATTGTTGAAGATGGGGATGGTTTTTATAATGTCGTCGTAGGTTTTCGGTATCTCAAGGCCGGTGCCTTCAAAAAGGTCTTTGTTGACCCACATGCCCTCGAAAAATCCCAGAAAGGGCAGGGCATAGAGCTTTCCTTTGTATTTGCAGCTGACCAGAGGGTCGGGCTTGAAATTGGCCGCCCAGGCCGGGTCGGCTTTCAATTCCTCTTCCCACGAAATGACCTTCCCCGAATCCACGATGGGTTTTCCGGTGGCGCCGTTAAAACCATAGGTCACATCGGGTTCATAGCCCGATGCGAAGTCGGTGTGAACCTTTATCTTGAAGGCATCGCCGGCGGCGGAGGTGGCCTCGTCCACCACCTTTATGACGGGGTGTTTTTCGGAAAATTCCTTCAGAACCTCCTGCCAGACGGCAGTATAAGGATCCTCACCTGTAAAGGTGGTGGCAACCCTGATGCTTTGCTCACCGACGGAAGGAACAGCCGTAGAACCGGCGTTTTTGGAAGCCGGGGAATTGTCCGGAGCGCTTTTCAAACAGCCGGCGGCCATGGACAGCAACAGCGCCGGCAAAATCAATCGACTCAGGCGCCTTATCGGGTTTTGCATAAGAAACAATCCTCCATTCTTATTATAGAGCCTGCGGGGGAAAAATCAAGCGGGACAGAATTGGCATTTGTTGTCCGATTGTGGCATAGTAGTAAAACAGGGAGGATTTTTTGCAATGCTTGTAGAAATAAAATAAAGAAAAGCGGGAAATATTTTTTTTGTGTTCTTAAGAGGGACTCATGGGCGGAGGATTTTTACCCCGTATATACAAATCCATTTCCATAAAAACCAAGCTGATGTTGATAGCGATTATATTCATCATCTATCCTATCGTCATCCTGGGCTATTTTAACTACAGAAACTATGCGGATACGATGCAGGACAAGGCAATAAAGGCGCTGGAGGGGAATGCCGGGGAGCTGACGGACCTTCTTTCCGACCGTATGACCAGTCTCAGTCTGTATACGGTACAGATACTGTATGACAACAGAATTTATAATGCCAACAGGGATCTTATCAAGGGCAGTATGGATTTTGTGGCGGAAAATGAATTCACCGGTTATCTGCAGTCCACACTTTTCATGAAGAGCGAATTGACCGAGATATTGGTCAGGTTTGACGGCAGCGGTAAAATCTTTCAGGTGAATAAATCCATGGGTTCTACCACCGATAGTTTTTTACAGTATGACAACCTTTATAAAAAGGCGCTGGAAGGCAACGGAAAGCCTGTGTGGTATGTTTCATACGATCAGGGCAGCGCGACGGGTATTTACCTGACGAAAATAATCTATGACATTAATGACATAAAGCGGCAGCTGGGCCTTCTGGTTTTCAAGGTAAGTGACCGCTACATTTCCGAAGTGCTGAGCAATTATCTGTCCGCCACCGAACAGAATGTCAGCCTTTACAGCAGCGAAGGCCATGAGGTATTCGCCTTTAAGCCTTTTCAAGCGGATTACGGCAAGCCGCTGGCGGAATTTCTAGGCTCAGCCTCCGAAACCTGGTCGGGTGAGGTAGAATCAGGCAATGACAGGATTTATCTCATCTGCGGCACCATCAAGCCGGATAACTGGAAGCTGGTAATGGGCATATCGTCAAATGTGCTTTTAAAGGATGTGCGGGACACCGCCAGATCAATCCTGGTTCTTTGTGTGGCAACCCTGCCTATTTGCATATTGCTGGTCAATTTCCTGTATACGGATATCATAAGGCCGATGAATCTTCTGATCAAAAAAATGCAGCGTATGGAAAAGGGCGATATCGGCGTTACCATTGAAAGCGACCGCGGGGACGAATTCGGATATGTTTACCGCACCTTTAACCGGATGTCCCAGGAGATCAAGAACCTCATCAATACGGTCTATAAAAAACAAATTGCCACCAAGGATGCGGAAATAAAAGCGCTCCAGGCACAGATCAACCCGCATTTCCTGTACAACACCCTGGATTCCATTAACTGGAAGGCCAAGCTCAGCGGGGTCAATGAAATCAGTGAAATGGTAACGGCTTTGTCCTGCATCATTGAAGCCAATCTCAACCGGAAAAACGAGAATTTTGTTGAGCTGGGCAAAGAGATAGAATATATTAATAATTACTACCTGCTTTTGCAGAAGCGTTTCGGCAGGAAAATCAGGCTGGTAACCGACATTGGCCCGGATACCTTGAAGTACATTATTCCAAAGCTCATCATCCAGCCCATCATTGAGAATGCAGTGTATCACGGGCTGGAAATGAAGGTGGGTACAGGGACGATCAACCTGAAGGTGAGCAAGGCGGAAGAAACGATGCTGATTGAAGTAAGGGATGACGGTACGGGCATTGAGGAAGGTACCCTGGCAAGTCTCAAGGAAAGCCTGGAGAAATCCCTGGATACGGAGATGGACAGCGATATATCTGCGCGTTCAAGCATTGGGATTATCAATGTCCATAAGAGGATAAGGCTGCTGTATGGCGAGGAATATGGCCTGACGATCTCCAGCAGGGTTTCCGAGGGAACCGTCGTATCCATACGGATGCCGGCAAAATGGGCAGAGAGGGGAGCGTAGGGGCGCGCAATGCGCGTCCGCAAATGCAATCTGCGCCAAACAGCTACCGGACGGCCAATGGCCGTCCCTGCGCCGTACGCCTTACGGCCAAATGGCCTCTTGTATCAGGTTTTTTTCATACCCATGCCGCAGGAAAGTGGTACACCTTAGTATGAAAATGTAGAGGAGCGCAGTGCGCGTCCTAAGAATGCAATTTGAGGTGACGAATACCGGCTGGCTAATGGCTGGCCCCTACATAATCATACTTTTTATACTGACACGCCATAATACTTGAGTTCCGATTTTGTAAGGGGGCTGATGACAAGTGTTGAAGGTTTTGATCATTGATGATGAGGAAATCATCCGGATCGGTCTGCGAAGTACCGTTGACTGGGACCGTCTGGGATGTGTGGTGGCAGGGGAGGCGGAGGATGGAGACGCAGGGCTGAAGCTGATAAATGCCACAGACCCCGATATTATCTTTACCGATATCCGGATGCCCGGCCGGAGTGGCCTGGAAATGATATCGAAAATCAGCGCCTTGAAGGACAATTGCAAGATAATCATTCTCACAGGCTACAGGGATTTCGAGTATGCCCAGGAAGCCATAAAGCAACGCGCTTTCAGATTCTTGCTGAAGCCGGTTAAAACGGATGATTTAAACCTTGCCATTGAAGATGCGGTAAAGGAAATAAAAAAGGAAAGATCCAGGGAAGAGATCTTCAGCAACCTGGAAAAAAGGGTCAAGGAATATTACGGCCTTGAGCACTCGGAGCCGAAAAGCAGATCCGAAAAAGACAATGAAGCCGGAAGCAATCCCACATACATTGTAAGCCGGGCACTGGAGTATATGAAGGCCAATTTCCACAGGGATCTGAGCCTGAAGACCATTGCCGACGAAGTATACGTCAGTACCTGGTATTTGAGCAAGCTGCTGAAAAAAGAGACCGGGGACAACTTTATCAACATCCTGAATGAAATGCGGGTGGAAAAGGCCAAAAAGCTCCTTCGCGACCCGAAATTTAAAATCTATGAGATAGCCGGTGAAGTAGGCTTTACCGATGTCCCCTATTTCACAAAAATCTTTAAAAAGGTAACCGGATTTACTCCCATGGAGTATAAGAACAAGTAATAAAGCAATGCTGTTTGCAGCACAAAACTTAATTATATCCCATTTGTTCGAAAAGGCATATGCCACAAATACGGCATTATTTGTACGATTTCGGCATATTCGTATGATGATTTCCAGTCTGACAAAATATTTAAATAAAAACCAAATACGTCTCCTTTAAAAGCATACCTGTCGCATTTAAACTAAATCTATGGTGATACCTTTCCGGAAGATATTTGGTCCCAGAGGTTTTTATATCAAAATGATTGCCGCCATCGAGACCTTCAAGAAAAACGGTATCATTCCTGTTTCCGTCTCCATGGGGCACATACCGCATTACTGGATAGAACACCTGATACTGTCTGGCGGAGGTATTGAAGAGCACAGGAAGAACTTGAAGGATGCCGTACCTGAATCACGGGTCACAGCATGATTTCGTCGTAATTTATTTCCACCGGGAGGGATAACTTTGTACAAGGATAAAAAGATCGCCCTATTGTTTCTGGTACCTGCCGTTGCACTTATCGCCGCCTTTTTATACTGGCCTTTCATCCTCAGCATTTTCAACAGCTTTTTCAAAATCGCCTACTTTGGTGCAAAAGGCGGCTATGTAGGCCTTGATAACTTTAAAATGATGTTCTCCGATCCTGTGGTGGGAATCAGCGTAAAAAACACCTTATATCTTATGGGCATGGTGATTGTTTTCCAGGTCGGCATTGCCCTCGTGTTGGCTCTCATGGTGTCGGGAATCAACAGGGGGAAACAGTTTTTCCGCGTCGTATTTTTCTTCCCGGTTGTAATTTCGGCCACGGCACTGGGGCTTTTGTTTGTTTTGATGTACGACTATACCAGCGGCGCGTTGAACCAGCTGATGCTCATCTTGGGGCTGGAGCCGGTGTGGTGGCTGAATGAAAGAAATGCATTGATCGGTGTTTCCATCCCGGTGCTCTGGCAATATGTGGGTTTCTACTTTGTAATATTGCTGACGGCCATAAACAAAATCCCTGAAGAGCTTTATGAATCGGCATATCTGGAGGGTATCAGGGAAACAGAAAAGACTGTCTTTATAACCATTCCCCTGATCTGGGACATAATCAAAGCAGTACTCATCCTTGCAATAACCGGAGCCCTTAGGGTATTCGACCTTGTCTGGGTGATCTCACAGGGTGGTCCCCAGGATGCGTCACAGCTTCTGGGAACATACATGTACAAGCAGGCTTTTGAATCCTCCCAAATAGGATATGCTTCCGCTGTTGCAGTCCTCATTGTAGTATTGGGACTGGTGCTCTCCTTTATTTCAAGGGTGCTTACAAAGCGGGAAGAGGTCACATACTGATACTGGACGGAAAGGTGATTGCGATGACCGGTAAAATTAATGGAGAACAGAATGCGGCGTTAATACCCGAAACCGGACTCTCCAGGGTGTCGCCCTGGAAATGCCTGATTTATATTGTCCTGTCTTTATGGTCCCTGACAACAATCTATCCCATGTTCTGGCTGATAAACAACTCGTTTAAGCCTTCAGGCGACGTGATCAGCGGTTCCTTCGGCCTGGCGGGAAGCTTCGATTTGATTAATTACAACATTGCCGTAGAGAGGATAAATATATTGAAAGCATACTATAACAGCCTGATCATTTCGGGAAGCGTAGTCCTGCTGGTGATGATACTGGCAGGTTTATCCGCCTATGTTATGGCCAGGTATAAATTTCCTCTGAAAAGTGTAATCTATACGGCTCTGGTGGGCAGTATCCTGTTTCCGGTGTTTTCAACGGTCGTTCCCGTTTTTACCATGCTGTCGAAAATGGGGCTGGTCAGCACGCATCTGGGACTTATTTTGCCCCAGACTGCGGGAAATCTGCCTTTTGCCATTCTGATCCTGTCGGCTTATATGGCAACAATCCCCGTGACTCTGGAAGAAGCCTCCTATATGGACGGCTGCAGTATGTGGCAGAGGTTTGCAAAAATCATCGTGCCCATTGCCAGGCCCTCCTTTGCAACCGTAGGAATATTTACTTTTCTATGGTCCTATAATGATCTGTTTATGTCGCTGGTAATCCTGCGTAAAAGGGAATCCTATCCCATCTGCGTATTGTTGAGCCAGATCAGCAGCATTTACGGGACGGATTTCGGCCTTATGGCCGCTGCGGTCACCATGACGGTCGTACCGGTGATGATCATCTATCTCCTGGCCCAAAACCAGATTATCAAAGGGCTGACAGCCGGGGCCATTAAGGAATGATTAAAAATGCATAAAATCCTTATGTCCCGAATGGAAGCAAGTACGTTGGGGACGGATGGTATAAGGCAGAAACTGTATCACAGCCATTCAAAGCTGATCCTTGAATGCGTCGGTTTGGCCGGGGAGGCAGGAGCCCTCGGATGCAGATGCTGCGGCAGCCTGTGGATTTCCCTTCTTCCTGTCAAAGAACATGATGGAAACAAGCCCCGGCACCAGAAATACCGGCAGCAGGTATAGCACGGAATGGATGGAAAACCGGATGGATATAAACCCGGACAGCACCGGTGAAAGAACCCAGGCGATATTGCTTACCAGGCCCTGTATGCCAAACAGTACACCCCTTCTTTCCGGAGGCGTGATTTCCGATGTCATGGACATTACAATGGGTTCCATTCCTCCGAGGAAAAAGAAAAACAATCCGTAAAACAGGGTAAAAAGAATAAGATTGTCAGCGATAATCAGTGGTATCGAGGCTGCAATTCCCAATATAAACATGGCCTTGATCACAAGGAACTTGCTATGCCTGTCTCCCAGCCGGCATAGCGTGAGACCTGCCAGGGCCGTCATCAGACCGGTGACTCCGTTCACGATGCCGGTCGCCTTGGTTGGGCTCCAGATGCCTGTAATCCTCTCCTGTATGAACAATGGAAGGTAGGGGCTAAAAACCGATCTGACAAATCTCAACAAAAAAATCACTGACAGCAAGGTAATCATGAGCGAGCTAAAAAGCAGCAGGATTGAGCGTAAACCTTTGCCTTCCCGTGCTTCATCGGGCCGGACCGGTTTGGGAACGATTTTTTCTTCCTTTACAAGGAGCAGCACCAGCAGAAAATCAATCAGCGCCAACACCCCGCCGATATAAAAGCTTACCCTGTAGCCCAGAAGGTCGGCGAGAAAGCCGCCGATTACAGGTCCGGCGGAAGTTCCGATAAAAGTTGAAGAAGACAGAAATCCGATGGCAAAGGACAGGCGGTTGGAAGGGACGCTGGTAGCAACAAGCGCCGTAGAGGCGACGACGGTTCCTGTAAAGATGCCCTGGATGAACCTTAGCACGATAAGCTGGTTGACATCCGTGACAAAGCCCATGGCAGCAATGATAACGGCGGCAAACCCCATAGCCCTGAGCAGCATAAGCTTTTTGCCCCATTTGTCCGCGGCCATGCCCCAGATGGGAGACATCACTGCCATTGAAACACCGGGGGCAATCGTAAGGATGGCCGAATATAGTTTGACCTTGTCCGGGTCCACAACTCCCAGCTCCTGTATGTAAAACGGAAGGAAAGGCATACCAAAGCTGAAGCTCATCAGCATGAAAATCTGGGAGAACCATACGGTATACAGGTTTATTTTCCAGCGTTCCAAAATATTCACCTCGGTTATAGCGCGTTCCTGTCGTGCATTTAATCATTATCCCTCTTTAGACAAGTCCATGTCAATAGCACGGACGCCTATCATATTATTAAATCCCAGTGTTTAAGCTCAAGATGGAAATGGAAAAATTTTTTTTGATGGTGTATACTGGGATTAGTGCAACATCGAAACATTTAAATGATCTTTTCGGAAAGGATATGCCCAAGCCTTCGTAATATTTACAGAAGGCGCATAAAGGCCGATGATTAAAGGTCTGTTTCGCTGCAGCATTGGAATCTGATTGGAGTTACAAGGAGAAAATCAAGATGAAATTCAACGAATTCAAGCTGGAGAGATTCTTTGCAAAGTATGAGTTCAATGTAGAGCACACCATAAGCTCTTCCGACTGCGAGTCCATCAAAGCCGCAGATTTGGTTGCGCTTGCCGGAGACGGCCTTAAAATGGCCTGGCACGATCTGGAGCTTGGCTATACGCAATCCAAAGGGCATCCCCAATTGTTGGAGGAGATAGCAAAGCTTTATGGAGGAACGGTTTCAGAGCGGATACTTGCCGTTGTGCCGCAGGAGGGAGTACTGATCGCCTTAAGCAGCCTTCTTGAAGCGGGAGACCATGTAATCATCATGAGTCCGGCGTATCAATCCCTTAGCGAGGTGCCGGCAGCCCTGGGCTGTGGGATATCTTCATGGCCAGTCAATGAACTGGACGGCAGGTGGGAGCTGGATATCCATCTGCTTAAGGCGTTGATTAAAAAGGAAACGAAACTGCTGATTGTGAATTTTCCCCACAATCCTACCGGTTACCTGCCTTCAATGGATGTTTTCAATGAGCTTGTGAATATTGCCCGCAGCGCAGGCATATACATATTTTCCGATGAAATGTACAGGCTGTCCGAGTATGCTGCTGCCGACAGGCTGCCGCCCATGGCGGAGATCTATGAGAAGGGGATCTCCCTGTCCGGACTGTCAAAGACTTTCGGACTGCCGGGCTTAAGGTCGGGGTGGCTTGTAACGCAGGATGAGGCTCTGTTCAGGCAGTTTCTATTGCAAAAGGATTATACCACCATCTGCGGCTCCGCTCCGGGTGAAATACTTTCCATTATGGCGCTGCAAGCGAAGGATGCCATCATCGGAAGGAATCTCGGCATTATCCGGGAAAATATCAGGTATATGGAGAATTTCCTGGCCAGACACGGGGAGCAGATAGGCTGGGTCAGGCCCAAGGCAGGCCCGGTAGCCTTCGGCAGGCTGGAAAACGGAATGGATGCGGAGCAATTCAGCAGCAAAGCTCTTCAGGAAAAAAGCCTGCTTGTCCTTCCCGGCTATGTTTTTGACTATGAGCGCAGCTTTTTCCGGCTGGGATTGGGCAGGCTGGGGTTTAAGGCCGGCCTGGATTTGCTGGAGGAACTGCTTGGGTAGGAAAAGGATGACCGGTCAACCGGCATAACGGGTCATGTTGGGTGGAGTGTCCCGGACAAAAGGAGCTGTCTCAAAATGCGGATTGCCCAATGGCAATCACTGCAAATTGGTTGATACATGTTGGTATCCCCACTATGCAGGGGGCGCATTGTGCGTCCGCGCATTTTGAGGCAGCCCCTTGTTCATTCTTCTATTCCAATACAGTTGCCGAATACAGCTTTCTGAAATTTGGCCTTGTGGCGGTTTCCAGAAGGTGTGCCGAAACCTCGGATCCGCTTATCCGGTTTGCATTTAATGCTGCGATGATGCCGTCCGCATTCATAATACCTATACCATGGCCATAATACTGCCCGGTTCCCAGATCGATGGCGTTTTCTCCCTGCCATTCGGGCGTCAGGGGGTCGACATCGGGGTTTGCAAAGTATCTGCAGTCTCCGGGGAAGTATTCTCCCGGATCCCTTTGCGTTGCGACGCCCAGATGCTGATTTACATGCTGCCAGTTCATCAGATAGATCCCGGGAAAGCTCTGGTCGAACAACTCCGGCTTGTATGAATCCAGGACTGCTTTATAATAAACAATGACGATGGCGGTTGCACATTCGGTCCCATACCTGCGCCCTCTTGCGTATATGTCCAGGATTGCGTCGGAAGGCTTGATACCTGCCTTCAGAGAGAAACCGCCTTCTTCGGTACGATCCCAGAAATCCGGGTTGCATTCCGAATCGCGGAAGGTCCTGAAACGCAATCGGGCCCTATAGAGCTCATTGGATGCATTAATGATATTTTTACGCAATCCAAGCTCAAACAAAAGCTCCTCCTGCGCAGTAAACCTGTATGAGCGGCTTGCGGCGGACATGGTCTCCAGCACCTTTTTTTCCACTTCCGTCAATGGATGCTCACCGGCAACATCATCGGGTTTTATTTCTCTACCTGCGATAATAAGCATTACATCCGCCCTCCCATTGCCATTTTCATACTTTTTAGCTGATCCTCGATGGAAAAGTGTATCCACTGGTTCCACTGGTGCATATTGCGCCTGTAAAGAAAATAGGAGAAACCGGCCAGCTGCAGGCGGATCTCCGGCTCCAGTGCCCTGAACCGGCTCAGTATACCTTCTTCCTCTTCGGAATAATCCCTGAAGGGCTTCCCATTGCTGGGAGAAACCGGTTTACAGAGATATTTTGCCTCCGAAGACAAGGCATACGGGATGGGATTGGCGGTAAGGTGAAGGCATTCTTCCGTACGGTACAGAAACATGCTGTTTTCCCGGATCCATTGGGAGACTTCATAATACATTTTTGCCGGAGTCGTATACCTGTTGCTTTCCACATAAGGAATGAAGTTTAAGAGCTTGCAGGCAAATTCGTAATCCCTGCTGTCCTGCGAATAGAGGTAGTTGGCCAGAAGCAGCAGACTGTCAGGGTTTCTTGCCTCGAAGAATGCCCAGACCAGATTATGTACAAGCAATCCTTTTTTATAGCGCTTGAAGAGCATATCGGCAACAGCGGGAAGAATGGAAGAATCGCTATAATGCCGGACCAGCAGGGCGGCGGAAAGCTCCATCAGTTCGTCGTACCTGTTGTCCAGACCATCGTCGGCGCAGCCTGTAAGCAGAATCCATTTTAACGTTTCCTGAACTTCGATGTTGCAATTTTTCACAAGGTATTCAACGCATGCGGTATCTTTGCGGAGGATGGCATTAGCCAGCCGGACGGCTTTCAAATACTTGTTGCTGAGGCGGGTCAGAAGTCCGGTTCTGACAAGCGCCGGCTTTAGCAGATACAACGTGGGAAATTGCAGCGTTTCGTCATTTATCAGCGCTGCAGCTGTTTTTTTATTTGCCGCAGCCATTTTGCCGAAATATTTACTTACTTCTTCCGAGCCTTGTGCAAGCCGGATGCTGTCCAGCTTACCGGCTTCAAATTCCTTTAATTCCTTGACGGACATAAAAACATCACCCTGGGTATAACAATTCTGTTATACAATATGGCATGCTAGCCTGGAGTGCTACCATTTTTTCGCAGGGCGAGGATGAATTCCTGCTTTTGCAGGAAATATAAAGAATGCGAACTAAGATGAGACAGGGATTTATACAAACCAAGATAGACAGCTCCCCCGCTGTCATTGCGAGGAGCCGTGCGACGCGGCAATCTCAACATCCAGCAAGGATAGCATCATTGAGATTGCTTCGCCTCACTTACGTTCCGCTCGCAATGACAGGGTGTCAAGGGGTGTCAACAACCCCGCCCCCTTGACACCCCCGGACACGCAATGTGCGCCCCTACAGTCGATTTACGTCCTTATGTCAGTGTACCTGTCCCCTTGACATGTTCCCCATGTCAAGGGGACAGGTACATTGACACATGACATACTGTCCTGTTAGTGCACAAAATCCAACCTACATGCATCCCGAATGACACACAGGAACCGTCTCCCTGTGTTCCTCTACGCCATTTCTTCCATGGTTTTGATCATTTTATACAAAATATTGTTAACCGGTGTTTCCACTCCATGGCTGGCTCCCAGCTCCATCACGGCGCCGGCGAAAATATCCACTTCCGTTTTCCTGCGGGCTTCCACATCCTGCAGCATGGAAGTTTTGCCTTCAGGCGCCAGAGTGTCAATGATTGTCATATACTTTTTTATATCATTTTCATCCAGGCTTATTCCTGCCTTTTCCGAGATCCGCACGACCTCTCTTGAAGCCATGAATATCAGGTCTCTGGCTTCCTGCACCTTTTGGAATACGCCGTAAGGCGCTTTGAGGATGGCGGAGACCTGGTTGATCCCCACATTCATCATAAATTTCCACCATAGCTCGCGAAGCATGTTCCCGGGGACGGCATAGGGAATGCCTGCTTTTTCAAAAAGCTCCTTTACCGCGGCTGCCTTGTCCGACAACTCCGCATTGGTCTTTTCTCCAAAGACAATTTTGCCTATATTGGTATAGTGAATTCCCGTACCTTCCCTAACCGAATCGGTCCCAACGCAGAAGGCGTATAACATTTTATCCATGCCGAATTGCTTGCCGATGATTTCTTCGCTTGTTATTCCATTCAGCAAGGACAGTATGATTGTGCTGTTACCGATGTAGCTGCGGATGTCCTTGATGGACTGCTCAAGATGATGCTGCTTTACTGCGACGATTACCAGGTCGGCCTCGCCGTTTCCATCCTCCGGACGGACATATTTGAAAGGGTAAAGCCTGCCGTTGACTGTGACCCCTTTTTCCCGGTAGCGTTGAATGCGCTCCTCGTCGGCGATAACTTTCACACAGCCCGGATCCATGTCAAAAAGCTTACCCGCATATGCGCTTCCGATCGCTCCGAGCCCCGAAACATAAATGTTGTTGATTAAAAGCATTTTATCCGATCCTCCTGTTTAAATCCTATTGACTATTCTACATTATTTATTTCGTTAAATAAAGCCCGGCAGCATTCAGGAGCACTGAAAATATTACTTCAAACCAGCACTTTTGCCAGAAAAAAATCACGTACCCGTTTACCCTTGCAGACGGCTGTTTTTTTCCAAAGCCGCCTTATTTTACATGGATATATGCAGGAGAAATATAGTATT
Organism: Bacillota bacterium; assembly: GCA_023426125.1. Classification (GTDB taxonomy): domain Bacteria; phylum Bacillota; class Clostridia; order Acetivibrionales; family DTU013; genus MnB-11. The sequence goes on from JAFABI010000043.1 coordinate 104,651, forward strand.
AGCGGGAGAAAACAGGAGTTCTTTAATTCAGTGAGGATAGTACGGTATTTGTTAAATTTCGGTTAAAAGAGTTATAATATTTTTTATGATTATTCGTAAAGATGTAATAAAGTTAACAGTACCGGTAATCTTAGAACAGACTTTTGTCGTACTTATGGGGGTCATCAATACAATCATGGCAGGGCACCTGGGGAAGGAAGCGGTGTCGGCCGTCGGCATGGTTGATTCGGTTAATAATATTTTTATTGCCTTCTTTTCGGCGCTGGCGGTGGGAGGTACGGTGGTAGTTGCCCAATATGCGGGCCGCGGCAGCCTGGGTTCGGCAAATGAAGCCGCAAGGCATACCTTATATGCCGGATTCGTCTTGTCCTTGTTTATCACGGTAGTCCTTTTTATATTCAGGTACAGTGTGGTAAGCCTTTTGTTCGGAGGAGCGGAGAGTACTGTCATCGGTTATTCCATGGTTTACCTCCAGATTACGCTGCCCACCTATCCCCTGATTGCCATAACGGCAATTGCGTGCGGGGTGCTAAGGGGTACCGGTGATACGAGAACTCCCATGAAGGTAACCATTATAATGAACTTCCTCAACGTTATCCTCAGCTATTTTCTTATTTACGGCTTGCATATCCGGACTGCACATCTGAGCATTTCAATTCCCGCTTACGGAATCAAGGGCGCCGCCCTTGGAATAGCAGCCGCCAGAACGATTGGGACAGCCCTTATCCTGTTCACCCTGTTTAAGGGTTCAAAGCTTATAAAATTGACCATCGACAGGCATTTCAAACTGGATATTTCCATGCTGAAAGCGATCTTTGGCCTAGGAATACCGGCCAGTGTGGAATCCCTCCTTTTTAACGGCGGCAAGCTGATTACCCAGATCTTTGTCGTGGGTATGGGCACGGCGTCCATTGCGGCAAACTATATCGGCGGCTCCCTGTTCGGGCTTATAAACATTCCGGGCACGGCCATCAGTATCGCGGCAACAACGCTGGTAGGGCAGCACATGGGAAGACAGGAGAAGGAGGAAGCAAAGGGGATGATTGTCTATCTGACAAAAGCCGCCGGCATATGCTTATTTGTCATATGCGCCGCTATTTTCCCTTTCTCAAACTTCCTGCCGTCCCTTTATACCGACAACGGGGATGTGATACGGATCACCGGAGATTTGCTGAAAACTGCGGTAGCCTCAATGCCTTTGTTCTGGGTTGTGTCCTTCATTATACCCGCAGGCCTCAAAGGGGCGGGAGACGCAAAGTTCACAATGTACGTATCGGTATTCAGCATGTGGGCTTTCAGGATAACCCTCGGCTATATTCTAGGGGTGCCGCTGAAATTGGGAGTAATAGGCGTGTGGCTGGGGATGTATATCGATTGGATGGTAAGGGGTATCTTTTTCTACATGAGGCTGCGGCGTGGAAAATGGCTGAACAATATGGTCATCTGCAACGACGGCTGTGAAGACGAGGTGACATCCTCTCCTCAATGAATTGAGGAACTTCCTTGTGCGACAGGGGACGGTTCTTGTCTGTCGCATCCTATTGATAATGAACTTTATCGGAACAATTGACAAATCCGATGCCAGGAAAATGGATATTGACGATCGTTATGGCAAAGGCGTATAATATATTTAATAGAATTGTAAGCGCTTACATAAGCAACGGGACATACCGGAGAAGCGGTGAAGCAGAGAACGGGAACCGAAAGCCGGAAGATAGAATAGCCGGCATCTGTACTCCGGAGTGCTTGAAATGTCCCCTTTTGAATAAGGCGGAGCAGCGGATGAATATTTATGATGTGGCCCAGGAGGCGGGTGTATCCATCGCGACCGTGTCCAGGGTGGTAAACGGAAAGTCGGTTGTCAGCAGCAAGACAAGGGAAAAAGTGGAAGCCGTGTTGAAAAGGCACAATTATACTCCCAGCGAAATAGCCAGGGGGCTGGTATTGAACTCTATCCGTACGGTGGGCATCATGGCCGTGGACATAAGAGATGTCTACTATGCCAATGTGGCACATACCGTCGAGCAGGAATTAAGCAAGCTTGGCTACACCGTCATTTTATGCAATACGGGAGAAGACGCAAAAGAAAAAATCAGGTACATGAACATCCTGATGAAAAAGAAAGTGGATGGAATCATCCTTGTAGGCTCGGTTTTCAAGGATGCAAGCCTCGAGGGGGCAATCGCCGGAATCGCCGGTAAAGTTCCCATCGTAATGATCAATGGATTCGTTGACAGCCCAAATGTATATTCGGTCATCTGCGACGACTGCAGCGGCGTATTCCAGGCAGTCGAATATCTCATTGCCCAGGGCAGGAAAAAGCTTGTATACCTGCAGGATACCAACACCTTCAGTGCCAGGGCAAAGGTAGAGGGCTTCCGGAAAGCGATGAAAAGCAACAAGCTGGAAGTGAACGGAAATAACCTCTTCAGGGTGAGAAAGGGGCTGGAGGGCGGCTATGAAGGGATGGAAATGATCGCCGGCAAAGGCATTTCCTTTGACGCCGCCCTATGCGGAGACGATTTGACGGCCATAGGCAGTATCCGGTACTTGAAAGACCGGGGTATTCCGGTTCCCGGAGAAGTAGCCGTAATCGGCTACAACAATTCAATCCTGGCGGCTTGCTGCGAGCCTGTGCTGACTTCCGTTGACAGCAGGATGTTTGAAATGGGCAGGATTGCAATTGAGATCTTCAGCAAGGTGATGGATGGAGAGCATGCGGAGCAGAAAACTTATTTGCAGCCGGGGCTTTGCAAGGGAAAAAGCGGTTAGGGGCATGAAAAATATTGTACTGCAACGATATAGGACTTAGTGTTATCGCGGTATGGTACTGATACTTTGATAATGAATATAAGGAGTGAACAGCATGAATGGATGGAAAGAGTTTTTAGGCCGGATCAATTCCGGGGAATCAGACGCCGATAGCCTGAAAAAGGCGGCGGCGGAGAATTTTTTGTCGTATGGGGTCTATCCCGGATCAATACAGGTGTTTGAAGGTTCCTATTTCTTTATCGCCAGGGCGGAAAAAGAAAAGGTGCTGGTGGTTTTCAAAGAAAGCAAGGCCTTCCGCCAGCTATCAGGCGATGAAACGGAGTTTGAAGGATCAAGAGTGAAGGTATGCAAGCTGGACAACGCAAACGGTAAAATAATCCGGGGAATATTCTCATATACCAACCCGGTGAGCCATAAGGGCAGAAAAATAACCATTGGGCTGGGAGACAGGCTGGGTCTGGCTTCTACAGGCCACCTGAGGCTGGTAAAGGATTATGATGTTTTTCCGGTGCTGGCCCAGCAATCCATCCGTGAGTTAAACCTTACCGGCAGGACGTATGAAGATGTTCTGACGGCGGCAGCCTGGGCCGTTTTCCAGGAGGGCTATACCAGGGGCTTCGGCGCCGACGGCGACCATCTCAAGACTGCCGGGGAAGTAAAAATGGCTCTGGACTGCGGATTTACCATGATCACGCTGGACTGCTCCGAGCATATCAGGAATGACATCACCGGCCTTTCGGACAGTGAGGTTGAAGCCCTTTATTCCAATGTTCCGGGAGATGACAGATACAGGCTGGAATCAAAATATTTGAAAAGCGAAATAAAAGTAGACGGGTCTTTTATAAAATTTTCCGATATTGAGTTTAAGCGTGTAGTCCTGATCTACCTGGACGCCATCAAGTACACCGTTAGCATCTATCACCAGGTAATTGCCGGCGCCGGACGGTTCATCGATTTTGAGATGTCCATCGATGAAACCCAGACGCCTACTTCACCCGGCGCCCATTATGTCGTTGCAAAGGAACTGCTGGATGCGGGTGTGGAAATCACCAGCCTTGCCCCCAGATTCTGCGGCGAATTCCAGAAGGGCATCGATTACCGGGGCGACCTTGCACAGTTCACCAGGGAATTTGATATCCATACAATAATAGCGGTGAAGCTGGGCTATAAGCTGAGTATCCATTCGGGAAGCGACAAGTTTACGGTATTTCCGGTCATCGGCGAAAAAACCGGAGGCGTATATCATTTGAAAACCGCCGGAACAAATTGGCTGGAGGCCGTGAGGGTCATCGCGGGAAAAAATCCCGGACTTTACAGGAGAATGCATGAATTTGCCCTGGAAAAGCTGGCGGAAGCCAAAAAATATTATCATATCAGCGCCGATCCATCTGTCATCCCCTCCCTGGAAAAATTAAAAGACAGCGAGCTTCCCGGCCTCATGGATATGGATGATTCCAGGCAGGTGCTGCATATTACCTATGGGCTGATACTTCTGGCGAAGAATTCTGATGGGACAGTGCGGTTCAAGGACGAGATATATTCAACTTTGAATGAATATGAACAGGACTATTACGCAGCACTTGAGAAGCATATAGGCAGGCATCTGGAGAGGTTGGGGATAAGGTGACCGGTTAGGGGACACGCCGGCGGGGCTGCTGTCACCTTATTCCATGGTTATCCCGGGGAAACGGAAGAGCATTGTCGCGGATTCCTCGCTATGTCCGGGATAACAGCTTTGATACCATAAAGGCAAGTACAAATAAAGAAGGAGACGAAGCACGATGAAACGGTTTATGGATGAAAATTTCCTGTTGGGTAATGATTTTGCAGTGAGCTTATACCATCAGTATGCGAAAGACATGCCCATTTACGACTATCACTGCCATCTCAGTCCCAGAGAAATCGCGGAAAACAAAAAGTACAGGAACATCACCGAAATCTGGCTTGGCGGAGACCATTACAAATGGAGGGCTCTTAGAAGCAACGGAGTCGAAGAAAAATACATAACCGGGGACGCGGACGACAAGGAAAAGTTCCTAAAGTGGGCCGAGACCATGCCTTATTGTATCGGCAATCCGCTTTATCACTGGACCCATCTTGAACTGAAGCGGTTTTTCGGAATTGACAAACTGCTTTCTCCCGGGACTGCGGAAGAAATATGGGAAGCCTGCAACAAAATGCTCCAAAAGGATGAATTCAGTGCAAGGGAATTGATGAAGCGTTCCAACGTAAAAGCAATCAGTACGACGGACGATCCTGTCGATTCACTGGAATACCATAAGGCGATTGCCGCAGATGCATCTTTTGATATCGCAGTATTACCCGCTTTCAGGCCCGATAAGGGGATCAACATTGAGAAGGAAGGCTTCTCTGCCTGGCTGGAAAAGCTTGGAGCAGCCGCCGGTGTGAAAGTCAAGACCTATGAGGACCTGAAACAAGCAATGCTACGGAGAATGGACCATTTCCATCAGGCAGGCTGCAGACTCTCGGACCACGGCCTTGATTGCGCGGTTTTCTGCCAGGGGACGGAGGAAGAGGCTTCAGCCATCCTGGGAAAGGCCTTGAAGGGGGATGCACTTACAGAAATTGAAATAAACATATACAAGACCCAGGTGATTTTGTTCCTGGGAAGAGAGTATGCCCGCAGGAACTGGGTAATGCAGCTTCATCTGGGAACCATACGGAACAACAATTCGCGTATGCTGAAGCTCCTTGGGCCGGATACGGGCTTTGACGCCGTCGGCGACTTCACTTATGCCCAGGCTTTATCAAAGACGCTCAATGCCCTGGATGAGACGGGCGAGCTCCCAAAGACCATCCTGTACTGCCTCAACCCTGTAAATAACGAGGTGCTGGGAACCATTACCGGCTGCTTCCAGGGGGAAGGCATTCCCGGGAAGATGCAGTTTGGCTCCGGATGGTGGTTCAACGACCAGAAGGACGGCATGATAAAACAGATGACGGCGCTTGCGAACCTGGGGCTGTTGAGCAGGTTTGTCGGAATGCTGACGGATTCCAGGAGCTTTCTTTCCTACACAAGGCATGAGTATTTCAGACGCATCCTGTGCAATCTGATGGGAGAATGGGTGGAAAACGGAGAAGCACCGGATGACATGGCGCTCTTGGGGCAAATGGTTCAGGATATTTGCTTTAATAATGCGGTAAGGTATTTTGGCCTTTGAAACAGGCAAGGATACGATGAAGAAAAGCAAAGCATAAACCGGACGTGCTGGAGGTGAGCCTGCTCCCGTAAGGGCTGTATGAGGCTCTGCCCGAAACGCCGGCTGGGAACCTGTGTTATCCGGAAGATCACAGGTTCCCAGCTTTTTGGAGGGCAGCCGGTGGATATGTTTCCGCAGAGGGGCATGTGGAAACGATAATAATGATGACGAATAGTGGTCGAGACAAAAAATAAAGGGATATAACCACAATATGTAGCGGTTTTGAAGTAAAAAATGAGCAAAAATCGAGGCTGAAAGTGCAAATTTTGGCCTGATTTTTTGACCATTTTTATAGATGCCAAAGGGTTGTTTAATGGATGACAGATAAAAAACGCAAAAACATATCGTTTATAGTTGGACATTTAGTGGTAAAATATTTCTTTTGTGAAATTTAGGTACAACAAAAAAATAATAAATGACCTCAAAAAGCAAGAGTACACATCTTGTTATGAAAAATCAATTAAATTGAATAAAAACAAGAATATCCTCGGAAATACCAAGGATCGCAGGGCAGTTCGGACTGGACACCTCTACCAAGGGCAATAGCATGGCTCAATATATCCCTTAATGAATTCTATTCTATCCCTGGCCTCCGGCGTAAAAAGAGAAGCGATAGAAATAACCAGTTGTTTCTTCGTATTGACATAAATCACATTTCCTCCGTCTCCCATAGCTGCGTAGCTATCTCCGTCAATGAGCCACCAAAGATAGCCGTAGGACAAATTGCCCCATTGAACGCAGCGGCTATGCTCCCTTGTGCTTTCCGATATCCACCCGGCCGATACGATTTGTTTGCCATTCCATACTCCGCCATTCAGGTATAATTGGCCTATTTTTGCCATTTCCGCAGGTGTCAGGAAAAGCCCCCAGCTTGACGTGTTTATCCCTTGCGGGTCGACAGCCCAGCCACGGGTGTTTTTGTCGTTCATAACGGCGAGATGCTCTTCTTTACTACGCAGCACCACATTGCGCGGAACACTGATTTCCAGCCGCGAGAATAAATTTTCTGTGGCGAAATCAAGTATGGAGCGTCCTGTCGCTTTTACAAGGACACCTGATAAAATGTGGGTTCCTCCAACGGCGGAATAATTGAATTCCCCGATAGGACCATCCCCTCCTAATAAGTCCAGTGCATCTTGAATCGGGTTCTGGCTAGCGAAAAATTTCTCGTATGGTTCTGTCTTATATTTATATGGAGCGGTCATCGTGAGTAAATTTCGAATAGTAATGTCTTGTATTGTTCTCTCGCTTGCATGAACAGTGTAATTTGGAAAAAAGTCCAATACCTTCTGGTCTACACTTTTGATATCACCTTCATCGATGGCGATGCCAATCAAAGCCGAAAAAACGCTTTTTGTCACCGAGTACACATGAACGGCGTTATCTGCGGTATATTCATTGAAGTAGTTTTCATATAGTTTTATGCCGCTTTTTTGAATAACAATGCCCGTGATATTGCTATAGTCATTGCTGATTATCTTTTCAAGCTCTTTGATTTTTTCTTGATTCATATAATTAAATCTCCTCCTGTTAAGTTATGAAGGATATCCTCAAATAAAGGATAATGCCATTTAAAATCAATTACAAGCCCAATTTTAAAAATAGCCGTTTGCATTCTAAAACGAGGAGTGATGAAATGAAAGGATTTGAAACTCCTGTAATCATTGGATTTCCCTTAAGAGGAGAGTGGATGGCACCCAACACTCCGGGGAAAAGATCCCAAGTCACGGAACTGACCAATTAGGAGAGCGTTATGCTTTTGATTTTTTACAGGTTGATTGGGCAAGAACAGGAGGCCTTTTTTATCATACATCTTTATTACGGATATTGATCTTATTGCTTCATGCAAGGAGCGGCGGCGCATTGATCAGGAAGCAGAGAATCAGATATTCAGTTGCTTTTACGAAAACAAGCAGAACTGAAATCGCTCTACCCGAATCACGATTACGAATTATGTTTGAAATATTGCCAGCTTATCAGAATTTCGCTTAAATCTGAATAAAGCTGGCAATATTTTAGCTACTGAAAGAATCCCGGTTTTTTCTAAGCCAAACACCTTTACTACAGATCTATCAACGATATACTTACTATATGTGGAAGGATCCACTTTCTTTAGCTTAACATAATATGCTGTAACCCAAGGGCTTGATCCCACTAACGGCTTGGCATAGCTGATGTTCGACACAATCCTTTCTTCAATAGCGTTTTTAGGAAATATAAATTAAAATAGTTTATATTAAGGGGAGCATTATTAAAAGGGATTTGCAGATTTGGTGATAGCAAATACAAAACATGCTGCGAAAACATTTTCGGAATTTACACTGCTGAACCTGAATTGGAGCAGAACAATCTGAGAAATTGAAAAGAACCGGCGTTACCTTGTTATATGTCTCGTGCCCTGGTATAATATACCAGATGCGGTTTCGCCAAATTCTGAAGTAAATATCATTTAATTATTGCTTTCATTTTAGGAAATATGCATTGAAAGCAGTTTGTAATTCGAGAGGGTTAATAAAAAATCAAGGAGGTTGGATATGGGCATATCGAAAAAAACGGTCAAGGATATTAGCATGACGGGCAAAAAGATTATACTGCGAGTTGACTTCAACGTTCCTATGAAAGATGGTATTGTTCAGGACGATACCCGGATCAAAGCAGCTCTGCCTACAATCAAGTATATCTTGGACCAAAATGTTACCGGACTCATACTTATGAGTCATCTCGGCGATCCAAAAAAAGATGGACAGAAAGCCAGGGACAAAGCTGCAGCCGAGGGCAAGACCTTCGATGAGGCAGCATATATGGCTGGCAAACACAAATTAGCTCCTGTAGCAGATTATTTTTCAAAGCTGCTGGGTAAACCTGTTCAGTTTGCGAATGACTGTTTGGGAGAAGAGGCCAACGCCAAAGCAGATGCACTCAAGAATGGCGGAGTTCTCATGCTGGAAAATACACGTTTCCACAAGGAAGAAACCAGCAAGGAACCTTCTGACCGAGAAAAGATGGCAAAGGAGCTGGCTTCCTATGCGGATATTTATGTCAATGATGCCTTCGGAACTGCTCACAGAGCTCATGCTTCGACAGAGACTATCGCACAATATCTTCCCGCAGTTGCGGGATTTCTGATGGAAAAAGAACTGGTTTATCTTCAGGAGAAAGTTGTCAATAATGCAACCCAACCCTTCGTTGCTATCATTGGCGGGGCTAAAGTTTCATCCAAGCTTGCAGTTCTTGAAAGCCTTTTACATAAGGCAGATGCACTGATCATCGGCGGCTCCATGGCTTATACTTTTTTAAAAGCCAAAGGCATCTCAACTGGAGCTTCTCTGGTAGAAGACGACATGCTCGATACGGCCGGGGCTGTTATCGCTAAAGCGGCATCCAAAGGTTCCGGTTTATACCTCCCGATAGACCATGTTGTTGCCAAGGAAATGAGTCCTGATGCCACGACGGAAATAACTTCTGATGAAAATATTCCAGGTGACTGGAAGGGCTATGATATAGGGCCAAAGTCAATAGCGTTATTCAACAAAGTACTCTCCACAGCCAAGACAGTTTTTTGGAACGGTCCTGTGGGAGTTTTTGAAATGCCTAATTTTGCAAAAGGCACTTTTGCTTTAGCACAGACTATTGCCGGTTTAAACGATGCATGTACCGTTATTGGCGGAGGCGACAGCGTTTCCGCCGTCAATAAGGCGGGACTTGCTGATAAAATGTCGCATATTTCTACAGGCGGAGGTGCCTCCCTTGAGCTTGTTGAAGGCAAAACCCTTCCAGGCGTTGCGGCACTCCGGAACAAATAGCATAATTGCTGCTGAGAAGCTGCTTTCATTGATCGTTTATAAATAAAACGGTCATATTTTGTATTTCCTTTATATTGAGTGATATATTTTCGTATCAAATTAAAATGTCTATAGCGAATATTGAGACTGTATGTATTGCGCTGCATTTTCGTGCTTTTCATCTGAAACTCCTGCTTCCAACCGGTGAAGCCTTGACGTGGCATATATATTTGAATGTAGCCTGTATGGCTGTGACAGAAGGATAAAAGGATGATCCGTTGTAACACCTTGTCATAAAAAAGAATATATTGCTATGAGACAGGTAATTACAATCCAATGTGCCGGAAATCGACGACTATGCCAGTAAAGCCAATGGATAACGAGAATGATTCCAACATGGAAAGGAGCAGGCAAATATGAATATGACCAACAAAAAAATTGCAATTCTGGATGATTTTTTCCCGAATCTGACCACAGGCTTCAGAATAGCCGAATTCAACTACTATCTGGAAAGGTTTGCAAACTGTGAAGCTTATGTTCACAGGTATGACAACCATTATCCTGAATATGCCGCCACGTATCCTCATCTTAAGGATAAAGTGAAGTCATTTTATCAATTTGATGGGACTGGGAAGTCCTATGGTTTGTTTTATACTGTTTTTCTGCATAACGCCGCCCACTTTACCTTCGCCTATGAACTGGACAACACCCCCTTTGTTTTTGAACTATATCCCGGTGGCGGGTTCTGGCTAAATGATGCCGAGGTCGACGCCAAGCTGAAAAAGGTTCTTGGCTCCCCCCTTTTCAGGAAGGTGATTGTCACACAGAAAATAACCTATGACTATATTGTCGGCCGGGGCTTTGTCACACCGGATAAAGTGGCCTATATTTACGGAATGGTAACCTACCCCGATTATTTCCGCCAGACCGTCCCGAAGCTATATTTCCAGAAAACCAAAACTACTTTCGACATCTGTTTTGTAGCGCATAAGTATATGCCGAAGGGCATTGACAAGGGCTTTCCGATTTTCATTGAGACCTGCAAAAAACTGCTGAAAGTCACAGATAAATTCCGGTTTCATATCGTGGGTAATTTTGAGTACAATGAAATTGACGTCAAGGAACTGGGCGCCACGGTGGTATTCTATGGTCCGAAGGATAAAAGATTCTTCCCGATTTTCTTTTCTAAAATGGATATTATCGTTTCACCGAACCAGCCTTTTATCCTCATACCCGGCAAAAGCTATGACGGCTTTCCGACAGGCTGCTGTATCGACGCCGCCTTACACAATGTCGCTGTTTTCTGTACCGACCCGCTCAATATGAACGAACATTTTGAGCATAAAAAGGATATATTTTTTATTAACCCGAAGGCTGCAGAAATCGCCGAAAGCATCCTGGAATATTATCATAACACGGATGAACTGTACCGGATGTCGGCACGCGGGCAGACAAAATTCAGAGAGGTTTTCGACTTTAATAAACAAATGGAGGCGCGGGCTTCGGTTATAACACAATTTATATAGAACCGGATATGGGTCATTCACCTGCCAGCGTAATGTTCAGTTCCTTTATTTTTGCGCCGGCAAGGATAAAATGAAAATCCAGGGGAAGGGGGCTTCCTTCGAACTCGCCGGTGAGCATGGCGGTAACAACGGTATCGCCGTTTCGAGGTGTGCAGTTTGTGATTTCCATGCGCACCTTTGCTTCCTTGTTTGCCTTTAAAATATGCTCGCTGATGACCGCAGGCTCATGAAATTCCATTCCTTCGTCATGCAGAACGGCATCCTCTGCAAAGCAGCCCGCCAGCAGCGCGCCGTCGTAAACATCGGAAGCATGGTAATAGGCGGCAATCGGCGGCGGCAGAGATACAGCCTTACTGTTGGATGAACGGACGATGCGCAGTAGTTTCACCTTGCTTTCTTCCAACATAAAGTGGAAGTCAAGAAAGAGCGGATCAGGCAGACCGGTTTTGTCGAAATTTCCGTCCGCTATGGCCGTAACGACAATTTCCCCAACATCCTGTACCGCATTCGTGATCTCCAACCGCAGATGATCTCCAAAATAAGTCTGATCGCTCCACTCCTTTATCCTGGCTTTCCCGTGATATTCCCTGCCTGCGTCCAGCACAGCGGCGTCATCGTGAAAGGTCGAAAGAAATGCAGCGGGATTATGCGTGTTCGTCGCGTGAAAATGCGTCTCGACTGCTTCCGGTAAGTGATAATTCTTATTCATACTAATTCTCCTTTATGGTATATAATGATTTGTATACTTCAATTGTAACAACCATAACCTGACGACGTCGGGTCAAGTTCTAATTAATATTTGCTCATAATCCCGGCTAATTCACTCCGGACCATGTCGCGTATATTCTGTGGCGCCAATACCTCTATGTCTGCGCCGAAAGACAGAATATACCGGATAAGCCATTTGTTTTCCGGCAAAGAGGCGGTCACGGTAAAGGAGCCGTCATGGTTTTTGGTGATATCTTTCTCATCAAACTCATCGTATACCCGATATATGCCGCGGGCAGAGATCTTCAGACAAACGGCAATCCATTCCCGGGATTTTTGTTCCTGACCGCTTTCCGGTGATTCTTCTGCAATCCTTTCCGAAAAAGTCTCCTGCGTCATCCGGACATCCGACATTCGTGTGATTTTGAAGAAGCGGCCGGTGTTTTTCGTCAGGCAGAACCCTTGCAGGTACCAGGCATTTACTTTGAAGACGAGTTTAGCCGGCTCAACTCTCCGGCTGCTCTTTTCACCGGATGAATTGAAATAGTTGAATTCAATGACCTGCCGGTTGAGAATCGCATTTTTTATGACGGTAAACTGACCTGTCCGATTTTTGTCGCTGCCCCACGGACTGAAATCCACCTCAAGCCAACCCGTATCCGTTTTGTTGAACAGACTGCCCAGCCTGGAAAGCAGTTCGTCTGCCTCAGGGGCCTGCGCTATAGTCAAACTGTGCAATGCGTATAAAATCTCATTTTGCTCGTTTTCCGAAAGAACGGATTTATCAAGCACGTAATCATCCAGCAAGGAAATGCCTCCGCCCTTTCCCTGACTTGCATAAACCGGTATCCCTGCCGAGGATAGTGCGTCAATATCCCGGTAAATCGTTCTTACCGAAACCTCAAACCGCTCTGCCAATTCTCTGGCGGTGACAGACTTTTTGTTCAGCAGGATATATACAATTTCAAATAGTCTGTTTATCTGCATAAAATCACCTCATCCTTATTATAACCTGATAACTTGACGACGGTATGTCAAGTTATAACGAGGCGACAAAAATATTCCCCACCTCGATTAAGGAGAAGGGGCACACTTTTGCAAGTAGCGGGGCTCTGTGGTTAAAGAATGTCCCTTTCTGAATAGGCGGGTACCGAATTGGTTTTCAGGCGGTGAGATATCTCCAGCCTGAGATGCATAGGCGAGCAGCAAATGCAAGGCATTTGCGACCAGCCCGGGATGCATGGGCGAGCAGCAAGCTTTAGCTTGCAACCAGTCTTGTTGAAACTCCGCTGCGGTACAAGTTAATTATCCGCAGATCATCTTATAAACTGCGATTTGTAATTTGAAACTTTCTTTGTCATTTTGAGGAGCAAAGCGAAGTGGGAATCTTGTTTTTCCGGCTGGCTGAGACTGCTTTGCTCGCAATGACAATTTACGAATTAAAGATTAGAGAAGAATGTATTGACAGAAGAGACGATATATCTTAGAATAAGGTAAACTATAAGTTTACTTTACAGCACATTGGTGCAATGAGGTGTTGGATTTTGGGAGCAAAGCAGCGCAGGGAAAAAGAAAAGGAAATCCGCAAAAACGATATAATTGAAGCGGCGGAAAAAGTCTTTTTTACAAAAGGATATGATAATGCCACGATGGACGATGTGGCAAAAGAGGTTGAGTTCAGCAAAAGAACATTATATGTGTATTTCAATAGCAAAGAGCAGATATATTTTGAAATCATGGTAAGAGGCTACAAGCTGTTAATCGGTATGCTGAAGGAGGATTCGCAAAAGAGAATAGCTTGTAACGCGGTTGAGGAAATAAGACGGCTTTCTCTGACATTTTATCAGTTCAGCAAAGATTATCCGCAATATTTCCAGGCAATTATGGAGTATGAAAACGGGGAGCTTGATTTTCAAAAGGGGATCCCGGACCGGTCAAGAGAAGAATGTTACGGCCTTGGGGAAGAAATACTGGGGTATTTGACCGGAGCACTGGAGAAGGGCATTGCGGAAGGGTCCATACGCAATGATTTGAATGTCATTCAAACAGCTCTTGTCTTTTGGGCTTGTATGGTCGGGGTATTCAATACCGCAAGGAAAAAGGAGAAGTATATTAGGAACTATCACGGAATGATGCCGGAGGAATTGATATCATCGGCTTTCCAGCTTGTCATCCGGTCTATTCAAGCTGAGAAGAAAGGAGAATTTATATGAGCAGAAGGACTGGGAAACAAAGGGGAATCCTTATTCTTCTATGGAGCGGCGTTTTTTTCATTGCGGCTCTTGGGTCACTGTTCATCATAAGCGGTATTTTTATGTTCCCAAAGTATTTGGAGCCCTGGCAAAAAACGTACGCGCAAAAATTTGACGATCCGAGGATCCGTCTTGCGGCCCACGGCTTGCTGGCTGCAAACGGGCATAACATGCAGCCGTGGAAAATCCGGCTCGATAAGGATAATCCCATGGTATTCTATTTATATGCCGATGGCGGGCGCTTAACAAACGAGGCAGACCCCTTTGCACGGCAAATGATGATTACGCAAGGCACATTTTTGGAGTATGTCAAAATCGCCGGAGATGAATCGGGGTATAAAGCTGCAGTGGAATTATTCCCGGAGGGAAGCTATGACGGGCAAAAACCGACGGAGAGCATGGAAACCAGGCCGGTGGCAAAAATCATACTTACGAAGGACAGACCGCAAAGCAATCCACTATACGGTTCCATGTTTTTGCCGGATACAAACAGGCTGCCATATCAGCCGACAAGGTTAACTGCCGAACAGATTAACAAGCTTGAAGCGATTAATACGGATGCACATATGACATTAAAAATTTTTCAAGACAAAGAAAATATAGACAAACTGGCAAGCTATGCTATCAAGGGGGCTATCGCGGAAGCGGGTGTTGGTCATGTTATGCAGGAACAGGCGAACATTTTTCGCGCAAACGAGTACAAAAAAAATAAATACCGCTATGGTTTTTCTGTCGAAGGGCAAGGGACTACAGGACTTATGCAGCACCTCATGCAAGGTGTGGTCACACTATTTCCGTCGCTAAACAGCGGAAAAGGCGCATCCGATCTTTTTGTTCAGTCTACCCGGACGTCGGTGGATAGCACGCTGACATATGCGATGATTATTACGGAGGATAATAACCGTTCAAGTCAGGTTGAAAGCGGTATGCTTTACAGCAGATTGGTGCTGACGGCTCATAGCCTGGGGGTTGTTATGCAGCCGCTCAGCCAGGTTCTGGAGGAATATCCCGAAATGGAGGAACTATACAACAGTATCCACCTAGAATACGCTTCAGATGGAGGTACCATTCAGATGTTCAGCCGTCTGGGCGTACCCACAAAAGAGGTTTCGCAAAGCATGAGGAGCGATGTGATGGACTTGCTGGCTGAAGATTGATTTACGTCCGTCCGGTCCGGCGGGAATCCTCCCCATTTAAGCGAAGCAGGTGAAAGCCGGAGTCAGAATGAAACTTTATGTATACCGGAGGAACGCTTGATATCGAACGGGAGTTTCGGTATAATTAAGAACATTGAAGAAGAAAGACGCAGATATTATGGAAAGGCTTTTAATTAAAAATACAACAAAAGAGCAGAGAGAAGAAATTGTAAGGAATTCCCTTGGGTGTGAAGGCGGGAGCTGTGAAAATTGTTCCGCGTGCGGTGTATATGGAGCCGGTGATCCTTATGCCATGTATCAACCCTATATCGATGGCCAAAAAAGAAATTTCGGAAATCAATCAGGAGTTTAAAGCATCTTATCTTCGCTAAAACAGCGCAAGATCAATTCGATTGAAGACAGAGGAACTAGCATTGAAAAAAGTGGAATTGCTGAAAAGAGAACGTATAAACAAAATCCTGTCGGTGATTTACGATTATCCCCTTACGATTGTAGAAGCTCCGGTGGGATTCGGTAAAACTACAGCCGTCAGAAGCTTCCTAAAATCGGAGCATAACAGTCCTCTCTGGATCCCATTTCTGCATTCAGGTGAAGCTGCCTCCTTTTTCTGGGAGAAGTTTGCGTCTGAAATTGGCAAGCTTCATGAAAATGCCTCGGCAAGACTGAAGTCCCTTGGATTCCCAACGGATGTCCCACAGACAGAAAACGTATTGGCATTATTAAATGATATTGTCTTTAAGGAAAAAACCGTTTTGGTTATCGACGATTTTCACCTTTCTCCGGATATGCGCATTAACACACTGCTGCTGCAGATTGCCGCAGAAGGAATAGACAACCTTCATACTGTAATAATTACCAGGGATACCACCAATATTGATTTTTTTGAACTGCTTTCCAAGGGGATGTGTTATGTCATATCCCAGCAAAAGTTAAAATTCACTGAGAAAGAGATCCGGGATTACTGCCTGATGATGGCCGGCAACATTACCGAAGCGGATTTGAGAAAAATAAGCGAATACACCGACGGGTGGATTTCATTGATCTATCTGATATTGCTTGGGCTGGAAAACGGCATTCCTGTGGGGATGAACAATTCCATTGACGAGCTGGTGGAAAAGGTACTGTTTAATGTATACGATGAACGGATCAGGCATTTTTTGCTGAAGCTTTCCATCATGGATGTTTTTACAGCCGAGCAAGCTTTGTTTGTCATTCAGGAGAAAAAAACACAGGAAATCCTCAGGAAGCTTCATAAAGAGAATGCCTTTGTTTTTTATGACCAGGCGGCCAGGACATACAAAATTCATAATGTGCTGCTTGATTATCTGCGGATAAAGCGGCGGTTTGGAGCGGAAGAGCTTCAAAGGCTCTACAGGCGTCTGGGTGAGTGGCACCTTGAGAAAAATGAATTTACTGCCGCCTATGTCTGCTTCAACAGTGCAGGAGATGTAGAACGGATTCTTTCCCATCTCAACGACCCGGAGAATATCCGCAATGAGCTTACGGATTTTGAAGGTTCTTTTGAAATGTTCGACAAAATACCCCATGCGCTGTTGTGTAAATACCCTCTGGCATATTTGCAGCATATTTTGCTCAGCATTGTAAAAGGGGACAGAGACACAGCAGTAAGTTGCTCACAAAAATTGGACAACCTGAGGGAAGTATATGAAAATACGGACGAGATCGATGAGGATTATAGAAACCGTATTCTTGCCGAAATAATAATCTTCAAGAGATTTACATCCTTCAATGTCATTCGTCCGTCCGTTGAAAATAACAATGAAATAGTAAGGCTCTTAAGCGGCCGGCAATCCTACATCATGCGAAGGGAAAACGAATTCACTTTCGGCTCACCCCATTTGCTTTATGTCTATTTCAGGGAGCAGGGCACATTCTGGCAGATTTCGCAGCTCGCTGTGGACAGGTTTACGGCATATGCAAAATTTGCCGACGGCTGCGGAACCGGCTCCGAGTATCTGATTCCTGCCGAATACGCGCTTGAAACCGGCGACTGGGAGGCAGCCGAGCTTAACAGCTTCAAGGCCCTGTACAAAGCAAGGACAAAAACGCAAACCAGTATATCCATCTGTGCCAGCTTTACGCTAATAAGGCTTTACCTGCTGCAGGGCAAAGCGGCTGAAGGCATCGAGATGCTTAAGCAACTGGAAAAAGAGATTGCGGAGGTTAACAACTCCATTTACAACACCACCATCGATCTGTGCAAAGGGTATGTCTATGCCTGCCTGGAACAGCCGGAGAAAATACCGTACTGGCTGCAAACAGGCGACATGGCGGCAGCTGACTTTTTATACCAGGGGATAGCCTTCAACGATATTATCCACGGCAAGGCAGTAATGCTGTCCAAAAATTATGTTGCCCTTGAAATTCTCACAGAAAGCTTTCAGGAGCATTTTTCCATCTTCAGCAACCAGTTGGGCTTCCTGCATAACCACATTTTCGAGGCGGTGGCAAAGTTTCGTTTGTATGGCATGAAACAAGGAGTGGCAGTGCTGGAAAATGCCCTGGCTAAAGGAAAGGCGGATGGCATCATGACGCCATTTGTTGAAAATGCGCCGCATATTCTGGATATGCTGAGGGTAATATCCAACAGAGACTCAAAGAACGAATATATAAAAAAGACGCTTTTTTACAGTGAGCAGTACATGGAAGCCTTGAAGAACAGCCGGCCCAACAAGGTCAGGCTGTCGCAAAGGGAAACAGAAGTGCTTGCGCTGGCAGCGGAAGGCTTGAAAAGAGACGAAATCGCAGCCCGCCTTTTCCTATCCCAGGGTACGGTAAAAATGCATTTGCAAAATATATACCAGAAGCTGGAGGTAAACGGGAAAACTTCGGCCATAAGGATCGCACAGATGCACGGACTTATTAAAAAATAAAAGGGGACAGTTCTCTGCATTGAACATTTGTTCAAAAAAAGGACAAAAAAAGGGACGGTTCTTCATAACGAACATTTGTTCTTTACAAAAATATCCTTTTGTGGTAGTATATTTACAAAGGAGTGATTTTTATGCCAAGAGCAGCAAGAAAAAAGTCGGAAGATGCATCTTACCATGTTATGTGCAGGAGTATCAGTGAAAGGGATCTGTTTCTTTGTGATGAAGATAAAGATTATTATCTGACGTTGCTGAAAAAATACTGTGAAAAATGCCACTGCAAAATATATGCATATTGCCTTATGGATAATCATGTCCATATTTACATAGATCCGTGCGGTTTTGACATATCGACTTATATGCGTCATCTAAACACAGCATATGTATCCTATTTCAACAGGCGCTACAAGCGGCATGGTCACTTATTCC
>JAFABI010000032.1 GCA_023426125.1 Bacillota bacterium
TAATATATTCTATCTCTGCTGTGCTGGGTTTGAAAATATTGATGAAGCTGGCGTATTTGGCCATTTGGTTATAGAAATCATCTTCCTTTAGGTCTTTTTTCTTTAAATTATCGGCCAAAGCTTTAAATCTTACATTTCTATCCAAGGATAATTCGAACTTGTCTGTAGCAGCTATCATCGTGCCGGTATCGGTGTCTGGCTTACCGGAATTCACTGCAAATATGACTGTTGTATTGATTGCCAGTATCACCGCTACTAAGAAAATGATCTTTATCTTCCCTGTCTTCATAACTTTTATCCCCTTTACTATAAAATATTTGAAAAATATTCTTCCTTAAATATGTACTTCCATTTTTATTTTTCTCCCTTACTCGGCATAAGGCACTATTGCTGTTGATCCATCTATCTTTAATCTGGGTTTTACAATATCCGGTAAACCGCTTTATGTTTTATCGCTTGCAACCAGATAAGTAAAAATAAATACTACAGTTCCAGGCACATAAGATACTATCTTTACATTTGTCCCTGTGTCTATTGAATCAAATATTTCTTTTTGGACCCTTTTGATGCATAAGTCCTCAACTTCCAGTCTTTCCTTGTTATATATAACTCCTTATTTCTTATTTCGTAAATCAAGCTTTAAGCAATCTTCCAACAATTTTAGGACTTTTTATTGCCAAGACACACTGATAGTGGTACTTTGGTCACTTAATGCAGTAAATTCAAAAGAATTAATTGTACCGGACCAATTTTTACCCTGCGGAATATCTTGGTCGACCTCAAATATGATCGCACCGGAAGATACGCTGGTTATTGTCAGTCCCACCTGATTTATGCTACCCACATCAAGCTCTTTTTCATAAGTAAATGCACATAGGTCATTAAGCTGCAAAACCGCCGGATTGTATATCAGTGTAAAAGTTATGCCGGCAAATCCTTCGATATTACTGGCTGTAAGGCCTATATTGTAAGTTTTATTTGTTTTAGCTGATAAAGTGAGATTAGTATGGATCGAGTTTCGAATATACAGTGTCGTCATGCCACTCAGTCCTTCATAAGTAGCTCTGATCTGTACCGAACCTGCCTGCGCGTCCGGTGTCACGGTCACAACCCCCGTACTGCTGTCAATTGAAATGCCTGTATATGGTTCAAATAAGCTATAAGTAATCTCCGCGTTTTCAATCACTTCGCCGTATTTGTCTATCGCCTGTGCTGAAACCGTAGTCGTATGTTCACCCGTATATCCGGTATAGCTTTCTTCTGCAAAATAAATTCCTTCCGGTGGGCCGCCTATTACATAACGGCTGACATCAAAAATGATCTCCATGCCGTCTACAAGCTCAATATTGCTTCCATATGTGCTGATTTCTTTGACAACCCAATCCTGAAGATCATTATCCCATTGTGTGCATGCTATCTTCCAGAGAGTACCGCTAGATATATTGTAATCCACGCCGTTTATGGTTACAATCGTTGGAGGATAGTTGATTATAGGCTGCGGCAAAACATCGTATATGTATCCACCCGGGTCGCCAGTAACCGGGTAATAGTCCCAGTCGCCATGGACATCATAAAACCCATTTTCATAAAACGCCACAGCTATAGCGTCGAGTACGCTTAGGTTAAGATAGCTCATGTCTGAGGGGAGATATACAAGCTCCTGAAGGCCGGCTTCAACCCATTCTTCTACATAGTCTATGCTCAGTTCATAACTATCAATATAGAAATTGGAGTTCGTGAAACCGCCGCCGGTGTACTTTCCGTCAGGTGCAAAGTTCCCGTGTGTAATTGAAACGGTTACAGTCCCGGTAGTTTCCGGAGCCGCGAGCGCAAGGGATGAAAGGCTAAATACCATTACGAGGATTAATAGTGTTGCCAATGTTTTTCTTTCGATTGTTTTCATTTCTTATACTCCCTTTATTTCAGATTATTTTTGCCAAACTCGTAAGCCTGTCCCCCTTTCGTGCTGCCATTCGCTGCAGGCAGTTGTGCGCCCTTTTGAGGCATAATAAAAAACGGCTGGGGCTATCAAATTTGATAGTCACAGCCGTTCTCCTGCAAACAACGCTTCCACCCGCTCATCACAAGGTAGGCAAAGCTCTTTTTGTAGGTCTTCTGACTGACGCTTCGGCAGGCAATAAAGCTGCCAATCAAGCTCTGCCTTCCCGGTTTCCCAGTGACTGACTTTCGTCACGAGCGTTGATTGTCGACGTATACAGCGGCGGTTCCGCCCGTGACTCACACCCGGTTCCCTTGTTCACCACTGCGGACTTTTATGCGCCGCAGCAGCACAAAAAGAATATGCAATTGAAGAACTAAATGCATTAAAAAATACAAAAATTCTCTGTTTATCTCATAGAATCGACATCTGTTTTAATATCTTATTTTACAAATTAACTATATATTGTAAAGTATTTTTTGTCAAATAACTTCCGGTATTTCCCCATTTATTTACTTTCCGGTTGTCTTTAACATAACGATGAACAGCCGTTTCAATCCTATCGGCAGGTTACGCAAAGAGGCTTCTTCCGCCGGATTTTATTTCCCGGCAAAAGAGAGCCCCTGTCCTTCAAGAAAAGCCTTTTATCAAGATTATTATTTCTGCCGGATTTATATTGCATAATATCCGGGCAGCATATATAATTAACCCAAAAGTACGAAAATCAAATAGACGCAAAGTAAAGTAACGGAATCGTGTGAAAATCACGAGCGGTAAGGCCACTGTAAGTTGAGCTGTCACCCCATATATGCCATGGTCTGTGCGACTGAGAAGGCGGGGTAGGCGATGAAGCAAGCCAGGAGACGACTTTTATTTTGCATTTCATCTGGTTGCCATTTACGGCCGGGTGTCTTTTTGATGCCCCCTGCGTTTTGCCGGCGGGTTTCTTTCGTGTAAAGGGGGAATTGTTTTTGAAAGAGAACTCAAAAAATATTGAAGCAGCACTTTACCACAGGCTGGAAATGTTCCAAAAGTCACAGGCAGCAGAGGACTTCCGCCATTTTTGCTCCACACTCCTTGCGTCCCCCCTGCTGGCGCTCCGGCATGCTGACGGGAAGGGGCTGGCCCTTCTCAATACGCAGACCGGAGACCGTTTTATCCCTTCGTTCACCTCACAAGAGGAGCTTGGAAAATGGACGTTTCCCCAAAAGGGTAAAATAGCCGTTACCTTTGACATGCTCAACCATATCGTGGTTGATGACAGGCGGTTAAGCGGCATTGTGCTCAACCCGTTTGGCAAACAAATTGTCCTGCGGCGGGAACAATTGAGTGAAATACAAAGTGCTACGAGGAATATGACGGTAAATCGCGTGGACCATACCGGCAGCCTGATTTTTGAGGCCGCCCGAAACTGCCCGCCCAATCTGGAAAAGGCGCTGGCAATAGCGCTTGCGCTGCGTCCCGAGGTGTTTGAAGCATATATTTTATTGGCGCGTGAAGAGCATGAAGAAAATACCCATCTGCTCTTTTTGATCGATTTCAACGGAGACAGGAAGCTCCTCTTTCCCTATGTGGCAGAGGTTATACAACCCTACATGAAGCCGGGCCAAAACTTCGAACTGTTCAAGGCGACGTACCAAACGCTCCAAATGGCACGGACGAAATCCGTGCCTGTATATAAAAGACAAACAAAGTTATCAATCCCGTAGTCATCGAATTGCGGGTAAGCTGTGGTAATAATCTCCTGATTGAAAAAGTAGGGCAGCCGCGACGAGTAAACTGCCCTCCTTTACTTCTTTGCCTATTTCACTATATTTTCACAGAACCGCGTAAGGATTGCCGCCACCTCGGCGCGGGTAGCGCTGCCGCCCGGGGCAAGCATAGCCGCGGTGCGTCCGGTGATCAGACCTTCGGCAACAGCCCAGATCATTGCGGGATTGGCCCAACTGCTGATATTCGCCGCATCGTCATAAGCTGCCAGTTCGGTCGCCGCCGCAATGTCGTAGCCCTTGTACTGCGCATAGCGGTACAGGATTGCCGCAATCTGCTCACGGGTAAGGTCGTCCTCCGTTCCAAACAGACCGCTGCCATAGCCCTTGACGATTCCCTCGTCGTTGGCCCAGATGACGGCATCTGTGTACCATTCGCCCTTCTTCACGTCGGCGAAGCCGTTTGTCCCCGTGAAGGAAGGCTCACCCTCAAGACGGTACAGGACTGTAACCACCATCGCCCTTGTCATCGGGGCGTTCGGGCTGAACGTGGTCGCGCTGGTGCCGTTGAAGAGACCTTTCTGAACGGCAAAGTCAACATACCGGTAGAACCAATCCGTCGGCTTCACATCTGCAAACGGGTTCTGCCAGACTTCCGCATAGCCCACGACATAATAAGACAGATGGGCGGTGGTGAAAGTCGCCAGGCCGGTTGTCTTGTCATAGCTGCAGGTTATCTTCTCTAGCTCGCCTTTGTCATTGAGATACCAGACGGTGACGCCCTCCGGATCCCCGCCTTCCTTGAGCGTATACGGCAGGGAGATCTCGGCACTGCCGCCGCCGAAACTCGAAATATTGGCGCCGCCGCTCATGATGGATATGTCGTAGACGGGATTGTCGCCCACGGCTTGCCGCTGCGCCGCAGAAAGGGAGTCGGCAGCCACCGCTTCAAGGCCTATCGTCACATTGCTGCCCGACGCCTGCGAGGCAATGGAAGCAAGCGCGCTGTTCGGGATAGTGATGCTGCCCGCCGGCGTCCGGACTGCCAGGTCTGCCTTCGTCTCCGATGCAACGGAGGAAACGGAGCTCTTCGGTAATTCGACGCTGATTTTCTTTGCTGTGCCTGTAATCTCGGGGGCTATGATGATGGCTGCGCCGCCGCTTTCCTTAAGGGCTGCAATCGCGGACGCCATATCCGCGGCCGAGACGACTGCCGATGCCGCGCCGTTGGACGCCGTAATCTTGGGGGTCAATGTGCTGGAATGAGATGCGGCCGTTGGGGTATCCCACTTCTCGGAGCCTTCTTCCCTCGTATAGTCGTCCGTGTAGTGGAACACGATTACGTCGTTGGTTTCCAGATATTGTTCGCTGACTCCCAGATTAGGATGCGTGCCATTGAGCGTATACATCCATCCTGAAGGCTTTCCGTTTGTGAACTCGGCTAATTCAACGCCATTCTTTGTAATTGACGCGATATAGTTGCCCGAGGGATTGCGCCATGTAAATACTCCCTCCGTTTCAGGATCAGCTTCTGATAGCGCTATCTGGAATACGTCCCGGACAGTTGCGTTTCGTGATACCGTATAGGCTTTTTCGGGAATCCAGGTTACCAGGTTGCCGCCCCGCAGGGTTTGTATCGCACCGCTTCCGTTGTGAATCTTCGCACCCAGAAGGGTGAAATGGACTGTTATCGCAGCAGGTGTGGAATCGTCATAAAGTACGCGCACAGTATAGCTGGCCTCAACAGCCCCATACCTGACAGTGATTGTCTGCACTCCGCGGGTATTTTTGTCATAGCCTCTTGTAGTCACGTCCGTAAGCGGAACGTTCGTCTCGTTACCATTTGACCAGTGTGCTGTGAGAACCAACCCTGTCAAGTCAAGCTCCTGTCCGATATAATACTGCGATTTATATTCGCCGGACAACGTAAGCCCGATAACAATCGGTTTATCGCTGAATTCCGGGTAGCTTTTCCCCTGGATCCAGTTCTTGAAGCTGGTGGACGAAGCGTTGAGTTTTCCCAGGAGTGTTCCATCTGAAAAATCCGAATCCGCTGCCGCTTTGCATGCCGCGTCTGCATTAAAGCTATCAATCCCGTAGACACTGAATTGCGGGTGAGCTGTGGTTATAATCTCCTTTATATTTCCAATCCCCGATTCAGCCGCCGCTGCGAGATAGTAGTTGTTCGCAATGGTTTGCTTTTTGTTAATGCTATGGAGGTACCCGACTACCCCGCCTTTTTTCGTTCCAACAGAAGTAATCGAACCGAAAAAGAAGTTGTCGGTAATTGCGGATTCGTCCCAGGCGCATTGAACAGCCAATTCGCCTCCGAAAATACCGCCGGCATAATCGTTCGCAGTGATACTTCCGGCAGCATAGCAGTTTCTTATAGTTACCGTCGGAGTGTTAGGCGCGGATTCGCTTTTGTAACCCGTACCCATTATGCCGCCAACTCCGTCACCTGTTGCGGTTACAGTTCCGATGAACGCGCTGCGGTATATACCGCACAGCCCCATCGACTGCCCCTTGTCTCCCGCGAGACCGCCGACACGGGAAACGCCATAGACATCGGCGTAACTTACGCTATCGGTTATTTCTCCGTTAAAGTTGCCGACAAATGAGCCTATACTGTTCTGCGTCCTGTCATAGCCAATCACAACACCTGATTCTACCGTGCAGTTTTTGACCCTGACATTGTTTATGCCCGAACCGCTGCCGTTAACAAACCCGCTTTTCAGAGTTTGGGAACCGCTCGCGAGCTTCACGTTCTCTATGGTAATCATTTCGGGGTCGGTATATTGCTGATATACGCCGTCAATGCCATAGTCGATAAAGTTCTTCGTAACGAGTCCTGCGTCAGCAATTCTTGTACCATAAATCCTCAGATTCTTTACCGTTGCGTCACGGACATATGCGAACAGCGGCAAACCGCCCTCCGCTATTGTAACGGTATGCCCGTCGCCGTCAAGCGTCGCGCTGAAGGGATTTACGTTTTTTCCGTATTCTTCCGCGGTGGTTCCCGGCTTTAGAGCGCCTATCGGTTCCCAACCCGGATCAAGCGTTATGTCTGACGTGAGCTTTGCATAACGCCCTTCCAAAGTGTACCCGCTGTCTACAAGTCCTCTGAGTGTAACTAAATCGGCATAACCGGCAATCAGCCACGGCGACGCAGCCGTGCCGCTGCCTTCCAAATCCACCAATTCATCAAACGACTTGAAAGTTATTGCTACCATGTTGCTCTTGACATCGGCGGATATTTTGGCGCCCGGATATTCGCCGGAATAGGCGTTCAAAACAACATAGTAATACCACGTCCCCGGCTCTTCCTGCGGCGGAGGGGTCAGCGCGGAGTTATATCCCGTATCGTCCCTTGACGCAACCAGTTCGGCCCCATCGACGGAGTCTGTGCTATTGCGGTACAGTTTTGCCGATACCTTGACCGCGACGAAATTACCCGCTTGGTTCTCAACTTTATCCAACAGCGTGTTGTCAAAGCCAAACCGTATCGCTGCCGGCGTTTGTCCTACGGCATATTCATTCACATAATCCGCAGCGCCGGGCGGTTGAAGCGTGAACGTCGGCGGCGTGATAGATGTCGGTTGAACCGTGACAGCTGCGCGTCTGGTTTGAGAAATATAGTTTACTCCGCCGACGTTGCGGGTTACCTTGCATGAATAATACGTTCTGCCGGCAAAATTAGTCGGCGGTGTATAATCGGCTGCCGCAGCGTTTTCGATCATTGCGGTTAAACCGGCTTCGGTGTGGCTGTGCGTGTACCACTGATAGCTGAGCGTTCCTGTCTCCGCTCCTTCGGGACTGTTTTCAACAGGCGCAACGTCAACTGAAAGCTTCAAAGAAGCGCCTTTTTCAACAGTCGAATCCTGCAGTTCCGAGTTGAAGTGAGGAGTGTAGTCTAAAAAGCTGACATGCAGGGTATAATATGCGTCAACACCGCAGCCTTTCCCCTCATAGCCCCCCTCATAGCCCCCCTCATAGTCAAGCTTGAACGGGACGGTGATTGATCCGTCGTTATTAGGTTTATATGCCGTCAGGTCAAGCTTATACGGTGTAGAAGCCGGATTTTTGTTTGATTCGCCGTCGGCGGTCTTTCCCTCGGTCCAGGAGATGTTATCCCCGCCATTGCCGAAGTACAGCTTAACGTCTGTCTGGGTAACAGCCGGGGCGGTCAGATAAAGCGCAGTTGTCCCTCCGAGGGCTGTGACGGCAAACACATCATCATACGCGGAATTAGCATCGCTCCATGCGGGTGACAGATGCAGTTCCGGGCCTTCCGGATCAGACCGGATCTTGAATTCCTTTAGCGCAGCCTTGCGGTAGATATTGAACGTATACGTATCTACGTTCTCATATGTTCCGCCCATTGCACTTCCACTTGCTAATGTACCAACGACAAACTTCAATTTATACGGTAATTCTTTTGCAAGTGTCGCATTATCTGAAATTTTAGCTGAGTTGTAAAACATCATCGACGGGGAGTATGTACGGGGTGCAGGGCTAGCTGCTGGGGAGGCTGTAAGGTTAGAGAACGCTTTCCCGGTTGAAGTTAAAGCACCGTTTTTAGAAGTCAGTCCGTCACCGTTGCCCTGGGAACCATCAGCAAATCTGCCGTTGAGCGGGAGCAAACGTGACGACTCAGCAAGTGTCGCGACAAACTTCATTCCTGTCTGCATCCCGTCCGCAATAAGAATATTGTATTCGGTTACTTTCGGGTCAAACACAAAAGCGGAGTACGGCGGTAATTCGGAATACAGGTATACCTGGGATGGTACGTCAACCTCGCCAGGTGTGTTGGCCACGCTTGTTCTAGTCATTGAAATGCCCGACAGGTATTGGTGAGGGGCAGGGCTTTCACTATCTCCGGCATATGCCATAGCCGGGAATAAACCCAGGTACAGCGTAAGAATTAAAATCGGTGCCAGAATTTTTCTGACGGTTTTTGCTGCGTTCAGCATTTGAGTTCCTCCAATTCATATTTGTTTTTTCCTTATTTGTTGTACAAGGAAATCGGGCAGGAGGGAAGTGATTATTTTAGTTCCCGTCCTCTCACAATACTCGCTGTGCCAGTTGATCTTTGATAATAGTATAAAAATCCCAGCACATATTACCGGCTTATCTATAGGAACTTCGCAGATTTACTAAAGATAAAGAGGTAAAGAATATGCTGATCGGGCGGTCATAATAGGGCAAGCCGGGGGGGCCCTCCCGGCTTGCTTTGTTGTTTAGTATTCCCAGACGTATGTCAGATACTCGAAGCTGAGCGTGATAGTAACATTGCCAGTTACCGTCTGTGAACCAAGTGATACACTCGGGTAGGCGTAAGACGATGACGGCATATCATCGGGAATACCGTTGAAGTACATCCACGAAAATCCCTCATATGTTGCTAATCCCGGTTCGGGGTAGTCATAGTAGAAGTTGTTTTCGTTGGTATATGTGAGGTCATACTCCGTCAGTGTCAACGAGCTGAGCCACTCGGTATCAGGATTTCCATTATTATCATACCATTCGTCGTTTGAAATGATCTGACCTTGACTTGCGGCAGCTTGAATCGCTTCCTTCAGAGTTGACCCTGACTCGACCGGAACAACAATCGGTGTGTCGGTCCACACATACGAATACTCAATGTTATTGTCTATGTCACGCGCAGCTTCCTGGACGTAGATCGTCACGGTGTAGCCGCTGTCCAGTGCGCTTGCCGATACGCTCAGCGTGAACAGGGAAACAACCATAACGAGCGAGAGGATAAGACTTAGGAGCTTTTTGGATTTTAACATAATTTTTACCTCCGGCGCATATAAGCGCCTTATCAACCGCCGCCCGATTATACTCCCGCAAGCGCGCAACTCAGGCGGCATTCGCCCGCGCCTGCGGTTTGCCCGAGAGATCATTGCGACCGGCGTGGACACTTGCTCCAGCGTTCAAATATGACCACGCCGCAAATTAACCGGTTCCTCCAACATAACGCAAATCTCCTTTCCCAACCTATAACAGGTTGTCCCATTAATCTTCCGTGTTCATCATCGGCATGGCTCAGCGCAGACACAACTTACGCCGCTTCCGCACCGATTTTCGGGCAGGCTCTATGGAAAGGCTGTAATGACAGCCGTACCCGCAAAACGCAAAAAACGCACTCTGACCAGCAATGATAGCGGTCCGAGCGCGTTTAGGCACCAAAAAAACGCTATCCAGCACTGGAAGATAGCAACTTCTTCACCAAAGACCTGACTTATCGGATTTCGGCGTTTGCCGGATCCGCATCACAGTGACCTGCTCGCGGGGAATCGCACCCCATTCCATGTTGCCTTGCCGGTTACCCGGCGCGGCTCGAAGAAATTCCTGCGTAATGAAACGCAGTATTAAATTTTGTCTCACCGTCAATATTCTGATTTAGAGTATAGCATGGACAAACTTTATTGTCAACCATTGGATAAAGAGCTTCAATTCGTAATTTAAGGATTTTAATGTCATTCCGTTTTCCCCTTCCCGCAGCATCCTCCAGTGGTTTTTGAAAACCGCGTTTATAGAAAAAAAATACTTTCATCCCCCCGTCTGATCCCTGTAAAGCCGGAATCTAGCAGCAGTTTCCTGCATTCTTCCACCGACCGGCCGCGGCTGCCTCTCGTATCCTTATTGTTGTCCCGGGGATTGGCGCCGCTTTCAGCCGTAATGAGGTTTGCTCCCGAAAGAAGTCCCGCCTGGTTTGGCTCATGGGTGGACATGAACTTGAAGGATCTGGCTTTGCCCAAGGCCAGGGTCAGTACTGCGCATATATGCGCAAGCCTGAGCTCGGTGATCTGTCCGTAGGACGACAGGGGAGTACCGCTTGCCGCTATGCGTCTCATCACGGCATGCTGAGTGCAGCCCAGCTCTATCCCGATAAAAAAATTGTCCGCCAGTTCCTGGATCGTATGCTCCGGTCCGATGGGCTCGCAGCAGGTATAAAGCTCCAAGCCTGCAGCCAGCAGGTTTTCCATTGTCTTGATCCGTTCCCCGGGATCCAGGTTCGTATCCGTCCCTTCCCGCAGCCTGCATACATGGTATGCGCCTCTCACGCCCGCTTTTTTTAACTCTGCAAAGGTATTGTAATCGGTATCCCCGATATTGACCCAGAGCTGTGTCTGGGGCGGCGCAATTTTTTTCGCGCGTTCGACGACACGGAACAGCACATCCCTGTCATAATCGTGCATGGTCATCAGGTACAGGCCGTACAAATCTCCGGATTCGGTAAGTTCGTATATTTTCCCGTCAAGTTCTTCCTCGCTGATGCGGAAGGGCTCAAACCGGGTATGTCCCTCTCCGAAGACACAGAACCTGCATCCTCCTTTACATGGCGCGATATCCACTCCGATCTGTCCCAGGATGACTCCCATATTGCTCATCCTTTCTCTGGTCAGGTCATTGGCCACCGCTCTTATCAGGGAGGCTTCCAGCGAAAGCTCGTCAAGCTCCAGCAGGCAAACGCATTCCTGCTTTGTAAGCCCACCGCCGTATCTTGCGTTTTCCAGCAGCTCTACCAGTATACTGTTTTTTATCGTCATGTTCCGTTGCTCTCCTTTTCTTTAAAAAATACCGCTTTTGAAAAATCGATCCCCACTCCGACACGCCTTCCTGCTTCCGGAGGGAAATACCGGTCGCCGGAGGCCAGCAGCCGAATCTTACCGTTTTGGGCGGTTATGTTGTATCTGTCGCCGAGATATTGAACGGAAACCACCTCAAATTCGCCGCAGCCTTCAATCCGGATATTATGCGGCTTTACCGCGGCGGTGTACTCGCCGTCGGCCATGGCGGTTTCCGCTGCTCCGGCAGGACACCGGAAGATCCCATCTTCTACCCTGCCATCGATATAATTTACCGGTCCGAAATAATCGGCAACCTCCCGGCATGAAGGCCTTTCATAAACATCTCTCGTATCGCCGAACTGCAAAATGCGTCCTTCCTTCATTACGGCAGTTTTATGCGCCAGCGTTAAGGCATCCTCCCTGTCGTGGGTCACCAGCAGCGTGGTGATCCCCGTTTGTCTGTGCAGATCGCAAACCAGCTCCCTCATGGCGCTGCGCAGGCTTGCATCAAGGCTGGAAAACGGCTCGTCCAGCAGCAGTATTCTGGGATTGGCGGCAATAGCCCTTGCCAGTGCCACCCTCTGCCTCTGCCCTCCGGAGATTTCACTGACCCTACGCTTTTCCAATCCGTACAGTCCCACTCTTTCCAGCGTGTCCAGGGCTTTCTTCCTTCTTTCGGACCGGGAAACCCTTTTCATTTTCAGCCCGAATTCCACGTTTTCCAGCACGTCCATATGGGGGAAGAGGCGCATATCCTGCAATTCTACGGTTCCCCTGCCATCCTGTACTTCGGCGTTGGCCATCCCGGCTTGAAGCACTCTGTTTGAAGAGTGTCCAGCTTGACTCCCCATTTGCTGCAAAGGCTGCGCAGGCTTCCTTCCACGGCGGGAGCCAGCTGAGCAGGCTCCACTTCGATTCTTGCATTCACGATCAGGCTGACGCTCTGGGAAGGAGCAGCCATTCTGCGGTTGAAGCTGATTTCTCCCTCCATATCGGTCAGGCTTGCTTTTGCATAATCCCCCCCGGATACTGCATATACTTTGAGATGGGCCATTTCTCCCGAAAGGGGTTTCATTCTGCTGCGCACCTTTTCCAGGAACTCAGCCAGAAACGTATTCCACTCGGTCTTTTGGCTGCTTCCCAGCAGCGCCCCGGAGTTGAGCCACCCCAATTTTTCTTCCGCCCGCCCATAAATGCCGTAGTCAATTTCCAGCGTCCCCTTGTCCGGTGGCCTGAAACCTACCAGGATGGGAACTAAGAAGCCGATGCTATGTAAGCTGTTTGCAGATGCGGGAATAGCCACCGCATCGGTAAAGCTTTTACTTAAAAAGCTTATAAGAAGCTCCTCTTCCGCCCTATCCAGGGTATCCGCCTTGTTCAGCAGGATCATGTCGGCCTCCTCCAGCTGCTTTTGAAACAGGTAGTTGATCTCGCCGGGGGGCACTCCTTTTTCCTGCTCCAGCATCAGCTTTCTCACCCTCCTGGGGTCTGCCACGATGCAGAGAGGGCAAAGCTCAAACTGAAATGCCTGCCGGGCTTGCAGCGGCTTGTAAAGAGTAGCCACCAGGTCGGTGCAGCTCCCTACCGGCTCTGCCAGGATCACGTCCGGTGCCTCGTCCTCCGCCAGGCTTTCCGCCCTTTTTACAAATTCGTCAAAATTGCAGCAAAAGCATCCGCCTGTTACCTCCAGTACGGACAGGCCTTCGCTTCTTAAATAATTCGTATCTACCAGTTGGCTTCCCTGGTCGTTGGTCACAATCCCTATTTTTTTATGATTGTTCATCAGGTATCTGGCTATGGTCAAGACGCAGGTTGTTTTTCCCGCACCCAGAAACCCCCCGATGATGATCAGTCGGGTCTTTTTCATTGATATTCCTCCAATAGGCCGGCTAATTGGCGCCTGGTTATGATGGAGCCTGCCGTCACCTGTTCATCGTTTATTAATACCGCCGGAAACTTTTCCACCTCCAGTCCGTCAATCCGGTGGACATTCCGGAGGTTTTCCAGCTCGACATATTCGACTTTCACTCCTTCAAACTCCTTCAATATCCTGTCAACGGACTCCTTTACCAGCTGGTAAACCATCAGGCAGGCAGTGCACGGATATTTCATCGAAACCACTTTTATATGTACTCCCTGCGGCATCCAGCATACCTCCTCCGGCAGTTTCAGCTTACGAGCATCGCTTTGCTTTCCAGCGCTTCCTGTATGGATTTCTTTAATTCCTCCACATCCGGGATGATACTGACATACTTGATTTTTCCGTCGATGACAATGGTCGGCAGATTCTTCACTCCCAGCTTGAGCATGCACACCACCGATTCCTTATGCTTGATTTTGTGCTCGATATACCGGACGCTCTCTCCAAAAGGCGCTGCCGCTGCTTTAACCGCCTCCATCATATCCTCCAGATTTACTCCCTGCTCCAGCGGATGGGTGACCACCGAGGGCGGATTGTCGGCTGCATATTTCAGTTCACAGCCCATAGCCTCGGCTTCCACCTGCAAATCGAACAGGACGGGGATCCCGTCGGGGCGGTACTGCTCATATGCTTTGAAAACGCCATCGATGATATTTTCACTGCTTTTAAAATATTCTTCAGCGCTCACGCCGGTCAAAGCCGCCGCATGGCAGCCCACAAACGGCACCCATGGAGCGCGTTCCGTCTCCCTGTTGTAGATTGCATCCAGTACTAATTGTTTCGAATTCATCAAAATACCTCCTTTGTTTTTGTTTTGCTTAATTCAACGGTACCTTCCGGACTATTGCCGGTTCGTACTGCATCCCTTGTGCTTCCCTTCCTTTCCGCCGCAATCCCGGCAAAAAATGAAACCTCCCGACATGTGCGTCAAGAGGTTTTATGTATCATCGCATCCAAAATGCGCAGGACAAATCTTCAATTGATCTATCCCGATTACACCCCTCTATCACTCGTAGAGTTTTACGTGCATAAAACAGGCAGGTCTTCTGGCTCAAGCGTCATTATCCTTACAGCCTTCCCGGTTTCCCGGTGGCATCCTGCAAGGACTCCTCTTTTACAGCGGCGGGACCGCGTGGGCTTTCCACCCACTTCCCTTTTCACCGGCGCATGGCTCCATTCGTCGGATCCACCACCGGCACCTGTTCTCTATGAATTTGTCATATCAATGTCCATGCCGCCCCTGGCAGCACACCTGCGTCTGAAACTGTAGGAGGCGCATTGCGCGTCCGCAAATGCAATCTACGTCAAACAGCTGCCGGACGGCTAATGGCCGCCCCTACATCAAGTGCTTAACGGCCAATGGCTGCTCATACATCAAGCTTTTTTCATACCATACTAATGCTGTAATAAACTTACCCATACCTTTGGGCAAAAAGCTTTTCGTCATATTGGGCCCGCCTTCCTGGGCAGTCTTTCCGGGGACAGAGCATGCAATTTTCAAAATTCAATTCCAATGGGAACCGGATTCCCGACATGGACTTGGCGGGTATCATCAAAAAGCTCCCGGTCAATTGTATGCCGGTTTCACCGATACGGTCTCCCAGCAGGGTAAACAATTGCTTTTGCTCGCTTAGGGGCCAATCGGCAAGGGAACCCGGATTCATTACCGCTGTTTTTCCCGGTTTGAAGTGCTTCTCAAAGTCCTCATTCATTTTCTTAAATGCCTTACGGAGTGCTATTTCACACAGGGTATCCGCCCAGAATTTTTCCAGGGGATCCTGGAGGGATTTTGCCCATTCGTCCAGTTCGGTCCCGCAGGTGGCGACATAGGGGAAAAGCCTGTACGCCTCCCTGACATTGACGCTCAATATACGGCTTGAAAAGCGGATGCTCTCCGCAGTAATCCAGTCGTCTCCCCGGGCGTCAATATATGCCATTCCGTACATTGCCTTTGGTTTTCCCAGGTTTTCGCCTTCCTCCAGCAGGGCCAGGGCTTCCCCTGTCAGGTCGTCATCATCTTCTATTTTAAGCGTTCGAAGGAATTCCTTCCCATCGATTTCAACCTCGATATTATCTAATAAGACAATCTCCATCGCATCCTCTTCTCACTTCCATTCACCTGCACACCCATTCCTGCTTCTTCAATAAAATAAACCTCCCGGCATGACAGCCAAGAGGTTTTATGTATCGTCGCATCCAGAATGCGCAGGACAAATCATCGATTGATCTTAATCCCAATTACACCCCTCTATCGCTCGTAGAGTCTTATCGTGCATAAAAACAGGCAGGTCTTCTGGCTCAAGCGTCATCGTCCTTACAGCCTTCCCGGTTTCCCGGTGGCATCTTGCAAGAACTCCTCTTTTACAGCGGCGGGACCGCGCGGGATTTTAACCCGCTTCCCTTTTCACCAGTTTATAGCTTTGTCTGAGAAAGTTATAACTGACACCTGTTCTCGTATTTGATTTTAAGTTCACTATACGCCATTAAGAATTTTTTTTCTTGTAAAATATTTGCCCTTTTTGTAAATATTCTTTTTGTTTCATTTCTCAGCGTTTAATATATTGATTAATTGGTATTAATATGCTTTGTAAAATGTTTACTATGTTAAAAAACATTTATACAGCAAAGGCCCCTTTGCCGGGGTATTATTCCCGCCGGCAAAACCT
This sequence comes from Bacillota bacterium, assembly GCA_023426125.1. Taxonomy (GTDB): domain Bacteria; phylum Bacillota; class Clostridia; order Acetivibrionales; family DTU013; genus MnB-11. The sequence continues at coordinate 15,816 of JAFABI010000032.1, forward strand.
TCGGCACCCGGACCGCTTTTCCGGGGGGTAAAACGACAGTCCGACTGCGGGAAGTTGTTCGGAATGCTATTTCATAAAACCTTCAGCAAATCTTTGCAGGACAGTCGCCACCTCGGCGCGGGTAGCACTGCCCTTCGGCGCGAGTGTGGCAGTCGTCCGTCCATTGATCAGTCCTTCAGCGTTTGCCCAGTTCATGGCTGTCTGTGCCCAACTGCTGATGCCGGATGCATCGATAAAGACGCTTAGATCGGCTGTCTTCGTTACGTCATAACCCTTGTACTGTGAATACCGGTATAAGATCGCCGCCATCTGCTCGCGGGTAACGTCATCATTCGTGCTGAACAGCCCGCTGCTGTAGCCCGTGACAATACCGTTTTTGTTCGCCCAGACGACGGCGTCCGTATACCACTCGCCGCTCTTTACGTCGGCAAAGCCATTCGTACCGGTGACGGTGGGAGAGCCTTCACGCCGGTACAAGACCGTCACAAGCATCGCCCTTGTCATTTGGGCATCCGGGCTGAAAGCTGTGGCGCTTGTTCCTTTAAACAGCCCATTTTTTACCGCAAATTCCACGGCACCGTAGAACCAATCCGTCGACTTCACATCGGAAAACGGGTTCTGCCAGACTTCCGTATAGCCTACAGCATAGTAGGACAGATGAGTTGTGGTGAAAGTCGCCATGCCACTTTCCCTGTCATAGGCGCAGGTCATTTTCTCAAGCTCGCCCGCGTCGCTAAGGTACCAGACGGTGACGCCCGAAGGGTCCTCGCCGGTTTTTAGTGTATGGGGCAGGGAAACTGTTACGCTTCTACCGCTAAAGCCCGGGATATGGCTGCCGCCGCTCATTATGGAAATGTCGTAGACGGGGTTATTGCCCACTGCAGCTTCCTGCGCCAAGGTAAGCACCGTCGTGTTGACGAACTCCAGGCTGACCGTAATGCTGCTGCCCACCGCTTGTCTAGCGATGGAAGATAGCACATTATTGGGTATCGTGATATTTCCGACCGGAGTTTTCACCGTCAAGTCAGCGCTCGTCTCCGAGGCGACGGAGGAGAGGGAACTCTTCGGAAGCTTGATGCGTACTTTCTTCGCCTCGCCCGTGATCTCGGGCGCAATCACGATGGCATTGCTGTCCTTGTCTTTCGCGGCGGCTATCGCCGTCGTCATGTCGGACGCCATGACCTCGACCGTAGCGGTGCCGTTTGACGCGGTGACCTTCGGGGCGAGGATAGATGAGTCGGAAGACGCACGCGCATCGCCTCTATGATATTCATTGCCTATGTCTTTACCCAAATCCCGTGTGAAAAGCCATTCTACATAGTCGCCTTCGCTTACCGGCTGATATGCTGCGGAATATCCGGGGAAACTTGTAGAACCGCCATGGGTTATCCTGTACATCCATCCACTGTCCGGGCCATCGCTGAATTCCCCCCAGCCTCCAATAGCTGCCACATATACCCCGTATTGCGTATTGGGATTAGCATCCAGTTCCAATCCTGTTTTTACAAGCAGTGTGTATGCGGTCTCGCCTTCCTCGATTTCAATTGCCTTTTTTGTGTAAAAGGTTTTGCCCTTGGGGTCAACTACACTAATGTATGCATATTTTTTATTGGCCTCCGGATTTCCACCGCTGTTTTCTGTGCCTTTTATTATTGCAGTAAATGTTTTTGAGGTTGAATCGCTTTTGGGCCCCGTAATAGTGGCCGTCAGCGTCACACTTACATCACGTGCGCCTCTCGTGACCTTGCCGTCGTTTGTAAGGTTCAGCGGCTTGTCAGAGAGCCAAACGATTGAAGTGCCAAACAAACCGGAGCCTGGAAGCTCAATATCCCCTGTTATACCGGATATATCACCCAGGTTAAGAGCATCAGCGGCTTCGAGAACCAAATGCTTGTCCAATGTAGCGTCAGCTGCAAGCTTTGCCGTATCCCCGCAGTATTTGAGCGTAAGCTCCGCACCATCAACCGGATTCGCGTTCAAGTTTGCTACACGGTTCTGACCGTCATATAAGTACCATGCTCCGTTGCCGGTAGCTGAAATACCGCTTACCTCCATTATGGCGGAGCTTGTGGGAGTAAAGCTGAACCCATATTCAATGGAAGCCTTTTGCAATATCTCAAAATATGTGCCGCCAGAGGCGTCAACGGGAGCGAAGCTTAGTATTGTTTGCCTGTCCGCTGTTCCAAGGATGCTTACCGTGATGCTTCCGGCATTCTTCAGCCCCTTTATGGCGTCCCTGAGCGCGAAGTATGCCTGGCCAAACTCATAATTCTTGCCTTTATACTGCTTTGCGCCCTCATAGGCATTTTGCAGGGCGGCGACAGATTTGTCTGTATACTGGTCGCTGTGGGAAAGCAGTGTCGAGGCAGTCTCAATAAGCTCACTGAGTTTGTCGGGAGTTGGATTCTCGCTCACCCATACGTTGCTGCCGTGGTACAGGTCCGCGAAGGCTATTGCTGCCTGATTCCTGAATCCTCCGTCAGGATTTTCAAAAGCCCATTCATAAATAACGCGAATTATATTCGTTCCATCTTCCTGTATCCACTCTCCATCGTTAAGAAAGTCCCAGCCGTCAATGCCGGCTCTCATGGCGCCCACTGCACCGCTTAAAACACTATTGGTTCCGACGACGGCCGAGTATCCCGCGTATGGATACCCGCCGATAAGGCCATATTGCTCGTGCTCCGGATCGTGTTCAAGCGCCCCAAGGCAAATCTGCCTGAATGCTTCTACCTTTGGAACAAGGCTGCTGTCTGCGGTGTTGTGGACATAGTTTGTTATTGGGATCATAGCCCAACCGCCATAATCAGCGCCCTGGTTAAGAGACGCGAGCATTCCTTGAAGCCGCCGCAGACCGGGATCCAAAAGCTCCGGCGTCATGGCCCCCGCCGCCTCAAGGCCCATAAACAGGAAAATAGGCTCTGTCCAGGCTCCCCAAGTGAGATACTCGTCATTCTGGTAGATATAATTGAGGAGCCTCTGCACGTAATTCATGCCCTGATAGTTATAGGGGTTGTCGCCTTGAGCGACAATTTGAAGAATAGCGGCGCCAAGGTCGGTGCCCGCCCATGTGCGGCCCGGCTTGTGGTTCTTGAGGTTGTATACTGTGAAGCCGTATTTGTCAAAATCCTCGCGAAGAGCCGACTTTGCCATCCACACATCCCAGTAACTGCCTGTAAGGTTCCGGTTTTCCCCATAATATTCCCGAAGCTTATAGACGGCTTTTGTGATAAGGTCATCATCAGCAACTTCTTTACCTACGGTGACCTCAAATATCTTGCTTGTCGATGCGCTACCGCTGGAAATTGTAGCGGTCAACGTTACATTTTTCTCTTCAGACGAGATGCTTACCGTACCGTCGTGAGCAATAGCCGATGTATCTGAGCTATTCCATGTTATACTGCTTCCGTTTTCACCCACGGAAGGAAGCGTTACATTTTCTGTAACAAACAGGGGTATTTTTATCGCACTCGCATCAGCGTTTACTATCGCCTTGTCCGATATGCCCTGCGCAGGAACGGTTATTACAAATATCTTTGAATCCCTTGCCTGACCAAACGACGCGTTTGCAGTCAGCGTGACAATGATGTCGGGCTCACCTTCTGCCGGTCTTGCGATAGCGCCGGTCAGCGGGTTAATCACAGCTTCATTGGAAGATGTCCAGCTTATTTCGCTTCCAAAGCGGCCGGAAGTCGGCAGCGTCAGATTTTCCGTCGCTGTCGACGGCAGGCTGATCGTATCCAAATCCCGGGCAATCGCTTCAATCTCATTCAGTTCCGGCGAGTACACAAAGGTCGCCATTGCGGCTTCACCGTGCTTATAGTCGCCAAGGGCAACTGAGCCTCGCCATACGGAACCTACGCTAATATATGGCGACACATTCGCGTTTGGCAGATAAAAGTATCCGCCCAGGTCAGCCTCGGTTAAGTTTATGTTTTTGGGATCGTCCAGATGCTCTTGCGTTGCAAAGCTGCCCAGCAAAGTATCCATAAGCCCAAGCTCTTCAACCTTGTCTTTTTGCCCGGTGGCAATCAAAGCCGAGATATATTGGGGCAGGTTGATCTGGTTTTTGATTGCCTCCGGCATTGTGCCCAGGTTACCCGTATAGTCGACTCCTTTATTTCCTCCATATAAAGCCGAAAAGCTCCGCATAAGGCCGTCCAGCTCAGCCTTTGCAACGTCCTTAAGCGGCTGGGATTCTCCGCCGTTCACACGAACCTCGGTTTCGTCATTCACCCAGCGCGCCAGAAGCTGCGCGGCGTCAAGCTGCGCATTTAGCGAAAGGCTCATCATTCCGGCCATATTTGTCGGACCTATCATACGTCCGCCGAAGATTTCCCATGTAGTTTTAAATTTTGCGTCTACAAAGCTCTCAAGATAGGTTTCGATCGCGCCGGTGCGCGTCTGTTTGTGATTTCCGCCCTCGACGCGCCAATCATCGCCGGCATAGTACATCTCAAGAGTAAGTATGGCATGTGTATTGGTTATGCTCAGATGTGCCGGTTTCATTGCTACGGTGTACTTGAAGTTTCCATCATCCCCCAGATTCGACAGAAGCTCGGCAATCAAGTCGGAGGGTTCGCTTGCCTGCATACCGGAGTCTATTTTATAATACTGCCGAGGGTCCTGTCCCCTTGCCATGGCGTCGATAGCGGCCATCGCCTCCGCCGATCCTGACGTCGGGCCCTTCCCTGTATAAGCACTTTCCGAGCCTGTAAAGTCGGCATTCAAGGGTATGCCGCCAGTCTGCTCAACATCTCTTGTAAGCGAGTACACACCCAGTGCAGTCAGAGGCGCCCACAGTGTCCTGGTTTCATAATACCGCAATTGCGCCTGAAGCGTGTCATCGAGCAACCTATCTGTCACCGTGACGGGTTGCTCCATAACGTCAAGCGCCATGCTTGTCCCCCCGGCGTCCGCCCAAACCTCGGCCTTAAGCGTGCAGCCACCCTTCGTATGAGGGATCCACGTAAAATCAAGCGAAGCGCTTTCATCCGGCGCAAGATTTTCTAAGGGTTGCTTTGTCTGGTCCACTTGTAGTACTATATCCGCGTCGTTGTGCACCTCATAGACCGTGACGCTTACAACATCTGTTGTTGTACCCGTATTCCTGACCGTAACCCGTACGGTATACGTTTCATTTGTTTCAATGGGATCTGCGTCCTGCGATCCGTCGGCCGTCCTGACGGCGACGCCGGTTATTTCTGCGGATACACTATCCAGCGCCAGTGCAGACATCGGCAGCATACCGATCAACAATACAAGCGCCAGCAAAATTGATAATGCTTTTTTCATGATCTTCCCTCCTAAATATAACTTTTTTTATGAACGCGCTCGAATATGTATTTCGCGCCACTGTTGTCACCACCAACCCGGTTGATTGGGCTTTTGAGAAAACTATTTTACAAAGCCCTCCACAAACCGTTGCAGTACCGCCGCCACCTCTGCCCGGGTAGCGCTGCCCGACGGATTGAGTGCGCCGTTGTCGTCGCCTCTCATAAGCGCTGAACCAGTTGCCCACTTCATGGCCTCCAGCGCGTAGTCCGGGATCTTGCCTCCGTCGTTAAACTGCGAAAGTGTTCCTGCGGTGGAGGTGTCGTAGCCCTTCTTCGCGGCATAGCGGTAGAGGATAGTCGCCAGTTGCTGGCGCATGACGTTGTCCTCGGTGCCGAACAGCCCGTCACCATAGCCAGTGATGATGTCGTTTGTATTTGCCCATATTACGGCATCTGTATACCACTCACCGTTTTTCACATCGACAAAGCCATTGGCGCCGGTAACTGTGGGCGAGCCTTCCAGACGGTACAGCGCCGTCACCAGCATTGCGCGGGTCATGGGCAAATCAGGACTGAAGGTAGTGGTGCCGGTGCCGTTGAACAGGCCGTTTTGCACGGCAAACTCCACATGCTTATAGAACCACTCGGTATCCTTAACGTCGGTAAAGGGGTTTTCCCATGCTATCGCTGCGTTATAACCCACGACATAGTAGGACAGGTGATTCGTGGTAAAGGTTGCCATGCCAGTTCCCTTATCGTAATTGCAGACCAACTTCTCAAGCTCATCTCTGTCGGTGAGATACCAGACCGCAACTTTGCCCGGATCCTCGCCATCCTTCAATGTATACGGCAGGGAAACCGTTATGCTGCCGTTGCCAAAATTGCTTATGTGGCTGCTGCCGCTGACAATAGAGATATCGTATACGGGATTATCGCCGATAACTGTTTGCTGCCCGGTGGTAAGCGAGGAGGAATCCATCGATTCAAGGCTGACTGTTATGCTGTTGTCAGTTGCCTGCCCGGTAATAGAGGCCATCACGCTATTGGGAATCGTCACATTGCCAACAGGTGTCCGTAGCGTCAGAGCCGCATCCGTTTCCGATGCGATGGAGGAAACGGAGCTTTTCGGAAGCTCAATGCTGACCTTTTTCGCCTGCCCGGTGATCTCAGGTGTTATGACGATGGCGGTGTTAATCTTTTCCTTTATACTTGCAATTATGGATGCTATATCCGACTCACTGATTTTGGACGCGGCCATGCCGTTGGATGCCGTCACCTTCGGGGTGAGGACGCCGGGGTCTGAAGATGCGGGGGGCATACTGCCAGATGGAGTATTGTTTCTGTCAGGCTCTTTATCTTCAGCCAGCAGCCACTTGTTCCAATCCGACCCGTCGCCCAGCGCAGGATAGTCCGGGTCGTCAAACCAGTCCTCGATCTCATAGCGCCAGTCATTTACATAGTGCCAGATGACCTGGTCGCCGTTATTCAAATCCCGCTCCCGCAAGCCAAACCCGGGATGCTTTCCGTTGACGGTATACATCCAGCCTGAAAATTGCCCGTTGGTGAACTCGGATAGTTCATAGCCTCCAAGAGATGCAGGAGCCGTAATGGTTTTGACATAGTTCGTATCCTGCCCCTGCGCATGCAGTCCGGCATCCGCTATCGCTTCCACGAACAAATCATATACGGTGTCGCTCCTATTCATGGTATATCTTTTTGTTGCAATCCATGTGACATATTCGGAGTCGTTGATTTTGCTGCCCAGGTCGACATCTTTGCCGGCCAGTGTCGCGCCGATGAGCCGGAAGGTAACGTTGATCAGGGTAGAGCCGGGGTTGTCTTGCCTCCAGCTTGCCGTCAGCGTCAACGTCTCAGGCATATCCGGCGTATAAGCTAAGTAGCTCTCCTGCCCCGAAAACCAACCCAGGAACGTATAGCCATCCCGAACCGGGGTAGGGAAAGCCGTATTCTGGGTGCCGGCGTCATAATAGCGGGTGATGGAGGGTTGGTCTTCCACCCGCCCTCCGTTCGCATCGAAGGTGACCGCGGTGTGAGCCGCATCTTCGCCACCCTCGTCCTCGGTGATCGTCAGGTAATAAATCAGCGGCGCTTTCTCTCCCTCCTGGACGATCACCCGGATGATGCCATGGACGGGAGTCTTCCCAAATGTGACGTTAGTTCTTCTGGCTCCGTTAATGTAGACATGCGCGTCCTCTGCAGCGGTGACAACCACCTCAAATGTGCCGCTGACAGGGACGTTATAAGTGTAAACGCTCTCCACTACATTGACAGCCCGGCCGTCCACCGTGATGGCAGAGGGCGCGGAACTCACGCTCACATCGCTTTCGTCGGGGGCAGCCACGCGCACCATATGGATTTCCGTAGATTTCTCACCGATACCCGAGTTGCTGATATTGGAAGCTGTCTGAATCTTAACATAGCGGACGCCGTTGGTAAGTTCGACCGGGTAGCCGCTTCCGTCCACCGCCCATTTCAAATCAAAGCCATCCGTCTTGCCACTGTATGTTCTTTTTGTCTCTGCGTTATAATAAGTTCCCGTATATGGATTGAAAGCTTCATTGGTAATGCCTTCGTCGCCCGAATCCGCATAGCCGAAATCGGGATAAGGCGGGACGGTGTTGCCGTACTCGTTTGTCCCCTTCGCCGGTTCCAAAAGTACACCTGTCACAGTGATTTGGGACTCCAGTTCCTCCGTCCAGGGGAATAGGGGATAATAGACCCTCTGCGGGTATTTGTCCGCCGTTCCGCTTCCGCCGCGGTTATCCGTCCAGGAAGAACCCGAGCCTACGTTGGTATAGGTCATGGAGTAGTCCCAGACGGCATTGTCTTCATAATGCAGGGAGCCCGCAAGATTATACCATGTCTCCCCATCCTCAGAGACCAGCACATTGCCGGGCTCGGCGAAGGCGTTGCTGCCGTCGTAGGAATTTCCAAATACGATGAAGTCAATGCCGTAAGGGTTCCTGGGGTCGTCAACGATGGCGTCCTCATAATAGTATGTGATATACCCGCCAAAGTTGCCCAGGGAGGTTGGCCCGCCATTTGTACCGTCATGGGCTGTTTCGCTGGTGGTCCACACACCGCGCAGTGTCGGCACCGCGTTCAGGCCGTAAGGGCCAAGGCTGCTTCCGTTGGTGTATTGAGACGCTATGCAGAGGTATTCGACCACCGACGTAGGCATGCCGCTATATTGTTGTGAGTAGCAGGTGAAAGTGTAATCGGCATAATTCTCTGCCGCTTGCACCCGCACAGTGGTAACGGTTCCCTCGACGGAGGTATCCAGAGACAGCTCACAGCGGCCATCCGTCACGTTTTGAGCTATATCGCCGATGTAAACTCCGGCTCCTTCGCCGACATGGATGATGAACTTCCCTTTGTTTTCTCCATACAGCACCACAGCGTCATAGGCTTTGTCTTTCCTGGATATTATTCCAAACCCGTGATCTACAAAATCTCCCATGAGTTGTCCGTTGGTGATCTCTATGCTGCCGATGGCAGCGCTGGGCAGCACTTCTATCCCTTGCGTGGCCGTAAAGCCCCCAAAGGAAACCGTAATGGCGGTATCGTTCATCGTCAGCGCACCGGAGGGCTCATAAGCATAGCCTACCACAGGAACAGGGTCGCCTTCGTTCAGCGTTGCCATAACAACCATTCCGGCGGGGTCGAATCTCTCCCCGGCATAATAGGTTGTTTTTGTCGGAGGCTCCTTGATGGCGATGGATTCCACCGTATCAGGATCCGGGTCGTCTGAGTTGTTGGCCTCCGCGATGGAAAAGTTGAATGTATGGATAGTCACACCGGTATCGCCGGCATAGGAATAGACATATAGAGACAACGTCCCCGTCCCGTTTTCAAAAGGAACGGCGGCTTTATAATCGTTTTTTTTGAAAGCATTCCAGTTGTTTACTCTGGCAAGTGCCGTCAACCCCGGCTGCGTATTAACCATCGGAACAGCAGCGCTTTTCTTATCGGTATAACAAAGTATAGTAAGCGCGGCATCCATCGGCGTGCCATTTTCCAGCAGAATATTAAAGGTCCTGTTGGGGTAATTTCCCGTTCCAGTCGTTACAACCTCGTAACCGGCTACATTCGCACCTAAAACTTCCCAACCATAAAGAGTACCTTCATTGGCATTGGGTTTATAAAAGTCATTCACAGGAATAAAGTTAGGCCCTGATGGTATATTTTCCTCCGCCAGAGCCGCATGCACAGCTCCAAACATTATCAAAAGCACCATCACGAAGTATAGTATTCTTTTTTTTATCATATTTTCTTCATAACTCCTTTTTATTTGAGTTCTTGTAAATATTTATTTTTCCGTTATAAAAGCCTATTTTTAAACAGGTGAATCCAATGCCCTATTCACCGGAGCATACCCCTTTCTATAAGAATATAAAATTTCAGGCTGTTTTTGATTAGAATCTACAAGAGACATCATTCTTCTTTACATCCGGCAAAATATCTCAGACCGTCACCCGGTTCGAGTCTCAACCAGCCCGTATTTCACCTTGATGCGGTCCAGCTTTTCCAGCATGGGCTTTGCGATGTATCCCAGGAAAATCACGGTGGCTGACGCATGGATGAGGTCGAAGGGGATGCCTTGAAGGTAGGTAAGATAGAACATCTCCGCCCTGGGACGGCTCTGGAACATCAAAACCGTCGCGGGATTCATGATGCCGCCGTAAATAAAAAACGTGGCCAGCCCCCCGAAAATGCACAGCGCAATGGTGTTCCGCCGCAGGATGCCCTTCCGGAACAGGACGCCCGCAAGAAATCCGATGATGCCAAAGGCAAACATTTGCCATGGCGTCCATGGTCCCTGGCCGAAAAACATGTTGGATACAAAGCCGGTGACCGCGCCCACCAGAAATCCCGCTTCACCGCCGAAGGCCACGCCGGCGATGATGACCACGGCCACCACCGGCTTGAACTGGGGCAGCATGAAAAAGGCGGCGCGCCCCGCTACGCCGATAGCGCAAAGCACCGCGATGACAATCAATTCCCGCGCCTGGGGCTTGCGGCTCTCAAATACCATCACAAAGGGCAGCATGGTCTCCAGTATGATGAGCAAACTGATAAAATAATACTTTCTATCGCCCAGATAATAGATACCGATATAAATCGTAAGGGGTATGGCAAGAAGTATCATCGCCATGGCCGTCAGGGTGCGTTTTGACAGGTGACGCTCACCCGGCACCGTCTGCTCATTTGCTATGGATGCTGCGGGGGCGCCTGTCCTTCTCCGGTAAAACGTTCTGAAAAGGATCCCCAAGCCCGCCGCCACCGCAAGGATGGCCAGGCCATAGCGCCAGACATCGGCGGAATTTACAGACGATCCGGTGGACGATAGGTCTCCCGCAGCGATAAGCCGGGAGAGGTATCCTACGTCTCCGGCGGCAAAAGCCCCCGCCGCAAAAAAGCCCAACGCTGCAAAAAGCGCCGTGACTTTGTGTCCCAGAGGCTGTTTTTCCGGTTCTTTACCGTATGCCGATACGGTTTCCCTTCCTTCTTCCGGTTCTTCCTCAGGCAGTTGCTTTTGCTCCCGGGATGCAAGGCCGGAAGAGGCGTCATTTCCTTGCTGCGGCCGTACCGAAAAAGGCGCCGCATCCCCTCCGCAGGCGGCAATAACATCCTCCGCCGTCACTGCCCCGGGCAGTCTATGCCGCGCCATTCGGTTGGCGGCGGTAGTGTAAAAGCTGTTGCCGGAAAAGAACCGGCGGGGCGCGTCTGAACTGACGATATTTCCGTCAAAAAACATGGCGCAGCGGTGGGCATGCCTGGCACAGAACTCAATGTCATGACTTACCATAAGGACGGTGACGCCCTTTTGCAAAAGCTCTTCCAGTATTTCCGCAAAGCTTTGCTTGAATTCGGCGTCCAGGCCTTTGGTGGGCTCGTCCAGAAGCAGGATTTCCGGCTCCAGCAGCAGCACCTTGGCCAGCGCAGCCCTCTGCTGCTCACCGCCGGACAGGTCATAGGGGTGCATGGAAAGCAAATTGCCAAGACGGCACTGCTCTGCGACCCGCCTCACCTTATCGGTCTTTTCCTCCCTGGATAGCTTTTGCTCCGAAAGTATTTCAAAGAGATCTTCCTCAACGGTCTTTTTGACAAAAATAGCCTGGGGATTTTGCGGCAGTACGCCCAGCATCCGCTGAAAAAGCTGCCGGTTGCTTATCCGGGCCAGATCCTGGCCGTTTATTTTCACGGTACCCCTGTAAGGCTTATTAATGCCCGGGATCATCGACAGTGCCGTGGTTTTACCCGTACCGTTCCCGCCCAGGATGGCACAGAACTCCCCGGGAAACACTTTCACGGAAAGGCCCTTCACCACGTCGGGTGCGTCCTTTTCATAACGGAACCACACCTCCTGGAGTTCAATGGCGGGCTTCCCTTTTTGTCCCTGCACCGGCGCGTCCGTCAGAGGCACTTCACCCAGAGGACGCTTTTGCGCAAAAGCGTCCAGCCATACGCGCCCCTCTCTCACAGTGACGGGACAGGGCAGATCATTTTCCACACCGGCATAGATCCGCATGGGCGCCGGCATGGCAAGAAACATGCCGTGATGCCGTTCCTTCAGCTGTCTGCCCACCTCTTCCGGTGTACCGTCGCAGACAAGCCGCCCCTCGTCCATCACCAGCACCCGGTCCGAAAGGGGAAATACCTCCTCCAGCCGATGCTCGGTGATGATGACGGTAACTCCCAGTTCGCGGTTGATCTTGCCTACGGCGGCAAGAAATTCCGCCGCCGCGATGGGATCCAGCTGGCCGGTAGGCTCGTCCAGAATCAATACCGACGGCTGCATGGCCATAATGGCGGCAAGATTGAGAAGCTGTTTTTGCCCCCCGGATAATTCGGAGACATTCTTGTAAAACCAAGTCTGTATGCCGAAAAAGGACGCCATCTCGGCCACCCTCAGGCGTATGTCCGGCGTGTCGAAGCCCAGGCTTTCCAGTCCGAAGGCCAGCTCGTGCCATACCTTGTCGGTGACGATCTGATTGTCCGGTGATTGCATGACAAATCCGATCCTCGCGCTCTGGGTACGCCGGTCGATATCCCCAAGAGGTGTGCCCTCAAACAGGATCTCTCCCTTTTTATCCCCGTGGGGAGTAAGCACGGTTTTCAGCTGCCTTAGAAGTGTGGATTTACCGCAGCCCGAAGAACCGCAAAGGGTGACAAAGCTCCCCTGTCCGATGGAAAGGGTAAAACCGCGCAGCGCCGGTTTCTGCTGGCAGGGATACGAAAAGGTCAGATTTCGGATTGTATAGCTTTCCATTTCCGGTCCTCCTTCAGGTTGATGACTACCGGGGCGATGCACAGCGCCAGATAGCAAAGGTACAGGCTGACGGGATAAAGCTCCGGCCCCACGCCCTTCATGGTGGGAAAGTAGCGGTAATAAAGTCCGCCCAGCATGGAACCCGTAACAATATAGCCGCCGCAAAAAAACAGGAAGAGCAAGGCTTTTATGTCCCGCCGGTCGAAACGGTAAATAGAAAAAGCGGTACGGCCAGGCAATCCGTACCCCCTGCTTTTCATGGAATCCGCCGTTTCAATGGCATTCTCCAGCGCCCAGGTCACCATGGCGGACAGGATCCGGATACCGTGCCGTGCCCGCTGTATAAGGCTTCCGTTCCCCACGTCCCTTCCCACGCACATCTGCGCCCTGGATACCACCTTGAGCTGTGCCTTGAAGCGGGGCACAAAACGAAGGGCCATGGATAAGATCAGCGACATGGCTGGAATGACCCGCCCAAAAAGATAGATAAACTTGTCTGAGGTCATTACGGCATTGTAGCAGGAAAACCAGCATATGACGGTAATGAGCATTACAGCCGCCGCAACGCCGTAGGTGATGGATTCCAGTGTCAAAGGATTGCCGTCCCGCAGGTAGGTGAGGATGGTCCCCCCTTCATGGTTGAAGGCAGGATTGATGAGCGCCGTAACAGCCAGCATGGGCAGCATGTATTTCAGATTAAAGCGCAGCGCCTTTTTGCCGTTCAGATAAACCGAATAGCTGAAGGCACACAGCAGTGAAATGCCCAGACATACCGGATGCATGAAGAACGTGGAAAACAGCACCACCAGCGTAAAATATAAGAAATTAACCGTTGGGTGGTAAGAAGAGAAGGAGTCCTTCATTCTTCACCTCCTATGGCGTAATATCCGTCCACATCGCGCCCCAGATCGCAGGTATAAACCCATTCCACCACATCGCCGTCCTTCAGTTGGTAGCGGGAACAGCCATAATTGGGAAACCAGTCGTTGACCTTATACATCCAGCCGGAAAGTTCACCGACATCAAATTCATAGAGATTATTGATACCTTCGATGTATACACTGTTGTATATGAGAACATTCACAAACTCCATATGGATCTTGTTTTTCTTCATTTCCCGCAAAAGCACGTTGAACACCGATTCGCCCTCATAGAAAGTCACTTCGGTGGCCGGGAAAATGACTCCGTCTTCCGGCACCAGCTCTACTTTCTCTTTATCCAGGTAGTCCATGTTGTCAAGAATGGTGTTGCAGCGCACCGACAGCGTACAGGTATATTCCGTATCCTTAATGACCGCATTCTGGGGCTCCACCGGAACCGGCTTTCCCTCCGGAACCGGCTCGGTGAGGTATTTATCCTTGCCGGTCCCGCGGTCGATGGTCATGCCTTGCCGGCGGGAGTATTCCACCGAGCCCTTTTCAACACCGGAAGAAGATTCGTCTCCTCCCATAGCCGCCGCCAGTGCCTGCTTTTCCTCCGCAGTCAGCCGTTTGCCGCCCGAGGGTGGGAGAGTCGGCTTCGGTGTAACAGTGGTCCCTTCCGGTGTTGCAGGCACACTGGTTTCCTCTGTCTCCGGCAAATCCGCCGGAGGCGTGGCACTGACATTTTCCGCCGGATCAGTGGCAGCCGGCGGCGTGCTTTCCGGTTCCATTGAAGCATCCTCCGGCGCTGCGTCTGTCGGCGCAGGCGTAGCCTGCCCATATGCCTGTACCGGTAGCGAAGGGACCGGCCCCGTGCGTCTGGCATACCCGCCGCCCCACATATAGGCGGCGGTAAGCGCAGCGATAACGACCACCGCCGCAATGATTTTATTTTTTGTTATCTTCATCCTTAAGCTCGCTCCTTTACAGCGGCGTTTAATTTATAAAAGCTTTGCCGCCGCTAAAAGATTATAAAGCATCTGGGCTACTTCAGAGCGTTTGATTTCTGCCTTTGGAAGAATCTCCAGCGCTTCCTGGGATAATATATCCTCCTTGTAGCAGAATGCCAGCGATGCCCTTGCCCAATCCGCACTCTGTATATAATCGCCGAATTGAGCCAGCACATCGCGTATTTCGCCGGTATCCATGGCGGTATCCATGCCGCAGAGCTTAGCGGCCCGCGCCACCATCGCCGCGGCCTCCTGCCGGGTAATGGTGCCCTCCGGGCCAAAGGTGGCCGCTGTGGTACCATTGACGATGCCATAGGTGTTTGCCGTACCTACATAGCCCGCATACCACTGATTTGAGGGCACATCGGTAAAAACGCTGCTGGCTTTCGTCGTCAGGCCGAGGCCTCGCACTACAATGGCGGCAAATTCCGCACGGGTCATGGTGGCCTCCGGATCAAAGGCGGTTTCCGTAATACCGTTGATAATGCCCCTGGCAGCCAGCGCCTCGATGGCGGGCTGGTTGTCATGGGCGGAGATATCCGGGAAGGTTTTGCCGGGTACGGTGATAGGCATCACCTGTACGTCAGGGTTTTTACCCTCCAGGCCGGCAATCGGTGTTGCAGGCGTGTCGTCATTTCCTGCCCCGGCGACGTCGTTCATTCGGTACAGGCTGTTTTTGCCGTTCATGGCGCGCTGTGCCGCAACAAGAGCATAAAACGCCTGCTCCGTCGCCATCTGGTTGCTGCCGCTGCCGTCGGCGGTGTGGAGGAAGCCTTTACCTTTTATGTAGAAGGTAAGGAGATTGTCCACCGCAGTCTTTCCATTTTTTATAAAACGGGGATCATCCAGGGGGATGCCAAGCTCGGCAAGGGCTACAATGACCTGCGCGCAGCTCTCGGAATTAGCGGTCCCCCAGCTTGCATAGCCCCCGTTTGAACGCTGCAAGTCTGAGAGGCAAGCCAGGGCTTCCTCCGTGACCTTTTTGACCTCGTCCCTGTGCTGGTATTTGGCAAGAGCCTGAAGCGCCATGGCGGTGATGTCCGGATCAGACTTTTCATCCTCCGACGTGGCGGAGCCACTCCCACCAAACAAGGAGAATCCGCCGTCGGAGAGCTGGCGCCGCAGTATTTCATCCACATACATATCCCGGGTAGCCTGGGTCGCCGCCTCCGGATTACGGGGGATGGCATAATTGCCGGAATCCAGCGCGATCAGTGCAAAGATTGGCCCGTTGATGCCCTGCCAGATGGTCTTGTCGAAATCCCCCAAGGCCATCGTCAGGTCATAGCCCGCCACATCAGTGGGATCATAGCCTGCGGCGGTGAGTCCGAGGATAACCCTGGAATATTCGGTGTATTTTTTCGTATGGAGCACGCCGTCGCAGGCTTTGACATACGCTGAGACGGTGGCGAAATAGTCCTGGTAATACTTTTCCGGTACTTCATAGCCTGCGCGGGCAAGGCCCAAAACCGCCCATTCTCCGCCGATGGAGCCCACCTGCGGGCTTTTGACCGTTTTTGCCATGTACTGCGCCGTATCCGCAACCGCGTCATCCACCGCCTGCGACGTCGCCGCGAGAGCCGTTCCGCTGAGAAGCAGGGAAAGAAGCATCGCCAGTATCAGCATTACTGAAATTGGACGGCTAAGTTTTCTTTGATCCATTTTTTATAACCTCCTCTATTATTTCACAACGTGAATGTTACGGAAAAACGAAATCATATCCGGTTGCCTTTTTCGGACGGACAAAAAATAAACCTCTCAACATGGCTGTTAAGAGGTTTATTATGGGTAATTACACTCCAAATAAATACGCAGGATAATAAAAGCTACTATCCCTATAACATCCTCTATCGCTCGTAGAGTTTTGCGTCCGAACAAACAGGCAGGTCTTCTGGCTCAAGCATCATTACCCTTACTGCCTTCCCGGTTTCCCAGTGGCATTCCGCAAGGGCTCCTCTTTCACAGCGGCGGGACCGCGCGGGCTTCTTCATACCCGCTTCCCTTTTCACCGATGCATGGATGAGTTCGTCAAATCCACCATCGGCACCTGTATTGGTTTACGATTTAGTTTTCCAGTTTCACTATAACTTATAAAATAGCTTTTGTCATGTAAAATATTTATTGTTTTTTGAATTTTTTGATTATTCCATGGAGCAAAACTATTTTACAAAGCCTTCGGCATACCGTACTTCATTTCGCTCGCAAAATATTATAATTAGGAACTAACCTTACTTCGGGTTTTGCTTTTTAAAAGAAGTCAAAGAACTTCAGTATCAAATTCAAGGGCAGAAGCTTCAATTCTGCTCTAGTGTTTGATGTCATCTGCTTGATAGCTGCGAAAGCTAAAACTATTCGGCAATTCAGGATTACAGACATTTGCTATTTTATCTGCATCTATTTTCATATTAGTTATCCGGTAACTTATTATGTCAAATTTCCTGCTGAGAACATGTAACAAATCGTACCGATCGGGAATAATTTATAATTAGCATTATTAAACAATAATCACCTGCGTCTTGTATACAGATTAATGCTAAATTGAACACATAGTTACATGATTATGCAAGGAGGAATCAAAATGAGAAGCGGAACCAATTTCAAGACAGCCTTAATGGGAATGCGTCCAGTTTATAGATACCTCAGTAATGGGGTGTCTGCAATGAATTCATTTTACAGCAATTTGATGAGGAATTTCACCAGTAATATTACTGCAAGACCCAGTTTTGATCTATCTGCAAGACCCAGCCTTGATCTATCTGCAACACCCAGCCTTAATCTAACTGCTACACCACAGATAACAACAACATTAGCAATAACGACCACCTACAGTCTAGGTTCTGGACTGAGCAACTCCGTAACGGGCAATGCTGGGGCCAGTAGCTTAGTATCTGCGAATGCTGGGACTATTGGCTCAGTATCAGCGAGTACTTCTTCCAATGCTTCCACAAGCGGCGAAGGAGAGTGAGCTTGAAAAACATACAAAACAGATAAGAAGATATCAGATAGGTCTTGTTGACAGTATGGCTGCATTCAAGAACTATCTGAACCATTCATGCGATCTAATGATTTACTCTCATATTAAATACATCTTCAACGTGAAATGAAAAAATGTTTACACCTTCTTTCTGTAGCATATCATCCAAGTATCCAAAAAATACAGAGGTACTTAAAATATGGATTACCAACGCTAGACTGCTTATATGGAACAGTAAAACAAAGAATAGTTTCCGCGCTTTCCTTGATAACTCTGCTAAATGTTTTTATGCTAATTTTATTCACTAAATTAACAGTAAGTTACTCTTTCATCCTAGCTTCATGAGACTTTATTCCATCTTTTGCGGCAGGTGAATTCGGTAATAGCCTCCCCTATAATTGTATCAGAGCAGAATCTGTTTTCCAGCCTTAAGTAATTGGTGATATCAGGAGAAAATGCGGATTTATTCTTCATTTTTTTACAATTGAGTCCACATTGTCTTCCTGGATACGGTAATAGCACTTTATATCCCATACGGCGCTTGTACCTTTTCTTTGAGCTGCCAGCCAATTTAATGCTGCATTGTATATGATCTCATGTCCTCCGTTAAATATGGTAATCCTTGAATTACCGGATATTTTCCTGTAAACCGGCTGTTTTTTCCTATAGAAATTATCTGCAAGCCCGCAATCGGATAAAGGTGCCGATTGTGTTTTATAAAATTCCCGTATCACATCTCCGGGTATTTTATCCATGTCGTCAGCTACCGCATTAAACGCCTGCAGGGAATGATAAAACGGTACGCTCCCGCTTCTTCCGTCATTTACTCCGGCGTTGATGTCGATATTCAGCCCCTTTGCTATATAAAAGCAGCATGCCGGACTTCTTTCAAGGCACTCCTTTTGCAAAGTGATGTCCTTTTCCGGGGACCCGCCGATGGACTGTTCAATCATGGTAGTATACCCTAACCCCGCAGAGTTTGTGTCCTTCCACCATTGCAGGATATCATAGATGCCTACCCAGGCGGAAACACCGGCCCAGATATGGGGCAATTTTCCTGCTGCCAGCATAGCCATATGTCCGCCGCCCGAAGCACCGACCAAATAGATTCTGTCCGAATCGATTTTTTCTCGTTCCCTTATGTATTCTACGGCATCCGCTATATCCTGTACCGCCCATTTTGAACCCATTGCTTTCGGTGTATTGTTCATTCCTCTAAAATCAGGATGGATCATAACCCAATTATTTTCAATACACCATTTTGCGTATATGGTTTCATTTCCGGCACTGTCATAACCATAGCTCCAGGTATGCAATGCTACAAGCAAAGGTTTCATGGTGTTATCTTTTGAACTGTATGCCAGCATTTTTTGTGTGGTAAAATCCAACGTCGATTTATATTCTATTTCTTCCGTACCTTCCGGCCATTCATCCTTCCAATTCATTTTTTCCTCCAAATAATCTCATGCTTTTACAAAGTCTTTATGGTTTTGTTGCTGATAGTACACAATAAGTATATCACTATGAAATAGCTGGCTGCAATGATATACCTGAAACAGTTCATCTCCTTAAGACAACTAAAGAGATTATAACTATCACTAAAATGAATGCTATGAAAATATATCAATTATTGCAGTTACTTCTGAATTGTGATGGGGTCAAACCTAAGATTCGCTTAAAAACGGCGTTGAAATGCTTAAGGTCGCGGTAGCCTACGCTGGCAGCTATGTCGATGATCTTCATATCTGTTCCACGCATCAATTTACATGCCGACTCTATGCGCAGTTTCTGCACATATTCTTTGAAGGTGCAGCCCACCAGTGCTTTGAACTGCCGGCTGAACGTCGTGGGGCTGACAAAGGCCAACATGGATAAGTCTTCAATTTTGAGCTGTTCTGTAAAATTTTCTTCAATATAATGCAAAATATTGTCAAAACCTTCGTGTCTCGGGCCAGGCTGTACAACCTCCAACTTACCCGAGCTGCGGATGGCACGAAAAATGAGAATCAGCAGTTCAATCAAGCCTGCACGGATGACCTGTACATAGCCGAATTGCCGGCGGCTGTATTCATCATGCATTTTTTCGCACAGGGCTGTGGCGGCCTGCAGAGCGTCAGCCTCCAGACGGACGCTCCAGTGGGTGGGCAACTTCCCCATAAAAAAGCTCTGCAGCAGGAAGTGACGCGTGATGTCAGAAAAATCACGGCTGTCCAGCAGCGCATAGTCGAAAAATGCCGGTGCAAATACCACGTTGTAAACGGTGAGGATATCACCAGGACGGGTACGCAGCAAGTGTTCGGTATCGTAGTTTATAACAAAAATATCGCCACGCCCGATGGCATACTGATTGCCGGCAATACTGTGGCTCCCTGTCCCATCGGCAATAAAAGCAATTTCGATAAACTCATGCGCGTGGGGATATTGATCATCCGATTCGCTTACCACAACGCGGTTGACAAACACGTACTGCGTATTCAGGTAGTCTTTTTTTTGCAGATAATACATTGTTGCAGATTCCCCCCATGATTTTGACCGGTTTACCCATAGATAGCCGATACAACTCCACTTATAATTATGGTATCAGAATATTTTAAGACTTGCAACCGAAAGAGAGGAAGATAATTATGGCACAAAAAATACGTATCGCCATTGTAGGTGCCGGAGGCATATCCGGGGTACATGCGTCTTCGTGGCAGGAGAGCGGTCTTGCAGAAATTGCTGCCGTCGTGGATACCAGTGAAGGTGTTCGGCAGGCGCGCGGCCAACAGTGGGGTGTGCCTGCCTTTGAAACCATCACCCAGGCCACGCGCGCGGTACCGTTGGATCTAGCGGATATATGTACGAGTGAGCATGTACACTACAGCACCTGTATGGAGGCACTGGAGACCGGCCTGCCTGTGTTCAGTGAAAAGATAATGGCCGCCAGCCTGCCGGAAGGTCTTTCCATGCTGCGCCGGGCAAACGATCTGAGGCGTTGGACGGGCATAGATTACAATTATCATGCTTTCCCGGCACTGGAATTGCTGCACGAACTGGTTCACACAGGCAATGCGGGAGCCGTGCGCGTTTTCAATCTGAACACCCATTCATTTTGTTTCCACCATCTGCTGGAGGCCGTGCTCTGGATCTTTGGCCTGCCGGCACGGGTAAGCGCAGCCGGCACTGAGCGCGACTGGCCGCAAGGCTTTTATCAAAGTTTTAAGATTTCAGAAGACTTGATCTATATCGCAGGCTCGGCGTTCTCCGGCCGGTTGGAATACGATAACGGCCTTGTGATCAACCTGACAGCCTCCTATCATCAATCGCTGAACTCACTGCCCTTCCACTACCTGGCGTTTTTCGACAATGGACAGGTTCTGCAAGCCAGTGGCCTTGACTGGGAGCACGAAATGGTCGGAAGGGTCAACTGGTTGCCTGACAAAGAAAATCTTGTCTGCGGCAGCGGTGAGCGCGGAAACGCTATGAGTTTCAAAAAGTCCATCGGGCAGGTGGCACAACGTTTCCTGCGCGGCGAACCGGCACCCTCTACTTGGAAGGACGGCTGGAACGTCATGGTGTTGGATTACTGCTTGCTGCTGGCCGGAAGAAACGCCGCGCCGGTCGACGTATCAACCGTCAAGCAAAGCCTGGAAGCTCAAGCATAAGGAGGATATATCCATGCAAAAAAATCGTCTCGCTATTTCATCCCTTACCTGGAAGTCACAGCCCCTCGTCACCGCCGTGGAAAAGGCCGCCCATTCAGGCTTTGCCTGGGTGGATCTGGGAATCCTTAGCTGGTCACAGTTCGGCCCGCTGGATCTGATCGATTCATTCGACCAGCACATCCTGCCGGTCAAGGCGGCACTGGACAAGAATGGAGTACGTGTCAGCTCGTTGAACGCTGGGATAGAAAACTCTCCCAGAGACCCAGACGGCTTGTTGCAAGCCAAAGCGCTTTGTCGCGCAGCTCGCCTGCTGGACGCGGTGGCCGGCGTGACACTCTCACCCCCCGCATCCGGTCAAAGCATCCAAGACGCGGCCAAGGCTCTCATGCCACGCGTTTCTCTCTTTGCGGACGAAGGCGTGCAGTTGATGGTAGAAACGCACATGCACTCCCTTACCGAAAGCCTCCCCGATACGATCATGCTGCTGAAGGCGGTACCCGGCCTGCAAATCACGCTGGATGCCAGCCATTATCTGGTGCAGGGCTACCAGCCCGATGAAATCACCGCGCTGCTATCCCGAACAGGCCATGCCCATATTCGCGCTTGTGGCCGTGCGGGCTGGGATACGATTGAAGTGGAGCCGGAGCAGTCCACGCCGCTGCTGTTCGAGTGGCTGCGGGCGATGGAGCAGGGCGGGTACAATGCGCTGTATGGCTTTGAGATGATCGAAGGCTTCCATGGCATCCCGGACGCGGAAGCCTCCACAATGCGCCTGCTTCAAAAGGTCATCACCATATAATTCCTTTACTATCGCTCATAATGACAAAAAAGCGGACAGATTTCAAATGCTTACCCTTTCTCTATGTGGGAGGCTGTTCAAAAAAATCTACAAACATCTTCCCCAACGGAGAAAGGTACCGGTTTTTCATCCAGATCAGTGCAATCCGGGTCCTTAACTCTTCACACACAATGGCTTTGCATGTCAGTTCCGCGTTCCCCAGCATCAGGAGCGCGGATTCCGGGACGATTCCAATGCCAAAGCCGGCGCGGGCCCATGAAAGAGTCGTTCTTGCGTCGTCATTTTTACAGCAGATAAAGGGAACGATGCCCTCATCCAGAAACACCTCATGAATCAGCGCGTCAAAACGCCGATAGATAATCAGCGGCTGGTCCTTCAATTCCTCTAGAGTGACGCTGGTTTCCGATCCCCCGCAAAGGTAGTCTCCGGGCATCACCGCCATCATAGGCTCAAGCGGCGCGTAGCGGCATTCCACCTCATGATGCTTGAAGGGTGTGCGCACGATGCCAAGATCAATCACCCTTTTTTCCAGCATTTCAATGACTTCGAAGCTGTTGCCCTCATGGATCTCAAAGCGTACATCGGGATAGTTTTTTGTGAATTCCAGCATGTATCGGTTCGGCACTACGCCGCCGGAAGACGAAATGGTGCCGATGGAAAGCGTGCCGGAAATCCCTTTTTCATAATGCCGGATTTCCCCGGCGGTGGAGGAGGCAAGCTCCAGTATTTGTTCCGCCCGCTTCTTCAGCAATTCTCCCGCCCCGGTCAGCTGAATTCCGCGGGGCTCGCGCCTGACCAGAGCTACGCCCAATTCCTTCTCCAGAAGGCTGAGCTGGTAGCTGAGCGGAGGCTGCGCAATATGCAGCTTTTGAGCTGCCGCCGTAATCTGCCCCTCCTCCGCGATGGCAAGAAAATACCTCAGTTGTTTTAAATCCATTTTATCCCCCTGTTTTATCTGCTATAAATCCTATTATACCTTAACCGGACAAGCATTCAAAGACTGGCATACTTTTTTTGTATGGCTTTTATTAAATAACGGTATTTTTAATATAGCAAAAAAAGAGGTAGAATAAGTACTGGTGAAAATCTATTAAAATAAGGAAGGATTTTTTTTGCTAAAACTGGCTGTTTATTTAAGGAAATATAAAAAAGAGTGCATTCTCGGGCCGATCTTTAAATTTCTTGAGGTGGTTTTCGAATTGCTCCTGCCAACCATCATGGCACTGATCATCAACGTGGGAGTGGCCGGACGGGACAGGGCTTATGTGTTGAAAATGGGTGGCTTGATGGTTTTGCTGGCGTGCTGCGGGTATGGTTGCGCATTTATCTGCCAGCGCTTTGCTTCGCGCGCTTCCCAGGGCTTCGGCACGGCTTTGCGCAATGCGGTCTTTGAGCGCATCCTATCCTTTACTTATGCACAATCCGACCGGTTCGGCGCGCCCACGCTGACCAACCGCATTACCAACGACATTAACCAGCTCCAGCTGTGGGTGGCAATGATGATCCGCCTGGTTTCCCGTGCGCCGTTTATCTGTATCGGTGCGATCCTGATGTCCTTCCTGCTGGATTTCAGACTGGCGCTTATTCTGCTTGCGTCCACTCCGGTCCTGGCCGGCATCATCTTTTTTATCACCAAAAACGCCGCACCGCTCTACCGCGGCTACCAGAAACGGCTGGACCGGCTCGCGGCCGTCCTGAGTGAAAATCTCTCGGGTGTGCGCGTTATCCGCGCCTTTTCCAAGATCCGGGAGGAAACCGGGCGGTTCGGCAAGACTAACGACGAGCTAATGGAGAGCGGCCTTGCCGTCGGCCGGCTGTCGTCCTTCTTTAACCCGCTGACCTCGCTGGTGGTCAATATCGTCGTCATCCTTATCCTCTGGGCCGGCAGCCTGCATATCGACGCCGGACGGCTGTCCCAGGGGCAGATCATCGCGTTTATCAATTATGTCAATCAGATTTTGGCTGCGCTGCTGGTGCTGTCCAACCTGATCATCCTGCTGACAAAATCCATGGCTTCCGCAGCGAGAATTAATGAGATCCTGGATACGCCTCCCGGGATGGAGGATACACGAAGCGAAGCTCCTGGACTGCCTGACGTCTCTGCTCCCGCCGTTGACTTCGAGGACGTATCCTTTGGATACAACCGGACCGGCGGATATGCGCTGGAGCATATCAACGTTTCGATTGAAAAAGGAGAAACCATCGGCGTTATCGGGGGAACAGGCTCGGGGAAATCCACTTTTATCAACCTGATCGCCCGCTTCTATGACGCATCCGAAGGGTGCATACGCGTAGATGGCATCCCGGTGCGGAAATACCCCTTAAGCGCGCTGCGAAAAAAGATCGGTCTGGTGCCGCAGCAGACCATGCTCTTTACCGGAACGGTGGCCGAAAACATCCGCTGGGGCAATACGGACGCGGATATTGAGGCCGTCCGCGCCGCTGCGGTAATGGCGCAGGCGGATGAATTCATCCGCGAACTTCCGCAAGGGTACGATTCCCCGGTCCGGCGCGGCGGGACGAACCTCTCCGGCGGGCAGCGCCAGCGCCTGGCCATCGCGCGCGCCCTTGCGGCAAAACCGGAGATTTTGATTCTGGACGACGCCACCAGCGCGCTGGACTTCGTGACCGATGCGCGCCTGCGCCGGGCGATCCGGGAGAATAGCCGGACGCAAACGGTTCTGCTGGTTTCGCAGCGGGTCGGCGTTGTGAAAAGCGCGGACAGGATTATTGTGCTGGAAGACGGAAGAGTCGAGGGAATCGGCACCCACGATGCGCTGTTGGAGACCTGCCAGGCATATCGGGAAATTTGCCTTTCCCAGATTTCCGGCGAGGAGGTTCAATCATGAGACATATGCTTTCTCGGCTTTTGCATTATCTAGGACGGTACAGGTATCTTTTCGTGCTTTGTGTGCTGAGCGCAGCTGCCAGCGTAACATGCACACTGCTCGCACCGCTTGTCATCGGGCAGGCCGTCGACAATATGATTACCGCCGGTCAGGTACACTTCCAACGCATTATCCATGCGTTGATTTTACTAATCATCATTTACATCGGCGGCAATTTCTTTTTATGGCTTTTAACCTTTCTGACCAACCGGATTTCCTACCGTGCGGTAAACCGGCTGCGAAGCGCCCTGTTTGAGCGGCTTGTAAAGCTTCCCCTAGGATTTTTTGACCAAAACGCCCGTGGAGATACCACCAGCCGCTTCATCAACGACGTCGATACCATTTCAGATGGGCTGCTGCAGGGCCTCATGGCTTTTCTGCAGGGGATCGCCACCATCGCAGGCGCAGTTGTGTTCATGATGTATATCAATCCGGTCATGGCATCGGCGGTCGTACTTTCCGCCCCCGTGTCCTTTCTGGTGGGCCGGTTTATCACCACTCGCTCCCAACAGCTTTTCGCGGAGCAGGCAAAGTATTTGGGCCAGCTCAATGGCTTTGCGGAAGAGATGATCGAAGGTCAAAAAACCGTAAAGGCTTTCTGTTATGAATCGCACGCCCTGGAGCGCTTTAAGGAGATTAACAGCCGGCTGTATGAAACCGGCTTTAAATCCCAATTTATTTCATCCCTCTCCAATCCGTCCACCAGGATTGTAAACAACATCGCGTATGCCGCCATCGGTGTGATCGGAGCCGTCAGCGCGATCTACGGAAAAATCTCCGTAGGCGATATCACAAGCTTTCTCATTTATGCCATTATTTTCGGGAAGCCTTTCAGCGATATGACCGGTGTTCTGACCCAGATCCAGGCCGCAGCGGCATCCGCAAAGCGGGTATTCCATCTTCTCGACCTTGAAACAGAGACACCCGATGAAAAGGATGCGGTACAGCTGAAAAGCTGCGCAGGGCATGTGCAGTTCCGCGAGGTTTCCTTTGCCTATCAGCCCGGCCAAAGGCTAATCGAGAACTTTAACCTCGACATTGCCGCCGGCAGCAGAGTGGCCATCGTCGGACGGACGGGCGCCGGCAAGACGACGCTTGTAAATCTGCTGATGCGGTTCTACGATGTCAACAAGGGTGCGATTCTCGTCGACGGCATCGATATCCGCGATCTGCCCCGCGACGTGCTCCGCGGTCAATTTGGCATGGTACTGCAGGAAACCTGGCTGTTTAACGGCAGCATCCGGGATAATGTCGCCTACGGGAAGCCGGATGTCTCCTTTGAGGAAGTTGTCGAGGCCGCGAGGGCCGCGGGGGCGGATGGCTTTATCCGCCGGCTGGAAAACGGGTATGATACCATCATTTCCGCGGACGGGAACAACCTCTCCCAGGGGCAAAAGCAGCTTTTGACCATTGCGCGGGTCATGCTGGTCAATCCGACGATGCTGATATTGGATGAAGCGACCAGCAACATCGATACCTCTACGGAAATGCGCATCCAGCGTGCCTTCGCCAGGCTCACGCAGGGCCGGACCAGCTTTGTGATCGCCCACAGGCTTTCCACCATCAAAAACGCCGACCTTATCCTCGTTCTGGACAAGGGACAGGTGGTAGAGAGCGGGACCCACCACCAATTGCTTGGTAAAAAAGGCCATTATGCACAGCTGTACAATAGCCAGTTTGCTGTAAACATAGACGACGATCCGGTATCTTCCGCAGCAACGTGAAAAACAACGGAAACACTCTTTTCAGCTAGCGTTTCCGTTGTTTGGCCGGCATTTCTTCTATAGCTTAATTGATTTTTTACTTCTTCGATCCGTAAAGGCTGACTATCCTTCAGGCATAGGATTTCCGTCCGCTCCACGCTTTACGTCCATTCCCCTCACCCTTCCGCCTTACCGGCCTGCCGGATTTGACGCCTCCGGTTTCCATTCCTTCAACCACGACTTTCCAGCTGGTGCACAGGTGTGCCAATTCCTGTTCTATCAGAAGTCCGAGGATATCCGTCTCCATATTGACGTATGCATTGACTGTTACACGGACTCTTTGTGCTTTTGCTTCCATTTTCCTGTAAAAATCAACATCTTCCTCCAGCCCCGCCAGACTTGCTTTCGCCCAATCATTTCCCGAGGCCATATACAGCTTCAGATGTGCTATCTCACTTTTTCCGGCGGAAAACTTCTTTTTCAAGCGCGCCATGAAAAGCAATGCAAAAGAATTGAAATCCAGCTCTTTCGGACTATGCAGGACGAAGGAATCATGAAAGCGGCCGAGCCGGTCTTCCGCTTTTCCATAAATCCCATGCTCCATATGGATAACGCCCATTTCAGGCTGTACATTTCCCAGGATGAACGGAAGGCACCTGGTTATGCCCTTGCCTTTTTTTGCAGAAATCGCAAAGATATTCGCCCCCTTAAAGGTTTTGCCGAGAAAGCCCAGGATTTCTTCCAATTCCTCCTTTTCCATCAAATCCGCTTTGTTGAGAAGGATAATATCCGCCTCTTCCAGTTGCTTGCGAAAAAGATCCTCGATCTCCTCCGGGAAGGGAAAATTCTCTTCCTGCAGCATCATTTTCTTTACTTTGCCGGGGTCTGCCACCACAAAAAGAGGGGCCAGCTCGAACCGCTTTGCATATGTTTTTTTCAGCGGACGGATGATAGAAGCAATCAGGCCTGTGCAACCGCCTGCAGGCTCTGCAAGAATGATATCGGGAAATTGGCTCTCTGAAATGGCCCCCACCGTTTCAACAAACTCAGGAAAATTGCGGCAAAAGCACCCTCCTTTCATCTCAAATACAGGCAGCCCTTCACTCCTGAGAAACTCGGTATCCACCAGCGGGCTTCCCTGATTATTGGTCACAATGCCAACTTTTTTTCCTCTCCGGGTGAGTTCTTTTACCAGTTCCAGAATGCAGGCGGTCTTCCCGGCCCCGAAAAAGCCCGCCACCATTGCTATTTTTATTTTTTGCATATAATCCTGCCTCCCTTGAACCAAATCATTTTTTCGAATACTTCAGGATATTTTTGACTTTGTGATACCCCGCATAATCAATTTCATCCTTCAGCCTTTCCAATCGGAAACCCGCCTCCTGAGAGGTGGGGGACTGATGACGTTGTTTAATAGCCGCTGCGCCCTGCCTCTTGCATACCTGCGAAGCCTTTCACCGGATTATCTTTTTGAGCGTCGTCAAATCCTTTTTCCCGCCCAGTGATTTATAGTACAGGAACAGCATCCTGTCCAGTTCATCATAAATTTTATGGACTTCCTCACAATTTGGTTTCAAACTTTTGTTCAATGTATTCAACTTCTGGTTTTTTTCAACAATCAATCTTTCAAGCTCGCTGCCGCTGCATGCCATAAAGAAATCACCTCTTCAAAAAAGCGATATATTGATTCTACCCGTAAAGCATTTGCATTGCATTTCATCCTTTCCACTGCTGCGGCCCCATGAAAAAAGAAACCTCCCGGTACACACGGCAAGAGGTTTCTTTGTGTAAACAAATATAGGATAAGCCCACTCCCCGCCTTTTGAATCAATAAAACCTCTCAGCCTGGCAGCCAAGAGGTTTTAGTAAAATTGCATCCAAAATGCGCGGGACAATATCTATTATCCCTGTTCCACTCCCTCTATCGCTCGTAGAGTCTAACGGTGAGAAAAAACAGGCAGGTCTTCTGGCTCAAGTATCGTCGTTCTCACAGCCTTCCCGGTATACCAGTGGCATTCCTGCGAGAACTCCTCTTTTACAGCGGCGGGACCGCGTGGGCTTTTTACCCACTTCCCTTTTCACCGGCGCATGGATCCCTTCGTCAAATCCATCGCCGGCACCTGTTTTTATTTATTCTGTTTTCAAGTCTACTATACCTTATCTCGTATTCTTTGTCATGTGAAATATTTATTTTCTTTGTAATTATTTTATTTTATTTCCATCCGGGACGGGCAGCAGAGTGCATCGGAACATTGCGAGAGTCTTTTTGCCAGCTTCACCGCCTCATAGGCGTCTCTTGAATACCCGTCGGCTCCGATTTCCTTCGCATATTCGGCATCCACTACGGCCCCCCCTATCATAAACCTGCAATCCGGAGCCTCTTCCCTGGCAAGTTTTATAACTTCCTTCATCTCCACCATGGTTGTCGTCATAAGGGCGGACAGGCCGATTATGCGGGCGTCCAGGCGCTTAGCCTCATCAACGATTTTTTTCGCGCTTACGTCCTTTCCCAGATCATGTACTTTGAAGCCATAATTCCTGAGCATCAGCCCTACGATGTTTTTACCGATATCATGGATATCTCCCTTTACCGTGGCAAGGACAATAACGGCCTCCTTCCTATCCCCGGCCTTCGTATGTTTTAGCAGGGGTTCAACACACTCAAAGCCTTTTTTCATGGTTTCAGCGCTTTGTATCAACTGGGGGAGAAAATATTTCTTTTCATCGAAGAGCTTGCCTACCTCATTAATGGCGGGTATCAGGAACCGGTCCACAATATCCCCGGGGCTTATGCTTTCCGCCGCAGCCCTGTCCATCAGCAGGGGGATTCCCTCCCTGTCCCCCTTCAACACCGCATCATAAATTTTTTCGCCGGTATTTTTATCGCCGGTATTTTGGTGAATTTCGCCGGACTGCGGCTTTTCCATGGTGTTGAAATACGAGATGTAGTTCCTGCAGTTGACATCCCTCAGCGTTAAAACATCACAGGCCGTTTTGATACTCATAAGCAAGTCGCCTGAAGGATTTGCGATGGCCATGGTCAGGCCCTTCCCCATGGCCATGGCTAAAAAAGCCGCATTGATCCAGCTTCTTTCCGGCAAACCGAAGGATACGTTGGAAAGACCAACAACCGTACCGCAGCCGAATTCTCTGCTGCACCATTCAATCAGGCGCAAAGTTTCAAGGGCCGCTTCCTGGTTGGAGGAGACCGTCATCACCAAGCCGTCCGCCACGATATCGCTCTTTTGATATCCATATGAGGCGGCTTCGCCGAAAACCTTTTCAATAATCTCCTGCCTCTGCACAGCCTTCACGGGGACTTCCCCGTCGCTTAAAGGCAGCAGGATAAACATGGCTCCATATTTGGCAGCCACCGGCAGCAGCTTTTCCAGTTTAACCTTCTCCCCGGATACCGAATTGACCAGCGCCCTTCCGGGATAAACCCGCAAAGCGGCCTCAAGCACCTCCGGCGAAGAGGAATCGAGACACAGGGGAGCGTCACAGCTCCCATCCAGCAGGCCTATTACCTTCATCATTGTTCCCTTCTCATCAATTCCCGGCATTCCGACGTTCACATCCAGAATATGAGCGCCTTTCTCCAACTGCTCAAGAGCCAATCTCCTGACTTCATGGCTTAAGCCTTCCTTCAGCTCGGCCTGCAGCTTTTTCTTTCCTGTGGGATTGATCCGCTCGCCGACAATGGTCAGGGGAGTGTCAAACCCGAAAAACACGGTTTTCCTTGATGAAGTTATCGCACTATACGGCCTGCCAACGGAAGCCTGCAGCTTTATGCCCGTACTGCTGCGGCTGAGTTCTTCAATGTATTGGGGAGAAGTCCCGCAGCAGCCTCCCAGCAAGTTTACCCCGGCCTCTATAAAACCTCCGGCATAGGAGCCGAATTCTTCCGCACCCATGTCAAAGACGGTACTCCCGTTTACAAGCCTTGGAAGTCCGGCATTCGGCTTGGCCATCAACGGAACTCTTGCATAAGGCTTCATCATCCTTATGATCTCCACCATATGCGCAGGCCCGGTGGAGCAATTGCAGCCCACGGCATCCGCCCCCAGGCTCTGCAAAGTAATCAGAGCGGTGACAGGATCCGTTCCCGTGAGAGTTTTCCTGTCCTCGTCGAAGCTCATGCAGACGCAGACCGGCAGGTCACAGCTCTCCTTTACCGCCAGCAGTGCAGCCCGCGCTTCCTGTATATCCAGCATGGTCTCTATGACGAACAGGTCCACCCCGCCTTCCAGCAACCCTTTGACCTGTTCCTTGTATGCATTCACACATTCTTCAAAGGGCATGTCGCCCAGCGGTTTTATAAACCTGCCGGTTGAAGCGATATCACCGGCAACCAGGCATTGGCCGGAAGCTGCTTCTCCGGAAAGCTGCGCAAGCCTCCGGTTGATTTCAACCGTCCTGTCCCCAAGGCCGAATTCTCCAAGCTTGATCCGGTTTCCCCCAAAAGTGCAGGTATACACCACATTTGAACCCGCATCCATATACGCCCTCTGAATCTGTTTAATTGCATCGGGGTTTTCAATAACC
The DNA here is from genome assembly GCA_023426125.1 of Bacillota bacterium. Classification (GTDB taxonomy): domain Bacteria; phylum Bacillota; class Clostridia; order Acetivibrionales; family DTU013; genus MnB-11. The sequence goes on from JAFABI010000032.1 coordinate 46,809, forward strand.
CACTGTTCCGGGCAAACACCTGCCGGCATCCCCCTTTTCTGGAGTTCTGTCCCGGTAGCTCCGTCAAGAATGAGTATCTTATCGGAAACAGCCTTCCTGAATTCTATCCTATCCACTCTATAATCCGCTCCTTCTTTCTTCCACGCCTGCAATAGCAATAACCGATTTTTCAGGGACCAGCATGAATTTTTCCGTAAGGGCCATATGAAATCTTTCAAGCCGGAGAGCTTCAAAAATATCTTTCTGACAGGAAAGCGGCAAATCTCCAAAGCCGGGACTATACCTATGCCTGGTAAGTTTCTTGCCTTCCCTGGCAAGGATTCCGCCCAGCAGATGGACAATCCGGTCGAGAGCCGCATCGGCGGTTTGAGACGCCACTGAGTCAAGAATCAACCCGAGGGCTGCATCGCCTTTTTCCACTTCATTGAAGACCCTTTCCGTCACTTCTTTCCCAACCGTAGCCGCCATAAGGACTACACCGCGGCTATTCTCCAGAAGCTTTGACAGGCCCAGGCTCTGAAAGCTCATTCCATTTTCCAGCAGGACCCTGTGATGATCTTTTGATACCAGGGGGACGGGCAAATACGCGCCTGCAGGTTTGCAAAGCAGACTTCCCAGTTTTATACCTTCCCCAACCAGCGATATATCCTTATCCTCCAACACGGTAATGCCCTTCCGGTATCCCAGCCTGGACAGTATCCTTTCTCTTTTTGGCACGGCAGGAAGATTATCGAAATATCTGACGCTGCCGTTTAAAATATCCGCCAATCAAACCAGCTCCATCAAACGAATTTAAATTCATCTATATTCATCTATTATGCATCTATGTTCGCTTATATACATTATAAATTAAAAGTAATCAAAAGTCAACTTCACGCTTATTGCCTCTTCAATTCGTAGTATGAAAAAGTGTAGGGGCGCGCATTGCGCGTCCGCAAATGCAATCTGCGTCAAACAGCTACCCGGCCGGCCAATAGCCGCCCCTACATTGTATGCCTTATGGCCAAATGGCCCCGTACATCAAGCTTTTTCATGCCAATGACATTAAAATCCTTAAATTACAAATCGCAGCTTATTGCGTCTACTATCGCGGCGAACAAACAGGCGCAAAAAAGCTGCAGGTACATTGAACTGAACCTGCAGCCATAAAACATTTATTACGAATTTACTTTATTCTCTATTCCAGCGCCTTGTTTTGCACTTCCACATACTCGTCCAATTCCTCCAGGGAATCCGTCAGCAATTCATATACAAGGTATTGGGGCTTGATAAATTCAATGATCTTTTTCACGGAAGGGTGTGTAAACGGCATGTGCCTGTCGATTTTGGATATGTGGCCGAAAGCCTTGAGATAACGGTTAAAAAAGGCTTCCTCCGGATCATATTCGCCACCGCGCAGAATCTCGTTTTTTACATATTCGCCGGAAAGAGAACTGTTCAAGTGGATCCCTTCGATGTACACCGAAAGCTCATCCAGCTTTTCCAGCACTTTCAGCATATACTCTACCGCTTCCTCTTCCGTTTTCAGTTCTCTGTTGGTGTTCATCAGATGACCTGTATCCAGCATAAAGCCTTTATTCGGATAGTTGATACCCTCCATCAGCCTGGCGGCAATCTTCTTATCCGTGAGGGTAAGCCCCGGCCACCAGAGGTTTTCAAGAAGCAAATCGAATTTGGCATCCATACCTTCCAGGATCTCGTTGAGCATTTCAATAAATGCTTCAACCACCTCACGATCCTTGTATGTAAACCTGTAGTTATAGCAGTGCTCCAACTGAACATGGCTCACGTGAAAAACCACATATTCGGCCCCCATATCAATGGCCGTTTTCAATTCATTTCGGTAATGCTCGATGAGTGCCGACCTTGTGCTGCCACCGTAATAATGCCTGTAAGAATCCTCGTCGCCGAACTGCCTTAGCAGCTCCGCTTTGTCTTCCTTCCAGAAATCCAGCCATATCGGCCAGAAACGCATATGAAGCCCCACAATCATAGAGGCCGGAATGTCGCCGGCATCCCAGCTGGAATGCTGGATAAGCTCCAATCCATGCAACCCGTTCTTTCTCAGGAATTGCTTTATTTTATTGTAATCTCCTTCAAACTTTTCCAGGTCCGACGAATGGACAGAAAAATTCATCAACCTTAACATGTAAACGTACCCCTCCCTATCGCTCGTAGAGTTAAACGGCGTATAAAACAGGCAGGTCTTCTGGCTCAAGCATCATCACCCCCGCAGCCTTCCCGGTTCATCCAGTGGCATTTTGCAAGGGCTTCTCTCTCACAGCGGCGGGACCGCGCGGGATTTCAACCCGCTTCCCTTTTCACCGGTTGATACGTTTGGTTCTTCCAAAGAATAACCGGCACCTGTTTTCAATATTTTGTTTTCTCTTTTTAATTATAATCCAAAACCGTTCCATGTACAACGGAATTGCTTGCGATTTATTGTAATCTTTACAACAAAAAGGTGGAGGACGGTCTGCCGCCTATTTCAGGTTCTCTTTCCTTGACGCGACCTTGAAAGTCCTGTCAAGGCACCCCTTAATCTGCTGGTATTCTAGACTTGCCACTCCCGAAAAGACAACATCGACGACACAGAGCTGGGCGATCCTTGACCCCATTGCGCCGCTTCTCATGCTTGTTTCCGGAGATGAAAGAAACAACTTGATGTCCGCTTCTTCTCCCAGCGTGCTTTTGCCGAATTTGGTAACGGCAATGATTGTTGCGCCGGATTGCTTTGCCACGCGCATCGTCTCGATAATGTCCTTGGTTTCGCCGGAATAGGAAATCACAACGGCGACGTCTCCCTTTGTAAGGTTCGCTGCCGACGTGACCTGCAAATGCGGGTCGGTATAGGCTTCACTGAATTTGTTTATCCGCAGGAATTTTTGTGAACCGTCCTGTGCCACGATTCCCGACGCACCTACGCCATAAAAGCTGATCCGCTTGGTTTTGTGGATTGCACTCACCGCTTTTCCGATTTCCTTGCTGTCAAGGATCTGCAGTGTGTCTTCAATGGACTTCCTGTTATTGTGGCATACGTTTTTAATAATGGTTTCCAGTTGATCCCCCGGTCTGATGTCGGTGTATTCATTTTCTACCTTCCGCTGGGAAGCGATATCTGTAGCAATTTCTATGGCAAGCTCCCTGTACCCGTTAAAACCGAGCGTCTTGCATAGCCTGACTACGGCAGCCTTGCTTGCGCCGCTCCTTTCAGACAGTTCCCCGATGGAGATACCAATCGCGTCCTCTGTGTTATTGATCAGATATTTTGCCGCCTTTTTTTCCGAGGGATTCAGATCGTTCATAATCTCTTTGAGTTTCAGCAAGCACCCCGTCATTTCAATCTTCCCTTCCCTTTCCTATCGCCTGGTCCAATGCAATAAGCACTGCACCCCAGGCGGCATCATGCTTCATGTCCGATATCCCGACAAGGGGATATTGCTTATTCATTATACTACAGAATTCGTCTCTTATAAATTTACTTTTTGTAAGCAGACTACCTCCGACAGCCATTTCCGCCGGTTGATTCATCAGATGCAGCTTTTCGATTACCGATTTTGCGCATAAATATAACTCGTAAGCGGCATTCTTTTGAATCCCGACGGCAACAGCGTCACCCGACATGCATACCTGATCGACGATTTTGGCAATATCGGATATTTCCTTCTTGCCGGTGCCGCTTCGGTATACATAGGAAACCAGTTCTTCAGGGCTGCTCATTTTCAAGCTGCCAAGAACCGCGGGCGTAAGAGCGGTATACCTTTCCCTGCCGTCAAAGCTTCTCATAATGCTTTGCAATGCCTTGAGCCCTATGGCATAGCCGCTTCCCTCATCCCCGATCCTATGTCCCCATCCGCCTGCACGGCAGCTTTCCCCGGCGTTATTCCTCCCATAGCATATGGAACCTGTGCCTGCGATGACAATAATGCCTTCTTCCGAGCCGATCCCTCCATACAGCGCCGTCCGGACGTCGTTTGTTATTATCACTTTGCAGGTAAAGCCCATCCTTCCGGCCATACCTTCCAGGATTTTTACGCCCTCCTCTCTGCCGGCGCCTGCCATTCCCAGACATATGGCTTCACACTCGCACATCTCCGCTCCAACCTTCTCCAGAGCGCAAAAAATCAGGTCCCTCAGCACTTTTTCCACATGATCCGTTTCTGTGGAATATATGTTTGAAGGGCCTCCTTCACAAGCTGCAAGCAAATTTCCATCCATATCCGCCAGCTTCAATAAGGTTTTTGTTCCACCGCCATCCACTCCGATAACAAATCTCATAACCGCATCCCCTGGTGCATAAAGTAATTCGTATTAACAAATATATTTCAATTTAATATAATGCCTGCGCCGGTATGAATCCGGCTTCGGTTCACAAAGACTGCGTCCTATGCGTCCCCGCATTTTCCGACAACGATAATTGAAAGCTCGCTGCCGCCCGTTTCCACATCACTGAAACAGTTTCCGTCTTTATGAAGAAGCGCGGCGGATTTCCGGTTTACTGCGAAATCCGCTTCGATTTCATAGCATTTGTAGTTAATCTGCCTGTCATGAATACTTCCGCAGCACACATTGCTTATCCTGATGTCCGCAGGGGTCCTTCCGGGGTTCCACACTGCAATCAGGGCAGCGTCGTCGTTCATTTCATACCGTTTTGCCGATAAAATACCGGGATCAAACTCCAATCCCACCGTATCCCTGAATATACCTCTTCCAAAGCTTTCAAGCCAGAATTTCCTGAGGCGGATGACCTGTTTCAGGTACCCCATCTGCTCCGGGTCCTTGGAGAAAGTATTGTCCTCCTCCAGGTCATATATCCAGAAATAGGAGCCCAGGATGAACGCTTTGTTGATCATCTCCCTTGATACCTGGGAAACATGTACCGGTCTCATGATCTGATTCCGGGAAGGGTACACCATGTCAACCAGAACCTGTTCAGGAAATGTGTACTTGTACATTTCCGGGAATGCGCCGTTATGATAGTAAAAAAAAGTGGAGATAAGCTGCCCGCATACCTGATTGCCGTGTATATCCGACACCCCTTCATAAAAAATGGAGGGTAGGGAGGAACTTTCATACTTCGAGTTGATTTCCTTCAACAGCTTTTTGTAGCCTTCATTCCAGGAGGAGGGATGATGGTTGTGCTGTTGGTTATAGCAAAACTGCGGTTTTGCCATGCCAAGCTGATCCAGGTACACGCCGTCGGCGCCCGCCTTGTCAATAAGGTATTCCACTGCGTTCGTCAAATGTTTCCGCCACCGTTCAGCCTGGCAGCACATGACGGAAAATCCTATTTCCTTGTCTCCGTAATTGTCTCCATTGATTTTCCCGTCTTCCCCCATAACGCCCGCATGGTTTCTCAAATCTTCCAATTCTTCGTATTTCACATTACAGAGCTGCGAGTTCACATAGAATGTAACATGGCCGCCTGCTTCCTTTATGCTTTTCACATTTGACGCAAGCTCGTCCTCCGTGCCCACCTCCGTGTCGGGGGTATACATGGGGAACCCATGGTCGAAGCCGTCCTTATGCCATCCTGAAATAAGGATATGATCCAGCCCAAATTCCTTTGCCTGTTTGTAAAGGGAAGGGATATCGGTAAAATGATGTACTACCTCTCCGTCCTGGTACTTGAAGTCATAATGTGCCACAAGCCCTGCGCTTTTTTTAAACCACTCCGGCAGCTTCACAGCCGCTTCACCGGTGCAGGATTCCCTCCATGTCCTGTATCTCTCCGCGCCCCAGTGCCAATCGCCTTCATGGACTGCCAATGCAAAGGGAGCTGATTCCCACGCCTCCCCTGGCTGGATTTCCGGATATTTAACTGTAAAGAAACCCATTCCCGGCCTTTTTCCGCCAAAGGTTTCCGCATGGATGGCCGAAACAGGGAAACACTCATCGTAGGACGCCAGATACAGTCCATTCTGTGAATCATAATAATCCAGCCACAGCATTGAAGCCGGACCCGAATATTTGAACTCTCTTGCATAGGCTCCGTCCTCCATCCTCTGGGTCCCTATGCCGTTGATGTGGTAGACATATTTGTACTCCTGCCACTTCCAGCCGATGATGGCCGGCTCCTGCTCATACAGCTCAACGGGATTTTCAATCTTTTCACCGGCATTGAAAGGATAGATGAGGACATCATCCTTCCAGGTATCGCCAAGATATACGCCAAACACGCAAGGAAACAGGACTGCCTTTACAACTGAATCCTTTTCCAGATTTCTCACCTTTATTTTCCATATGGTTTCTCTGCTATGAGGTGAAACCATGACGCTGTAAGTAAGCTTTATATCTCGAACGCGATCCTTTCCCATCAGCGCACTGTAGCCGGCACTGAAGACCCTGGTCCCGTCCGGCAGCTCCCTTGTGCTGATTTCAGGCTTCAAATGCATATGCGTCAGAAGGAAGTTGTATTGAAAGGACGTCACTTTTTCCACCACGCCGTCCCTGTTTTTAAGCTCCAGGCAAAAAGGCATGCTCCTGGCCTCATGCCAATTTTTGATCAGATTGTCTCCTGTTGATTTTGCCACAAGCCGGGTCAGATCTCCTGTAAAACCGTCAAAGCCCAGTTCCACTTCCTCATTTTCAATCCGTACCGTCGTATGTCTCAAAGCTGCATCTCCCTTTTTCTTATACAATTTTTCCCAATCATTTTTTGCACTCATCCTTTTACGGCTCCTGCGGTCATCCCGCCCATGAAATACTTTTGCATGGATATGAAAACCACCAATATGGGAACAAGCGCAATGGCGGAGCCCGCCGAAACAAGCCTGACGTCAGTCGAAAAGGTCCCCTGGAGATTTAAAAGCCCGATGGGCAGCGTATAAAGCTCGGCCTTTTCCAGGAGCAGCAGCGGAAACAGGAAGCTGTTCCAGGACCCTATGAAGATGAAGATGGCAAGCGCCCCCAGGGACGGTCTTACAACAGGCAGCAATATCTTTGTAAATATCCTGAAACTGCCGCAGCCATCAATGATGGCAGCTTCATCCAGTTCCTTCGGCACCGACAAGAAGGCCTGTCTCATGAGAAAAACCCCGAACGCGCCGACCGCACCTTGCAGGATAAGTCCCAGAAGGCTGTTTTTAAGCTGAAGGTACTTTGTAATGATCACATAGATAGGAATCATGGTAACCTCTGCCGGAATGAACATTGTACTGATAATAAGCAGGAAGATGGCTGCCTTCCCTTTAAAGTCCATCCTGGCCAAAGGATATGCAGCCATGGATGAGATCACGAGCTGGAGAAATATTACGAAAGCGGCTACAATCGTACTATTTAAAAAGTAGGTAAAAATAGGAACCGTGTCGAAAACCTTGATGTAGTTTTGTAGTGTCGGCTGCTGCGGTATAATGTGCGGAGGAAACCTCATCAGATTCTCCGTAGGACCTTTCAATGAAGTCGACAGAAGAAAAATAAACGGACCGATGGTAATCATGGCTAAAAACACATAAAGCAGATATACTGAAATTAAATTGATGGTATTTCTCTTCATTCTTCTCAACACGTTTACCCCTTCTTTAAAAACTATTGCGATCATCCTGGTTCCATTTGCATATTGCTTTGTCAATATCTCACTGTTTTGGCATCGGTTATCTTAATATTTATAATGGAGATAATAAAAATGATAATGAATATCATAAACCCTACCGCGCTGGCATAACCCATCCGAAGATCCTGAAAAGCAGATTCGTACAAATAGTATACGACGGTTTTGGTGGAGTCGATGGGCCCGCCCTTTGTCATGACAAACATAAGCTCGAAGGCTTTAATTGCGCTCAGCGTGGACATGATGGACACAATGGCAATGGAGGGCACCAGCAAAGGTATGGTAATGCTGAAATGCCGTCTTAAAACCCCTGCGCCGTCAATTCTTGCAGATTCGTATAGCTCATTTGGAATAGATTGTAAACCGGCAAGGTATATCACCATATAATATCCTATCCCCATCCATATGGTAATGATTTTCAACGATGTTAAAGCAGTGTCGGGAGATGTCAGCCAATGTACCTCTTCCTGAACTATATTGAGCTTGAGCAGAATGAAATTAACCACTCCTTTTTCCTCATATATCCATCTCCACATGGTCGCAGTAATCACCGACGTTAAAATCACCGGGAAGTAGTATATCATCCTGAATACCTTGACCCCCTTGAGCTGCCTGTTCACAAGGATCGCAACAAAAATGGGGATGATAACCAGGAAAGGTGTAGTCCCAAGAAAAAAGGACAGGGAATTCCCCAGGGTTTTATAAAAAAGCCCGTCCCCCAAAATCCTCTTGTAATTTTGCAGTCCCACCCAGTTGGGGACGGTAAACATATTATAATCCGTAAAACTGTAATATAAAGCCTGCATGACCGGTATAATGCTGAAAACCATAAAAAAGGCCAATGCCGGTGCCAAAAACAGGTATGGAACAAACAGGCTCCCCCGCCTATTTTTTTTCGTAGCCCTTGTCCTCGATGAACCTTCAACATGCATCCTCGCCATACTTTCCCCCCCGTTCCATCGTTTTCGTACCGTCAACTCTCCTGAACCCCACAACAATTGCTGCGGGGGCTGCCACAATATACACGTGCCGCCACCGGCAACCCGTATTTTGAGACAGCCCCCGGCAGAACATCTGCTATTCCTTCATCAGAGAAGCAGCTTGTTTATCCAATTCTTCCAAACCTTTTTCCGGTGTTACTTCACCCAAAAGTACTTTCTGCACCGTAGCAGTCAATTCCTTGTTGATTTTTGCAATGTTCTTTACAATGGGCATCAAGCTCGCCGCTTCAGGAAGCTGCTGTGCGGATATTACCCTGCCCAGCCCCATGGCGTCTCCATCCTGTGGCTTCTCTGAGAAAAAGCTGTTGGTGATGGCCTCCTTGGTGGAAGGAAGGATCGGGGCAAGTTTTGCGAATTCAAGCATGCTTTCGCTGCTTGTAACATGCAATGCGAACTTTACCGCCATGTCCTTGTCCTCTGTGCCGTTAGGGACTCCTATGTTCATGATGGAAACATTCCTTGTCCCGTTCTTGCCAAGGATATCCGGTGCAACCGAAGTCACCTTGTAGGTATCCGGAGCATTGTCCTTAATACTTTGCAAAAGCTGCGGCCCTGTTGCATAGTATGCACTTTCCCCCGCACTGTACAGGTCGGCAGGCTTCTTTGTATCCATAAGCACTTCGCGGGATATCACACCCTTGTCAAATAAATCCTTAAGGCTCTTAATGGCTTGCAGCCCTTCAGGCGTATTAAACCTGCCCTCCTGCTTCTCCTTGTCAACAATCTGACAGCCATTCTGGACAAACCAGATCAGGTAGGAGGAAGGAGTGTAGCCAAATTTCCCTGTTTTCTCTTTTATAGTATAACTATGTTGGATGATTTCTTCAACATTTTTCGGAGGGTTTTGCGGGTCAAGTCCGGCGCTTTTGTAAATCTCCGTGTTAAAAGCAATAATCGATGTACTCAGGTACCAGGGCAATGCATATACCCCATCCTTATACGAACTGCCTTTCCAGACATTATCAAAATACTGGCCCTTCTGTTCGGGAGTCAATGCTTCCTCCATGTTTACCATAACTCCAAGCTCCGCCAGCTTGTTTATGAACTCGATATTGAGGTTTGCAACATCCGGCATGCTGTTCGAAGTCGCTGCCGTCAGTACTTTTTTCTCAATTTCAGCCATGGGGACATCCAGCCAGTTTATCGTCACGTTGGGGTTCTGTTCGGTAAACTTGCTGCATAGACCGTTTATGTAGTCATCAAAAGTAGGCTTTAAAGAAATGGTCCAGAATTCCAATTCCACTTTTTTCTGCGGAGCCGTGGTGTCCTGCACGGTTGTCCCCTGGGACTGCTGTCCGCTTCCCGACGGTTCATCCGAACTTTTTCCGCAACCGGTAAACACACTTGTTAAAAGCACCACTGCCAATAGAAAACCAAATATTCTTTTAGTCATTACATTTACCTCCTCCTAATTTTTTGCCGAATAATTAAACTCTTACTGCCCATGTATGGGCTTTAATCTTTTGTTAGACCGGCTTTCACCGCTCTTGCCACAAAACCTTCGTTTGCCTTCAGTAGTCTTTCGGCTTCTTCTTTTGAAACTTCTGCCGTTTTCATCAGAATAGCCGCCTTGGGGTTGAAGCCGGACAATTCCAGAAGCGTGCTTGCCTCGCTTTGGTCAATGGATAAGGCATGCATTAATATACGCATTGCCCTGTCAACCAGTTTTCGGTTTACCGGCTGCAAATCCACCATAAGATTGCCATAAACCTTTCCCAGCTTGATCATCACGCTTGTTGTGATCATATTGAGCACAAGCTTCTGCGAAGTGCCTGCCTTCATCCTCGTAGAACCCATGATGACTTCCGGTCCCACCAGCGGCGTAATGGCAATATCCGACTCTTCTTTGATGATGGAATTGGTATTGTTGCTTATGCCTATGGTGAATATACCCGCTTCCCTCGCTTTTCTTATGGCTCCCAGTACGAACGGCGTCCTTCCGCTTGCTGTGATACCGATAAGAACATCCTTCCTGCAGATTTCCCTCTGGCTTATCACCTCCCTGCCCATTTGCTCGTTGTCTTCAACACCTTCGACAGAACACAAAACGGCAATCTCTCCTCCTGCAATAATCCCCTGTACCATTTCGGGATTTGTACCGAAAGTAGGCGGGCATTCCGAAGCATCCAGGATCCCTATCCTTCCGCTGGTCCCCGCACCGACGTAAAAGAGTCTTCCGCCCTCTTTGATGTGCTCAGCGATAACATCCACAGCTGCTGCTATACGGTCTATTTCATCCGCTACGGCCTCCGCTACCAGTTTATCTTCGCTGTTGATTATTTCAACGATTTCTCTGGTACTGCATAAATCGATGTTCCTTGACTTGGCATTCACCTGCTCGGTTATGAGATCGAAAAAATCCGACACCATCCTCCTCCTTCCAATGTAACCATGAATGTCATTTTCCTGCAATGCTATTATAGCTCATATAAAACTTAATTTCAATATTTATTTTCATATTTAAAAAATATTTTTAAAATTTTTGTTCATATTTCTGTTTACTCTTAATGCAGGGGCGGCCCCATTGGCCGTTCCTACATTTTATTACAATTTTTCACAAAAAATATGTTTCCATACGCTTTATTATTGGTATAATATTATTTATATAGTTGGCAAGGTATGGATTTTTATGTAAAGGGGGTATCCTTATGCTGAAATGGAAGGATGAATACAGCTGCAACATTGCAGAGATAGACAAGCAGCATAAAAAACTCTTTGAGATCGGCGGGCGAATTTATTATGCCGCTTCGGTAAAAGACGGTTTTGACCATTATGACGAGATCATGGAAATCCTCAATGAACTTACGGAATACACCGTATACCATTTCAAGTATGAAGAGGATTTGCTTGCGAAATACAATTACCCCGGCTATGATGCACATAAGATTGAGCATGATTTTTTTATTAGAAAAGTCAAAAAAATTCTGTCCAGGGACTTTGATGCAGGCCAGTACGGAATCATCATAGAAATCGTTGATTTTGTGGCGGACTGGGTTGCCGGGCATATCCTCAAATCGGATCACGCCTATATAGATTACCTGAATGCTAAAGGCGTGTACTGAAAACACTGAAAAAATATGAAAGAATAATCACAGGAGGTTATTGGCATGCTTTTTTGGAAGGATGAATACAGGGTAGGCATACAGGAAATAGACAAGCAGCACAAGAAGCTCTTTGAGATCGGCGAAAGAATCTATTATGCCGCCTCGGTGAACGACGGCTATGACCATTATGACGAAATAAAGAGCTTTATTGACGAGCTGGCCGACTATACCGATTTCCATTTCAACTATGAAGAGGAATTGCTGGCCGGGTACGACTATCCGGAACTGGAAGGCCAGAAGATGCAGCACGTCTTTTTTGTTAAAAAATTAAAGAAATTTATCGCAAAAGACCTGGAAAAGGGCCAATATGAGACCATCCTCGAAATCGTAGGCTTTGTGGCCGACTGGATTGGAGGGCATATCCTCAAATCCGATTTCGCTTACAAGGACTATCTTATTGGCAAGGGAGTACGTTAAGACCGCGGTGTATTTTTCACTTTCTATAGTTTCCGCTGCCAACATAAAATATCAATTCAATGATCCCTATTGGGAAAATAATATACGGAAAATGAAAAGCGCCGCCGGGAATGACTGTGCTTTTCGTTTTCCGGTTTTTATATTATTTTTATGCCCCGAAGCCAGATTACTTCACTGGGACTGCTCTGCTATTCCAGTCTTATGATCCGGGTACAAATGCGTTCCGCAAGAAAGCTGTTGTGGGTCACTGCCAGCAGCCCTATTTCCCTTTTCTTCAAAACTTCCAGGAGATAATTCCAGATCTGGGCCTGGGTGATAACGTCAAGCATCGTGCTGATTTCATCCGCCAGCAGGATCCTTGTCTCCTTCCCAAGGGCTCTCGCGACGCAGAATCGCTGCAGCTCTCCGCCGGAAAGCTCATTGGGCCACCTCTCCAGCCACTTTGCTTCTATACCTAATGCATCAAGCATTTCCGCATCGGGACTGCAGCCCTCATATAGCGTATCCCTCAATCTCCATCTGGGGTTTACCGCTTTTTCTGGGTGCTGGTAGATCATTTGTACGGGGCAGTAGCATTTCTGCGGCAGCGGCCCGCCATTCAGCAGTATTTCTCCGGCTTGCGGCTTTTCATAGCCCGCAAGCAATTTTAAGAGCGTACTTTTGCCATAGCCGCTGGGACCTACCAGGGCTACGCGCTCATTTTGCTTCATTTCAAAATTGAAATCCCTCAGTATCCACGGGCCTTTTCCATAGCGGAAACTGACGTTTCTTGCTTCAAGTCGCATGATGGCACCTCACACTTCCGCCCCTGAGCTCTCTCATCGCAGGACATATCAAGCATTTTTCACTTTTCTTGCGGCAGCGCGGCAAAAAGATGCAACCCTCCGGAAGATCCCCGGCATACGGCTGATATCCCGGGATGGGCTTAAACCCATTCTGGGGAAGGGCTTCCCATAAGGCTCTGCTGTATGGATGCCGGAGCGCTTCCCCGCCCTTTATGAACTCTTCCGCAGTTGCTGTTTCCACCGTCGTCCCGCCATAGAATACGGTAATTTTATCTGCAATTCTGCAGGCCAGATCCAATTCATGGGTAATAAGCATTACAGCCCGGCCTTCATCCGCAAGCCGGCGGAAGTGCCTTACGGTTTCCTCCGCTATTTCGGGGTGCAAGCCCGGCGTCGGCTCGTCCGCAATGATAAGCCCGGCTTCTCCGATTACCGCCGAAGCTACGAGGACGCGCCTTGCCATACCTCCGGAAAGCTGAAAGGGATACATTTCCTCCGCTTCAGGCTTTAAACCGTACTTCTTGAAAAGACCCCGCTGCGCCTTGATTGTCCCGTTAACTCCTCTGACCTGCCGGCCTACTTTCATTAAAGGATCAAGATACGTAACAGCCTGCGGCACAAAGCCTATCTTTTTGCCCCGCAGTTCTTGCTGCCTTTTCTCTGTCAGCTCCTCGCCGCAATATTTCATAGAGCCCCTGATTGCAGCGTTAGAGGGTAATATTCCCAGAATGGCATGGGCAAGCAGGCTTTTGCCTGAACCGCTGGATCCGACGACAGCCAATATTTCTCCGGCATTGATAGAGACGCTCAAGCTCCTAATGACTTCAAGCTCAACCTGCCTCAAGCCCTTATCGTATTGCCGGAATTTTACCGACAGGTCTTCTACTTCCAGTACAGGAACCATACTTTTTATCATTGTAGCCAGTTTTCTCCCTTCACTCATGTGCCTGATGCGGGTCAAACAGCAGCCTCAGGTTGTCTCCCAGGGCTTCGAACAAAAGCACCAGTGAAAGCAGTGCCAGCCCCGGGAAAAGCGCAAGCCACCACATCCCCATGGAAAGATATTTCATCGATTCGGACAGGATCACTCCCACAGCCGGCATTTGCATCGGCAGCCCGAAGCCCAGGAAGGTGATCCCTGCCTCATGCAATATGGCATGGGGGAACAGCAGGATCAGGCCTATGATAAACTGGGACGCCAGATGAGGCAGCATATGTTTCCTTGCAACCCATCCTTTGCTTTTCCCCATTTTAAATGCCGTCTGTACATAATGTGCGGAGCGCAGCTGCATCACTTCGGCCCGTATTACCCTGGTGAGACTTGGCCAGTGGGTCAGAGCGACGGCGATGATGACTCCCCTGACTCCCCTGCCGCAGACAAAGGAAACAAGCATTAAAAGGATGATATGGGGCACGCCTGTCATCATGTTCACTGCCATTGAAACGACGGCATCCGCCTTCTTTCCAAGCAACGCCGCGCAGGTGCCCAGAATGACAGCCATTACCGCGCTGACCGAAGCCGCCAGGACTCCTATCAGGATGCTGGTGGACAGCCCTTTGACTGTTCTTGCCAGCATATCCCGCCCCATATAATCGGTGCCGAAAATATGCCGCAGTGACGGACTCTGGCCTTTCTCCCGGAAATTCGCCCCATAAGCGGCTTCATTCATCAGTGCGCCGGTTACCGCTACGGCGACAAGGATTGCCCCGGCAATCACAAGGATTAGCAGTATCCTGGTACGCCGGTTCATGGAAAAGGCCGGTTTTCTTTTTTCCGTTGTAACAATTGTGTTATCCATTACCGCCGCCCTCCCTTATCTCAGGAGCTACAAAGCCATAAATGATATCGGCAACAAGATTGCCGGTAAAGACAAACAGCGCGCTGAACAAGGTTATCCCCAGCAGCAGCGGAAGGTCGCTCCGCGTCCCTGCCAGCGTCGCCGCCTGGCCAAGGCCGGGGTAGGAAAAGACCTGCTCGGCTAAAACAGATCCCCCGAATAATTCATTCAGCGAGGCAAATTGCAGCGTGACAGCCGGCATCATAATATTCCTGAGCCCATGCCTTTTTATCAGTGTCCGGCCCGTCTCCCCTCTTGCTCTTGCAAACAGGATGTAATCCGTCTCCAATATATCCGTTATTTTTTGCCGGGTGTACATGGCTATGCCGGAAATCCCCGTGATGCTCAATGTCAATGCCGGCAGTACCAGGTGGTGAATCCTTTCCCATATGGTCACCTCGCCCGCCATCTTGCCCATGGGCGCAGCCAGCGCTATGGGGAACCACCCCAGCCAAACGGAAAAAAACATGACCAGCAGCAATGCGATCCAGAATACAGGCGCGGATATCATTGCCATGCAAAAGGTTTTTATCAGCCTGTCGATCCATTTGCCCTTGTGCACCCCGGCAACAATTCCCAATATGAATCCGATAATTCCTGAAAGCACCCAGGCAATACCCATCAGCACCAGTGAAGCCTGGAATTTGTCTCCTATGACCTCCAATACCGGGCGTCTGTATAGTATTGACGTGCCGAAATCACCCTTTAAAAGATTGGCAAACCAGCGGAGGAATCTTTCCACCGGCGGCCTGTCCAGCCCCCAATGGGCCGCAATGTCGGCGTATTGCTCGGCGCTGATGGATGCATCCGCGCCGATATATGCATCGACTGGATTGATCCCGGAATTGTTTACCAGGATGAAGGTGACAATACTGACCAGCAGCATGAGGATGGCTATCTTCACGGCGTTCAGGCCTATATGCTTGAAAATGTTCTTTCCCTGACGCCGCCATTTCCCCTTTTCGGTAAATGAGCCCCTATTCATATCACTCGCTCCATGACCATTCGTTTATATTCTGGACGATGGCCCAGCCGTGAGCGTGGGGATGTACGCGCTGTTTACCGATATCCAGCTTGTCGTTGATAAAATAAATATGCTTTATGTTGACCAGCCAGAGCCACGGTGCATCGCCATTCGCCCCGAAGCCTGTTGTTCCGTCCCATTGGGCCAGCTTCCAATACTTCATGGACTCTTCACTGTTGACGGTATAGAGAGCCTTATCAATGTACTCGTCCACTTTGGGATTATTATAATTGGCTTGATTATTCAACGCGACATTGATCATGGAGCTGTGGAAAGTATAGTACATTTGGATCGGACTATAGCTGCCATAGCCAAATACCGTGGGCGTCGACCTTGACAGCGCCTTTGCTTCCGTCCAGCCTTTTGCCTCGGCTTTTATGTTGATTCCCAGGGGCTTCGCCTGGTTGCTCAGTGCAACGGCCAGGGTATACCGCTGCAAATCGTCCGTGCGTCCAAACACGATAAATTCAGCCTTCCTGCCGTCCTTTTCACGTATGCCGTCGCCGTCCGTATCTTTCCACCCTGCATCTTCCAGCATTTTGCAGGCTTCCTCCACCCTGCCGTCCTTGATTGCCGTTTCAGGGTTCCACCATGGCTGGGTATCGCAGACGGAATAAGCCGGTGTTCCAAAACCATTTAATGCGTCATTGATGATCTGCTGGCGGTTTATCCCTATATTTAAAGCTTTTCTTATAACAGGATCGGAAGTTATGTCGTTGCCGGCGATGTTCCCGTCCTTATCCTTATGCTCGGGCTCCGTCGGCAGGTTGATGCCTCTGTTGTCAACGGTATCGACGGTTACCAGCTTCATACCGTCAGGGGCAGTCTCCCTGCCGAATTCGGGATTGATCATTGCAATATCCAGTTCTCCGGCTTGTGCCGCCGCCAGGACCGCATCCTCGGCCATGAACAGGATGGTTACCTTTTGAAAGTAGGATTTCGTTCCGTAATAGTTGGGATTTGGCGTCAAAATAAGCTGCTGCCCCTTATCCCACTGGGTGAGCACAAAGGGTCCCGAGCCTACGGGTTTTTCACCGAAATTGGCCCCGTAGGCATGCTCCGGCACGATCCCCAGCTCTGCAACGATATTCAAAAATACCGAGTAAGGTTTCTCAAGCGTAAATACAACTGTTTTCGCATCTTTTGCTTCCACTGATTTCATGTCGTTTAAATCCACCACCGAGCCACTGTTCTTTGTGGTATTGAAGGTGAACGCTACATCCTGGGCTGTAACCGCCGTCCCGTCGCTGAATTTCACATCATTCCTCAAAACGAAGGTATAGGTAAGTCCATCCGGGCTTACTGAATAATCCGCAGCCAGATCCTTGACAATATTGCATTCCTTGTCAAAGCCCAGAAGGCCGCTGAAAAAAAGGTATGTCCCCGAACCGGTACACGGATCGTAGCCTGTAGTACTTTCGGCGCCGACGGAAATGACGATTTCATCTTTTTCTGTTGAAGCCGGATCCCCGGAAGCAGTCTGCTGCTTATCCGCCGAGCAGCCTGCAAACATGCTGCTTGCTGCCAATACCAGCAGTAGTGCCAGACACAATTTCCTAATATTCTTTCTCATTGAATGAATCCTCCAATTTCTATGCATTGATAAAATAAAGCTGCTTAAAAAAGCACAAGAAAAAGCCACAAAGCCGATACCCGCTCCTGCGGATTATCCAACCTTCGTGGCTGATTTGTCGATATAGTGTCAATTATAATTGACTTTTATGTTATGGCATTTTCCAAAACGCTTTTTTAAGTCTGCTTGACTTAAATTACAGACATATTTTAACGTATGATCTCTTGTTTGTCTACAAAAAAATATCACTTTTTATAAAATTCTCACTGTCCCTCCATACATTATTCCTCTCCATTCGCAGCCTTACCGGCAAAAACAGCAGGATATTTTATAAAAATCATAAATTTTTTACAAGAAAATCTATCCAGCTTGTGCTATTGTTTTGTTGGAAAATAAAATAACATTTCAAGTGTCCCTTTGGGCGTACAGCTCTATGGGAAGGATAGGGAATCGGGTGTAAATCCCGAGCGGAACCGCCGCTGTAAGCGCCGAGGCCGCGCTCGTCGATGAAAGTCGGTCACTGGGAAACTGGGAAGGCAGAGCGTGTGCCACAGGGGAAAACCCCACAGGCGCAAGTCAGAAGACCTGCTTGGAAGAAAAGCGATTGCGCGCAGGTAAGGGCGAAAAGCTTGCTGGATATGCACAGGAATACGGTTGTGATGATCTTTGAGGTCATTGCAGCCGTTTTTTTATGCCTGAAAAAGGGGCATCCTCTCGTGAGAGATGATATAAAATTACGTGCTAAATTTTGAAAAGAGGTGATTATAGCGTAAAAGTCGGGGTATTCACTATTTCCGGATACAGCTTATCCGTACAGGAAAAAAATGAATGGAAATTTGTCATCGTTGCCGTAATGGCCGAAAGGTCAGGCGCGATGTAGATGGAAAGGGGTGTAATGCCCCATGTCACCGGCGCTGTAAGCGCGAGGCCGTACCAAAGCATCGGGAGACCGGTGCGTGGATGAAAGTCCGCCACTTTTGGGCATCTTGCTGCCCCTGGGGAAGGTAGGATACGGACGCAGGAAACGAAATGCCGTTTCCCTAACGCGAATCAGAAGACTTACACTTTTCCTTGTTAACACGGCGGCCGTAAGCCCCGTGGGATTGAGTACATAAATACGGTTGTGCCAATTTCTTAAAACAGAAATTGGCGCTTTTTTGTTCCGGTGTCATCTACTTGAATCAGCGACTTTACGATTCTTTGTAAGATATTTTCTTTTCCTTATTTATTACCGGCCTGTACGAATAAACCCAAGCTTGAAATATGAAAAAGGAAGTGAGAGATGCGTATGAGAACAGCATGAATGGCAAAATCGCTTAGAACGGACAAGTGAGCAACCGGTTTGCGTTTTACGGGAAATGCAAAGCGGCGGTCTGCAATTGACCTATTCGGAAGCATAGCGGACAAACCCGGCATGGCCTGAAAACACAAGGTATCCCCCTGCTTCGTAAAGAAAGCACGAATTATTAAAACTACAACCAAACAAGGAGAAAGAGATGGAAATGAGCAAAACACGACTTAAAAAACTTATGGCTATTCTGCTGGCGCTTATTATGGTGCTCAGCCTATTGCCGGCGGCGGCGCTGGCGGACAGCGGCGGGTTTTCTGCGGCATGGGAGCCCGGGAACCAAGCCCCACCCGTCGACCTGACCGTCGAATGGGTGGAAGGCACCAGCCTGACTGTCTATCTGCCCATGGGGACAACGAGCGGAACGATGGCGTTGACCGCTCCCGCGGGAAAGACTTTAACAAGTCTCCTTCCTACCGGCGCATATCCCCCCTCCGCCTTAAAAGACTTCAGTAGCCTGCCCATAGCGACAATACTGACTGAAACACGGCAGTGGAAATTATTGTACAAAGAAGAAGGCAAGAATAAGAACGTTAATTTCAACTACATCCTGCAGGACGCGCGGATCACCGGTCTGCAGGTCGGCGGCAGCACACTGGGACTGTCCAGCCATGAAAACGTCAACGTGGCCATGAGCAACTTTCTGGGCGCAACCATTGCAGGCGCCAACATCAAGGTGTACATATACAGCGGCAATGATACGTCGACAAAGGTCCTGATCGGCGAGGTCACGCAGGATCTGCCCGCCGGGAATTCAACCGTCGGCGTCACCTGCGACATGACCGGCAAGGGACTGGACGAGGGCAGCTATACGCTTTGCGCCGAAGCCGTTTTCACATACAACTCTGAAAGCCTGACGCGTACCGGGGAACAAGCAGTGTCGCTCGCAGTCGTCCTGTCCTCTGACACATCCTGGTACAACACTTCCGACACCGACTTCACCTTAACAAGCGCCGAACAGCTTTCCGGCCTTGCAAAAATCGTCAACGGGAGCGCCGCCGGAATTGCCAGGGATAATTTCGCGGGCAAGACGGTGCGCCTCAACGCCAACATTGATCTGAACGCACTGCTTGAAAACGGCGCCATGCCGTGGATGCCCATCGGCTACAACGAGGCGAGCGCCTTCGCAGGCACCTTTGACGGAAGATATCATAAAATCGATAACTTTTACTTCGGCGGAGACAGTTCATTGAGCTGCGCCGGATTGTTCGGTTACCTGACGGGCACGGTCTGCAACCTGGGGATGGAAAGCGGGCGGATCGAACTGAATGCGAGAGGAATCAGGGCGGTCGGCGGCATTGCCGGATATAATTTCGGTACCATCCGGAACTGCTATAACAAGATGAACATCACCACCGCCGACTGCAACCAGAACAGTGCGGAAGTCTCGGGCGGCGGCGGCATCGCCGGCGCCTGTGGGAAGTTGCTCGGTCTACCCGGCTATATTTACGACTGCTACAACAGCGGCAGCATTACCGCCCTTGGCTGCGGCGGTGGCATCGCCGGCGGGCTGAACAAAGGAATTATAGCCCACAGCTATAACAAAGGTACCGTCATCGTCATGCAGGAAAACCTTGCGCAGTATACCGACGGTTTTGCCGGCGGCATTGTCTCACAGATATTAAGTCGTGACGGCATCATCTATAACTGTTACAACACCGCGACGGTTTCCGGCAAGGCGGGCGCGAACACCTCCGGCGCCATTGCAGGGAAAAAGGCCCAGGGCGGAATTGTCAATTGCTATACCTGGTCCGGCGCGATGGATATTCTCGCCGGCGATATGACTGGCGGCGGATATGCCCTGACAAAGAGCGCCATGACGTCCGCTGACTTTGTGACGACAATAAACAGCGGCGCCGATTATTTCCGTCAGGACGCCGGAGAGCAGAACGGCAGCTATCCGATCCTGCGCTGGCAGACGGATCAGACGGATCACCCGACATACGCCATAACGAGAAACGCCGTCGATTCCAGTAACAGCTACGTGACCAATGTAGCCAATATTCCCTCCGACGCGGCGGAAGCCGGCAACACGGTCGTGGTTAAATTTACCCTGTCCGAGGGAAAAGGCATAGCCGACGGAGACCTGGCGGTCAGCTATAACGACGGTCAGAGCGCCGTGGTGACAAAGGTGGACAAGACAACGTTCACTTTTACCATGCCCGACGCGTCTGTGACCGTCTCAGCCGTCATCAGCGACATAGGGGCGGTAAATACCGTGACGGTGACGGCCAACGGCGTGGCCGACGGCATCTGCCTCGTCCCGCCAGCCGGAGCCCAGCAGTTTACCGCCGTAGCGGAGGGAATCAACGACCCGGCGCAGACCTTTACCTGGACGGTATCAGGGAACGGTTCGGCATCTACCGCCATCGATGAGAACGGACTTCTGACCGTCGGCGCCGACGAAGTACCGCGCATCCTGACTGTCCGTGCCGTTTCCACCGTTGACATCTCCAAGAGCGGTGAATTAAAAATCGCCGTCGGCACACTCTGGAACGGGGGAGGCACCGGGGAGTCGCCCTATGAGCTTTCCTCGCTTGACGATCTCCGGCTGCTCGGCGTGCTGGTCGGCCTTGGCGAGGATCAGGCAGGTCAGCATTTCAGGGTGATCAGCGATATCGACTTTTCCGGCGCCGGGACATGGGAACCCATCGGCAGCCCGAGTTCACCGGGCATCCCCCCCTCCCTGCCGTTTAACGGGATCCTGGATGGCGAGCACCACGGTTTTATCAATATCGACATCGAGCGGGAGACTTACGCCGCGCTGTTCGGCTGTATCGGCGACAACGGCGTTATTAAAGACCTGACGATTGACGGCAGCGTCAAAAACACGGCGGTCGCGTCAAGCTTTTCTATGACGTCCATGGCTTCCGGGCTTGCCTTCCTCAACTACGGCAGCATAACGGGCTGTAGCGTCAGCGGGGACATCAGCTCCGTATACGGCTGTGCAACCGGATTTGTTACATATAATTACGGTACCATAAAAGATTGCCGGTTTGACGGCACGATTTCCACCGGTGAGGAAGACGTTGCCTTAGGCGCATACGGTTCCGGCATTGCTACTTACAATCAAGGTAAAATCAACTCAGATGGCAAGCTTGCTTATACGGCCATCATAGACGGCTGTACCGTAAAAGGCAACATTTCAGGCTCGCAGTGTGTAGGCGGCATTGTAGCAATTAATAGGATGGACATTAATTCCAACGGAGTGTCGGCCGAGTTGAAAAGGAACGCTTTTATTACAAATTGCGTTAACAACGCCGATATAACGGATATTACTGTCATTTCCGAGCCTACTGCCTGGGGCGATTATTGCCATGCGGGCGGAATTTGTGGAAGCGTGGAAACGGGGATTATCACTGACTGCGTCAACAATGGGGCCATCAATATTCCGGCTTCAGCCGCTCCGACCGACAGTGAATATACCACCACATACGCGGGCGGCATCACCGGCCGTTACGGCAGCAATGTCGAGATCAGCGGCTGCACGAACAACGCGGACATTTCGGCTCCGTTCACAACTGTCGGCGGTATATTGGGAATCGGATCATCGCAGGACACTCAATACCATGTCAAGCTCTCCGACCTGACGAACAACGGAGACGTCCGATCCATCTACGAAGGCTCCGGCCCTTCAAGCACTGTTTTTGTCGGCGGTATTATCGGAAATTCCAGAATAGTAAACACCGAGGCGATCCGGCTTGGCAACAACGGCGCCGTCTCGGCATCGCCAGAAAATTCCTGGGTCGGCGGGCTGATGGGCAGCGCGTGTAACGGCACCTACAGCGACTCTTACAACAACGGTTCGGTGAGCGGCATGTATTCCGGTGGCATCATGGGCGTGCTGCTGAACTCACTGGGGCGCAAGCATGTTGGAATCGAAAACTGCTATAATATCGGATCGGTGCAGACTTCCGGCGAGGACGGCGTTGCGGCAGGCATTGTCGGTGTGCGCTCCCCGGCCATCTACACGCAATATACGGGCGACACCAGCTTTACGCAGACGATCCGGAACAACTACAACGCCGGTGCGCTGTCCGGCATAGCCGTTGGCGGCATCGTCGGAGGGAAATCCAGCAACGACGAAGACGAGGAAGGCTGGGTAACAATCCAGAGGAACTATTACCTGGCGGGAACGGGGGACGCAACGGATGAGGACGGCTTTATGACCAAAACGGCGGAGCAGTTGAAATCCGCCGAATTTCTGGCGCTGCTCAACGAGAACAGCCAGGAAGGTCAGGAGCCGTTCAAGGCGGGTGCCGGGCATTATAAAGACGGCTATCCTCTGCTAAGCTGGGAAACCGTACCTGATGACCCAGGTGATAACGGCGGTGACCCGGGCGATAACGGCGGCGACCCAGGTGATAACGGCAATGACCCAGGTGATAATGGCAATGACCCAGGCGATAACGGCGGTGGCCCAGGTGATAATGGCGGCGGCCCAGGCAATAATGGCGGCGGTTCCGGAGGCCAGATTGTGCAGAAGCCCCAGATCGAAGCTTCTGAGGGTGGCAAAACTGCGTTGTCGGAAGATGGCACAACGCTGATCATTACCCCCGACAAGGGTTACACGGTCAAGGATGTCGTCGTCAACGGAGTGTCAAAAGGTGCCGTGACAAGCCTTACCGGCCTGAAAACAGGCGACAAGGTGGAGATTGTCTACGAAAAAACACCCGCGCCCGCACCCACTGTGGCATTTGAGGATGTGACTCAGGGCTCGTGGTATGCCGATGCGGTTACGGCTGTTGTCATCCGCGGTCTTTTCAAAGGTGTGAGCGAGACGGAATTTGCCCCTGAGAACCGGATGAACCGCGCCATGTTCGTGACGGTGCTGGGAAGGCTCTATGAATTCAACGGCAAGACGATTGCGGCCGGAGAAAGCAGCCCGTTCCAGGATGTTGCCGCCGGAAGCTACTATGCCGGCTATGTAGGCTGGGCTGCCGCAAACGGCCTCGTGCAGGGCATCGACAAAAACAGCTTCGGTACGGAAAGTGACGTGACACGCGCGCAGATGGCGGTGTTTCTCTACCGTTATGCGAAGCTGATAGGGCTCAATACCGAAGCGGGCGGCGCTCTTGGCGGCTTTAGCGACGCTTCCGATGTCCCCGCGTGGGCGGCAGAAGCGATGAGCTGGGCTGTAAGCGCCGGGCTTATCAACGGCATAGGCGAAAACATGCTTGATCCGGGGGGCAGCGCTACGAGAGCACAGGTTGCGGTCATCTTTGACCGTTTCTGCAAAATGATCGAAAGCTGATCCCGGAGCGGGTAAGTGAAATAATAATATGTATTCCCTCAAAGGAAGGGCGTTTGCCAGACCTTTGGGGGAATATGCATTTCATATGAATGGAGTTAAACTATGATAAAAAGATTCAAACCAAGGCCACAGTCTCTGACAACATGGCTGCTGACAGCCGTCATGCTCCTGTCGCCCATGACGGTCCTGGCCGCGCAGACGGAACAGCCGTCGGCCGGCATAAGTGCTGCGGCGGCCGATATGAGATTTCAAAGCGACGGCTCGGTGGTCGGCTCGGCCGAATATAAGGACGAAATATTACAGACAGCTGTGGATGGGCGCGTCACGGTTATTATCGAGCTGAAGGGTAAAACCGCCATCGATCTGTACAGCGGCGCGGAACCGGTCAAAAACTTCCCGATGGAGAAGGATGCCGTTAACCTGCGGGAGCAATTGGCCGCAAAGCAGTCGGCAGTCCGGAAGGAAATTCTTTCCATCGATCCGGACGCGATCTTCCGGTATTCCTATACCAGCCTCCTCAATGGCTTCTCCGCACAGGTGGATGCGGAAAAGGTTGACGATATAGGCGCTCTGCCGGAAGTCGAGCGGCTCTATCCAATCAATGAATATTACGCGCCGCAAAGCATTGATGGCACTTCCGGAGAAGCCGGTACGCAGGACGTCGGCAGCAGCCAGCTGATGGGCGTCAATCTCGCCTGGGATTCCAGATATACCGGGGCTGGAAAAGTATTGGCCATTTTCGATACGACGCTGCGCCAGACCCACGCGTTGTTTTCCTATGTGAGCGACGTATCCCGCAATGCGGCAGGCTTCAGGACAATGGACACCGTTGCTCAAAGCGTATACGCCAACCGTGAAAGTCTCAATATTTTTAAGAGTGTATGGACCGGTGAATCAGACGGCACAAGAGCCGGCACGTTCATGCCGTCTGTGCAGAACAGTGTTTTGAGCGGCGGTTTTTACGTATCCGAAAAAGTGCCTTTCGCGCTGGATTATGCCGACGGCGACACAAAAGTCAACGATTACGACGCCAGCAGCCATGGTACCCACGTCGCCGGAATCGCTGTTGGAAACGCCGGCCCGGGTGATAATGCCTTCAGTAATATAAAAGGCGTCGCCCCGGATGCGCAGCTGTATTTTTTTAAGATATTCCCAACAGGCTCCGGCAGCACAACAACCGATATTATCCTGGCCGCAGTTGAGGATGCCGTCACGCTGGGCGTGGACGCCTTCAGTCTGAGCCTCGGCCGCATGTTCGGTGCGGGCCGTTATCAAAACGGCGCGGATGCGGCACTGCAGAAAGCCTTTGCGCGGGCCCGGCAGTCAGGCGTCAATATTGCCTGCGCTGCCGGGAACGACGCCTATGTCACGCAGCAGCACTCCACCTACGGTCAGGAACTCAACTACACGGCATCGCATGCCAATTCCTATTCCATGAGCGGGAGCGACTCAACCAAAACCCTGGCGAAGACGGTGGTGCCCAACGCAAGATCGACCGCCGGCTCGCCCAGCACCCTGGGCGCCGCCACATCCGTAGCGTCGGCGGTGAACAGTGTCGTCACAAGCGTTTATATCTACAGGACGGTTGCCCGGGTCTACGACATCAACAACGAAGATACACAGTATGCGTTTGATCAGATCGAAGACTACAATAACCGCACCTTTGGAAATAACGCAGCGCTGAGCGATACCAAATGGGTGCACCTGGGCTCGAAGGATGTCGGCCAGGCGCTGTCAGACGGCCTCACCATCGAGGGCCGGATTGCTCTTGTCATGGTCAGAAGAGCCGACAGCAGTGATACCATCAGGCAAAAGCAACAGGAATTGTACGCCGCCGGTGCACTGGGCGCCATTTTCTACAGAAGCGCCACCGCGGCGACGAATACGCTGACGCTGTGGGATACCGACAAGCTGCCGGTGCTCGGCCTTGTCACCAACCAGCAGGGCGCCCGGATAGGCCAGGCACTGGATAACGGGGTCTCTATCGCCGCATCCTTTACCAGCTATGTATACAGCCCCTACCGTGAAGTAGCCAATCTGGATAAAAATATCGCGCAATTCTCCTCCTACGGGCTCTCGGAAAGCCTTGAATTGAAGCCGGATATCATGACGCCGGGGGTATTGATCCTTTCCGCCGGCAGCACGACCGACACGGAGATCGTTTCAAAGAGCGGAACCTCCATGGCGACGCCCATG
The DNA here is from genome assembly GCA_023426125.1 of Bacillota bacterium. Lineage (GTDB taxonomy): Bacteria > Bacillota > Clostridia > Acetivibrionales > DTU013 > MnB-11. Next base: position 72,898 of record JAFABI010000032.1, read on the forward strand.
GTGGCTGGCGCTTTTCTGCTGGTGCAGCAGTATGTGGATGAAAACGACGTAGCCTTCGGGAATCCGGCCGGGCTCGCAAAAGCGGACCTCGTGGACGAGCTGCTGGCCAGCACAGCGGAGCCCTATCGATTCGTGCTGACGTCGGACGAGTCTGAGAAGGCCTATTTCTCACCCCGCAGACAGGGCGCCGGACTGCTCAATCTTGGAAAAGCGGTATCCGGCAAGGTCGTTTTGCACAACGAGAAGGTTTTCGACAGTGAGACCGGCACCGGCCGGCGCGCCAAGCTGGAGCTCGGCGACAAGCTGGGCCAGACCTTCTCCATGACGTATACGGTTGAGAATGCAAACGACGCCGGGCGTACCTTCGACGTATCCGCCTGCCTGCAGACGGACAGCGCCATGGAGTACAAGGGCAGCCCGATGCTTGTGCAGAAATCGTTTTATACCAGTCTGATCAACCCCCTCTCAGCCGTCAACAACGAATTCCGTGTAGAAATGCAGAGAATCGGCGGCGCGACCATACAGGTTTCCGGTGTCGTCGGCGGGACGCTCACGACGCCAACCGACAACATCAATCTTTATGCATCCGGCTCCGGCAAGGCGCAGGTGACGGTTCCGGCAGGCGCCAGCGCGACTGTCACGCTCCAGGTCACATTGCCCGACATGACGGAATACAACGGGCTATGGCCTAATGGGATGATCCTTGAGGGGTATATCTTCATGGACTCCCATCAGGAAGCTGTCAATATGCCGTTTGTCGGTTTCTATGGAGACTGGCTGGCGGCACCGGTCATCGATTATGGCAGCGTATATGATGAGACATACGGCAGCGTCAGCGATAATGACTACCCGGTATACTATCAGAATTCAATGCGGACGGTCAGCGGAAGCGGGAAAAATGCGGCCGTATCGGTGCTGGGCGCGAATCAGTTTACGGGGAGTAAGCTCCCGCTCTATGCGCTGTCCGGCAACGCCACCAATATCGAAAATCTGCGGCAGTATTATGCAGACCTGCGTGAGACCGGAAACATTTTAAAGGACTTTATCGCCTTCTCTCCCAACGGCGACGGCATTTACGACACGGCGTACGCGGACGTCAGCCTCCTGCGGGACACCTATGCCGCCACGGCAGAGATATTTGACGATCACGGCAGCGTCGTGCGGAATCTGGGGACGGTATACGATTTACTACGGACGGCGCCAAGCCAGGGACTTCTGATCCAAAGCTTTAAGGATATCGCCTGGGACGGGTTAAACGACGCGGGCCAACCCGTACCGGACGGGGCGTATGTCTATCGGGTCCGGGCCGTCATTGATTACCCCGGCAGCCCGGCGAATCCGGACATTCTGGACTTTCCGATTGTCCTGGACAGGGAAAAACCCTCTGTCTCAGGCTTTTCCCTGAGACAGGCCGGCGGGAATACATACCTTGACTTTACCGTCAGCGACAACCACGCTCTTCAGGCCTTTTCGGTCTATTATGACGGCGCGGCGCTGGGAAATACCGTTCCGGTAAACGCAAACAGAGCCGATGGGCATGTCGATATCACGCAAAAGGTTTCGCTTTCCGATTTCGAGCCCGATAAGCTGTCAGTACAGGTTGTGGACTACGCGATGAACAGCGCTGTCCATTCCTATGCCGAGGGTGAAACCCCTGATGTAGTCTATATCTCTCAGGCCACCTATACGCCGGTGCAGCAGGCAAATATCCTTCTGCTTCAAGATACTGTCCGGGAGGCCGTCGCCTATATGACGACGCCGGGCGCCGGCTATTACCCCAACGGCGGTCTGAGCTTCGGCACCGAATTCGGCGATTGGGCGGCGGTGGCAATCGGCCGGTCCGATGTCGCGGTCGACCAGAGCATCTGGGAGACATATGAGAAAAACGCCAAAAATGCAATCCTTAAGTTACTGGCCGCCAACGGAGGTCAGTATCTCAACGAAAAAAAACGCACCGAAAATTCCCGGGCCATTGTCGGCTTCGGCGCAGTGAACATCGACCCCGCCGATGTTGACGGCAGCAACCTTTTTGACGGGCTGCGCCAGCTCTCCGCCGTCGGTTATCAAGGTGTCAACGGACTTGCGTGGGCACTGATCGCACTGGACACGAACGGTTATCCTGATCCTGTCGATTCGACCGCCACGCGCGACAGGCTGATAGAAGAGATCCTGGGCAGCGAGGTCAAAGCCGCCAACTCCACGCTGCATATGGACGGAGGCTGGTCTTTGACCGGACTCGGCAATGCACCCAATCCCGATATCACAGGGATGGTGGTGCAGGCGCTTTCGCCATACTACCGTGATTCCTATGTCACGCAGACCCATGGATATCATGTCCGGGATTATGTTGACCGGGCCGTCAGGGCGATGGCGGCGATGCCGCAGGACGGGGACGGTGTGATCGGCAATGCACCGGAAAGCACGGCATGGGTCATGATTTCCCTGCTTTCGCTGGGAATCGACCCACTGAACTGCCATGATGACAGCGGAACGCAGCTCTTTGTTTCGGACAGCGGCAAGACCCTTCTGGACGGCCTTTTAAAGTTCCGTGTTCCGGGAGAAGGTTTTCTGCACGACCCTGCTGTGGAGACCGGCAGCAACTTTATGTCTACAGACCAGTGCGTTTACGCGCTGGATGCCTATTTGCGGTACCTGAAGGGACAGAATACGCTGTTTGATTATAGTGACGAAGGAACGTCCCACCGGGTGAAGGTCCGGAATACAGTCAACGGCGAAATTCACGTCTCAAAGGCTCTGGCTTCTCAGGGCGAGATAGTCGCCGTCACATTAACGCCTTCGGAAGGTTATGAATTGAAGACAGGCTCCCTCTGCTACACGCAGAAAGAGGGAAATATCCGTTTCAACGCCGAAGGCAATCTTATATACGAGCGTATCCCCGCGGATACCGTCGTAGCAGTCACGCAAAAAGACGGCTCCCTGAGCTTTGCTATGCCGGACTCCGATGTGACGCTTCAGGCCGAATTCGTATCCAACGGCCAGGGCGGCAACCCAGGTGGCGACCCGGGCGGTGATCCGGGGGGTGATCCAGGCGGCAATACCGGTTCCGGCACGATTTCCGTGACCTTCCGGCTCATCGGCTCGACGCTGTCGGGTGAGGATGTTGACATCGGCAGCGGCGTCAACGGCTCGACCTATGTCACATGGATCCCGACAAAGCGCTATACGATAGACGAAGGCTCCACCGTCTACGATCTCTTTGTCACGGGGCTGGCGGACGCGGGCCTCAGCGCGGTCGGACAGGACAACAATTATGTCGAAACCATCTACGCCCCCCCCGTCCTCGGTGGTTTCGAACTCTCGGAGTTCACGAACGGCAGGTATTCCGGCTGGATGTATACCATCAACGGAAGTCACCCCGGTTACGGACTGAAGACGCAGAGCCTGCACAACGGCGACCGGGTCATCTGGCACTATGTCAACGACTATCGCTATGAGGTGGAGGACTGGTTCGACGATTCGGAACATCCCGCTTTGGGCAATGGCGCCGACTGGAACAAATGGCTCGACGCTCCGGACGTGGCGCCTGAATCAAGCGGCAATCCGGGCGGCGCGGGCGGTTCGGCGGGGGCAGCTGCGAACGCCGCCGTTCTTGCCCCGAAGGCCATAGCATCAAACGGCTTCGCGACGGTGGACGTCTCGGCGGCCGACATGAGTTTCGTTATTGAAAACGCAAAGAAAAACAACAATGCGTCCATTGTCATAGCGCCCGATATCACGGGTACGGCAAATAAAGTCGCCGTTGAGCTGCCGAAAGTGTCCGTCGCGTCCGTCGCCACAGAGACGAAAGCCGACCTCACAGTCAGGACACCGGTCGGTATCGTGACAATCCCTAACGGCACGCTCAGTTCCATCGTCTCGCAGGCATCGGGCGACACCATCACCATCAGCCTGAACACGGTTGAAGCATCATCGCTCGCCGGCGCACAGAAGAGCGCCGCCGGCGACAACTCCGTCTACGACATCTCCATTCTGAGCGGCGGCAGCGCCATCTCAAGCTTCGGCAACGGCAGTATCACAATATCCTTGCCCTATAAGCTAAAGAACGGCGAAGACCCATCGGGCGTCACCGTCTGGTACTTGAACGATAAAGGCGAACTTCAGCAGATGACCTGCACGTACGATAAGACGACAGGCCTGGCTAGTTTCACCACAACGCACCTGTCCTATTATGTCGTGGGCTATTCGGCGGCATGGACGAACCCGTTTTCAGACGTCAAAGCCACAGACTGGTTCTATGACGCCGTAAAGTATGTTTCTCAGAAAAGCCTGATGAATGGGACATCGTCTACTGCTTTCGCGCCGAATGACGATATGACGCGTGCGATGCTGGTCACCGTCCTATACCGGCTGGAGGGCAAGCCCTCAGTCTCCGGGAAGGACAGCCTCACCGATGTGAAAAGCGGCCAATGGTATACCGACGCGGTAACATGGGCAAGCAAGAATAACATTGTATCCGGCTACGGCGGCGGGTTGTTCGGGACGAATGACAGTATTACGAGGGAACAACTGGCGGTAATCCTGTACAACTATGCAAAATACAAAGGCTACGATGTGACGAAGACGGCCGACCTGAAAGCATATACTGACGCGTCGGTTGTCAGCAACTGGGCAACGGCCGCCATGAAGTGGGCCGTCGCTGAAGGCCTGATCACCGGTACAACATCAGTAACGATCTCCCCCTCGGCAAGCGCGTCGAGAGCCCAAGTGGCAACGATACTCATGAGGTTTGCGGAAAACGTAAAATAGCAATTGGAAGAAGGGCAGCCGCACCAGCGCGGCTGCCCTTCTTTAACGCAACGGAAATTAAATTCGTCCATTTCCCACCCTAAATATTTCACTACTTTATTTTTTAGCAAAATAAGGGTATAATTTTAGTAATTGAGCCATGCCTTTATATTTACTATATCGGCATTTCGCTCTCCAGACTTTTTTGGAGGAATAAGAATGAAGAAGCTTACCTTTACAATGGAAAATTACCTTGAGGCAATCTACAGGCTGTCCCTGGACGGAAAAGGCGCCCGGGTCACCGATATCGCCAAAAGCCTTGGTGTGACCAAGGCCAGTACCAACAGCGCAATGTCCGCCCTCTCGGAGAAAGGTCTGATTGTAAATGAAAAATACAGGGAGATCTTCCTTACGGCAGAAGGTTTGAAACTGGCGGAGCTGACTTCAAAAAAGCATGAAATCATTCAGATGTTTTTCACAAAGGTCCTTAAGATCGATCCGGTGATCGCGGACACTGACGCCTGCGCCATAGAGCATGTCATCAGCAATGATTCCATCCATGCCATGCATTATTTCCTTTTTGGCATGAAAGACGGAGAATCTCACGTATAATGCGGCAGACCGTCATTGCCGCAGGATTCTTGTGCAGGCAATCCGGCCCCTGCTGTTTTCTGCTGCCGGGGGTATAAACCATGTCTCAGGAGCAGGCAGGAGAGCAGATCATTTACCGCACCGGAAAGCAGAGCTTCCGGGTACATGGGATGTACGGCGGTCCATTCTATTGAAGTCCGGCCTCCCTTCGAACCGCAAGCCGCTACACAATTCGGGAACCTGGGTCATGGCAGACAGCATTTGCCGCCGCCATGACCTGTTTTCATGTTATACCCACATTGTCGGGGTGGATTTCAACGAAATATATTGTTAGAGTTTTCTAACATTTGGGTTTAAAAAAAATTTCATTCCGGCGTGCTTTCATGAAATCATCCCTCCGCGCTATGTAATTTTATAAACTCTTTTTCAAGGCTCAGCAGCACTCCTTCCAGCGAAGTCGCGCTGCTGTTGTGACACCGGTGAACAGGTATGTTCTTCCTTTTAGCTTCTTTTACAGCTATGTGAATCATCTTATGGGATACCGTGCTGGTAAATAAGACAATCCCATCCGGATTCCCTATGACCTTGTCAAACTTGGCGGGCATCTGGGTATATACCTTTATCCGGTGCCCACGTTTGGTACATATGACCTTGTACTCGTCATGCATCCTGTCATGACCTCCGACAAGCACTATACTCACTGTCTATCCCTCCTTTCCTGCGTTTTTCTTAAAAAACTTTAGTGAAAGTGTATGCCAGGTGATAAAAAAGTTGTTATCACTCAGTTTCATCCTTTATATCCAAAACACGGGCGCTGATCTTATTTACGCTGTCCGCAGAGAGGTCGCATAGACATAGAATAGCGTCATGTCTGGCATCTTCTTCGGAGACTTGAAGCTGCTTACGGAAGAAAGCAAATAGAAGAAGATATTTTGTGTAAAGCTGGTTTGCAAGCCGGGCCCCCTGTTCGCTGAACTGGACCTTTCCATAGTATTCCTTGCAGATAAGGTTATCCTCGGCAATCGCTTTCAGCATCTGGGACACGCTTGAACGCTTGACCTTCAGCGAAGCTGCTATATCTTTTGAAAAAACTTCGTTTCCATTCTCCCCCAGTTCGTAAATGGCGAAAAGGTACCGTTTCTTGGCGGAAGATATCAATGAAATTCTCCTTTTTGCAATAATACTACAGCGAAAACTTCATTTTTATATCCGCATTTATGCGCCTTGCAGAAATATCGCAAACGCCTTAATGCGCTATTTCTGCAAGGATAATTCGGTAGTTATCGCTGTAGTACTAATTGCTGTTTTTTAGCTTCTATACCGCTTTTCCGGGCGTTTCAGCGTTCCGTTTGTTTTTGCATCCACACTTGTTTTCATAACCCGGGACAATTTCATTCCAATGCAGAATCAAGCTGTTCGCAATGGCAGGATCATACATTTTTCCGCAGTTTTCAAGTATCTCCCGCCTGCATTCATCTGCCGTCAGGGATTCACGGTAAGACCGAAGGCCAAGCATGGCGTCCACCGAATCGCATACTGCAATGACACGGGAACCGTAGGGGATGCTTTCTCCGGCCAGACCGCCGGGATATCCCCGGCCATCCCACCGTTCATGATGATGCAGCACGATATTTGCAATTTCCTTCAGGCAGGCAGACCTGCCAAGAATACTTGCCCCAATCTGTGAATGCTGTTTCATCACTATCCTCTCCTGCGGCGACAGTTTACCCGGCTTTTGAAGAATACTGTCGGGTATGCCGATTTTCCCGATGTCATGAACATGGGCGGCCATATGAATCATATGGCCCTCGGCTTCAGATATCTCCAAAAACCGGCAGAACCGTTCCGTCATATCGCTGACGCGCCGGGAATGATTGGCAGTATGAACGTCCCTTGCCTCAAGGGATGCTACAATGCTCTCGATCAAGTCATGATAAATGGAAGCGGAGATCATAGGATTATATTTTTGTCCTGCCATTGGATTCTCCTGCTCCGGATGCGACTCAATGCTTGAGCTTTTCCGGCCCCATCCCATGCTGGCCGCCGGAAGAGCAGTGAGGACAGCCGGAATGTCCGGAAGCTTTTTCACTGCAGCCGGCACACGTACCCTTTTTAGCCAGGTGACGTATTGCCAGCGCGAACAAGCCTATCAAAACAAGGCTTATCAAAATTGTAGGTAAATTCATAAAAAGACCTCCTTTTCTCATCTATCTCTAAGGGGACATTCCTCGACGACGCCCTATGGCGGAAGATTCCTGTCCACTCTCACAATTTATATAAAAATATCATCTCTTCCGTGTTCTATAAGCGGAGAGGTGTCCCCTCTCCGATTTATGCACTGGCACCTGCGTGGCTTAAGGCCGCCCTATGATTTGCCGCGGGGCGGAACAGCATAAACAGCATGAATGCCAGCACAAGCAGTGCAAAAGCCGTGCCGATTCCAAAAGCCGCTCCCGTCAGCACACTGCTGAACTGGTAAACCATCGTCGCAGCACCATAAGCAAATACCGTCTGGTAACCGATCGCGAAAAAGGTCCACTTTGTGCTGGCCATTTCACGCTTGATGGCGCCGATGGCTGCAAAGCAGGGCGCGCACAGCAGGTTGAAAACCAGGAAGGACATTGCCGCCGCAGTACCGGTGAACATCTGCATGGTGGCAGTCCACATGCCCGGGTCGCTCTCGCTTGCTTCGGCCAGACCGTTAAGCACGCCAAAGGTACCCACGACATTCTCCTTGGCTACCAGCCCTGAAACCGTTGCTACGGCTGCTTTCCAGTTTGCAAAGCCAAGCGGGGCGAAAACCGGCGCGATGAAATTGCCGATTGCAGCCAGCAAGCTTGCATCCTGCTCCACCAGGCCGAAAGAACCCTCGGAAAAGCCGAAGCTTGAAAGGAACCAGATTACGCCGCAGGCGACGAAGATAATCGTTCCGGCTTTGATAATAAATGCCCTGCAGCGCTCCCACATATGAATCACCACACTCTTCCATGAGGGAAGATGGTACTGTGGAAGTTCCATGACAAAGGGAGCGGGATCGCCTGCAAACATCCGCGTTTTCTTCAGCATAATGCCGGATACGATAACAGCCAGAATGCCCATGAAGTACATGGATGGAGCCATCCACCATGCGCCGCCCATGATTGCGCCTGCAATCAGGGCAATAATCGGCAGTTTGGCGCCGCAGGGAATGAAGGTAGTGGTCATGATCGTCATGCGCCGGTCTTTTTCATTTTCAATGGTCTTGGTTGACATTACGCCCGGTACGCCACACCCTGAAGATATCAATATCGGAATGAAGCTCTTGCCGGACAGGCCGAATTTGCGGAAGATCCTATCCATGATAAATGCAACGCGGGCCATATATCCGCAGTCTTCCAGTTCTGAAAGGAAGAAAAAGAGGATAAACATCTGAGGTACAAATCCCAGTACGGCGCCCACACCGCCTATGATTCCGTCTACGATGAGACCGATAAGCCATTCGGCGGCACCGACATTTGTCAGCCAGTCGTTGACGGCAGGCTGGATCCAACCGCCGAAGAGAGTGTCGTTTGTCCAATCTGTGACGATCGCTCCCACGGTCGTAACTGAAATATAATAAACAATGAACATGATAACGGCAAAAATCGGCAGCGCCAGAAAACGGTTGGTGACAATGCTGTCGATCCTGTCGGAGGTTGTCATTGCTTTTTTCTTTTTATGCATGCAGCTGCTCATCAATTTGGTAATATAGATATATCGCTCATTTGTGATGATGCTCTCACTGTCGTCTCCCAATTCCTTCTCGGCGGAAGAAATGACAGCTTCTATTTTTTCTTTTATGCCCTGTGCAAGATTTAATTCCGCCTGTACCTTTTCGTCCCGCTCAAACAGCTTTACGGCATACCAGCGGATACGGCGGTTATCTTTTATTCCCAGATCCATTTTCCCTATGGCGTCAAGCGCTGCCTCAACGGTTGAACTAAATTTATGCTGCGGCACGCCTGCCTTTTTCGCTTTGGCCAGCAGGATGGCCTTCTCTGCCGCCTCCATGGAGCCGGTGCCTTTTAATGCGGAGGTTTCCACCACCTCGCACCCCAGCGCCGCGCTCAGTTTCTGCACGTCAATTTTATCTCCGGATTTCTTGACAATATCCATCATATTCAGGGCAATTACAACCGGGATGCCCAATTCCACTACCTGGGTGGTCAAATACAGATTTCTCTCCAGATTGGTGCCGTCTACCAGATTTATAACAGCATCCGGATTTTCATTGATAAGGTAGTTACGGCTTACGACTTCCTCAAGAGTATACGGCGAAAGAGAATAGATACCCGGCAGGTCGGTTATGACAACATCCTTGTGTCCGCGCAGCCTTCCTTCCTTCTTTTCTACCGTGACGCCCGGCCAGTTGCCTACATATTGGCTGCTTCCCGTTAAATCATTAAACATGGTTGTCTTGCCGCAATTCGGATTTCCGGCAAGAGCTATTTTGATACTCATCACTTAACCCCTCCTCAATACAGGTTAGCTTCAGCTAACTCATAACTATAAAAAAACAAATGAGTCTGCGCGCTTTAACCCACCTCTATATTTTCCGCTTCGTTTTTGCGGATCGAAAGCTCATAGCCGCGCACGTTGATTTCAATCGGATCTCCCAGTGGAGCAACCTTGCGGACATAGACTTCCGTCCCTTTGGTAAGTCCCATGTCCATAATGCGGCGCTTAAGCGCACCTGTACCGTTAAGCTTTACTACTTTGACAGTTTCACCGCATTTCACTTCTTTCAGCGTTTTCATACGGTATTTCCCCTTTCAATTCATAATGTGTTACAGACTACTAACTGTAAGCACTCTGCTGGCCATGGACTTGCTGATTGCCATCCTGGTCCCTTTTACATTCACAATCACATTGCCGTTTATTTCAGAAACAACGGAAACCTCCGTATCCTCCACAAACCCCAGATTGCACAAAAAACGACGCGTTTCGTCCTTGCCGTTGATGGATTTGACGATGGCCTTTTCACCTGTTCCCAGCATACTGAGGGGCATCGCCTGATATGAAACCGAAGCCTGCGGACGGCAGGTCTTAATATCCGAAACATGAAGCGTTGCTGCATTTCCCATAGCCATTGATATGACCTCCTTCGAGAAGTTAGTTGAGCCTAACATTGTGCCTTTTTATCAGGGATTAGCATATGCTAACCCCTTCACTTTAAAAGTTTACACCTACTAACTTTAATTGTCAATAGTGTTTAAACATTATTTTTAAGTGATACTGCCACCTGATTGGATAACCCGGGATATTGATTTTATGTTCCCCAGCAACTATAATTAAAGTGACTGCAACCGTATGCGGTCCCGGACATTGTGCCGGCATGCTGCGAATAACGGGATTGTATTGAGGGTGAGGCTATGGGATTTCACATCATTTCAAAGGCCAGAAACATCAGTGTTGTATGGAAAATCATATGGGTATATTGCATTATATTGATTATACCATTCGGCATTGCCAGTTATCACGTTTATACCATGTCAGTGAATCAGGTATATGATCAAACAAGCAAGATGATGGATCAATCGCTTTTGCAGGCCAGGGAAAGCATCCTCCGCAATGTTAAAATTGCTGAAAGCATTGCCAAAACCATCAGCTATGACAAAAAATTCAATGAGTTTCTTTCTTCTGATTTTAAAGCTACCGGGCAGGATTTAATTGATTTCAACAATAGCATCATGCCGTTTTTGAAGACCATATCCAGCTTGAATCCGTCTTTTTACTCAATCTGGGTTTATTCGGTAAATGAAACGATTCCTTCAAGCTGGGAAATTTCCTATGGCATTGAGGATATTACAAAGTATATACCGGGCAAGAAAGAACTTGAAGCTGAAAAAAGATTTTACTGGTGGAACAAAGTACATGGTAATTATCTTGAGAATCACCATCGGTTTCTTAGCGGACAGAAGGAATCGGAGATCAATGTTTTTTCGTTTAATTACAAGATATATTCCCACTATGGACGTAAACTTGTGGGAATAGTACAAATACAGATAAAAGTGTCGGATATGCTCAAACCGCTTGAGGCAATCTGGGATGAAAAGCTGACGGGAAAATTCTTTGTTGCAGATGACGAAGGGACGATTGTATCAGGGTCTGACAGGCAATCCGTAAATCGGAACATAAAGGAAATCTATCATGAATCGGATATTCTGGAAAAATGCAAAAAGCAAACCATGGCAAAAATCGATGGGATTGATTGCATCATAGGCTCCATACGGTTGGAGGAGCTGGGTTATAATATAGTTTCCGTATTGCAGGTATCTTCTGTGAGTGACAAGACAAGCAGGATGCGGACCATATTCTTTATCATCATCTTATCAGCCTTTGCTGTTCTTTTTATCCTTGTATTTATCGCAGGCAGAAAATTATTGAAAAGAGTTAAAATTTTGCTAAAGGCAATGAATGAGATAAAAAAGGAGAACTTCGACATTACCGTTAATCCCGGCCCACTGGATGAATTTGGCCGGTTGATTGAAAATTTCAACGCAATGATAAAAAGGATCAAAAGCTTGATAACAAACATTTATGAAGCCAGGATAAAAGAAAAGGAAGCGGAGTATAAAGCACTTGAAGCCCAGATAAATCCGCACTTTCTTTACAATACCCTGGCTTCGATTTCATGTCTGGCAAAAAGCCACAGCGACCCGGAAGTATCCGGTATGATTCTCACCTTAGCCAGATTTTACCGTTCCACCTTAAACTCGGGAAATTTGCTTGTCCCCGTAAAGGGGGAAATTGAACATCTTTCATCCTACATAACGCTTCAAAAGATAAGATTTAAAGATGTGTTTGATACCGTCTATGAAATTGATGAAAACATTTATCATTACACAATCATAAAAATGATTCTGCAGCCACTGGTGGAAAACGCTCTTTCCCACGGGATCGAGCCCAAAATGTCCCATGGCACCATCATCATCAAGGCAAAAATAGAAGGCGGCCTTCTGCTCTTTGAGATAGTAGACGATGGGGTGGGAATGACCCGGGAAAAGGCGGACGCCATATTGCAGAACGGGTTGGAAAGGAGGGAAAGCTCCGGCGGATATGGGCTTAAAAATGTAAATGACCGATTAAAAATATTTTACGGGGACGGTTTTGGCATAAGCATATTTAGTAAAATCGGCATTGGCACAAGCATATCCGTAAGAATACCTTTGTATACGGAGCATGGAAAATAATAATGAAACCATTGGAAAGAAACTGTTGTGAGTATAAGCTGTTAATTGTCGAGGATGAAGAGATCGTACGCGATTACCTGGTCAAAAATATCCATTGGAATTGTGCGGGGATCAAAACCGTCTATTCTTCAGGCAATGCTCTTGAAGGAATAAAAACGGCAAAGGAAACGCTGCCGGATATCATCATTACGGACATAAAGATGCCAGACATGACAGGACTGGACATGATAAAGCAGATAAGGGAGTTTAGTCCTTCGGTGAAAACAATTATCCTCAGCGGATATAATGATTTTGATTTCGCCAGGGAAGCCATTGTACTCAAAGCCTACACTTATTTATTGAAGCCCTTTGAAGATGCCGAACTGTTGGAAGTAGTGAAAAAGGCAATCACCGAATTGGAAAGTGAAAAGCATTCCAGGAAAAATGCCGTACTTTTGAAAAAACATATCCTGCATGGCATCAATCTGAAAATTTCCGATATAACCAACAGTATAATACTGGATGTCAGAGCCTTCGATGCCAGCCAGACTATGCTTGATATTGGCAAGCTGTTTGATATCTTCAGACAAAACAGTGAAATATCAACAGGAATCGTCAAAATGGTATTTGAAAGATTGATATCGGATATAGCGACAGCGGCTGCGGAAATTGACAGGAGCACGGTGGAAAGCATCGATGAAGCCATGGTTGAAAAGGTTCTGGATTCGCCCGACATGCCTGAATTGAAGGAGAATTTCGGGAAATATGCCTGTGATGTTATTGCTTTGCTCAAGTCCAAGGTATATAAGGATGAAAGGATTATTGAAAAAGTTTTCGAGATTATTGAAAACGAGTATATGGAAGGTTTATACCTGGGAGACCTGGCAAACAGGGTTTATTTGTCACCCAACTATTTGGGACAGCTCTTCCTGAGGATTACGGGCAAGACTTTTAACAGCTATTTGACTGAATTCAGAATGAACAAGGCAAGGGAGCTTCTTAAAAACAGCCAGCTAACATTGGCGGCAATCGCTGCAAAGGTAGGAATAAAAGATGAGACATATTTCTGCACGCTATTCAAAAGCTATTTTGGGATGACTCCCGGCAAGTACAGAAAGACAATTATCCTAAATTAACGCGTTGTACCAGTTGATGTAACCTGCTTTGTTTGTCATTGCTGTGTAACTCCTGAGTTTTCACGCTGGTGGTGTGCCAAGCACGTGTGTCATTGCGAGGAAGCGTAGCGACCGCAGCAATCTCATAATGATTTTAAGCAATATACATTGATTTTTTAAATAGAAATTGATTTTTTAAATAGGATTGTTTTCTGAATTGCATTATAATAATTATATAATCATTATCATAGATTTAGTTGATGGCAAGGGTATATTTTCCTGCCCTAACGAAAGGATGACAGTATATTGGAACTAGAATTAGCTACCCTTACGAAAAAACCAAAGAGGCCCCATCCGTTTTTAAGGGAACTGAACCGTCAGAAATATCTTCTTTTAATGATGCTCCCAGGTGCCGCTTTTTTGGCTGTATTGTGTTACGGGCCGCTTTACGGAATCATCATAGCCTTTAAGGATTATAACCCCGGCAAAGGCATAATGACAAGCCCCTGGGCCGGGTTGAAATATTTTTATGAGCTGGCTGCCGACCCGTATTTCTGGAATGCCCTGCGCAATACCCTGCTGATCAGCGTACTTAAGCTTATTGTAGGCTTTCCGATCCCCATTGTTTTTGCCATCCTGCTCAACGAGCTGAAAAATTTGGCATACAAGAGAGTAGTCCAGACTGTCAGCTATATGCCCTATTTCCTTTCCTGGGCCTTTGTCGCCAGCTTCCTCATCACCTTCCTGTCCGACAACGGCATAGTAAATAGAATTATCACCGGCACAGGGCTGTCAGGGAATCCCATCTCTTTCCTGGGACAAAATCTACCTTTTATCATTGTCATATTACTATCTGATGTCTGGAAAGGCTTCGGGTTCAATTCGATCATATATCTTGCCGTACTTACATCTATAGACCCTCAAATGTTTGAAGCTGCCATTATCGACGGCGCCAGCCGCTGGCAGCGCATACGCCATATCTCGCTCCCCACCATCAAGCCCACCGTTGTGATACTGCTGATACTATCTATCTCTGGAATCATCAACGCCAATTTTGAGCAGTTTTACCTGCTGCAGAACCAGTTGGTCATGGACTGGGGGCGTGTACTCAATGTCTATACGTACGAAGTGGGCCTGCAAAAAGGCCGGTTCTCCTATGGGACCGCAGTTGGTCTTTTTACCTCCCTGTCCTCGCTGCTTTTGCTGGTAATCGCCAACACTGCCTCACGCAAGGCGACCGGCGAGAGTATTTATTAAGTACCGGTGCAAATATAACTTCCCGTATAAGTTTCTGAAAATGCAGTCCATTGCGGCCAGGGCTGGTCACAAATGCTTTGCATTTGCTGCTCGCCTATGCAACCTACACTTTCAGAAAAACGGGAAGTAATGTTTGCAGTACTCCTAAGCATCCGTGCTACAAAAGAAAGGCGGTCAATGGAATGCGTGTCTGTAAAAACGGAAGCAAATCAGGGCTTAACCGCTCCGGAGGCTTCGATTACTTCAATGTGGCTATATTGTTTTCCATCACCCTGGTGGTTGTTTATCCCCTGTGGAACGTCCTCATGATTTCATTTAATCATCCGGTGGATACCCTGCAGGGAGGGATCTATTTTTTCTTTCGGAAGTTTACACTCTCCAACTATGAATACTTCTTTAAAAACAAGGGATTTGTAAATTCCCTTATGGTTTCGGTGGGAAGAACAGTGCTTGGGGCGGCAAGCAGCGTATTGGTCACAACCATGTTTGCTTACGGTATGAGTAAAAAGTACCTTATAGGGCGTAAACTCTGGAGCGCTTTTATGATCATACCCCTCTATATAAGCGGCGGACTCATTCCACAGTTTTTAATTGTAAAGTCCATCGGGTTCTACCACAACTTCTTCGTTTACATTATCCTAACCCTGTTCTCAACATACAACTGCATTATCCTGATGACATTCTTCAAGGGCATCCCCGTTGAAATAGAAGAATCCGTCCGGATGGATGGCGGTAACGACATCGTCATCTTCTTTAAAATCATTTTTCCCATCTCCATGCCGGTCATTGCAACCATAGCCCTTTTCAATGCCGTCTATCAGTGGAATTCCTGGTTTGACACGGTATTGTACGGCGGACGCCAGCTTATGACGCTTCAGGCCAAGCTTGTGGAAATAATACGCGACGCCGACGCGGCGCGCAAGCTGGAAACAGAGGGAAGTAATCTGGCCGCATCGCTGATGAACAGGTTGGGCTTCAGGCCTACGGTGGAATCTGTGAAATCCACGGCCATGGTCATATCCGCCGTCCCTATTATGATGGTCTACCCTTTCTTGCAAAAGTACTTTGTAAAGGGCATCATGATAGGTTCTATCAAGGGCTGATGCGAAACGGAGCCGCTTCCGGATAAATTTTTAAAACGCCTGAAATGGCTGCATTGCGCCAAAGTGGTCAGGGAATCGGGCTGCGGCTGACCGTGCCACAAGTTATTAAATTTCTACGCAGATACTGCGTAAGATTCAAAATATCATAAAGAGGAGGATTTGCAATGAAAAACTGGATGAAAAAGGTTTTAGTCATGGTTCTCGCTTTAGCGATGCTTACCGGGACACTTACCGCTTGCGGTGCAGGAACCGCAGCACCGTCAACCCAGCAGCCGCCTGCAGAAAAAGCGACGTCAGCCGCTGGTGAAACTGCATCTCCGGAGGGTGCCGATTCGGAGCTGGAATATGCGCAGGACACATCACCCTTCGAATTCACCGTGTGGTGGCCGAGCGTATGGGCATGGGCCAAGCCTGCCGTAGAAGCCGGTTGGGATGATAGTCCCGTATACAAAAAAATTACTGAAAAGACAGGCGGCAAGATGATTATCGACATGCCTGCAGGTAAGGAAGAGGAGCTTATCGGGCCATTGATCGCTTCCGGCGACTTGCCCGATGTCATGGTGTTCGGTGCGTTCAACAACCCCTATGTCCCGCAGATGAAAGACGCCGGCCAAATCGTGGCCTTGGGTGATCTTATCGATAAGTATGCACCAAAAATGTGGAGCCTTATCCCCAAATCCCAGCTGCAATTTCATGCAGATAAAGACGGGAAGTTATGGAAATACGTAGGATTTGAGTATGATACCCGGTGTTTTGAAGCTTTTGACGAATTGAAGGTGCCCCGTACCCATGGTTACAATATTATGTTTGCGCGCAAAGACATCCTGGCTGCCTATGGAAAGCAGGATATCACCGACCTGGATGACTTCACCGGCTTCCTGAAATTCTGCAAGGAAAAGTACCCTGAGGTTGATCCCCTCAAGCTTCCGGCAGACGATCCCCGTACGGAGCTGTTCACCCACTTCAAGTCAACTTTCGGATGCCACTTGTCAAACACCTCCCCGCAGCAGGATGGCACCTTAAAGTTTTACTGGTACGACCCGGCCTATGTTGAATACCTTCAATGGCTCAACGGTCTTTTCCAGCAAGGCTTGATAACCACCAACATGCTCACCGAGGGCGTTCAGCAGAAGGATGAGAAAATGTATGGCGCCAAGTATGGAGCGATCATGTCCGCTACCTACAATGCATACAACACACTGAACGAGACCATAAAGACCAACCTGGGAAATGATGATAAAGGCTATACTGCCATAGGGCCTATCCAGAAGGCCGGAGTCAAATGGGAGGCAGCGGCTCTCAGGAGCAAGGGCGGCCAGGCTACAGTCATAACCACCAACGCCAAGCAGCCGGATCGCATCATAAAGTTCTTTGAATATTTACTGACGGATGAAGGGCAAATGGTTACAAACGCGGGTGTTGAAGGTGATATGTGGAATACGGTGGATGGCAAATGGATACCGGACCCTGATGCTGCAGTTCTTGCCGCAAAAGACCTGCAGAGTTATGTATCCAGGTACAAGGTAAACGGCCCCTGGTCTCCGTGGGTAAAGACTTATTTCTGGGAGCGTTATCTGGGAGCCGTACTTACTCCTGAGGGACTGGCCAAAGACGAAAACATAAAAAGGCTGAATGTCGTCAGAGACATCTGGGAAGAGGGCTTCGCCGACATCGAAGGGGCTGTTGATCCCGGCAGCGATCTTGACGTACTCCGCACCAAGATCAACAATCTATGCAAGGAATCCGGCATGAAGATGATTGCGGCCAAAGACGCAGCTGAATTCGACAAGATCTATAATGACTGTAAGACTCAGATTGAAAAGCTTGGCGTTGACAAGATCGAAGCTGTCTACACCGCAGAGCACAAGGCCCAGCTGAAAGCTCTTGGCAAATAGTACTACAGCGAAAAAAACATTAATTTATCGGCATTTATGCGCCTTGAAGAAATATCGCGAACGCTTCAACGCGCTATTTCTTCAAGGATAAAATAAAACTTTTCGCTGTAGTAATCGGCACGAAGGGATAAATAGCGGATTGACAGGGCACACCTCCTGGTAAACGGTATGGTTTGCCAGGGGTGTGCTTTTAATCAAATTATAAAGAGGTGTAACGATGAAAAAACAAGTTGCGATTATTTGGTCCGATGGCTGTCCGCAAGGAGAAATCACAATAAGAAACGGAACATTATCCAGGCTTGATGCAGGCCCGGGGACAGGAAAAACCGCCGGTGCTTCCTTTCGCTTTCAGTCAAACGGGGAATGCAGGCTAAGTCTGGAGGCCGACAATGCCGCTCTGGAGGCGGGCGCATCTGCAACAATCCTTCACGTTTGTGCAACAACCGGTTCTTTCAGCTTTTTCTTAAGGGACGTCTGCTCAGGTTATCCGGTATATATTCCCGAATACAAAGTGATCGTCACCGAAGCCTGCGATCCCCGTTCCTATTGGGAAATCAGCAGCGAGCTTGAAAACAGGGCGGCACTTTCAAGACTTGAAGCCATCGGAAACGAACCTGAGGAATCCTTTGAAAAGGCTGCCGCAAGCACCAGAGATATGCAGTGCCCTACATGGCTGGGTGTGAGCCGTGATATAAGGATCTTTGAAGCCGGTTTCCGGTATATAAGCTACAATGGTCCCGGCAGAGAGGTATGGGACTGGATAAAACCGAAATACCACGGCATGGATGTAACCTTGCCCGAACTTGGCGGAGCTTCCGTAAAGTATGATTATTTCGCCGGCAGGGGGCTTGGATGCGTTCAGGGACTTGAACGCTGGATTGAGGAAGGGAATCTTCCTATAGTAAATACACGCCATATGGACGACGATGTATGCTATATTTCAAAAATGTTTGTGACAAATGAAAAAAGTGCTCTGACCATGGAAAACATCCATGGGACTGATATTCTCGTGGCAGACCAGTATTCCTATGGGAGTATGCTGACGGAAGAGCAAAGCAGAAAGAAGGATTCCCTGCTTCAAAGCGAGCTGGAAAGAGATGAGGAAACCGTTATTTATCTTCGCATTGAGGCCATAAATATGGCAAAAGCCCCAAGATATAGCTGGATGCGCATACCTCAGCCCAACGTACATGCCTTGCCGGACATGTCAACCATCAAACCTGCTTATGATGGAACTACAGGGTATGGCTCCTATAAAGAGGACAGAGTGTTCCTTATTGCCGCCTTGAATGGAAAGCCTGTACCGCAAATGGAGATGGCAGTGCTTTTAAAACCGGGGGAAAAGGCAGAATATATTTTCAAGATTCCACACCGGCCCATATCGCTGCCGAGAGCGGAAGCACTGGCGGCAACAGATTATCAGCAGCGTCTTGAGGAATGTATCCGCTTTTGGAAGGATAAACTTGCGGATGCCGCACAAATCAGCCTTCCTGAGAAACGTATCAATGAGATGCTGAAGGCGGGAATCCTCCATTTTGACCTGGTTTGTTACGGAAATGAACCGGAAGGTGCGGTAGCTCCTGTTGTCGGTGTCTATTCGCCCATTGGCTCCGAAAGCTCCCCTATTATCCAGTACCTTGAGTCGGTGGGTAAAAATGATCTTGCACGCCGTGCGATCATGTACTTTATCGATAAGCAGCACGAGGATGGCTTCATGCAGAACTTTGGCGGATATATGCTGGAAACGGGAGCTGTGCTTTGGAATATCGGAGAGCACTACAGGTACACCCGCGATATTGAATGGATAAAGAGTATTAAGGGAAATATCCTGAAGGCTTGTGAATATCTCAATCGCTGGAGGGAACGCAACAAGAGGGAAGACCTTCGGGGAAAAGGGTACGGAATGATTGAAGGCAAGGTGGCAGATCCTGAAGATCCATACCATTCATACATGTTAAACGGATTTGCGTATCTGGGAATGTCACGTTCCGCCGAGGTGCTTGCAGACATTGACCCCATTGAATCAGCGCGCATTGCCGCTCAAGCAGGTGAATTCAAAGGGGATATCCTTGCTTCCCTGAAAAAGAATATTGCACAATGCCCGGTGGTTCCCCTTGGAAACGGCCGCTGGTGCCCTTCGGCGCCGCCGTGGGTCGAAAGCTGCGGTCCGGTGTCGCTGTATACCGATCCGGGCATGTGGTTTACCCACGCTACCGCAACTGCCCGGGATGCGATTTGTGGCACAATGTACCTGCTGCTGCAGGAGGTGGTCAGACCGGATGAATTATACGGCGATTTCATCATGCGAAGCTTTTCCGAGTTGTTTTACCTGCGGAATGTGGCATTCAGCCAGCCCTATTACAGCCCTCATCCGTATGCCCATTTGAAGCGCGGAGAAGTCAAGGCCTTCCTCAAGGAATATTATACCAATGTATCGAGTCTTGCAGACAGAGAGACGTATACCTTCTGGGAACACTACCATCATGCAAGCCCGCACAAGACCCATGAAGAGGGATGGTTCCTCATGAGAAGCAGATGGATGCTGTACATGGAAGATGGAGACACGCTTGACTTGCTGCCCGGCATCCCGCGGGTATGGCTTGAAAATGGAAAGCAGATCATTGTCCGGGGAATGATGACCTATTTCGGCCCCCTCCATCTGAAGGTCAAGGCGGATGTAAGTATAGGCAGAATCAGCGTTTCTGTGAAAATTGATGCACCTTTATCCAGGCTGCCGAAAAAACTTAAGATTCGTCTGCCTCACCCGAATATGCTAAAGGCATCCGGAACCAGTGCCGGAGAGTATTGTCCACGCTCGGAAACAGTTACTATAGACAATTTCAACGGTTCAATTGATTTTGATGTAAGGTATTAAACCTGTAACTGCAGCCTTTAGCCGAATCATGTATTGTACGGAAATTTTGAGGATGTGAAGGGTATAAATATGCGATCTTCAATTCGTAATATGAGATTTATTTGTCATAGGTATGAAAAAGCCTGATGTATGGATAACCATAGCCGGAAGGCATTAAATGTAGGGGCGGCCATTGGCCGTCCGGTAGCTGTTTGACGTAGATTGCATTTGCGGATGCGCAATGCGCGCCCCTACACTTACCGACAGGAGGTGGAAAAATATGTCGGCCAATAAAACGATTGTGCTGGTTGGGGACTCTCATACCTGGGGACAGGGCGCAGAAGATGCGTTTGTATTTTATCCTCCTGTTCAAGCAGGTGATCTCAGGCCTTTACCGTTTCATGTCCCCTGCTATGCCAACCTTTTAAGAAAACGCATGAATGAACTTTCGGGCTCTGCGTGTCATGAAGCTTCTGCTTTGCAAGGTGGAATCCTAAAGGTTGAAGGAAGAATAAGGCTGGAGCCATGTTTTTGCCTTGAAAGAGGCCATATCCGGCTGGAAGCGGCGGGAAACCTCCTGCGGCTGTTTTTTCAATACGGGCCGGACGGTGCCGAAGGTAAAATCAGTATTGACGGTGAACAGGCCGGAGTCATCAACACCTATGATTGGCATAACGGGATAAACAATTATAAAATTTGGACCTATGACAAGCTGGAGGATAAATTGCATGACATTCGAATATTTCTGGAAGAGCCAACCGGGAATAATCCTGGGAATGCAGCAGAGGGCTGCCTGAAATTTCACAGGCTGGAATCGTACTCGGGACCGTGCCGCGTAATCAACTCGGGAATAGGGAGCTGTGACAGCGGAAAGTACCTTGAAAAATACTGGGAATCCTATGTTTTGCAGTATAAGCCGGATATTGTTGTTGTTGAAGCATTTAGTATCAATGACTGGCTCCAGGCAATAACCCTGAAGAAATATCGTGAGAACCTGGAGATGCTATTCAAAAGTATCCGGGATCATGGCGCCAGGCCCTTGCTGCTGACTGTCTCCCCCATTCTGGGGACTCAGGTAAACCGGGCAGGAATCGGTTTTGATGAATATATCCATGCAAGCCGGCAAGCCGCAGCAGGAATGAAGGTACAGATTGCCGATGCCAACAGGGCTATGAAAGAAATCATTGAGAAGGACAAAAATGAAGAAAGTTTGTTTTCGGACGCATGGCATGTCAACAAAGCCGGCAACAGTATATATTATGAATGTATTGCCCGAGAATTGGCGCTTATAACGACCTAATTCAAAGGAAATTTGTCGGTTGTAGACAAATTTCCTTACATCAGCGGAGTTTCAACGAGACTGGTCGCAAGCTAAAGCTTGCTGCTCGTCCATGCAACCCGGGCTGGTCGCAAATGCCTTGCATTTGCTGCTCGCCTATGCATCCCAGGCGGGAGATATGCTCACCGCCTGAAAACCAATTTGGTACCGCCACCTTGTAGCGGTGGGGGACATTTTGGTCGCCTCGTTATATAAATATGAACAGCAGCAGTAAAGTACACGTCAAAGGAGTGAAATAATTATGAATATACTTGCAATCGGAGCACACCCGGATGATCTGGAGATGGGGTGCGGAGGCACCCTTGCCAAATGCGCCGGCAGAGGTGACAAGGTAACAATGTGCCATGTTTCAACAGGAAATGTGGGACACATGATCATCATGCCGGACGAACTGGTGAAAATAAGGGCTGAAGAAGCACGAAAGGCAGGGAGTATTATCGGTGCAGAGGTGGTTGGTCTCGGCGAAAGCGACCTGTTCGTCAGATCGGATAATATGGCTGCCAGAGATAAGATAATCGACCTGATCCGCCAGGCAAAGCCGGATCTCATCATTACCCACTCCCCCCATGATTATATGGATGACCATGAGGAAACCAGCAAGCTTGTATATGGAGCTACAATGGCTGCCACCGTGGCGCGTCACCAGACCAAACACGAATTTTACGGGAAACTGACGCCTTTATATTATATGGAACCTGTTTGCGGAGTTAATTCATTGCCTGTGGAATATGTAGATATTACAGATTTCATGGATACTAAAATGAAAATGATGGATTGTCATGAGAGTCAGGTTAAATGGCTGAAGGACCATGACAACATGGACTTTTTGGATATGGCCAGGACAATGTCAAGATTCAGAGGCTATCAGTGTGATACCGGATGCGCAGAAGGGTTTACATACTGCAGCACCTACCACAAGCTAAGCACAAGAAGGCTCCTTCCCTGAGAACTGCAGCAAGCGATATCAGAAAGTAATGTCAGGCAGGGCCTGGTCAGGTTTCTTACCCCTGAATCGTCACAGGCCCATTGCAATTTTACTTGCAATCATAGTTAGCAAGTGCTAATATATTCAATAACAATTCATATCGGTTTCAAGAGGGAGGGTGAACGAATGAAGCTGCAAGAATCCGGTGAGAATTACCTGGAAATGATTTTGATCCTGAAAAACAAGGCAGGCTACGTACGGTCGATTGATGTCGCCCATGCCCTGTCCTTTTCAAAGCCCAGCGTATCCCGTGCCATGTCCATTCTGAAAAAGGCCGGACACATAACCATGGACAGCGAAGGTAAAATTGAGCTGACGGAAACCGGACATAAGATCGCAGAACAGGTTTACAACCGTCATCGCATTCTGACCGGCTGGCTGATCGCACTGGGTGTCAGCGAAGAAACAGCGTCGGCGGATGCCTGCCGCCTGGAGCATGTCATCAGCCAGGAAACCTTTGATAAAATCATGGAACACATCAACGCAAATTAAAAAACAAGTGAATAATGTTGATTCCGGAGACAGCACCGGGCAGGTAAAATAAAACAAGAAGACCGTATTGGCAATTACAGCTTCAAATGCACCAGATACTGCATTTTCAAAGCATCCGACATAAAAGCGGTAATTTTGGTTTTTATATCGTACTTGCCCTTTAATTTTCTGAAAAATACAGACTCCTCCATTATCTTTATTCTTTTATCCCCATGCTTTCAGTTCTTTTGCACTTTTAATACCCTATTTTAAAAATGAGTTTTCTTTAAGCCCGCTGCTTTTTATTACCATTTTATTTTCCTTTTTTAAGCCTGCCAGAGTCCATAATACTTAAAGCCTTAAAGGCATAGCCCGCCAGGAACTCGCTAATACAGCCTTTCTCGATTCCGAAGCGGAAGCTTTCACCCCTTTTCAGAACAGACTGGTATAGTTCCTTTTCACCATCAACAATGAACAATACGGTGCTCCAAAAAAAAATTTGTAAATCATGATAAAAAAATTTATATTAAAAATGAACCATTGCCTCTGTTTTTGTCTCTTATATACAACAATGGAGGCTCCAAACATTAGGAAAAGGGGTGAATAAGTGGACCAAACAGATTTAATCAAACGATGCCAATCAGATGATGCAGAAGCTTTTGAGGCCCTTTTCAGGACATACGAAAAAAAGGCTCTGGGAACAGCCTATTTGATTGCGGGAGATAAGGCTATAGCAGAAGATATTGTCCAGGAAGCGTTTATCCTTTGCTACAGGAAAATAAAAAATATCAAAAATCCTCAAATATTTAATATCTGGTTTTATCGACTGATTGTCAGGGTAGGCTGGCGAATGGTATCCAGGCATAAAAAGACGCTGCCATTGGAAAAAGAGCCCGTAAATATGGATAATTTGCCTGGCGGCAGTTCATCCCCGGAGCAAATGATAGAATCACAATTGACATCCATGCTTATTCGAAAAAAGATTAAAACGTTAAACACAAAATTTAAAACAGTGATCATTCTTCATTACTTTAACGAGATGTCTGTAAAAGAGATCGCCAAGGTCTTAGGCTGCTTTGAAGGCACAGTCAAGTCGAGGCTTTATAAGGCCAGGTTGCTCTTAAAAAAAGAATTGGAACAAGAAATCGGATTTGATGAAAATAATAAGGAAATATCGGGAAGGGAGATTGAAATCAATGGAATATAGTCTTAATCGCATCATCAAAGATGCGTTGATTCAAGAAGCGAATGAATATACAGGTTTAAAGGACATTTTTCAAAATATCCGGCAGGAAGCAGTAAAAAATAAGAAAAAGTCAAATTGGGTAAAAAACAATTCATTTCTGAGCCTTAGCAGCAGAAGAATTATACTTTCTACACTGGGATGCATATTAATCACCTTTGTATTATTATTTACCTTTTCCAGCAATGTTCGATCACTGGCTGCGGATACAATAGAAAGAATTTTTATATTGGTACAGGAAGACAACGAAACGAACATTGTTGAAAAGCCTGTGGATGAAATAGATTTCACCTATACTTGCAGCAATCGAACATTTCTATCGGAAAAAGAACTTGAACAAAAATTAGGGTATCCGGTTCATTTTCCGAAGACGCTCTATGGTGAATATACGCTGGAATATAAGAGCTTGAATGTAACCCTGGGCCAAAAAATAAAACGGGCAGTCTATCAAGAAAAAAACATGGAAATGACAATGAGTAATGCACTTGAGGATGACACGGAATTGGAAAAGCTAATGGAGTATGACGCATACAGAAGCATATCCGCATCCTATAAAAAGCAAAATGGTTCCAGGATATCTATCTGTATTGAACCGATGACGGAAGCATACATTGTTGATGAAATCGATAAGTATTATCGGGTTGAAGTAGTTAAAATTAACAACCTTAATGGAAGGTGGGTAAAAAATAAATATCCGGAGTATGAAGAAAAAATTAAAAATAATGCTGTAATCATTGATAGGTCGAAACCCCCTGTCAGAATAACGGATACAAATTCGCTTATGTGGGAAACAGAGGATGCTGTTTATCATCTGGAAGCCTATAAAAATCACAGCATATCAAAAAAGGAAGCTGTAAAAATAGCCGAATCCTTTCAAAAAGAACAGTGATGCCATAATAACATAATAAAATGAGAAGAAATCCGGCTTGACGATATCCCCGTCGCAAGCCGGATGTTCCCGCGGTTAGAGAATTGTGCTTTAATGGTGTCTTGCCCAATGGCGGTGCATTGAAAGCTGTTTGATAAATTCCGTACAGAAAGACTAAAGACCGGATGCGCCACCTTGAGGTGGAGGTATCTTTGTCGCCTCGTTATAAGTACATGTACTTTTTTGTCAAGCTAATCAATTAAATTATTTTTCAACCTCGCCCTTGACTTTATAGTCAGCGCCGACTATAATAATACTCAGCACTGACTATGCAAAGGAGGAATTCATATCATACCGCTTTATATCCTTGGGCTGCTGTCAAGATATGGGCCACAGCACGGATACCAAATAAAAAAGACCATAGGGGAACAATTGGCCGATTTCACACAGATCAAGCTGCCCACCATTTATTACCATCTGGAAAAAATGGAAGCCGACGGCTTAATAGACGGAATACGTGAGAAGGAAACCGGAAGACCGGAGAAAACCGTTTATACGATAACAGAAAAAGGTGCGATGACATTTCAAAGCAAACTGCATGATTTGATGAAATTCGAATACCGCCCCCAATTCCCTTCCGACGGCGTATTCTTTTTCTCCGACGCGTTGGACCCAAAGGACATCCTTGCGCATCTGGAGACTTATAACAAAGTACTGCATAAAACCATTTCCGCCATTGTGCAGCATCAAAACGATACCATGCAATTTGTTCCCGATGCCGTGAAAACTACCGCCATGATCATCTTTGACCATCACCTGAAACACTATCAGGCTGAGTTGGATTGGGCAGAGGAAGCATTAAAAAATATAAAGGAGGCAAAGCAATGGTAAAGCAAAGAGTCGCTGAGACAAACGAAGGGATTCAAGGTGAAATAACGGTTGAGGTTTATGACCTGTTTGCAAAAAACATGCGGGATAAAGGCTGGAACAATGTGGACAGTATCCTGAACGCCGGAATCCGGAAAGGGAATGTCCTGGAAATAGGTCCCGGTCCCGGCTATCTCGGGCTTGAATGGCTTAAGCGCTCTCCCGGTTCCATGCTTACAGGCTGTGAGATAAGCCCGGCAATGATACGTCTGGCTAATAAAAATGCAAGAGAGTATGGACTGGAATCAAGCGTTCATTATGTTGAAGGAAATTCCATGTCCATGCCTTTTGAAGACAGCAGCTTTGACGCCGTTTTTTCCAATGGGTCGCTGCACGAATGGGAAAATCCTTCCAGGGTTTTTGAAGAAATCCATCGAGTGCTGAAGCCGGACGGCCTCTATTGCATTACCGATATGCGAAGAGACGTCAATCCGCTGATAAAATGGCTTATCTACCTTTTAACCAAGCCAAAGGAAATCCGTCCCGGCTTCATCACCTCACAAAATGCATCCTATACCGTAGAAGAAATGGTAAACATCCTTGGCAGGTCCCTTCATAAAAAATACGGCATTAAAAAGGAATTTTTCGGCTTGTGTATTTCCGGCCAAAAGTAATTGTCAGAACAGCTTCGCCGTTCATAAATCAATCACTCTATATAAACGGTTGCCGCGTCGCTTTGCTCCCCGTAATACAGCCAGATATCTGAATAGCACTTTTTGCGGGCTGATTGGATTTGCATCCTTACAGACCAATTCTTGACAAAAGCCAGCCAAGCAAATATAATATAGATATTATTAGTTGCATCCGCAACTAATATTTCACTGAAAGTGCGGTAAGAAATCAAGCTTAAGGATGTGCGGTTATGATTGCTTATATGAAACATATCAGCGTCACCACAAGGTGCGCAATCCAATACAGGAACCAGCGGCTCTCGGACAGCGGGCTCAACGGGTACCAATGCCCTTACATCCTGAATATATGCCGGAATCCGGGAATATCCCAGGATAAGCTTGCCCGTATCATCTATATCAACAAGAGCAATGTAACCCGCCAGCTTGCCGTGCTGGAGGAAAACGGCTTTGTGGAACGCAGGCCCAGCGACGCCGACAAGCGTGCCGTTGAGGTTTATCCCACGCAAAAGGCCCTTGATATCCTGCCGAAGGTGCTCCAGGTGCTGGGCGAATGGAATGGCTACATCACGGAAGATCTTACCGATGAAGAGAAAGAAACACTTCTGGCGCTCCTTGAACGGATTTCCGAAAAGGCGAAGCTATACGCCGATGGAATCGACCGGATTGAGAAAACGGATAAGGAAAAGAGCCTATAATGAAAAAACTGCTATTTTATATCCGCCCCTATTTTTTGCAAATCCTGTACCAGTTTTCTATAAAGTTTATCGGCACCATCATGGATTTGCTGCTGCCCTGGCTGCTGGCGTATATCATTGACGATGTTGTTCCCGCAAGGGACATGGTCAGCGTATATATTTACGGCGGACTCATGATTGTATGCGCGGCGGTTGCGGTAAGCTTCAATATCATCGCTAACAGAATGGCCACAAAAACCGCCCGCAATATTACCGAAAAAATACGGCATGACCTGTTTGAAAAGGTGTCCTTTCTTTCAAGCCGCCAGGTCGACTCCTTTACGGTTCCGTCGCTGATTTCGAGGTTAACCTCCGATACCTACAATGTGCACCAAATGGTGGACAGGATGCAGCGGCTGGGGGTCCGCGCACCAATACTGCTGCTTGGCGGTATTGCTGTCACGCTGACTCTTGAGCCTGTGCTTACTCTCATCCTGGTTTGTACCCTGCCCATTTTAGCCGTTATGGTTTTTTTCATATCCCGGAAAGGCGTTGCGCTGTTCACCGACACACAAGCCGCAATCGACAAGCTTGTGCGCAAGATACAGGAGAATATGACGGGCATACGCATTATAAAAGCGCTGTCAAAAACAGAATATGAAAAGGAAAGGTTCGGTGAAATAAACGACGAGGTTGTAAAAAAAGACCAGCGCGCCGGCATCCTTATGTCCCTGACGAACCCCATCATGAACCTGCTGCTTAATATAGGGCTGACGCTGGTCGTCATCGTAGGAGCCTTCCGTGTGGACTCGGGTCTCACCCAGCCCGGCAAAATCATTGCATTCCTAAGTTATTTTGCAATCATACTGAATGCCCTTATGATGGTAACCCGCCTGTTTGTGATGTATTCAAAAGGCGCAGCAAGCGCAAAAAGGATTTCCACGGTGCTTGATTCCCCGGAGGAGATGCTCACGGAGGATCCCGCGCATACCGCAAGCGAATACCATGTTGAATTCAAAAATGTTTGCTTTTCCTACAACAAGGTGCAAAACAACCTGACGGACATAAGCTTTGCGTTGAAGCGCGGCGAAACTCTCGGCATCATCGGAGCCACCGGCAGCGGCAAGTCCACCGTTATTAATCTGCTGCTGCGTTTCTATGACCCGGATTCGGGCGAGATACGCATCTCCGGCGACAGTATCAAAGGCATTCCGGGGAAATCGCTGCATACGAAATTCGGCGTTGTGTTTCAGAACGATTTTCTGTTTGCCGATACCATCCGGGAAAACATCGACTTTGGCCGTTCCCTCACCGACCGGGAGGTTGAAGCTGCCGTGAAGTCCGCCCAGGCAGACTTTATCCGGCTGAAGGAGGGCGGCTCTGCCCACAGGCTGACGGTCAAGGGCGCAAACCTAAGCGGCGGCCAGAAGCAGCGCCTCCTCATTGCCCGCGCCCTGGCGGCAAACCCCGAGATCCTCATTCTCGACGATTGCTCCAGCGCTCTTGACTATTTGACCGACGCGGCTTTGCGCAAAGCGCTCCGCCGTAATTTCAGCAGCACGACGACCATTGTTGTTGCACAGCGCATAAGCTCCATTATGAATTCCGAAAAGATCATGATGCTGGAAGACGGAAGGATTATCGGCTATGGCACCCACGAAGAGCTCCTGGCCTCGTGCGACAGCTACCGGGAGATTTACGACACGCAAATGGGCGAGATATCATAAGCGCAGGAGGGATTTCATGCAGAATCAGTCATCACCAAAGGGTAAAGGTCTTATCAAGCAGCGCGGCCCGGATTCCAGGCCAAAGCTGAAAAAAACATATATCCTGCTGCGGCTGTGGAAATATTTATACCATTATAAATGGCTCTTGCTGGCGGCTTTCCTTTTGACCGTTGCCAGCAATCTGTTTGCCCTCATCGGTCCGCTGTTGTCCGGCTACGCAATTGATGCAATCGAACCGGGCAAAGGGCGGGTGGATTTCCAGGTTGTGTTCCATTATGCTTTTTTAATGCTCCTTTTTTATATTGCTTCCGCCATCATGGGCTATATCCTTTCCATCATTATGATAAAATTAAGCCGCAGCGTTGTTTACCGCATGCGAAAGGATATTTTCGACAAGCTTGCTTCCCTGCCCGTAGGGTTTTTTGACCGTCATCAGACGGGAGATGTCATCAGCGTTATTTCCTATGACGTGGACACCATCAACACCTCGCTGTCAAATGACCTGCTGCAAATCTGCACAAGCCTCATCACAGTGGCAGGTTCCTTTATCATGATGCTGTCTATTTCATCACCGTTGACCCTCGTGTTCGTCGTCACAATACCCATATCCGTTCTGATTACAAGCTATATGACAAAGAAGGTCAGGCCCCTGTACCGCAAGCGTTCGGCAAAGCTTGGAGAGCTAAATGGCTATATTGAGGAAATTACCAGCGGCCAGAAGACAACCAAGGCATATCACCGTGAGAAGATCATGATTGACCGCTTTGATGTGAAAAACAAGGAAGCCGTCGACGCTTATTTTCAGGCCGATTATTATGCCAGTGTGACAGGTCCTTCCATGAATTTTATAAACAATCTCTCCCTTGCCCTGATCAGCATCTTCGGCGCAATCCTGTATATGGGCGGCAGCCTTTCCCTCGGCAGTATTTCTTCCTTTGTACTTTATTCACGGAAGTTTTCCGGTCCCATCAATGAATTCGCAAACATCATCAGTGAGCTGCAATCGGCCTTTGCCGCGGCTGAGCGCGTATTCAGGCTTATCGATGAGGAGCCGGAGCCCGGGGATTCAAAGGATGCTTCCGAATTGAACAACGTCCGGGGAGACGTCAGAATAGAAAATGTATCTTTCGGCTATGAGCCCGGCAAGACCATTATCCATGACTTCAGGCTTGATGTACCGCAGGGCTCGGTCATTGCCATTGTCGGCCCTACCGGAGCGGGCAAGACCACCATCATCAACCTGCTTATGCGCTTTTACGACGCGGATGCAGGCGCCATTTACGTTGACAATCACAATATCAAGGCCATAACAAGAAAGAGCCTGCGCCTGGCATATACCATGGTGCTGCAGGACACCTGGCTCTTTCACGGCACCATCTTCGAAAATATCGCCTACGGCAAGGAAAACGTAACCCTTGAGGAGGTTACCAGGGCGGCCAGGGCAGCCAGGATACACAACTATATCATGTCCCTGACCGATGGCTATGACACCGTCCTCAGCGACAACGGCACCAACATATCCAAAGGGCAAAAGCAGCTTTTGACCATTGCCCGGGCGATGCTGCTGGATTCCAGCATGCTGATCCTGGACGAGGCAACCTCCAATGTTGACACCCAGACCGAGCGCCGCATCCAGGCCGCCATGCTGCAGCTTATGAAAAACCGCACCTGCTTCGTTATTGCCCACCGGCTCTCCACCATTAAAAACGCCGACCTGATCCTGGTGGTCCGGGACGGCAACATTGTGGAACAGGGCACGCACCCTGAACTTATGCGCCGCCGCGGCTTCTATTATGATTTGTACCATTCCCAGTACGACACATTGTCCTGCATATGAAAGTATCCTGCCGAATACTAACCTTTGGTTGCGGCTGTAAGCCGGGCTATGGTATACTACTTATATAATTAAATCATTGTTTTAAACCGGTATAAGACAGCCTCCAAACTTGTAAACAGGGGTGAAGAATGAAAAATATTTTTCACGGGTTTTTCAAAATAAAGTCTTTGTTCGTAAGACTGATGTCAGGTTTTTTACTTGTACTTATTACCGTCACGTCCTTTCATCTTCTTTCATACAGGCTGTACAGCCACAACATAGAAAAAGAACTCCTGAATAATTCCGAAGAAAGAATGCAGATCATATCCACCAAGTTTGATAATTTTTATAAGCAGGTCATGGGAATGCTGTACAGGATTTATGACGATGAAAAATTCATACCCGTTTTAAAAAACAATATTTCGCCCAATCAGAGAAAAGCCCTCTGGGAATTGATCAATACCAACAAAACTTTGAATGAAAGCATTTTCAACATATTTGTGGTAAACATCAATCTGGATATGGTCATAACCTCCGAAGGCGTCTATGACATAGACCTCTTCTTTAACAAAATCTTTAAAAGCTCTGTTTATGACAAGGCTTTCTGGTTTACTGAAGGAAAGGAAAAGTTCTATTATAATTTTTACGGCGCCGACATTTTTCAAGACATTACCGACCCTACCATTACACAGTCCTACACTTTGATGCCGGTGGCATTGAAAAAATCCCCCTATCCTTCGGTGATTCTAGTGGCCCTACTCAATTTGAATGAATTTGCGGCGAATAATGAAAACACCTTCTTAAACAACTTTTATGTAGTAAACGGAGACCGGAAGCCCATTTACCCTCTGCAGGCGGATACCGGAATAACGGACAACGCCCTTGAGGATTTCCGGCATTTGAAGAAGATCGAAGGGGGGTATCTGTTAACAACAAAGTCAAAGGTCGGCGCAATCACCTATGTGAAATATCTTGAATACAGTGAAATCAGCAAGCTGATGACCGGAACAAACCTGATCCTTGTGCTGTTGATTCTGACCTCCGTATTTCTAAGCCTGCTGCTTTCCTATTTCATTTCAAGAAGATACAACAATCTGGCAAAATCAATCGTCAATCTCATGAGCAGTACCGGCAGCAAGAATGGGATTTTTGAGACGGATTTCAAATATATCGGGAGTAATATTGAAAAGATCGTCCATGAAAACACCGAGTACAACCAGCAGTTAAAATCAAAGGATTCCCTGCTTGATTCCTATTTTCTCCGTACCAGGATAAAAGACATCTATCTACAGTCCGATGATATGAAAAACAGTCCTTACCTCTGTCTGAACAATGACGACAATTATTTGCTGATTTGTTTCACTCTTCATTTCAGGCCTTTGTTTTATGAGGTTACAAACCTAAATGTGAGCAAGGGAACTTATTATATCAAGGAATTAATTGATAAATATTTGAAAAGCTTGTATGGGAGCTGTACCACCTTCCAGATTGAAAAATGCCAGATCATTTCAATCGTCAGCTGCAGCAAGTCCGTATCGAAGCCCGAATCCATGCTGGATGGTATTTTGGGAAAACTAAATGAAGAGAATGAATATGTCTTTTTCACTATAGCCGTCAGCAAGATTCAGAACGATTATTTTGAATTGGAGAAGGTATACAGGAGCATTATGGACCTGTCGAAGCACAGGATGCCTCTTGACCATACGCAGCTGGTCGTCGAAGGGGTCACGAAAAGCGTGGACGGGAAATTTTATTTTTCCACGGAGCAGGCGGAAAGGTTTCTGCAATTCCTCGGCAACGGACGGCTGGAAGAATGTATAAAACAAATCGAAGACATCCTGGATTACAACCTCAGGAATGGCGTAGACAGCTTCAATATGAGCCTGATGTGTACCGAGATACTCAATTACGGAGCCAAGACGGTAAACAATTTGTCGGAAGCTGTCAGGGGAGATATGGATTTCAAGGATTATTACGCCCGGCTGGGTGATTGCTGCACCCTGGAACATTATAAACAGCTTTGCAGGGAATTCATAACTAAAATCATCCAAATACTCGGCGCCACTCAAAAAAGCAGGGATTACATCATTGATTACATTAAAGACTACATAGAAAAGCATTATTCGGAGGATATATATCTTGAATTATTTGCCGGAAGGCTGAATCTGACAAAAGAGTATATATCCCTGTATTTCAAGAATAAAACCGGTATCAATCTGAGTGATTATATCAGCAAGTACCGTATCGAAAAAGCGATTTACCTGCTTGAAAATACAAACGAGAAAGTGCAGGATATCGGGGAAAAGGTGGGACTGAATATCAACACGCTGATCAGGGTCTTTAAAAAATACACGGGGAAGACGCCCAATGAATACCGGCACGATAAATTACAGGCATAGGCAGGCTGCCTTCCCGGAATCATGCGGAGGTAAGTCCATGAGCAGAAGAATTCCCTTTATTTTGCTTGCGGCAGTTTTGTGTTTATTCCTATTCACGGGGTGTGGCAAAGCGATTTCCGGCCATCGGACAACGGGACGGGACGGCACACAGGAAACTGCAGGATCGGGCCGGCTTTTTGACAAGCCTGTAACCCTCCGGCTCCTGACGCCCACCCATCCCAGCTGGCCATATCAAGCCGACTGGTATGTTGTAAAGGCATTAAAGGATAAGCTGAATGTAAGCTTTGAAATTATTACCGTCAATCATGCCGATATGCGGGAAAAGATCAATGTGACAATCGCTTCCGGCGATATACCCGAATTGGTATTCGACTTTGACATCACCACTTCCCAGCGTTACGGCTATGACGGCGCCTATGCGGACATTCTGGACCACAAGGCCGCATTGCCTGTTTTTTCGAAGTGGATGGATGAAAACAGAGAGTATATAAAAGATTACATATCCGCCGACGGGAGCCTTTATATCATGCCGGACCAGGGCATTTCCGAAACCGACCGTATGGGATGGCTCTATCGAAAAGACATCTTTGACAGGCATGGACTTAAAGTACCGGAAAATGATGCCGAGTTCTACGACGTATGTAAAAAACTCAAGGAATTCTATCCGGACAGCTACCCCTTTGCATGCAAGGATCTTGCCGACCTGGAAAAATTCCACTGGCTTTCATCCTCCTGGGGCACGATTTTCCCCAACGATAACGGTTATCTTTATCTGGACGGCAACCGTCAATGGCAATTTGGCGGCAACCATGAAAATTTGAAGGACTGCCTCATCTTCTACAATCGACTGTTCGCGGAAGGTCTGATGCCGCCCGATACCTTTTCAATGAGCACAAAGGCCTGGCAGGATCTTATTTATACCGGCTCGGCGTTTATAACCTTCGATTATCTGGGAAGAATGGATTTTTTCAACTTCACCATGCGGCGGGCAGATCCTGAAGTCACCTTTGCCTATATGCCGCCGTGGAAAGGCGGAGCCAACGGCGAAGCCATGGTCGCGTATTCTGCTTATGCCGGATCGGGCTTCAGCCTTGCGGCAAATTCTCCCTTGCTGGACGAGGCCTTGAAGTATATGGACTGGATGTATACCGATGAAGCAAAGCAATTGTTAAGCTGGGGCGAAGAAGGTAAAACCTTCTCCTTCGAAAACGGCGGGAAGAAATTCATCGGGGTATCCGATGTGGATGACCTGCGAAAAAAATACGGCCTGTCCGTCAACGGTTTTTATGCCTTGTTTGATTATGACGCCCACGCATCCTTTTTCACCGGGGAATTGAACGACGCCATCAATACCTCGAAAAAGTATGATATGCCTGCTATTCCGAGACTGGCCTTTACCGAACAGGAACTGAACATTATTGCGGAAAAATATGACCTCATCCGGAAACATTACAAGGAGAACATCTCCCGTTTCTTATTGGGCACAAGACCTTTCAGCGAATACAACGCATACGTCCGGGAAATCGAGGAGCTTGACATTAAAGAGGTTAAAAAAATCTATGAGGCGGCATATAAACGACGCCTCAATAAATAAAAAATTCTTTTTACTGTTAAAAAATATATTCACCGCGTTGCTCGTTTTATCCTGGAGCTCGAGGGTGATTATCTTGTCTCCGCCTGCTTTACCAGGTTGTACAGCACCTGTGCCGCCTGTGCCCTTATGGACGTTTCCTTTGGTTTGAGGCTGACCCCGTCCCCGGAAACGGTTCCCGTTTCCACCAGCAGCTTCATGGCGTCCTTCCCATAACCTGCTATATCCCCTGCATCCTTAAAGCTTTCAAGGCTCTTGCCTCCTGTGCCGGTAGGCAGTTCATCCAGCTTTTCCAGTATGCGGTACAGGACGACAAACATATCCTGACGGCTTATGGCAGCCTCCGGCGCATATTGATTATCTCCGACGCCGGTTACCAGGCCAAGGCGCTTCGCCGTCCCCAGATAGCCCGTGTAGTATTTGTTTCCCGCATCGGCAAAATTATCCGTAATGCCGGCATCAAGCTCTATACCGTAAGCCCTCATGACCATGATGAGGAAGTCTGCCCGTTTCACATTGTCTCCAGGGGCAAACCTGCCGCCGCCAACGCCGTTGACAATGCCCCTTGCCGCCATAAAGCCTACTGCCTCGTTATACCAGTCCTTCGCTCCGACGTCGGTGAATTTCACTTCATTGTAACCTACAGCATATTTTGAAAAATGCGTGACGGTAAATATCACCGCGCCTGCAGCCGGGTCATATTTGCCCCGGACGGTTTTCAGCTCCCCTGTGCCGTCGATGTAGTACACGACGACAGAATTCTCCTCTTCTCCCGGCTTCAGAGTATACGGTATGCTGATTTCCACCTTTCCACCGCCAAAATGGGATATTTCGCTACCGCCAGCCTTGACTGTGAAGTCATAGACCGGCCTGTCCCCCACCTTCTCCCGGGCCTCTGCCGTCAGGATGTTTTTGTCCACCCTTTCGATGCCTATGCTGATGTCTCCTTCCAACGCCGCCTGACTGATGCTCTTTGCCGCTTTTGTGTCAAAGGTGACGGTACCGATTCCGGCGTCCACCCTTATATCGGCATTGGTGGTATCCGCCGCCTCTTTGAAGGCGTCCCGAGGGATTTCCACCTCAGCCCCTTTTGCATCCGCTGCAGCTTCCACCTTGATTTCAATCACTGCTTTATTGCCGGCAGCTTCAGTTTTCCTCGCCTGTCCGGCCAGCTCTTTAAGAGAACCGGCCTCAACCCTGGCGGCTGCCATACCGGTTGCCGGGTCTACCGTTGGTTTTACCGGTAGGGATAAGGTTGTTGTGCCATTCTGTGTCGGCACGGGCACTGGTGTTGGTGTTGGTGTTGGTGTTGGTGTCGTTACGGTACTGCCGCTGCCGGTGTCCTTAAAATTGGCCGTTATTGTTACATCGGACGCAGGCATGATAAAGGTGGTAGATGCGCTGCCGGCATTTGCAAAGGTTCCTCCGCCGCTGGAGCTCCACTTATCGAACCCGTATCCGCTATTGGCCGAGGCCTCCAGGGTGATTGCCGTTCCTGCGGCATAGCTGCCGCTTGCGCCTGCGGTTATTTTACCGCCGTTTCCCGCCTGAATTGTAGCCGTATAAAGCATAACAGCCTGTTGGATCGTTGCCGTCCCCGCCAGTGTGCCATCGGCATTGTTTACATACAGCCTATAGTTTGACAGGGTACCAAGGGTACCGGTGGTGACGGAAGCGGAAATGTTTCCGCTTCCGTCAGCCGTGGCCTGTCCCATGGCCTTTACGCTTGAATTGGCTGTATCTACGATCCGGACGGTATAATCGATACCCCCGGTAAAGCCTGTGCCTGCTACCGTTACCACACCGCCGGCATAGGTCGCAGTCACACTGATTGCCCCCGATGCCATGGAAGGAGGAAACAGTGCGAAGCACAGCAGTATTATCAGCGCTATGGATAAAATTCGCTTACTCATCTTCTTCGTCCTCCAACCGAATTATTGGTTTGTGACGGCATGGGCATATATTTCCACGCCCATGTTTTCACCAACAAGGTCCGGCATGCCGCTGGCGAGCCATACCTCAACCTTTGTTCCCGAAGCCTGACAGGATACGGAAACAGTCTGATTTACAGCAGAGATCATGACTACCAATACCTTTGCGGCCTCTCCCGTCCCTTCCGTGAATTGGACGACAAGGTGTTTTCCGGTAAGGTTCCCTGCTTTGGTGCCTCCGATGGTAATTGTCCTGGTTTGCCCTGCGCCGCCCGCGCTTTCAGGGCCTATGGCAAGGATGTAATCCGGCTCTCCCGCCACAGGTGTAAGCCCTGCCTTTGCAGTATCGATGGCCGCTTTTGCCGCCATCACCTGTTCCAGCGTTGCATCCGAAGCACCTTCTACTGCTATGGCTGCCGCTATTGCATTGGTATAAGCAGTCCAGCTTTCCTCCGTGTAGTTCGTCTGATCCAGGACATATACCGGATTCGCATGATCCGGGCCTGCTTCCGCCGTAATCGCTGCCACCAAAGCTACTTTTGCGGCTTCCAGC
The DNA here is from genome assembly GCA_023426125.1 of Bacillota bacterium. Lineage (GTDB taxonomy): Bacteria > Bacillota > Clostridia > Acetivibrionales > DTU013 > MnB-11. Next base: position 110,805 of record JAFABI010000032.1, read on the forward strand.
GGTGTGCCGCCGCTGCGGTAGGTTATTACCAATTGCGGCCGGTTTTCACTGTTTTCCCGGCTGTTGAAGGTGACTTTCACATCCTCCTCCGCGTCGCGGCCTGTGACGCCGAAAGAAATCAGGCTTTGACCCAGCTCCGCTTCCGATTGCACAAAACCGGTGACATCGTATTCATAGTACTGCGCCGTTGAGGTCACGGTCACCGTAACCAGCGGTTCCGCCGACATCGCCGGGCAGTTGTTGTAAGTGATCCCTTCCTCCCCGTCCTCCGTCCAGCTGTCGTCTTCTACGGAGAACACTTTTGTTACCGCCGTTGTATCGCCGCTTCCGTACAGTCTCAGCTTTGCACCGGTCACAGTCATGCCGTCCGGCATGTCGACATCGAACTTGAAGTAGCCCTGCCTCATGTAACCGTCTTCCGGAGGGCAGCCCTTTATCTCTATGATGGATGAAGTGCCGTAATTATTGTCGTTATAATCCTCCTCATCGATTCCTGCTCTTACATAGGAATCCGCAGCCGCAACATATGTGTGGGTATTCTCTTCCTCCGGCGTCGGCGTAGGGATCACCGGTGGGTCCGGCTCAGGAATCGTTTCGTCGGGTTCGACGTCGGTAAATGCGTCAAACCATACCGAAACGGCCAGTCCGGCTACATTGGCATTGATGCAGACTTCATTCGTCACAAAGTCCATCCGGTTATCGTGCCATACCGCCCTGCTATCCTGGAACGCAGCATATGCATCAGGCTGGGTTTCATCCAGGTGGTCATTTTGATAGGTATCATATACGGTTTTTGATGTGGCGCCTTCGCTCCATGCGCCGACGAGGTTCCAGCCGGACTCGGTCTGCTTGTGGAGATAATCCACGCGGTGCCTTGGATTGACGAACCAATTGGTGCCGGCGCTGTTGAGGAAAGAAACGCCCCAGGGGTTGGAACCCAGCAAATAGTTGAATTCCCTTTGCGCCAGGGGCATATAGGTACCCAACCCCGACAGTTCCTTGTACATGCACGCCTCGACTGCCAGCTGGGATAGCATGGCATTGCTGCTCCAACGCATATCATCCATAGCCATGTACCATGGGTTTTCGTCCGCATACCACCAGGCGGCATTCAGGTGCCTCCCCATTCGTCCGGCGGCTGTAGCTGCATACGTCGGATCAAGCTTTGCGATCGCATAGTTGGCCCAATGATATTCCCTGGACCAGCTGAGGTTTTCTCCGGGCCATTCTCCGTCGGCCCTCAAACCCAGGGTACCGGCGTATGCCTTTGCATCGTCAAGGTAGGACGGCGTACCTGTAGCGCGGTAAAGCTCTGCGGCTCCCAGGGCCATATCGTCCTTCCACTCCGATTCCTCATAGCCTCCATCCCTGTCCGCTGCGACAGCTTCGTTCTCTTTACCGAAATCATATAGCTGTATGGCTGTCTCACGATACCTTGATGCCAGCTCTTCATCGCCGCTCCAGATTTCCGAAGCCAGGGCGAAGGCTGCCGCAGCCTTGCCGGCGATATTGGCGCCCGTGCCTTCGGGACAGGAATAAACGGGCCGGGGCCCTTCATAGAAATTATCGTCCTCAGGCCATGTATCCCAGCGTCCATGCTCATCGGCATCGGCCACGGACATGTACAATACCTGGTGCTCGTTGTCCCACATTTTCTCCATAAAATCCAGACCGATTTTTGCCTCGGCCAGTAGGCCGGTTTCCGGGTCCGGGAATTTACCGGGATGGTATAGATACGATGCCAGCATGACATAGGTGCAGTAACTGGCAGGGACCATGAAATTGATGTAGTCGGCCGCATCATGCCAGCCGCCGGTCGCATCCAGAATTGTACCTGCCATCGGTCCGTCCGCTGCCACACCGTCGGTCAGGTGACAGGGATCATGCCCGGAAGGGTCGGTATCCCCGCAGCGCTGCGTTTTGAAGAATTCCAGTGAAAGCGGAGCCAGTTCGGAATAGGGGTCGTCGCCTATGCTGAAAGGGAATGAAGTCTCTCCCCCTGCAGTTATTGTATAACCATCCCCCGATGTCTGAAAGGAGCTGAAGTCCAGTGTATAGACATGGGGAAATTTATCTCCCAGGTTGCCCCAGCTTCCCCTGTCCTCGCCCACCGTTCCGGTAAATACGGCCGCGCCGCCGGAATCTTTCAGAGTGAAGGCTTGGCCCGTAAGATCAATCTGGGATAATACGAAAGCCTCCTTGGCCCAGTTCGTCTTATACCCCACCTGGTTCGCCCTGATATGGACGTCGCCGCTGTCTGCGGCGAAGGCAACCTGCCGGTATGAAAACAGTCCTGAAAATAGTGCTGTGATCAGCATGAGCGCAGCATACCTATAGAATTTTTTCACCTTTTTCCACCTCGCCTTTTTATTAATATAAAACCCTTTGGTCCGCATGAAAACAGCACCCGCCCCTGCCTTCACCTCCTGTTGAAAAATTTTGCGGCAGCTAGGGTTTATGGGCCTCAAGCAAGTCGTCGGTATAAAACCTCGAATCCAAAAACTCTTTTACTTCCTCTTCCGAATAGTGCCTGCGCATGAGCCGGTATATTCCTCCTTTCAAATACTGCCTCATGGACGCCAGGTCTTCGGTTCTTTTCAGGACAATCGCCTTCTCATAGTTTGAAACTCCGCTGCAAAGCTTATAAAGCTCCCTGTTTGTGACAAGGCTCTTCTTCCTGTATAACACCAGCAAATACATCCACCTGTACGCCTCTGCGGTATATGCGTGCCTCAGGGGCTTCTGGCACAGGCTTTCAAAGAATCGGTATACTTCTTCAGCATTCTTTTGAAAAACACCGTCTTTCATCTCCGCCCCGAAATAATTGGCGAAAAACCTGGACTCGAAATTTCTATCGGAGCCGGCTTCTCTATTCCAGTACATATCCGCGGAAAGCAGCACCGGATACCAGGCCGTCTCAAAAAACGGGTGCGGCGGCGCAATGGTGCCGGTATAATTGGACCATACGGTGGTTATTACCCCTGGCAGCTCCAGTTCATCGGCCAGTCCGGACCAATCGGCGATATTGGCGGTTCTCTCGGAAAAATCCGGAATATCGAAATAATCAGCCGCAAGGCCTGCGCTGCACTTTGCCGAAGATGCCCCGAGCACCTGGTATCCGAAGCTTTTATACCGTTCGATATGGGTTTTTGCGTCTCCGGTTTCATAGTTGTAGTACAGCCAGCATACCAGGAGGATATCTTTGTCCAGCAGCTGCATTTCGGCATCGTTAAAATGCCTTAGCATATCGTCCCACATCACGGGCGTCTTTCCCGCCTCTTTGACCTTTCCCGCCATCCGGTTGACATGCTCTGTGAAAAGCCTGTTTTTTTCTCCCCTTTCCCTGCATAAGCCGCAGCAGCAAAGGTTCCACGCCTCATCGCAGCCTATGTGGATATACCGGCTGGCGGGAAACAAGGAAATGACATCGTCAAGAAGCCTTTCCACCAGCCTTACGGCTTCTTCATTGGAAATACATATCTCGTCGATCTGGTTAAAGTGATTGGGCCCCAGCAATTCCCCGGAAAACGGCAGACCGTCCCGGGGCCCTTCCTCCCTTACTTCCCGCAAAGGGTAATATTCATCCTTTTTTAAAACATACTCAAGGTGCCCCAGGGTCTGCTGAAGAGGGATGATTTCCATAAACCTGTCATGCGCATACCGTTGGAGATTTTCCAGCTGTTCCGGCGTTAAGGCGTTTTCCGCGGCGATGTGAGGCGCCGATTTGTAAGGATATTTATCTTCGAATTCCAGCAAAAGCGTATTGAACTTGTAATGGGTTGTTTCATCGATGATTTCCAGCATCCTCCCGTAGTCGGGCATTCCGTACCTGGTCTCAAGGTGGAAGCCTCTGACCAGGCACTGCGGCCAATCGATGATTTCCAGTTCATAGGTGATACCGTCCGATAAAAGCTGACGCAAGGTCTGAACCCCGTAAAACAATCCCTTTTCCGAGCTGGCGGCCACAAGCGCCGAAGCTTTTCCTATGGTAAGCCAATATCCTTCCTCCCGTCCTTTCAGGCAATCCGGCAGCAGCAGCACCTCCGGCGCCGGGCAGGGACCCACGGTAAAGTAAAACACCCCTCCGTCCCATTTGCTTTCATTGATGCTGCAGGCAAACTTTTCATGAAAATAGGAAGGCAAAAAGCCGGAGGTATTCGTACGGATGCCCCCCTTTGCATACAATGCATGGTCCGGCGGGATATTTCCACCGGTTTTGACCATTCTGGGGTACGGGATGATATTCAGGGCTTTCAAGAATCCACCTTCCTTTCGGCTGTGAATATATGTTTTTTACAATGCTCTTTTAAATTCATCCTTTCAGGGAGCCGATCATGACTCCTTTTACAAAATATTTCTGCAAAAACGGGTATACAAGGATGATAGGGATGATGGATACGATCACCGTCGAATATTTCAAGGACTCGTCCACCACCACCGTGTCGGCTCCAACCGCCTTGTTGCTGAACTGCGTGCTCTCGATGAGCATATCCCGCAGGACGATCTGCAAGGGTACCTTGCTCTCGGTGTTGATATAAAGCATTGCGCTGAAATACGAATTCCACAAGCTCACCGCATAGAAAAGCAGGATGGTTGCCAGCACCGCCTTTGAAAGCGGCAGCACGATACGGAAAAAAACGCCCAGGTCATTAAGGCCGTCAAGCCGCGCCGACTCTTCCAGTTCTACCGGGAACTGCACAAAAAAAGTCCTCATGATAAGCAGGTTATAGGTACTGACGGCCACGGGAAGGATGATGGCCCACATACTATCGTAAAGGCCCAGTCCTCTCACTGTCAGATAGGTAGGGATCATACCGCCGCCGAAAAACATCGTAAACATGATCATGGCTGTGAAAAACCGGTTGAATATCAGCTTCTTTTTGCTCAGGGCGTAGGCCCCCCCGCAAGTCACGGCAAGGGCCAGCAGTGACCCGGAGCCGGAGTAAAGCACCGTATTCAGGTATGCCCGGAAAATCCTGCGGTCTTCAAATACGATCCTGTAGGTGTTAAGGTTGAACCCCTTCGGGTAGAAGCTCACTTCACCCTTCAATACATAAATCGAACCGGAAGTCGATACCGCCGCCATATAAACGAAGGGATACAAGGTTGCAAAGACCGCTGTCAACAGCACCAGGATCTTAAGGATTGTAAATATGCCGAATTTATAATTTTTCATCGCTTGTCATTCCTCCTACCACAGGCTTGTTCCGGAGTATCTCCTGGCCATCCGGTTTGAAAAATATATGAAGAACAGGTTTATAAACGAATTGAACAGCCCAAAGGTCGCGCCGTAGCTGACATTGCCCGACAGCAGGCCCTGCCTGTATACAAAGGTCACAATCACATCCGTAGAGGCATAGGTCGCCGCGTTCTGAAGCAGGAATACCTTTTCGAAGCCTATATCGACCACTGCTCCCGTATTGAGAAGGAGCATGACGATAATCACCGGAGCGATGGAGGGTATCGTTATGTAAATCAGCTGCTTCCATTTGTTGGCCCCGTCGATGAATGCCGATTCATACATCTCTACGTCAATATTTGCAAGCGCAGCCAGATATATGATAGCTCCAAAGCCTGTATACTGCCATATGTCCGAAAGGATATAGATGGGCCGGAACCAGTCGGGGTTCAGCAAAAAATTGATCTTCTCATTCCCCATGGAAGCTATGAGATTGTTGATAATGCCGTTGCGCGGATTCAGGAACATCCTGAGCATGCCCACGATGATCACCGAAGACATAAAATACGGCATATAGCTGACTGTCTGGACAAACTTTTTGAAGTGCACGTTCCGTACCTCGTTCAATATCAGCGCGAAAATGATAGGGAACGGGAATCCGCATACAAGCACAAGGACGCCCAGAACAAGGGTATTCGACACAAGTCTTTGAAAATCGAGGGACTGGAACATGCGTATGAAGTTGTCCAGACCCACCCAATCGCTGTCGAGAAAACCCCTGAACAGCTTGTAATTTTTGAAGGGAATGAGCACGCCCCACATGGGCAAATATTTGAATAATGCATAATATATAAGGCACGGTGTAAAAAGCAGCAGTAAAAATTTCGATTCCCGCAGCTTTTTCATAAGCGATCCTTGTACCATCCGACATTACCTCTCTGGTTTGTATTATACCTTCCCGCCGGTGCGGAGGCTGTCCCCAAACATGCGGGCGCGCAGTGCGCGCCCCTGCACAGAAGGGAAGGTACACGTTGACTACCGGTATGCAGGGATTGTCCGCCGGACAATCCGCCTTTTGGGACACTCCGTGTGTTTTTAAGCAGGGGCCGCCAATGAAGCCCGCATGCTTGATACCGGGGCTAGTTTCCGCCCTTTTGCCTGTTGTACGCCTTGGTATAGATGTCTATGATATCCTGGAGACCAAGGTCCTGAAGCTCTTTCACAAACGCGTCATATTCGCTTATCGGCCGGTCGCCCATGTAGAATTTGGCTCCGTTTTCCTCGATGTGCTTCATGATGATATCGTATTTCTCAGATATTGTATTGGTTTCCTGCTCGTCAAAAGCAACAGCAGGAATCGGGTCAAGGTCATATTTTCTCGCTTCGACCACGGCATCGGACAGTTCCTTGGTGAACAGGGAAACATGGGCGTCGTAATCAAACAATGCGTAAAAACCGTTTGTTGATAGTCCATATTTCTTACGCATGCTCATCTGATCCTGGACATCGATGAATTTCTTTTTGCCGTCGACCAGGGTGTATGTTTTGCCTTCCTCGCCCCAGCTGAGCAGCTCCTTTGCCTCAGGCGTGTACATCCAGTTCATGTACTTCAGGGTTTCTTGCAGCTTGGGGGATTTTGCCGCGATGGCGAATCCCGAGAATGCATAAGCGGAGTAAGCCGTCTTGGCTATTCCGTCCGCCCCGCCCTTCCACGGCGGCATGTAAGCCATTGTGAATTCGGGATTTTCCGGCCGGATGGCGTTGTTGAAGAAATCGATCCTGCCAAGGTAATCGTGGGTAATAAACGCATTATTGGTGGAGATAAGATCCTGCCATCCTTTGGTATCCAGTGTAAGAGAATCCGGCGGCACGAGCTTTTCTTTGAACAGCTTGCTGTAGAATTCAAAAAAGGCTTTCATTTTGCCGTCGGCAGCGCCGGATTTCCACTCGTTGTTTTCGTAATAAAGGTAATGGGTGTCATTGGGGAAAATAGCGCCCCAGGAGGATGAAAGCCATTCGAACCTGTGCAATGAAGAAAGGTCCCTCTGGGCGTAAGGATAGCTGCTGGGATACAGCTCCTTGAGTTTTTTGCATACGTCGTAAAACTCAACATCATTTGTCGGTACTTTAAGCCCGTGCTTGTCGAATAGGTCCTTCCTGTAAAGCCATCCCATACGGTCGGTTTCGGAAATGCCCTTGTCCGGCAATACATAAAGGCTGCCGTCAGCCGATTTATAGTCTCCCACAAAAGCGTTGTCCTCTTCGATAAATTTAGAGAAATCAGGCATCTGATCGGTATAATCCAGGACATCCGCATAGGCGCCTTCCAATCCGTAACGCTGCATCAGGGGAATATCATAGCAGAAGGTAATTTCAGGCACATCTCCCGACGCCATCGTTACATTGATTTTATCTCCCATATTGGAGTCGTCTACGGTGATGACGTCAAATGAAACATTCAGTTTTTCCTTCAGGGCGGTAACAACATACCAATCCTGCTGGTATGGCCAGCTTGGGTGGCTTGGCGTCATAAGGCGGAGAGTTACCGGCTTGTCAAAAAGCGGACCTGCTTTTGCTGTGGTTTCACCGGCAGTCTGTGATGCCGGCTGGGTTGTCGCCGATGTTTCAGAGGAGACAGACGCAGTGCCGCCGCATCCTGCCAAAATGGAAACAGAGAGTGCTGCCGCGACCAATAAGGCCAGTATTTTTTTCTTCATAAAACTTACCTCCATTTAATGTTGGTTTGTGATAGGCCGTTCAGGAGTACTGCAAATATTACTTCCCGTTTTTATGAAAGTGTAGGTTGCATAGGCGAACAGCAAATGCAAAGCATTTGTGACCAGCCCCGGCCGCAATGGACTGCATTTTCAGAAACTTATACGGGAAGTTATATTTGCACCAGTACTTAAATCACCGCTTCTGCAGAAGTCGTTTCAACCACAGCGTAGCACAGACGGAAATTCAGAACAATTTTCAAGTTATTATATAATTCTTATTTATTAACATGAGTTTAAAAAATGAAGATTATATTAAAAAAAATCGAACAATCGTCCAGGGTGATGTTAAAACAGGAAATTCCTGGTACACCCTTTATGCCACTTGGCCGGCAATAAGGAAACTTGCCCTTCCTATTCTGCAACAAACCGATATCGGGTTGATTTGCTCCCGCGTATAAAGTAATATAATAATAGTGATCCAAGCAATGCTTCCATTCTTCAGAAAGGAGAAGCCGACTCTTGAAAATCAACATCGAACAATCGGACACCTATCGTGAAATCGAAATAACCATAAGGTGCAACAGTGTTGATGAGAGCCTTGAGAGGCTGATATCGGGCCTGCAGCTGTACAGCTCGGCTATCAGCGGCAAAAAGGATGACAAAGTCTATTTTTTAAAACCGCAGGATGTTTTCTATTTCGATACGGTAGACGAAAAAGTCTTCATATATACCGAAAATAGCTTTTACGAAACAAATTTGAAGCTGTATGAGATTGAGGAACGGTTCATCGGCACCAGCATTATCAGAGTCAGTAAATCCATCATCCTCAATCTGTTGAAAATCGATCACGTGTCACCGCTGTTAAACGGCAGAATCGAAGCGGTACTCCAAAATGGGGAAAAAGTGATTATCTCAAGACAGTATGTCCCACTGTTCAAAAAGAAATTAGGTTTTTAGGAGGAGGTTCCTATGGAAAAACGGCCGGTGCAATATTTCTTCCTTGGCGTATTGATTGCCTTTACGATTTCAATATTGACCATGTCGGCAATTATGACATTTTCTTCTGCCGGCGCAGTACTTCCGGTGAAGCTGATATGGCAAGCGCTTGTGCTTTCCGTCCTGTGCTCGTTGATTAATCTTATCTATCAGCTGGAAAGGTTGAAATTTATCTGGCAGTCGATTATTTGCTACATTCTTACTACCGCAACCATCATCACATGCGGTTTGGCTTTTGACTGGTTCAGTTTTGGAGACAACGGGTTTGGAAAAACAGATTTCGTGCTTTTGTTTTTCGTTATATGCTCATTATTTTATTTAATCACCTGGATCATCATATGGCGGATTATCAAAGCAAAGAAGAGAGAATTAAACAGAAAACTGGAGGAATATAAAAAAAGGCAATAGTACCGGAGCAGCGGCCGTATCCACCGGATACAGCTGCAGCGAAGAAAGAACGGTTTTAGGAAGTGGGTTAAGGAGGAAGGTTTCAGGATGAATGAATCCATCGTTACAGTTCACGGACTGGTCAAACGTTACGGCAGTGTTTCAGCACTCAATGGCATTAGCTTTGAGGTGAAGAAGGGCGAGGTTTTCGGACTGCTGGGGCCAAACGGGGCGGGTAAAACTACCACCCTTGAATGTCTTGAAGGCATGCGAAGGCCGGACGGAGGCACCTTGAGCGTCAATGGCTGCAATCCGCAATCGGATAAACAGAGGCTGCGCAGGATTCTTGGCGTACAGCTTCAGTCCTCATCACTGCCGGAGAGAATATACCCGGCGGAGGCGATGGCGTTGATCTGCTCATGGCATGGGCTGCCGCCAAGGCTTGACCTGCTGGACCGCTTCGGAATCGATATCCGGAGCAAGGTGCAATACCACAAACTGTCAGAAGGGCAAAAACGCCGCTTGCATCTGGCACTGGCGCTGGCCGGTGATCCTGCCGTAGTTATCCTTGACGAGCCCACGGCAGGTTTGGATGTACAGGGAAGGTCACAGCTTCATGAGGCCATCCGCGGGTTGAAAGCCTCAGGCGTTACGGTTTTACTGGCTACACACGATATGGCGGAGGCGGAATCCTTATGTGACCGGATTGCGATTATTATACGCGGGCGCCTTGCCACAACCGGAAGTCCCGCGCAAATAACAGCCGCGGGACATGCAAAAACAAAGATTATGCTGCGTACAAAAAACAACTGCCTGCTGCCGGGAAAAAACATAGGGGAAGCATATTTCCTGAAACAGACGGATGATTACGGCATCTGGTCCTGCAGCGATACGGCTGCGGCAGTGATGGAAATTCTTCAGCAGGTCCGGCTGTCGGGGGATGCGGTGGAAGATCTGCGGGTAGAGCGGCCTTCCCTGGAAGAGAGGTTTCTTGAGCTTATCGAAGGAGGTATACAATCATGAACGCATTTTTTAATCATCTCTGGCTTCAATTTAAAATGGATATCCGGGAACGAAGCACATTGCTGATTTTTTATCTGGTTCCTCTTACATTTTATTTTGTTATGGGGGCTGTGTTTTCTTCAATAAACCCTTCGCTCAGGCAGACTTTATCCGCCGCCATGATCATATTCGCCGTAACCATGGGAGCCGTGCTCGGTATACCGGCACCCATTGTAAAAATGCGTGAATCCGGCGTGCTTCGTTCCTACCGCATCTACGGCATACCGGAGTCGGCAGTACTCCTGACGCAGGCTGTCAGCGCATTTTTCCACCTTTTGATTGTTTCGGTGATCATATTTTCTACGGCGCCTTTGTTATATGGAGCCGACTACCCCCAAAGCTTTTCCGGATACTTTTTGACGATCCTTCTTCTGCTGTTTGCCAATATTGCAATTGGATTGTTTATTGGGGTGGCGGCGGGAAGCCAAACTGCGGCAGTCATGCTTTCGCAGGCAATATTCCTGCCCACGGTTCTCCTCGGAGGCATCATGTTCCCTGCCTCCATGCTTCCTGAGCTTCTCAGGATGCTGGGACATCTTCTGCCTGCCACCTATATCATGCAGCTGTTTTATGGCCTTGCCTTCAGAATGCCAACCGATATCGGCATCGCATTGTCACTTTGCGCTGCAGCAGGTTTTGGAGTAGCAGCCGCCGGATTCGCTGCCTTAAGGTTCAGGGTGATTGGAAAAACCTTATAACGGGCCGCGTACGGCGATCCGGCACCCAATATGGGCGCCGGTCATCGACCACGGTTGGAAAAAAGTAGCCGCGCCTTCCGTCCCGATATGCGTGATATCTTTTTACCGGTACTTACATTAGAGTCCTTACCGCATATTCAATTTCCTCCTGCTCCATTTCCTCCAGCTTGCAATACTCCGCATTCATGGCTTTTGCAATTTTGGAGGCCAGACCCAGCTTGATAAAATCCTTTTCGGTGTCGATGACCAGGCTTTTTATGCCCTCGGCGGCAATGAGATTTGCCATGCCCAGGGCGGCATCCACCGGATTCTTTCCGTTCAGGGAAACATTGGTCCTCCCATCGGATATCAGCACCAGCAGCGGGATCATTTCCGGATCCTTCAGCCTTGCCGCCTTTAAAAGCTCATAGCCTCTGTACAGGCCGCTGGCAAGAGGCGTTTTCCCGCCTGTGGGAAGCTCTCTCAGTTTTTTCTGTGCCAGATCCACACTTCTTGTAATCCCCAGCAACAGCTCTGCGGTATCTTTTCTGAAAGCGACCAGACCCACCTTGTCGCGCTTCTGGTATGCATCATTCAATATGGAGAGTATTGCTCCCTTGACGGCTTTCATCCTCTGTCTTACGCCCATTGAGCTGCTAGCGTCAACAATGAACAATATGGTGCTGCCGGTACGCTTTTCCCGTATTTTTTCCCGCAGGTCGGAGCCCTTTATGGAAACAGCCATGCCGTTTGCTTCCCTTTTCCTCTGATATGGCGCGGCGGCACGCAAGGTTGCGTCAAAGGCCAGATCCTTCAATTTCCCCTTCGGGAAGGTATACCTTATATATCTGCCCTGGGCGGAACCGGTCTTCGTCCTGCTTCTCTTTCCGCTTCCCCTGCGCTTTTTCCTGTCCATTGCCTCTATCTTCAACGGCCGGATTTCAAATCCATCTCCCGGCTCCTCAATGTTTTCCTCATCACTCATCCCCGGCGTATCAAGTTGATCCAGACCGCTTTCCGCACTGCTCCCGGATTCTTCCCCGGGATCCTTTTCTTCCTGCCCGGAGGCATTGTCCCCAGTTCTGTCCTCCCGCTCATTGTTTTCTCCGGTTTGAAGCTCATCTTCTTTCTCAACCTCATTTTCCTCATTCTGATCTCTGCTGTCCTGTTCGCCGTTCTCCGTATTGTCATTTTCTTCTTCATTGTCGGACCTTTCGAAAACCTGGGGCGGCATTTCTCTTACCCGGTGGGGAAGTGCAAGCTCCGACGCCTGTTTTACATCGCCGACGGTAATATATTTCCTATTATCAAAGGCCGCTATGGCTTTTGCCGTCTCGATCACCGCAAGCTCCGCGCGGTGTCCGGCGCAATTGCCCTCCATGGAAATTTCCGATGCAAGCTTCAAAATTTCTTCCGTAATTTTCACAAGCCCAAGAGCTTGCTTTGCCCTGTTGATTCTATCGGAAAGCCCCTCTGCTTCAGCCTTCCATTTCGCTATATATTCCAGAGGTTCTTTTTCATATTCCAGCCTTCTTTTTATGATTTCCTTCCTCTCGGAGATCTGCCGGCTTCCCGCCGCCTCCACGTAAAGCCCGAAACGGTCAAGGAACTGGGGTCTCAAAGCTCCTTCTTCGGGATTCATTGTACCTACCGGTATAAAGCTTGACGCATGTGAACAGGAGATACCCTCCCTTTCCACATGGTTCACATGGGAGGCTGAAACCTCCAGGAGGCAGTTGACGATGTATTCGCTCAAAAGATTGACCTCATCCACATACAGGATGTTGCCGTGGGCTCTTTTGAGGATTCCCGGCTCAAAACACTTTTTGCCCTCCTGTATCGCCTTTTCGATATCAATGGTGCCCACAAGCCTGTCTTCCGTGACATTGAGAGGCAGCTCAACCACGTCGGTATCCTGGAGGATTGCTGCCAGTCCCCTTACAAGGGTAGATTTTGCAGTACCCTTTTCACCGCTGATCAATACTCCGCCAATGGATGGATTGATTACATTCAATATTAATGCCTTTTTTACTGTGTCCTGGCCTATTACGGCACAAAACGGGAAAACCGCGTTATTTTTCAATTTCCTGTCACCCTCCGTAAGTCCTCAAGCACTAGTGAAAATATAACTTCGCTATAAGTTTCTGCAAATGCAATCTATTACAGCCGTGACTGGTCGCAAATGCTTTCCATTTGCTGCTCGCCTATGCGGCCGACATTTGCAGAAAAAGCGGAAGTAATATTTTCAGTGCTCCTAACCTGCAGCCCTGATAATGCTTTCGATTTTTGAGAATTCCACGACCCCCTCTTCAAAAGGTCTTCTTCTCATCCTGTGGGGAAGCACAAGTTCGGCAGCCTCCAGCATGTCCTTCTGCTCCACATTTTTCCTCAGGTTGTAAGCGGCAATGGTCATGGCTGTTTTTATCATGCCGATATCCGCCCTGTGTCCGTCGACTCCCATTTCAATGGAGATCTTTGCAGCCATTTCAAGAGTTTTATCGTCGTATTGCACATTTTTGAGAAGCCCGCATGCTTTTGATATCCTGTACCGCAGCTCCTGCTGCAAAGGTTCGAATTTCAAGGCAAAGGCAGCGGCGTCGGCTTCAAATTCCAGCCTTCTTTTGATTACCTCCACTCTTTGAAAGGCGTCCCTTTCTCCCGCAACATCCACCACCAATCCGAATCTGTCCAGCAGCTGCGGCCTTAAGTCTCCCTCCTCGGGGTTCATGGTTCCCACCAGGATGAATCTGGCCGGATGGGTAAAGGAAATGCCTTCCCGCTCGATGGTGTTGACCCCCATTGCGGCAGAATCCAGCAGCACATCCACCACATGGTCGTCCAGCAGGTTCACTTCGTCCACATACAGGATATTCCGGTTGGATTGGGCCAGGATGCCCGGCTCAAATTTCTTTTCACCCTTTTTTATTGCATGCTCAATGTCCAGAGTTCCTACGACCCTGTCCTCCGTCGCGCTTACCGGCAGGTCTATGACACGCATTTTTGCGAATACGGCTTCAAGCCTTTCACCCTTTCTCCTTTTTTCAGCGCAATGATCGCATTGCAGGCTGGCATCCGCAGGATCGCAGCCGAACAGGCAGCCTTCCACCTTTTCCCTCTCGGGCAGCAGCTCGGCAAGGGCGCGTACGGCAGTGGACTTGGCGGTGCCTTTTTCCCCGCGTATAAGCACTCCTCCCAGCAAAGGATTGATGATATTCAGCACAAGGGCTTTTTTCATTCTTTCCTGCCCCACAATGGCAGTGAAGGGGTATATTTTTTTCATATTCTCCATGATGCTCTTCCTCCGAAGGTTTATGTTTTAAGTGTTTTCACTCTGCCTTTTTGCACACCTTGATTCCCACGATCAGCAGCACAGCGAAGTACAGCAGCAGTATCACAGGGTGTGAAAGCCTGTTCAGGACGTCCTCTCCGCTGCTTCTTAAGCCCAGGCTGGTATGGGTCAGCGGCAGAAGCCAGATGAATTCCCTCAGCACCACCGGCATCCTGTCCAGGGGAAAAAAGGTCCCGCACAGAAAAGACATGGGTGTGATAATGAAGTTTGTAAACTTGCCCATATCGGCATGGGAATCGATGACAATGCCTGCGGTAAAGCCCAGCGCGGAAAAAACAAGGCAATTCAGCACAATCATAAGAACGAAATACGGGGTGATGGGAAGACCCGCATTGAATATCAGCGACAGGAGTATGATCAGCAGGGCGGAATACATGCCCCGCAAGGCTCCTGCAGTGATTTTCCCCACAGTAAAAACAAACATGTTGACAGGGGCGGTCATGAATTCCTCAAAGGTCTTGTCATAGATCCTTGCTATATTGATGTTGTTGGCAATGGTGCTGAAGCTCATAGTCATGCTGCTCATGGCGACAATGCCCGGTATAACGAAATGAATGTAGCTGACCCCGCCCACCGTCACGCCGCTCCCCAGCCCCCAGCCGAAGGCGATGAGATACAGTACCGGAGCAATCATGGAGCCTGTGGTTATGCTCCAGAACTTGCGTTTAAAAATGACGTATTCCTGCCACAATATTGCGGTAAATTGCATATCAGCTCTCCACCTTCCTGTTTGTCAGCTTTATAAAGGTATCCTCCAGGTTGGCTGGACGTATGTTTATGCTGCCGCCCATCCTTGCGGCGCTTTCTATAGCATCCTCCCTGGTCTCAAAAAAGCTGCTCTTTGTCTCACCGTTTTCAAAGCATTCCAGCACGAATTTACCCGATTTCTCCACCAGCCTTTCGGGGGTATCCAGCTCGACAAGCTTTCCGCCATTCATCAGGCCGACCCTGCCGCAGAGTACTTCCGCTTCCTCGATGTAATGTGTCGTCAGCAGTACGGTAAGGCCGTCCTTGTTCAGGCCCTTCATCAAATCCCACATTTTGCGCCTCACCGCCGCGTCAAGGCCTACGGTCGGCTCATCCATCAGGAGGATTTCAGGCTGATGCATCAACGCTCTGGCGATCATCAGCTTCCTCTTCATCCCTCCGGAAAAGGTCTTGACCTGATCCTTTGCCCTGCCGGTCAAGTCGGTAAACTCCAGGAGCTCTTCGATCCTTTTCTTACGCATTTTCTTTTCCAGGCCATAGAGGCATCCGTGGAGTTCAAGGTTCTGCCAGGCCGTCAGTTCGCCCTCCAGGTTCATATGCTGGGGCACGACACCGATTTTTGCTTTTACCTCCGTAAGGTTCCTATCCATTTTCTTTCCGCTGATGGATATCGTACCGCTTGTGGGCGCCGTCAGCGTACTCAGCATCCTTATGGTGGTGGTTTTTCCGGCGCCGTTGGGACCCAGCAGCCCGAAGAATTCGCCCTTGCCTATTTCCAGGTTCAAGCCCTCCACCGCGGTGATGTCGCCATATTTTTTCGTCAGGTTTTCAAAAACAAGCACTATCTTTTCTCCTCCTGTCTCGTATGGTATGAGGAATCTATGTAGGCGCGGCCATTGGCCGTCCGGCGGCTGTTATCCCAGATTGCATTCTGCGGACGCGCAATGCGCGCCCCTACACTTTTCCAGGTTCAGGTATGTCGCCCTGCAGCATGGGCATTGGCTGTGTACGGGCGGCCATTGGCCGTTCTTCCGCGATTTCAAATGCGGTCCTCCTCAGGGCGCAATCCTGAGGTGAATACCTGCTGTCCGGACGATTGATGATCAGCCTTGAGGGACATCCTCCGGGGCAAAGCCTTTCGTACCTGCAGGCACTGCATTCGGGACTTTTGTCCGCCCTTAAAGCCATCACCCTTATATCCCCGTCATCGACATTGCCCATGAGGTATTCCTGCCTGCCGGCCAGTGAGCCGCAAGGGTAAAGGCTGCCGTCGGGCAGCACTACCAGTGAGCCTCCGCAGGCGGCATAGCAATAGCCTTTACATTCGTCGCCCCTGTCCAGCCTTCTTTTTGCATCTTCAATCTCCCTGATGACAATGCTTCTGCCGGAAGCCCTTTTCAACTGCAAAGTCCTGTCATATGCCGCCCGCAAGGCTTCCCTGATTTGAACGGGCCCGGCCTGTTTCACCTTATTGCGTACAGCCCTTCCTGTGCTTCTGAGAAGGTCAAGCCCTATCCCCTTTACGTTTCCCAGATAATATGCCATATCCACCAGTCCGGGCAAGCTCTCCGCATTCCGTGCCGTCAGCACGCAGTTGAGATTTACAAAGATTCCGGCCTCCGAAAGGTTCCGTATGCCTTCTACAACCTTACCCGACTGCCCCCGCAAAGCTTCATTCATCTCAATACCGCCGTCCAGGCTCACCCCCACGGCTATTTTCATCGCCCTGATTTCTTTTGCCAGCTCCGGTGTTATAAGGGTTCCATTGGTTTGCAGCTGTAAGCCCGCATTTATGCCTGTCTGCCTCAGATAGTCATATATCTCCCGTATTAGCGGCATATTCATCAGAGGCTCTCCGCCTGCCAGCTGCAGCTTGAAGCCGCCCTGTCCCATCCGGTCAATGGCTTTTTTTGCAGTGTCAAAGGTCATATATTCCTGCTTTTCACCTGCATTGGCGTAGCAGTATTTACAGTTCAGGTTGCAGTCATTGGTGAGCCAGAGCACCAGGAGCCCGGGGCTAATTTGATTGATTCCTGCCTTCAAAGAGCTTATCCACTTCCTTCAGTTTTTCCTTCCATTCCTTCACATCGGAATCCGACAGGATTTCAATGCTCCCCGCCTGAATATCTCCCTTTACCTCTCCCAGGCCGTCCTCCATGTCGCCCTCGATTTTCAGGTAGCTTGCCCTGAGCTTTTCCAGCACCTCCGGCGAAGGCTTCCATTTACCGCGCTGGTGAAGCTCAAGAAATCTCCTTGCGGCTTCCTCCAGGGCATAGGGATTGTTTTCCTTAAACCACTGCTGTATGCCTTCATCATTCACACACTCGGAGACCACCCTGTCCAGCATCGTATCTTCCAGTTGTCCGGTAAGGCACTGCCACTCAAAGGTGTTCTGCATCCTCTGCATCAGCATCGCTCCACCCTCATAGCCCTTCTCCTTCACATTTTCCCTCCATAACGGGTTCAGCAACGTCTCTTCAAGGGTCTCCTTCAATTTTTCATCTACCCCCTGAACCCTGACTTGTCCCGGCCTGTCGCCGGAACCATGGTATTGCCGCATACTCTTCCCCCGCAGCACTTTTCTCACCAGGCCGAAGCCGCCCTGTACCGAAGCGCCGAAATTTGAAGCAAGGATGTCATACCTTCTGGAATTGGTCGTGTCATAGGAAGCGTCGGTGTCCTTTACATTTTCCACAAATTCATGCACCGCCGCGTCCCCCTTCAAGGATTTTCCGTAGGCAAAGGAAGAAAAATAGATGAAGGTCCTCGCCAGGTCGGCTTCATCCTTCCAGGCGCTGGCTTTAAGGGCAAGGTCGACGCCTGCGCCATAGGTGCCCGGGCGGTCGCCGAAAACCCTGATTGCCGCCCTGCGCTCAATTTCGTCCGTGATGCCTGCCTCCGCAAGCGATGCCGCCAGCCTCACGGTATTCTTCCGGACATAATTTATGTCTCCATCCTCAGGCAAATTGGCTGCAAGGATTACAGCCTCGTCGATCATCTCCACCGCTTCCGGATAGCAGTCCCTGAGTACGCCCGAAATTCTTACCGTAACGTCGATCCTCGGCCTTCCCAGGGTATCGGCGGGAATAGCGGCAAGGCCGCATACTCTGCCCTTCGAATCCCACAGAGGCGTAATCCCCATCAGGTGCAGGATCTGTGAAAGCTGTTCGCCTTTCGATCTCGAGATGTCAAGGGATATCATATTCATTGCGATCTTTTCCGGCAGCCGGCCCTCATCCTCCAGGTATTTGGCCACCAGGTCTTCGGCCGCTTTGCTTCCCACTTTATAAGCCGCCTGCGTGGGGATCCTGTCGATTTCCATCAGGTACAGGTTTCTGCCGGAAGGCAGGAGCTTCCTGCCGTTTTCATCGGGCATGCCAGCCGGGCCGGGGGGCACATACCCTCCGTTCAGGGCTGAAACAAGATTTCCCAGCTCATTCCCGGTTTTTTCAAGCCCCGAATTAATTTCCCTGATGTCCTCTGCCAGTGATTCAAAAAGGCTCGAATTTTCTTCATCCGCAGCAAATGCATGCAGCCTCCGGGCTATCCTGTCCCCTTTTTCTTCGCCGCTTATGGCCTGCCGGATAAAATCCGCCATAAAGCTGTGAAAGCGGGTTTCATCCTCAAAAGCCCCGCGCAGCCGCGCATTTATTTCATCCTCCGATAACAGGATTTCCTTTATGAACCATACGGCGGCTCCGGGTTCAGGGCTCGTCCCGAACTCATGCAGCTTCTCGTTCAAGGGCTTTACAATGGCCTGCACCAATACGCTCCGCAGCCGGACGATCCCCTCGTAAAACGAAGCTTCCTTATCAACGATCTCCAGGGCACCCTTTACGCTTTCCATGCACTGCCTTACCTGCTTTTCAAGCTCGTCGGCCTGGCTGCTCTTAATGTATACTGCTTCCAGGTATTCGCCGATCAGACCTGCAAGCTGCATGGCGGCAGTTCCTACAGGGCTGTACACAGGCGGCAGGTGCCCCAGCAGCACGGCATGGCTTCTTCTTTTGGCAAGGATCGCCTCCGTACCTACGCCTGTGTTATAGATATACAGATTGGGCAGGCTGCCCAGCACGGCATCAGGATAGCAGCTGCCAGACATTGCGTTGGTCTTTCCCGGAAGAAATTCCAGGCTTCCGTGAGTACCGACATGCAAAACCGCATCCGCCTTGAAAACCTCTTCCGCATATTTGTAGGTTGCAAAATATTGATGGGGCGGGGGGCACAGGGGATCCTGGAGGATCTTGCAGACCTCCCCCGTACATTTCGCCCCGTAGCAGCCCCTTTTTGGCTGTACCATCACCACTGCATTTCCAAAGCCGATACCGGTGACGATCAGCTTGTTTTCAAATACCATGCCTTCTCCCGGCGGAGGACCCCATGTCTCTTCCATCTTATCCCTGCAAGACCGTTCAAGCCGCTGATAGTACCCATCGTACCCGCCTTCCCCTTCCAGAGGCATTGCATAAATGCAGCCGCCGCTGTCGACGATGTCTTCCACCGACGTCCATCGGAAATCGGAATAAGCTTTTTTCACCATCACCAACTGGTGCAGTTCTTTTCCTGAAGCCGGGATATTCTCAATATTCCATCCTTCCTTCTCAAGCCTGTTCAATAGCCTGATCACACTGGAGAAAGTGTTCAGTCCGACGCCTGCTCCGATGGTAGCCTCCACGCCTGCACATGGTGCATTGTGAAGGAAGATTGCCAGCTTTTTTTCCTTATTGGGCTTATGCCTGATTTTCATCCATTTCTCAACCCTTGAAGCAAAACGGGCGATCCTCTCCGGGATAGGCTCGGATTTGCCCCTTTTATCCCTGCAGCCGAGGATCAAAGGCTCAATCATGCCCTCCATCTCCGGGACCGTAAAGGCCCAGGAAATTTCCTGCACCAGCCCTTCCATCCCTTCCTGCCAGGCTTCGATGCTGTTGGTAAAGCTTATCAGCGGTCTGAAAACAGGTACATTCAGGCTTTTCAATTTTTCCACCGTATATTCGAAGAGATTGGCTGCGGCTGCATCCTTGGAAAGGGCAAATATCTGCAGATTGACCAGCGCATCAACGGCAGCTTCTCCCTCTAAACTGAAGTACCCGCGGACAATACCGTCAAAATCCTTCGTATCCAGCTCCGGTTCCTGAGAGCCATAATTGAATACGGGAATAACGCAAATGTTCCGTTTTTCAAATTCCCCGATCAACCGGTTTTCAACGGCAAGATTCCCGGTGATCCAGCTGCTCCTGTGGACCAGCAATCCTATCCTGGAAAAGCCGCCGTCCCGGCAGGAGTCCTCCCCCTGCTTTAAGGCAACAGTTTCCTCAAACCCGGAAGAAGGATTCAGTCTACAGCGTCCGGGAATTCCTCGCTTCAAAGCAATGTAGTTCGCAAACCAGTTGAGATAATCTTTTAGAGAGTAAAATACACAGGGCGCCGCCGGATGAAATATCCCGTCGAAAGGCATGGCCTCCGGTTCCGGGATATCTTTCCCGTCCGTCTTCCCAAGGTATTTGTCCCTTATGTAGCAAAGGGCATGGATAACGTTTTGCCGACCGCCGAAAATAAAATACCTGTTAATTCTTTGAACGCTTTCGGCATCAATGTTGCCGAAGCCGCGCGCTATTGCTTCCGATCCCAGGGGAATCACGCAAATGGAAGGAGCCTCGCCGGCAAGCCGCAGGAACAGCTCCTCCAGTTCCTCGGCCCAAGAGATGTCCTTTACCATGACCGCTTCCGCATGATTTTTTATAAATTCAAGCATTTGCAGCCTTTTTTCACTGTTTTTCAAATCGGCCTGGGACAGGAATTCCACCCGGATTCCTGTCATGCCTTCAAGGGCGGCTGCGATCTCGCTCTGCTCAAAATCCAGTCCCAATGCCGCAATCTTTTTCTCCATAGCCCTTCCCTCGTCAGAGTACATCTTCTATGCTGCCTTCGATATCCAGATAAAGCGTCTTGAGCTTCTCAAGGTTATCCTCGCTTGCATTCCACATGCCGCGCTGGCTTGCTTCAAGAAGCCGTTCGGCCATGCTGTGCACCGCCCAGGGGTTGACGCTTTTGATCCACTCTCTTCTTTCGTCGTCAAAGAGGTAATTCTCACAGATTTTGTCATACATCCAGTCCTCCACCACCTCCGAGGTGGCGTCCCAGCCGAAGACGATGTCAACCATGGCCGCAACCTCCTGGGCCCCTTTATAGCCATGCCTTTTCAAGCCTTCAAACCATTTGGGGTTCATAATCCTCGCCCGCATGACCCTCGCCGTCTCTTCATTTACATTTTTTATTTTGGTTCTGGAGGGATCGCTGCTGTCGCCGCTGTATGCTCTGGGCATTTTGCCGGAGTGGGTTTTTACGGCTGCGATGAGCCCTCCGTGGTAGTTGTAGAAATCATCGCTTTCCAGCATGTCAATTTCCATGGAGGCTTCGTTCTTCACCGTGGCGTCGGCAGCCGCCAGTCTGTCCGCAAAGGCGTTTCTCAGCTTAAGCCCGTGGATCTTCCTGCCATAGGCGTGGCCACCCCAGGTGGTGTATATGTTTCCAAGGTCGCCGGAATCTTTCCAGTTTTTGCTGTTTATCAGGATATCCACCCCCGCGCCGTACGTTCCGGGCGGGCACCCGAATATCCGGATTCCCGCCTGTCCGGCGGCATCCTCCTCCGTCAGCCCCTCCGACTTCAATTTACCTATATCCTTGAGGATATTCCTTCGTATATAGTTGACCGTCTCGTCTTCATCCTGTCCGGCTGCCAGATTTACCGCATCCTCTACCAGTTCGATGAGGTTGGGAAAGGTGTCCCTGAAAAGCCCTGTGATGCGGAGAGTCACATCGATTCTGGGACGTCCGAGGCTTTCCGGGGAAATGACCTCCAGTCCTATGACTCTATCGGAGTTCTCCAGCCATTTCGGCTTTATCCCCATGAGGTAGAAAGCCTCTGCAATATCATCCCCGCAGGTTTTCATGGTTTCGCCGCCATAGACCACCATGACGATACCCTCAGGGTATTTTCCCTCATCCTTCAGGAACCGCTGCATCAGCCCGTCTCCAAGCCGTACTCCTACATCCCAGGCTGCCCTTGTTGGAATTGCCGCCGGGTCGATGGAATAGAAGTTCCTTCCCGTAGGAAGGATGGAAACCCTTCCCCTGGTGGGACATCCGGAGCCGCCGGGCGGTATGAAGCCGCCGTTTACACCTTCGATAAAGTATTTTATCTCGTCCGCAACCGCATCCAGTTTTGGTTTGACGGTATTGCAGGTAAATTTCAGGGTTTTTGAAAGATCGGATATCCTGTCCGCTCCTTGATGCGGAGTACTTTCCACGCTGGCTCCGGCCGAGGGATAAAAGATGTCCTCCCTCATGGAAACTGCTATTTCGGCTTCAGCAGAGGCATCAGGACATTGCTTCCCTGAAATTTCATTATTAAAAGCTTCATGGATAATCCCTTCAACTCTTTCCGGATCAAACCCCGACTCATAAAGAAATCCCAGAACCTCCCGGCATTTTTCCTCCACCCTGTCCAGCCGCATATAATTTGTCATTCCGTCCTCTCCGGTCCGTTCAGGATTTCCTTTCAACTGCTCATAATCCATGCCCATGGCTTTGCAAACCGCTGCCGGCAAAGCGGGAACGTCGCCGTTGGAAAGCCTCAGCAAGGCGCTCATGAGGTTTCTCAGCCTCTCGTCCTCCGGAGCTTCCCCAAACACGTGGAGCCCGTCTTTTATCAATGAATTCTTTATTTCTTCAATCCATGCGTGAAGCCTGTCAAGGAAGGCCGGAAAATCCGTTTCCAGTTCCGGTGCGGCAAGGTTCAAATCCTGGTGGAAATTATTCCGTACCGCTAGTTCAATGATCCGTTTCCGGAGGTCGGGTAGCTTTCCCGCATCTGCCTGCTTTGCCTGATAAAACTGTTTTATCAGTTCATCCATTTCCCCCATGGCATCGTAGACTCCGCTGTTCATAAGGGAGGGGATCAGGTGATCCAGTACGGCCCCGTAAGACCTGCGCTTTACCTGGATGCCCTCTCCGGGGACGTCGATGATATAGGGATAAAGATGGGGCATATCGTCAATGGCAATATCGGGATAGCATTCGCCGGACAGGCCGATTTCCTTTCCCGGAAGCCATTCCAGCGTTCCATGGGTGCCCACGTGCACAATTACGTCTGCCTTAAACACATGCTTCACCCATTTGTAAAATGCAATGTACTGGTGTGGCGGCACGATATCGGTACTGTGATAAACCTCCTCGGCTTTTTCCTCAAAGCCTCTGGCCGGCTGCAAACCGATAAAAATATTCCCATTGAGGATTCCGGGTACAGGCAGCCGGTCTTCATACACCATGAATTCCCCCGGGGGATTTCCCCAGTCGGCCTTCATTTTCTCCTGTACGGGCTGCTGCAACCGGGAAAACCACTCCCTGTATTTTTCTCCTTCGATGATGCCAACGCTCTTTTCCAGCACCTTCTCGGCGGAAAGCCAGCGGGTGTCGTTGCTTACGGCATTGATGATCCTGTTTATAATGTCGTCCCCGCCGGTAAAATCATATTCCGTATATGCGCCCCCGGCTTTCAGCGCTTCTACCATGTTCCATACGCTTTTGGGGCTGTCCAGGCCGAAGGCGCAGCCGATCATGTCATTTCTCGGGGGCATGTTGTGAAAAATAATGGCTATTTTCTTTTCACCCTGGGGTTTCTTCCTCAAAGCCGCCCAGTTAAGGGCCAAGCGGCATACCTTGTCCGCCCTTTCCTCGATGGGCAGGAAGACGCTTCTTTCTCCTGCCCGCTCCTTCCGGTTCTCGATATATGCCACCGGAACACTTATGAGCTGCCCGTCAAATTCCGGATGGTATACGCTGTTGGCCAGCGACATTGCGTCAAGGCCGCGTATAGAAGCCTTCCAGCCTTCAAAGCTATTGTAGGTTGACATTGCCTGGATAACAGGCACTCCCAGTTGTTCAAAAATGCTTTTTTCCACCGAAGTGCTGCCGTCCCCGGGATTGGCCAGCACACTCTGGGCAAGCCCGATGTTGTTGATGAGGACGTCCACCACGGGAAGACCATTTTCCATCAACAGGTTGTCAATGGACCATTGAAGGCCTTTGCAGCCGACGGAGGGATTCGGCGCCGACGCGGTGTATACGGCAAGCGCCGATCCGCCGTGGTTCTCAATGCCTTTGATCAGCGCGTCGATGTGCAGGGTATTGTTCTCATGCCTGTATTTGCTGTAAAAAAGAATACCCGCCACCGGCTTCCCGGCTTTTTTTATTTCACGTATGTATTTTTTATAATCCTCCGTGTCTTTTTGCGGATGGTATATCCCCTCCCAGCACGGAGCTACGGCACCGGCATATGCATATTTGACCCGGCCAAAGGCGGAGGCGATATAAAGCAGCATATTGCCGCTGTTTTTCTTTCCGCCCGTAAGGTAATAGCGAAGGATTTCATCATATTCGTTTCCGGATATTCCCGACTTTTTCAGCAGCAGGACATTTTCCTCCTCCACCCCTGAATAGATGAAAAACTTCTTTTTGCCCGCATAGGCTTCAAATAGCCTGTCAAAACCCTTGAACCAGGTTATTCCGCCATGTATGGAGATAAAGATGAAATCGGCGTCCCCGCATAACTCCATCGATTTTTCAAAGCTTTCCGCACTGCTGTCCAGTTCAAAGGTATCCGAAAAATCAAAGCAAAACTCTCCGGGATGCCTTTCCGCAAGTTCCAGGCAGGCTTCCTTCATGCCATAGGAAGAATCATGGCCCGAGAATATCAACATAAATCTAAACATGGTACTCACCTCGCGCAGTATTGGCGATCATAGCCGTATAGTGATCAAGAAGTTCTTTCCGGACATCCTCGATGCCGCTCCCTTCCCCTTTTACACCTGCCACCTTAACCGTAAAGCATGACGGCAATATGCCTTCCGCCTTAGGGGCGCCTTCCCAAACAGCTTTTTTGCTTTCGTCTTCATCTCTTTCAGGCTCAGATAGAATGTCCGGGTCCTTCTTCATTATTCCCAGCAGCATATGGCCGGCCATTGCCGCTTCTTCAGGGTCAAGAAGCTCCCATTCCAGCTGGTCCAGAACGTGCACAAACAGGGAGGTAAGCGTCACCAGCCCTCTGGACATCTCCAGCATGTGCAGCCGATGGATAAAATCCGCCTTGCTCATGGCTTCTCCGGTTTCCTTTTCCTTTTCCATATAATACAGCCAGAGCTTTTCTTCATTGATCCCATACCTTTTCATCCTTCTCAGAATGCTGTGCTGGTAGCCGGGACACAGTCCCGACTGCTTGAACAGCGCCTCCTTGACTGCAGCCTTGACACTTCGTCCGATCAGCTCCCCAAGCTTTGAATGCTTTCCTGCATTGGTCAAAACTATTCCCGACATGGGATTGCAGATGAGAATCGTCCCATCGGTACCAGAACCGGTGGCCAGGCCGCTGGAATAATTGCTGCCGGCCATCAGCTCCTGCAGTGCTGCCGTCTTGGCCTCCGTGCAGGTCACAAGCGCTCTGGCCATTGTCCCTTCCGGAAGGTCTGCGTCAATTGAAAGGAGAATGTTGATAGTACCATGGTTCAGCACTTCAGTCTTTCCGACGCGTTCATGGAAGGATGCGGGGTCCCCCGCCCTTCCGCCGTTCACTTCCACGCCTCCGGTGACGATGGCCGTTACCGTCAGGTTTTCGAAGCTTTCATTTTTAATGGACACATTCTCCATGGAGGCCGCTGTGCCGATACCGGCAGTTTTATCGGGATCAAGCCCCAGCTCGGAAGCGATCAGCCGCATGTGCTCCTCATAGGTCGGCGCCCGCAATTTGCAGGCCATGCCGGCGCCAGGATTCCCATCGTTGTTGAATACGGCAGTGAGGTTTTCCTTATAACCGCCGTTCAGCGGCGATGTGCTGAGAACCTTTCTCGCTCCGCCAAAAGGGATGACGACGCTTTTGCCGTATCTGTGCACACAGTCTCCGTTTGAAAGAGTATAAATAATCAAGTTCATTTCCTCCTCCACTAATATCCTGCAGTCATATCATACCTTTGAATTCCGGCAATAGGCCGGAATTTCCTCAGCCGTACCGCAGTCTACCATCTTTTCGGCCAATTCCCCATATAGCCGTTTACATTCCGGCTCATCTCTGAGGGTATACACACGCTTTCCGGCTAGAACAGCTTCACTCACCAGCCTCTGGTTCGCCTGATTGATTTCCGTAACTGGGAATCCTGAATCGATGACGATTTCAACCCTGCCTATCAGTTCCTTCGCCTCGTCAAAGGCCTTTTCACCTATGGCGGCAAAGGGTTTTTCCTTGATGCTGTGGATTCCCATGGTTTCGGCGATATGGCTGTCCACATCGTTTTCATGAAGGATTCCGGTATAAAAGCCCACATTGTTTCTTGTAAGCTGCCTGTATAAAGCCGTTGCCGTACCGCCTCCCCCCGCCACGAATACCTCCGGCGCATTGGAATTGGACAGCTCCATAGTGCCAAGAAAAGCGCTGAAGCTCGCGCAGCCTATGTCATAAAGGCTGCACACCGCCTCGCTGCTTCCCACTTTTTCCGGCAGTCCCATGTCCGCAATCTCCCCATTTTTCACCAGCACCGCCATGTCACAGCTCTTTAGCGCAAGGTCCACTTCATGAAGGGAAAGAATCACCGTAATCCCCTTTTCTCTTCCCAGCTTTTTCAGGATTGAAATCACTTCCAGCTTGTGCCTTATGTCCAGATGGGTGGTAGGCTCGTCAAGGATGATCAGTTCAGGCTCCTGGGCCAGGGCCCTTGCAAGCATGACCTTCTGCCGCTCGCCGTCGCTCAGCTCGTTAAAATACCTCCCGGCAATGTTATCTGCGTTCACCATCCTGAGGGAGTGTTCCACAATTTCTCTGTCGCGTTCCTTCATATTCCCGAGAAAACCGGTATGGGGATGCCTCCCCATGGCCACAACATCAAAAACATTCAGATATCCTGCCGAAAGCTTTTCCGTCAGCACCACGGCCAATATTCTGGAAAGGGTTTTGCGGTTCAAATCCTTCAATTCTTTTCCCTGTATTTTTATACTGCCTCCAAGCGGCGTAAGCAGGGCAGACAAGGATTTTAAGATGGTGGACTTTCCGGAACCGTTGGGTCCCAGCAGACAGGCCATCTGCCCTTTTTTGACGTCAAGGTTTATGCCTCCCACAACCTTCTTTTTGTCATAGCCGACAACCAGGTCCTGCGTTTCAAGTATGCTCACAGGGCAGTCCTCCTTTTCAGAAGCAGCCACACAACGATGGGAACTCCAAAGAATGACGTCACGGTGCTGATGGCAATCTCCGCAGGCGCAAGCAGCGTCCTTGCGGCCAGGTCGCAAAGACCGGTAATAACGGCTCCCAGCAGGAAAAGCGCCGGTACCAGCACCCGGTTGTCCGAAGTGCGGAAGGACAGCCTGGCAATGTGGGGAATCGACATGCCGATAAAGGCCACCGGGCCTGCAAATGCAGTCACTACGGCTGTAAGCACACTGGAAATGCATATGATGAATATGCGGAAAAGCCTTATGTTCACTCCCATGCTTTTGGCATAATCCTCCCCCAGGAGAAATGCGTTTAATGGCTTTGAGATGAGGAAGGCCAGGAAGAGGAAGGGTATCCCGATGATCAGCAGCACCCTCACCTGAGCCCAGGTAAAGCCTGCAAAGCTCCCCATGGTCCAGAGGACAAAGCCCTTAATCTTTTCTGTATCTGCAAAGGTCATCAACAAGCCGGTTGCCGCCGAACATAGATACCCTATCATTAGACCTATCACAAGCAGTGTAACAACGCTTTTAATCTTGTACGCAAAAAGAAGCACTATGATGGTTACAACAATCGCCCCAAGGAATGCCCCAAAGAAAATAAAGTAAGGCGAGAGGGTTGAAACTCCGAAGGTGAATCCTCCCAGCATGAACAGGGCAATAAACAGCGTAGAGCCTGAAGATACGCCCAGTACATAGGAATCCACAATGGGATTGCGGAAAAATATCTGCAGCAAAAGTCCTGAAACCGCGATTGCACCGCCCCCAATCATTGCTGCGATTGTCCTGGGAAGGCGTATTTTCCATACGATGGTGGAATTGATGGAATCATCTTTTATTGCATTGAATATGATGTTCCCCACGTCAGGCAGCCGGATTTTAACCGAACCGACAGCGATGTTGATGGCAAATATGAACAGCAGCAAGCCTGCCAGCATCAAAAAAGCAATCATAAACCTGCCTGCGCGGAGCGTATCCTTCCGCATTTGTTTTCACTCCATTTAAGTATTATAGCGGTACATAGTAATATGTCATTGCGAGGCCGTAGGCCGTGGCAATCTCGTCTCTGACACTACGGCAAAACTACCGGGTTTGCCCATGGGAGCGCCGTCCGCCCGTATGTCAAGGGGACAGGTGTGTTGACATTACGGTACATTGACACGCAAGTGTCAATGTACCTGTCCCCCTGACATGGGGGAATAGTTAACGGCGAGACATCCAAGAACCGTCCCTTTATGTATGGAATTGCGTTATCAAAGGTAGCTTTCTGCGGACGCGCAATGCGCGCCCCTGCAGTTTTTCAGACGCAGTGTGCCCCGGTACAACAGGGTGTTTTAATTCTTGGGCAGCTTCACAAGCTTTGCCGGCGTGTAGCCTTTAAACGCGTCGGGATGGAAAACGGCCGCAACGCTTTTGATAAACAGGTCGGTTTCCGGAATGGTCTCCCACCAGTCTGCGGCGTAGGCATAGACATTTCCATTCTTGACGGCCTTAATGTCTGCAAAGATCGGATTGTCCTTTACAATCCCTTCAATGGTGGGATTTGCCATATAATTCACGGTAGAGGAATAGACGAAAACATCCGCATCCTTTGCACCGGCGTAAAACTCCTCCATGCTTAACGGCGTGCTGTTTGATTCGCCGATTCCAACGTTCTTGAAAACATAATCTCCGCCTGCCATATCCAGCCACTTGCCGACATAAGAGCCTGCATTGGGTACGTTGACTACGCCATTATAGGAAGAGCCCCAGACTACCTTCGGCTTGGCCTTGCCGTCGACTTTTGCCGTGATGCCGTCAATTTCCTTCACCGCATCGTTCAAGACTTTTTCCGCTGCCAGTTCCTTGTCATAGAAAACGCCCATGAACTTGATCCATTCCATACGTCCAAGGTAATGGGATTCCATGTATTCATTGTTCACTGCGGAATTTATTCCCATCTCGTCGGCCTTTTGTATGATGGCTTGCTGGCCGTAATCCCCCGTATATACGAAGATCAGCTCGGGATTGATCGCCTTGACCAGCTCGTAATCCGGCTCGCCCATACCGTCTCCGCCTACGAATTTAACCCTGCCGTCGGTAATTGCGTTCTTTATTTCGGCGTTTTTCCAGCCGTCAACATCGGTTGTAACCGCCTTGAGGCTGCTGAAAGCTCCCAGCTTTATCAGCGGGCCTACCTGGGTGGAGGATGCCGCCATGACGTTTTTCAGCGGTATGCTGACCAACCTGTCGTACTTTATATTCTGAGGAGCGGTTTTACCTTCGGGCACCAACAGCAAACGTTGGTTTTCGCCATCTGTCACCAGCTTGCATCCGTTGTCAAGATAATCTACCTTGAAGCTTTCCGAAAAGTAAACCGGCAGGCTTTTCATTTTGATGCTCAATTTTGAAGCTTTGCTATCAAAGGTTGAAGACAGTCCGAAAACAACTTGAACAAAGTCCTGCGGCACATAAGTGGAACCGTTTTTTACAGCGGAGAGGGCACTCATTTTAAACGCTCTTCCATTGGCATAGACCGTTTCCCTTCCCTGCTTCATGATATATACATTGTCACCGCGCAAAATTGTAATGTTTTTATTAACGGAATCCCACGAAACATTCCCGCCCAGTGCTTCGGATAAGGTCTTCACGGGGAGCATGATTATACCTGACTGCAAATAAGGCGGCGTGCTGCCCAGTGACAACACCTTTCCATTTAATTCAACCTGCACATCCGATGCCGCTATGGATAGCGAAAATGAAGTCAGGATAAAAACACATGTAACAATAAGCACAATTACTCTTTTATAATTCTTTGACATTGCTCGTCGACCCCTTTCCTATTCTTTTTACTCCAACCCTGCTGCTTTCTTCATAAGAATTACAGCTTCCTCCCGGTGTTCCTTGCTGTCCACGCTCAATGCAACTACCGTAAGCCCGCTTTTTTGGAGCAGTGAAATTGTCTCGTTCTGATTTCCAGCCACGGCAAAAACCAGGTCAGGTTCCAGTTCCAGAATACTTACAATATCCGGATTGGACGCTTGCCCCACCTTCGGCAGTCCTTCTGCGCCTTCAGGCTCTTTTCCTCCGTCTTCCGGTTCAACCGAACAGATGGAGGCCCCTCCTGCAGCATTAAGCATTTCCAGAAGCTCCACAGATAAAACTGCAATTTTTTCAGGTTTTTTGGAAATTTTCAGTTCATTTCCCAGCATATCCTTCAGCGTGATGGGAAACCCTTTCTTCTCCGCCGTAATGGCTTCTCCGGCTTCCGATCCGCCTCCGGTTTCCAACGGAGTATCCCCGGAGCTGGTGTTGGCAGTTGTCTCACCCGCCGTCTGGGCGCTTTCCGCCGGAATTGTACTTTCTTCACCGGAGGATACGCCGTCGGCCGAAGAATAAGTCTGCTCCTCGCTCTCCGATACGGATTCAATCCTACAACCTGCCAGCATAAAAACCATCAATATCGTTAAAATTATGTAAATAGATCTCTTTCCCATCGGGTCACTCCCTTTCCCGTAAGGTACGCAATTTAAAATTCAATGCCTTCTCTTGCAGGGATTCCGGCTTCAAGAGGGTGCTTCACCGCGTTGATTTCCGAAGTGTAATCCGCAAGCTGAACCAGCTCGAAGGGAGCATTTCTTCCGGTCATGACCAACTCAAGATTTAAAGGTTTGTTCCTTATCAGGGATATGACGCTTTCAATGGGGATAAAGCCACAGGTGATGGACGCCATGATCTCATCCAGAATCAGCATGTCTCTTTTTCCATCCATCGCCTCCTTGAAAGCGTAATCAAACAGTTCCTTTATTTCGTCCGTCGTACCCCTCAGTTCCTCCCGCGTCATGTCCCAGGAGAATTTTCCGGTCTCCTTCTGCCTGCAGAGCTCAAAATCAGGCTTAAGCCTGTCCAGAGCAAACATCTCTCCTGTTTTCCTACCCTTGAGGAACTGGACCATCAGCACCTTCATTCCCCTACCGCAGGCCCTTACTCCCAGCCCTATGGCAGCTGTCGTTTTTCCTTTTCCGTCTCCCGTATAGATATGTACCAATCCACTCATACAATCATCTTCCTTATACTTTGTACAAACTCCAGGACCTCTGCAACTTCCGCCGCTTTCTCCCCATATTGCGGCACGGCTCTTTCCAGCATGATCAAGGGTACTCCCGACTTTTTTGCCGCAGCGATCTTATCAAGGTTTGCCTCTGCATTTCCGTTGTCCTTCGCCACCATCGCCGCGGCATTGCAATGTTTGAGCATCTGCACATACAGTGCTTCGGAAAAAGGACCCTTTAATGCGATAATGTGTCCGGCATTCAGTCCCAGCCTCTCACACCTTGCAATGGAGGAGCTTTCCGGAAACACCCATGCATAGAACCTGCTCCTGAAGTCCGGAACAGCTGAAAATGCGTCAAGGCCGGCAGTTCCGGTAGTCAGGAGAATGTTCCCCCGGATTGCCTCCAGCTTTTGCACCGCTTCACTGATATCCTTCACATAGATTGCTTCACCCTCGGCACAGGAATTATCCGCGCTTTCAAACCGAAGGTACGGTATCCTTTTGCTTTTGCATGCAAGCAAGGCATTTTGGGATATGTCTTTTGCGGAGGGCGATGAGGCGTCGACAAGACATACGGCTCCGGTATCGTCAATGGACTTCAATATCCTCTCCAGCGTCAGTCTGCCCTTGATGACCTCCACTCCGCCATATTGCTTTAGCCAATTGCTGCCCAGCCTTGACGTAACAGCAACGGCAAGTTCCATATTATATTTGGATATCTCGTCCACAATCAGCCTGGCTTCGTCAATCCCGGCGATAACAAGTACCATTGACACTATATCCTCCCCATTTTCAGTTTTTTCCGCATGCAAACAACACAGGGAAAAGGTCGGCCCTGTTTAAGGCCATATCGATTCAGCAAAATATCTTAATATGGCGGAACGCCTAAAAAAAAATACCTCTTAACATAAAGCTAAGAGGTATTTTTATAAATGAAATTTACAATAAATTTCAATGAAATCACCTCTCTATCGCTCGTAGAGTTTAAATGGTGCATAAAAACAGGCAGGTCTTCTGGCTCAAGCGTCATCACTCCTCCTGCCTTCCCGGTTTCCCAGTGACATTCCCGGAGGAGCTCCTCTTTTACAGCGGCGGGACCGCGTGGGATTTCAACCCACTTCCCTTTTCGCCGGTCGAATCCTTCCTTTTTGGATTTGACCGACACCCGTTTTTCTATTTGGTTTTCAAGCTTACTATAACCCAAAATAAAACTTTTGTCACGTAAAATTTTATTCTTTTTGTAACAATTTTTATGTATTCCTTTTCCGGGCTGCATTGCACCATCCGCTGATTACACCCCCTTATCCATGCACATTCCAGATTCATGATCATATTTGATGCCTGCAGGCTTCAGTGCCAATGCAGGAGTGGTTTATTGGCCGTAAGGCATTCAGTGTAGGGGCAGCCCAATCTTAAGAAAATCTTAAGAAATTGAAACCTTTTTCATTAAGAACTTTACTGTAGACTGAAAGAAAATATTCGGAGTGGATTTATGAAAAAGGTTTTTGTGGTGTTTTTGTTAATTTTTCTTGCGGCTGTATGGATTTATAAAGGAGTCCTGACCGGCACGCCGGCAGAAGGAGGTAAAAGCTTTCATACCGAAGAAACCAGCGTCCTGCCGGCTGATTTATCCTCCTCCGGCCTTGTATCCAAAAATTCATCCTCCCCGGAAGAGACGGCGAAAAAGCTGTCCCCCCAGGACGGATATCCGGCTTTAAAGGCCTATAGCGCAATTTTGTTCGATCTAAACAAAGGCCGCATACTGCATGAAAAGAATGCAAAGGAAAAATGCTATCCCGCCAGCACTACCAAAATACTCACCGCGTTGATCGCAATTGAAAACTGCAGCCTGAAGGATAGTGTCACAGTGGGAGACGAAGCCAATTTTCCGGCTCCCGGCTCAAGCATGTCCGGTATCCGATACGGCGAAAAACTGACGATGGAACAGTTGTTGAACTGCCTTTTGATCCCTTCGGGAAATGATGCCGCATATACCATCGCTGCTTATACAGCCGGAAAAATGTCTAAAAACGGCAAGCTGAGCGACCGGGAAGCAGTAGAGTTTTTTTGTAAAGCCATGAACAAACGCGCCAGGGAGCTTGGAGCAAAAGACAGCAGCTTTGTAAACCCCGACGGCTTTCACGATCCTGAGCATTACACCACAGCCTACGACTTATGCCTTATTGCCCGGGAAACTGTCAAACATAAGGAATTCGGGGATATCGTCCGCAAAACGGTATATAAGCTGCCGGATGTCAGGACAAAGGACAAAACCGGGAAACAGCGCTCAGAACCGCGAGTCCTTGTGAATACCAATAAACTGCTGATAAAAAATGATCCGGATTATTTCAAATTTGCAACGGGACTTAAGACGGGACATACTGAAGAAGCAGGCTATTGCCTGGTTTCTACAGCAGAAACCGGCAACAGGGATATTCTGGCTGTGGTAATGGGCAGCACGGAAGAGCAAGTATGGAGCGATTCCGTAAAACTCCTCCAATTGGGCTTGAAAAAATAAAGCCGGCAATACCAGATAGCAGCACTCATGCATATGGCGTAGGGGCGCGCATCGCGCGTCCGCAAATGCCATCTACGTCAAACAGCTGCCGGATAGCCAGTGGCCTCCCTACAAACGAGTTTTCGCACTTGGTGGTGTGCTGGCACGCTTGTCATTGCGAGCCTGCGACGAAGCAATCTCAGCTTCTGACCAGGATTACATCATTGAGATTGCCGCGCTTCACTACGTTGCACTCGCAATGACAGACGAGTTGGTGCATACTACTATGTTAGCTTATGCAATCTTATTGCTGTGTAATACTGTAAATATATGGCGTACGATTCTTAAATACACCCTCTGTGAACTACTTTTATTGTAGCTATAAGCGGCAATATGGTATACTCTTACTGAAGCAAAAACAAGGAAGGGCGCTTAAAAACGATGGAGCAAACAAAAATCCTGCTGGTGGACGACGAAAAGGAAATCGTGGACCTGGCGGAAATCTACCTGAAAAACGAAGGCTTTGCCGTCTCAAAAGCTTATAATGCCTATGACGGGATCAAGCTGCTCAAGGAAGGGACCTGCCATCTTGTCGTGCTTGACATTATGATGCCCGGTATGGATGGTCTTGAAGCCTTGAGGGAAATAAGGAAAAATATGAACATTCCGGTGATCATGCTCAGTGCCAAATCGGAAGACATGGATAAAATCATGGGACTGGCAACCGGCGCCGACGATTATATGACAAAACCGTTCAATCCTCTGGAAATGGTAGCGAGGGTGAAATCCCAGCTTCGAAGATACATGTATCTCAATAACCGGCCGGCGCCATCGGAAAATCAGGATGGCATCAGGATAGGAGCACTTGAGATCAGGATTCCCGAGCATCTGGTAACGGTTTGCGGCCAGGCTGTAAACCTGACTCCTACCGAATACGATATTTTGCTGCTCCTGGCTTCCAACACAGGCCGGGTATTCAGTGCGGAGGAAATCTTCGAAAGGGTCTGGAAGGAAAATTACTTTGAATCCAATAACACCGTCATGGTCCATATCCGGAAAATCCGGGAAAAGATCGAGGATTGCCCGGGAAAGCCCCGGTATATCAAGACGGTATGGGGGGTGGGATACAAAATTGAAAGGCAGAATGCTTAAAAGTCTGCGGACGAAAATAGTTTTAACCGTAGCCGCTTGCGGGGTCCTCTCTCTTATATCCCTGATGATTCTTAACGGTCTTGCCCAGGCGCTGCATACAAAACCCTTTTTTCATGAAATCCTGTCCATCCTTTCCGACAGCCTAGGTATAGAAGCTACCATGTTCCTCACCGGCGTCCTGCTCTTTATCACCCTTTTGTATCTGCTGACCCGCAGGCACATCCAATATCTGCAGAATATCGTTAAAACAATTCATGGGATGGAGAGCGGAAATCTGGATTTACGGGCGGATATACAATCGGAGGATGAGCTTGGCGACCTGGCCGCCGCAGTTAACAAAATGGCGGAGAAGCTGAAAATTTCCCTCATCGAGGAACGGAATGCGGAAGCTGCCAAAAAAGATCTGATAACCAGCATATCCCATGACCTGCGGACGCCCCTCACCTCGGTCATAGGCTTTCTGGGCCTGCTGGTGAACAGGGGTGTCCATACGGAGGAGGAATTGGAAAAGTATGCTTCCATCGCACATAAAAAGGCTTTAAAGCTCCAGGAATTAATTGATGAATTGTTTGAGTACACACGGGTCAGTTACAGCAACCTGAAGGCCAATAGGACAAGAATTAACATTACGGAGCTGGTGGAACAGCTTTTGGAGGAATTTTACCCGCAGCTGGAGGCCAACCGCCTGCAGGCACGGTTGTCCGCCTTGCAGGAAAAGCTTTATATCCATGCGGACGGGGACCTGATTGCCAGAATGTTTGAGAACCTTCTTGCCAATGCCGTAAGGTATGGCTGGAAAGGCGGATTTATTGACGTAAAGGTTCATTCGGAGGGAGCCATTGCCCTTGTGGATATAACAAACTATGGAGATATCATTCCGGCAAAGGACCTGGATAAAATATTTGAGAAGTTTTACAGGGCAGACCCGTCACGGTCGAGGGAAACCGGAGGTACAGGGCTGGGCCTGGCCATTGCCAGCAGTATTGTCCAGATGCACGGCGGCGGCATTACCGCAGCCAGCGGAGAGGAAGGCACCCGCTTCAGGGTCTCCCTTCCCGTTGCCAGGTAGGAGGCTGAAAGTATGAGAGTCAGATTGTTTACGGCCATTGCTGTTTTTTATATCCTGGCAGGGATTGTGCTGATCCCGGTTTATTCCGATTTCGACCGGTTCCTGCCCCTTGATTTCCGTCAAAGGACAATCATAGCCAGGAACAGCGCCGGCAGCGAGCCGATAATAGACAAAGTCTCCGGCATTAGCCTTGTCAGGGTATATCTTGATGGCTACGTTCAGATGCTGAGGGACTACTTTTCTTTTTTTAACAACAGGAAAATAGTCAAATTGCTTATTACATTGCTGGCAATTGTCTCAGGCGCCTTTATCATCAGTTCAAGACTAAACCGGCAATACAGGGACTTATACCGGAGGGCCGAAGACTTAAAGTCGGGGGATTTCACCGTCAAGCTGGTAAAGAGCGGTTATTTCCCTGAAATGGGAATCCGGCTGAGAGAGCTGGCCATAACCCTGGAAAAAGAAAAGCGAACCGGTGAAGATGCCTTGAGCGCGAAAAACGCCGCAGTTATGGATGCTGTTAACCAGCTTCAAAAGACGATGGCAAACATGAAGGGAAACATCAATGTACTGATTGATTCAGCCATATTGACCGATGGATCCCAGGAAAGCGTCATCCTTGGAAGCCTGTCGGAAAGCCTAAAGGAAATGGAAAGAGCGATCGAACCGTTGAAAAAGCCGTAAGTGTTCATGGTAATCAACGGTCCGCTTCGTCCGTCAGAGCTGTAATGGTAATACCCAGCGCACTCTTATCCTTGCTCAGGTCAATGGTATAGGGTTCAATTTCCCGGCCGTTTTGCCGGACGATTTTAACCTTCGGCCTCAGGCAATAGTCCTTGTAATTTTCAACGACAATTCCCACAGCCCCGTTGCTCAGGTCGACACATGCGCCTAACGGATAGGGAGCAACCCTTTGGGTAAAGCAAAGCGCTATTTTAGGATCAAAATGCGTACCCCCGCTGCCCATAATATATTCAATCGCCTCGGAAGGCGCCATGGCTTTCCTGTATGGTCTCCGGGACGTAAGCGCGTCATATACGTCGGTAACAGCGATGATTTTGGCAAACAGGGAAATATGCTTTCCTTCGATGGCAGTGGGATAACCAAGGCCGTCAAACCGTTCATGGTGCTGTAGGACTCCGATATAGGAATGGGCAGGGATATCCGATTTGTCTTTCAAATATTGATAGCCCTTTTTCGAATGGCTTTTTATCAGTTCAAATTCATCTTTTTCCAATTTGGAGGGCTTATTCAGTATTTCCTTCGGAACAAACACCTTTCCTATGTCGTGGAGCAAAGCGGCCAGGCCCAGATTGTGCAGAGCGTCTCTGTTGAGCCCGCAGGAAACACCGACAATCAAGGATAATACGGCCACGTTGACCGAATGGAAGAAAGTGTAATCGTCAAATATTTTTAAGTCAATAATGTTTACCAGAACGCTCTTATGTTCAAGCACCTCATCAATGATATTGTCCAGAAGCCCGGAAATATCGTCGATATTCACCGGGGTCTCTCCCTTGCCTTTCTCGATTTTTGCATAGGTATCCTTGATTGCTTTGACTGTCCTGTATCTCAGCTCATCACTGATGATCCCCGTGATTTCGATACCTTCCGATAATTCATCATCAATATAAATACCGTTAAAGCCAAGCTCCTTTATTTTGTCAATAAACGACTCCTGAATGATTACACCGCTGTTCAGCAACAACTCATCGTTTTTTCCTACCAGACTTTTTCCCGTTTTCATTCCCGCCTTGATGCTGTTAATGGGAACAAACCTCATAACTCTAATCCCCTATGTCCTCGTCGCATTTAAATACATTTTACATAGAAATGCATTCTTTAACAACCTATATTATTTAAAAACCAGCATTGTGGAAGTTTGGTTTATATGCCCGCCATCTCCTTCTCCTTCCATCTTCCGGCATATACGACAGATACTTATCTATGCTGATTCTATTTCGACAATATATGCAAAAAATCCTCTTAAATTTTGCTAATCCTAAGGAAATTATTGTTGTTTTATTTCCGGTTGTTTTCCATGAGGATTGCTAAAACTTTTATGGCAAAAGTGTCTGCAGAGGCGTGCATTGCACATTCGCGGCAAATAGATATGGCCCGCCGGCCGGGTGCATAAGACTGAGAAACCTCCGTTCAGGCGTATCCACACCTTCCCGGAGGCTTAAGAAGCTTATAAGCTTTTGATCGGCACGTTGCGTTTTTTAATGTGTTACTGGGCCAGCAGCCAGCTCATGGCCTCGTCCGGATCACTAAATGTGCCGACCGTTACTCCGCCATTCGTGACAACGTTTGCCTGTTTTTGCATGTTCAACTGCCCGGCAAGCTTTTCCGGCTGCACCATAGCCCAGAATTTCCAGCCGGCTTTGGCCGTTTTGGGAAACCAAACATTGTTTGCCCAGTCCTGATCCTGCAAAGTTAAGGCATTATTGCGCCTGTCATCCGAGATCCACTTGATTGCCCTATTCTGTATTAATGTTTCTGTCCCTTTGTTTAAAAGGTCCTGCAGATGCACCCCGTATATGTATTTTTTGATCTGGTGGTGGACAATCCTTGTATCGGTATGGTACCATAAAGTGGCAAAGTCATTATCGAGGATGGTCAATTTAGCCACTGTAATCACTCCTTTTCTGATCTAGATAGTAAACAACTTTACAAAAACTTTGTCGAATGCTGTTTTATAAAGTCGTTTTATATCATTTTAGCACACTTTATGTAAAATTTCTGCGGAAAATTGTAAATATTTTATTAATTTTGTCGATTCGTGTCAAATCGCCCGCTGGACAATCTGTTTTTTAAGACACCCCGCCCTTTTACTGTCTGAACTCCTGAGGAACGCTTATGTCAAATAGCCTTTTGCAGAAGTGCCCTTATGCGTCCAGACAATTGTACACGAGATTTCTTATCCTTGGATGAA
Organism: Bacillota bacterium; assembly: GCA_023426125.1. Taxonomy (GTDB): domain Bacteria; phylum Bacillota; class Clostridia; order Acetivibrionales; family DTU013; genus MnB-11. The sequence continues at coordinate 149,821 of JAFABI010000032.1, forward strand.
CAAAGGGCTCCTGGTTGTTTAGCAGGTGCTGTGCATAGAATACGGCCACTTCATTGTCCGGATCGATCATAACATACGCACCTGCGGCACCTCCCCAGCCGAATTCGCCAACAGGGCTTAACGATCCGCCTTTCGCCCTGTCAATCAATGTGCGCACTCCCAGGCCATAGCCGTATCCGCACATCTGGACCCAGTTGAAATCCTTGAGGGAAACCTCGTCCAGATGGTTTGTTCTCATTAGATCAATGGTATGCCTGCACAGGATACGTTCTCCGTTTTCAGCCTTTCCCTGTCGGGAAAGGGCATTGGCAAATTTCATATAGTCGTCGACAGAAGAAATCACGCCTGCGCCGCCGCTTTCATATTCGCTTCCCAGTTTGTAATCATTTGTCAAGGGGATCTCTTCCGCAGTATCCATTTCATCGTTAAACCGGTATTGGGAAGCCATTTTCTGCTTTTTTTCCTCCGTCAGATAAAAACCCGTATCCTTCATTTCCAGAGGGGCAAAAATATTCTCCTCCAGATATTCGCCGAATTTCCTGCCGGAGACAGCCTCCACAAGCCCCCCCAGAACATCATGGCATAAGCTGTAATTCCAATGGGTGCCCGGCTCAAACAATAACGGAGCGCTGGCGATTTCCCTGACAAGCTCCCTTGTGGGACATCGATTTTGCGTTTTTTCCTTTACGGTCCGGATTGCTGGCATATCCATATCATAGCTAAGGCCTGCCGTCATGGTGAACAGGTCCTGGACCTTGATGCTGTTTTCGGCCTTTACCAATTCCGTTTCACCGTTTTCAAGCCTCTTTTGTATGTACATTTCCCTGAATTCGGGCAAATACTCCCGGACAGGGTCGGTCATCAGGAATTTGCCTTTTTCAAAAAGCTGCAATGCTGCCGTGCAGGTGATTACCTTTGATGCCGAGTACAAATTATAAAGATTGCCGGAGGTTACCGGTTTTTTTTGCTTGATATCGGCGTAGCCCGCGCTATACCGGAAAACAGGCCTGCCTTTGTAAGAAACCGCACAGTCCGCGCCCGGAATCCTCCATTCCGTTATAGCATCCAGAAAGTTTTCCAGCATTTTAAAGTTCATTGTCTTCATTCCATCCTTTCCATCGTCAAAAGAGGACATTCCCTCCCAATCAAACGGGGACATTCCCTCCTTATATCCCGTGGCCCGTGACTCAGCGGGTGTGTCCCCTAACCTTTAAACCTCTCATTGTCTTCCCTCCGGATCTGTGCCCGTTTTATCTTGCCGCCGATGGTCTTCGGAAGCTCTTCCACAAATTCCAGTATCCTCGGGTACTTATACGGAGCCGTCACCTTCTTGACGTAATCCTGGATATCCTTTTTCAGCGTCTCCGAGGCGGCATACCCTTTTGCCAGCACAACCGTGGCCTTAACCACCGTTCCCCGGACGGCGTCCGGCGCTCCCGTCACAGCGCACTCCACCACTGCGGGATGCTCAATCAGGGCGCTTTCAACCTCAAAAGGACTGATTCTGTAACCGGAAGCTTTGATTACATCGTCATTCCTGCCGACAAACCATAAAAAGCCGTGCTCATCACGGTAGACCATATCACCGGTATGGTAAGTGTCCTTGTACCACACCCTGTCTGTGGCTTCAGCATCCCTGTAATATCCGCAAAACAGACCGGCAGGTTTGTTCGAATCCGCCTCCCGGATCACCAGCTCTCCTTCTACACCGGCGGCGCAGGAACAGCCGTTTTCATCCACCACGTCGATTTTGTAAGCCGGGTTTGGCTTTCCCATGGCTCCGGGATGAATATCCAGCCAGGGGAAGTTTGCAACCAATACCGTCGTTTCGCTTTGTCCGAAACCATTCAAAATACTGTGTCCGGTCCGGCTGAGAAACCGGTTGAAAACATCGGGGTTAAGAGGCTCTCCTGCCGTTGAACAGTGGACAATGGAAGAGAGATCATATTTCTCCAGGTCGTGCTGTAAAAGGAACCTGTACACCGTCGGCGGCGCGCAAAAAGTAGAAAGCCTGTATTTCGCCATTTTCTCCAATAGCGCATCCGGCTCGAATTTGTCCATGTCATAGACAAATTGCACCGCCCCGCAAATCCACTGCCCGTACATCTTCCCCCAGCCGAATTTAGCCCAGCCCGAATCGGAAAGCGTCAGGTGAAGCCCGCCGTCCACCACCCTTTGCCAGTACTTCGCCGTTACGATATGTCCCAGAGGATAGGTAAAATTGTGGATCGCCATTTTAGGCATGCTGGTGGTTCCCGAGGTAAAGTAAATAATCATGGGATCCTCATTGGCGGTATTGCAGCTGTCCGACGGTCTGACCCAGACCTCGGAGGAACTGTCCGTCTCCTTATCGAAATCGATCCATCCTTCACGCCGCCCCCCAACGAGGAAAAGCCTTTCTACGGTAGGTGATTCCCCCATTGCCGCTTCGATATTATGTATTACCTCCTGCTGGTTATAAGCGATAACAGCCCTGATGGAAGCCGCATTGTTCCGGTAGGCGATGTCTTTTTCCGTCAGCTGGCTGGTGGAGGGGATATAAGCCGCTCCGATTTTTGCCAGCGCAAGGGCCGCAAAATAAAATTCATAGCGCCTGCGCAAAACAAGCATTACCCGGTCTCCCTTACGGATACCCGCAGCCTTTAGCATATTGGCCGTCTTGTCGGAGTGTTTTTTGAGTGCTTCAAAGGTAAAGCTGCGCTCATCCCCGCAGTCGTCGCACCACACCAGCGCGGTCCGCCCGGGCTCCAGCCGGGCATATTCGTCCATGATGTCATAGGCAAAATTGAAATTTTCCGGCACACTGATTTTAAAATTCTCGCAGAAATCCTCGTAGGATTCGAAATCGGCTTTTTCTATGTATTTATAAGCCAGGTTCATTTTGTCCACATCCTTTACAGTAATATCACCGTTAGAAATTTTGCCGGTCGATTATCCATTGCCAGCATTTTGTGAGGAACAATGGAATTGAAATACAGGGAATCCCCGGGCTCCAAACCATACTCCTCCGTACCGATGACCACCTTCATCCTTCCTTCAAGACAGTAATTGAATTCCTGCCCTTTATGGGAGACCAACTGGGGATCCTTACTGGCGTCAAGCGTCACAAGCAGCGGCTCGATTTTTCTGTTGGCATATTTATACGCCAGACTCTGAAAATCGTACTGGTCGTACCGTTCCACCTTCAGCCCCTCTCCCTTCTTCAAATAGCATACGTCGTGAAGTTTTGGCGAAACGCCGGTAAGAACCTCGGTCAAATCCACTCCATAAGAGTCGGCAATTTCATACAAAATACTGATGGGGATATCGTCGTCGCCTATTTCGTATCTCCGGTACTCTTCGACGGCCAACCCCAGCTTCTGTGCAACCTCCAACTCGGATATCCCCGAAAGCAGTCTCAAGCCCTTGATTCTTGCAGCAATATCCTTCACCTTTTCATTCATTGTCGCACACACCCCTTTCCGTTATTCTGCAAATCTTGCATTAATATTCCAATACTCTTTCCCGCTGCCAGAATTATATCATACCGCGGCTTACAGCCGCAACCACAGGTTGGCAGTCGGCATATAAGCCGTCCGTATTCAGAATCGTTGAATCCTGCAGATTTTCCTTCTGACTTTCGTCCCCTGGATTTTGGCTGCTGACTGCGGATCTTACCGAACTTCATAAAAAAAGGCCTGTCTAATAACAAACCTTTTCAAGATATTTGTTTAGCGTCTCTGCATAGGCCTTATCGCTAATCCCGCATCCAGAATCTGCGACTTTACCTCGACATCCACCGGCATCTCGGGGAAAAGCGCATCCCATTTTTCTTCATAAGAATTGTCCCATTCCTTCGCATGCTGCCTGTAAAGTACATTGCCAAAAGCAAAAATGTCGGAACCAAGTTCTTTTTGCCCTTTCTCCTGGGAAGCGTTTACGATTTTCTTTACCGATTTTTCAAGTTCCATTTCCAGTTCTTTTATGGTATCGGGATTTAAAGTCCCGCTGGAGGGCTCATACTGTTCAAGGCCCCAATCCTGCGCGCTTTTTGGAGTCACAAACAAATAAACGGATTTTCGGATTCGGGGAGTGTAAGATAAAAAAGACAGGATTTCCTTCATGTATTTTTCAGCGGCTTCGCTGCTGATAACGACAACCTGCGTATACCCGAAAAACAACTCGCGTTCCTCCGCCTGCTGGAGTTTGTTTATTGCTTCGGGGATTGATTCGGCATCCACTGCATAAAGCTCTCTGGAACCGCTTTTGTTTTTTTCCCCTCCCTGGCTTGACTGTGACGCCTCACCTTTCCTGCCGACAGAAGAATTTTCCAGAGTTATTTCAACATGGTTGGTTTCTTCCGTGTAATCAATCCCAATTGCGCTTATCAATGCCATATCCTCATATTCCGCATAATCCCAGCGCCCGGCAGCCAGGAGAATGAACACAACAATGCATAGAAAAGCAACGGTTCTCATGTTTTTCCTGTAAGCCCCTTCCTTTTACCCACAACCAGACAGATTGCGGCAATCAGCACAATGAAAATCACAAACGGCATGGTCGCATATTCCGCTAACTGTATCGCAAACAAATAGGCTTTATTGAAAGATATATAAAGCAAAAAAAATACGAAGGCAAGTATTGCTGAAAAGATTGTTGTCAGTTTGTTGTGCGCTTTGCCTATCACATTGGCCACGGCAGTTTTCATGATATAAAGATTGATGGAAATCTTACCGGCGATAATGGCAAAATAGGTTATCATTACAAATACCTCCATGCCCTGGATGAAACGTCCTATCTGAATCCCGTGAAACATGTTTGCAGCCACATACCCTGTGCGTGTTGCTTCTGACAGGCCAAGAATCCCAATGAATATTGCAGGCACCAGAACCACAAATGAACTCGATATCAGGTTGCCTTTTATGATGGCTTTATAAGGTCTGGGATTCATCGGCATCGCTTCAATTCCGATTGCAATAAACAAAAAGTTTTCAATCATTGTACCCAGAACCAGGTACATGCCGGTGACGTAGGTGGCAAACGGCCTCTCGAATTGAGGCAGAAGCAGCTTGTAATCAAAACTGGTCACCGCTGCAAGTATGCTCGCAGTCCAATAATTTGCAAAGATCATGATTGTAAAAACGATAACCATCCTGGCCAGCATTTCAATGCCGCTCCCCGCTATCAGAGCACAGGCTGCCAGCAACAAAAGGATGGGTACCCATTTGGGGGTGATAATTAATATATATACATTGGCCATACCTGCAAAAAGAGAAAGATTTGTCGCGGACAATAAAGTCATCAGGGCCAGGTAAAGCAATGACATTATACAACCTGCCACCCTGCCGAAGGTTTCCTCGACAATGGTCAAAATACCTTTGCCACGAAAACGGCCGCCGGCATATACCATAAATATGCACAACAGTGTGACGAGCAGTGTCGCCGTTATAGTACATATCCAGCCGGACCGTCCCGCAATAGCGGCTATTTCGGTATGAATATAAACGAGGTTCCCCGAGGTACCCATAAATACCAGGAGCATCGTCTGATTGTAGGATATTTTTTGAATATCTCTCATTTTTTCGATTTGTCCTTTCCGTCCGACGGACCGGGCTTTTTTGTGCTGTCGGGCCCCTTACGGTAGACGTTTTTATGGGTTAAAAGCTCCGGTCTTTTGTTCTGTTTCCATTGGGGCGCCCGGATCAGGGTATCTTTGATGGAATCTGTATTAAACGGAGCCACAGGGTAGAAAAATGGTATCCCAAAGGAACGGAGGGAAACCAGATGCCACATAATAACCGTAAAGCCCAGCAACAAGCCATAAAGTCCCAGGATTCCCGTCACAACGATCAGGGAATAATTGATCAAACGCGTCGGCCAATAGATCAAGGTCTGGGGAAATGTAAAACCTGCCACCGTAGTCACTGCAATAATAATGATGATGGACGGGCTTACATATCCTGCTGCAACAGCAGACTGTCCGATTACCACCGCCCCCAGTACTCCAATGGCTCCGCCGATGGTTTTTGGCAGACGCGCACCGGCTTCGTACAATATATCGATAACCACGGTCATGAGTATTACCTCGATAATAGACGGAAACGGCACATCCTGCCGCCCGGTGGATATGTGGACCGCCAGGTCCGGAGGCAGTATGGTATGGTTATAGGTTGTGAAGGCCAGGTATAAAGGCGAAAGCAGCGTAGAAATAAAGAAAGCGAGTATTCGTATGAACCTGAGAAAAGACCCTGTCACCGGTTTTTCCGCATAGTCGTCGGGTGACTGGAAAAGCTGCCAGAATTCTACAGGCGCAATCAGCGCAAAGGGATTCCCGTCGCAAATGAAGAACTTATCGGCCTTACCTGCTCCTTAGAAGGGATATGTCCTCCGGATTTTTCCGGGTTGTTCTCCGTATTGTGATTATACAGCCTCTTTTTGCCTATTCTCATTTTCCTATTACCCTTATTTGCCATTAAATCAGTCATTTTTTATAACGACCTAATTCATGGGTCGCCTCGTTATTTTTTGCTATAATTCCTGCCGATATGCAGAAGCAGGTAAGTACCGGTGAAAAAATAACTTCCGCAATAATTTTCTGAAAATGCCTTTTTTTCACAACATCCTCTCTTCAGGAATATAGCTTTGTAAAATTTATTATGATATACTGAGTAATATCCGGGGCCAATGGGACTCATTTTTTTATCCAAAGGATCAGTGTATAAGAAATAACTGTTATACCATGACAACAATTACTTCAAATTAAGGGGATGAACCAATGCCTTTTAAATTGAAAGAGGACTTTCTCCTGGGCGCAGCGACCGCCGCAACGCAAATCGAAGGCGGCGAGTGCGGGCACAACTGGAATGACTGGTATCACCGGGGCAAAATCAAGGACGGATCGAATCCCGCGCGCGCCACAGACCATTACCGGCGCTGGCGTGAGGATGCCGACCTCATGTCCGCCATGGGGATAAAAATTTACCGTCTCGGCATTGAATGGGCACGGCTGTGTCCTGCGGAGGACAGGGTGGATGAGGCTGCCGTGGCGCATTACCGTGAAGAGCTGGCCTATCTGAAGAAAAAGGGAATTTCCATTCTCCTGACGATACACCATTTTACAAACCCAATGTGGTTTGAAAAAAAAGGCGGCTTTACAAAGATTGAAAACATCAAATACTACATGAACCTGGTCGCCCTTGCCGTCCGCTCCTTCGGCGATCTCGTTTCCGAATACGTCACCATCAACGAGCCCAATGTTTATGCCACCCATTCCTATTATTTCGGGGTCTGGCCGCCGGGAGAAAAGTCCTTCCGCCAGGCAGTCGCCGTCATGTCCAACATGTCCGTCTGCCATATCCGTGCCTATAAGCTGATCCACGAAATGCGAAGTAAAATGGGCTACCGGGATACCAGAGTTAGTTTTGCAAACCATGTGAGGGTATTTGCTCCTGCAAATCCTCTGAATCCCTGGCACTGCATCTCTGCAGTCCTGATGGAACGTATTTTCCAGGATGCGGTCACCGAGGCCTTGTGCTTCGGAATTTTCAAATGGCCGCTGAAAGCTTCCCTGCAGACAGCGCAGGGAAAATACTGTGATTTTATTGCCGTGAACTATTACACGCGTTCAACAGTCTCGGGTTTCAAGGATGGCGTGCTCGAGGATGCGCCAAAAAACGACCTGGGCTGGGAGATCTATCCGGAAGGCATCGTAAAATGCACGGAAAAACTCTACAGAAGGATTAAACGTCCCATCTACATAACGGAAAACGGCACCTGCGATAATACGGACACATTCCGGTGCCGCTATATCTATGAGCACCTGAAAGCGCTTTGCGAATCCGGCTTGCCGGTCCTCAGGTATTATCACTGGTGTTTCTGCGACAATTTTGAATGGGTGGAAGGAGAGAGTGCCAGGTTTGGTCTGGTGCACGTGGACTACGTAACCCAGAAGCGCACGGTAAAAAAGGCCGGAAAGTTTTTCTCCGAGATTATCCGCGCAGGCGGCGTTACGGACGAAATTTTTGAGAAATATGTCAGCAGCCAGAAATATCATTTCTGAAATGAGGCGATATTAGTGTCACAGTCTCACGGACTGCCCGGAAGAATACATATACTCCTCTCTATTTAACAAGGAGGGAATGACGGATGAACAACAACACAAGATCCAACCGCTACAATTTCGGCCTCGGCACCGTGGGCAGAGATATGCTCTATACCATGGTAAGCGTATACCTCATATTCTACCTCACCGATATCCTCGACCTGCCTGACTCCACGATGTGGGCGATGACAGGCGCACTCACCGTCTTACGCATATTCGATGCTGTAAACGACCCTTTTATGGGGATCCTGGTGGATAACACCCACTCCCGTTTCGGCAAATTCAAGCCGTGGATCGCCATCGGCGGCGTCATCGGAGGCATCCTGACCGTGCTGCTTTTTACCGATCTGGGCCTGACGGGCGCAGGATATGTCATTTCCTTTGTTATCATCTACCTGGCCTGGGACCTGACATACGGCGCCAACGATATTGCATACTGGTCCATGCTGCCATCCCTGACAACGGATCAGAAGGAACGCGAAAAAACGGGAGCCTTTGCGCGAATCTGTGCAAATGTGGGAATGTACATCGTTGTGGTGGGGATACTCCCCATCACGGGCGCTCTAGGCGGCAACAAGAAAGCCTGGTTCATCCTGGCAGTGGTCGTGACGGTCTTCACACTGGCATTTTTATGCTTCACGCTTTTCGGTGTCAAGGAGAATCGCACCTTATACAAAAAGGCGGAAACTACTTCGCTTAAAGAGATGTTCGGCGTACTTTTTAAAAACGACCAGCTTTTGTTCACCGCTATTTCCATGGCGCTTTTCATGATAGGCTATACCACGACGACAAGCTTTGGCGTCTATTTCTTCAAATACGCCTTTAAAGATGAAGGCATGTATCCGGTTTTTGCGGGTATCCTGGGTATATCCCAGCTTCTGGCATTGGCTGTTTTTCCCGTATTCTCAAAGAAATACACCCGCAGACAGCTGTATGCCTTCTCAACGGTTCTGGTGGTGCTGGGTTATATCGTGTTTTTCGTCTCCCCTATGAATATCATCCCCATCGGCCTCGGGGGCGTACTGATCTTCATTGGCCAGGCTTTTATCCAGCTGCTCATGCTGGTGTTCCTGGCGGACACCGTCGAATACGGGCAGTGGAAGCTGGGCCGCCGCAATGAGAGTATCACCTTCTCGGTGCAGCCTTTCATCAATAAGATCGGCGGCGCCATTGCAAGCGGGATTGTGGGCGCCACCGTCATCATTTCAGGCATCAATTCCGCCGCAACCCCCGAGGATGTCACCGATGCGGGCTTGCTCATCATGAAGCTGGCGATGCTCATACTGCCTCTCGTCATTATCGTGGCCGGATATCTTATTTACCATTTTAAGTTTAAAATCGACAAGGAGATGTTTGACAGGATCCTGTCGGAGCTTACCCAGCGCGGTGACTTTAGTACCAGGGATGAGGAACTTGACTATGTTAACAAATAACAACCGGATCAAAGATGTCTATGCTCATCCCGTCGGGCGTGATATCCTTCGAAAAATATTGCTTCAGATGGGGCGCAGCGATGCCCTTGCCAAAAACCCCGTGATTGGAAGTATTAAGCTGAAGGCACTGCCCAGGCTTACGGGAGGGCAGGTGGACGCGGGCTTTCTCATCACATTTCTTGAGCTTTTAAACAGCGAGCCCGATACCCCGCGCACCGACGACGGTCCGGTAACAGCTGCCTGGTGGAAGGAAGCGGTGTTTTACCAGATCTACCCCCGAAGCTTTAAAGACAGCAACGGCGACGGGATCGGCGATTTGCGCGGCATACTGGAAAAGCTGGACTACCTGAAGCAGCTGGGGGTGGATGCCCTATGGCTCTCGCCGGTTTACGACTCGCCCAATGACGACAACGGTTATGATATCCGCGACTATCGCAAAATTATGACCGAATTCGGCACGATGGAGGACTTCGATCAGTTGCTGGAAGGCATTCACTCACGCGGCATGCGGCTCATCATGGACCTGGTGGTGAACCATACCTCCGATGAACACGAGTGGTTCAAAAAAGCAATTTACGAACCCGGTTCCCGGTACGGCGACTACTATCTGTTCCGCGATAAGGCCAACAACTGGACTTCTTTTTTCGGCGGCAGTGCGTGGAACTACTACGAAGAGCGTAAGCAGTATGCCCTGCACCTGTTTTCCAAAAAGCAAATGGACCTCAACTGGGAAAACCCCGCCCTCCGCGCCGAAATCAGGGATATGGTCCGGTGGTGGCTGCAAAAGGGCGTAGACGGCTTCCGCATGGATGTTGTGAACTATATTTCAAAGCGGCACGGCCTGCCCGGCGGCAACGAGCGCATTGGCCGCCTCATGGGCTTTTTCGGCGTCGAACACTATTTTTACGGCCCGCGCCTCCATGAATATTTTCGTGAACTGAAAAGCGAAGCGTTTGCTCCCTTTGACGCCTTTTCCGTGGGTGAAACTCCGGGCATCGGCATGGAAATGGGCAAGCTGCTCACGGCAGATTACCGCGGTGAGCTTGACATGGTATTCAACTTCGACCACCTGGAAACGCCGGGGCGAGTCCGCTTCGATGTTTACAAATATGACCTGAATTATTATAAAGCCTCCATGATCAATTTGATGGAAAACTATGGCAGCAGCCATTGCCAGCCCTCTCTCTTTTTCGAGAATCACGACTATCCGCGCATGCTATCCAAGGTAGATCCCGACCCGCTTTTCCGGAATGTGCTGGCAAAACTTCTGGCGGCCATGCAGCTCACCCTCCGGGGCACGCCCTTCATCTATCAAGGCCAGGAGCTGGGCATGATCAATGGGGCTTTCACCTCCATCGGCCAGCTGCAGGATGTGGAGAGCCTCAACCTGTATGCCGAGCTCTGCAAGACAATGAGCGAAGCCGATGCTTTCAAAAAGGTGCTGGCCGGAACCCGTGACCATTCGCGCACCCCCATGCAATGGAGCGGCGGCAAACATGCAGGCTTTTCCGACGCCGAACCGTGGATAGGCGCCAGCGACGACCGCAAGGTCTGCAATGCGGCGGAGCAGATTTCGGATGAAGGCTCGGTCTGGAGCTTTTACCGTGACCTTATCCAGCTGAGAAGATCACACCCCGCGCTTGTCTACGGAAGCATCAAGATCGTCAACAAAAAGAAACGGAACCTGTTTACCTTTTACCGCACCGGCGAAAACGAAACTTTTTACATCGAGTGCAACCTCAGCCGGGAAAGGCTGAAACGAAAAGGAGGGCTGCCCTGCGGCTTGCGTTTGATCTCAAACTACCCGGAGGCGCCGGAAGCAAAGCTCCGGCCCTACGAAGCGGCGGTCTGGAAGATGAATAAAATAGTCTAGAGGCGGAGTATCCTGATCTTGAAGAAACTTAATTCCCTATTGATAGCAGATAAATGATAGAAAAATGAAGATTATCATCTCTTCTTCTGCTTTTTTGCTTCCGCCTGCTTTTTATTCTCTTCAACTCTGAACCTGACGATCCTGCCTATTAATTCATAAGGCAGCGGCTTATCAATAGGAAACTGCACTGATCCCTTCGCCCCTTTGTATCCGGATAGTTCATCCTTGAATGCCTCAATTCCCCTGGGCGCCGGATAAAAACCGATATGGTTTTTATAGGCGGCAAAATGCACCAGATTTCCATGCAGTGCAAATGTAGGCATTTGATAGCTGATTTTTTCCTCGGCCTCAGGCGCCGCTTCCTTTATAACTTTCCTCATGGCCTCCAGCATTTCCTGAACCAGGGGAGGAAATTGTGCAATATACTCATCGATGGTGGTATAAGCAATTATATTCTTTTCCATGGTCTCCTCCGTCCTCCTTTTTATTATCCAAAATGTCGCATTGCACCGGTAGGTTCCTGTCTGTGTTCACATTGTAGATATATCCACAATGTCCATATTTCAAACATAGAAGTCCAATTTTCATATCCAACCGCCTCAGCGGCTTCTGCCAGGAGCTATCCGTTTTTTTTGCGCCTTGAATGCTTAGCAATCCCGGATTGATTCAAAAAGCTGTGGAAGGTTTGAAAACCCTTGATGACAGCGATATACTCATGTTTTAAGTTATATTAACCGTCTGCAAAGGAAATAAGCTGACAGGGGACGGTTCTCCACTGTCGCACATGGATGGAAAGCATGCTTTCATGCTCAATTGCCGCTCTGCGGCAAAAGTATTCGGTATTCAATGCGGGGGCGGCCATTGGTCGCCCGTATTTGCTACCATGAATTCAATACCTTTGAAATTTTCTTTTTATAGCATCCAGCTCCGCCCCAATGATTTTTATCCTGCTTAAATCCGATATCCCCAGGCCTTCTCCGGCTGCCAGTTGGACATGGAGAACCTCGTCCACCGTAAAGCCCATAAAGGTCAGCGCCACAGTATCTACGGCAACGAGGTCTGCTCCTGCAAATACGATATTTGACTGAACGGGCCTGACCAACAAAGGACCGTAACCTTCGCCTCCAATGATTCCGTCGATTACCACGAAATCCGGCTTCCTTATTTTATTTAAATCGACGATGACTTCCTTCAGTCCCCAGATATGAAGCTTTTCCTTATAGTCTTCGCCATAGAACCGTGTCGGAGGTACACCCATGGAATTCTTAAGGCTTAAGGAAACACCGGCGTCATATTCAAAATGCGTCTTTAATTTTGCAGCGCCGATCACAACATCCGCATCCATATAGACTTTCGGGATAAACAAGGCTTCTTTGCATAAGCTATTTTCCGCCCTGAGCTCATAACAGCTTTCCCTGTCGCAAGTATTCATATCAAACAATGCAGCGCCGGATATTTTATCATAACCAACCGCCTCAAAAACATTTCCAAACGGTGTTCCCTCTGCGATGATTATTTCTCCCGCACCGCATTCCTTTACCATATCGACTATTTGCTGTACCACCCTGTAATCGGTGACTATGCCTTCTTCCGGCAATGATTGCTTTACAAGGTTGGGTTTAATGATCACAGTAGCATTTTTCTTAATGATGCTACTCAGCCCTCCTGCATTTGCAATGGCCCTCCCTGTCACCGTTTGATGATCGCTCCCCAATCCGATACCTACAATTGGTTCTTCCGTAGCCGCCAATGTTGACCTCTTCATTTTTTCTTCCACCTGCATGGATACTAAAGCCTGATACTCCATAATACATCTCCACCCCCGAAAAAATTAATCCCATCGAAAATATGCCATTCTATTGAAACAAGTGGGTTCTATAAGCAAACATCCCATTTGTTTACATAACATTATACTGGGAATAGAAGGCTTAATGTTCCAACAATTGGTTAAAATTTCGGAGCTTCTTTTCACCAGGCAATAGAACGGCCGCTGCCGGGTGGCTGCCTATGAATTCCCTCACTTTGAGGTAAATGTTTCCGGTTATAAATGCAGGCCGGTTCAGGAAAAGATAGACAGCAGATGCAAACGAACATATTATTCTTAAGGTTTCGTTAAAAAAGCAGTTGAAAGGTTTAGGACGATGGATAGTTCTACAAAGGAATTAATGGAAAAAATAAGAGATCTACGCCAGCAGCTGAATTCGCTTATAGAAATGAAGGATAATCTCCAGGACCCGGAAGTAATCCAGCTAAGCAAGTCCCTCGATGAAAAGCTTTCCGCCTACGAGAAGGAAGCATACAAAAAGCTAAAGAAAGAGTAACCGGAGAAAGGCCGGGGCCAAAGGCAAAGCAATGTAGCCCGGCTCTCAGGACGGGCGGTCGGATTGCCGGAAGACAGTTATCACGTCCGAAACGGCAGGATCATAGTATATAAAATGATAAGAATTGAAAATCACTCTTTTTAAAATGAATATGAGAACCAGGCGCTCCCATGATACTGCTCTTTATTAGCTTATCCCTATTCTTTTTTCAGTGTATCATATCAATACATAACCGGTCAATGCTGGAAGTGTAATATCAGTCTTCCGGGCCGGCAGCTTCTCCGCTGTCCCTGTCCTGTCCCCTGTACCGCTGAAAAAGGAAGATGCTCCCGATGACAAGGATGGTGGAAAAGCTAACAAGGGAAGTGCAGAGAAATACTTGCCTGATTCCCAGATAGTCGCTTAAAAGTCCCCCGGCAACACTGCCCAGCATCCGCGCAAGTCCCATGCACAGCAGGGCGTTCAGAGTTTGTCCGGAGGCTCTCAGCTCCCGTGGTACGTTCCTGTTGATATATGTGGCCAGACAGAATGCAAATACGATAAAGGACAAGCCATGGGTTGAGTTGACCGCCAAAAGCGCATTGACGTCGGTGATCAGGTGCAGCAGTAGCCAGCGGGCCGAGATGATCAGAGCGGAGACGCAAAGGACAAGCCTGATTCCAAACCTCTCCAGGATTTTGTCTGCAAACAGCAAAAAGGGGATCTCACTGGTAGAAGTAATGAACATCGCTACGCCCAGCAGGGCTGTGCTCGCTCCCAGCTGCTTGTAGTAAATGGGAAAGAAGCTGTAGTAGAAACCAAAGGTCACCTGGATGATAAAATTAAAGGCCAGCAAAGTGACCAGGCTGCGGTTTTTCAGCAGCAGCCACGGCGACGTCCTGCGTCCCTCCGCCTGATGCCCTTTGACGACGGGTAACCGGCATACCGCAAGAAAAGTAAAGATCGCCGTGCAAAAATAGATTGCAAAAATCCCCTCGATATTCTGCCGGGCAATGATTCCCGCGCCGACAGACATGACCGCAAACCCCAGGGTGCCGGCCATCCGGATGGGTCCGAATTTCCATCGGCCCGCCTCCAGTTGTTCAAGGGTGATGGCGTCGCTCAGCGGATTGATGGAAGACTGAAAAAAATTAAAAACAGCAATCACTGCAAATAGGTAGATGAAATTTGCGGACAACGGATACAGGAGGATCGCTGCAGCACTGCACAGTACCACGATCTTCAGTATCCCGTTCTTGCTTTTGGCCCTGTCGCTGGCAAGTCCCCATACCGGATTTGCCAGGATTGCCACCACCGGTCCTATGGCCAGCAATGTTCCGACGGAGGTCCGGCTAAAGCCCAATTGATCCAGGTAAACCGGGATGAATGTATTATAGCTGGCATTCCCCATATACGACAGCGCATAAAACAGTAGAAAATAATACGGGTACCTGCTCCCGCTTTCCTTGACCCACAAAATCCGCACCTCTTGAATGTATTTTTGCTAATTGTTTTTACTATACTCCCTTTCATGCCCTCCCGTCAATATTTGCCGTAAATGCTGCAAAATCTATATGCAGCTAAGCAATGCACCAACTGTCAAGGGGGACAGGTACATGTCAAGGGGACAGGTACATTGACACGAGGATGTAAATCGACTGTAGGGGCGCATGTCAAGGGGACAGGTACACTGACATAAGGATGTAAATCGACTGTAGGCGCGCATTCCGCGTCCGGAGGTGTCAAGGGGACGGGGTTGTTGACACCCCTTGACACCCTGTCATTGCGAGCGGAACGTAAGTGGAGCGAAGCAATCTCAATGATGCTATCCTTGCTGGAAGTTGAGATTGCCGCGTCGCACGGCTCCTAGCAATGACAGCCGGGGAGCTGTCTATCTTGGTTCGTATAAATCCCTGTCCCATCTTAGTTCGCATTCTTTCCATTATGCGCATAATTTTTATAGCGTCATTGCCGTGACACTTCTGTGATAAAATGAAAAAATATGCTATACTGGTATGGTCAGTACTGCGGCGAAACATTTAGATTATCCTTTCAAACAATCGTGTTGAAGGCTTCGCGATATTTTCGGGAAAGCTCACAATGCCATAGTACTCGTCAGGATCTAGAATTTATTTATGAACGGAAGTCGATGAAATGGTTAAAATAAGACTGGGGCGTACAAATCTTCTCGCGGGCAGGTGCAGCTTCGGTGCGCTTCCCATTCAAAGGATCCCGCAGCAGGAGGCGGTATATCTGCTGCAAAAGGCTTATTCCAACGGGATCAATTTTTATGATACCGCCCGCGGCTATACCGACAGTGAAGAAAAAATAGGGCAGGCACTGTCAAAAGTCCGCCAGAACATAATAATCGCAACAAAAACCTTTGCCAAAGACAAGGAAACCTTATTCCTGCACCTGGAAACCAGCTTGCGGAATCTTAAAACGGATTACATCGATATCTATCAGCTGCACAATCCCGAGACGCTTCCGGTCCCCGGAGGGCCCGACGGACTGTATGAAGGGCTGCTATCTGCCCGGGAGAAAGGGTATATCCGGTTTATCAGCATCACGAACCACAGGCTGGGAGTCGCCACAGAGGCCGTCAAATCCGGGCTGTATGATACGGTCCAATTTCCGTTGAGCCTGCTTTCCTCGAAGGAGGAGCTCAAGCTCATCGATGAATGCAAAGCTTCCGACGTCGGGCTCATCGCCATGAAAGCCTTGTCCGGAGGGTTGATCACACGTGCGGACAGTGCTTTTGCCTTTTTGAATCAGTTTGACAATGTTGTTCCCATCTGGGGCATACAAAAGGAATGCGAGTTGGATGAATTCCTGGGTTTTGAAAAAAATCCACCCCAGTTGGACGGTCCAATGCTTGAAGTCATTGAGCAGTACCGCAGCGAATTTTCCGGCAGCTTCTGCAGGGCATGCGGATACTGCCTGCCATGTCCCGCCGGCATTCCCATCCCCATGGCGGCACGCATGTCGCTGCTGCTGCGCAGAATGCCTTACCAGCCATTTCTTACCCAAGAGTGGCAGGAGAAGATGAACCGGATCGAAGCATGCCAGGAATGCGGCCGCTGTAAAAGGCAGTGTCCCTACGAACTGGATACTCCCAGTATATTAAGGGGGATGCTGGAGGATTACAGACAGTTCTGCAGCAGTCATGGAACCGTGGGGTAACAAAAGGCTTAATCCACGGTTCCAGCCTCCACATATGCTTCATACAGGTTTTCCAGTTCCTTTAGGATTGCATCATACTCCACATAGTTTTCAGGCGGCGTATCGATTCCAAAGGTACTTTCAAGCTCCTTTCGCTTCCTCTCAAGTCCGGTAATCCTGACTTCCAGCTGCCCCATATCCGGTCCTTTTGCCACCGGCTGCCCTGCTGCATCCTGGCCGGGCCTGCCGGGAATCCTGGCTGCCACCGGCTTTTTTCCTCCTTTCTCGGTCTGCTTTGCTGTCTCCGCTTCAGCCTTTTTTTGCCTGTAAACCTCATAATTTCCGTCCATAGACCGGACAGTACCGCCGGAAAACTCCAATATTCTGTGAATACACCGGTTCAGGAAATACCTGTCATGCGAAATGGCGATAACGGTACCCTTGAATTCTAGCAGCGCAGCCTCCAGGGCGTCCCTTGCCGGCACGTCGAGATGGTTTGTAGGCTCGTCCATAATCAGGCAGTCCGGGTTTTCAAGCATCATACAGCCCAGGTAGAGCCTTACCCTTTCTCCGCCGCTTAGAACTTCAATTCTTTTTTCCACCTCATCCCCATAGAACTGAAATCCGGCAAGATAGTCCCTTGCGGAATCCATGGGCATATCCCTTGCGGCAAGAAGCTCTTCCATGATGGTACGTCCTTCGTCCCGGAACTCTACTTCCTGGCCCAGATACCCATACCTTACCCATTCTCCCAGCCTTGCTCTCCCTTTGAAATCCCCGTCCTTTCCGAGAAGGATGTTGAGCAGGGTGGTTTTACCACAGCCGTTGGGGCCTATGATCCCTATCTTTTCCCCTCCCCTTATAAGGAAGCTCACTTCCGAAAACAACCGGGAACCGCCGAAATATTTGGCCAGGCCGTCGGCCATGGCGATTTCGGCACTCCTATGCTTAACAGGATCAAAGGATACCTTTGGCGCCGTCGTACGGTAAAGATGATGCCGGTCTTTCATTTCCCTAAGGTCAGAGTCCAGCTCCTTCTGACGCCGCTGGACGGTTTTCAGCCGGCTTTTCCACGCGCTGATTTTTTGCGCACCCTTCAATTGCTCCGCAACAGCAGTTTCACGCTTTATTTCCTGCCGGAGCCTGAACTGTTCCTTCTGCGCGAACTCCCTCATGCGGTCCTTTTGCTCCATAAAAGTGGAATAATTTCCGCTTCTTTCTACAACGGTTCCGTTTCCAAGCTCGGCAACCCTTGTAGCCACCTGGTCAAGGAAATACCTGTCGTGGGATACCACAAGGACTCCTCCTTCAAACCTTTTCAGAAATCCTTCCAGCCATTCCACGGCGTCGATATCCAGATGGTTTGTCGGCTCGTCCAGCACCAACAAGTCGGGGTCCTCCAGCAAAATCCTTGCCAGGGCAACCCTCATCTTCTCTCCACCGCTCAATAGCTCAAGGGGAAGGGTAAGTGCCTTCTCCTTAAGGCCTAATCCCAGCAGCATGGCTTTTATCCTGGATTCTATTGTGTATCCGTCCAGGCTTTCATACCGGCTTACAAGCCTTGCATATTCCGAAACGACGGCATTGTATTCTTCGGGAACACCCATCAGTGCAGGTTCCGCCATCTTCCGTTCCAGGTTTTGAATCTTCTCCTCCAGCCTGCTCACCTCTTCATGGTAAAGGGCAGTCTCCCTGAATATCTTTCCCTCCGGGTCCATTTCCCTCAGGTCCTGCGTCAGATATCCCATCTTCGCACCTCTTGCGACGGTTGCATTTCCACTGTCGCAGGCTTCAAACCCTGCTGCAATCCGCAAAAGAGTGGTCTTTCCTGAACCGTTGGGCCCGACAAGGGCGACTCTTTCACCCTTTTCAATTCTCAGGCTGGCACCGTCAAGGACCATTCGGTTCCGGTATTCCTTTGCAATGTTGTTGAGTACTAATAAGCTCATACGCTTTCCTCCTTTTATTTAAGCCGGACTCTTCCTGCATTCCCGTACTGTGAACAGGAAAAACAAAAGACCGCAGACATATCCGCGGCCGTGCTTCCGGCAGGAGGCGTATTTGAAAAAAGCTTGCAGAAACGAATAAAGCCGCGGAATCGTGAGCCGTCCACAGCTTGTTTCAGAAAAATATATCAAAGCGAACGCTTTAAATTTACAACGGAACTATCTAAGAAAAACGTTGAATATCCTATATTTTAAGCTTTCAGTCAGCCGCATTAAAACCCTGAATGCTTTCACCTATACAGCCGGGTAATCTTCAAAAGACATCAACAAAGAACTGTTGACGACAGTTGGAAACAAAACCTGTTCAAATCCTCCCGGCTCGGCTACTTGCAGCTTTAGGCTCCGGACAATGCATCACCGATTATTCTATGCACTTTGGTCCTCTGACCCTATGGTCATTGTTCAGAGCTGAGGCCGCGGCCTTTTGCCGGTACATTGGGAAAACACCATTCCATGGTAAACTCCTCTTGTACTAGCGTAAGTTTTACTACTTCCCTATTATAATATACTCACCTTGATAAAATCAATACCATTTTGCTCCTGATTATGCATCTTTCCCGGAATCACTTGAAATACTCCACCGTACGCTTTGCCCAACCGGAGTCGTTTAATATGGCCCTGCCCGCTCCGATAAGGTCGGCGTTCCCACCTTCCAGCAGTTGTTCCGCAGCCTTTGCTTCCAAAATTCCGCCGGTAAGGATTACAGGAATGGACACCTTCTTTTTAATGTCCGCGGTAAGAGGCGCAAAATACCCTTGTTGTCCAACAGCGCCCGGTATCGTATATCCGCAGAACCCTCCCGATACATCGAGAATGCTGATTCCCGCTTTTTCAAATTCCTGTGCGGCGATCAGGCTGTCTTCAATGGTAATGCCGCCTTCCATATAGTCTGAAGCTCCCAGTCTCAAAAGGATGGGGAAGCCCTCGCCTACGGCTTTCCGCACAGCTTCAATCACTTCAAGGTGAATGCGGATACGGTTGAATACATTCCCGCCATATTCGTCCGTCCGCCGGTTGCTGAGAGGAGAAAAGAACTGATTGAGAAGGTATCCGTGGGCCGAATGGATTTCCACGCCGTCAAATCCGGCTTTTTTTACCCGGCCGGCGGCATTTTGGAATGCAGCGACAACGCCCTCGATTTCTTTCTTTGAAAGCTCATGGGGCGGTTCATTTTCCTTTTTCCTCGGATTGGCAACCGGTGACGGCCCCACCGGTGCGGTACCGATAATATCCCTCTCGGCGGCGCTTCCGGCATGGTTGATTTGCATCACCGCTTTTGAGCCGTTCCGGTGGATCACCTCCGCCAGGTTTTTTAGTTTTTCAATCACGCTATCTTCCGCAACCGACAGCTGGGCTTTACTGGCTTTACCTTCCCAGCTGATATAGCTGTGCTCGATAATGATGAGC
The DNA here is from genome assembly GCA_023426125.1 of Bacillota bacterium. Lineage (GTDB taxonomy): Bacteria > Bacillota > Clostridia > Acetivibrionales > DTU013 > MnB-11. The sequence goes on from JAFABI010000032.1 coordinate 170,082, forward strand.
GCTATGTATCCTCCCTCTGATTTTTCTTCATAGTAATCAAGAAGCGCCTGGCTCACCTTCCCATCGGCTTCTGCCTTTGACGTAGCCATCGGCGGCATGACCAAACGGCTGTTTACCCGCAGTGTACCTGCCTGCAACGGTTTAAGCAATAATGCCATAAATACAACCTCCATTTATTAAAAAATGATCATCATCCAACATTGGCAAACCTTGCACCCATTTCAAAGGCTTTTTGACAATCCTCCGGAAATACTTCCTTCCTTTTTTTGGCCTTCTCCTTCTCATTGATACCGGAGGTCTCGTATTTGGAATAATCGTCAAACTGATAGGTATCGGTGACAAACAATGCCTCCGACGCTCCAAAAGTCCTCTTCATCGACATTTCAGTCCCTTTGAGGACCTGCTCGTATCCAACCGCTTTTATATGGCTCTCGCCGACATTCATCGTGTAGATAAAGCCTGTCGCTATTTTCTTTTTAAAAAGGCTGCTATAGCTTGCATCATACACCAAATACTGAAACATCAGCCTTTCCAGGAAAGACCGCATCTCGCCGGTAGGCATTCCGAAGTAAATGGGCGAGCCTAAAATCATGGCGCCCGCTTCTTCAATCCTTTCAAGAATCGGTTTCAGGTCGTCCTTTACGGCACACCTGCCGTAGCTTTCACCGCCTTTCAATTTACAGGCAAAGCAGCTGATGCAGCCTTTATAATTGTAATCATAAAGATGGATAAGTTCTGTCTCCGCTCCCTGCGAAGCTGCACCCTCAAGGGCGTGCTTCAGCAGCGTTGCGGTATTCCAATTTTTCCTTGGGCTGCCGTTAATCGCAATCACTTTCATCGAAAATCTCCTCCGGAATACGGATATTCTGTTCAATAGTTCAACCACAATTGAACTATTTTACTATATCATAAAGTATGGTATAATTCAAGAAGGCTTTAAAAGACAAAAATATAGCCAGGAGGTAAAAATATTGAGAGAATTGTTTCATCCTACGATTGACCAGCTATGCTTATCTGCAGTACTGAATGCCCTGGGTGACCCAATTCGGCTTCAAATCGTCAAAAATCTTGCCAATCAACGGGAAACTACCTGTGCCTGCTGTAATATCAATTTGCCGAAATCTGCCCTTTCCCACCATTTTAAGGTACTGCGGGAAGCAGGTCTGATTAATGTAAGAATTGAAGGCAAACAGCGGTTTTTATCCATTCGTTTTGATGAATTGGAAAAAAGGTTTCCCGGCTTGTTGAATGCCATCCTAAAGAGCGTATAATCTTTAGCTGCTTGTATTGTTTCTCTGTCCGCAGGTGTCAAGGACCGATGGAATCTGCCATACGGGTTGCGTCCTCTCTCCTGCCGCTTTTTATCCGTTGACAATCCTATCGCCATCAAACACGATGATACCGAATCCTATACCCATTTTTCCTCCTGCCGTCAGGTGCCCTGCAACGGCTTTTCTCAGCGAAGTATCTGTCGGTAATTGTGCAAGGGGTAACTTATGATATTTTCCGAAGATACGCCAGCTATCGCCGAAATCTTCCTGCTCAAAAGAAGTAACAATATCGAAGTCATGCAAGAAATCAACAATTTTGGAGTTCCCGGGCAAAATCTTTTCAAGCTCTTTGTATAGCAGCCATGAATGACAGACGAATATCTGTTTTTCGCCTTTTTCCTTAAAACCAAAGAAATGATACGCCTTACGGTAGGATTCAATTCTGGCAGTCCTGTCAAACGGCCTGCCGGAGGACGGGATATGGATATTGTAGACCTTATCCCCCTTGTTGAGCACCACCCCGTTCTTTTCGTAGGCTTCATCTTCGTACGAAGCCTCTTCGTACTGAAAGCGGCCAAGGGCAAACCGTTTCAATTTAAAAAAGCCGTCATACCAGCCCGGTACAAACGTCCCCCAGATTTCCATCACATCATGGCACTCCAGAAGCTTGCAGCGGAAATCGTCCATCGTGTCCCAGAAGATCTGTTCATCGATATCTTCCCTCTTATAATTTTCCAGCAGGATATCGGTGCAATTGATTAAAAAAATGAAATTCAAGGTATATTCGGATACGCCCAGCTCCCCGCTTAAAAGGCCAACGGCGGCCAGTGCGTCATTAAGGCTGGTCGTGCCGCCCATATAGCCCGTTTTGGATGCGGAAAACACGCTTAATGCCTTTTCCTCCGAGAAAATTTTCTTTTCCGCCTGCAGGAGAACGTCTTTTGCTTCCGGAGGAATTCCTATTCTGTCTATAAAGCTTTCAATATAACATAAGAAATCGGTTATCATATTTTGTCCTCAATTCTATCAATAACTTCAGGCTTGCTAAGCGACCGCCGGGAAAAATTACTTCCTACGGTCATCCAATGTGGATAGCAGGTATATCTTACCACATCGGATATAGGTCTGCAATAGGTACGTTTGTGTCAACGATGTAACTGTTCCTGTCGAATGAAAACATCACAAAAGGGAAGGTGTAGCCGCTAGTTGCTTTAACTTCTCCGAAAGGTACATACCAAGTCCGATAAGACTTTCAATATGCAGCAGCCGGGCGACGGAAGGGTCGTAAAGAATGGCGGCATTCGCCCGGACTTCCTCGTCTCCTTCCCAGATAACTACACACAGTGGAATTTCAGGGAATGCGTGAAAAACTACAGACACTTTGCCCAACAATGCCGGCTGGCCGCCCAAAACCGCTCCGCAGCGCAATAACCGCTCAGGCTGCCGTCCAAAGGTTTCAATCAGAACTTCAATCGCACTTTTATGAAAGGCGGGGTAAAAAAGCGCTCCGCCATTAGGTATTTCTTTCAGTGATACCCATTTATAGCCGGGTTTTCCAGGTACCACGGAGAAGGACAGGTAATTAAGGATGATGATGGATGCCATTATTTCAGGCGCCTGCCCGTCGGATTTCCTCCGGATGCTTTCACTATCATAGTCCAGAACAAATTCCGAATTAAAAAATGGCACAGTGAATTGGCGAGTACTGCTGCAATACGATGCTGAAAGCCTCGATGCAATCTCTTCGGGCACCTTCTTTTTTAAATCCTCCCAGCCTTTATTATATGCTATGCGGTAATTCGTTTCCATCCACATGCCTCCGTAGCAAGCGCCCGTTTAAACCCTTTTTATCTTCTCCGCCTGCGAGGCATAGGCCTATCCGGTAGTTGTATTATACTTCTAAAACACCTCCTTGATCAATAATTTTTACTCAAGAGGGAATGATTTTGTGTTACAATGAAATATGAAAAAACGAAATCAGCAGCTCAGGACGTTTGGAGGCTTGATATGAGCAGGATGGGCTTGGAAATAAGCAAACTCAGGAAAGAAGTAGGAATGACCCAAAAACAGCTGGCAAAGCTCATTGGGGTCACAGAATCATTTATCGTGGAGGTGGAAGCCGGCAGAAGGGTGCTCAATGCCGACTTGAGCGCAAAGATATCCAAAGCGTTGCGGCATGAGGTAGGCACCCTTGAAATTTATGAAAGCGACGAGAAAATCTATAGGCCGGAGCCTGACAAAAAGGTGGAAAAGGTAATAGAGAAACCGGTCCAGGCCATATGGAACGATGCGCTTGCCGGTGTGCTGATGGCGGTCCCGGTCTATGCAAATTACAAGCTGGACAAAGCCGGAGAAGCAAGACAGCTTCCCATTATTTCCAATAAGGTCGAGGGTTTTCCCAAAGACAAGGTTTTCTATCTGACCATTGAAGACAATGAAATGGCAGGCTTTAGAATATGCCGCGACGACCTGGCTTTGGTTCTGGACACCAGGGAAATTGAAAAAGACGCTATTTATCTCATCGAGTATGACGGCAAAAGGGCAGTAAGGCAGATAAGGAAGCTTGATAACGACAAGCTGCTCCTTGTCAGCAACAGGACAGGTCTCAAGACCGAAACCGTCTTCAAGAAGGATATCAAAACCATGGGCCGCTTGATACGCCTGGAGATAGCTTTGTGACATCCTCTCCTCAATGAATTGAGGAGCTTCCTTGTGGAAGTTAGGTGGTTACTATCTCTGGTGGAGAAGATTAAATCTCCCGTTGTTCCGTTTCCGACCCACCTTCATCAATGAAACCACAGGTAGTGCCACACTACCCTCCTATGCGGGATTATACCCCATAGGTACCTGGTCTGTAGGTCATTTCCTGCCTACGCCGCCAGGACTGTGCTTACTGCTATGTTTTTACCGGCATTTAAATCTGCATGGCTTTTATGTCCGCAGTTTTTGCACATGAATTTTTCCCTGTTCCTGTTTTCTCTGATGATGTGTCCGCATATAAAGCATATTTGGCTTGTATATTTTGCTTCTACTAAAACTACCGGTATTCCATACTTTTGGGCTTTTTCTCTTACACATTTCTGCAACTGATAAAACGCCCATGAATGTATGGTCCTGTCTGCATACTTTATCGTTTTACACTCTTGCCTTATATCCCTTAGCTTCTCCATCTTGATTACAGGATCTTCGAACTCATTTGCAAATTGGACAATTTCCTTTGCCAGCTTACGGTTAATATCTTTTATGCATCTTCCTTCTTTTTTACCTGCGGATTTTACGGCTCGCAGAGCCTTCCTTTTTCCCAAGGCTTTCCGCAGGGAACGAAAGTGACGCCTTATATATCCTACTTTTTTCCCTGAAAAAAACTTCCTCCTGCCTGATACCGGTTCACTTACTACTGCTATATGCCTCAGGCCAAGGTCAACTCCTATGGATGTCTTTGCTTCATATTCCGCATTTCTCAACTCGCAGGATAATTCAAAGGGTATTGCCAGATACCATTCCCTGCCTTTTCTGAATAATTGGATTGACCCTCGGAACGGACGGTTTTCATCTTCCCCCTGTTTTTTTCAAAATAATGAAAATATTTAATTGCGTCATAGGATTCCTCTACAGGAAGATAGAGCTTGCCAAGACTCGAGGTAAATCCTATGTACCATTTTCCATTCTTTCTTTTCCTATCCCAGTTTTGGTTGTTTAGACTGACAGGCTGCTGTATTTCAAAAATCAGGTGAAATTAAATGCTCAAATGTCTTCCGCTCGTTGAAACCACATTTTTTTCTGTTCTTTGGAGGAAGCCAGGGGTGCGGGGGCAGAACCACCGTAAAAAGCTACCGATTACCTCCAACGTAACAGAGCCGATTTTGCCGTAGAATGGAGCAATCCATTAGACAAATTGGAGTTCGACCGTTTCGTATTAGTACTTATATGTGCAGTTATCTGATTCAAGAATCTCTTTAAGACAATTCAAAATATAAGAGTCCTTTTCTTTAAGTTGTTGTAAAAGAGCGGCCGCCTTCATCCGTCTTGGATGAGATTTTATTTGTTCAAAATGCTTTTTTGCTTCCATCGGATATGCTTTCTTATCACTAAGTGCTGCCCAATAAGTCCAGCCTACATTGTGCATTTCAAAGCCTTTTCCTTTTATCATCCCCATTTTTTCATGCATTACTGGAATGGATAATTTCATTGGTCAAGTCAGATGAAAGGGATAGAACAATTCTATAATTGCATTTGCCAAAATTCAAAGCGAATTTTATCCATTCTTCATCATAAGCGGCGTAATACTCTGTTTTGTCAAAAGAACGGCTTATATTTTCTTTATAAATATAGCCAAACGCCAATCCCGATGCCGTAAGAGTCCAATCATACATCTGCGATAGGTGTTTGCCTGCGTTTTTTGTATTTGAAGTACGCTTTTTTCGCGCCAAGAGAAGGGAAGAAAGACAAGAATAAAAAGGGGAAAACATCGCTCCCGATACAGGTGGCATCACATTTTCAATTATTTTTCCCATAACTCATGCTCCTCATTATAAGAATAATCACGGTACAAAATGTCCGCCAAATTCCTGTTTATCAACATCCCCATTCTACCATATAACTCCAGCCTTGTCATGGAATATCCAGATGCTTGGATTTCCCCAAAACCCGTATCATCACCCGAAACTCTTCCGGCATCAGTTTGGTGTAGTCAATACCCAACTGGCGGCACATCACGACGACTTGCTTTTCCTGTGGACTTCCCGTGAAGCTGGCGGCTTCCTCTATCGCCCAGCAGATAATCAGCAGACACGGCATAGAATTTCGCCAGCGTCACAATGCTGGTATGGCTGATATCCTTGTAGTCCTCTCCAGCGTCTTGTAGACCGTATCCCAGCCGATATTCTGGAACAGATGCGCCGGGAACAGCGGAACAACTCGAAAGCAAGGTGAGGTGAAGAGTTAGCAAACGATTTGATCCAATAACCGCCGCCAGACGGCGGCAATGTACCTTAAAAACTTCATAGGGAGGACAACGGATGGAGCAAAGCCAGAGCAGACGCAGACAAAGGAAAAGCGAGACTCATTCTATGATAAACACTCCGATGAAATCTCATCATATGAATCCGCTTTAAAATATCTCGAAAGCCACCTTAATGGCTACGATAAAATCCCCAAAACGAAATGGCGAACCGAGCGCGACAAACTGCTTGCCGCACGGTATGACCACGTTGATGTATATTATGATCTAAGAGAGGATATCCGCAATTTAGAGGTTTTAAGGCGTGGAGCAGAAAATATTATTCATGAACAGCCCAATGTCGGACGGGCAATGGATATGGAGATATAATGTCCACTAGGGGAAGGGTTTCACTCTGCCCCTTTGAAATATCCGCCTTAGAGAGAAAACGCATGGATGGTATCCAGATAGTATTTTCAATAAACTCATAGATAAAATTTCAGTCTGTTTCCTTCCCGAGTTTCCGTCTACATGTCGAATTGGGGCCCCTTGTAAAAGGGAGCCCCAATTCTTGTTTGTTTATATCTTATTTTACGATATTCTCGCTAAAGCGCATGAGGATGGTGGCCACCTGCGCGCGGGTCGCGGTGCCGTTCGGGGACAATGCAGTGTCCGTCGTGCCGTTTATGAGGCCCTCGGCATTTGCCCACTTCATGGCGTCTGTTGCCCAAGAGCTGAGTGCGGAAGCATCCGTGTACTTCGTCAGCTCGGTGGTCTTGTCCACGTCATAGCCCTTGAACTGAGCATAGCGGTACAGGATTGTCGCCATCTGCTCGCGGGTGATGGGTGCGTCCGTGCCGAAAACGTTGTCTCCGTAGCCCTCGACGATCTTGTTTGTATTGGCCCAGATGACCGCGTCGGTATACCACTGGCCGGACTCCACATCTGTGAAGGTGTTAGTGCCGGTTACAGCGGGCTTGCCGTCCAGGCGGTAGAGCACCGTCACCAGCATGGCGCGGGTCATGTCCGCATTCGGGCTGAAGGCCGCGTCAGACGTTCCATTGAACAGCTCCTTCTGCACCGCATATTTCACCGCGCCATAGAACCAGTCAGCGGTCTTTACATCGGTGAACGGGTTTGTCCATGCGTCATATCCCACCACATATTTGGACAGATGCGTCGTGTTGAAGGTGGCAAGCTTCGTTTTCGCATCGTACTTGCAGGCAACGCGCTCTAGCTTGCCCGTACTGTTTAAGTACCAGACTGTTACTCCCTCAGCCTTTTCACCGGACTTAAGCGTATATGGTAGGGAGACGGTGATGCTCTTGCCGCCAAAGCTGCTGATGGCCTTGCCGCCGCTGAGGACGGAGATATCGTAGAGCTGATTCTCTCCAACTTCCTTTTGCTGCTCGGCGGTCAGGGCCTTCGGCTCCACCGCTTCAATACTCACTGTCACATCTGCACCGGAGGCCTGCGATGCGATGGACGCGAGGACATCGTTCGGAAGGGTCACGCTGCCGACGGGCGTTAGCACCGTCAAATCTGCGTCCGTTTCGGATGCCACGGAGGACAGCGATGCTTTTGGGATGTCCACGCTGACTTTTTTCGCCGTGCCCGTGATCTCTGGCGCGATGATGATAGCCACGCTGCTGGTTTTCTTCGCGTCGGCTATCGCGCCGCTCATATCCGCTGCCGTAACTGCCGCGGATGCCGCACCGTTCTGCGCCGTTACCTTGGGCGTGAGGGTGACAGCCTCGTCCGATTTTTTTTCGCCGGTTTTCGGTGCGTTGTCTTCCGAGGGTGTGATGTCCGGTGCATCCAGCCACTTGTTCCAATAATTGAGCTCCGGGGTACTCTCCTGGGGATATCCAGGTCCCCCCATGTTATCCCAATCCTCCACTTCCCAGGCGTAATCGTCTACGTAATGGAAGATGATGATATCGCCATCGGTCAATTCCTGTTCGGCAACACCAAGAAGAACGTGTACCCCATTGAGCGTATACATCCATCCGGAGCGGGAACCGTTTGTAAATTCACTGAGCGCATATCCGCCATGGGCATCGGGCGCATAAACCGTCGTGATGTAGTTGCCGCTTTTGTTGCCCCATTTGAGCCCCTCCTGCGTCAGTGCTTTTTCGAAAACGTCTAGAACCACGGAGTCCTTTGCCACGGTGTAGTTGCCGGTGGGAATCCATGTTACATACTCCGCGCCCTTGTAATCGCCATTTTTCAAATCCAGGTCATCCGTATCGCTGGTGAATTCCGCCCTGGTGGAGCCAATCAGCCGGAAGGACACCGTGACCTTATCGTTGCCGGTCTGTGGCTGACGGACAGTGACCTCAACGGTTGTCCGCACCGCACCGCAGATTAGGGTGACGCTCTGTCCTCCCTTGGCGTTTGGATCATAGCCTTTGAAGGTCACCGTAGACAGGTCGACAGCCTGCGTGCTGCCGTCACTCATGACTCCAATAATCACCATACCGTTCAGAGTGAAGTCCTCTCCCAAATAGTAGGTGGTCTTGTAGTTGCCGGAGACGGTAATGGACAGCAGTACCGGCTTACCGCTGATAACGGTCCGTCCCGCCTCCACTATCCAGTTGCCAAAAGAGTTTTCTCCGCTGTTCAGCGCGGCGGCAGTCGTGCCGTTAGATAATTCCTCTGGTGCAGCCGCCTTTGTCAGCTTACCCGCATCTGCACCCAGAGGGTCATCGGTTCGGTTGTGGTTGGGTTTGTAGAAGCTCTCCATCGCAGTGTTCACATACCGGATATTGCTGTCGCTCTTATCCACCGTACCGCAGCTGGTATCTATGATTTTTACCCCCCCGATACCCTTTTGTGTACCGCAGGTGTCTATAAAGTAGTTGTTGGTGATAATCGTGTACCGGTTAAGGGAGTTCATATATCCGACAATACCGCCGACATAGGTGCCGGTAGTAGCTGTCACGGCACCTGTAAATAAATTGTTCTGGATATATCCATTGCCGTTGTCCCAGCACTGCTCTACGCCGGGCTCCGCGCCAAAGATGCCGCCGACATAGTTTCTTCCCGTGACGTGGCCGGAGACCGCGCAGTTTTGGATGGTGACACAGGGGGTGTTCGGGGCGCTTTCCAACCCGAAGCCAGTACCGGCATAGCCCCCGCCCACGATGCCCCCGACATTATTACCGCTTGCTTCGATGGTGCCGTCAAAGACGCAGTTTTTGATTTCAAAAGGCCCCATTGTCTGGCCCTTGTCACCCACGATGCCACCCACGTAGTTAATGCCGTAAACCGTGGCGCTACTGACGCAGTTTTCTATGTAGCCATTGAATTCCCCGGCGAATGCACCGATGCTGCTTTGGCTTTTATCATAACCTATGACAACACCTTCCTCGATGGTGCAGTTGCGAATGGTTACAATATTCTGGCCAGAGGCATATCCCCCGATAAAGCCGGAATACAGTGTTTTCGTCCCCGATTTCAGGGTCACGTTCTCAATGTTAATGGTGGGGTACATATAGCTGTAATTTACGGCGTAATTGTTGACCACGCCGTAGCCTTCGATCCGCTCGCCATAGATGTCGAGATTGGACAGCGTGGCGTGTCCGATGTAACCCAGCAGCGGCTTGCCGCCCGACGGCACGGTGAGCAGACTGCCGCCGCCATCGAAATGTCCCGCAAACAGATTGATCGTGCTTGAACCGATAGGTACCCAACTCTCCGGCAGCGTGATGTTGCCGGTCATTTGAAAATAGACGCCCTCAAAGGTGATGCCTGCGTTGTTAACGCTCTGTTGCAGAATAACCAAATCCTCTGCGGTTTTGAGCAAATAAGGCTCGTCTTTGGTGCCCTTGCCCTCCCACGCGGCGACCTTGTAGGTAATAACAGCAGCATCAGAGTAAACTGTTTCACTGGTGTAGGTTTCTCTGCTTTCGCTTTCAAGGACGGCTGTCATACCGCAGCGGTAATAGGTTGTTTCGTTGGTCGGCTTAGGCGCAAACCCACTGATTTGCCCTGCATTTATTTTGAGACCTCCGGAATCTTCGGTTCCGTCCGCTTCGGTGGCATCCCGCCATGTTTGGCCGTCCAGGCTGATTTGCCACTGCCATTTTGCATAGCCGCCAGGAGCGCTTATCTCTCCGCCCACGGCTATTTTAGTCAGCAAACTAACCCCGGAGAGATATTCCTTACTCTCGGGCTGAATGGTTATGGACGGCGTGCCCGCACGGTCGGCAATTACCTTGTAGTTGATCTCATTCGATTTTACAGACTTTATCTCCCAAATCGAGTTTTCCTGAAACCTGTAGCTCATTGTACACGCAATGACCCGGGAACCGTCTTTTTCGGTAGAGATGGCACACTGATCGCCCGTCTCGGCGTGGCCTGCCCAGTCGTATGTGTATACCATGCCTTCGGCATCACTGGCAAAGGTAACCTTTAACAAAACACCCTCGTCGCCGGCTTTGTAGACGTAACCACCTTCAGGAACATTGCTCCCGTCTGCAGGAGCGATTTTTACGTTGTAGGGGGTGGGTTCGGGGTGGACGGTGATGGCCGCCACCTCGCTGGCAGTGGTGTAGGGTATGTCCTCCGCCGTGTTTGAGGCCACGCAGTAATAGTAGAATATTTTCTCCTGAATCTTTCCGATATCGGGAATGATGGGTGTATAGGTGGCTGATGTAGCTCCCTCAATAGGATCGCCGGAAGCGGTATTGTTTGTTTCGCTCACGTACCACTGATAGCTCACCGGGCCGCTGGCGCTGGCCCACACAGTCAGCGGCTTGGCAATGGTTTGGCTGAACTCGCCGCCCTTGTAGACGGCGTCAAAACAAGAAGCGCTTTCCGGCTGAAGAGAAAAGACTGGGGCGTTATCGCTGGACTCCCGTAGGAGCGTGACGGTGTAGTCGTAATGCTCGGTATTTACGTTGTCCCTCACGCTGATTGTAACAACCATCTGCCCCTTATTATCCCATTGCAACGGAACTGCGGGATCTGATGAACCGTTATATGTGATCGCAGCGGATTCAGTAGCTTTTGCATTAAAATGAACAGTGCCGGTGTCCGCAGGGATATGGACAGAGTACGCCAGGGTACTATAACTAAACTTCGCCGGCTCCATAACAGATCCCTCTGTAACTGAAAGAGAGGTAAGAACCGGTAGCGCAATGGATTTGATTTTGTAGAGTTTAGCGGTACCTGCTGGAAATACAACCGAACCATCATTCATGTCAAACTTCAAATTCTCGTTACTCTTGTCCGGCTTTTCAGTTGATACACAAATTCCAAGACCTTGCTGTCCGGGCGTAGTATTCCATTTGTCAAGTTCGAGGGGATTTTTAATAACCGACCACTTGCTGGTCAAAGCCAGTTTTGCTATACTCCATGCGTCGTATCCGTCGCTTGCTTCTCCCCGCATGTACATTGAGCCGTTACCCCAATTAAGTTCAGAAGGATAGTATACAATATAAGCATAATCCTCCTCGCCCTCCGGGGCTTTGACGGTTTTTACAATATTGTTTTCGCCGTCCTTGGTATTGGAAAATTCAATCGATATCAGCTCTGGCTTCGACGCGGGCGCGCCGGCATCCTGTAAAGCGGCCTCGACCACTTTCGGAACGGCCGCCGGCAGCGTTTCCGGGGCGTCCCCGGTTTCTTCCGCCAGCGCCGACACCGGCAGCAGGCCCAGCGCCAGGATCAGCGCCATCAGCAGCGCCAGTGGCTTCTTCATTCTTGTTCGTTCCATGCTTCTCCTCCTGTTTTGTACATATTTTCAGATATATTATCGCCCTTGGGCGTTGATACGGAAGTATCTGTGTGCGAATCTAAAACAAAATTACTGCACAGAACGCAAAAAGACGCGGCAGATTAAAATCTGCCGCGTCCGTATTCACGCGCGCTCAAAACGTCCGGTTCCCCCTAAGGAACCTCTTCGTTCTCCATAACACCGTCGGTCTTCTGGCTCACGCATTGAGTGGCGGAATGCCCCTGCGTCTGCTGTTCCGCCTTCTCGGGGTTATCAGTCCCCAATGACCGGCTCACGCCTTGAACAGCAAACTCCTGCGAATACAGCTCCGGGTAAAAGCTCCGGACTCTAACCGGATTCCATAGTCCCAGCGCCTGCCCTTCTGGCAGTCTTGACGTGGGAAACGATGCAGCGTATTAATTTTATAAATCAATTTATGGAATAATTGTATCATACTCCATAAGAAAATCAAGAATAATCCGTTATTTAGGGAAAATTCAGGCACACGGAGCAAGGTCGCACGATATGCAGCAGATTATCAGCTTCTATACGTAGCACACGGTATAGCTGCAATATCAGCATAAACTTTGAAACCCACAAAGATGCATGGTAGTCTCTGTCATAGAATTAAAAAATCTTAGTATAAGACAATACTTTAACAAATATTGGACAAACCTCCTTGACAAACGCTATCAGAGGACAGGGCGGCAGAGAAAATCACGAAACGAAACTTTTCCATGCTGTCCGCTAAGTACCAGACCGAGCAGGGAGAGCTTGCGGAAGCAATCCAGACCTTGCAGGAGCGTTTACAGAAATCCGAGCAGGAAAGCTTTGACGCTGAACAATGGATTGCCCTCATCAAAGAAATGCTCCATGTCCACCGAACTGACCGCCCCGCTTCTGAACACGCTGATAGAAAAAATACTGGTACATGAGCCGTCCGCCCCAGAGGACGGGAGCCGGAAACAGGAAGTGGAAACCCACTACCGCTTTATCGGTAAAATTGATTGACATTTCTCTTATTGACACCAATATCTTTAACTATGGGAACCTCCGGTTTCCCATTTGGAAATTGCCTGACGGGTCATATTCATTCTTTGTGCCAGTTCATCCTGTGATATATTTAATCTCTCACGTTCGCTTTTGATCCTGTTTCCCAGGTCCATGACAATACCCCCTTCACTATCGAATATAGTATAAGTCTAATCTTGAATGACTTTTAAGTAAAGATATAGATAGACGCTTCGGCAGCAACGATTCGTTGCTGCCAACTTCATTCGGTGTGATTGGCGGTTCTGTCGGCGCCGGTCCATCGCATGATTTACGGAGGACGGACATCTCTGCCGGATGCATTCAGGCGCTGTTGAGAGCATAAGAACAGCGGTTATGGATCAGGAATATCCACGGGAGGGTCAGGGTGCTTTGCGGGGAAAACTACGGGCTGTCCTGCTAAAGCGGATATCTTCCGTATTCATGTGCCGTCCGGTACATGGCCACGACATTTTCCGTTGGCGAATTATCCTGGAGCGCATGTGTCGGCGAAAAGCAGTAGCCTCCGCCCGGCATCATGATTTCAAGGATTTCCCTGCAATTGTCAACCACCTCCTGCACGCTTCCGTATGCTACGGGTCCGGCAGTGGATATGCATCCATGGAATGCCAGCCTGCTTCCGTAGTTTCTTTTGAGATACTCCGGCTGCATGTTTTTTGCTTCCGGCTGGAGGGTATCCACTACGTTGATCCCCATCGCGATAAAATCCTCAAAGGCCCAACTGCTGGAGCCGCAGCTGTGGATCATCACCGGAATGCCGTATGCCTTCGCCAGATCAATGAATTTTTGATGCCTTGGGCGGATATGCTTTCGAAAGAGCTCCAGACTGATCATCGGAGTAAGCTGCGTACCCAGATCCTCTCCGATATGCATAAAGTCAACAGCTCCCTTTGCAGCCTCAAGACTTCTGGCCATTACCTCCAGCTGGATGTCCAATCTTCTGTCGATGAGCATCAACCCGGCCGGATCATCGGTAGCCAGATCCACCAGCGTTTGTTCCATGCCCCGGATCATGCCCGAAGTGTTTATAATATCTGCAATCCCTGCATCTCCCAGACAAATTGCAAATTTCCCGTTCTTCCTGCAATATTCCGGGATACGGCCATAATCATAGTCATCCGGCGAAGGCATCGGCCACTGGCTGATCTGCTCTTCATCCGCCTCCATCAAAGGAAAATCGCAATAATCCCAATAGCCTCCGCTTTCATGTTCGATCCAGCGGGTGCGGATCCCCCATTCGGCATTCACCCTTCTTCCTGGAAGCTCAGCGTGAAGCCTGGCTCCGGTATAGGGAGCCCCGACTCCTCTAAAGTCGACTCCCAGTGCTTCCTGCAGCCCTTCGGCATCCTCTCTGCCCAGACCGAAATACTGTTTCAGTCTGGCGTCTATCCCCGGATTTGCCATGTAATTTACGGGTACCCTGTCAGGGATTTCATGGTGAAAAGCCTTTAACACTCTTTCCTTTGGTGTCATTTTTTCGTTGCCTCTGCTTATCATCGGCATTCTTAACCTCCTTAAATTAAAGGAACAAATGGGAATGTACCTTGTTTGTCAATTTCATCTGGTATGTCCGCAAAAAAAATTTAACAGTGTCCAATTATCCTCATTTTACTTTATTTGTGCTACAATGGATTTAAAGAAAGCAGAGATTGTTTTACACAAAACAGATATGCTGTCGTAAGGATTCAGCAAAATCCAGGCTTTGGAGGTATGCATTCTGGAGAAAAACGTAAGACTCAAAATTGATGATATCCGTCCCAACCTTAGAGCGATAAATCTATACCAGTGTGCGCCGGGCTTTGATTCAGGGTTTCGCATCCTTTACAATCCCTATTTCCTCTATGTGCATAAGGGCAAAGGCCGGATCATCCTTGGCGAGAGAAGCTTTGATTCGGTTTCGGGAGATCTGTACTACTGCCCTCCCGGGACTCCCAATGCCATTCTTGCCGATACTTCCGACCCTTTTTTGTTAAGCGGCATTGATTTCGATTTCACTTTGAACCATGTCGCAAAAAAGCTGATGTACCCTATCCGGGCTGAAGCATTTAATCCGTCTCTTGTAACGGAATATGCAGAATTTATCGACTTTGGCGGTTTTCCCGACAGGCTTGCCCTTTATGGGGAAGAGTCAATCCATGAACTGGTTTACAAAATGGTTTACCATTTCAATACCCGGAAAAAATATTGGGCCCTATACTCCAATGCCCTTCTACAGACCTTCATCATCGCCGTTGTCCAGCGGATCGAGCAGGACGGGTCGGGAACGGGCAATCCAGGGAAGGCGGATAAAATCATCGAATATCTGTCGCAAAATTTCATGCATGAGTTGACCAATGAGAAACTATCGCAGATTTTCCATTACCATCCCGATTATATAAGCAAGGTTGTCCTATCCTATACGGGGATGACCCTGAAGCAATATGTCATCGATTTGCGCATACGGTCTGCATTGAGTTCCCTGGTTTATTCCGATCTAAGTATAAAAGATATCGCAGCAATGACAGGCTACGATAATGTTCACTATTTCACCCGCATTTTCAAGGATAAAACCGGCTTTCCCCCCGGTTACTTCCGGAAGAGGAGCCGTCTTGCAAAGCACTGATATCTCTCCTCCCGCTTTAATTCACATGATGCGCCGGCACTGCAAATCAGACTAAAAATTTTCAATATCGGTGATCCATTCGTTGATGATGCGGGAATGCTCCTCCAGCTTGTTTTTATTTTTTTCGTATCCCTGTAAAAGCTTCAATTGATGCTTCCAGTAATTTTTCAGCTTTTCAAAAAACGCCTTTTCGGAGGAAGTGAGCTGATAATCATGGTTCTTTATGCTTTCGCCCGCCATTTTTAATGTTTCCAGGGCTTGTTCCGCGGATTGCCCCATGCTTTTCTTAAAATCCCTGAAGACCCATTGCCGCTCGAACAAATTCATTGCACGCCATCCGCTGTATTGCTCTTCAAAAGTCTTCACGATTTTTGCGAAAGCCTCTTTTTGTTTCGTGCCCACCGTGTTTTGCGCCTTGACCTCTTCCACGTTATCGTCACCTATAAGGTTGTAATCCATTAACACCTGTATAGAGCCTATTTCCTGTCCATGGTAGGTTCCGGCGTTCAATACGGATAAGGCAAACCCCGCGCCTGCGCTTTCAACGTCCAGAATGTGCCGGCGATTCATCTCATAAAATTCCTCGGTGCTCATTTTCATGTTTTCAGCAACCACACGGATTGCATTCATGGCTGTTTCCGTCTTTACCAGTCCAGGGCCGATGGTATAGGTATGGATGTCCGTATTTTCAAGCTCCATTGCCAGTGTGTTGCTAAGTTCCACCTGCGCTGTTTTGAAAACCTCATAAGCTCCCATATAAGGGGAAGCGCCGGAGGACGAAACAAAAACGATTGTGCCGTGGTTGCGTTGTTTCATCGCCGGCAGAAACCGCTGCGCAAGCAGCAAAGGCGCTTTGAAATTCACACAATAGCTTCTGTCCCAGGAAGCAATATTCACGGCGTCTACGGCTCCCATGGGAGTGACTGTAGCGTTGTTAAAAACAATGTCAGGACAACCGTATTGATTTAATACGGCATCGCAAAGTTTATTGACGGCAACTTCATTTGCCAGGTCGATTTCGTAAAATTCAGCCAATGTATGCCCGGACTGCTCATTTATGAGGTTTTCGGCGCTTAATCCCTTTTTTGCATCAATCTCTGCGATAATTATTTTTGCACCCATCCAGGCAAATGCCTTTGCAGCTTCAAAGCCTATACCGCCTCCCGCACCGGTCAGTAGTACCGTTTGGCCGGCAAGTATGTTTTTCAATGACGCGTTTCTTTCTATGAGCATTTTACGACCTCCCTGCTGAAAATAGGAATAATCATACTTTACTGTACCACAAATAGAGAAGAAGCAAAAGGGGCAAAACCGCCAAGGACACTGTTGCACGAAAAGCTCAAAGGAAATACCATTCAAATTGACAAATTTGCTTAATGTGATAATGTATATATACTACCGGTGCAGATACAGGCAGCCCCTGATTTGCGTATAGAGAGGGATTTGCATGAGTGAAAATTCCACTGTTCAATCCACGAGCTTTGGCATGGGCACGGAAATGACGCACAAAGCGTTCGGCAGTCATGCGGAGGAAGCATTACAGGCGGTCGCAGACGAAGCCAAAAGGCTGGAAAGTTTGCTGAGCCGTTTTCTGCCAGAAAGCGAAATCGGCAGAATCAACGGATCCGCGGGTATGGAGAACGAAAGGCTCAGCTGCGAGACCTACGAGGTGCTGTCGCGTGCCGCCGCATTCTCAAACACTTCCCGGGGCTTGTTCGACGTTACCATCGGTCCGCTGGCAGACCTGTGGGACTATAAAAATGCGTCCGTTGTACCGGAAGAAGCAAGAATACGGCAGGTCCTCCCCCTGGTAAATTACCGTGACCTGGTATTGGATCCCCGCGAAAAGACGGCAGGACTGCGGAATCCGGGGCAGTCCATTGATTTGGGAGGCATTGGGAAGGGCTTTGCCAGCGACCGCTTCATGGAAATATGTGCCGAATACGGCGTTGCATCCGCCTTTACCAATATCGGTGGGAATGTATCCACCCTGGGAAGCAAGCCCGACGGTTCTCCGTGGCGCGTGGGCATCCGCCATCCCAGACAGGACGGCCGCCTGCTTGGCGCAATCGCGGTAACCGGCAAAGCCGTGGTCACCTCCGGAGACTATGAAAGATATTTTATTGACCGGGAAGGCAAGCGGCGCCACCATCTTCTGGATCCGACCACCGGGTATCCGGCAGAGTCGGGGCTTATCAGCGTGACCGTCGTTGCGGACAGCGCCATGACAGCTGACGCGCTGTCCACCATGCTCTTTGTGGCCGGCATGGAGAAAGGGCTTGGACTGCTGAGAAGCTTTCCCCAGGTGGAAGCGATTCTCGTGGATACCGTGCTGCGGGTCTGGGTCACGCGTGGCCTGAAAAAGTGTTTTCAGTCCGCCGCCGACATAAATGTAAGAATGCTGTGAGAATAATTTCCGTCTGACTATGTTTACGAAAAATTTGTAAGGTAGGATGTTAGTGCCAACGGCGCGAATCACCTCTAAAACATCCACGGGGAGCGGCGAATGAAAACCATCATCACTATACAACACACGCAAGCGGTTCACCACCTCAACGGCATGGTCGGTTCGTGGACGGATTGGGAGTTGACCGATCTGGGCAAGGCTCATGCAGAGAATATCGGCAAGCGGCTGGCCGTAGAATTGAGCAGGAAGCCTTGCAAGATTTACGCTTCCGACCTTATCCGCACAAAGCAGACCGCAGTGCCTCTCGCACGACATCTCAATTTGCCCGTTGAATATCGTGCCGAATTGCGTGAACTGAATCTTGGCGTGGCAGTCGGGAAAACACGCCAGTGGATGCGTGAAAACGGAAAACCGATACATACGATTGATGACCGTCCCTTCCCCGGCGCGGAATCCGGGCGAGACGTATGGAATCGCCTGAGCGTATTTTGCGATGAACTTTCTATGTCCGCAGATGAGAACATTATTCTTGTTTCCCACGGGTTCAGCCTACCAGTGTGGTTTGCAGTTTGGATGAAGTGGGATATTGAGATACTTGAAAAATGCGAATTTGAGGGCTGGGCTGGTGGTGTGTCGTGGATGTACGAAAATGATGACGGCGTGAGGATAATTCGGCGATTGAATGATTTGTCCTATATGGGGGATTTACAATGAGCGATATACTTTTTCATCACGACAATTACATATTCAGCTACCGTGTTTCCGGGATTCTCGTCCGTAATGGCAAGGTACTGTTGCAGGTGCCGAAAAACACAGGCGAATACGCCTTCCCCGGAGGTCATGTCGCGTTGGGCGAAACAAACGCCGAAACGCTCAGGCGCGAGTGGCGAGAGGAAGTCGGCGCGGATATTGAGGTCGGAGAGCGATGGTTTGAAACAGAGTTTGCTGTGATTTTTACAGCGACGAAGGAGGTTTGAGATATGAATTGCCCCGAATGTGGCTCCAACTTACTACACCGTCATAAACTCATTGACGACACCGTATCGCCAATGAAGAATATATCTAACATCATCTACCCAAATTGTATTGACTGTGGCCATCCGATACAGGTTGAGGATGTAGAAGCCAATATCACTGACAACAGAAAAGTCCTGTTAATCAGCGGGACAGCAGGAGCGGGCAAAACAGCTTTGGGGCAATTTATCGAAAGCAAATCCGATTACATATTTATTGATGGAGATGCTGTCAGTAAGAGGGTGAATCATTATGCGAGGCTCAACCCAAGTGCTGCGGTGCCGGATTATCAAAAGGAAACGATAAAAACCATGTTGGTTCTCCTTGGTTTGGGTTACGACGTTGTGGTGGGTTATGTCATCAATCCGGAAGTCCTAAGATGGTATCACAAGGGATTGGAAAGGTATCAAATAACTCCGGTATTTCGCGTACTCGTTCCAGATAGAGACGTCTGCCTTCAGAGAGACATTGACAGGGAGTGCTGGACTGCCGGGGCTGAATATGTGGATAGGTGGTTTAACGAGCAGCGAGCATATTTGAAAACAGCCCCAGAAATCTGTATTGACAGTTCACAGGAAACCTTGGCGGGCACTTTCGATAATCATTTTCAGGGTTTACTATAGAGCCGTCTATGGAGGAGGTGCGATGGACAAATGGCTACTTGGCTTACCCATCTGCGTGTTGCGGAAAGAGTTGCTGACCAAATAAATATCTCTGACCGAAGCTTGTTTTTTGCAGGCAGTATTGCACCGGATTCAGATATGTTTTCGGATATATCGCATTGGTGCGCCAATGGCGACAAAACAACTTGTGATGTTCAGGGGTTTTATATAAACTATATCTCAGATAGCCTTCATGCCGAAGATAAGGATTTTTATTGGGGCTATTATACTCATTTGTTGGCGGACATCTTGTGGCACGAGCAAAAAATTGTACCGTTAAAACACGAGAGCAAAGATAATATAAGAGCAATTAAGCAGAAATGGAGAACTGTCGATATTAGTTTCCTTTCTGACAATAGAAATTTTAAGCCGCTTACGGAAATGAAATATGCAATGGAATATACGAGCAAGTACGATAAGCAGTGGCTTGATTATTATACAGCCGGTCAAATTAAGAAGCTGGTCGGTGGTATTCTTAGCAAACTTGATATTGCGGAAGCAGCAATCCAAAGCAGAGATGCCATTATGGAAACAGAAATTGAGCAGTTTATTAATGAGTGTGAAGAATTCATTGCTCTGAAGCTGAAAGAGGTGTGAAATGAAGAATTTACTATTCATATGCGGCCCTAATGGAATAGGTAAAACAACAATCTGTAAAGAAATCATCCGAAAGCTGCCCAATTCTGCTTACGTAGACTCTGACCCCTGTCGGCTTATGAATCCGTTTTTTCTGGATGACAAAACCATTCCGACAATAGCAAAAAACATAAGTGATCTGATCATCAATTACATAGATTGTCCAGTCATTGAAACCGTGATATTTTCATATGGGTTTCATGGTCGACGGAGAGAGGTTTTTGAAAAAGTAATGCAGACGGTGGCAAAAAAGGATTTCAAATTTATCCCGTTTTTGTTAACATGCAGTGAGGAAGAAAATATTAAAAGAATGAATATGGATAATCGAAGCCTTGAACGAAAACAACGTGCAATTGAGGAATCACGGAAAGCCTTTGGCGATTTAACTTATCCCCAAATCGATATAACAGATTTTACAGCGTCTGAGGCTGCCGAAAATATTATAAAAGGAGCTGGTTTGTCTTTATCTATGGAGGTTTGAGATATAAGTATTCAATTCAGAAAAGCCCAATGTCTCTTTCATGCTCTGCAAGTATATCCTTCAGCGCTGCGCAGGAAATTACTCCCCTGGCATAAAATTCATCTACAACCTGCTTTAGCGTTTTCTCCCTCTCGTCCTGGCTTAGTTGGCTTTTGCGGACTCGTATCCTGAAATCCGCCAGCATACTTAGAATTTCTGCATATTCCTCCGTAAAAACCTCTTCCGCTATTTTACGGATTTTCTTTGAAAGTGCGGGATAGCCCCCGGACGTGGAAATTCCTATGGTCAACTCTCCTCTTTTTACTACAGATGGAAAGATAAATGTGCACTTTTCAGGATCATCTACAACATTCACCGGGATGTTTCTCTTCCTTGCATCCCGGAATACACGATCATTAACTTCCGGAGACGAAGTAGCCGCAACAGCCAGGAACGCTTCCTCCAGATCAGCCCCGGAATACTCTTTTCTCCGTACATTTACGATGCCCCGGTTCTCAAAAGCATTGATCGAGCTGCTCACTTCAGGCGCAATAATGCGCACATCCGCTTCAAATCTTGACAAAATTTCAACTTTTCTGGAGGCTACCTCGCCCCCGCCTACCACAATGCATACTTTCCCTTTCAAATCTACAAACAACGGAAATGCAGCCATTTTTACCCCTCCCCCGGGTCATGAAAGTTCCTTCCGATAGTGAATGATAAACTCAGCATCCATCCACTGCCTGGTTAAATTCAAGATATTACTTTACTTTTCAATTCTTCCGTTCTTCCGCCTTTTGCTGCTTTCTTTTGGCTGCACATGTAACCAATCCTTGTACGGATTGAACGTCTATCCCGGTTGCTGCATTGGATCCATTGCAGCTCCGATTTCCGGCGGTACCGGCAGTCCTCTTACAAATTCAATGATCTTCCTTGCCGCAAGGGCACCCTGTCCGACCGCCGTAGCGATCTGCTTAAAGCCCCCGGTACAATCGCCGGCGGCAAGCAAGCCGTCAATATTGGTTTTCTGGTCCTGGTCCACGATAATGGACGCACCTTCCGTGATTACTCCCAGTTTTCTGGCAAAATCGATGCTGGAAGCACTTTCATTGGCGATAAAAAGTCCGTCCAGCTTTTCCTTCGTTCCGTCGCTGAAGTGGATATACTCAAGGGATTCTTCCCCTTCAAGCTTCAAGATGCTTTTATTTTCAACAATAAAATCCCTGACAATATCATTGCAATCACCCTTGCATTCCAGACCGCGGCCATTGGTGTACAGGGTGATATTCTTTGTAAAAGCCTTGAGTTCCTCTGCTTCATGGATTGCATAATCCCCGCTGCCAAGGACGCCTACCTTCAGCCCCCTATAGAAGAAACCATCACAGGTCGTACAGTAGCTTATGCCTTTTCCCTCCAATTCCTTCAAACCTTGAATGTTCAGCTTCTTTTGAGGCTGCCCTGTGGCCAGAAGGACTGCCCTGCCAGTATACCTGTTGTTTGAAGTAATTACTTCAAATTCTTCCATCAGGTTGATGCCCAGAACCTCTTCATCCGCGATCACGGCGCCCAGCCTCGAAGCCTGGGACTCTCCGGCCCTGAGCAGCTGACTGCCGCTGACGGCGCCGATAAAGCCGAAGTAATTCTCGATTTTCTCAGCCTTTGCCAGCACACTGTCATTTTTTCCGATAATCAAGGTCTTCAGATTCGCCCTCACGGTATAAAGCGCTGCAGAAAGCCCTGCGGGACCTTTGCCCACGATTATTATATCATATGTCATTGAATTTATCCCCCGTATTTATGTCCATAGATTACATACATGCGGATGCGCAATGCGCGCCCCTACAGGATACTCTGCCATAAAAATTTTACAGCGTCGTCTAGATTGCATTTATTGCCTGTGCGAAGTCTTCTTCAAGGTCTTCAATATCCTCGAGTCCGACGCTGATCCTTATTAAATCCTCATAAACTCCCATCTTCTCCCTCTCATCGATGGTGTTATTCGCATAGATGGTGGACGCCGGGTGAATGACCAGGGTCCTGACGTCGCCGATATTTGCAAGGTTCGTGGCATATTTCAGCGAATTGATAACCTTGAAGGCATTTCCTTTGGAGCCGGCCCTGATTGTAAGAATAGCGCCGTATTTGCCGCCGAATTGCCGGTTTGCCAGCGCATGATATTCACTTTCAGGCAATCCCGGATAATTCACGGAAGCTACCTTTGGATTGCTTTGCAAGCTTTTCGCCAGCCGGAAGGCATTGCCGCAAAGCCGGTCCATCCTTAAAGCCAGGGTCTCCAGGCCCAGGCTGCTCAAATATGCGTTAAACGGCGACATGCACGCACCAAAGTCCTTGAACAGGGTTTTCCTAAGCTTTGCAAGATAGATGAAGGAGCCGAATTGCTTATAGGGCTTCAATGCCGGATATTTATCAAAATCCCATTTGAGCTTTCCGCCGTCGATGATCATTCCCCCAATGGAATTGCCGCTTCCGTTAATGTACTTTGAAGTTGAATGGATGACCACGTCCGCTCCCAGGCTCAACGGTTTTACCAGGTATGGGGTTGTCGCCGTATTATCCACTATAAGCGGTATCCCATACCGGTGAGCGAGGTCTGAAAGCCCTTTGATATCATATACATCCAGCTTTGGGTTACCGATGGTTTCCACAAAAACAGCCTTAGTTTTTTCATTGATGCATTCTTCAAAGCTTTCAACGCTGCTATCTCCGGGATATCTTGCAGTTATGCCGAAGTCCTCAAGGCCTTTAAAAAGAGAATAGGTGCCGCCGAAAATCCCGCTTCCCGATACGATTTCCTCTCCGCTCCTTAAAATATTCAGCAGGGCAAGGGTTACCGCCGCCATTCCGGAAGCGCAGGCAGCGGCCCCGGCTCCGCCTTCAAGATAGGCAATGCGCTTCTCAAAGGCTTCGATGGTGGGATTGTTTATCCTTGTATAGATGAAGCCCGGTTCCCGGCCGTTGAAGATATTCTCCAATTCTTCCGCGGTCCCATGTTTAAAAGAAGATGATTGATAGATAGGAATATTTGTGGCGCCGGTTTTGCCATCCGGCGTAAAATTCCCATGCAGCAGCGCCGTATTAAATCTCATGTTCATCAGGGGACATTCCCTCCTTTCTATCCCGCGACCCGTTACTCAGCGGGTGTGTCCCCTCACTTTCAATTCCACCCTTTTCAACAAGCACAGTAAATGTCCCGTCATTATTGTTTGTCACGTTTAAAACCTTGTGTCCTTCTTCCTTAAAGCTTTTCGGCACATTCAGTATCGGTTCGCCTTCATTCATCCTTACTTCAAGGACCTGTCCGTCCTCCAGTTCTTCCATGGCAACCTTCGCCTTTACAAAGGTCATAGGACAGACCACATCGGTAATGTCGATAAAAGCCTCCGGTTTCAATCCACTCATTTCAAAACCTCCTCCAGTTCCTTTTGAAGAAGCTCCCAGCCAACACGGTCGAGGGTGTTTCCAAAGCGTTCACTCGATTTTCCATGCTTTTTAAAAAATTCAAGGGTAGTTTCCACGACTTTGTGAAGCGCTTCGGTAGAAAAAATAATAGGGAAAAGCTGCTTTCCAACGGCGATCCTGTTTCCGAACAGCCCGCCGAAATAGACGACAAATCCGCTTTTGCCCTCCCAGGCTTCCGCCGGACAGGATTTTACACAACGCCCGCAGTAGTTGCAGGTGCTTTCGGAAAAAGCCAGCTTCTTATTCTGCTTGTCTACGGCAATGGACTTCTCGCGGCAAACCGCTTCACAGAGGCCGCAGAAATTGCATTTGCTTTCCACCCATTCCGGCTTCATCCCGCCTTTTACGCCAAGGTCGTTTTCCTCCGCCTTCAGGCAATTGTTGCGGCAGCCGGTGATCCCCAGCTTGAATTTATGCGGCAGCTCCCTGGCATAATATTTTTGGTCGAATTCCTTTGCCAGGGCAGTGGTATCAATCAAACCGCTGGTACAAACCGCACTGCCCTGACATGCCGTAATGGTCCTTACTCTCGGGCCGCACGCCCCGGGCTGCAAACCGGCGTCGGACAGTTCCTTTTTAACGGTTTCGATATCTCCCAGCTTGATATGCGGAATTTCGACGCTTTGCCTTGAAGTCATATGAATATAGCCGTGTCCGTACTTTTGGGCAATTTCATATACCTTGAGCAATTGCTCCGCTAGAATTTGACCTCCTACAATCCTTAGCCTCAGCGAAAAATGATCCTTCTGGACCTGACGCATGAAACCGCCTTTTTTTAATTCCTTATAGTCTACCTGTGCCATCATCCTTCTCCTTTCCAGTGTGAGGGAACGCACCCTCCGGGTTACGTGCCGGGATCTCCGGAGGGAATGTCCCCGTTTGATTGATTATTATTTCTTCCTCTTTGACCTCACCCTTCGCTATGCGAAAGCTCTTTAAGGCTATATTCCTTTCATCCGGCAGCGACAGGATCATATAGCTGGCCTCCGGGTCAAATGCCAGCCTTTTATCCTCCTCCGAAGGACGGGCGGGGGAAGCAGGGTGGCTATGAAAATTGCCCAGCAGGCTCCATCCGTTGCTCCTCATATCCTTTACCGCTGCAAACTGCTCCTTCGGATCCATGGAAAAGTGCTCGGGGCTGTTGTCGACATTGGTAAGCAGGTATACCTTTGCAACATATTTTACGCCCTCCTCCGCTTTGCCGCCCAAAATACCGCAGGCTTCGTTGGGAACAGCCTGAAGGGAATGTCCTACGATTTCATTATACTGCTGTTTTGTCATTATGATCAACTTATCACCTTCTCCTTCTAAAAACAACTGCGAACTAACGGTGAGGCAAAACGGGCGGACGTGGCCCATACCCGAATAAAAGCGCTTCACAATCAAAAATCGACCCCTGTCGCAGAATTAACCGCACGGACGCGCAATGCGCCCCCTGGTACCCAAAATATTTTACGGTGTCGATGTTTTCAGGTCGCATACCGCCTGCTCATAGTCTATCAGTTCCCTTATCGTTGCATTTTCGCCACACACCTGGCAATTTCTGTTGTCGGACAGCTTAACCTTCCTGAACTCCATCTTCAACGCGTCATAAGTCAAAAGCCGGCCTGTCAGCAGGTCGCCGATACCCAGCACATATTTGATGGCTTCGGCTGCCTGGATTGTCCCGATGACGCCTCCCATCACACCCAATACGCCAGCCTGTTTACAGGTAGGCACGGCATCCGGCGGCGGCGGATTCCGGAATACGCACCGGTAGCAGGGGCCTTTTCCGGGCACATAGGTCATGGTCTGACCCTGGAACCTGATGATTCCGGCATGGGAAAAGGGCTTTTGCGTGAGTACGCAGGCATCGTTAATGAGGAATTTTGCCGGAAAATTATCCGTTCCGTCGATAATAAAATCATAATCCCGGTCTTTGATAATGTCCTTGATGTTTGCGGCGCTTACCCACTCTTTGTAGGTTGCCACCTCCACATCCGGATTCATTTCATTGATGGTTTCCCTGCCGGATGCGACCTTGGCTTTCCCCACATCCTTTGTCAGGTGGATGATCTGCCTCTGAAGGTTTGACAGCTCCACCACGTCAAAATCCACCAATCCTATGGTCCCTACGCCGGCAGCCGCCAGAAACATGGCGGCCGGTGCTCCGAGCCCCCCCGTTCCGATCACCAGCACCCTGGATTGGAGCAGCTTTTTTTGCCCCTTTACCCCTACCTCTTTCAGGATAATGTGCCTTGAGTACCTTTCCAGTTGATCATTTGAAAAGCCCATAACGTCCCCCTCCCATGAAATAGAGGAATTCAACCGAAGCTCTGTCTTGAATGACCAGGGTTTCAAAATCCTCTTTGTCCACCAGTTCATCATTTACCTGTACGGTTACGTATTCCGGCATCTCCACTTTTTGCACCAGCAGAAGCTCCTTTACCGTAAGCTCCTTTTCAAGCAATACTTCCTTCCCGTTTACAGTAATTTTCATCTTCCTAACCTCCATTAATTTTATGGCATGTGTTGTGTAGGGGCACGCATTGCGCGTCCGCTCAAACACAATCTATGATAACAGGCGCCGGACGGCCAATGGCCACCCCTACAGATTTATGCGCCACATTTTTACACTGTCCTCAGCGGGAGTATCCCCTTACCTTTTCAAAAGGGGACATTCCCTCCTTTTATCCCGCGACCCGTTACTCAGCGGGTGTGTCCCCTTACAGATAATACTCAAGGATGATCTCCTGCTTTTTCAGCAGCTCATATACCGCATCCGCAGCCCCGTCGATACCGATATTTGCATCCGCCTTGAAACTGTTGAAAGACGATTCGCCGATGTTTACAACCAGGATCTCGTTGGGCTGGTTCAACAGTTTAAGCTTTTCCGCTTCATAGTCATCCAGGTTGAAGATGGAGGTGATAAAAATCTGCCCCGAATCGGTAAAGATCCTCGCCAGTTCTCCAATCTGCCGGATATGCTCGTCTCTTCCCTCATAGCCGCCGCCGGCGTCGGAGGCAAGCCCGTGAAAAAGACTGGAAACCCCAAGATAATAAGCCTTGTACTTCATCTTGAAAAGTCTGCTTTCCAGTTCCCGTCCCATCTCCTGGATGGCCTTTTCATTTCCCTCGCTGCCCGAGGTAATGACGATAAACTTGGATTTGTGCCCATAGGCCTCGCTTCTTTCCTGTGCGGAAATCAAGCCTTTTTCCCATAAAAATTCTCTGTCCTTGACGTGCTCCAGCAGGGTATTGCCGGCGTCGGACACACCCTCCAGAATAATCCCGCCGCCGGATATTTCGTAGTTATCCACGATCACAAACCTTCCGGTCAGCTCGATTTCGGAAATCGGATCGAAGGCGACAGGCTTCGCCGTTTCCAGGATGCACTCCGCTACATCGTGCCGCTCCACCTGGTCCTTAAAGGTATCGATGTGGAGTTCTGCGGCATCGATAATGTTTACGATTTCAACCAGCTTTACCGCGATTCGCATGGAGCCTGTTTTCAGCTTGTAATTCTTGTTTTTTATCAGCGGCGCCTTGCCCACCCAGAAGATATTCGCTTTGAAACGAGAGCTTACCAGGGGCTGTTTTTCATTTGCCTTAACCATCAATTCTCCGGGTTTGATATAGATTTGCGTCGTCAGCGTCACACCGGCGGCTTCATCCGCATAGGCAGTATCTCTGGGTTTTATGTTGAATCCTTCGATGCTTTTGATGACGCTTCTCTTTTTCGAAGGCAGGAAAACAACCTCGTCCCCCGTGCCGATTGCCCCGCTCAAGATAGTCCCTGCGACAATCCGTCTGTCGTCGCCTTCCTCGGTGAATTTATAGATATCCTGTACAGGCATGCGGAACGGAAGCTCGTGATTTTCCTTTTTGTTTGCAAATCCGTCCAGCTGTTCCAGCACCGTAGGGCCGTCATACCACAAGGTGTCGGGCGATCTGCCCGCAATGTTGTCTCCGTTGAAAGCGCTGATGGGTATGAAGTTCACCGGTTGAATGTTCACCTTGTTCAAAAACGCAGTAAATTCAGCAGTGATGGAGTTAAATACCTCCCGGTCGAAGCCGACCAGGTCCATCTTGTTGACCAGCACGACAACCTGCCGGATGCCCAGCATGGAAACGATGTGTCCGTGCCTTTTTGAGTTTTCCCTGATGCCTTCCCTGGCGTCGATGACCAGAAGCGCCGCCTCCGCCCTGGAGGCTCCCGTAACCATGTTTTTCAGAAATTCGATATGCCCGGGTGCATCAATAATGATGTAATTTCTTTTTTGGGTCTTAAAAAAGCATCTCGCCGTATCAATGGTGATCCCCTGCGCCTGCTCATCCTTTAGTGCATCCAGTAGAAATGCATATTCAAAGGGTCTTGAGTTCTTTCTGCAATATTCCTTCACCGACTCCAGCTTTCCTTCGGGAAGGGAACCGGTATCGGCCAGCAGTCTCCCGATCACGGTACTTTTACCGTGGTCCACATGCCCGACGATCACAATGTTCATCTGTTCTCTGGTTTCCATATTGGCCTCCTGTTATTCGTGCTGCGAGGGTATCAAGCGTTGCAGTACTTGTTCCTGTCACATGTACCCGCCTCTTCTCAAGGTCTCCAGACCTCCGCCGTCATCCTTGTCCTGGGCGCGGCCCGATCTTTCCGCGATGTTTGCAAATTTGCCGCTTTTCAGCTCTTCAATGATTTCACTGACATTTTTCGCCGTCGAATCCACGGGAAAAGTGCAGGGATAACATCCCAGGGACCTGTAACGCTTGCCGTCGCCCTGGTTGAAGTACAGGGACGTGACCGGGATGTTTTCTCTCTCGATATATTCCCATATGTTCAGCTCCGTCCAGTCCAGCAGCGGATGGATACGGATATGCGTACCGGGAGCGAAATCCGTTTTGAACTGGTTCCAGAACTCGGGAGGCTGGTCGCCCACGTCCCAGTCGTTTTCCTTGTCCCTTGGCGAGAAATACCGCTCTTTTGAACGGCTTCCCTCTTCGTCGGCTCTGACTCCCACGATAACCCCCGTGTACTTTTCCTTGTTCTTATCCGGTATATAGCTGCCCGTCTTATGATCCATGACATACCTGTTCCACTCCCCGGACAGCGTATTCTTCAGGGCTTCCGATTTCAAAGCCTGACAGCAGCTGATACGGTCCGTGTTGCCGTCGGGATAGGTGTTTTTCTCCGCCAGAGCCTTGCTGTTTTCCCCATATACCATGGTCAGTCTCCACTTCAGCGCAAGCTTATCCCTGTATTGAATCATTTCCGGTATTTTATAATGGGTGTCAATATGGACAAGAGGTATCGGAACATGTCCGAAGAAAGCCTTTCTTGCCAGCCATAAAAGTACCGTGCTGTCTTTTCCGATGGACCAGAGCATGCAGATATTTTTAAATTCCCTGTATGCCTCCCTCAGTATATGGACACTCTGTGCTTCCAGCTTATCCAGGTGATTCATGCTTGTATCCTCCATTAAACATACATTTTGTGTGCGCATGGCACAATCCCATCCGCCGGCCCCTAGCTTTCAATGCCAGGCTTCCCGGAATGCAATCCGCATTCCTTTTTGTCGGGGTCCTCCCACCACCATCTCCCGCTGCGCACATCATCGCCGGGATTCACCGCCCTGGTGCAGGGCTGGCAGCCGATGCTGCTGAAGCCGCTGGTATACAGGTAGCTGTAAGGAATATTGTGCTTTTTTATATACTCCCACACCTGCTCCTCTGTCCAGAAGGCAATGGGATTTATTTTGTAAATGGAATGACTGTGATCCCATTCAAAGATGGCAATTTCCTGGCGGGTAAGGGACTGCTCCCTCCTCAGGCCGCAGATCCAGCCGTCCACAGTGCTCAAAACCCTTCGCAGCGGACTGACCTTTCTTATCTCGCAGCATTTTTTCCTGAGTTCAACGCTTTCATAGAAGAAATTCGGGCCATGCTTCGATACCGCTTCTTCCAGGTCCCCATGGTCAGGAGCATAGACTTCGTAATGGAATTTGTACCGGTTCATGGTCTCGTCCATCAGATCATAGGTCTTCTGGAAATGCCTTCCGGTATCCAGGAAGAAAATTCTTGCCGAAGGATCCACCTTCAGTAAAATATCCGTCAAAACCTGATCTTCAATGGAAAGGCTCGAAGCCAGTGCTATTTTTGTAACCCCGATTTTTTCAACGATATGCCTGACTGTTTCCTCCGGACTCTTTCCGGCGTATTCCGCGTTTAATGCCTTAAGATTTAATTCAACCATTTTTTACCCCTTTCTTGTAAGGAATCCAATGCACGGGCGGCCATTGGCTGTCCGATAGCTGTTACTATAGATTCCATTCGCGGACGCGCAATGCGCGGCCCTGCACTTTCCATATACAGATGTACCGTCCTGCGGCATGGTCATTGTTATGAAAAAACTTAATGTCGGAGCATTCGCGGACGCGCGGCCCTGCACTTTTCATCCTGATGACAACCGCATAATAGTTACCGGATTCACTCAGGTTCACCCGTCCAGATAATGTTCGATCACTAAGGCCGCCGAACCGATGGAGATGGCATTTTCGTCAAAATGGCCCCCCCGGTTGAAAACAATATTTCTCTCACTGTTCAGATAGCTTTTTTTCAAGGCGGTTTCGGTACACTCCTGGTAAAAAAGCTTTGAATGCTTTATCAACGGCCCGCTTAAGACGACAATCCCGGGATTTAAAAGCTTTATCATGTTGGCAAGTCCGTTTCCCATAATCACCGCCGCATTTTGCAGCACCTGACCCGCAACCGGATCTTTTGCCTCCGCCGCCTTGCATATGTCGATATAGGAAATCTGTTCAACCGGCTTTTGGACCATACTGCTCTTTCCCTTTTTAAGCCGGGCGATGAACTCCTCGGTAATGGAATAAATGGAGGAGTACCTTTCAATGCACCCGTAGTTCCCACACCGGCACTTTTCACCATCTACGTCAATGACCATATGGGCGAACGCATCTTCCGCATCGTTGATGTTCCTGACAAAGACTCCGGAGGAAATGACGCCTGTCCTGATCCCAACACCGCAGTTGATGTAGATGACATTCCGGATCCCCTTCCCGATCCCGTAAAAAGTCTCGGCAAGCACTGCGGCATTGGCGCCGTTGTCCATCAGGACGGAAATCCCCAGCCTGTCTTCAAAGATGGCTTTTAACGGCACATTCTCCCAGCCGTCCGCTTCGAAATTTTCCGGATTCAGGAGGATCCCCTGACCTCTGTCCAGCGGTCCGACCGTACCGATACCAATCCCGGCAATCAGGCCGTTTTCCTGCTTCAGTTTTTTGTTAACATCCTCAATCCATGCTAGAATGAGCTTCACGGTTATTTCCGGCGTCGATTCCCTATTCATCTCGAACCGGTACTTTTCTACGGTCTCCATTTTTAGATTGGTTAAAATTGCCTGCGTATAGGTCCTGGATATGTCAATGCCGACCAAATAATATTTTATAGGGTTTGCCGCATATAAAACAGGCTTTCTCCCACCGGTGGATTCACCAATTTCCGACTGGACCATCAACCCCGTATTCAAAAGCGGGCGCATCATCCGGTTCAAGGTAGTCAGCTTGAGGCCCGACAGCTCTGCAAGAGAGCTTTTCGTCAAGGCGCCTTTGTGCAGCACGAATCGGAAGATTTTCTTCGACTCCGCCGGTAAACCGTTGATTATATTCCTGCAGCTCAATGTTTCACCTCCCATAAAAATTCCCTGGCTTTTTACTAATTTAGTCAAAAGTCGCCTAAAAAAAAGACTTTGCGGCTCCTGAACTTCATCATATCACATAATCCTCCGGTACAAAAACCTTGAAGTCTCTCGGCCTTACATAGATACTTTGCTTCTCCTTCAAATCCAGCTTCCTGTAAATCTCCTTGCTGATTTCCGCCTCGATGTATTCTCCGCCGTCCAGCCTTTTCAATTCCAGGTTTACAATGGGCCCGACAGCCCGTATAAAGACGATCTCTGCGGAAATAAAGTCATTTCCCTGCGCTTCCAGGCTTATTTCAATATCATGGGGACGGATATAGCTTATGACATTTTTATCCCCGCTTTCCGCATGTTCCGGCACATCCAGCGTTAACGGGCCAAGTTCGACCTTTCCGTTATGCACTCTTCCATGAAAAAGGTTTACGTTTCCGAGGAAATTGTAAACAAAAGGATTTACAGGATTGTCATATACCTCTTCCGGCGTACCGATCTGCTCGATCTTTCCCTGGTTTAGGATTACGATCCGGTCGGCTACATCCAGGGCCTCTTCCTGGTCATGGGTGACAAAAACGCTGGTGATGGGATATTCGTCATGCAGCTTCCTCAGCCACCTGCGAAGGTCTTTTCTTACCTTTGCATCCAGGGCTCCGAACGGCTCATCCAGCAACAATACCTTCGGTTCCACCGCCAATGCCCTTGCAAGGGCTATACGCTGGCGCTGGCCGCCCGAAAGCTGTGCAGGATAGCGTTTTGCCAGTTCTTCCATCTTTACCAGCGCCAGCAGCTCATGCACCTTTTTATGGATTGCCTCTTTGCCGGGCCTGAGCTTCGAAGGCCTGACCTTCAACCCGAAGGCGATGTTTTCGAAAACGGTCATGTGCTTGAAAAGGGCATAATGCTGAAACACAAAGCCAACCTTCCGGTCCTGGGTGCTTTTTCCGGTATTGTCTTCGCCGTCAAAAATGATGCTTCCCCCGTCTGCCGTCTCAAGACCGGCAATGATCCTTAAAAGCGTGGTCTTGCCGGAGCCTGACGGTCCCAGTAAGGCAACCAATTCCCCCGTGTTTATCTTAAGATTTATATCACTCAGCGCTTTAAAGGAATCAAAGGACTTCGTGATATTCGAGATTTCAATGCTCATTGCCATCCCTCCAGTTTTAATGAAAGGGGACACTCCTCTCTCGAGCAAGAAGTATTCCTTTTACGTTGTGGAATGTCCCCTTTTTAATCAGTCTGCTGCTTTATTTTCCAATCCGCTATGTTCTTGACAATCAGATTGATAATGGCGATCACCGTCAAAAGTGAAGCTACCGCAAATGCAGCGGAAAACTTATATTCATTGTACAATATTTCAACATGAAGAGGTACTGTATTTGTCAGGCCTCTTATATGCCCCGAAACAACCGAAACGGCGCCGAACTCTCCGGCAGCTCTGGCAGCGGTCAGCATGACCCCATATAAAAGCGCCCACCGGACATTTGGAAGCGTGATCAGCCAGAAAGTCTTAAAACCGCTTGCCCCCAGCGTAAGCGCCGCTTCTTCCTCCGCAGTCCCCTGGGCCTCCATCAGAGGGATCAGTTCCCTTGCAACGAAGGGCAAGGTCACAAACAACGTGGCAAGAATAATCCCGGGAGGCGCAAAGATGATCTTTATCCCCCAGGCATTCAGAAGCGGGGCCAAAATACCGTGGCTGGTACTGAAAAGCAGAACAAAGATCAGACCTGCCACAACCGGTGAAATGGCAAAAGGCAAATCAATGATGGTGGTCAGCAGATTCTTGCCTTTAAACTTGAATTTAGCCACCGCCCAGGCTGCAACCAGTCCAAATGCAGTATTTAACGGCACAACAACCGCTATGGTAAAAAGAGTAAGCTTTATGGCCTTCAAGGCAATGGGATCACTGATTGCGGCATAATATACGCTTGCTCCCTGTTCAAAGGCCTTAACAAAAACGGAAATAAGCGGGACGATAAGCATGACCGCAAAAAACAGCAATGCAACCGCTATAAGTGTAATCCGGACAACTCTTGAATCTTTCGTCGCCCTTTTTTGATCCTGGTTTGTCATTTTTATACCGACAGGAATACTATCAGCCATTTTATCCCTCCTAACCCGACGTATGTCTGTTGCTTGCCCACCACTGGAAGAGATTGATCACCAGCAGCATGATGAAAGAAATAACAAGCATAATGGCCGCGACCGCCGTACCGCCCGCATAGTCGTATTGCTCCAGCTTTGTCCGGATCAGCAGGGGCGTTATCTCCGTTTTAAAAGGCATATTCCCCGAGATGAAAACAACCGACCCATATTCGCCCAGAGCTCTTGCAAATGCCAGGGCAAAACCGGTGATGATGGCGGGCAGCAATTCAGGTATGATGATTTTGCAAAAGGTTTTAAACCTTGTCGCTCCAAGGCACGCCGCAGCCTCTTCAACTTCCAGGTCGATATTTTGCAGCACCGGCTGGACAGTCCTTACAACAAAGGGAAAACTGATGAAGATCAGCGCAATGGTTATCCCCAGCGGGGTGTAGGATATTTTTATCCCCAGCGGCGCAAACAATTGGCCTATCCATCCGTTCTGGGCATAAAGCGTGGTAAGGGAGATGCCCGCAACAGCGGTTGGAAGGGCAAAGGGCAAGTCGATCAGACCGTCAATGAGCTTTTTGCCCGGAAATGTATACCTTTCCAGCACCCATGCGATCAGCAGCCCGAAAACCGCATTTACCACGGCTGCCAGAAAAGAAGTCCCGAAGGATATTTTCAATGACGCCAGTACCCTTTCCGAAAGGGCGATCTCCCAGAATTTCGCCGGGCCTATGCCGGAACTGTTTATAAAAACCATGGAAACGGGAATTAAAACCAGCAGGCCAATGTATAAAAGGGAAAAGCCCATTGTGATTCCAAAGCCGGGTATAACGCTGTGATGTTTTATTTTAAACGGTTTGATTGCCAGTTCCATGAATTTCACCTCAATCGTGTATGGAGATATTCTATTTTATTTTTCCGTATATATCTGGTCGAATACCCCACCATCGTCGAAGTGCTCTTTTTGAGCCTTATTCCAGCCGCCGAAGACCTCATCGATGGTAAAAAGGTTGATTTGTGGGAACTGGGTTTCATATTTCTTTGCAACCGCCTCATCCCTCGGCCTGTAATAATTCTTTGCCGCTATTTCCTGTCCCTCGCTGCTATACAGGTATTCCAGGTAAGCTTCCGCCACCTCGCGGGTTCCTTTTTTATCAACGACGGAGTCCACAACGGCTACGGGCGGTTCGGCCAGGATGCTTACCGAAGGTACAACGATTTCAAATTTGTCCTCGCCCAGTTCGTTGATGGAAAGGAAAGCTTCATTTTCCCATGCGATAAGTACGTCTCCCAGACCGCGTTCGACAAAGGTCGTGGTTGAACCGCGGGCTCCGGAATCAAGAACAGGCACGTTTTCAAAAATTGCTTTCACAAACGCTTTCGCCTTTTCAGGGTCATTGCCGTCCTTTTTCAGCGAATAGCCCCAGGCCGCCAGGTAATTCCAGCGGGCGCCGCCCGATGTCTTGGGATTTGGAGTGATCACCTGTATCCCGGGCTTTGCCAGGTCATCCCAATCCTTTATGTTCTTCGGATTTCCCTTTCTTACAAGGAAAACGATTGTCGAAGTATAGGGAGTGGAGTTGTTTGGCAAACGCTGCTGCCATTCTTTGCTGAGTATTTCTTTGTTTATGTTGATAGAATCAATATCATAGGCCAATGCCAGAGTGACTACATCCGCTTCATTTCCGTCGATTACCGTCCTGGCCTGGCTTCCCGAACCTCCGTGGGACTGCTGTACCGTCACATCCTGTCCGGTTTTATCCTTCCAATACTTTGCAAAAGCTGTGTTGTATTCCTGGTAAAGCTCACGGGTAGGGTCATAGGATACGTTCAGTAGTGTTACGGGTTCAAGCGGCTTCGTCGCTGACGCCTGCTGGGTTGCTGCCGTCCCCGTCGAATCCCCCTGGCCCTGGGTTGAATTTCCGCCGCAACCGGCAAATGAAGTAATGATTGCCGCCATTAAGGCTACAATTAAGATTTGCTTTAACCTGGATCCTTTTTTTTCTAACTTTCCCATATTCATCGCTCCTCACAAAATTCATTCCTAGTATTTCTATATGTTTAATGATATATTAAAGGGAATTTCTTTCCCTGTCAATAGGTTTTAAAAATTTTTTATTATTCCTATTGACTTAATAATATTTTGATTCTTATTGGCTTTACACAAAAGAGAGCATCAATAGCTGAGACCCAGCGCCTTAAGCGCGTCCCCTAATAAAAGCATGACGCTGGGCACTTCCACACTGTTTGCCTGCAATACCGAAAGTACCAGCGCCGCAGCAAATAATAGAAGGAATGCAACCGCGGCACGCCCAGAACGCCGCCGGATGATAGGCGTCAGGTCTATCAGGACGATCAGCGCAAAGCCGAACAAGATCAGTATCATGTGCTAGACCTCCTTTGTCCTGGGCAGATTCCGCAATTTGGCGATGATAAAGGTCAAAAGCGGTAGTAAAATCTCAAACAGCGTCCATATAACGGGTGTAGTTTCCCGGGCGGAGGCCGCATGCTCTATGGGATTGGGGTATAACGTCTGCCCATAGACGATGATCAGCGCCCCCGCCGCCAGCACGATGCGTCGGTATGCCTTGACCTTTATGAGCTGTGCAATGGCAATCACCGACACATAATACAGGAAGGTGATCTTGAAGAACAGCAGCATGATGAGTGCGACTGCAAATAAAATCTCCATACGGCTGAGCGCTTCGCCCATATTGACAAGGCGAAGCGTCACCAGACCGGGAAGTGCGAACATGTGGAACATATTGCCCAGCATTGCGATATCGCGCACCACTACCGCCAGCAAGGTGAGTGCACCCATGCCAACTCCCCAAAACAGATATTTGGTAGTGTCGCGGCGCGACAGCTTCACATTGGGCGTGATCATCAAAAATGCCACAAGCTCGCCGAAGGGTATGGTGGCGATTATGTGGATGCTCTGCACATACTTGATGGCCGGCAGCTCAAACATGGGCAGAAAGTTTTCAAAGTCCAGCTGATTGAGGGCCAGCAAAATGGAAATGGCCACGATGCTAAATTCGACGACAACAAACAGCGCGCCATACCGTGTGATCACATTGAGGCCGTACCGTACAGCCCAGGCCGACACCATAATACACAGAAGCACCAGCACCACATGGGGCGTCTCCGCCATAACGGTAATTTTTGCGAAATCCCCCAGGTCTGTCAGATTCAGTGCGGTCAGCGTTAAAAAAAACCATGCGTATAATACTCCGAAGATTTTCCCCACCACCGGACCATACACCTCGTCCAGGATTTGCAGCAGATTCTTATCCGGGAACATGACCATCAAAGTCCTAAACAGCCATAGGAGCGGCAAGCAGAGCACTGTGCCGAACAGCACTGCCAGCCACGAATCCTGCAACGTAACAGTGGAAAGGAATGAGGTAAGCAATGCGGAAGATTGGAGGAAGAAAGCCACCGTGAACATGAACCGCTTACCTGATATTTGCGCCTTGTCAATCCTCATGCTTATCATCCTCCATCTCCAGGGATTGTATGATCTGGCCCGTTCCCGGAATGTTCACCCTGGCTTTGACGCTAAATTCGATATCCGGAAAGATGGCGTCCCACCGGCCTTTCATGGTCATCCACTCTTTCGGGTATTTGCGGTGCACGGATGTGCCGAAGCCGTAAATGTCCGCATTTAACCCGCGCACGGTTTCAAAGCTGTCCGTAATTTTCCGCTGAATCTCTTCCTCGGCCAGCCGTACAAGATAGAGCAGCAATTCATCGGAGGACAGCCCGGTAAATCCACTGAGTTCGCCAAGGTTTAGCGTCGCATTTACGGTTAACTCCACCCGTACGCCTTCATCCGGCCGCAGTGTAATCTCCCTCTTACAGTCCAGTTTTATGATATGAAAAACTGCTTTGCCCAGACTGCTGCCGGCTTCCATATCACACTGCCGCACGTTTCCCATGGACCATATATAGCCCATTGCCTCGTCGTTGGTCAGCCGCCCGATCATTCTGTCTTTCTTAAACACCGCCATGCCGGAAATCTTGATTTTCTGCTGATCGCCCTGACGGACCACCCGGATCATCGGCGCTATCGGCGAAGAGGTTTCGTCCAGAAGCTGAGAGGCAAAATCCAGCATACGCACCCGGTATTTCTGGGATATGATGGCCAGATCGTTCAATGTGCGTGCCAAAAATATACCTGAAATCTTATCCTGAGCCAGTTTCGCTGAAAGTGCCTCCTCCGCACGTCCGTCCACCACCACCACCGGCACCTCCATGCGTGCCTGCTGATCGCGCATAAACAGGTCTAAACGTTTTTTAACGCCCTGCTCAGCCAGTGCCGCTCCAAGCAGCAGCACCTGGTTATGGTGCAATAACAGCTTGTGGCTGCTGTCCCGGTTGAGTTCCATCAGGCCGCCCATCATGGTATCGCCGGTAGTTTTTAAAAGAATTACGGAATTCTCCTCCGAATTGGCTTCGCCCGAGCCCGAGGACTCCTGTTTGGCTTCGCCGATTTGCAGTGTAATGTCCATCTGATCCGGGTTGACGGCATCGTCCAGCGCCACGCCGGTAATGATGAACATCGCATCCAGTTCATGGTTATCCCAACAGCCGGATAAAAGCATCATGAAAACCGGGGTAAGCATAGCGACAGCTATCAGGCGTATACTTCGTGCTATCATGGCTTTTCACCCTCCGGACCATCCTCGTCCGGCGCATAGGGCCGAAGCGGCGGCACAAAAAAGCGGCGACGTGTCGTATCGCCGCGTGCGATACCCCCCGGGCGCCTGACCATGGACCAAAGCGGCATACGTATTACCGAATCCTGCAAGTTGCTTGTCCAGGCAAAACCGTCAAAGTATGCAACACCGAAGGAGGTCAGCGTAGCCAGATGGATCAGTATCGCCAGAAATCCCAGCGCGACACCGTAAAAGCCTACAAACGAAGCCAGCATCATCATGATCACTCTTAGAATGGAACCCGAGTCGTTTTGCGTAGGCACCAGGAAGCCGGCCACCGCTGTTACTGCAACGGTAATCACCATCGGCGCGCCGACCAGCCCGGCCGACACAGCCGCGTCGCCCATGATCAGTGCGCCCACAATGCTGATGGCCTGCCCTACCGGGCGCGGCAGCCGGATCCCCGCCTCGCGCAGTATCTCAAAGGCAAATATCATGATCAAGGCTTCGATAAAAACCGGAAAGGGCGTGCCTTCACGCGCCTTTGCGATGGTAAACAGCAGCGTGGTAGGGATCAGTTCCTGGTGAAAGGCGGTCAGTGCAATGAAGATGGCGGGTGCGAAAACTGTAATAAGGTACGCGATGAAACGCAATATCCGTATCAGGCTCGCATATAGGGGACGGGCATAGTAGTCCTCGGCGGTCTGAAAACTCTCGATAAACATCATCGGCGCAGTCAACACAAAAGGCGTGCCGTCCACCACAATGGCGGTGCGCCCCTCCAGTATACACGCCGCGATTACGTCGGGCTTTTCACTGTAGCCTATGGTGGCAAAAGGTGAAAAGGGCGCGTCCTCGATGTATTCCTCAATGTAACCCGATTCCAGGATAGAATCCACCTCCAGATGGCTTATGCGGTATTTGACAGTCTCCACCACCTTGGGATCAGCCACGCCGTCCAGATACATCAGGCATACGCTGGTCCGTGTTTTCCGCCCCACGGTCATGTGTTCGACACGCAGCTGCCCATTGCGGATCTTGCGCCGGATCAGCGCGGTGCTGGTATGCAGGTTCTCGGTAAACCCCTCCCTCGGGCCTCTCACCACCGTCTCGGATTGGGGCTCTGATACACTGCGTCTGTCCCAGCCCCTGGTGCTGACGACAAGCCCGGCCGCACAGCCGTCCACAAGAAACACCGTATCGCCCGCGAG
Organism: Bacillota bacterium; assembly: GCA_023426125.1. Lineage (GTDB taxonomy): Bacteria > Bacillota > Clostridia > Acetivibrionales > DTU013 > MnB-11. Next base: position 209,975 of record JAFABI010000032.1, read on the forward strand.
GCAGCCCGACACAAGCTCCTGCATCGACTGGGCGGTCTTGACGTCTCCGGCGCACAACACCTCCTTTTGAAGTGCATCCAGCAGCTCCCGCCCTGCCGGCAGCGGGCGTGTCCCTGGCTTCCAGCCCATCACCGGACGCAGGATGGCTTCGGTCAACATGGAGTTGTCCACCAGACCGTCGATGAAAACCAGTGCGCCGGCGAGGCTGTTGTCTGCACCAAAACGGAAGGGATGCACCTTTACATCGCTGCCGCCGCCCAATATGGCTTTCAGGCTGCTCAAGTTTTCCTGAAGCGGTTCTTTTATTTCATCTGCACATTCGCCGCCGGTTTTCGGGTCGCCGTCGGCCTCATGGTATTGCAAATGCCTGAAGTTACTTAAATAGCGTATTTTTCGTATGAGAAATCCAAAAAACAATCAGGATCAATTCCTTTCATGGTGTTTTCCTTTTTCCCTGTATTCCTATTTAGTATGATCGGACCGTTCCACCGTTATGACAGTCAATGGCGGCAAGAATAATTTATTTTTTGGAAATGCTGGCTTGCAGCTTTTTATGAAAGTGTGAAATTAGGGACCAAATGTCCCAAAAAGGCTGATGCCATGCGAGTTTCGAAACATGGCATCTTTTTATTTTTGTAGAGATGGGATTTATCGTTTTGTATGCAAAAATTCCTTTATCACTTAAGCAAAGAGCTTTAATACCGTTTAGAAATTTGGTCATCTCAAGGCGTCTGCAAGCAAATCAAAGCTGAACCCGAGGAATTCGTTCTCGTCCAGTTGTAGCATGTCCCACATGCTCCTATCCATTGAGGATACGGCAAACAGCAGGCTGAATGCGCTAAAAAATGCAAAAAACACCGCTTTTCTCATATCCAGGTTGGCATTGATGCTACCATCCGATATCCCTTTGCCAACAAGATCCATGTAGTGCCTCATCCTTACTCCGTTTAGCATTTCCATCTCGCAGAAATGCGGGCTTGCCTCGCAATTCTGCCGGTTGGCCGGCTGGTAGTTCAAAAGCCGGAACATTCCAAGATGGTCTCTGAAGAACTGCAAATAGACTTTGTTGGCCAAACGGATTTTCTCAAGGGCATTCGTCCCCTGTTCTATCGCTTCTTCATAGTTTGCGGTGAGCTGCCGCGCCCCTTTCAATGCCACTGCATAAAAGAGGTCCTCCTTGCTTTTGAAGTATTGATACAGCGTCCGTTTCGTCAATCCCGCCTCTTTTGCCACATCATCGATGGACGTGTTCTCAAAGCCTCTTTGCATGAAGAGCTTTTCCGCGGCATTGAGGAAGGAGGCTTTTTTCTGTGCTTTGTTCCATTCACGCTTCGATTGGTTTTTTTCCACTTTTTTTAAATCCTCTCTTGACACAAAAGTATAACGGCGGTATACTATTTCTAAAAGTATACTATGAGTATATTAATTTACAGTAATATAATAATGCATTCTTAACCGTCTGTCAATATTTTTGAAAGGGGCAGTTTTAATGAAAAGAAAGGGGAAAAGAAAAATGTGGATTGTAATTGGTGTGGTCGCAGGCCTTATCGTGGTATTCCTGATAGGTGCGATACTCTGTAATGTGTTCACTTCGAAGGAACGGCGCGAGGCCAGAGACCTTCCCATCGGCGTCATTGATTTCAAGGAACTCAACGACGGCACTTATATGGGAGAATATGAGGGCGGCATGTATAAATTAAGAGCTGCGAAAGTTCAGGTAACCGTCTCCTCGGGCGAGGTGACGGACATCAAGCTGTTGAAGGGCGCTTTAAATAAGGAGGGCCAACCGGCTGAACTCAACGCGAAAGGCTTGAGCATCAAGGATTTGTTTGGCAGGGTAATCAACTCGCAATCGCTGCAGGTAGATGCCATCAGCGGCGCAACCCTTACCTCCAAAGCCCACCTGAAGGCAGTGGAAGATGCACTGGAGCAGGCGCAGGCCCAGTAAAACGAAAGGGCTGCCACTGCATTGCTCCAGGTTTTTCAGCGGACGGATGGCTATGGGAGTCCCGGTCCGCATAAATATATACTATGTAAATTAAAGTAGAGGAGGATCCCCATGAAAATTGCTGTTATTTCATACTCATTTACCGGCAACAACGAAGCTTTGGCAAAAAGCATTGCTGCAGAATTTGCGGCGGAACACATCAGAATCACTGAATCCAGGCAGCGGACAACGGGTACAATTATCCTTGATATACTGTTTAACCGTACGCCACAAGTAAGCCCTACCGTCGATAAAGTGACGGATAAGGATCTGATCATCTTTGTAGGACCGGTCTGGATGGGACAGGCGGCGACGCCCTTCCGCACATACTTTAAACACCTTAAAGCCTGGCCGGGCCGATATGCTTTCATTTCCATCAGCGGTGGAGCCATTGGCACCAACCCCAAGCTCGCCGGCGATTTGAAAAAAAGAGCCGGCAGAGAACCTGCGGCGCTTATCGATCTGCATATCGCCGATCTCCTGCCGCATGACCCTAAGCCTGCCATGAAAGATACAAGTGCTTACCGCATCAATGAAAATGATCTCAAAAAATTAACCGGTACAATTGTGAAAACGATGAGGGAAAAAATTCCGCAATAACCAATGAACCAGCACCGCGCAGTCGGATAAAGGCTGCGCGGCCAGGGCACCGCAAAATATTGCAAAACAATAATAAAAACACGTAAGATATACGTTAAAAAACGCAACTTCTATTGAACTTCGGCATGGGACATCTGGGTCTAATTGCCTATGTATACATTCCGTTTGGAAACAAAAAAAGTACAGTCCATGCCAGGATCGTATTTATATCAATAAAAAAAATATTACTGGCATACCGGCAGAATTACTATTCCATATTTGTACGTTTTAGCTTCAACGGCAAATTCCTTATGCAGGTTGGGAGTCCATCCGTTATCCCCACCCAATCCCGCATGTACGTGATCTATGTTTAAGAATATTTCTTCATGCTTCAGTATTTGATGAAAATGTCTGGCTTCTGCAAAATCATCAATATTACTGTGATGAACATTAAAGTGAAAAAAATGGTCACATGCAAAGAGAACAGATTTTCCGTTATGATTTGAAAACCGTACAAACCTTACATCTTCTCTTCCGCCGCATTCACAGGGCTTAATAAAAGGAAGCGCCTGTCTGCCGACTGTATCATCATATTTTGCAATAAGCGAATAATTTTTTCTATCTGAATAATTCTCCAGCGGCCCTCTTCCATAATAGGAAAACTTCTCAAACGAAGGATGGAGGATAAATTGTACGCCTACACGGGGGACATGATTTAGATTTCTGTCCATATTTACCGTAACATCTGTCTTGATTTTAGCGGTTCCATCTATTTCATGAGAAAGCTCACATAAAATACTACCTTCTTTACCCACAGCCCCAAGCTTCGTTTTAGTATTTATAAGAATATTTCCATCTGACAGCACCGATACTCTTATCCCGAGCAATTCTCTCTGAAGTTTGTCATAACCCGATTCAATCCAGAATTTCAGAACACCGGATACAGGGTCAATTATATTGCCGCTGTCTATAGATGTAGGAGGTCTGAAAAAGTTTTCCCTGGGGCCTGAAATGATAACAGGCTCTCCATCAAGCATGTAACTGCTGAGCATACCGCTGATACGGCTGAATACTATTTTGGAATTACCAACCGTAATCTCTATTCTGCTGCTATTTTCTTCAAGCATGGGTTTTTGAGAGACAATCTTATGCGCCGACATTGCCATATTGCCTCCAAGCGGGAACTGGGTTCTAAAAAATTCTGCCCCCTCATCACACCATGATTGTTTTTTCGAAATCACAATATAAAAATTAATGAAATATTCTGCTCCCGGTTTCATTTTTACACCCGCATCTAATGTAAATACACTATCTCCCATGGGTCCTGCATCGGGACAATCCATTATTCCGTTTTTACAGGCGATACCGTTTTCAACAATTTCCCATTTAACTTTGAACAGATTCCCGTTAAATCCATGACAACGGTTCCTAAAAATGAATTTTCCGGTCTTTGCGTCCAAAACATCAATTTTTACCGGAGACTGGCAGTTTTTTATCTCATATGCCGCCGGTTTTGGCGTAAGGTCAGGAAACAGTATCCCATTTGAGCAGGTCGATGAAAGTACTCTGATATCGGTGATTTCATCGTAATCTTCCCCATATGCCCAGAAAGCCTTTCCATCACTGTCATATTTTATAAGATTCTTATCCTGAAAATCCCACACAAATCCGCCCTGGAACCTTTCAAAGCGTTCAACCGCATCCCAGTATTTATGAAAGTTTCCTCCGCTGTTTGACATATTGTAGGCATATTCAGTCAGAACTATGGGCCTTAGATCTCGTGAATCAGACAACAAGTCTATTATTTTGTCAATGGTTGGATACATAGGACATCTTACATCCGAAATATAGTGTTCAGGTTCACCTCTTTCATACTGAATCAGTCTTGTCCTGTCATAATCCCTTATCCAGTTTGCCATTGCCGCATGATTTGGGCCAATTCCCGATTCATTTCCCAGAGACCACCCAATAATGGAGGTTGAATTCTTATGCGTAAGCAGCATTCTTACAGCCCTTTCAAGAAACGCTTCCGACCACTCGGGAGATACTGCCAGATCGCCATATTGTCCATGTGTTTCAATATTTGCCTCACACACGACGCAAATGCCATATTCGTCACATAATTCATACCACTCGAAAGCATTCGGATAATGGCTGGTTCTGACAGCATTGAAATTGAACTGTTTTATAAGCTTGATCTCTTTTAGCATTTGTTCTTTGCTTAAAGCCCTGCCTCTTTCAACATCGTGCTCATGCCTGTCCACACCTCGGAAAATTAACCTGGTGCCATTTAAGGTTATTACGTTATTTATGATCTCAACCCTCTTAAAGCCTATTTTGCAGGATTCAAAATCAATCTCCCTTCCGTCCGGATCTGTTAATGTGAATACTATAGTGTATAAATACGGTAAATCAGGGTTCCACCTGTTAACTTTATCCATTCTTGCATTTATAAAAGCAGAACCTTTTTCAGGTAAAGGCCTGTATTCCGGATACCGGAATCCCCTTTCAGGAGTACTTAATGTAAATCCCTGACTGCACGTGTAAACAAGATTCATATCTGCATCGTACAGTGCAACTTTTACATTGTGATCGGCATACCCTTTCCCAGTATTTACAAAACACCATGTGTTGAGTTCACCACCCTCGCCGTTCAGATCTGCAACTGCCTGAACCTTTATATCCCTGATATGACGGAACGGCTTCGCATAGATTCCAACAGACCGGAATATCCCTGAGAGATACCAGTAATCCTGATCTTCTAGCCATACTCCGTCGCAGAATCTGAATACCTGAACCGCTATGATATTTTCACCTATTTTAACATAGGGTGTTATATCAAATGTCGACGGGAGTTTACTATCCTGGGAATATCCCACCGGGATACCGTTTATCCAGAAATAAAATGCCGATTCGACCCCTTCAAAACAAATAAATATGCTTTTTTTCAGAAAATCTTCATCAAGACTAAAGGTTTTCCGGTAACATCCCACATTATTGGTATCCTCCTGTACGAACGGAGGGTTAAAGGCTTCATAAAACGCACTCTTCCTGCTCTGGAAAGGTTCTGCCATATAAGGCGGATTTTCTTTTGTTGTGTCAAAGGGATACATGACATTTGTATATATTGGATTGCCATAACCCATCAGTTCCCAGTTTGAAGGAACCATGATATCATTCCAGCCCAATACATCATATTCCGGTTTATAAAAATCCGGCGGCACTACAGAAGGCGATTGGGCAAAGTGGAACTTCCAACTGCCGTCAAGTGGCATATGCCATTTGGATATTCTTCTGTCACATGTCATAGCCTGTTTTTCATTTTCATAAGCTCCCCAGGGAGAATGTGCCGTTTCCCTGTTCAACTGCCTTATATGCTGATTCTCCCAGTCAGGACGTTTGTGAAATCCTTTGTACATGGTATTTCCCTCCGTTTAATTAGTGAACTTTTTATAGAACTACCATTCGGCAACAGTACCGTCGTAATTTCTCCACACCGGATTCTTCCAATTGTGTCCTATTCTGCCGGCCTCAATTACCTTTTGCTCGTCGATCTCTATTCCCAGTCCCGGCCCATATGGCACCTTTATAAAGCCGTTTTCGTAATCATATATGGACGGATCCACCAGATAATCCATAAGATCGCTGCCTTTATTATAATGAATGCCCAGGCTTTGCTCCTGTATAAATACATTTGGCGTGCACATATCCATTTGTACGCAGGATGCCAGTGCAATAGGCCCCAAAGGGCAGTGTGGCGCCACTGTTACATCAAAAGCTTCGGCCATGGCAGCAATTTTTCTGCACTCGCTTATCCCTCCGGCATGGGACAGATCAGGTTGAATAATATCTACATAGCCATCAATCAACAAATTTTTAAAATCCCACCTTGAAAACATTCTTTCACCGGTTGCGATCGGAATAGACGTATGATGTGCTATTTCTCTTAAAGCTTCATTATTTTGCGGCAGCACAGGCTCTTCTATGAACATCGGTCTTAATTGCTCAAGTTCACGGGCCAGCACCTTTGCCATGCTTTTATGCACTCGTCCGTGGAAATCAACGGCAATGTCCATTTTATACCCTAACTCATCCCTTATGGCAGCCACCCTGTCAAGAACGGCCTGCATCTTATCAAATGTATCTATGTAATGCAGCTCCTCGGTCGCATTCATTTTGACTGCTGTATACCCCTGCTCATACTTTTCTCTTGCGGCTTCTTTTATTTTATTGGGCCTGTCCCCTCCAATCCAGCAATATACCTTCAGCTTATCTCTGCAGGCTCCTCCCAGCAGCTCATAAACCGGAGCATTAAGATATTTGCCTTTTATGTCCCACAGGGCCTGATCTATTCCTGCAATTGCACTCATAACCTCAGGACCTCCACGGTAAAAACCTCCCCTGTATAATACCTGCCAATGGTCTTCAATATTCAGCGGATTTTTTTTCGTCAAATAACATTTCAATTCTTCAACCGCAGCCTTTACAGTGGCTGTACGGCCTTCAATCACCGGTTCCCCCCAGCCGCAAATGCCTTCGTCGGTTTCAATCTTCAGGAACAACCATCTTGGCTGCACCACGTAAAGTTTAAGATCAGTTATTTTCATCCTGACATCTCCTATTTTATCAAATCACATCGTTGCAGTTTTACCTCTGCACTCTTCCCGAACCGTCTCCGGACATGAGTTTTCTCACTTCCGATATATTCACCCGGTTGAAATCAAATTCTATTGTATGCTTCAGACACGATGCTGCAGCAGCAAACTCAATAGCCTCCTGAGAGTCCAGCCCGCTGATCAGGGCATAGATAAGTCCTCCTCCGAAGGAATCTCCTCCGCCTACCCTGTCAACGATATGTATTAAATAACTCTTCGAGAAATAGCAGCGATTCCCATCATAAAGCATACCGGACCACTGATTATCATTTGCAGTAATGCTTCCCCTGAGAGTTATAGCCACCTTTGAACAGCCAAATCGCTCTGACAGCTGTTTTGCCACGCTTTTATAACCTTCATGATCCAGCTTGCCCTGATTTATTTCGGTATTCTCGGCTTTTATGCCAAAAACTTTTTCGGCATCCTCTTCATTGGCAATACAGACATCCACGTATTTCATCAGCTCAGCCATGACCTGCCCGGCCTTTTCACCCGTCCATAAATTTTTTCTGTAGTTGAGGTCGCAACTTATTGTAATATTCTTTGCTCTGGCAATCCGGCAGGCATCAAGGCATATCTCAGCTACATTATCGCCAAGAGCCGGCGTTATGCCTGTAAAATGGAACCACTTGGCACCGTTAAGTATTTTTTCCCAATCAAAATCATTCTCCGAAGCCATGGAAACAGAAGACCACTTCCTGTCATAAATCACCTTTGAGGGACGCTGGGATGCACCTTTCTCCACAAAATAAACACCCAATCTGTCTCCTCCGAATACAATATCACCGGTGTATACACCGGTGGCTTTAAGCTCACGTATGGCCGCTGCAGCAATATCATTATCCGGCAGCTTTGTCACAAATGAGGCCTCCATACCGTAATTTGCAAGAGAAACCGCAACATTGGCCTCCCCTCCCGCATAGGATGCTTCAAACTTATTTGCCTGCGAAAATCTAAAATAACCCTCGGGATTCAGCCTTAGCATTATTTCTCCAAAACAAACGGTTTTTCCCATCTTTCCAATCCTCATTTCATGTTTACTTTTTGTATAAATCTACTTGCAAGCAAAGTTATATCATCGTACTTATCCTGTTTTACCAGTGCTTCCTTAACAATATTGGCGCCTATGCCAAATCCTTTTATACCAAGCGATTGAAATTGACATATATTATCCACATCGATCCCGCCAACTGCTAAAAAGGCTATGTGGTTAAGAGGAGCCATCAGGGCTTTTATATAAGCGGTTCCCAGTTCTCCCGCAGGAAAAAGCTTTACAAAGTCGGCACCGCTGCTGTGTGCCACAACCGCCTCCGAAGGGGTAAGTGCACCTGGTATGGATACAATCCCCAGTTGGCAGGCCTTTTTTATAACTTCTATATCAGTGTTGGGCGAGATAAGATATTTTGCGCCGGAATCAAAGGCAATTTGAGCCTGCCGGACTGACATAACGGTTCCTGCGCCAATGGACATTTTATCTCCAAATTGCTTACCCAGCATTTTTATAATTTCCGATGTTTCATTTTCTCCATTTTCATGAGCCTGATTAAAAGTCACCTCCACAAGCCTGATCCCGCCGTTATATAAAGCCTGCACTACCGGCAGTACCTTTCCGGGGCTGACCTTTCTTATTATTGCAATGATCTTGTTTTCAAAAATTGTCTGTATGGTTTTTCCCTTCATGCCTAAACCTCCTATGTAATTATCTACCTCCGGCCCTCCGCCCAGTTCCAGTACACCCCATAATGATCCTTACAGGTCCCAGGAGCCCTGAGGGTTCAAGGGCTGAAAACTTTGAATGCCTGTCTCTCTGTGACATGCCGAGAGTATTTGTCACATCGATTTTTAGTTGGTTTTCACCTTTTTTGACCAGACCTGTAATATCAAATCTATAGGGAGGACATATCCTGCTGCCGACATTCACTCCATTTATCCATACCTCTGCGGTCTCGTAAATATTTTCAATATCCAGCAAAAACCCGCCCTCATTTTTCTCAAGCCAAAATATGGTTTCATACCTCATGGTTCCTGCAAATCCGGGATCATATGCCGGTGAAGTTACATTAAAAAGCTTATGGGTTTCCAGTCTGAATGAAAAATCCGGATACTGAGAGGCCGTTGCAGTATAAAATTTCCATATACCATCTATCGTGTATATGTCGCTGCAATCCGGAGGGGCAATTTGCATTTTGCCGCTTAAAATGTACTGTTCGTCCACCTCTCCTATAATAAGTATTACAGATTGGTAGTGAGAAAGTTCCAAGCTATACAGCATGCCGGTTCCCTGCTCTTTTACACAGGCCGGCCCTAAGCTTCCTTCAAGCGCATCATAAATATACACTTTATTCTCAGCTGAAAAGGGGATGTATATATCGGCCTTTACACTATTATAAGGGTGCTCATTAAAAAACATGTAATAATGAGTACTGTTCCTGTAGTAGTGATAATAGCGAAAATAGGGACAATATTCAGAAAGCCTTATATCATATATTTTCATTCGGACCAGGTGTCCTACCAATTCTTCCAGCGGAACCACCTCACACCGTTCCAGCCCTTTAAGTATTTTTTTGCAGACGACCTGATCGTTACTGTCACATAGTCCCTCAGGCAGTTTATCAATGAAAATCACCTTGAATTCCCTTTCCTGCGCTTCCGCAATAAACCGGGCCGCCGTCGAAGGGATATACCTGCTGTATGGGATTATCAGGCATTCATATTCCTCGTTGTTTACCACCATCCTGCCATCTCTTATATATGCTCGGATTCTATTGCCTTCTGAAAGCAGATCGGCTGGAATCACATCGCAATCAATCTGTGCTCTTGCCAGTTCCCTGACAGGTTTCTGAAAAAGCATATAATCCCCGCTCCACTCCGCCTCGGCGTGGTACAATATTGCAGCAGGGGCAATATGTATCCCGTCACTGAGCAGATGTGATACCCGGTTTATATATTTGTTCAACAGGCGGTAATATCTGTACTGGGGATTATGGCCTCCGGCATAAAAATGCGGCGGACAGTCGGGATCAGGAAATTCATGCGGTGAAAAGGCATGGGGTACAAATTTGTTCACACCTCTCACAAGCATGTGGTCAGAAAGCCATTTCATCAGTTTGAGGCCTTCCATCCATCCATATGCTCCATAAACTTCACACATTGCCCTTCCTTTTTTGGCAGGATCCATGTGTCCCAGAGAACTTGCCATTTTAGCAAGTCCATAGTGAAAGAATTCTCCATCCCAGCCGCCCATTACCCATTGGTGGCTGGGACTGTCCTGGCCGGGCATAATCTGCTGGGAAACCACATCGATCCCTGCCATATCCTGCCCCATAAGGCTTCTGAAATAATGCCCCGTACTGCATCCAAGTCTGGCATGGGAATTGTCATCCTCTATTATGTGACCGATATACTCCAGTCCATGTTTATGACACCACCCGGCAAGCTGTCCTGTAAAATTCTTTTCATAAAGCGAGGTAATAATATCCATATATTTATATCTTGCCACCGGCGTCATACTGCCGGCTTCAAACCACAGACAGGGCAGATAGCGCGCAAAATCCTCTCCCAATGCCGCGGACATCAGCGCAGGCATTTCACCGCTCCAGGGCAGCGGCATCATTTTACGTCCTATGGAGTCGTTAAAGTTATACCCTTTACTATTTCCCATCTCAGGTTCATCTGAGAAGAATCCCAGAATGGATTTTCCGAACTCACTGCCATACCGCCGGTAATGGGGCTTATATACCGCATCGATAAGATTCTTCACCGATTCCGCGTCAATGGGGTTAATGTAATTTTCTCTGCCTCCGCCCTTTCGGCCGGTAAAAATAATAAACACTCTCCATTGTCCTTCCGGAATATCCCAGTACAATATTCCGTCATACACCTTACGGGTTATGTCCAGGAGAGTTTCATCAACATGATCCCCTATCCCCGTTTTTTTCGAAGCAATTACCGCAAGCAGGCCGTCACCTTCATCAAGCCATTTTTCCACCAGAAACGAGGCGTCTTTCATGGGTCCCACAGCATCCATATGCCTTTCATGCAGATAAATCTTTCCATTTCTCGGATGTAAATCCTTGATACGGCCGTTTGCATATCCCGTGGGGAATTTATAGTCGTCCAGGATCCATATCTTCATATCTCTTTTCCCGGCTTCGTCCAGAATAATGTCTACATCCCTCCACCAGCCCGGTCCGGCAAAATCCGGGTGGGGACGTGACTCAAGACATACTGAACTTATACCTGCTTCGTAAACCCTGCGCACCTCATTTCTAAGCACTTCCTCTTCCTCTCCGTGCATCCAGAAAAATGGAAATAGATAATTGGCTTCCCTGCCCTCTAAAACATCATACAAGCTTTTATCCATTTTCATACTCCTTGTCTACGTTAGCCTGATAATAATTTTGCCAGCTGAACCGTGGATTTGAAATTTCTATCCCCACAGGCCGGCTTGCATATTCAGTTTTTAAATTTGCAACTATATGGATAATCTTTTCCGATATTTTATCATTCTTCATATGAACCGTTCCCTTTTATTTTAATGGCTGTGAAGTGGCTACCGAAATGCATCTAAAGGATTTTGCCAGTTTTATCGTAGGATCGCCTTCCATATTCTTTCTGCAGGCGCAGTAAAAATGATATAGTACACCATCCTTTTTGATGGCTGACGGCTTATGGGCATGATATTCATCTATCTCATCAGGCTGACCATGCTGCAAAACTGGATGACGGTATTTCTTCCAATGTATCAGATCATCAGATATTGCTATGCCATCCTGCGCATGCTTTCCATCGTATCCGAAATACATCATCACCCACTTGCCGCCATCACGCAGGACACATGGATCTGAACAAAACATGCTTTCCCAGGTGCCCTCACAGTTTTCCATTACAGGATTGCCCTCATACCGCTCCCAGTTGAATAAGTCCTTTGAGAAAGCTACTCCTGTTTGTTCAACCCATGGACTATAGGTATTGTTTTTTGCATTGTAGAACAGGTAGTATGTACCCTGTTCTTCGATGATGCACGCTTTGTAAAGGCCTCCCTTTTCCCAGTCGGCCCCGTCCTTGCACGAGAATACGGGTTCAGACAGCCTGTGCCATTCCATCAGGCTTTCATCCTGGGTCCACGCCAGTCCCATCTGTGCCGCGCCGTTCTCATAACCTTCGTCCGGATATGAATGATATATCATCCAGTACTTCCCGTCTATTTTTTTTAATGTAGGAAGTTCTGACAAATTATTGGTATCCTTGATAATCCATGTGCCAGCAGCTCCAACTCTATCCCAGGCCGTATGTTCTTCCCTTTTAAGTACGGCCCCCTTTGACTCCCAATTTATCAAATCATCACTGACAGCCAGCCCGGTCTGATACCCCTTGCCGTCAAAACCCACATGCAGCATATGATAGCAGTTATTGTGATAAAAAACAAAAGGACAGTCAACAGCCATCGCATCAAATCTTTCCGGTTGCCCTGAACCCGTCAGTACAGGTTTGCCAAGTTTATACGGTGTCAAATATGTTTTGATGTCCTCAAAGAGTAATTTTTTGGAGTTCATTTTTACCTCCCGGATTCCAGGTATTTTTTCTACCTTATGGAAAGCTCCTGGTATATCTCGTTGTAATATATTGCTTTATGTACAGGTACACTGGACGGAATGTGATTTCCCACGGCCATAAAATATCCCGGACAATCTCTTCCTATGTCAACACACCTTTTAACCTCATTATAGATATCTTCATTTGTTCCATAGGTTAAGATCCTGCAATCAGCATTTCCGATTATAACATGGCATTTTCCATATTTTTGCGCCATATATTCCATATCTGTAGTAGGTTCCAGCACAAACCCGTTAATACCGCATGCTGCTATATCGTCAATAAACGCAGTGTATGTACCGTCGGAGGTATAAAGTATCTTCTTTCCGCTTTTTTTTAGCGGTTCAAACAGCTTTTCATAATTGCCGAATACATATTTCATATACCAGTCCCGGCTTATGAAAGGGCCTGATGTCCATACAATATCATCATGCACCATAATTATGGGAGAGTCGCATTTTGCCAGTGCTTTGAAATATTGCAATATCCAATCGGAATACCTGTCGGCAAGCCGGCCTGTACCTTCCTTATCAACCCCCATGGCTGTCAGAAGCAAATCCCATCCGAATATGTCCAGCAAACCGGATACAAGGCTTACATAGATTCCCGACATAGTAACCTGATCTTCATGCAGAGCAGATTTTCGTTTATAATTGCTATTAATATTTTTTACAATTTCATCAATATCCCTTTCACCATATGCCTTGAATGGATCAAAGGCTAATACATCAGCTTCATCCTCAAAAGGGCAGGATATTTTGTTGTCATAATCCACCCCGCCCTGCTGGTATTCCGCATGGCCCATACTTGTCCGCAAATCCCCGAATATCTCCTTGTAGACATCCGTACTCCAGCTCAGATCATAATTCCAGGCCTTCTCAAAGGCCTTTATTGCATTATTCATAGTTTCTGTATCACTGTTATTATCAACATTTATCTTGGTAACTTCCTTAACCAGAGCCCAGTGCCTGTTTGCGGAATACTCCGTTCTGGGAATCCGGTCGGGCATTTGCAGGTTTATCGCTGCAATTCCATCAGAATATGACATAAAACCCTCCTTATTATTGACAATGATTCTTATATATTGTAAACCTCAGGTTCTCCGTCCAATTCCAAGACAACGATAGTATCCATGGGATCAACGGGCTTTTCAGGGAGATTGACCCTCAGTCTGTGCTGATCCCGGGCCGTTTCAAAGGTCTGTAAAACCTCCAGTCCGGTTTTATGCTTATCTGACAGCAAATAGGCCTTATTCACTTTAGTTTTTAACCCATATACCAGTATCTGCCATGGAAACAAGGGCCAATTAAAAACATGCATGTACATTTTTTTATCCTTATACGTGAACCGGCCCCAGTCCAGCTCATAGGGCAAGTCCGGGAATGCTTTCACTCCATACACGGAATCCCCGTTAATTTTCAGCCATTCTCCCACTGTTTTCAGTATTTGGACGCTTTCCGGAGGTATTCCGCCTTCTGCATCCGGTCCGATATTAATAAGAAAATTGCCGCATTTGCTCGTAACATTTATGAGCATTTCTAACACCGTTTCAGGCGATTTGTAATTATGATCCGAATCTTTATATCCCCAGGTATCGTTAAGAGTCATAGGGGTTTCCCAATCGCAGTTATATGAAATAGCAGGAATACTGTTGTCTCCCATTTGCCTGTAATCTCCCAGATAATACCCTATTCTGCCGTTAATAATACAGTCGGGCTGTAGGGCCTGTACATGTTTAACCAATTCCTCGCAATACTCCTTCGGCATTTCATACGGCGTATCAAACCAGATGAGTCCTATTGGTCCGTAATTTGTTAAAAGCTCCGTCAACTGGGGTTTTACCTTATGCTCCAGGTATATTTTAAAATCCTGCCCGGAAGGATGGTAATCCCAATCATTTCCGAACCCGTTAGTATCCTCCCAATCCTGGTATTGAGAGTAGTACAGGCAGAATGTAATACCCTGCTTACCGCATTCTGCCGCAAGCTCCTTCAAAACATCCCGGCCATAAGCCGTGGCTTTGACTATGTTGTAATCGGAAACCGCCGAATCATACATTGCAAAGCCATCGTGATGTTTTGCGGTAAAAACCAGATATTTCATCCCCGAATCTACGGCAAGTTTGACCCACTCCCCGGCATCGAATTTCACCGGATTAAATTCATCTGCAAGCTTTTTATATTCTCCAAGAGGTATCCTGCCGTTTTTCATGATCCATTCTCCGCCGGATGGGATATCTTTGCCCTTCCACCTGCCTGCCGGTATGGAATATAACCCCCAATGGATGAACATACCGTACTTTGCATATCTCCACCATTGCATCTTACTGTTGTCAATGGTCATAATATTCACTCCGTATAAATTTAAAATTCTAAGATTTCAGCAAATATCCTCGACGGATATTTGCTGAAATCTTTAAAGCTTTTATTCTAGATTATTTCTGTCATATTCGCTTTGATATATTTCCATATATCTCTTCAAACCCAGCTTGTTCAAATCATCTACATATTTGTCCCAGTCGGAATCGAGACTTTTAACACCGGTTATAAATTGAGCTATTGACTGCGTTACTGACTCATCCAGTATTGACTTCAATTCAGTAAACTCTGAGGCTGACTCATCTTTCATATATAGCGGCGGAACACTTTTCTCGGCTTTATAAGGCCAATATTCATTCACCGTGACATCATACAGCATTTGCTCATAATGGCCTTTTGCAGGCACAGTCATACCCGTATGCTGTTTAAAGGACTGGTATCTCGGTACCACCTGCCCTGTCTGCCATCCGACATTTATCTCATTATTCAATCCATACGGGAAGAAAAGTGCCGTTTTCCCATCTGCTCCCAATTCGTCGGAATTGGCTCTCCTCCACCCGGCTATCCCTTCGATCAATTGGTCTTCCGATTCTACTAAAGGCCCATATGATCCGGTATTAAAACCTTCCATACTATAGAACCAATCGACCCACCTCATAGCAACCTCCGGATATTTGCAATTTTTAGTGATATTGAACTCAGAACCTCCGTTTAATATAATTTCGCCAACATATGGAGCCTGTCTCAAGCCTGCAGGTCCCTCCAGGGGAGCTATGGCTTTATATTCCCAGAATCTGTCCCCTTCTTCATATACCGGATTCTTCACATTTGTAAAATGCCCCGGCCAGAGAGCAGTTCCGGCACCCAATATTGCAGGATCTTTCATTGCAAGACTTGTTCTTTGCGTCCTGTCCATCGTTATGGAATCTGCGGCATATAATCCCTCTTCAACCAACCTTCTTAAATATTTCAGACCTTCCTTGAATCCCGGCTTATCTGCAATAAAGTTAATTTTGTCACCTTCAAGCACTGTAAAGCTGCCGTCATAATATATAAAAGAATTCATAAGGTAAGTTATATCAAGGCCCTGGGATGCCAGAGGAACTTCATCATTCTTTTTGTTCCCGTTTGGATCCTGTTCTTTAAACGCTTTAAGCATTTTATAGAAGTCTTCGGTCGTTGATGGAATATCCAAATTCAACTTATCCAGCCATGTATTGTTGACCCACATTTTACTAGGTGTCGTTCCATGTACGAAGTACACAACATTCGGAAGTCCGTATATATTGCCGTCCGGTGTTGTTACAGTCTCCTTGAGTCCGTCTACTTCATTAAACATTTGCTTAATATTCACAGTATCTTTTTCAATCAGGTCATTCAGCGGGATAAATACTCCCTGTGAACCATACATAGCCTGTTGGGACCTGCTTATCGCAGACATTGAAAAAACATCGGGATAATCTCCGCTTGCAAGCTTCAGATTGACTTTTTGAGTCCTCTGACTGACATCACCGGTTACCATTTCCCATTCAATATGAACATTGGTTTTTTCTTCATAATATTTCGTAAACCAGTTGCTTTCGATTTCCCAATTGGCTGGGGGCGTATCTCTGGTGAAAAATACCTTCAATGTGACTTTATCCTTCACAATTGGAAAAGCTCCCGGCTCTGTTAAATTAGAAACTTCTGTGCTTTCTTCAGCACCTTGGCTCTGTGATGTTTCAGATGAATTTGTATTCCCACAGCCCATAAGTAAAGCTATACATAAAAAAACATTCACGAATAACAGACTAATTTTTTTCATATGATATTTTTCCTCCTATTTTTTATAATTTGTCGTTTCTTTTGAAATTATAAATTTCATCCCTCCCATCTACCATAAAATTGAAATTAAACTACCACCTCCTTACCCTCCATGATAACATTGGCCGGCTCACCCTTTAATTGCACCAACCATGATACCCTTTATAAAGAATTTTTGTACAAATGGGTATATTATTATAACAGGCAGACTAGATACTATTATCGTTGAATATTTCAGCAATTCGGACATATACCGCCTTTTTTCCGAATCAGCCAGATCAAATCCGGTAAGCATGTCATCTGCCTGGTTTAATAAAATAATTTCCCGAAGTATCAATTGCAGAGGAAAAAGTCCTCTTTTTGAAAGATAAATAAATGCGTTAAAATACGAATTCCAATGGGCTACCGCATAAAAAAGAGATATTACAGCCAATATAGGCGCCGATAGAGGAATAACAATTTTAGCAATGAAGCGGAAGTCGTCACACCCATCCAGTCTGGCAGATTCCAGAAGCTCAACCGGAATATTTGTCTGTAAATATGTCCTTGTAATTATGATATTCCATACCCCCACTGCATTTGGAATCAGCATAGCCCAAATTGTATCAATCATATTTAAATTTCTCACCAAAATATAAGTCGGAATCAATCCCCCTGAAAACCACATGGTAAATGCAAAGATAAACATGATAATATTCCTGCCGGCAAAATCTTTACGAGACAGCGGATAAGCAGCCATAACAGTAAGTGTGACATTAATGACTGTCCCAAGGCCTGCATACATCAGTGAGTTCCTGAAGCCTGTCCATATCCTTTCATATTTTAAAGCCGCCATATACCCTTCAAGTGTGGGATGGACGGGATAAAGCCATACCTCGCCCGACATTATGGCATCAGGATCACTAAAGGATGCACTGATGACAAATATAATGGGATAAAGTACCAAAAGCATAAAAGCTGTAATAAAAATAAAATTTAATACCGAAAAAATTCTATCGCTGATATCATTCTTAATTAAAGTACTCCTCATTTGATCACTCCTCCCTTCTACCATAGACTGTTCTCGGAAACAGACTTTGCAATCCTGTTTACCATTATTGTCAGAATAAATCCCACCAAAGACTGAAACAGCCCTATTGCAGCCGAATAAGAAAAATTAGCGGATGCGGAGGCCAAACCCATCTTATATACATAAGTGTCTATTACCTCAGATACACCGATATTTAGCGGATTTTGCATCAAAAATGCTTTTTCAAATCCCATATTCATCAGGGTGCCTATATTTAAGATAAGCATAATTATAGCTGTAGGCATTAGACCCGGAAGGTCGATATGCCAGATTCTCTTAATTTTATTAGCTCCGTCGATCATGGCAGCCTCGTATAACTGCGGGTCTATTCCCGCCAATGCGGCTATGTATATGATCGATCCCCAACCGGCCTGCTGCCAGACACCCGACCAGACATATAAAGATCTAAAATATTCCGGTCTGGAAAAAAAGTCAACCGGTTCTCCGCCCACAAATCTTATGATATTATTAACCAGTCCAAATCTTGGCCCCAGAACCTGCATAAGTATTCCCACCATCACTACAACAGAAATAAAATAAGGAATATAAGTGACCATTTGAACCGTCTTTTTATAATACTTATTTTTTATGTAGTTCAATCCGAGAGCAAGCATTATGGGAAACGGAAAACCGGCCAAAAGGCTGTAAAAACTTAATGATAAAGTATTTACAAGCAATACCGAAAACATTGGAGATTTAACAAATCTTATAAAATGATCCATTCCTACCCATGGACTCCCCCAAAAACCGTATATGGAACTATAGTTCTTAAAGGCTATCTGTGCCCCGTACATTGGGACATACTTAAACACGATAATATAAACCAA
Source organism: Bacillota bacterium (assembly GCA_023426125.1). Taxonomy (GTDB): domain Bacteria; phylum Bacillota; class Clostridia; order Acetivibrionales; family DTU013; genus MnB-11. The sequence goes on from JAFABI010000032.1 coordinate 228,808, forward strand.
AGGTAGAAGAATAAGCAAATATAACTGCCAATTATTTAATAATTTTTTTACCGACACTCCTTTTAATCACTCCTTGTCACAAAGTTTATGAATATTTTTGAGCACCATAACTTGAATCCGGTGATTTTAATTTAATATACAAACATTTGAATGTAAAGAGACAATACTTCAGGCAAATACATTTCTTATGAATATCCTTTTTTCATCCAACATACATTTTCCCAGTCAGGATACAATTCTTTGGAATACAGTCCTTAAAACCCATTATTCCCGACATTTACACCCCCTAAAAAAGCATACCTTTGGTATGCAATTTAAAATCAACAAATCAGTTATTCTTTATATGACATCTGTGGGGTTAATATTTTTCACTCGCTTGAACGCTCTCCTGAAAGACTGGTCACTGTTATATCCTACGGCTTTTGAAACCTCAGTGACTTTCATGTTTTTATCCTTTAGCAATTTATAGGCATATTCGATTCTTATCCTTTCAATATAATGCGAAAAGGTTTCACCTGTCTGCTCCCTGAAAAAGTATGACAGGTATGTTTCACTTATATTAAATCTTTCTGCTACACTGCATAATGACAGCTGGCTGTCCATAAACTGATGGTTTATATATTCTACAATGCGCTGCTCCAAATTCTTATTATGGCTTTTCTTTTGTCTATTAACGTAATCACACATATCATTGAATATGCTGGAGATATTATTAAATATATCTTCTTCATACATTACCTTTTCCAGGTAAAGTGCTTCTTTATCCACCAATATGCTTTTTGTTTTATCTGTAAAATTAATCTGAGAATTCAATTTAATAATTGTTCCCTGCAGTTCATAAATAAACTGTTTTTGCATGACCTTGGGAAGCTTTCTTTTAAAAATATTTTCTTCAAATATCTCAGATAAAAGATCAGTAGTTTCTTCCTTCTTTCCTGCCTTAACCAGCTTTATCAAATGAGTCTCCACCTCAAGAGGATAGTAATAGTCCGCCATCTGATCAGGTATTTCGTTATACCATATAATGTTTTTGCTGGAAGTGGTCCTCAAATTGAATTCCAGTGCTCTTAAAGCTGAATTGTAGGATTTGTATGTATCAATTATATTACTATAAATATTTCCAACTGCAAAATACACCTCATTATCAACAGCCCTCCCCAGCTTGCCCAATAAATCATCCATTAACAACCGAACGTCATCTTCCTCAGAATATCCTTGTTGAAGAGATATGATTAGCAGCATCTTATCATTATCGACATCATGAAAATATATTTCATTACTTATAGAATGCTTTATTACTTCCTTTACAAGTACTTTATTCTTTATAATGACATCAAGCATTTTACTTGTAAGATTATATCTATAAGCACTAAATTGGATTATAACAGATACATAGCCTTCTTCCTGAAAATTCATGTCAATATGCTCCATTACGGTTTTAATATCAGATTCTATGCTGAATTCTCCCTTTACCAGCCTGTCAAAAAAAGCCACACCAAGTAATGGTATATGCTGTTCCAGCTTGGTTCTTAAATATTCGTTTTTATCAAATTCATCTTTTAAAACAGTTTCAATTAAATCGTAGCTGTTTTTATATTTCTTACCGACAGAAAAATCTTTTTTATTCAAAATACTGTCCATCAATCTACTCAATGGTTTACTGTTTTTATACGAAAAAGCAACTGCAATTGAAATCCCGGCAAGTAAAATAATTGCTGTAACAGTATACACCATTTTTTGTATATAAGATACTTTTGTCATGACCACGTCGAGAGGAACAGCAGCCACATAAGTCCATCCGCTGGCTTTTGATGTCACATAGGCCACTTCCATCTGTTTTCCATGAAGTACTTTTTGCATGCTTCCTTTTTCATCAGTCAATTCAAGATTAATATTTTGTATATCCTCATGTTTTTCATATGATGCTGTTAAAATATTATTATACTGATCGGCAATATAATACCAACCACCATCCCCTATCCGCAGCTTGTTCAGTAATTTATGAATTTCCAGCTGATCAATTAAGACGACAAGTGCTCCTTTGGATTCATCCTGGCTTCCTTTAAGTGGAATTGATTGTATATATGTGATGTAGTCTTTACGTACCCCATTAATTTTCACAGAAGAACTTGGCAAAAATTCCTGAAATCTATTTTTTTTCAATACTGAATCCACCCAGTTTTGATATTCAAAACCTTCCATTTCTAAATAATTCTCAAAAAACATTTTTGAGTCTGTATATGAAGTATCCGGCGTCATTACTATTCCACTTTTTTGATAATACACATAATATAATCCTATAAAATCATTAAGTACACCATATGACTCAAGATTTTTTTGTGTATCCATAATGTAATAGTGATCCAAACTATCAAGAGGTTTTTTCATGTACAAGATCCTGTTTAATCTAGGGCTGAGAGTCATATTTTTAACCAGCCTGTCCATCTCTACTATATACTTGTCAATCACATCACATGATTGTGCAAGTATTGTTAAATTCAGTTCCCGTGCATCTTGTTCCAATACACTTAAAGTATAATTATATGTATAATAGCCAATACATATTGTAATAAATATAATCAATAAATAAGGAATGAGAAATCTAAAAAATATACGTCCTTTAAAATATTTCATGACTATCCCTCCTGATTAAAATCAAACATTACAAGCAAACAGAATTTATTTTTTAAATAAAAGATTTCAGTATACAACTTTCTTTGTGCTTTATATTTTGAAATTAAATATCATTTAGAATGCTATCAGTTTTTTCAATATTAATTATACATTGAAAATATATTATTGTAAAGCAAGTCAGCCAGTTGCACCAGGACCAAACGCATGAATATTCAAGGCAAAATCATGACGGTATCTCGAATTTAAAAAAATTATAAAGATTTGGAGTGAGCCAGGACACTACAGCCTGCCCATGACCATAACTCTATAAAAGTAAGTACAACTGGTCGATTATTACTTTCTGCTTTTATTAAAAAAAGAAAAAGATTGCCTCGACAATCTTTTTTACCTTTAAATTAATTCGTGCGTTTGCCCTGATTTGAGTTTCAAACCTGCACTACATTTATGATTATGTGCCGGTAAAAAGGGTAAGGATAAATTGATTAAACCCAATAACGAAAGGATCTGATTCTATGAAGATACAGTACGAAACAACGGCCATCTCCACAGGAGGCCGCGACGGCAAGGTCGCCGTGGAGAACAGCCAATTGGAATTTCAAATGGCTCCGCCTGCGGAGATGGGCGGCACAAAATCAGGGGTGAACCCGGAGCAGCTGTTCGCAGCCGGTTATTCAGCATGCTTCGGAAGCGCCGTACAACATGTCGTAAGGCTTAAAAAACTGGCGGTCCAGCCGCCTGAGATCCGTGTCAAGGTCGGCATAGGAAGGAACGACGCAGGAGGCTATTCCCTGGCAGCGGACATTACCGCCATATTCAAAGGAATAGACCAGGAAACCGCAGATGCACTGGTCAGCGAGGCACACCAGGTCTGCCCCTATTCCAATGCTACCCGAGGGAACATAGACGTAAATGTAACGGCAAAAGTCGAATGACCTTTAAAGGCGGAGAACCTTCTCCGCCTTTTTTGCTTTATCGAGTTGATAACCAATTATATTCGACTAATTAAACGCTTCTATATTTCTCGATCAATTCCCGGCAGCGCTCCGCATACAGTCCTATATCCACAGAATAACTCAGGTATTGTACCCCTGATTTTTTCCATTTTTCTAGAGCAGCCATGTTATCAACAAATACCCCTGTAGCAATTCCCTTTTCCCTGCACCTGGCATTGATTTCTTCGATTTTTTCTACTACGGTTCCATGCTCCACCTGTCCCCGTACACCGAGCGATTGAGACAAGTCATAGGGACCGACAAAAATGACATCGATGCCTCTTACCTCAAGAATCTCATCCAGGTTTTCAATAGCTTCCCTGCCTTCCAGCTGTAATATGACAAGCGCTTCATCGGCATTTTTGAAATACTCGTAGCGGTCCGTCACAGAATACTTTGCCGCTCTGACAAACCGGCAAACGCCCCTGTTTCCCAATGGAGAGAATTTAGATACCTCCACTGCCATCCTTGCCTGACGGGCATTGCATATTTGAGGTATCTGCACTCCGCCGGCGCCTATATCCAAAACTCTCCCCATGTCGGAAACTGTCTCAAAGGGAACACGGACAATGGGTATCATACCTGTAATCTCCGCTGCCCGTATGAGGTTTTGAAGCATAGCTACATTCGAGGGTCCATGCTCCATATCAAGGATAACATAATCAAATCCGGCATATCCCGAGGCCTCAATAAAGGCAGGATCCGATGTCTTTGAAAATGTACCCAATACTGTTTCTCCTCTTCTAAGTTTATCCTTGAATCCGAATAAATCCTTTATCATCACTCAACTCCCCCAGAACTCAATTTAAAAATTATCTTTATAAATCAAACTTCCTGCCTTCATCAATCATTGCAAGATAGTTGTCTACGGGTATATAATCCGTAATCCAGTTGCCTGCCCCCAGGCAATACCCTCCGTCTTTCATACATATTTCAAGGGTCTCCCGAACTTTACGTCTTACGGCCTCCTCATCCGATCTGGCTAAAAAATCAACATCCATACCCTAAGCAATGCCATTTTATCTTTCCTTTCCGTGCATGAATAAATTAATTCACACATCTGCTTTTACACTTTTCTATTTGCTTACTTTACTACCATCCTGCATTTTTCTACATAAAAACCTTAAGCAATAATATTTGCCTCGACCTCTCCGAGAAGCACACCGAACGGATCGGCTCCCTCAGCAATGCTTTGAATATGCAGATAACTGATACCATTAACGCTTGGCTTGATCAACGGTACATGAAACCACTGTTCCGAACCGTCCATACTGTATTCCGCCAGCTCTCCGGTGCAGTCCTTCCATCGGATTTCGAGCCTTATCCACTGATCACGAGGCAGTCGTATGGTTTTATTGAGATTTCCTCCCCGGTCAATTTCCAGGACGTATTGCGCAAAGGTATGAACAACGGGATCTACCGGATTGAACCATCGATCACATAAACAGATCCTGACTCCCTGTGAGCCGGACGGCACACGTATACGCAACAAGACTCTCCCTGCTTTGCCCGCCGGAAAGTTCCATACAGCCCCTTCCGGCTCATAAACCAGGCGCGGATCAGGATGCCTTGCAATAAGCAGCGCTTCTTTCGGCCAGTCTCTGCCTCCTTGTTCATGTACGGCATCAGGATCCGGCATAAGCTGGGCGCCCGGACGCCGGTTATAGGCACAGTGCCCCCATCCCCCAGGGCCGCCAAAGCTCCCCTCCAGGCCTAGCAAGCTTTTAACGTATTGGTGTGTAGACCAGTCGATCAGCCCTTTCGAGAAGTCGTCTTTCCGGTTTTTTTCCTCAAGCCATACGGGATCGAAAATTAGCAGTTTCCGCATCAGCGGATTCTGGCCAACAGCCACCAGTACCTTGCCCTCGGGCAGTTCGACGGCCTGATTGTGATGTATGCTTCGATCGGGGCTTTGTTCGTTCCCTCCGACTGTCCTGAAATCGCTGTCATTTCGCCGCTCGTTGAGTAACAGTTCTCGAAATCCGCACCACGTCACGCCTTCATCGTACGAAACCGCCGCATGGAAAGCATCACGGTTAGTGAAGACATCCTCGGTCCAGCCTGTATGATAAATCGTCTCCGACAGACCGAAATATTCCCGATGATCCAGCTCCGGCAGCGGCACGGTGTTGCACCAGAATGCAAGAAGCCGCCCGTCCTGCATCCGCAGCAGCCCCGGCTGGGTGATGGTATTGGGAAAACGCGATGGCTGAGCGGGTGACCAGCTTTCACCGCCATTAGTAGAGAAGGACTCATAAAAGCAGTCAAGAGAAGTGCGAAGAAGCACCCAGAGACGCCCATCCGACAGTTCTACCACGCTTGGCTCGCAGGCATCGTTCTGCCAGCGCAGACCTTTGTGCGGCCACTGAGCCTCATGCCGGGACACAGAGGGGATTTCGGATTTCCACCAGGAGTGTCCGTCATCCTCCGAAAGCAAGACGACCGGAATCGTCCTATCACCCACACGATACTGTGCAGGCTGAACCCAGCGTCGCCGGGAGCGAAGAGGTACAGGCGGCCGCAGGATGGTATAAACCTCCTCACCAATACGGTTGACAGTATACGGACCATCTATTCCCTGACTGGAGCGGAATACATAGGTTCCACCTTCTGGCATTCCGGATGCCAGCGGACGATTTAGATAGCATCCTCTGCTGCTTCCCTCCTGGTGACTGCTTCCCAGGTGCAGCCAGTCCCCGGACCAGGGAGAGCATGCGCCGGCAAATGCGCCATCGGGCGGAACCGGCCGTTCACGCCAGGAAAGTCCGCAATCGTCACTGACTAAAAACACATTCCGCCAGCTATTATCCGCAAACCGTTGTCCATAATGGCGCAGTTGACCATCGGGAAGTCTTACCAGGCCCCGGCTGGCATCCTCCGGAGGAACGCCTGTCACGACGGGGGCAAAGATAGCTTGAAGGCGGTTTCTTTCGTAATCGCCACAGGAAGTGGGGAATGGAATGGGAACGGATAATTTTTGACCAGACATACGATGGCCTCCTTTAGTGATTTATCAGATTTCTTCTGCAGCATTTGTTGATGACCTCATCATGGCTAGATCTATAGTCATGATGAGGTCTATCAATCGAAATAGGGTCCGTTTGTTTTAAAACAGGATCTATCATTGATTAGCTAATACCTAAATGGCCATTATCTCCAGTACCCTCGCATAGTTGTCGGTGCCATGGCTGGGGTCGGTAATATTCAGCCTTATCCTGGTTGTGTTCACTGCTGTAAATACCAGATCATTATATTGCCCGCTGCTCCCATCCATTGGA
>JAFABI010000034.1 GCA_023426125.1 Bacillota bacterium
TAATATATTCTATCTCTGCTGTGCTGGGTTTGAAAATATTGATGAAGCTGGCGTATTTGGCCATTTGGTTATAGAAATCATCTTCCTTTAGGTCTTTTTTCTTTAAATTATCGGCCAAAGCTTTAAACTTTATATTTTTATCCAATGATAACTCAAACTTATCTGTAACAGCTGTCATCGTGCCGGTATCGGTGTCTGGCTTACCGGAATTCACTGCAAATATGACTGTTGTATTGATTGCCAGTATCACTGCTATTAAGAAAATGATCTTTATCTTCCCTGTCTTCATAACTCTTATCCCCTTTACTATAAAATATTCTTCCCTATTTCCAACCATTGAGTTACTGTATCGTATATGATAATGTTGCCTGACTGGTCTTTTTAGGCCTGAACACGATGGTATTAACCGCCCCTGAAAATGTGCTTCCATTCTCAACAGGATTGTAAATGAAAAGTTCAATCACTACAGGGGTAACTCCAGTTATCACCATATTGTACCATCAAGTAATGCTAATAAAAACGAAAATATAGCCTTTGGTATTTTTTCTAATCATGCAAATCCCTACTACTGTAACTTGTATATAATGTTTGGTGTATTAACTAATTTCTTAAACTTAATAATATTTACTACCCCTGACCACGATTTACCTGGAGGTATAATGCAATCCACTATAAAAGTAATATATCCCGGTGTATACTGGGTAATGGTAATATTAGTCCCTTCTATATTCCCTGCTTTTATCTCAATATCCGAAGTCAACCCACATAAGTCGATTAATTGGAGCTCGCTAGTTAAATAAGTTACTAAAAAGCTTTTATTTAACATTCCTGTGTTTAAAATAGTTAATGCTAGATTTAATGTATCATCTGCAATAACTATTTCGACGATTGCAGATGCATTCGACACCGTAAGTATGCCAGGAATTGTTATTGACATGCCCCCTGCATAATCATTTCCTGATTTGAATATTATCTTTTTCTCAACACCGCTTCCGTTTGTTATAACTATGTTATCATAGAGTGAGGTATATGTGAAACTTTGACCATCACATTCTCCTACAAGAGCCCATTGGTCTGATGTTTTTCCAATCATAGCATCCGGTACGGCAAGTTTTCTGTGGCACCAGTTTCCATATGCTATTGATGATATATCATACCAAGGCGCTCCTGGTAAACCATATTGATCATTCCAGCCTGCTAACCACCTAAACCCTGTACCATCCGTGATGATGCATTCTATCCCCCCTGCACCCCCTACATCTTCCTGTATCTTTACATCATATTCTATATAGTCTCCTGCCTGGAAGGTATATTGTGCCCCTGAACACTTCATATAATAGTATGAATTAGGTTCTCCATCATTACCATTTGTTACTTTTAAGCTTAATATATCTCCCGATGGATTTGCTGCATATGTTTCTGTAAGCAATACAGCATCCTGACTTAGCTGATAATCAACATTAGCTTCATATATCGAGTCATAAACCAAACTAGTTACATTTAATCTGGTATAACTCATAAAACCAGCCGTATCAATTTCATTCACCTTAATCTCATTCGATAAATTAGATATCTTCTTTAGGGTTGATAGACCATCCGATGAGTTGATGATTTTTTTCTTTATTCCAATTGTGGCTAAATTTACATTTTTACTGATCACCAGCGCCGCCTCTCCTGAGACTAAAGCTGCTGCCATGGATGTACCATTTTTCATACCATATCCATTCCCGGGCACAGTACTAACAATACCCTCACCAGGTGCAGCCACATCAACACTGATCTGTCCATAATTCGAGGAGCTTGCCAAACCTCCAGTCCTAGTTAGTGAGGCAACTGAAATAACATTATCACTCGTAAACGCTGCAGGATATACAGGATTCTGATCAATATCAATCCCACTATTACCAGCAGCACATACAAACAACATACCTGACTGCTCTATCGCCTCTTTAAGGGCAGGATTCTCGTATGCACTCCCCCAACTGCAATTGAACACCTTTGCGCCGTTCTTTTCTGTATAATCTATCGCTTCTATAATATCACTTGTATATGCTTTTCCATCCTGAAACACCTTCAAAGGCAATATCTTCGCCTTGGGCGCAACCCCAGCGATGCCTTTTCCGTTATCTTTGACTGCTGCTATGATTCCAGCAATATGTGTCCCATGATCCTCCCCATATACCGTTTCGTATACACTCACATCTGCCGTGTCATCATAGAAATTCCAGCCGTTTATATCGTCTATAAAGCCATTGCCGTCATCATCGATGTCATTTCCGGGTACTTCTCCGCCATTGACCCAGATATTCTCCTTTAAATCCTCATGATTTATGTCTATCCCTGTATCAGCTACCGCGACGATTACTCCCTCTCCCTGGGCTACTTCCCAGGCAGGTACCACATTAGCGTCAATATTCACTCTGGCACTGCTGCCATATACTTCTTCCGTCACAGAAGGGTTCTGAATCCCCCACTGCTGGTCGAAATAAGGATCATTGGAACTAAGTTCAAAGCTATAATCCGGCTGTATGTATTCGATCAGTTTATCAAGGTTCTTTACTTTTAATTTCTCGTAAATTTCACTCGACTTACTTTTTAGTCTGGTGCTGATAACTCCGTATTTCCCATCTTTGCATCTGATGGCATTTATACTTTCTTCTTTTCCATCAAATACGCTTGCCAAAGCTTCTTTATCTACTTTACTTTTATACTTAACTATAAACCTATTTGATTCATAATCACCGTTCTTGATAACCGATACACCTTCAGCCACTTGCTGTTCATTGTTCTCCATAGCAAGTGAAGGAGTAGATAGTGAAAAGGTCAGGAAGCAAAATGCCAATACGGACGAAAAGATTGCTTTGATTGTTTTTTTATTGCCCATAGCAAGCACCTCATCATATAAAATTTTTGACTCTGCATCGTAATTTATCCTTGGAATTCTATTATCCTTGATATTTGCTAATATAGTGCTCCGGTAAAACAAAAAGACAGCTTTCTCATTTGTATATGGAAGTCATAAATTGGAATATCTTATATTATAATAGCAGAAGCTGGCATCGATGTAAAAATATTTCCCAAGAAAAGCATAAAATATTATATTTTTCGCCTATATACAAGAAAAGATTGCCCGATTTTTTCAGGCAACCTTTTTAGACACTACACTTATTATGTTAACAGTTTTAGCGGATCTGGCAGAGATTAGAAACTACTACCTTCATATGCTTCACAAGCCCGGTCATCGGCTTGTCGACAGCCACATCTATTCATACCTCAGCGACTCGATGGGATCCAGGTCCGCCGCCCGCTTGGCGGGGTAGACACCGAAAATCAGGCCCAAAGCCACGGAACCGAAAAACGCCAGCAGGATCACTTTCATGTCCACGATAGGCGGCAGCTTGATCAGCGCAGATATGATACTTCCTGCTACAATCCCGATGAAAATCCCCACTAATCCGCTCAAGCCCGTCATTATGATGGATTCCGTGATAAATTGCAGCACAATGTCCTTTCTCTGCGCCCCCAGCGCTTTTCTGATGCCGATTTCCCTTATCCTCTCCGTTACCGAAACCAGCAGTATATTTACTATACCGATGCCGCCAACGATCAGTGTAATGATCGCGATAACCAGCAGGACGGAAGATATGACTCCCAGTACGTCGGACATGGCTTTCTGGATATCCGCCGAATTCTGTGCCATATATAGATCGCTTTTGCCTTTTTTCATTTCCAGAGCCTTCACGATTCTGTTTCCTATATCTCTGAGTTTTTGCTTGTCAACAACGGAAACAACGATGGATTCCAGCCTGTCTACATTGTAGAATAGCTGCTGCACCGTTGTAATTGGCAGGTAGGTAATGACAGGCATCTGGTCATTGTTGAGCACGCTCTCAAACAAATCATCTCCGCTCTTTTTGATTCCAATGATTTTTACATTGATGGAAGAACCGGAAGATGACCTGAAAACGATTGTCTCGCCGATAACATCCTTTTGGTTTTTGACATTTTTAAAGTATTTCTTCACAAAAGATTCATCAACGATGATTACTTTTGAAGCGGCAGATACGTCAAAATCGTTAATGAATCTGCCTTCAGCCATCTCGATCAGATCAAAGCTCTTATACTGCGAAGAAACGCCAACCGCTATGGTATCTCTTGTATTACTGTCAATTCTCACTGTTCCGGATCTTTGAATGTAGGTCGCAATATTTTTAATTTCCGGTGCGGCTTTCCTTATGGTTTCCATGTCCTCCAGCTTGAGCCAATCCTTTTCGCTCAGGTTTCTCTCCTTGTAGGCGATGGTGATGGTATTTGCGCCTATTTTTTCAAACTGGCTGTTCATATAGGCTTCGGCAGCGCTGCCGATGGCCATGATGGTAATGACCGAAAACACGCCCATGACGATACCCAGCATGGTAAGAACGGATCGGAGCTTATTGGCTTTCAAGCTGTCAAATGCCTGTTTGAAGCTTTCGGAAAAGTTCATATCCTCACCCTCACTTTGTCTGGTCTCCCAGAATCCTTACTTTTGCTCCATCGGAATAGATGGGCTGGGGCTCTATAATTACCATGTCGCCTTCCTTTAAGCCTTCCACCACTTCAACCGTCATGTCGGAGTTGATGCCCAGCTTTACCATGGTTTCCTTCATTACACTGTTGGCCGTATCGACCACATACACCAGCTTATTGCCGTCCTTATCCTCGGTGATCATTTCCATGGGCGCTACAATAACCCCTTTTTTATCGACGGTATAAACATCACAGGTTACATTCAGGCCCGGTTTCAATATTCCGTCAGGGTTTTCCACCGTTATGGTCACTTCAACGACAGTCTCTTCTCCGCTGGTAGTCCTGCTGACTGTAGCAACGGGAGAGATGGCCGTAATCCTGCCGCCGACGCTTGTTTCCTTGTCAATGGCGTCGCCGGTGATCCGGACATTCTGCCCTGCTTTTACATTCTTTATGTCGTATTCCTTTATCTTCGCCTTTACCTGGAGCTTGTCAGGGTTAATGATCTTATATGCCGCCTGGGCATTAGTCACAAAGCCGCCTGCATCTATATTCAGCGCGGCTACAACGCCATCCATGGGACTTACCACCGATTCGGCAACCCGGGCAATGCTGCTTTCAAGATCCTTGATGGATATATCCATCACTTTTATGTTTTCCTGCGTTGTGGTTCTGTTCACACTTCTGCTTTCAACCGCCACCTTATAGGCCGCCTGAGCATCGGCAAGAGCAGATTCCGCCTGAATAACAGCCTTTTCCGAAGCATCAAGGTCCTTTTGGGGAATGGCATTGGAAGCATATAAATCCTTGCTTTCTTCATAGGCTTTCTTGCTGTCGCCAAGGGTTCTTTCCGCAGCATTGACCGCCGACTGTGCCCTATCCACCTCCGCATTGGCAACATTTGAATTCAGGGACAACTGCTGGATGCCCCTGTTGGTTTTCAGCTTTTCCAGTTCGGAAGCCAGGGATGCCGTATCAAGTTCGAGGAGCTTCTGGCCTTTGGTCACCCTGTCGCCTTCAGCCACAAGCACCTTTAGAACCTTAAGGGGAGTCTCGAAGAATACCTCGCCTTTTTCAACCTCTTCGACGATCCCATTGGCAGATATGTACGAAGCAATATCTCCTGTCTGTATCTCTGCCACTCTCACCGGATACCCGCTTCCTCCGCCGAATACGGAAGAAGATCCCGTACCTTTTAAAATGCTTACCGCTATAAGTGAAACTGTCACGATGGCTATTATTCCACCAATCATTACTTTTTTGCTCATATTTATCCTCCAAGAATGTCCGTTTTTACAGGTATGCTCCCACTGCTGCTTCACTGGCGCCTGCAAACAGCAGCCCGATAATAAATATTGCGGCAACAATCCCATATGCCGTAGGCTTTTTAAAGCCGCTGACCGTTTGCAGGCCGATGGCGATTACCGCATAATTCCATATTTTGAACACATCCAGTCCCCTGAGCATCCCAAAAACAAAGCTGCCTTGCATTTCTTCCCCAAAAACATTGGCAATGCTTGTCAGCGGCATTTCAGTGTGCAGGCTGCCCGTAAAATAGGAGACCCCCAGTACGATTAGCAGGTAAAGCGCGGTGATGACATAGGCATAGCCGACAACGCTCAAATATTGTTTGAATTTCCCCGGTCTGCCGGCGATCTTGACGATCACAAACAGCACGACGGTGATGAACAGCCAGCCGAACAATGCTGTAAGCGGGGTGACGATCACACTTTGGACCAGGCTTTGCGACAGGCTCTGTTCAATAAGCTCGGGAGTCATTTCAATACCCGTCAGGGATTCTGTCAAATCCGAGGCAGATATTATGGCTTTGCGGAGAGAATCCTGCCAAAGCGGCAGCCGGATCAAATAAACCGCCAATTGGACAACGGCCATCAAAATTAAAGGGAATAATAACCTTGGCTTCGCTTTCAAATCCTCCATCACTCTGCCGGGCGATACGACCACACCTGCAACCCTTTGAAAAAAGCCCAGTTTTTTTACGGTTACTTCTTCATTCATAGCACTTGTCTGCAAATCTGACATATGTATTCATCCTTTCAATTAATATTCCTGGTGACTTTACAAAGATACCCTGCCGTTCAATTTCCAATGGGGGCATGCCCCCATACCCCCTCGCTGCGGGCGAAATGAATTCGCCCTGCGCTACACTTCGTGCGCCACGTCTATACATGGCGTTTGAACAACGTCAGTTGGGGATTGCTACCCTCCACTGACAGCTTTTTCAATCGGAAATCCGCCACCTAAGAGGTGGGGACTGATGACGTTGTTCAAACGGCTTCTTGCTCTTTTCTGGCATTGATCAGGTCTCTCGCGTCCACCTGGTCCACTACCGGGTAATCCTGCGTCAGCCTGCCGTCCCTGAACTTGACAACCCGCTTGGTGTGCGTGGCGATGTCCGGCTCGTGGGTAACGAGGACAATGGTCACACCTTCCCTGTTCAACCCCTGAAACACCGCCATTATGTCCTCTCCCGAGGCGCTGTCGAGGTTTCCGGTAGGCTCGTCTGCAAGGATAATGGCCGGCGTGTTTACCAGCGCCCTTGCAATGGCGACCCTTTGCTTCTGTCCGCCCGAGAGTTCGTTGGGCTTGTGATCCTTTCGCTCCGTCAACCCTACCCTGTCCAGGGCTTCCATGGCTTTTCCCCTTCTTTCTTTTTTCGGCACGCCGGCATAGATCATGGGTAATTCCACATTCTGCAGGGCTGTTATTCTGGGAAGAAGGTTAAAGGATTGAAAAACAAAGCCGATTTTCAGGTTGCGTATTTTGGCCAGTGCTACGTCATCTAATTTGGATATGTCCACCCCGTCCAGCTGGTAAAAACCCGACGTGCTTCTGTCCAGACAGCCCACAATGTTCATGAGCGTCGATTTTCCCGAGCCTGAAGGCCCCATTACCGAAACAAACTCACCCTTTTCAATGGAGAGGTTTACGTTTTTCAGCGCTTCCACCTCAATCGTGCCCGTGCTGTAGATCTTACCTATATCTTCCATTTTGATGATCATGACCGTATCCTTCCTTATGTTTTTTACTGCTGCAGCGAAACATGGAAAAGATTTTCAATATTTCTATGTAAATTATACGCATATTTCCGGAAGTTGTCTTCCTCTTTTTAAAGAAATCAGCTTTTTCTGCCATATACCGGCCATGTTTATACGCCTTTTTGCAGACGCAGCAGGTGTGTATCCCTTTTCCTCTCTATCAACAAATTCTGGGCAATTGGTCTCCCGACAGCATATCAAGTATTCTGCTGCCGCCTGCCACCGTCCTCATAAATACTCTTCCGGGCGGCGTTTCCACAACCTCACCGATCACTGCCGCCGACATGCCGTATTTATGGCTTCTGAGTATTTCCAGGGCTTTATCGGCCTTATTTCCCGGCAGAATAACCACCATTTTACCTTCATTGGCAATGTAAAGCGGGTCCAGGCCCAATAATTCGCACACTCCGCGGGTTTCATCAGCAACCGGAATCCGTTCTTCGTATAGCTTTATCCCTCTGCCGCTCTGTTGGGCGATCTCGTTCAGCGTCGTTGCCAGCCCGCCTCTGGTCGGGTCCCGAAGTACATTCACCGGATCGATTTCCGACAAAAGCTTCTGGAGCATGCCTCCCAGCGGAGCACAGTCGCTTTGCAAGCCGGCATTGATTCCAAGCTTTTCTCTTTCCAGCATGATGGCACATCCATGGTCGCCTACGGTTCCCGTAATGATGACTTTGTCCCCCGTAGCCGCATTCTTGCCCGAAATATCAATTCCTTCAGGAATCAGGCCTATCCCCGAGGTATTGATGAATATCCCGTCGGCAGCCCCCTTCTGAACGACCTTCGTGTCTCCGGTAACAGGAAGAATACCGCATTCATCGGCAGTTTCCGCCATGCTCCGCACGATTTCCTCCAGCCTGGAGATGGGAAACCCTTCTTCAATAATAAAGCCGCAGCTCATATACAGCGGTTTTGCACCCGCGGCCGCAAGGTCGTTTACCGTGCCGCATACTGCCAGCTTTCCAATATTCCCGCCTTTAAAGAATATCGGACTCACCACATAGGAGTCGGTTGTAAAGGCCAACCTTCCGGCAGGCGCCGGAAACTGAGCCGCATCGTCGCCCCTGTCGAGTATTTCGTTGGACAGGTGTTTCCGGAATATATTTTTAATCAGCTCATGCATCTTGATTCCGCCGCTGCCATGTGCCATTGTAATTCGATCTGACATTCCCTATGCCTCCATCAAACAGTTTTTCATCTATTATACCTGTAGTATGCCGCACAGGTGCCTTCCGACGACACCATGCAGGCTCCCGCCGGGCTCTCCGGAGTACATATCCTTCCAAACAGGCCGCAATCGGCAGGAACTGCCTTTCCCTTCAAAACCTCGCCGCAAAGGCAACCTTTCGGCTCTCTGCCCGTCCCCCAGGACAGGCCGAATACCTTCCAGGCGTCAAAGGCTTCATACTTGATCCGCACAGCCAGGCCCGACCCCGGGATACAGCCAAGCCCTCTCCACTCCGAATCCACCGCTTCAAAGACCTCATACATTTTATCCATAGCCAGCGGGTTTCCCTCGTTTCGTACAAACCGCGAATATTCATTCACAACCTGCTTTTCCGGACGATTGCACAATTCCGTCAGGGTCAGCACCGCATGCAGTATATCCAGCGGCTCAAAACCGGCTACCACGCCCGGTATGCCATATTTCTCCGCGATTTCCCCATAAAATCCCGTACCGATAATCGTACTGACATGCCCCGGATAAAGATAGCCATCAATGCCGGCAGTGCGGTCTGCAGCCAGTAATTTCAACGCTTCAGGCATGGTTTTGTTTGCCGGCAGGATGAAAAAATTCCGGAGGTTTTCCTCACGGGCTTTCAGAACGGTTAATGCGCAAACCGGCGTTGTGGTCTCAAAACCTACCGAGAGGAAAGTGACCTTTTTTTCAGGATTCTCCCGCGCAATTGCAAGAGCGTCAAGGGGGGAGTATACAATCCTGATGTCCGCTCCATTTGCTTTTTCTCCTGCCAGAGTGGCAGCACTGCCCGGTACCCTGATCAGGTCTCCGAAGGTGGTTATGATGGAATTGTCAAGCTTTGCGGCGGCTATCGCCGCATCGATATATCCGACGGGTGTAACGCAAACGGGACATCCCGGCCCGGAAACCAGCCTTACGCCATCCGGCAGAAGCTCCCTGATACCATAGCGGAAGATGGCCATCGTATGTGTGCCGCACACTTCCATGATATTGAGCTTCCTGCCCTTGTATGCCAGCAAGGCCTCCGCCAGCTTTCCGGAAGCGGCGGAATCTCTGAATTCATCGATATAATTACTCATGGGAGACTTCCTTCAGTTCCTTGAACAATTGGATCGTAGCGGCGGCTTCCTCTTCATCCAGCACTTGAATGGCGCATCCGGCATGGATAAGCACAAAATCGCCCGGCTTCACTTCCCTGAGAAGCTCGACGGAGATCTCCCTGGTCACTCCCATGATTTCGGCAACCGCGCTTTTATCCTTAATTTCAACAATTTTCCCCGGTAATCCGAGACACATTTTTTTCACATCCTTTTTTACAATAACGGTATATGAGCTTTTGTGTCATCGCGAGCAAAGCGTGGCGATCTCTTCGCAAGCAGCATTTTGTGAGATTGCTTCGTCGCAAGCTCCTCGCAATGACAGGCATAGATAGACTAAGTATCGTTGTAGTGTCTTTTCCGTATAATTATATCAAAATTTGCTGTCCTCCGCCACAGCAATAACTGCCTGGCCAAGGGACAGTCCCCCGTCGTTGGCGGGAACCCTTTTGTGCACAAACACTTCAAGGCCGCTTTGGGCAAGCATTTCCGCGCTGCGGGATAACAAAAGCATGTTCTGGAAAACGCCTCCGCTTAACACTACCCTGTTCATTCCTGTTTCCTTACGCAAACGGCAGCAAATTTCATGAATCATCACAGCTACCGTCTCATGGAATCTGGTGGAAATAATACCGGCTGAAACGCCTTGCTGCCTATCTCTGAACACACTTTTTACAAGCTCCGGGGTACCCAGGACATAAACACCATTTTCCTGATATATTTCAAAGGGGTACCTGCCATAGCCTCCTTGACCGGCAGCAAATTCCAGTTCCATGGCCGCCTGGCCTTCGAAGCCGGAGGAATACCGTACTCCTGCGATGGCGGACACGGCGTCGAAAAGCCTTCCCATCCCCGAGGTGAAGGGGCTGTTAAAACCTGCGGCTATCATGCTCTTAACCGCACCGATGGAAGCTTTTCTTTCCTCCGGCGCCTTCCGGTTGTGCCACAAATCCCTCGCACCGTAGCCTTTCAATTCAGCCAACACTTCGCTGTCTATCCCTGCGTTTTCCAGATAGCTGCAGGCCATTCTCCATGGCTCATGAATCGCCGCACTGCCCCCGGGCATTCTTACATATTCCAGGTGGGCGGCTCTTCTCAAGCTCCCGTAAGAACCGGTGAAAAACTCACCACCCCATATTTTTCCGTCCTCACCGTAGCCTGTACCGTCAAAAGCTACGCCAATGACCTCGCCCTTCACGTCATTGTCCGCCATGCAGGATGCAATATGGGCCTTGTGGTGCTGTACGCCCACTTTCCTTCCATAAGTGGCTTCCATTGCATATTTTGTCGACAAATACTCAGGGTGCAGGTCATAAGCGATAATTTCCGGCTTTATTCCAAAGAGCCTCTTGAAATGCTCCACTCCTTCTTCAAAGGACTGCATGGTTTCAAGGTTCTCCAGATCTCCTATGTGATGGCTGACGTAAAATTCCCGGCCTTTGCCGAGGCAGAAGGCGTTTTTCAGTTCTCCCCCGCAGGCCAGCACGGAAGGTACGTCTGCAGGAACCGCTTCACAAATCACAGGCATGGGCACATAACCCCTTGCCCGCCGGATTATATACTCATTCCCCTGAAAGGATCTGGTAACCGAGTCATCGGTCCTTATGAAAATCTCCCGGTTGTTGGTCAGATAAAAATCGGCGATCCCTTTCAATTCCCGCAAGGCGTCATCGTCCTTGTAGCATATCGGCTCGCTGCTGATATTCCCGCTGGTCATTACCAGGATTTCGGGGCCGGGCATGTCAATGATATCGGAAGCTGCCGTTTCTCCTGCATTAAACAGCAGCAAATGTACCGGAGTATACGGCAGCATTATTCCCAGGTATGGATTGCCGGGAGCTATTTCCTGGGGCAGGCTGCAATCTTCTCTTTTTTTCAGCAGCACCACAGGTTTTCTCACTGACTCCAGCAAAGCCCTCTCAGCAGCATCCACCCGGCAATACTTCCGCACGGTATCCATATCTTTGGCCATCAGGGCAAAAGGCTTTTCATCCCTCTGCTTGCGCCTTCTTAATTCGGCTACCGCAGTTTTGTTTTTTGCATCACATGCCAGGTGGTACCCGCCCAGTCCCTTCACTGCAAGAATATGTCCGGCCTCCAGCAGTTTCCTGGCTCTCTCCGGAGCATCCCCGCAAGCAGCCAACGCACCCCGGTTATCCAGCAAATGAAGCTCCGGTCCGCATTTTCCACATGATACCGGCTGCGCATGGTAACGTCTGTCCGCCGGATCCTCATACTGCGACCTGCACTGTCCGCACATTTCAAAACTGCTCATGGTAGTATTGGGTCTGTCATACGGAATATCTTTGATGATGGTAAACCTGGGTCCGCAATTGGTACAATTGATAAAGGGATATCCATACCTGCTGTCGGCAGGGTCGAAAAGCTCCCTGCTGCAGTCCTCACAAATGGATATATCCGGCGAAATCAGGGTATTTAAAGTGCCGCCGGTCTGACTGGTTTTTATTTGAAAATCATCATAGCCAATCAACGGAAGACGATCAAGAGCAATGCTCCGGATTAAAGCCAGAGGGGGCGCGTCGCTTTTAAGCCGGTTGACAAAAGCGTCAAGCCGGTCCCGCGGACCTTCAATTTCTATTTCAACTCCGTCTCCGGTATTCAGGACCCGGCCTTTTAGTAAAAGCGACGCGGCAAGGTTGTATACAAAAGGCCTGAAGCCGATACCCTGCACAATTCCCGTTACTTTCAGCCTGTACCGTTCAGGATTCATTGATATAGAAAAACTCCTTTGCCGTCCGGATATCCCGGCGGACCTGGTCCGCCAGTTCTTCCCCGGTCTTGAATTTTTTTTCATCGCGGATTTTCGATAGGAAAAATACTTCGATGTCCTTGGCGTAGATATCTCTGTCGAAATTGAAAATATGCGTCTCAACGCTGGTTTTTCCCACATCTCCAAACGTAGGATTGAGGCCCACGTTGGTCACGCCCGGATAAAACTGTCCATCCAGAAGGGTACGGGTTATGTACACTCCGTTATGAGGCAATATCAGGTAATCCTCCGGGTGAAGGTTGGCCGTGGGAAAGCCCAGCTTGCTGCCCTGTTTTCTTCCGTTTGCCACTTGGCCGGTAATGGAATAGTGCCTGCCAAGAAGGCCGAATACCTTTTCCATATCGCCCCCGGCAACGCATTTACGTATCTTTGTACTGCTTACGATTTCATTGTCTATTTTTATGGGAGGGATGATAATTACACGGAAATTGAAAGCTCTGCCCATTTCCTTCAGCAAATCGGCATCTCCCTCTCCCTTATATCCGAACCGGTAGTCAAAGCCGGCAACCGCCAGCTTTGCGCCAAGCCGCTTGAGCAAAATATCCTTTACAAAGCTTTCCGGCTTCATCCGGGAATAATTTTCATCAAACTCGTCAAAATACAAATAGGCCAGGGAGGTATCGCCCAACAGCTGTATTTTTTTATTCACTGTCGTCAATAGCGGCGTAAAAAGCTTTCTCCGGAGAATGTTCTCCGGGTGCTTGGTAAAGGTATAGATCATGGAATCCAGGCCATTCATCCTGGATTCGTTAATCAGAGTATTCACCAATGCCATATGGCCTACATGCAGACCGTCAAAATTGCCAAGCCCCACGCCTGTCGGCCTTTCAATCTTTATGTTATTGTTTTTACCATATAGTACATCCATCATTCTATATTTTGCCCCCGTCACTTGAAAGTACTCAGTACTACAACGACTACATAAACCAGTGTCATCGCAAGGTTCTCCTGCGGCAATCTCATCACTATAGCTTTTCATGAGATTGCTTCGTCGCAAACTCCTCGCAATGACACATGCGTTAGCACACCACCATGGTGAAAACTCAGGAGATTTACAGCAATTACAGATATGGATGGGCTATGCGGCGGAGTATCAGAAAAAAAACTTCCTGGATTTCAGGACAAGCCTGCTGTCCAGCCTGACAATCTCCCCTAATGCAAAAAAAACACCCTTGCTGTTATACACCTTCACCAGGCCTTCAGCTATGCCGCCGCAGACTGCCAACTCCACCGGCATGCCGTTTAGCAGCTTCTTTTCCTGCGGCTCCTCCAGCTTTATTGCACCAAATCCGTCAAACACTCTTTCGGTATTCAAAAGCAGCGACGCCACGCTTCCTTCGTCAACTGCCTGTTTTAGTTCCTCCAGTGTCACAGCCGCCGCCAGGTCAAACACACCTGCCCTTTTCCTGAGCAAAAAGGACATATGTCCGCCGCATCCCAGCTTTTCACCGATATCCGCGCACAGTGTCCTTATATATGTTCCCTTTGAGCAGTGAACATCAAACAGGATTTTTGGTTTATCCTCTCTTTTTATATCAATAACGTCGATGGAATAAATCTCTACAGGGCGTGGAGACCTTTCTACAGTAAGTCCGTCCCTGGCCATTTCATAGAGCTTCCTGCCGTTGATTTTTATCGCGGAATACATGGGTGGCAGCTGTTGGCTTTTTCCCATAAAGGACTTAACCGCTGCCTCTATTTCTTCGTTGCCGTACAAGGCTTCTTTTGTTTCCATGATTTCCCCATAGGCATCCTGTGTGTCCGTCGTGATGCCCAGGGTCAGCTCGGCACGGTAGAGCTTGTCCTTTTCCATCATATACTCTATCGCTTTTGTAGCGCTGCCAAGGCATATGGGAAGAACTCCAACTGCCATAGGATCAAGCGTACCGGTATGGCCGGCCTTTTTCATTTTCAAAAGTCCCCGGACCCGTGCCACGATATCGAAGGAAGTCATGCCGGGAGGCTTCAGGATATTCAATATACCATTCATAGCGCTTCCCTGATGTCCTCAAGCAGTCTCTCCCTGGCAGCCTCCAGGGTTCCCTTCGTTATATAGCCTGCAGCTTTCTTGTGCCCGCCGCCGCCATACAGACTTGCAATCGCGGATACGTCCACATCGGATACGGCTCTCAAGTTCACCTTGATCTCCCCGTTGTCCCACTGCCGCAGCATGGCTGCAACTTTCACTCCCCTGATATTTCTGCCTATGTTGACGATCCCGTCGCAATCTTCTTCCTTTGCCCCCGTCTGCCTGATCATATCATTGCTTAGCGGTATGATTGCCACTCTGCCTTTTTCCAGCAGCTCAAGTACCTGGATCGCAACGCCCATAAGTCTTACTTTTTCATAGGAGGTGGAGTCAAATACCTGCTGGGATATTTCAGCAACATTGACGCCATTCCCAATTAGCTCAGCCGCCACCTGATGGGTCTGCGACGTTGTATTGCTATACCTGAATCCGGCGGTATCCATTATGATTGCGACATACAGGCATGTGGAAATATCCGTATCAAGCTTTACCCCTATCCTTTTGACAATCTGGAATATTATTTCCCCTACCGCTGCAGTGCCGGGACTCACATAGTTGTGAAAGGCAAATTCCGAATTGGTAAAATGGTGGTCTATGTTGACGGTTACCTTCGCGGCTTCAAATACCGTAAGCCTCTTCCCAAGCCTGCCTGTATCTCCGGTATCAAGCGCCACAACGGTTTCATAACCTTTTGTGCCGTCTGCATACACTTCTGCCATGTGCCTTCCGGGAAGGAAATTGTAAAGCAGGGGTATTTCTTCCTCCAACAGCACTTTGACGCTCTTTCCCATCCCGGACAATGCCAGAGCGAGGGCAAGGCTCGACCCCAGAGCGTCCCCGTCGGCTGCTATGTGGGGAAGAATGGCAATTTCCCGTGAACCTTTTAAAACGGAAATAATCCTATCCAAAGCCATTTGTCATTCCTTCTTGTCCTTCATGGTATCATTGATAAGTCTGGTGATATAAGCCCCGTGTTCAATGGAATTGTCCAGTTCAAACTGCAGCTCGGGAGTATATCTGAGCTGCATCCGGTGGCCTACTTCCCGTCTTATATATCCCGCAGCGCTTTTTAAGGCACTCAAGGCGCTTTTCTTTTCCTCTTCGCTGCCAAAAACACTGATAAATACCTTGGCATGCCTCAGGTCCCTGGTTACATTTGCAGACATTACACTGACCATCTGCGGAAGCCTCGGGTCCTTAAGCTCATTTTGTATGATATTACTGATTTCCTTTTTCATTTCCTCGGAGATCCTGTTTGTCCTATCCACTTGCACCACTCCTTTAAACGCGAAACATGGGGACGGTTTTTTTGTTTCGTTCCAAAACGAAACAAAAGAACCGTCCCCATGTTCCGTCTATCTTGCGACTTCCTCCATCGCGTAGTTTTCGATGATATCGCCTTCTTTGATATCATTGAACTTTTCAATGGACAGACCGCATTCAAAGCCTTGCAAAACTTCCTTGGCATCATCCTTGAATCTCTTCAGTGACGCCAGTTTGCCTTCGTGTACGACAATACCGTCCCTGATAACCCTTATATCGGAATTCCTGACGATTTTTCCGTCGGTCACATAACACCCGGCAATGGTCCCCACGCCGGATACTTTAAATATCTGTCTTATTTCAGTATGCCCCAATACCACTTCTTTAAACGTGGGTTCCAGCATACCCTTCATCGCAGCCTGAATGTCTTCGATGGCATTGTAAATGACTCTGTAAAGCCGCAGGTCCACATTTGCGTTTTCCGCAGCTTCAGCCACGTTAGGCCCCGGCCTTACATTAAAGCCGATAATGATGGCATTTGAGACGCCTGCAAGGATAACGTCGGATTCGGTAATGGCACCGACGCCTCCGTGTATGATATTCACCCTTACTTCATCATTGCTGAGCTTTTCGATGGATTGCTTGACAGCTTCCACCGAGCCTTGCACGTCGGCCTTTACGATGATATTCAGGTCCTTGACCTTGCCTTCCTTGATCTGGTTGTAGAGATCCTCAAGGGAAACCTTTGCAGACGCCTTCAGGGTCTGTTCCCTCTGCTTGAACTTTCTCTTTTCCGCCAGCTGCCTTGCCACTTTTTCATCGGTAATGGCATAGAACAGTTCGCCTGCTTCAGGCACGTCAGGCATACCCAGTATTTCAACCGGAGTAGATGGCCCTGCCTTTTTAACGCTTATGCCCTTGTCATCGTTCATTGCCCTGATCCTGCCGACGGTAGTACCGGTTACAATGGAATCGCCGACATTCAGGGTACCTCTTTGCACCAGTACGGTAGCTATGGGACCCCTGTTCTTATCAAGCTTGGCTTCGATAATCGTCCCTTTCGCCTGCTTATCGGGGTCTGCCTTCAATTCGAGTATATCCGCCGTAAGCAGTACCATTTCCAGCAGTTGGTCGATATTTTCACGCTTTTTGGCTGAAACATTGACACAGATCACGTCTCCGCCCCACTCTTCCGAAACCAGTCCATGCTCTGTCAATTCCTGCTTTACCCTTTCCGGGTTGGCTCCCGGCTTGTCGATCTTGTTTATGGCGACAATGATGGAAACCTTGGCGGCTTTCGCGTGGTTAATGGCTTCAATGGTCTGAGGCATGACGCCGTCATCTGCAGCAACAACAAGTATGGCTATATCGGTCACCTGCGCACCCCTGGCCCTCATTGCGGTAAAGGCCTCATGTCCCGGAGTATCCAGGAAGGTGATATTCCTGTCGTTGATTTTTACAGTGTAAGCGCCTATATGCTGGGTAATACCGCCCGCTTCCGTGTCGATAACGTTCGCCGACCGGATGGCATCCAGCAGCGAGGTCTTTCCATGGTCTACATGGCCCATTACCACAACAACGGGAGGTCTTGGCATAAGCTTTGTCTCGTCTGCCTGCTCGTCATCGTCAAACAGGATGTCTTCTTCATTTACTACTACGGTTTTTCCTGTCTTTACGCCAAATTCTTCGGCGACGACGGTGGCTGTATCAAAATCAATTTCTTGATTCAAGGTAGCCATCATTCCATAGACCATAAGCTTCTTGATAACTTCGGTAGAAGTCTTTTTAAGGGCTTCCGCCAGATCCTTCACCGTTATGGTTTCCGGTATCGTAATGGAGGTAAGCACCGCTCTGGCAGGAATATGCTTGGGCTGTATCACCCTGCCGTCTTTGTCTTTTCTTGGCCTTGCCGATTTCTTTTTCTTTGCTTCCTCATCACTGTAAAATTCATTCAGGATGAAATCTTCGGAGAGCACTTCCGATACTCCCTTTTTCTCGCTGAGAACAACCGTCTGAGGTTTGAACCTCTTGTTTTTAGCTGCTGCTGCCTGGCCTTTTGGCAC
Organism: Bacillota bacterium; assembly: GCA_023426125.1. Taxonomy (GTDB): domain Bacteria; phylum Bacillota; class Clostridia; order Acetivibrionales; family DTU013; genus MnB-11. The sequence continues at coordinate 18,013 of JAFABI010000034.1, forward strand.
TTCCCTTTTCTGTTCTCTTTTTACATCCTTGTCGATATCTTTATTTACAAACTCGCGGCGCACTTCGCTTCTCTGGGAAGTGAGCTCTTCCTTTTGGGCAAGGGACAACTCGGGCTTCGGTATATCAAGAGGCCGCTGGCCCGGTCTGAAACCGCCGCCACCTTGAGGCCTTCTGTCTCCGGGTCTTGCCGGTGGTCTGTTGCCTCCGGCTTCATTCCTCTGGTATGGAGGCCTGTCGCCCTGCGGCCTTCTGTCTCCGTATTGCGGGCGGTCTCCCTGTTGATACTGGGGACGGTCTCCCTGCTGATATTGGGGACGTTCTCCCTGATATGGCCTGCGTTCACCTTGCTGGTATTGCGGGCGATCCCCCTGTGGTCTCCTATCACCATATTGAGGCCTGTTTCCCTGATACTGCGGGCGGTCTCCCTGCTGATACTGGGGACGCTCACCTTGCTGATGCTGCGGCCGGTCCTGATAGGGTCTCCGTTCCCCCTGCTGGTATTGCGGGCGGTCTCCCTGCTGGTATTGCGGGCGGTCTCCCTGATGGTATTGCGGGCGGTCTCCCTGTTGATATGGCCTGCGCTCCCCCTGCTGGTATTGCGGCCGATCTCCCTGCTGGTACTGCGGCCGATCTCCCTGCTGCTGCCTGCGTTCGCCTTGCTGGTATTGGGGGCGGTCCCCGTGAGGATACTTTTTCTCTCCGGGCTGCTGTCCCTCATTTTTGCGTTCTTCATTCGGCCTTTGCCCTGCAGGTGCAGCTGTACCTGTTTCATGGACATGCTGCTTCGGTTTTCCCTGTTCGGGCCTGCCTTCAGGTTTTTCCTTTACGTTATCATCGGCCTTGGCTGCCACGGTTTCTGCAGGTCTTTCAGCCGCTGCTTCCGGATTGGCCGGCGCGGCGGCTTCTTTTACGATCTCAGCTTCAGGAGCTGCTTTTGTTTCCTTCACCGATTCTTCATTTTTTACAATGGGAGCCGTTTTTGCTTCCTGAGCCGGAGCATTTATACTTTCACTGACGGTTTCCGTTTTAACCGCATCTTTTTCTTTAATGGCTTCCTTCTGGTGTTCTTTTTGCTGTTCTTTCACCGCATTACCCGCTGCAGCCTTTGTGACATCCTTTGAAGGCTCCTTGGGAACATCCTTGCGCTGTTCGGGCCTATTGTTTACCGGTTTGAAATCCTTCAAATAGTCAGGCCTGTTATCCCTGACAAATCCTGCACGCAAGCCGGAATTAGAATCGGAAAACCTCACGAAATCCCTCCTGCTGTCGTTTCTATTGTCATTTCGACGATCATACCGATTATCGGACCTTCCGCCGCCCCTCACATCGCCACGCTGGAAATTCTGCGCAGAGGACTGTGAAGCATCCCTTGATTCATTCTTTGAATTTATGATGATCTCGGTCGTCCTTATAATTCGCGGAGGACTTTTTACATCCTTTTTCGCTTCTTTTTTGGCTTCCTGTTTTGGCGGTGGCGGTGGAGGTGGCGGAGGCGGTGGCGCCGCAACAGGTGCCGTCTTTTTCTCCTCTTGATTCTCCACAACCTTTTTATCCTCATGCTTGATTACGCCGATATGTTTATAAAGCGCATTAAGCTCATGGTCCTCCAAAAGGCTCATATGGTTTTTAACGATCACATTGACTTCCGCCAGTTTTTCCATCAGCCTCTTGCTTGTCGTATTCAATTCCTTCGCCAGTTCATATACTCTTACTTTTTCCAAACTCAAACACCCCCATGTTCTATGCCAATGCCATCGATCAATTCCATTAAACGCCCGGCAAACCCCCTGTCAATTACTGCAACGACGGAGCGCATATCTTTGCCGACATACCTTCCGAGCAGTTTTTTCTCTCCGAAATACCTGATTTCAATACTTCTATATCTGCACATATCGGAGAATCCTTTCTTCGTGTTGTCCGAAGCATCAACCGATACAATTACGAGGAATACCTTACCTGATTTCAGGCTTCTTTCACAGGTTTCTTCTCCTGAAACCACCTTCCCTGCTTTCGCAGCCAGGCTGAGGAAGGAATATGTCCTATCAACCATTCATACCCTCCAGCTGTTGTTTCAACATTTCATATATATCTTCATCTATTTTCGTTTCAAAGGCTTTTTCCAGCCGTTTGCCTTTTCGGGCTTTCTCAAAACATTCCGGACTTTTGCAGATATATGCCCCTCTGCCCTGCTTCTTGCCGCTTGCGTCGACGCTGATCTCGTTTTCCTTGTTTTTCACGATCCTTATAAGCTCACGCTTCGGTTTCATTTCCTGGCACCCGAGGCACATCCGCAAAGGCACCTTTTTCTGCTTCAACCGGACCACCCCTATTCTTCATCGTCCTCAACATTGTAGGTCGTCTCGATACTGAACATTTGCTGTTCGATTGCAGCTCTTAACTGGGATTCACTCTTTATATCAATCTTCCAGCCGGTCAGCTTGGCTGCAAGCCTCGCATTCTGGCCTTCCTTGCCGATAGCCAGGGACAGCTGGTAGTCCGGAACAGTCACTCTCGCAGACCTTTCCTCTTCATGGGCGTCTACCCGGACAACCTTTGCAGGGCTCAGGCTGCTTGAAATATATTCCTCCGGGCTGCTGCTCCATTTTATTATATCAATCTTCTCACCCCGGAGCTCATCCACGATCGCCTGTACCCTTGTGCCCTTCTGACCCACGCAGGCTCCTACCGGATCAACATTCTGATCTCTGGAGAAAACCGCTATCTTCGTCCTTGAGCCAGGCTCCCTGGCAATGCTCTTGATTTCCACCGTGCCGTCGTGTATCTCCGGCACCTCCAGTTCAAAGAGCCTTTTCACCAGTCCCGGATGCGTTCTGGATACCATGATCTGGGGACCCTTTGTCGTCTTTTTTACTTCAACGATATACGTTTTGATCCGGTCGTTAAATCTATATTCTTCACCATTGGTCTGCTCGGAAGGAGCGATGATCGCTTCGGTCTTCCCCAGATCAATGATGATGTTCTTGCGCTCGTTTCTCTGGATGATGCCTGTTACAATATCGCCTTCTTTATTGTAAAATTCATCGAAGATAATTCCCCGTTCCGCTTCGCGTATTCTTTGAACGACTACCTGTTTTGCAGTCTGGGCGGCTATTCTTCCGAATTTTCTCGGGGTTACCTCGATCTCTGCAACATCCTCTTCCTCATATTTTCCATCCAGCTTCCTGGCCTCTTCAATGGAAATATCGGCTATATCATTTTCAGGCCTGGAGGTGACCCTTTTCAAGGCAAATACTTTTACATCGCCGGTTGCACGGTCAATATAAATCTTCACATTCTGCGTAGACCCGAAATTTCTCTTATATGCGGAAATCAGAGCCGCTTCAATGGCTTCAATAAGAACTTCCTTTTCAATTCCTTTTTCTTTTTCCAGTTGATCCAATGCATGAATCAGTTCTGCGCTCATATACTTCAACCTCCCGTTATTAAAACTTCAAGACTCTTCTGACCATTGCCGTGTCGGCTCTATTAAATACCAATTCTTCACCGTTTGACTGCTTTATGGATATTTTATCTTCAACCAGCCCCAGAAGCTTGCCTTCAAAAATCTTTTTTCCGTTTACGGGCTGAAAAAGCTTGACTTCTATGTCTTCCCCCTTAAAACGCTGAAAATCGCCGTCCTTTTTCAGCGGCCGTTCCAATCCGGGGGACGAAACCTCAAGTATGTAGCTCTGTTTTATGGGATCCACCTCGTCCAGCAGGTCGCTGAGCTTTTCGCTGACAGTCTGGCAGTCGTCGATGGCGATCCCGCCCGGTTTATCGATATAAACCCGTAAATACCAGTTGGCGCCTTCTTTCAGGAATTCCACATCAACCAGTTCAAATGCAAGCGTATCAACGATAGGTGTGACAAGCTCCGTCACGATATCCTCTATCCGCCCTTTTGTCATACCAACTCTCCAATCCGTAATGCCTGTTTTGCACATACCACAGAGGCAGAATGCCCAGTATCAGAGGCATCCAGCCCCTTCCTCATGGCAGAATGTTCGAAATAATACGAAAGAGTGGGGTCGACCCACTCTTTCCTGCAAAACACCTATTAGCTTTAGTCCAGCAGTATTATATCATTATTGTCTGCATTTATCAATAATTTATGAAATTTATTTTTGAATTGCCATTAAAACAAACTCATCTGACTGCTTTCGTGCATTCCTTCCAGGCACCCGTTCTGCTGCAATATCTCAATAACAGCCTTGCTGATCTTGGCCCTCAGGCGCAAATCTTCGATGAAAAGGAACTCTCCGTCCTTCCTGGCCTCCACGATATTTCCCGCCGCAGCCAGGCCCTGCCCCTGCAAAGCGTTAAAGGGAGGCCATATCTATCGTGTTTTCACAAGAAGCTTGAAAGATTATTTTTTTGTGTCAGGATAAGGAAATGTAGGGCGCGCATTGTGCGTCCGCTTGAGAATAGGGCGCGTCAAGAGGAGCGGACTTTTATTGTGCTATTCTTCCGCTTTATAGATTCCGGCTATCTGCATTTTTTGCCAAGAAGCAGATTGCGTAGCTTCATCTTCTGCTTTAATCACACTCAACGTGTATAAACTAGCATTGTCAGGATTAATAGTATTCTCGGTAAAATCAATTACGAACTTATAATTTTCTTTGTCTGTCGAAACTGTATACCAAGATATATGCATTATAGACTTTTTCCCAGATTCAATCGATGTCTCAGAAGTAAATCTATCCTGTTTCCAAGAGTCTACATTACCTTGGAAAATTACAAATAAATAATCCAGACTACCATCAAAATCATCAGCTTCTTTTAATGCCTGCTTAGAAAACATTGTTTTCAAGGCATCTTGGTCTTTGTTTTTTAAAGTTTCAAGTATTTGTTCTATTCAGGTATGAGCTTTTTTATCACTATCATCGGAAATCATTCCACCACCTCCTTTCGAACATGAACATAATAACAAAATACTTGCAAGCAACAAAAATATTATTGAATTTCTTCTCATGATTGCTCCTCCTCTCTATAAGCTCAATGTCGCTGTGCATTTTTTCGAATCAAATTTGCAAGATATGTCATAGTCATTTCAGAAAAAACGACTTTTTCAGCAGTCTCGAACCGTCCTCTTGTTTTAGACCTTTCTTTCTGTCCATAGTCTGTTGTTCCCATCATAAGTGTATTCAGTACATTACCAAATAGTCGTCTTCAAGCTCACCTGACAGATTCATAACGTATAGCAAGGTAGTTTCATTGCATGCAAAACTAGAGATTTTTTAGGACCTATATATTTTGATTGCCTAGTCCAATTTATGTGTGTTGGCTGTATGCTGTATGGATCATATGCACCATCTTTAAACCCGCCTAATCCCTCATTTTGATTAAATATCTTAAAATCAGCATCTTTATTATTTATCATATTTATTTAAGGCCTCCTAAAATTTATCAAAATGCCGGTATTCCTGGCCTTCCAGGAATCGGTATAGGTATTCCTCCCCCACCAAGGTCAGGTATAAAGGGCACAATTGGATTCCTTCCTCTATCAATTTCAAACCATGCTTCTGTAGAAGTTACTTCCTCCCTTTCTCCCTTTT
>JAFABI010000054.1 GCA_023426125.1 Bacillota bacterium
CGTTCCACTCGCAATGACAGGGTGTCAAGGGGTGTCAACAACCCCGCCCTTGACACCCCCGGATACGCAATGCGTGCCCCTACAGTCGATTTACGTCCTTATGTCAGTGTACCTGTCCCCTTGACATGTGTCCCCTTGACATGACACAATGTTACTGCACATTATCAAACAAATGTGTGCGGACGGTTTCGATTGACATGCAAATAGCAAACTGATATGATTCTGTTATCAAGCATAAAGAGAAATGAGAAGCGGATATCTGATGATATCAATTGAAGAAATGGAAGCAATGCTGGATGAAATAGCAACCGGGATTCCTCAAGAGTTCTATAGGGAACTCAATGGGGGGATTATCCTTTTGCCCGAAACAAAACTGAATCCCTTGAGCAGGAAGAATGACCTTTACATATTGGGCGAATATCATAGAGGCGGAAATTTGGGGAGATACATAACCATCTATTACGGGTCGTTCTCCCATGTATACGGGCATCTTGGAAAGGAAGCTCTAAGGGAACAGCTGACGCGCACACTCAAGCATGAGTTTACCCATCACATTGAATCGCTGGCCGGGGAACGCGGCCTGGAAATCAAAGACGCACAGTATTTGGCGGATTACATGGAGCGCAAAGACAGGTAATATATCCTGTGCACCTGCTGCACACATGCAGAGCATGTGATGGTTTTTGTGAGTTTGTGCTAAATGAATCTCGCAAAAAGAGTTTTAATAACCGGAATGTATGTCAGGGGGACAGGTACATTGACACTCAAGTGTCAATGTACCTGTCCCCCCTGACATATTTGATTTATACCTCTGTATTGCACATGATTTTACTATCCTGCCAATACGTATTTTCAATAAAAATACGCTTCGTTTCCTAATTCTCTTCAGGCTTATAGGGGAACAATTTGACTAAAAGCTTGATGAGAAAGAAAAATATGATCAAAACGATAAAGACGCCCAGCATGCCGCCCAGCATGACCAAAACACCTTTTTCCATATTACTTCCGTTCATGAAATTTTCAATGAAACCAAACATAATTCACCCTCCTTAGCCCACAAGCAGCGGCACTATTGCAAGAATAAGCCCGCCGGCAATGATGGAACCCAACTGCCCCGATACATTGGCGCTTACAGACTGCATAAGTATAAAATTGGTTGGGTCCTCTTTTTGCGCCATTTTTTGTATGACCCTTGCAGACATTGGGAATGCGGATATGCCGGCTGCGCCGATCATGGGGTTGATTTTTGTCTTGCGGAAAAGATTCAGGAATTTTGCGAACATTACTCCGCCTGCAGTGTCGAATACAAACGCTACAAGACCCATTAAAAGTATCAGCAGCGTCTCCCACCGGAGGAAATCATCTGCCAGCATGGTGGAGCCTATGGTGATACCCAGCAGGAGGGTTACGATATTTGCAAGCTCATTCTGAGCAGCCTTTGACAGCCTTTCCAGTACACCGCTTTCCCTGATCAGGTTTCCAAACATGAGGAAGCCAACCAATGGAACGCTTATAGGGGCTACGATACCCGCAATGATGGTAATGGCTATGGGGAACATGACCAGTACCGCTTTGGAAACCTTGGCATCCTTGTACTCCATCCGGATCAGGCGTTCCTGCTTCGTGGTCAGAAGCCTCACGACTGGCGGCTGTATGATGGGGACCAGCGACATATAGGAATAAGCGGCTACCGAGATGGGCCCCAGATAATCCTTGGCAAACTGCCCTGCAACATAAATGGCCGTCGGACCATCCGCCGCACCGATAATGCCTATGGCGGAAGCTACCTTGAGGTCGAAGCCGAAGGCCAGTGCCACCAGGAGTGTAGCAAATATACCGAATTGGGCGGCGGCGCCGAAAAATATCATAACAGGGCTCCTGAAAAGGGGAGTGAAATCGATCATTGCACCGATGGCAATGAAGATCAATACAGGAAACAATTCTGTGAGAATACCGGCATTCAACAGGATTTCCAGCACTCCCGGCTCGGATTTGAAAGCCTGCCCGGCCGCATCAAACGTATAGTGCATATGATCTTCAAAAAATTCTTTCGCTGCCGCATTGTTCCTGGTAAAGTTGGTTACGAACGGATCCAGCACGGACTGGGTCGCAAATTTTACCACGGAAAGCGGCAGATTTACAAGGATTGCTCCGAAGCCGATGGGAAGCAGCAGCATGGGCTCATAATCCTTCTTGATTGCCAGGTAGATCAGTACCATTCCGATGACCAGCATGATGATCATCTTGTAATTGATCGCTGCAAAACCGGCAAGTAGACTTGATGTATTCATTCGTCTCCTCCAAATAAAATGTGTAAATAACCAAAAGGTGAAATAAGAAATATTTCCCTTTGTAGTATATCCAATCAAAGAAATATTTTCAATGCATTCACAATAATTTATGCGGTTGCCGGCATAAGAAATTTTCTTTGAAGCCAATCATTGAAAAATATTTCGGAATATGTTTTGACTTGCCGAAAATGTGGTATATTTCCATCATTTTGACCAAAGTATTATCCGATATCCGAAATAATCCGATATATGTTCAAAGCTGATTTCTTTAGGCACGAATAAAAATATACCTCCCGTATAGGTTTCTAAAGACCGGGTTCACTGCGGACATTTTCTTAAAACGGGAAGTAGCGATTTTCAGTGCTCTTAAGGTGGGAAATATGTTATCTGTCGACATACAAAACAATATCATCGCTTTGCAAAACATCCGTCAAGAACAACTGGGAAGTATCCTTAACTGGTGCAATATGACGGACGACTTCAAGTTTGCTACCGGAATGGAAGGGCCTGTGGGCATGGAAACTCTGGAAAACAAATTTTTGCAGACGGCATGCAGTGAAATGGAATTTTTCCTGGGAATTCACAGCTTTTTTGAAAACAGGCTTGTCGGGATTATTACCGGAAAAATTGCCGGCAGTGTGCTCTGGATCAATATGATGGCAGTCGGCTGGGAATTCCGGGGCAAAGGCTATGGCAGTATATCGGTGGGGTTGCTTCTGCGGCACATGACAACCGCCGGCAATATCAAAGATGCATATCTTGCCGTAGCCGACGGGAATGCAAAAGGACGCAGCTTTTGGCTCCGGAACGGCTTCTGTGCGATAAACCGGGTGTGCGGCAAGGCTACCATTAATGGTAAAAAATACAATGTAATAATTATGCAAAAACGGCTGTAGGCCGTAAAGCATCACTGCTATTTACATAAATCGCAAATTATTTGTTTATCTTAAATTTGACAAACTCTTCACCGGAAGGTATAATATTCTTGCAACGGCAGACTTAACCTTCTGCCGACTAAAAGCTGAATCCCCGCAAGGGGTACGGAGGAACCAAGTAGGGGGTTAATCCAAATTATTTTTGGTAGGGTGATCCTATTACCCGAACCCGGCAGCTAACTTCGGAAGCTAAATATAGGAGGATATAATGTTCAAGCAAAAGAAAACGCTCATTACCGTACCTGTGGTCATTTCTTCTTTTCTACTACTTGCAGGTATCGCGTATGGCGAAGAGGTGAAAGCCGGCGTAATCAATGCCGATTCTGTAAACCTGCGTGAAAGTCCCGCAACAACTTCCAAAATTCTCATGGAATTGCCAAAAGATGCAAAAATAACGCTTGTTGAAATACAGGAGGACTGGTATCAAGTCAGTTATAACGACTCCGAGGGTTTTGTATTTGGCCAATACGTCACGCTTCAGAATGTTGTAATTGATACAGGTACCATTAACGGCACAAATGTCAATATAAGAAGCAAGGGGAATACCGATGCTGAGATATTGACCAAGCTGGATAAGGGCGCAAAGGTGGAGATTTATGAATATTCCGGCAATTGGGCGCGCATCGGTATCGATGAAGGCAGATACGGGTGGGTTTTTACAGATTATGTGACTTCGAAAAAGGGGAATGTCTCCAGGGGTGAATCAGAAAAGGACACGCGCACAAAAATTGTAGAATATGCAAAGAAATTCCTGGGAGTAAAATACGTCTATGGCGGTTCCTCTGCAAAAGGCTTTGACTGCTCGGGCTTCACAAGCTTTGTATTCAAGCAGTTCGGTATCAGTATTGAAAGGACTGCGGCAAGCCAGGGAAGCAACGGGGTTAAAATCGACAGAAGCGATCTTAGGGCCGGCGATCTTGTGTTTTTCGATACCAATGGCGGTAAAAATGCCATCAACCACGTCGGCATCTATATCGGCGGAGGAAAGTTCATCCATGCATCCTCAGGAAGCGCCTACAGTGTCACAATCAGCGAGTTGACAGAAGGTTTCTACGATGAGAGATATATGAGATCCAGAAGCTATATCAAAGACTGATGCGATTGAAGCAAACTTTAAAAAGCACTCCTTGCGAGTGCTTTTTTTGTATAAAATCAATAATCAAAAACAAGTGATTTGATTATTGCAAAGTATTCCCGGATCATATTATTGGGCAAAATGCCAAGCCAGGTCCTGGCAGGCAGTGAGTAAGGGATAAGACCATTCCTGCTCGCCAGGAATTTTGCTCTGAACATATGAAAATCACTGGTTACGACCATGACAGCCGGACTTGCGCCTGCAAGAGAGGTCTTTTTTATAATTTCTCCGGAATATTTAAAGTTCTCCTGTGTACTTGTCGCTCGGTCTTCTTTTAAAATCCTCTCAGGTTCAATTCCGTGTCCAATCAGGTATCCGGCCATAGCTTCGGCTTCAGTTATGGATTCTCCCCGCCCCTGACCGCCGGTTACAATGATTTTTGAATCCCTGTATTTATTTGCATATTCAATACACTTGTCCAGCCTGTATCTAAGGGTCAAGGGTATCTGGTCGCCTTTCAGTCCCGCGCCCAGTACAATGACAATGTCGGTTTTGACGTCTTTGTCTTCTTTTAATGAGAAGATTATAAGCCCCTCAATCAGAAGGAAAGATGCGAGGATAATGATGAATATGAGTCTTATAGCAATTCTTACAAAGTTATTTCGAATAGATAACAATTTCCTGCCCGTTTTCCTTTTGTAAAAAAAGATTATGATAGCTAAAACCCCGGCTATTCCTGGGAGAAATGTTCCTAAATTGGTAACTGCATTCAGTGTAAGAAGAAAGACAAAATCAATGCAGAGTATAATACCGAGGATTAAAATCCAATAATAGCGTTTTTGTTTTTCCTTTGCCACAATGACCTCCTTAAACGTTAGTAAAAGCATAGTATGAATACTAAAGTGAAAACTACCGGATTAAAAATACAGTCAACAAATGAAGCTTTTTCTATTACTACAGCGCTAATTACCCAATTATCCTTGCAGAAATAGCGTATTGAGGCATTCGCGATTATTCTGCAAGGCGCATCAAAAATGAAATTATCGCTGTAGTACTGCAGACGAATTAAAACGCAATTTAGTTTCCATTTCTTTATCCATATCCATTATATCCCGTAAAACGACAGACCGCAAGCTGGGAACAAACGCTTTTCAAAGAATGATTTACAAAATATGTTATATATTGTATAATTATGATAAAAACAGGAGAATTCATGGAACTACCGTTGAAACGACCACTTGTACTTTTTGCTATAGCGCTGATTGCCGGTATTGCTGTTGCCAGCATATCCAATTCCTTTTTTCTGGTTGCCGCCGTCCTCCTGCTGCTTGCTGCAAGCCTGCAGTTGCTGTACAGGCGAATTCACAGGATGCTTTTCATATTTATCGGCATCCTTGCATTCTATGCCATCGGAGCTTTTGAGTTCCTGTGCCTGGACAGGATCAATACAGACAGGTTTGATGACTATGGGGGAGAGCAGGTTACGGTAAAGGGGTTCATTGCTTCCGAGCCGGATATCAAGGAGGCCAGGGTATCCTATATTGTTAATGTAGTTGAGATCCGAAGCGGCGATGAATTCAAAAAGACCAGGGGGAAATTGCTGTTGACTTCCGTCCTGAATGAAAACAGCAGCCTGCTGGATTACGGCGGGGAGGTGGAGTTTGCAGGCCAGCTGAATCTCCCGAAAGGGGTAAGGAATCCGGGCGGATTTGACTATCGAAGGTATCTTTCGCAAAAGGGCGTTTCTGCAGTTGTATTTGCCATGGGGTACAAGATTAAAAAAGGAGAAGGCAGAAATGCTTCATTTTTAATGGATATGGGACGAAACCTTCGCATGCACATCGTCAGTGTCATTGAGAAAAGCCTGCCGAGGCAGCAGGCCGGCCTCCTGTGCGGCATTCTTATCGGCTACAGGGAAGGCCTGACGAAGGAAGTTCAAGCAGCTTTCAGCGATGCGGGCTTGACGCATATTATGGCAGTTTCAGGAGCTAACGTTGCGTTTCTTATGCTTCCGCTGGTTTTTCTATTTAAAAAGCTCAAGGTCAGGCAGATGATTTCCTGCAGCTTCATCATCGCCTTTTTACTTTTGTTTATTTGCATTACAGGCTTTGAACCGTCTGTGCTGAGAGCTGTTATCATGGGAATTATAATACTGCTGGGTAAAATGCTGATGAGGGAAGCCGAGGTTTATACAACAATATCCCTGGCTGCGATACTGCTTTTGATATTTAGCCCCTATATGCTGTTTAATATAGGGTTTCAGTTGTCTTTTGCAGCAACAATGTCTCTTGTGATGCTATTTAAAAGAATCAAGAGCCTGCTGAGCTTCAAATTTATGCCTGCTGCGTTGACGGCTGTTTTAGCGGCGACAATTTCCGCCCAGCTGGGCGTCCTGCCGATCATACTGTACTATTTCAACAAATTATCGGTAATATCTCTTTTGTCCAATCTTCTTGTTGTGCCCCTTATGGAGATTATCACCATCCTTGGAATGGCAATGGCGGTACTGGGGCAGCTGGACATCTTTTTCGCCCAGTTGATCGGATATGTGAATTGCCTGCCTTTAAGCTTCGTCCTGTTTGTAACCCGGGTGTCCTCAAGCCTGCCTTTTGCCACCGTCCAGCTTGTGACGCCTTCAGTTCTTCTGGTTATGCTCTACTACCTGTCCGTAGGATTTTTTTTCTGGTATGGGCCTGAAAAAAAGATAAAAATAAAGCCGCGCTATATTGCCGCTGCAGCCCTGCTGGCGGCCGGCATTTCATTGGTCGTTTTTTTGATACCCGGCAAACTGGAAGTAACCTTTATTGACGTAGGACAGGGAGACTCGGCCTTCATCAAGACCTACAGCGGGCAAACTATCCTTCTTGACGGAGGAGGAAGCACGAATCCCCAGGCTGTTTCAACCGTGGGGGAATCTGTTGTAATACCTTTCCTGCTGGATATGGGAGTTTCCCGGCTGGATGCAGTGATCGCATCCCATGGCCATACCGACCATATTGAGGGGCTTCTTCCGGTGCTGGAGCAGTTTAAGGTGGGAAATCTTATTATCCCGAAGGTAAGGGATGAGAAGGAGTTTTCTCAGTTGCTGGAGATTGCTGGAGAAAAAGGTGCAAAGGTGAGCCGGTGCAAGGAGGGCGATGTCATTAAACTGGATAAAAAGACAATATTTCAGGTGTTGAACCCTTTACCTCAGTTCATTGAAGATAATTCGTCTTTAAATAATACGTCATTAGTGGTAAAATTGATTTATGGGGAGACCGAACTGCTTTTTACCGGAGACGCCGAAGCACCGGTCGAGGAAGCGCTGCTGGACTGTGGCGCTCTCCTGGAAGCCGATGTGTTGAAGGTGGGGCACCACGGTTCGGATACGTCAACGGGAAAAGCGTTCCTTGACTGCATAAACCCGAAAGCAGCAGTGATCAGTGTGGGGAAAAATAATTTCGGGCACCCGTCGGAGGCAGTGATGCAGCGAATTGAAGAAAAAGGCCTGCCGACCTTCAGGACGGATGAATCGGGTGCGGTTGTACTGACCAGCAACGGTAAGAGCATAAGAATAAAAAGGACTGTCGGGGAGACAGGATAAAACTTAAGCGCCAATACTACATATAGGCCATTACCGGCCAATGGAGGGCAAATGAGCCTGGATATACTTAAAGATGACTTGAAGAACAATAAAATAAGGACTCTGTACCTGTTCTACGGGCCGGAGGAGTACTTGAAGAAGCATTTCGCCGACAGCATTGAAAAAAGCCTTCTTACAGCGGATTTGAAAGCTTTGAACAAAGTAGTGCTGGAAGGCAAGGCTGAAATAAGCAGAATTACGGATCATTGTGAGACACTGCCCGTGTTTTCTGAAAGAAAACTGGTTATCGTTAAAAACTCAAGTCTGTTCAAGCCCGGAAAGAAAACCGCAGACACCGCAAAAAAAGGGAAGCCGGCAAAGGATGACCTGTCGGCGCTGCTTCAGGATTTGCCTGCGCACGTCTGCCTTATTTTCTATGAACAGGAGATCGATAAACGGATAAAAGCGGTTGATGTGATTAAAAAGCAGGGGCTGATAGTGGAATTCGCTTACCAGAAACCGGATGAGCTTACCCGATGGGTCATCAAAAGATTCAGGGCAGCAGGCGCAGAAATTGACCAGGCTACGGCTTCCCGGCTGGTGGAAAACTGTGAGCAGGGTATGACGGAAATACTGAACGAAGTGGAAAAGCTCACGGCTTATCTTGGAGGCAAGCAAAAAGTAAGTTTTGAGGATATTGAGAAGGTTTGCACGAAGTCCATAAAAAGCAGGGTTTTCGACCTGACGGACGCAATCTCGGAGAAAAACAGCAGCAAGGCATTGAAACTATTAAACGACATGGTGATATTAAAGGAACCGGTTCCCAAAATATTGTTTATGATCGCCAGGCAGTTCAGGCAGATCCTGCAGGTGAAGCTTTTGCACGCGGAGGGCTCCAATAATGGGGAGATAGCTTCAAAGCTTGGTTTAACCCCATTTATCGCAGGAAAGATACTTAAGCAGGCGGGCAGCTTTAGTGTTGAAAGGCTTAAAAAAGCAATGGAGGAATGCCTTGAATTTGATATTGCCGTAAAGACTGGAAAGCTTGAGGATATGACGGCTGCCCAACTGCTGATTATAGAGTTTTCCAGGTAGAAGCGCGGAAGCTGTTCTTTTCCGCTTCTTCCGCAAATGACGGCGGTCAAGGCTGCGTTTGCAGAAAATTACGGCGGAAGTGATATTTTCATTCGTGCTTAGCAGCACTACTTTTTTACCTCTTGCCGCCCCATGCATTTTTGCAGCGATTCCCAGAAGCAGAGAGAGCAGAGTCACCAGCTTCACCAAAAAGTCCAGATATGGAAGACACCGATTAAAGAACTCCAACATGGAATTACCTCCTTTCATTTTTTGACTGGCCCGGGTCACTACTTCCTACATATAATTTAACTGCATCAAAGGGCATTTGTTACCGTGAATAAGAATAATTTACCATAATAATATTTTTTTTACATCATTGTAACTTGTCAATAATTTCCCTGTTTAATAAAATAGGACAATTTGTCCGGGGGAGGTGATAGTATGTGCAAATTGCCTGAGCATAGTGTTGAAGAGCAGATCGCTTGCTACAGGAAAACCATCGAGGCCACTGTGAAAACTAAACTGCGTACATACTGGAATTCTGGTTATGACCTTCATACAGCGGAAGAAGATATTATTGGCAACGTTTATGAAAAAATTATCAGAATACTCAATAAATTCCCCGAAAAGAAGTTGAATTCGTCATACCTGCAAAAAGTAGTCAATTCCTGTGTTGTGAACTATTATCAGATGGAACGGAAGCATATCTCCAACAGGGTCGGCTATGAGAATGACTTCTGCGGATACAGGAAAGGCAGCGACGGGAAAACCGCAAGTCCGGAGTACGGCAGGGAGGACTGCAATCTTGAGCGGATCTCCGAGCATTCCGCATTTTCGGAGTATATCGAAATGCTTTATATGGAAATCGAAAAGTTGAATGAGCAGGATCGGATACTATTTATTCTGGCAAGGTATCGGGGAAAAACCATTAAGGAACTAAGCGAGTTGACCGGCCTTACTGCAAACAATATCAAGGTAAGGCTCTTCAGGATAAGGTCAAAGCTGGCAAAAGCCGTTCTGGGAGACAGATACCGGCCTGTGAAGAAATCGGGAAAGCATATTTGCATATAAAGAAGATAATATTCTTAAAAAATTGTAACCTTTCTGAAATACATTTGTTATAATCCATAGGAAATACAGAAATAAATCATTTGCAGGCTGCCGTTTCCAGGTTTTTAATTGTAGGGTGGACCTGGCTGGAGGAGGTAATATGATGGACCAATCAACCAAGTTGTCAGTCCAGAAAGGAGGAGGATGTGAAAGAGAAGATAAAATCAACGATACCATCGGGCTGGATCCCATACTGGATTTTTTAATTGATGCAGCCATTGTGGAGTGGGTGGAGGCACACCCAGGGGAAATAAGCAGATACGGTGATGCCGACTGCATTTGCAAGTTTTTCGGTAATTCAAAAGTGATTTATTTATAACGAGGCCCCAAAATGTCTCCCACCTCTGTAGGTGGCAGGTACCGAATTGGTTTTCAGGCGGTGAGCATATCTCCCGCCTGGGATGCATGGGCGAACAGCAAGCTTTAGCTTGCGATCAGTCTCGTTGAAACTCCGCTATGGTAAGAAAATTTTTCTACAACCGAAAGATTTCCTTTTGAATTAGGTCGTTATAAAATAAAAAAACGTACTCAGTACGTTTTTTGTATGTCTTGTGTTCAATTATTTCGCTGCGTTCAATGCCTTCGCCAGCTTGGATTTCCTTCTCGCAGCGGTGTTTTTGTGAAGTATGTTTTTGGATGCCGCCTTGTCTATGATGCCTGCAGTTGTATTCAATACTGCCGGAGCCGATGCATCCTTCTTTTCAATGACTTCGCTGCATTTCTTTATCGCAGTTTTCAAAGCCGATTTCTTAATTGTATTCTTAACAGTCTTGGTCTCTGTAACTTTCACTCTTTTTATCGCGGATTTAATATTAGGCAAACCTTTCACCTCCTGCGTTACGGAATTTTGCCGGCTTTTTACCGACATCGAATATTCTACCATGAAAAATTTGAAAAAGCAAGGGAAAAGATTTTTACACAGTTTTTTTTTAAGCATTTTTTACGGCGGTTTTAAATTCGCATACGATACTTTCGTCTTTGGGCGAACCACATGGGCAATTCAAATTTGACTGGCAAATTTGAAAAAGGGGGGAAGTGAATTTTCTTTTCGCTTTGTGGGAAAATAGAGTAACAAAGAGCTTAGAAAGGGATTGATTTGATGATTTCAAATGCAGCTGCGGATTCCAGGTCCGGAATTAAGCCGGAAACAAGGAGCAAAAGGACGGACCTTACGCTGGAAGCACATGAACTGATAAAGGAAAAGGCGGCAAAAGAAAACGCTTCCCGGGGAACACCGGGAGTGGAGGTCGAAAACGCCGGAGATGATGCGATCAAGGTAACAAGGGTAAGGGTCACTTCACCCACCGGGGAAGCGGCAATCGGAAAACCCATGGGGAATTATATCACCCTTGAAGTACCCGGACTGAGGGAAAATGACCAGGTCCTGTATGAGAATACCTGCAAGGCTCTTGCTACAGAGCTGGCGAGCATACTTAAACTGGAGGAAAAGTCCACGATTCTTATTGTCGGCCTCGGAAACTGGAATGTTACTCCGGATGCACTCGGCCCGAAGGTCGTATCCAGCGTTATGGTAACAAGGCATTTGCTGGAATATGTCCCGGAACAGGTGGACAAGGGTGTCAGGCCAGTATGTGCAGTAGCGCCGGGGGTTTTAGGAATTACCGGGATTGAAACCGGAGAAATCATCCGGGGGATTGTGGACAGGATCAAGCCGGATTTTGTTATTGCCATTGATGCATTGGCCTCAAGAAAAATGGAGCGCGTCAACACCACAATCCAGATAGCAGATACAGGCATTGCGCCAGGGTCGGGCGTGGGAAACAAAAGGATGGAGATTTCCAGGGATACCCTTGGGATACCTGTCATTGCCATCGGTGTTCCTACGGTCGTGGATGCGGCTACAATGGCCAACGACACCATTGATCTGGTGCTGGACAGCATGATCGAACAGGCGCCGCAAGGTACGGATTTTTATACAATGATGAAAAGCATCGACAGGAATGAAAAGTATCAGATGATCCAGGAAGTTCTGAAGCCGTACATCGGAAACCTGATTGTCACACCTAAGGAAATCGACGAGGTCGTCGAGAAGATCTCAAAAGTCATAGCAAATGGTTTGAATATTGCATTACACCAGGGTATTACCTTAAATGATGTAAACCGGTATGTGAATTGATTTATGCCATTGCAGGATGCGGGTGTAACCACTGGGGGCAGCGGCATTCTTTGCTGTGTTTAGTAAATAATGAAACAATGGATAAATTCCCCGAAGATTTCCTTAACAGTTTTCTGGTGAGGGTATAAAGGCGAAGCAAGATGATAGATCCCGCCGTCGATAAGCTGAATTTTTCCCCTGGGAAAAGCTTTATTTTTTTTGCCGGAAACAGTATAATCTTATCGTTAGTATATTTTGTGAGGTTACAATGAAACAGACGGGTAAATATCTGATCATACTGGTTGCAGCCGTGGCTTTATGGAATACGGTGATTATGAAGCCTTTAAAGCTTTTCGCCGTATTTCTCCATGAACTGGGCCATTCGCTGATGGCAGTGATTTTTGGCTATGGGATACAAGGGCTGCGGATTAATCTGAATGAGAGCGGCTATGCGCTGACGCTTCCCAAAAACGGCTTTTCCGCTTTTATGATAGCAAACGGCGGATATCTGGGCAGTCTTGTTTTTGCGCTTTTAATCCTTTATCTCAAGCGGACTCCGCTCAAAAAGTTTATTCTTGGTTCTATTGCCATCCTCCTTCTGGGAGTTTCCATCAAATATGGGGAGTCTTTTTTCACCATACTTTATTCTGCGATTTTTGCAGGTTTTGTCCTGGTGCTATACATGGTGCATAATGACAAGCTGAATGAATGGGTTATTGACATTATCGGCATATCAAGCGTCGCATATGCCGTTTATGACACCTTTGTGGATACGGTGCTGTTGCAGCTCAATTTAAAACTGCATATCATCCAGGGCTGGAAAACATCACAACCGGTGACGGATGCGGTACAGCTGCAAAACATGACCCAGATCCCTGCTTTTGTCTGGGGACTGCTTTGGCTTGTCATCTCGCTTTTTGCAGTCAATATGGTATTGTTGAAAGGCAAATCTTCAAGATCAGGTAAAAGAAATTATAATAAATAGCGGGGGTCAATGACATTTTATAGAATACCACTGCGAATACTACTAGCTACAAGCTTTATGGATTATGATACGGGAGGCTGGCTTAATGGATAATACCGAGCAGAGGATCAAGGAATTAAGAGAAAACTTGAATTATCACAACTATTGGTATTACGTTTTGGATAATCCGGAAATCAGTGATTATGAATATGATATGTTATACCGGGAGCTTGAGGAGTTGGAAGCCGGCCGGCCGGACCTTGTAACGGAGGATTCACCTACGCAGCGGGTGGGTGGGCAGCCGCTGGAGGGCTTCGAAAAGGTGGTGCACCAGGTAAAAATGCTGAGTCTTGCCGACGTATTCAGCCCGGAAGAGCTTTACGCCTTTGACCAGCGTGTCCGGAATGCGCTGGATACAGATATGGTAGAGTATGAGGTGGAAAAAAAGATTGACGGGCTCTCGGTTTCTCTGGAGTATGTCAACGGCAGATTCGTGCGAGGGGCTACCCGCGGCGACGGACTGGTGGGGGAGGACGTAACGCAGAATCTGAAAACCGTTAAGTCCATTCCCTTGCGCTTGAAAGAGGACATTCCCCTGCTTATTGTAAGAGGAGAAGTTTTCATTCCGAAAGAGGATTTCCTGAAAATGAATGAAGAGCAGGAAGAGCTGGGCCACCCTCTTTTTGCCAATCCGAGGAACGCCGCGGCAGGTTCCCTCCGGCAGCTTGACCCCAGGATAACGTCAAAAAGGAAGCTGGACATTTATGTATTCACCATTCAAAGGGTGGAAGGAAGAACCTTCGAAACTCATTCCGCAGGACTGGAATTTCTTAAGGATATGGGCTTCAAGACAAGCCCGGACATTAAGATTTGCAGGGGAATCGACGAGGTTCTGAAGGAAATTTCCAGGATAGGGGAAACGCGCGGAGATTTTACATTTGAAATTGACGGAGCGGTGGTGAATGTCAATTTTCTTGCGCAGCGTGAAATATTGGGAAGTACGACGAAAACGCCCAGATGGTCTGCGGCATATAAATACCCTGCGGAAAAGAAGCAGACGAAAATAAGGGAAATATGGGTGAATGTAGGGCGGACAGGTGTGCTGACGCCCAACGCGGTACTCGACCCGGTGAAGCTTGCCGGGACTACCGTAAGCAGAGCCACGCTGCACAACATGGACTATATCAAAGAAAAACAGATTATGATCGGAGATACGGCCTGGGTCCAAAAAGCCGGTGATATTATTCCGGAAGTCCTGGAAGTGGTTTTTGACAAGCGGACCGGCGAGGAAAAGGAATTCGTCATGCCTGAACGATGTCCTGTTTGCGGTTCGGAGGTTGTCCGGGAGGAAGGTGAAGCGGCCTTCAGGTGTACGGGGATCGAGTGCCCTGCACAGCTTTCCCGGAGCATTGAGCATTTTGTTTCCAGGGACGCCATGAACATCGACGGCCTTGGGCCTGCCATTATCCAGGCGCTGCTGGACGGCGGCTTTATAACGGGGATTGCCGATCTGTATTATTTGCACGAGAGAAGGGACGAACTGGAGAATATGGAGAGGATGGGCAGGAAGTCCGTGGAAAACCTGCTGAATTCCATTGAAAGATCCAGGCAAAACAATATAGACCGGCTCATTTACGGTTTCGGAATAAGGCACATCGGCTTGCGGGCGGCTCAATTGCTAAGTGAAAACTTTGAGTCGATTGACGCACTGCGGCAGGCCGGTGTGGAGGAAATCGCCGGCATTTATGAATTCGGGATGAAGACGGCGCAAAGTGTTGTGACTTTTTTTAAACAGGAACAGACCACCGATACGGTTGAAAAACTTAAGACTGCCGGTGTGAATCTGACAAGCTCGGGGAAAAAGCAGCTGAAGGATAGCAGATTCGAGGGCCTTACCTTTGTTCTGACCGGTACGCTGCCAACTTACAGCAGGGCGGAGGCTGGTGAGATTATCGAGAGCTACGGCGGCAAGACCTCCGGAAGCGTCTCGAAGAAGACGGACTATGTACTGGCGGGGGAAGAAGCCGGAAGCAAGCTTGACAAAGCGCAGCAGCTGGGTGTGAAGGTGATAGACGAGGCTGAGTTCAGGCAGATGCTCGAGTGAAAGCAGGCTTGGTGGAAAAAGTAAAAAGCCGATAAAAAGAAAAAGCCTTAACGGCTTTTTTCTTTTTTTAGAAGTACTGAAAATATCAGCAAAAGTTCTATTTTTACCGGTGCTTAACGGCTTTATCTCTCTATCCTTTTGCCATTTCCTTCGCCCAGGTATCCTTCAAGGATACGGTGCGGTTGAAAATAAGCCTGCCCTTCGCGGAATCCTTGTCGGCGCAAAAATAACCCATCCGCAGGAATTGGAACCGGTCGCCCGGTTCAGCGCCGGACAGATTAGGTTCAAGCTTGCAGCCTTTCAGGACCTCCAGCGAATTGGGGTTGATGGTGGTTTTAAAGTCTTCTGCTTCCGCAGGGTTGGGCACACTAAAAAGCTGATCATACATCCTCACTTCGGCATCAATTGCATAAGCCGCGGATACCCAGTGGAGGGTGCCTTTGACCTTTCGCCCGTCAGGGGCGTTGCCGCCTCTGGTTTCGGGGTCATAGGTGCAATGCAGTTCGACGATGCCGCCGGTTGCTTCATCTTTTACAACGCTCTCACACTTGATAAAGTAGGAATTTTTAAGCCTTACCTCTCTCCCCGGGGCAAGCCTGAAGAACTTGCCGGGCGGGTTTTCCATGAAATCCTCCTGCTCGATGTAGAGCACGCGGGAAAAGGGAACGGATCTTACGCCCATTTCCGGGCTCTCAGGATTATTTTCCGCTTCAAACCATTCCACCTGGTCTTCGGGGTAATTGTCGATGATGACCTTCAATGGCCTGAGCACGGCCATGAAACGCGGAGCGTTGGCGTTCAGGTCTTCCCGTATGCAGTGCTCCAAAAGGGCGTAATCCACAATGCTGTTGGTTTTTGCCACACCGATCTTGTCACAGAAAGTCCTTACGGACAAGGGAGTGTAGCCCCGTCTTCTCAGGCCGGACAAAGTCGGCATCCTGGGATCGTCCCAGCCTGAAACAACACCGTCGTTTACCAGCTGCAGCAAATTTCTTTTGCTCATGATGGTATACGAAAGATTTAAACGCGCAAACTCAATCTGACGGGGCTTGTTGCCCAAATCCACATTGTTGACTACCCAGTCGTATAGCGGACGGTGGTCTTCATATTCCAGCGAGCACAGGGAGTGGGTGATGCCCTCAATGATATCCTCAATGGGATGTGCATAGTCATACATGGGGTAAATATTCCATTTGTCACCGATCCTGTAGTGATTAACCTTCATGATCCTGTAAAGTACAGGGTCGCGCATATTGATATTGGGCGACGCCATATCGATTTTTGCCCGGAGGACACAGGCGCCTTCGGCAAATTCGCCGGCTTTCATCCGCTCCAGAAGGCTCAAGTTCTCTTCAACGGTCCTGTTTCTATAAGGACTTTCCTTGCCCGGCTCGGTGAGTGTGCCTCTGTATTGGCGGGTTTCCTCCGCGCTGAGATCACAAACGTAGGCAAGGCCTTTTTTTATCAGCTTGAGGGCGCAGTCATACATTGTATCAAAATAATCCGATGCATAGTGCAAGGCGTCCCATTTAAAACCCAGCCAACTTATATCCTCTTTCATGGATTCGGCATACTCTACGCTTTCCTTTATGGGGTTGGTATCGTCATAACGCAGGTTGCAGCGCCCGTTGAATTTCTCTGCTGTAGTGAAATCTATGCAAATGGCTTTCGCATGGCCTATATGCAGATAGCCGTTGGGTTCGGGAGGAAAACGGGTTTTGATCTCGTCTTTGCCAAAACGGCCGCTTTCGATGTCTTCCGCAATAAAATCATGGATAAAATTTGAGACGATTTGTAAATCATTGTTATTTTCCGGCTCCATAGTCAGTGCACACCTTTCGTAATTTATCTAGTTATACTGCCTCCAGCTTCTCTATGCCTATCCGTATCCTTCTTAAGGATTCTTCCTTACCCAGTATTTCCGCGATTTCCGTGGCGCCCCCGGGCGTGACATCCTTTCCGGATATTGCAGTGCGTATGGGCCAGAGAATCTGGCTGTTCTTTACCTCCAAACGCTGTACCAGCGCCATCAGGCTGTCATAAATCGTCTGATTGTTCCATTCACTGATGCCTTCCAGCACCTCCAACGAAGCCTTAAGGTTCTCAAGTGAATTTTCCCTGGTGGTCTTCATTTTTTTGTGCTCAAACATTGCGATGTCATAATCCGGCAATGCTTCAACGAAATCCACGCTGGCAGGAATCGTGGACAATACTTCCGTCCTGAGCTGCAGCAGGGCGCTAAGCCTTTCAAGCCGGATACCTTTATTGGTTATTGCCTTTTCCAGATACGGCAGAGCTATTTTATGAAATTCTTCCGGGGCCAGCTTCCGGATATATTCGCCGTTCATCCAGTTGAGCTTGTTTATATCGAATACTGCGGGAGATTTGCTGACCCCCTTTATATCAAACACTTCCTCCAGTTCCTTCAAAGAGAATATTTCCTGCGTGGAACCGGGACTCCAGCCAAGGAGCGCTACAAAGTTTACAACCGCCTCCACCAGATAGCCCATGGACACGAGGTCCTCAAAGGACGGATCGCCCGAACGTTTGGAAAGCTTTTGGCCCGAAGGCTTGATGATGGTTGAAACATGCACATATACGGGGACCTTCCAGCCGAAGGACTCATACAGCAGATTGTACTTAGGCGTCGAGGAAAGGTATTCATTTCCCCTTACCACATGGGTTATATCCATTAAATGATCGTCAATGACATTTGCAAAATTATACGTGGGCAGACCATCCGATTTGATCAGTACCTGATCTTCAAGCTCGCTGTTTTCAACGGTAATCGTACCGTAAACCACATCTTCAAAGCTGGTGGAGCCGGTATCGGGCATTTTTTGCCGGATGACAAAAGGCTGATTGCCGGCAAGCTTTGCCGCAATTTCTTCCCTGCCGAGGCTCAGGCAGTGCCTGTCGTACTTATATGCCTGTCCTGCAGCTTCGGCCTTTTCCTTGGCTTCGGCCAAACGCTCCTTTGAACAGAAGCAATGATAGGCGCCTCCCAGATCTACCAGTTTTCTGGCATATTCCATATAGAAAGGTTTTCTTTCGCTTTGTATGTAAGGGCTGAAGGGACCCCCGATGTCCGGACCTTCGTCGTGCTTAAGGCCGGCCATTTTTAAAGTTTTATAAATGACGTCCACAGCGCCTTCCACATATCTTTCCTGGTCGGTATCCTCAATTCTCAGTATGAATTTGCCGCCGCTTTTTTTGGCGATCAGGTATTCATACAAGGCTGTCCGCAGATTGCCTATGTGCATGTAGCCGGTAGGGCTTGGCGCAAATCTTGTCCTGGTTTCGCTGCTCATATGATCGTCTCCATCCCGAATCTACCGTCTCTGTTACCGGACGGCGGATTTCAGTCCATATACTAATGTAAAAAAAGATTTGGAACCACAGGTGCCCCAAGCCTTTTTCTAGATTATATTATTTCTATATTTATTCGTCAAGGAATGATCACTAAAGTTATGTTCCACTTTTTGTATACAGGTGTACCGCTATGCGGTATGGGCAGGCAAATTTTTATTGATAAAATATAGAAAATGTAATAGAATACAAATAATGTAATTTAAATTATAGGAAGGATGAGAGGGATGTCGGTGCTGGACAATTTTACAAGAAAGGTTTCCGATACGGCAAAGGCAGCTGCCAAAAAATCGGGCAACGTGGTGGAGCTGACCAGATTGAATATGAATATAGGGGCGGAAGAAGAAAAAATAAAGAAGCTGTATTCCGAAATGGGCAAATTGCTTTATGACGTTTATCTGGAGGGTGAACAAATTAATGAGGATCTTGTGACGTACTGCGAAAAAATCGATGTGATTTGCGGGTCAATTGAGGAAATGAAGGCAAAAGTCCTTGAATTACGCAATGCCAAGGCCTGTACCGAATGTGGGCAGGAGCTTGAACTGGATATGGTTTTTTGTTACAAATGCGGTGCGAAGCAGGAAAGTGAGGTTGCCGATACAGGGGAGGACATTTCCTGAAGCTATCGTCACCACACCGCGGGATATGCCGGACGCCGCTTCTGTCTATATTCCGTCGGTGTGAAGCCGGTTTTGCTTTTAAACATGCTGTAGAAATACGTGTCGTTTTCAAAGCCTAATTCCACGGCGATTGCCTTAATGCTGTAATTGGTTTCGATAAGGAGCTTTTTTGCAGCATTTATTTTTTGCCGGTTGATGTATTCCACCGGGGTTACTCCTATGATATCCCTGAAAATCCTGCAAAAAAAATTCCTGCTCAAGCCCGAATATCCGGCCAGCTCGGCAAGTGTGAACCATTTCCGGGGATTGCTGTCAATATAGTCCCTTGCGGCGGTAATCGCGGAATTGTTCAGCTGTATTGACCGGCTGGCATTGATGAGGGGGGCCTGGGAGGTGTATTCTTCATATGCCGTTGCAAGTATCTGCAGCAGCAGCGATTTCGCCGATAATGCAGCAGCCTTGCTCTGGTAAACCCATTCGTTGTAAATACTTCTGAAAAGCTCAAGGTACTGGTCATATTTTGCAGTTTTGAACGTCTCCGGGAAATTAAGGCCGCAGAAGTTGCCCTGCCTTTGAAAATAACCATTCGTCCGGCCGTAGTCCGTAAAATGGTTGGTATCGGCATATTCCCCTTCCTTCGACGGGTCATAGGTCATGTCGAAGAGCACAATATAGCAGTGATAAGGTGACACACCTCTCACCTTCATACCGGGGCTGCGGAAAAAGATAGTTCCTTTGCGTGCCGGGATGCTTACCCCCTCGGTAAATATTTCCCCTTCTCCCCAGGTGGTCAGCTCGATTTCATGCCATTTAACGCAGCGCTGGCCATAGTCCGTACCGGGAGGAGGACAGTTTGCCTTGCTGATACAGCCACAGCTAAGTATATGAGGATTTATACATTCAATCGCATACATGCTCATTTAAACTCCCTGAAAGAATATACTATAAGCTTATCATATTTGAGTAATATTTTGAAGTAATAAATAATATACACTATTTCCAACATTCCGGATATTCATTAAAATAATTATAGGATGTGGAATGAAAAGCCGGTATTCCGGGAAATAATCCGATGGAGGCGTGACCATGGCAGAAATGACTGGAATAGAAAGAATGAATAACATTTTAAAGCATAAGCCTGTGGACAGGATCGGAGTTTACGAGCATTTCTGGGGTGATACCCAGAGGGGCTGGCACAAAAAAGGGTCGATCTCTGAAACGGAGGATCTGGTTGACCATTTTAACTATGATATGACGGAGCATTGGACCTTTAACTTTACGGCCGACCTGGATTTTGTTCCCCAGGTAGTGGAGGAATCGGAGGAAACCATCCTGACCAGGGACGGAAACGGCGCGCTTCTCAGGCGGCACAAGCTGCATGACACGACTCCCGAGCATGTGGATTTCCTGGTTAAGGAGAGAGAGCAATGGGAGGAACATATCAAGCCGGTCCTGAAAGCCGAGCGAAGGCGGATCGATTTTGAAGGTTACCGGAGAGCCAAAAGGCATGCGGCGGAAAAAAACAGGTTTTTTGCCTGGTCGGGAATTAACGTATTTGAATTGATGCATCCCGTATGCGGGCATGAGAATATGCTGGTAGGCATGGCCCTGGACCCTGGCTGGATCAAGGACATGGTGGATACTTACAGCCGGATTACCGTTGAAATGCAGGAAATGCTTTTTGCCGAAGAGGGCTATCCCGACGGCATATGGTATTATGAGGACATGGGCTTTAAGCAAAAGCCTTTCATTTCACCGGCAATGTACAGGGAAATAATACAACCGGGGCATTTCAGGACCTTAGGTTTTGCCCACGGCAAAAACCTGCCGGTGATCATCCATTCCTGCGGAATGGTGGAACCCTTGATCCCCGGCATGCTGGAAGCGGGCATGGACTGCCTGCAGGTGATTGAAATAAAGGCGGGTATGGATCTTTTAAAGATATACAGGGAATATGGAGACGTTCTTTCCTTTATGGGAGGCATCGATGTGCGGGTGCTGTACACAAACGACAGAAAGCTGATAGACCAGGAGCTTGAAGCCAAAATACCGGAAGTAAAAGGCAAATTCGGGTATGTATTGCACAGCGACCATTCCATTCCCCATACGGTGGATTATGAGACTTACAAATACTTCATCCAAAAAGGGCTGGAGCTTGGCGCCTATTGATACTGCAGCAAAACAAACAAATAAAACAAAAAACTACAAGAAATAAAATAATAAGCACATACGCATGGCAAAAAAATAAGTTATAATAAGCTATAACTTATTTTTTGTTTATCCTCATAGAAAACGCGGAGGTACAAATGGAACTGCAAAAGGCGCTTGAAGCAATTGCCGGTTTGGATGCCGAAGCAATGAAGAAAGCCCAGGCAAGGCTGGACAATCTGACCAAGCCGCTGGGAAGCCTTGGAAGGCTGGAGGACATCGTAAAGCAGATTGTCGGAATTACAGGCGAGGTATTCCCAAAAGTGGATAAAAGAACGGTAGTCATCATGTGCGCCGACAACGGCGTTCTCGACGAAGGTGTCAGTTCCTGTCCCAAATCTGTTACAGCAACGGTTACACGGAATTTTCTCAAGGGCTTTACAGGGATAAATGTTCTTACAAGGCATGCCGGCGCGGATATATGTGTAGTGGATGTCGGTGTGGATGACGATCTTGAATGCGACGGCATTTTAAACCGTAAAATAAGGAAGGGCACCTGGAATATGGCAAAAGGTCCTGCGATGACGAGGGCGGAAGCGGTCAAGGCCATTGAAACCGGAATTGCAATTGTCCGGGGGTTGAAGGAACAGGGAATCAACCTTCTGGGGACCGGGGAAATGGGAATCGGAAACACCACCACCAGCAGCGCCATAACGGCGGCGCTTACGGGAGACCCGCTGCCCGAATTGGTGGGAAGGGGTTCGGGATTGACAAGGGAAGGCCTGGACAACAAGATCAGCGTGGTGGAAAAAGCGATCGATATCAACAAACCGGATCCCAGGGACCCGCTGGATGTGCTGTCCAAGGTGGGCGGTTTTGATATTGCAGGACTCGTCGGCTGCTTCATCGGAGCCGCCGTATATCGGGTACCTATTCTAATTGACGGATTCATTTCGGCAGCAGCGGCTTTGGCAGCCATTCGAATGAATCCCCTGGTTAAAAATTACATATTACCCTCCCACGGTTCGGCCGAGCCCGGTACCAAAGCAATAATGAAAGCCATTGGCATGGAGCCGTACCTGAATCTGGGCATGCGGCTTGGCGAAGGGACGGGGGCTGCACTGGCTTTTCACATAATCGACGCTGCTTTTGCGGCGTATACAAAAATGGGGACCTTCGGTGATGCCAATATTGAACAATATGTGCCTTTGGAGTAAGGTAGACAAACATTAATATTTCAAGGAGCGTACCGTACTATGGAGCATACAGTCAGAATTCACAAAGATAACACCACCACGGAGATAATAGCTGAAAACGGAACCAGGCTGCTGGACTTCCTGCAGAAAAACTCCGTCAGGGTAGCATCGCCATGCGGCGGCAACGGAACCTGCGGAAAGTGCAGGGTCAAGGTAGACGGAATAAAAACACAGCCCTCCGAAAAGGAAAAAAGCCTGCTGGGGAATAACGCACTGGAAAAGGGCATAAGACTCGCCTGCTATAATAAGATCGAGGGAGATATCGATGTTTACGCCGATGAAAAGGTTGAAAAAGCCGTCATTGTCACAGAAGGCATAAAGCGCAATGTAAAGCTCGGGCCGGCCATAAGGAAGGAATTTGCAGAGCTGCCTGTTCCGGAGCTGCATGACCAGGATCCGGATCTGGAAAGGGTTTTGAAAAAAGCCGGCGGCAACGGCGGGCAGTTGAGCATGGAAGTGCTGGGCAAGCTGCCGGAGATACTTCGCAGCTCCGGTTTCAAGGTTACCTTCGTGTACAACGACGACGCCATCATCGCAGTGGAAGAGGGGAATACCGTCTCAAAACAGTACGGCATGGCAGTAGATATAGGAACTACGACAATTGCCGCCTATCTTTATGATCTCAATACAGGCAGGCATGTCGATACTTTCTCCGTTATGAATCCCCAGCGCAAGTTCGGCGCCGACGTCTTATCAAGGATCGATTATACCATAACTGCGGAGTCCGGCCTTGAAAACATGCATGGTGAAATAATCCGCTGCATTAACGACATTATTAGAAATTTCACAAGCAGGAACAACATCGGAATAACGGATATCTACGCCGCTGTTTTTGCCGGAAACACGACGATGATGCATTTTCTGTTAAAAATGAATGCACGGAATATAGCGGTTGCTCCCTTTATCCCCGTCACCACCAATCTTCATAACATTCATTCTGCCGATCTTGGCATCGGTATGAACCCCAACGGCAGGGCAATAGTGATACCCGGTGTTACCGGGTATATAGGCGCCGATACGGTGGCAGCCGTGCTTTCCAGCGGCATGTATGAAGACGAAAAAACCTCATTGCTCATTGATATCGGAACAAACGGTGAAATTGTCCTTGGAAACAGAGAGTGGCTATTCTCCTGTTCTACGGCTGCAGGTCCTGCATTTGAAGGAGCAAATATCCGCAACGGCGTAGGCGGGGTAACCGGCGCCATCAGTGCTGTGAAGCTGGTTTCGGAGTTTCAGGTTACAACGATTGGCGGCGCGAAGCCCATAGGCATATGCGGCTCGGGGATTGTCGACAGCATCGCCGGCATGCTTTCTGCCGGGCTGATTGATGAAACCGGAAGACTGGCGGATGAAGATGAAGCGGAAAAACTGGAGGAAGGTCTCAGAAACAGACTGGTGGAGATCGAGGGGAAAAGAGCTTTTCAGCTTGTTGCGGCAGCGGAAAGCGGCAACGCGTCGGATATAGCAATTACCCAGAAGGACATCCGCGAGCTGCAGAATGCAAAGGCAGCCATAGCGGCAGGCATCCGGACACTGGTCAAATACGCGGGCATCCGCTTTGAACAAATTGACCAGGTTTACCTTGCAGGCGGCTTCGGTAGCTTTATTGACATTGAGAGCGCAATCAGGATAGGGCTTCTTCCGTCCGAACTGAGAGGAAGGATCAAATCCATCGGCAATGCGGCGGGGTCAGGTGCCGTGGAAGCCCTTCTATCCGGAGAGATGCTGAAAGTGACCCAGGGGATAAAGGCCAGAGTTAAGCATGTCGAATTGTCCGGTTCAGCGGAATTTGTGGATGAATACGTCGAATGCATGATGTTTGAGTGAGGATAAAAATCAGGTTCATTTTATGTGATTGGAGGATTTTTGTCACTTTCAGCGAATACTATATAGGAGAGGGACACACCCGCTGAATAATAGGTCGCGAGATAAAAGGAGGGAATGTCCCCTTTTGAAAATTGAAAGTGACTTTTGTTTGTTGGAGGTTTTGTTTTGGATAATGAAAATAACAATTTAAAGAAATGCGGCTTCTGCGGAATGGAGGTTTCCGTTGGTGCGGGACGATGCCCTTACTGCGGCAGCCTTCTTGAGATGAAGGTGGGTGGAGATACCTTTGCAGGTCCTCAGGAATCAAGGGTGCCGGCCCCGGAAAGAGAAACACCTTCCCAGGTCAATGAAGGTGAGACAGCGGAGTATAAGCCAGGTTATCAGGCCCAACCGGCGGATAGACCGGCTTTTGAAATTAAACCGGTTTACGGTGCGGGCGACGGCTACCGGCAGGATTACAAGCTTCCGCCTTACGGAAGGAGCGGCAGGGAACCTTTGAGCAACGGGCTCAAGGTCTTTTTGACAATCCTGTTTACAGTCATCCCTGGAATAGGGCAGCTGGCCGGGATCATTACAGCCATTGTGTTTATGAATGCGGAGGACGATGCCGACAGAAAATCCTTTGGAGTCGCGCTGCTGGTGGCATCCATCATTTTATTCGTATTGTCCTGCATCGGGTGCTTTGTCCTGACGCTTTTTTTCTCCATTAATCAAAGCTCCGTTTTCTATGGGAATTAAAGCTACGCATGGATATAATCATTAAAATATTAAACCTGGCAGGGTCGCTGATTTGTCATCAACTCCCTTCAAGGACGATCTATGCGGAAGGCATGCCGCTTCCGCTGTGTGCCAGGGATACGGGGATTTATCTAGGGGTATTTACAGGAACGCTGTTTATTTTACTGTTCCGCAGATTTCATTGCGACAGGCAGCCCTCACTTCCCTATGCAATTGCGCTGTGTCTGCTGATGCTGCCGATGATGGTTGACGGAATTGGCTCATACCTTGGCGCTATTGAAACCAACAATACCGCCAGGATTTTTACCGGCGTGCTGTTCGGATTGCCGCTGCCGGTTTTCCTGATTCCAGCCGCCAATTTCAAAATCCATGGACAAAATAAAAGCAGGGTTTTGCAAAGCCCTCTGGAAATTGCCGTATTGGCTGCCGCAGGAATAGCCGTATGCATACCGGTATTGCAGGGAGTGCTGCCCTGGATTTTACCCGCTGCAGTGACCATTTTTTCCATGCTTTTTCTAATCGCCCGGATTGTTTTTACATTATTCGCTTTGACAACGCGGGGCAGGGGGAAAGTGATTTATTTGAAGACTGCAGGCGTAACTGCCTGCATATTGCTTTTGATGTATATGGTATCGAATTTCATACTGCAGCCATTGAAAGGTATTTTATTGAAGTAGTTATCCCAGGGGGGTGATTTTTTGCCGGAAAGCAAAAGCGAAGTGCGGAAAGCGGCTCTGGCAGTACGCAGCGGATTGCCGGAAAATGAAGTGATCTACAAAAGCGGCATTATTTGTGATAAAATAATTAAAAGCGGCATATTTGCCCGGGCCGGACTGATTTTATGCTATATGGATTTCAGAAATGAAGTAAAAACAGGCGGAATGATAAGGGCAGCCTTATGTGCCGGAAAGAGAGTCGGACTGCCCCTGGTAAAGAAAAATGGCATGGAGAGGGAACTTCTTGCATATGAAATAAAAGATCCGGATAAGGATGTGCAAAAAGGGACCTACGGTATCCTGGAGCCTCTCGGTGATAAATTGCGGAGAGTCGACGCCGGTGAAATAGACCTTGTCATTGTACCCGGAGCCGCATTTGACGTCCACAAGCAAAGGCTGGGCTATGGAGCGGGCTATTACGACCGGTTTCTTCAAAAGATCCGCCCGGACTGCGTAAAAATGGGAGTTGCTTTTGATATTCAAATCATGGATACAATTCCGGTGGAAACGCATGATATTAAAATGGATATGATTCTAACCGAAAGCCGAATACTATAGGGAAGGGGACACACCCGCTGAGTAACGGGTCGCGGGATAAAAGTAGGGAATGTCCCCTTTTGAAAATGAAAGAAATGGAGCAATGAAAGCGAATGAACAAAAAAATAACATTGACCGGCGCCAATATTGTGTTTTTCATATTCTCCGCGGTATTTATCGTTTACCAGACGGCCTTTACGGTGATCTTCGGGGAAAGCTTCCTGATGGACCATATTTACCTTGTGGTGCTTATCAACGAGTTTGTGGTCATCCTTGTGCCGGTTTTGCTTTATGTGCTGATAAAAAAAGCAAATTTCAGGGAAACCTTCCGTTTCAGGAAGCTTGATCCCATTCACGGCCTTCTTGTCGCTTTGCTTTCCGTGGCAGCGTATCCTGTTGCAATGATGTTAAACAACATTGTTGTCTACTTCCTGCAATTTGTCGGGGACATACCCGCTCAACCCATCCCCAGTCCCAGGGATATTCCGGAGCTTTTCGTCGGCCTGTTGGTGGTTGCCGTTTCTCCCGCCGTATGTGAGGAGCTTTTCCACAGAGGTCTTCTTCTCAGCGCATATGAAAGAAGGGGCTCCATGAAGGCAGTTGTTATTACGGCCCTCTTTTTCGGTATTTTCCATTTTGATATGACCAATTTCCTGGGGCCGGTATTTCTAGGCTTGCTGATTGGCTATTACGTCGTACGCACCAATTCCATCTTTGCAGGTATGCTGGCCCATTTCCTCAATAACGCCATTTCGGAAATCCTCCAGTATTTTTTGGCAGACGGGAATATCCCTGAAAAGGTGACAGTTTCTTCTCAGGAGTTGGGCCAAATCATTATTCTTGGTCTGGCGGGCTTGATACTGACGGGCTTGCTGCTTGTAATTTTTAAAAGAGCTACCGAAGGACGTGCCGTGATCGTTCCTTCCATCAGCAGAATACGGCATGACGCTGTCTCTATCCTGTCCCATTGGCCCGTGATTTTGATACTGCTTCTTTATGTCGGTTTAATGCTGTTATTCATTATGTCTCTCGTGCTGATGAAATATATTGGATAAAAAGACACTTCTGCCATGAAATTTTACGGCGTGGGTAAAAAATAGAGTTTGGCCTCATTACTAAAGCTGAGGTGACGGGTATATAATATAAATATAACCCATTTCAGAGGTGAAGCAAGTTTGGAACCAAACATCGATTTCAGCCTTGTACGTTCGCAGAAACTGCTGCTGATCCCTCAGTTGAAACAGGCATTGGAAATACTCGGCATGAATTCTCAGGAGCTGTTTCATTACGTTGAAGAACAGCTGGAAACCAACCCTTTCCTGGAAAATATTACAGAGGACAGGACCTTTTATTTCAGTGATTCCGAAGACACCGACGAAGCGCCAACTTCAGAAATGCCGTCAATGATTACCCTGAAGGAGCACCTCCTTCTCCAGCTGAATTCACTCAGCCTCGACAAAGTTCAGATGGCCATTGGAGAATATCTGATTGACAACACCGATGAAAACGGATATTTAGACGCCGATGTATGTGAAGTATCCACCTTTTTCAATATTTCCGCGGCCAGGGTCGTAAGGGTTTTGAAAATACTTCAGGGCTTTGATCCGCCGGGCATTTGCGCACGCAGCCTGAAGGAGTGTCTCCTCATTCAGCTGGCGCAAATGGAGAATACCAACAGGGATGCGGTGCTGATTGTTCGGCATTATATCGACAAGCTTGCAGAGAATGATACGGCTGGGGTTGCAGCGGAAGCCGGCCTGGATGAAGCGCATGTCAAAGAGGCCTTCAGGCTGATCAGAACCCTTGAACCGCGCCCCGGGCGGGAATTCTACAAGGACGAAGAAAACAGGCCTGCAATTGCCGATGTAATTGTCAGAGAATTGAATGGCAAACATGAAGCACTTTTAAATGAAGAAGCTTTTCCGGAAGTAAATATTATTGAGCGCTTTAGACCGGAGGACGTGATAAAAAACCATGAAGGTGCCGACAACTTTATAAAGGAAGGTGTGAACAGCGCCGTATGGCTTATAAAGTGCATGGAACAAAGAAAAAATATTATTTTGCAGGTTGCAGAAAACATTTTAAGGGAACAGGCCGAGTTTTTCGAGAAAGGGGCTTCCTTCCTCAAAGCCGTCAGCAGCACGCGCCTGGGGGAAGACATCAATATGCATGAATCCATTCTGTCCCAGGTGCTCCATGGCAAATTCCTGCATTGCAGATGGGGGCTGTTTGAGTTCAAGTACTTTTTTGAGTAAAAGACGGATGTCAAAAAGGCTGACGGCATTATTTGTGCCGGCAGCCTTTAAAGCAATGTAAACGGATACCCAGTGTTCAAAAAGGCCACAAGGGCTTTTGCGGGCTGCCATGGTCCGCACTCAGATAACCCAGGAGGCCTCTTGAACCAAACCACTGGTTTTCCAGTTCCTTGATTTTTTCTTCGGTATAGTGGTTTATCTCACCGATCTTTTTGACTTCGTCCGCATAATCACGCAGGGTTTCTATTTCCTTACCGGAAAGGGCTCTCTGGCAATCGTCGGAATTTAGTATGCGATTTAGCTCGGAGGCATATTCAAAACCGTCATCCATATCTTTCAGAGCTGTTTTGTAAAAATAAACAAGCTTCTCAGGAATTTCTCTTGACATTACCATCATCCTTCCTTGCTTTATTCGGGAGCACTGAAAATATTACTTCCGCTTTTTCTGCAAATGCTGGCGCTCCAAGACTGCATTTGCCTGCTTAGTTTTATTATACAACTTTTATCTCAGAATAAACACATTTGGGACAAATTTCATTAAATATATATAACATATAGGGTAAAAGAAAGGAATCCTTTGAATGGGAAAGGCAAAAGCAAGGCAAAGGCGCATACTGGTCAACTACTGCGGCGAAATGGCCTGTGAGAGGATATTGTTCACACTGGCAAGGCTTTATCTGGAGGAGAGCGGCGGAAGGGAGAAGCAGGAGGGATAGCATTGGGGAAATCTGACGTTGCCGGGAAATATGATATCGGCATTTACGTAAGAGAGAGCAGGGACGATAACGAAGAAAACTATGATACCATTGAGACACAAAGGGATCTGCTGGTCGACTGTGCCGTAAGGCAAAGCCTCGGGGAAATCCGGGAAATATACATGGACGACAATGTATCGGGGTCCGCATTTGACAGGCCGGGCTTAAGAAAGCTGAAGGAGGACGTGGAAAAGGGGAGGGTCAACCTTGTTTTGCTCAAGGATCTCTCCAGGCTTGGACGCAATAATGCAAAAACATTGCTTTTTCTTGATTACCTGGAGGAGTACGGGGTGAGGATTCTGACCTTTGACGGCAGATACGACAGCCTTAACGACAATGATACCGTTGGAATCGAGACCTGGGCCAACGAGCGGTATATAAAGGACATTTCGAGAAAAATACGGGCCAGCTTGAAATTCAAGATCAGCAAAGGCGATTATATCGGCAATGCCCCCTTTGGGTATAGAAAATCCTTAAATGAAAAAAACAGACTGTGCGTTGATGAGGAAGAAGCGGAAACCGTCAGGCTGATTTTCAGGCTGTACAGAAAGGGCTATGGTTATTCAAGCATTGCCCGGAGGTTGAACGAAAAGGGCTGCCGGGCTCCGGGAGGCGGCAATACATGGAGCGGTATCGCCGTAAGGAGGATTACCTGCAATCGGGTATATACGGGAGATACAATCCAGGGCGTCAGTGAAAAGGTAAGCTTTAAAAGCAAAAAAACAAGACGGCTTCCTGCGGCAGACTGGACCATCACCGCAAATACGCATGAGGCTGTTGTTTCCAGGGAGGAGTTTTCCGAAGTGCAAAGGCTGCGGGAACTTAGAAAAAAGGTGACGGCCCCTCACAAGGAAAGGCTTCATATATTCAGGGACCTTCTGGTATGCGGACTATGCGGAAGCCGCCTGTATGCCAGAAGCAAAAAAAACGGGCAGACCTTTTACATCTGCAGCAAGTATTATAAATATGGGCGCAAAGCTTGTTCGAGTCATTTTGTCTATGAGCGGCAGCTGCTGGACGCCGTAATGGCGGAGATAAAAAGGCTTGTCCGGGATCCGTTTGCCGTAGCGGGGTTCAGGCAGCTGGCAGAGCTGGAGGGAATGTTCGGCAACACTCCTGACAGGCTGCCAAAGCTGGAGCAGCAGCTGAAACAAAAGCTGAAGCAGCAGGAAATACTTTATACGGACAGACTGGAGGAAAGGATCAGCC
Organism: Bacillota bacterium; assembly: GCA_023426125.1. Classification (GTDB taxonomy): domain Bacteria; phylum Bacillota; class Clostridia; order Acetivibrionales; family DTU013; genus MnB-11. The sequence goes on from JAFABI010000054.1 coordinate 30,665, forward strand.
AGAATCTGTTCGTAAAAATGAACAAACAGCTGGAGGAACGTATTTCGGTTTTGCGGGGCGAGGTGGAGATACTTGCTTCAAATTCACAGACCGGGCCGGATACAGGCGCTATGATCCGGGAGATTCTGGCGGGACTGGAAAAAAGCAGGTTTACAAATGAAATGGTAAAATGCCTGGTAAACAGGATTACGGTTTATGACGCGGGCGAGCCTTTGTCCGATATGCATTTAAGACTGATAAAGGCCGGAGAGGCTGCGGAGGAAGAAGGAAGGATTGTTATTGATTTCAAAATGTAAAAGAGGTAGAATGGTCAGTATTACACGGAGTATTCGTGGAGGGACAAAGGATGAAAAAAGCTTTATTGGTATACAACCCGCAGTCGGGCAGCAGAAATGTCCCGAGAAGGCTGGATTATATTGTCGAGCGGCTTGAGGAGAACGATATTCTTGTAACGCCGTACCGGATGGGACATCATGGAAACGGGAGAATACTGGAAATTCTGCAGGAGAATAATTATTCGCTGGTTATAGCATCCGGCGGCGACGGTACGGTGAATTTTATTGTAAACATCATGAACAGGAACAGTATCAAGCTTCCTATCGGGGTGATACCCTCCGGTACCTGCAATGATTTTGCCAGGAGCCTTAACATTCCCATGGACTTAAAAAGGTGCATCGATATCATAACCGCCGGCAATACCGCGGATGTGGATGCGGGCTTGCTGAACAACGAGTTCTATTTTTTAAATACCTGCGCGGGGGGGAATTTTGTTGATGTTTCCTACAATACCAGCAGTGAATTCAAAAAGAATTTCGGACCGCTGGCATACTATATAAAAGCACTGGGCGAGGTGGCAAACATCAGGCCTGTCAGGCTAAAAATAACCACCGATAACGAAGTTGTGGAGGATGAATTCCTGTTTTTCCTGATTTTAAACGGCAAGCATGCCGCAGGCTTCTATAATGTCATTAAAGAGGCCGATTTGTCCGACGGCTTCATGGATATCCTCCTTTTGCACAATTGTGCGCCTATCGAGCTGGCCGGCTTGTTTTTCAAGGTAATGAGCAATGACTTTATCAATGACAGGAACGTTGTGTGGCTGAGGACCAGAAACTGTACCATTGAGGGCAACGGTAACTTTGCGCTCAGCGTGGACGGCGAGAGGTGGAACAAGCTGCCCATTACGGTTAATTTTATAAACAAGATTCTCAAAGTGTTTGTGAAATGATATGGCTTTGATCCCCGGGATTTTTTTGTAATAATAACACAATTCGGACATATATTTATAGTGGGAATCAGCTTATCCCTGATATCCCTTAACAAGCCTTGCGTTATTATTATAAGGGGGGTTAACGGGTGGAAAGATACAATATATATCAACAGATCGCTGAAAGGACACAGGGGGATATTTACATCGGTGTCGTAGGTCCTGTGAGGACTGGTAAATCTACCTTTATAAAAAGATTTATGGACTTACTGGTAATCCCCAATATTGAAAATATGTACAGCCGCGAAAGGGCAAAGGACGAACTGCCGCAAAGCGCCACCGGCAGGACGATCATGACGACGGAGCCGAAATTTGTTCCCAACGAGGCGATAGAAATTATACTGGATGAGACGCTCAAACTCAAGGTTAGACTTGTGGATTGTGTCGGATATCTTGTCAAGGGTGCCCTGGGCTATTTTGAAAACAACGCTCCCAGGATGGTCTCCACACCATGGTATGACTATCAGATCCCCTTCGAGCAAGCCGCCGAGCTGGGGACCAGGAAGGTGATCAACGACCATTCCACCATCGGCCTGGTAATCACAACGGACGGGAGCATTACCGATATTGCAAGGGAGGACTATATTGAAGCGGAAAGACGCGTGATCAATGAGCTTAAAGACATCAACAAGCCCTTTGTCATCCTGGTTAATTCGGTTCAGCCGGAAAGCAATGAAGCCCAGGGACTGAAAGATGAACTGGAAGAAAAGTATTCGGTCCCTGTAATGTGTGTAAATTGCGCTCAAATGAGGGGTGAGGATATCAGCGGAATCATGGAAAAAATCCTCTATGAGTTCCCTGTTTGTGAAATCGGTATTAACATACCCGGATGGGTGGAAACGCTGGACGAGGACCACTGGCTGAAAGCGGATATGCTCAAATCGATCCGGGACAGCTTCAAAGGGGTATATAACATCAGGGAAGCCAGCAATTCCATGAATAATTTTGCAAACTATGATTTTATAGAAAATGTAAAAATGAATGAAATCAATGCGGGCACAGGCAATATCCAGATGGAAATCAATGCGGCCAACGGACTGTTCTACAAGGTTCTCAGCAATGAAACCGGTCTGGAAATCGAAGGCGAGCACAACCTCATCGGTCTTATGAAAGACCTGGCAAAAATCAAAAGAGAATACGAAAGGGTGGAATTTGCCCTGCATGAAGTCAAAGTCAAGGGATATGGCGTGGTAACGCCCCAAATGGATGAAATGACGCTGGATGAGCCCGAGATTATCAAACAGGGCAACAGGTTCGGCGTCAAACTGCGGGCCAGCGCACCTTCCGTCCACATGATCAGGGCCGATATAGAAACGGAAATTGCTCCTCTGGTGGGAACGGAGAAGCAATCCGAAGAACTGGTGAATTACCTGCTGAAGGAATTTGAAAATGAACCCGGGAAGATCTGGCAGTCCAACATTTTCGGCAAATCCCTTCATGAACTGGTGAGTGAAGGACTCCACAACAAGCTGAACAGGATGCCGGAAGACGCGCAGCTGAAGCTGCAGGAAACCCTTCAGAGGATCATAAACGAAGGCAGCGGCGGTCTCATCTGCATCATCTTATAAGAATACGACTTAAGCCGGCCGGAGGTCCAAAAAACCCCGGCTTTATTTTTTACTACAGCATCAATTTTATTTTTCCAGAGGTCTTGCAGAAATAATTGCGAACGCTTCAACGCGTTATTTTTGCTTAATAAGCTGCAAAGTGGAGTCAATTTGTAAATAAATTTCTTATCACAAGATCACAAAGTAAACACAATTTTTGGTTTTATATAGATGGACTATTTCGACCTCCCATGGTAAAATGTACGGGCAAGCTCAAAAAAGTAAAGGACAACTGAATATCATTTTGAGTGTTCCCATGGGCGTGTGGCCTTTGGGGAAGAATAGGGAATCGGGTGTGAATCCCGAGCGGAACCGCCGCTGTATGCGCCGAGGCCGCACTCGTCGACGAAAGTCAGCCACTGGGAAACTGGGAAGGCAGAGTGTGAGCCGCAGGATGAAATTCCACAAGCGTAAGTCAGAAGACCTGCTTTGAAATTGTTCTGTTTGTGGTAGGTTATAACAGGGCGTCTTCTATGTACAGAAAAACGGCTGTGACAATAAATGATTGTCACAGCCGTTTTCTATTTTAAGTGGAAAGGAGGAACGTCTTATCAAAATGATCCATGGACTCGGCCAAGGTACCATGTTGGTACTTGTTGCCGATGGGAAGCCGATCACCGTCAAGGAATCCGGAAAGATGATTTTGCTTCGATAGATCTATGTGGCACATTCATCTATTTATTACTTTATGAGGGAGATTTTAAATGAGAAAAATGCAATTAAAGAAGCCATTGGCAATACTGCTGACACTGATTTTACTTCTGGGTCTGCTGCCGATATCGGCTCTGGCGGACGATGCGGCGGTGCCGACATTTAGCTCGGATCTAAGCGAGTCGGAGATCACTTATGATCTCGGTGCAACGGCTGCCGCACTTACGGTATCCGCAGGTTCGACGGACAACGGCAGCATTACCTATCAGTGGTACAGTTATACGGCGAATGAGGTTGATGCGACGTCAATCACGAACGCGACATCAAACAGCTACACGCCGGCAACCGATACGGCGGGAACGACGCACTACTATGTTGTCGCGACAAACGAGGCCAGTGACGGGACAGCTGCTTCAGCCACCGGCAAAACGGCGACCGTAACGGTGAAATCAACTGAGACAGCCACGAGCAATACTGGTGCCGTAATGATTGAAACAATGCCGGTTATCGGATCGGAAACCAGCGCTGCGGCTGCTGCAACGGTTATAGACACGGTGTATGCGCCGAATATATCTTCGGACCTGAGCACAAAACAAGTCAATTATCATGTGGGGGACACGCCGACAGCTCTCACGGTAACAGTTAACCCTGTCAGCGACGGCGAGCTGAGCTATCAATGGTACAGCAGCACGACCAACAGCACGACGGACGGCACGGTGATACAGAATGCTTCAGTCCCGGTATCAGCCGGCGGCGAGGTAACGGTAACGTACACCCCCTCTACTTTGGCTGTGGGGACAACCTATTATTATGTTGTTTTCACGCATGCAACGGAGGGCCAGGCCGTTGCGACGATCACAAGCGCCGTCAGTCCCGTGGGCGTCGGCAATGCCTCGGTGACAGTGCGTATGTCCATGTTCGACAATTCCGGCTTCACGAGCAGCTATACCGTCGGCGCGGGATACGCTGCAGCCATCAACGGTGTAAACACAGACGGGTTGACGGCCAATGCAGAAAACGTTACTCTCTTGGACGCACTCGCCAAAATGACCTGCATGCGGCTGAGCCGCGATCTTTATGACGGTAATCCCCAATACTATCTGAACATCGACGCCGACGGCAAACTAAAGAGTTTGTATCCGCTTACAGATCTTGCGTCGAACTCTTCTAAGCTGTATATCATAGTAAACGGCGTACGCGTTGACATCAGTAAGACCGACAGAATCCTTCTTGGCGACAACTCGGATATTACGGTTTTACGGGTGAGCGTATCGGCGTCGAAAAACTTCTTGTATACATGGCTGGAGGACAGTCAGGGCAACAAGTATCCTGACGGCATAACTGTAAACAAAGCTGAAAGCGTGACGCTGATGCTCAAGGGCTTTGACGTGAAGTCGGAAGACGCATCACCGACCGTTTATCCTTTGTCCGACGTGAAGGTAGGCACCTTTAACAAGGCCTATGACAATAGCCTTGACAAGTTCGTCCAGCTTGGGACTCAGACAACGGATGCAAACGGAAGCTTCACGGTGAGCTTCGACACAGCCGGCTATTATCTCGTCACAGCAAGCGGAACAGTGACAGTCGGCGGTAAATCCTACGCTGTTCAGTCACCGCAATGGGCCGGAATCATTGTCAGAGAAGACACCACGGCCGTATTGAAAAAAGTTGTGGCGGACAATTTCACTGCAGCCATGGAAGGCCGTATAGCCAACTATACTCCGAGCACTCCAGTCAAAGGCCCTCAGGATGATTACTATATGCTCAATGCGGCTTTAGGCGGTCCGACCGGCCTTAATATCGTTGGCGAGGTAATGCCCGGCGCCTCTGTCAAGATAGACGGTCAGCTTGCGGAGATGAAACCCACGGGCTATTTCGACTATGCCATGAACCTGACGCCGACCCAGTACAAGGCGGCGCACTACAGTTACCATACGATGACCGTGACATCGGCGGACGGGCAGACTCAGCAAGAATATTATTTGTTTGTATGTTATGGCTTTGCGGTAAGCGACCAGCTTCCGACCTACCCAAGTAACGTCGACTCGAATGGGAACGCCATCAACAAAACAGTCATCGGCGCGGACGGGAAGCCGATCAGCTCGGATCTGGTCCAACCACCGACGCTCAATTCCCAGATATACGAGTTAAGCGACGGTTCAGTCGCCATCAATGTTGCCCAGTCCCAAGGTTACAAGGTGGTCGCGGCAAACGCGCTTTCGTCGATCCGGCTTTCGGGTGCAATCAAGGCATCCATTACGGATATTCGATGCCGCTCGATCCAGTCGGACGGCACCCTGGGCGACTATATCACAGGCACGGCAGGCAGTGACGCCGTCAGCTTTATTACCGGCGACATGCCGCTTGACCCCGGATACAACGTCTACCTGTTTGAGACGAAGGCCGCCGGCAGCGACACCTGGCTTCAATACGGGTATGTCACGATTTATCGGGAAAAGACAGCCGGCGTTTCCTCAAGCACCGTCCTGACACCGGCGGATTTGAAGTTCACCGACGCGAAAGGCAATATTATTAGGCCCGTCGCCGACGAGACAAACAGCAAGCTATGGTATCTCAATATTCCTTCCGGAGCGGAGCAGAACAAGGTCACGACGACGCTGCTCAGTAAGCCTGACGTCAACGCCGTCATCAAGGTCGGCTATACGAAGCTTGATGTCGACGACTTATACGACACATCCCTGCCTGTCTCCCCTCCGACAGTTCTCTATAGAACCTATACGACAAATATCAACATCACCGTCACTGCCGCAAACAATATCGGCGAGGCGTCATATACCTACAAAGTCATCCGCGCGGGGGAGAAGCCGACGACGGATAACGCCACCCTGCTGTATAAGATTAACGCCGAGTCAAAAGACATCAATGGCTCGGCCTTAGGCAATCCGGGGCTTCGGATACTGAATCCGACGACCGGCAAGCAGGGCAACATTTCAAATCCTATGGATTCGGACATCACAACACTTGGCGACCCGCTTTTCATTGCGTCCGCCACGCCTGCGAGAGACAGCGAGCAGGCCAAGATCGCATCGGTCGGCATCACGCCCGTGCCGGTGTTCCAGGATGCGGGAGCAACCTTCTCCATCGTAGTGAACAAGACGGCAAAGATCGCCGATAACGTATCCGGCGGTACATACACGATACCACACACGGGGGGTTACACCTACACCTATCTGGATACAAACGGAAATACCGTCGCTTCCTACGACGTTACCTACATAGAAGTGATTGTCCACGCACCGCCGGATATGACTGCGGTTGCCGACAAAACGTATACCTTCATTGTTCCGAAGGTGGGTATGGCGACGCCGGTGATTACCTCCATGGCTGTAACCGACGCCCGATACGGGACGGCGCTGACGCCGACTGCGGTTCCCGGCAAAGTGAACGAGTATGACTTGACGGTCGGCTATAACTCGGCAAACCTCTATTTTGTCCCAAACTCCACCTATCCCAATACTCTTGTTAAGGTTTTCAAGCTCAGTCCCAACGGCCTGGCCTATACCGAACTGAACCTGGACGCGGCCAACTGCGGCATCCAAAGCAGCGGCTTGGACACGACGGTGCCTGTCGCCCCCGGGGAAAGCACCATAAAAATCAGCTACTACATGCGGGGCAGCGATGGTTCCGATGATATAACGCCAAGCACTGCCACGGTGGACTACATCTACCACATCACGCGTCGGGCCGACTGCAATGTATCCCTGAGCTTTGGCGACAATGTGACGGTCGTTGGCGGAAACCATCTGAAAATCGACAACAGCATGATACTGGGTTATATGTCCGGTGAGAGCTCAACAACCGTTACTGCCGTTGCGGCAGAGGGCAGGACAGTAACAGTCGTGCAGGAAAGCGCTACGATTGCAAGCGGAACGACAAGCGTCACGGCGACCGTCAGCCTTCAGAAGAAATTTACGATTACTGTCACGGAAAATGCAAGCAGCCCTACACAGACATATACGATATATCCGCACCCGTATCTGTCGCTGGCGCCCACAAGTACCTATGCGATAGCCCCGGCCCCCGGTCAATTTCTCAACACGTCTTATTCAAAGTTCGACGCCTTACGCCTGTCCGGTACGACCACGGGCTCAAACGAAGGCAACGTCGGCGGTCAAGGCGGCGGTTCGCTGGGCACCTTCGGCGGTTATGTCACCTATTATTATAAGGATGCCATCAAGAACAGCGGTAACAACGTGTATGGTGCAGACTTCTCCATCACCGGCAATGCTTTCCTGGCCAATAGCGAATGGGGCGCCGTTATGGCGGCTCAGGACAAGGACCACGACGGAAAGCCGGATAAGGATTCCGGTGGCAACGAGCTCTGGTACGAGCTGGCTGGCAGCTTGTACTATGAGGACAGCACCATTCACAACTATGAGATCACATACACAAATCCGAATCCAGACTTCATGCCATACATAGCGCAAAACATCCCTTATACGGACAATCAGGGCAACACCGGCTACGCTAGCGCGAACGGCTATCATTCGCAGCCGTACTGGGCCAACGACGCCTTCTACAATTACTCCAGCTACCCTGGCTATGATGCCGCCAGCTACAACGATAACAAAATGACCTTTACAGGCACGCTGATCAGCGTCGACCGCGGCACACCGTACATTTACGGCTATGCCGACAGCGCTCCGACAGATCTGAATGTCTCTTATGTGCAAGGGAACCCATACCGCAATGCCGCCACCTGCTTTGACGTCGACTGGGCGGTGGATAAGGACGGAAATCCGGTCAAGCTGGACGAAATAAGCTTTATAAAGATCTACAATGCAGCACTTTTTGATAAAGACTCCACGGGGGAGATCTCCCCTGAAATTTTCAGTGTATCGCGCATGGATACAGCAGCAGGCACTGATACAGAGTATGGACGCACGGACACACCGGGCAGCATCACGATCAAATCCAGCGGCTTTGATGACATTATCATTGACGGAAGCGAACTTCCGGCATCCGGGGGCATTTATGATGTCAACGTTGGAAACAGGGCGTTTATCCAGCTGCTTGTCGGCAGCAATGTCGGAAACAACGTCATTGTCAATAATGAGCGCGTGTATAGCAACACAGTCACAGACGCCTCTTGGAGTGTCACAACCGATTCCACCCGATTGATACGTGTCCTTGTCCAAAGCGGCACGGCTCAACCATATACCATGCTGCTCAAGCTTTCGGGCACCGCCACGGCGGCGAACACCGCACTGACAGGCCTCACTGTCCAGCGCAACGGCACCAAGCTCGACGGGCCGTCCCGAATTGGCTTATACGATTATCGGATGACCGTTCCATCCAACTACGGGATTCTTCAAATCGTTCCGAAGGTGAAAAACGGCGCGACGGTTACCATCAACGGCAATAATCCCAATGAGGACGGATTCGTGGACGTGAAATTGGCCGAAGCGGGTCAGGCGACTGCCATTATCATTGAAACGGTATATAACGGCATTACGGAGACCACGACACTGAAGGTTGAGCGGGAGAAGGAAAGCGGCCCGGTTGACAAAAGCGGCACAGTTACCATTGATGTAGAGAAATTCACGCTGGGTCAGGGCTTAATTGTTGAACCTGAGCAGGTAACCTTTAATAAGGGCGATACTGCCGCCGATGTGACGAAGGCATTACTGACGGAGCTTTATGGCAGCAAAGGGTATATAAGCAACAACAACAGTCGGTATGGCTTTTATTTGTCGGATATCTACGACCCGGACAGAGGCGGGCTGAATATCCCGTCATTCATTACAACAGCACTGACAGACGCGGAAGTCGTGCTGAACGCCACTGACAGCGATCCGGATTATCTTGGCGAGTTTGACTATACGTATACCAGCGGCTGGATGATCACGGTGAACAATCGGTTTATTCCTGTCAGTGCCGGAGCCTGGGAACTGAATGACGGCGACGTAATCCGCTGGCAATTCACTCTGTACGGTCTCGGGGCGGATGTGGGCAACAGCAGCCCCGACGCGACATTAGGAGGCAAGGACAGTATTATCCCCAGGACCAACAAGGACGATCTGATTGCACGCATTGCCAGAATCAATGGTATGAACGACAAGTCCAGCCTGCTTGGGGCCGGAAGCAATCAGAAAAAATATGATGACGCGCTTAAGGTTATAGAAAATCTGCTAAGTGCGCAGAGCGAAATCGACAAAGCCCTCTCAGAACTCAATAAGCTGGATCGAATCGGAACTCCGGCATCCTCCGCGACGGATTCTGGCACGACACTGGCACCGACGGTCAATGCAAGCAACGGTACGGCAGCGGTGAAGCTGATTGCCTCCGATTTGTCAGACGCCATTGCCGGCGTTAAGGAAAACGGCGGTACAATTACCATTGAGCCGAAGATCAGCGGTACGGTGAACCATGTCGCTGTAGAGCTTCCGAAGGAGTCGGTGTCATCCATTGCCTCGGGCACGGCGGCTGATCTGACGGTTAGGACGCCGGTCGGAACAGTGACTCTGCCGAACCCGGTACTGGATTCTATTGCGGCGCAGGCTTCCGGAAACACAGTTACAGTGAGCATCGGCACGTTGGCTGCGGAAAAGCTTACGGCTGAGCAGCAAAAGGCGGTAGGAAGCGGTACGGTATATGATATTTCCGTACTTAGCGGAACATCTCCCATCACAAGCTTTGAAGGCGCGAATATTTCCATTGCTCTGCCATACACCCTGCGTGACGGGGAGGATCCCAATGGCGTCGCTGTGTGGTATCTTAGTGATGCAGGCGAACTCAAGCGTATGGCGGCCACCTATGACAAGGCGGCGGGTCTTGCCACCTTCGAAACATCACACTTGTCGTACTATGTGGTAGGATATGAGGCGTCGTGGACGAATCCTTATGCAGATGTCAAGTCTGCGGACTGGTTCTACAACGCGGTAAAATACGTATCTCAGAAAAACCTTATGCAAGGTACGGGCGCAGCGTCCTTTGAACCAAACAGCAATATGACACGTGCGATGCTCGTCACAGTCTTATATCGCCTGGAAGGTAAGCCGGCAGTATCCGGTACCAGCAGCTTTACAGATGTGAAATCCGGTGAGTGGTATACGGATGCCATTCACTGGGCGAGCGCAAATAAAATCGTGTCCGGTTACGGCGACGGGCTGTTCGGTACAAACGACAGCGTGACCCGGGAGCAAATGGCGGTGATTCTTATGAACTATGCGAAATATAAGGGTTACGATGTGACAAAAACCACAGCGCTGAAGGAATATACGGATGCGGCATCCATTGATTCATGGGCGGTGCCGGCCATGACGTGGGCAGTTGCCGAAGGGCTTATCAAAGGCACGGCGGCTACGACGCTCAGCCCGACGGGCGCCGCATCGCGTGCGCAGGTAGCAACCATCCTGATGCGTTTCGTTGAAAACACGGCAAAATAAGGTTCGGGTGAAAAATTACTTCTGCTTTAAAAACACACCGCTAAGCACTTTTTCAAATTAGCGGTGTGTTTTTTGCTGTGCATAGAAAAAAGGTTAAATGCGGTACAATAATGCCGAAGGATATGGTAAAATGGTATGCGTGGGTCTGATATGACAAACCTCATTCGTTCGATATGGAAGGGGTGTGCAGGATGATGTGCTGATGCCTGGAATCGCATTCCGCGGCAAGGAAGTCCGGGTCATGGATGCTCGCCAATCGTATTGATGATGGAGGATATGATGAGCAGTTTACTGAAATACAAATTATGGCTTAAAAATGAATATTTTGACTGCAGTACCCGAAAGGAGCTTGAAGCGCTGGGAGACAACCCGGCGGAAATCGAAGAGCGGTTCTACAAGGATCTGGAATTCGGTACCGGGGGCCTAAGGGGGATCATCGGAGCCGGTACCAACCGCATGAATATCTATACGGTGAGAAAGGCTTCCCAGGGACTGGCAAACTATATTCTGAAAAATGCCGGCGCCATTAAGGGAAAGGGAATTGTAATTGCCTACGATTCAAGGCATATGTCGCCTGAATTTGCGCTTGAAGCCGCGCTGACCTTTGCCGGAAACGGTATAAAGACCTGGGTGTTTGATGAGTTAAGGCCCACCCCCCAGCTGTCCTTCGCCGTAAGGTATTTAAAGGCGGCGGCAGGAATCGTGGTCACTGCCAGCCACAATCCCAGGCAGTATAACGGCTACAAGGTCTATGGAGAAGACGGGGCACAACTGTCGCTGGACGGCTCGGAAGCCGTGCTGGCTGAGATTGAGAAAATTTCCGACATTACAAGCATCAAGCCGGTGGACAGAGCTGAGGCTGAAAAGAAGGGTCTGCTCCAGGTGATTGGAGCTGAAATTGATAATGCATACATGAAGAGCCTGCATGCCCTCGCGGTTAACAGAGAGGCTGTGGCGGCTATTGCGGAAAGTTTCAAGATCATTTATACGCCTTTGCATGGCGCCGGCAACAAGCCGGTCAGAAGGATCCTGGAGGAGTCGGGCTTCAAGCGGGTCCTTGTGGTAAAGGAGCAAGAGCTTCCCGATCCTGATTTTTCTACCGTCAGGTATCCGAATCCCGAAGAGAGGGATGCTTTCAAGCTGGCAATCGAGCTGGCTTCGAAAGAAAATGCCGACCTGATCATCGGCACCGACCCGGATTGTGACAGGGTCGGCGTGGTGGTCAGAAATTCAAAAGGCGAGTATGTGGTGTTGTCAGGGAATCAGACAGGCTGCCTGCTGATGGAATATATATTGTCCCGGAAAATGACCGGGAATGTATTGCCGCCCAATGGCTTTACGGTAAAAACCATTGTTACCAGCGAGCTTGGACGGGCGATTTCGCAAAATTATGGGATTGAGCTGGTAGAAGTGCTTACCGGTTTTAAATTCATCGGTGAAAAAATCAAGGAACTGGATGAATTCGGAGATAAGAAGTACCTGTTCGGCTTTGAGGAAAGCTACGGATACCTTGCCGGGACGGCGGTAAGGGATAAGGACGGTGTTGTGGCATGCATGCTTATCTGCGAAATGGCAGCATATTATAAAACCAGAGGCATGTCGCTTTATGAAGGCCTGGAGGAGTTATTCCAAAAATACGGTTACTATGTCGAGGGCATTACTTCCTTCACCCTGGAAGGAAAGGAAGGCATAGAAAAGATCGAATGCGCCATGAAAAGCCTCAGGGCCGGCAGACCTGAGAGGTTTAATGATTGTGAAGTGGCTGCCATCCGGGATTATCTCCAACAGGAAAGGCTGGACCTGGGGACGGGGAAAAAGTCCGCGCTGGACCTTCCTCAATCCAATGTCCTTTATTATGAAATGAAAGACGGCTCCTGGTTTTGTATAAGGCCTTCGGGTACCGAACCGAAGATCAAGGTTTATTATGGCGTATCGGAAACCGGTTATGAGCCGGCCCAAAGAAAGCTGGAGCATCTTAAGGAATGCGTCATAGGGGTCATTAAGGGATATTTGTAAGTGCTCCTGGTACTTCAGCGAAAACTATCGAATGTCCTTGCAGAAATAATGCATTAAAGCTTTTGCGATTATTTCCGCAAGGATCATAAAAGCATATGAAGTTATCGCCGTAGTACTTAAATGACTTTCTTATGCTCTGCGCTTGAGCCCGTATTCCGGTAGATGGATTCTACGATGCCGGAAATCCTGGGGCAGGGAGTGTTCCTGTCATAATCCTCCCTGTCCAGGCAGTTTTTGTATATGGCGTAATCAATAGACGCACATACATAACAGGGTCTTTCTCTGGCGGAGAATCCATAGATCAGTCCTTCCAGCACTTCGTAGTTATAGATAGTGACCCAGCTGAAGGGAATGGTAAAATTCCGGAGATAGTTTTTAAGCTCCAGGCGCGTGAACTTATCGCAGGTTTTTTTATAAAGCCACGGTACCACAAGAGAATCGGATTCATCGGGATTCTTTTTATCATAATACATAAGTCCCGGAAGAAGGGGGCTGCAGTGAATATAGAATCCGCAGCCGCATTTGAGGCAATGGGCGTGGCAGTGCGTTCTCGTCAGATTGGAGCAAAATGCGCAGCTGATGAAATTGTTAGCGGCGTGATTTTCATAGATCAAAGGCTTTAGATTCTTCATAAAGCTCTTTTTATATGTCAGATCCTCGCTGATAAGACTGAAGTTCCTGCTGCGTTCCTTAAGCTTTAAAAATCCTGCCTTTACCGCCCCCAGGCTTCTCAGTACAGCCGCATTCAGATTGCTTATTTCCAGGGATAATCTCAGCATATCTTCACCTTTCCGGTACTGCGGCGAAGCCTTTGGTTCATCCTTCCGGAAACAGCGTGTCGGAGCTTCTCAAATATTTCCGGAAGGTGCGCAAATGCCTGTAGATTAATGCCTCTTCGCTGCAGTGTGTATGATTACAAGGAATATTTTACCATAAAATAATATATTTCCCATGTATTCCCAGTTAAAAATTATTATCAGTAAATAAAAAATACAGTCATTGCGAACGAATGTTCTTTGTGGTAAAATACATATAGCTCGTACATTAATAACTTGTGCGTCGATGATATAAAACCTTTTACATAGCAAAGAGGGAGTTAAAAATGGATTCAATTTCTGCAAAAGCGAAGGACTTTGTCCATCTCCACGTTCACACCGAATATAGCCTGCTGGATGGTGCAAACCGGATTACGGACCTTATAAAGAGGACAGCAGAACTGGAAATGAAAAGTATTGCAATTACAGATCATGGTGTAATGTATGGAGTTGTGGACTTTTACAAAGAAGCGGTAAAAAATGGCATCAAGCCCATCCTCGGCTGTGAAGTATATATGGCAAAACGGAGCAGATTCGACAGGCAGTCGGGCGTTGACTCGGACCAGGCCCATCTGGTACTGCTTGCTTCAAATATGCAAGGCTACAAGAACCTGATGAAAATTGTGTCTTTAGGCTTCACCGAGGGATTTTATTATAAGCCCAGAATAGACTTTGAGGTTCTTGAAGCATATTCGGGAGGATTAATCGCATTGAGCGCCTGCCTGTCGGGCAACATTCCGAAGGCTTTGCTTCAAAACGATTATGATACGGCGAAAAAGTTAGCCGAGCGGTTCAATGGCATTTTCGGGCAGGATAATTTCTTCCTGGAATTGCAAAGCAACGGCATTGAGGAGCAAAACCTTGTAAACCAGGGGCTTATCAGGCTCTCTAAAGATACCGGCATCCCGCTTGTGGCAACCAACGACGCCCATTACCTGAGACGTACCGATGCAAAAGCCCATGAGGTATTGCTCTGCATACAGACGGGGAAAAAAATAACCGATGAAGACAGGATGAGGTTTAGTACCGATGATTTCTATATAAAATCTCCGGAAGAAATGTCGGCCCTCTTTAAAAATGTGCCGGAAGCCCTTGAAAATACGGCTAAAATTGCTGAACGCTGCAATGTGGAGCTGGAATTCAACAAGCTTCACCTGCCTGAATTCAGAGTGGCGGAGGGCATAGAGCCTTTTGAATACCTCAGAAGCCTGTGCTACGAGGGCCTTGCCGAAAGGCAGCGAAAGCAGGGTACACAGGGGGACGGTTCTCCTGTGCAGAGAAGCGAGAGGCATGGGGACGGCTCTTCCGTATCTCCTGCATCTTCTGTATCAATTGAGGAAACGCATGGAGACAATACCATTCTGGCGGATTTTTACTCCGGAATGCAAGAAAAGTCCCCATGTTTCACAAATACACAAGAACCGTCCCCGTGTATTCAGGAACCGTCCCCCTGTGTTGTGAAAAATGAGCGGCTGGAATATGAGCTGTCTGTCATAAGGCAGATGGGCTATGTGGATTATTTTCTCATTGTCTGGGACTTTATCAAATACGCCAAAGACCATGGGATCATGGTAGGACCCGGGCGGGGCTCCGCCGCAGGGAGCCTCGTGGCATACAGCCTTGGCATTACAAGCATCGACCCGATGAAGTACAACCTCCTTTTCGAACGGTTCCTGAACCCGGAAAGGATTAGTATGCCCGACATCGACATTGATTTTTGCTATGAGCGCAGGCAGGAGGTTATTGATTATGTTGTTTCAAAATACGGAAAAGACCGTGTAGCCCAGATCATCACCTTCGGCACCATGGCAGCAAGGGGCGCCATCCGGGACGTGGGGAGGGCTCTTGACATCTCCTATGGGGAAGTGGATGTCATTGCAAAAATGATACCCTTCCAGATCGGGATGAATATTGAAAAAGCGCTGGAGCTGAACCCGGAATTGAAATTGAAATACGAGGATGATGAGCGCATCACAGAGCTTATCGATACGGCAAGACTTCTTGAAGGAATGCCGAGGCATGCTTCGACCCATGCTGCCGGAGTTGTGATCTCCAAGGAGCCTATCACCGAATATGTGCCGCTGCAAAAGAATGAAGACAGTATTACGACACAGTTTCCCATGGGTCTGCTGGAAGAGCTGGGCCTGCTGAAAATGGACTTTCTGGGCTTGAGGACACTGACGGTTATTCGGGATTCCACAGACCTGATTTTAAAAAACCAGGAGAAAAAGATTGATATGGATACCCTGGAAATGGATGACCCCAATGTTTTCAGAATACTGGGCGAAGGTAAGACGGCAGGCGTCTTCCAGCTGGAAAGCGGGGGCATGACCCAATTTATGAAGGAGCTGCAGCCGTCTTCCCTGGAAGACATTATTGCAGGCATTTCTCTTTACAGGCCGGGGCCCATGGAGCAGATACCCCGCTATATAAAAAACAAAAACAGCCCCTCGGAAGCAAAATATGCGCATCCCCTGCTGGAAAGGATACTTGACGTCACCTATGGGTGTATGGTTTACCAGGAGCAGGTAATGCAGATCGTCCGTGAGCTGGCAGGGTATTCCTACGGCAGATCGGATCTTGTAAGAAGGGCTATGTCAAAGAAAAAGCACGACGTCATGCAAAAGGAGAGGAAAAACTTCATTCACGGCATCGTGGACGAAAAGGGAAATATCGTTGTTGAAGGTGCAATCAGGCGAGGGGTGGACGAAAAGACCGCCAACTCCATTTTTGACGAAATGATGGACTTTGCCAGCTATGCATTCAACAAGTCCCATGCCGCGGCGTATGCAGTCATAGCCTACCAGACTGCCTGGCTTAAATACTATTATCCTGTAGAGTTTATGGCAGCCTCCTTAAACAGCTTTATGGGCAGCAGCGACAAGATTTCCCAATACGTCCAGGAATGCAGGACGGTGGGAATCGACGTACTTCCGCCGGATATCAATGAAAGCGAAGCCAGGTTTTCGGTTACCGGCGGTAAGATCAGATTCGGTATGGCTGCGGTAAAAAACGTCGGCGAGGGCGCCGTCAGAGAAATCATAGCGGAAAGAAAGGAAAAGGGTTTTTTTAAAAGCTTTGCAGACTTCTGCGAAAGGACCGACGGCAGAGATATCAACAAACGGTGTGTGGAGAGCCTTTTGAAATGCGGCGCATTTGATTCCCTTGGGGTTTTCCGGTCCAGAATGCTTGCGGTATATGAAAAGATCCTGGAAAGCGTAGCACAAAACAGAAAGAAGAAGATGGAAGGACAGCTCTCCTTGTTTGAGATGGGCGGCGCCAGACAGGAGGTTTCCATTTCCGGGGATATTTATCCCGAAATAAAGGAATACCCGCCGAAAATGCTGCTCGCCATGGAGAAGGAGATGCTGGGATTATACATCTCGGGCCATCCGTTAAAGGAATTCGTGGAAGAAATAAAAGAACAGGTAACGCTTTTAAGCTCCGACCTCAGCGTAAATACCCAGGAAAATGACGAAGATGCGGAGACGGAAGGAATTAAAGGTTTAAAGGATGGAATGTCGGTGACAGTGGGAGGTATAATAACCGGAAGGAAATCAAAGACTACAAAAAGCAACAACCTGATGGCTTTTATTACATTGGAGGATTTGTACGGCACCATGGAAGTGATTGTTTTTCCGTCAACACTGACAAGATATTCAGCCTTGCTGACGGATGAAAATACGGTTTTGATCAAGGGGAGAATAAGTATCAAGGAAGAAGAGCAGCCAAAGATCATCTGTGAAGAGGTAAAGCCTCTGAAAAAAACGAATGATAAGGATGTAAGCCACGATATAAACCGGAAGGAAAAAGCTTCCAGGCTGTATATCCGGACCAGCGAGTCGGAAGAAAGCGAAAAAATGAAATCGGTCTATGCGCTGTTGAAATTTTTTGGCGGAAAAACGCCGGTATGCTTTTATAATGAGCTGAATAATACGAAAAGGACATTGGAGCAGGAGAAGTGGGTCTCTCTTGAAGACAGCCTGCTAAAAGAACTGAGGGAAAGGTTTGGAGAAGAAAATGTCAAAATAACCTGAAAATCAATTGTTGATTTTTGGGGTGAAATAATATATAGTAATGTCGGGGTGGTTTTATTGGATTCGGAATTGGATAAAATACTTGGTGATTATATAGTTATAAGAGCAGAAGAAAATGGAGTAAATGTAATCGGCCTCACAAGAGGAAGAGATACAAAATTCCATCATACCGAAAAGCTTGATAAGGGTGAAGTTCTATTAGCCCAATTTACCGAGAATACATCGGCGATCAAGGTGAGAGGCAAATCGAAGATCCTTTGCCGCCATGGCGAGATAAATTCCGGTGAATAAATAGGAAAAGGGGCGTGTAAGAATGTGGACAGTCGTGTACATGGCGCAAAGCAAGGAAATAGCCACCAAGCTGCAGGAATTGCTTACAAAGGAAGGCATCCTTGTAAAACTTAGACCGATAAGCAAGAACCATGAAAATAATGATAACTATTTTGAAGTTCTCGTTCCGGAAGCAGAAGTCGAAGAAGCGCACAGCGTCATCATTGAGAAAGGCTATTGATTTCCATTTAGAAATATGCATAGGATGGACCCGTGCGTTAAATTGCACGGGCTTACTATTATGCAGGTATTTAAAAAATTCGTGAGGCCGATAATGTACATTTCAGAAACAAAATTGACGGTGAGATATGCTGAAACAGATCAAATGGGTATTGTGCATCATTCCTGCTATCCGGTATGGTTTGAAGCGGGAAGGACTGATTTTATAAAAAAGCTGGGCCTGCCTTATTCGGAAATAGAGAAAAGCGGCGTGCTTCTGCCCTTAATTGAATTGAAATGCCTCTACAAAGGGTTTTCAAGGTATGAAGATGAAATTACCGTAAGGACCTCCATAAAACAGCACAACGGGATTAAGACAGCTTTTTATTACGAAGTATTTAAATCCGGCTGTGAAGAGCCGATTACTTCGGGCGAGACAGTCCATGCATGGGTAAACAGGGATTTCAAGCCCGTGAATATCCGGAAATACAGGCCTGAAATCAATGATTTGATCAAATTGGCAGCCAGCCCGGACAATAATTTGGCATGAGACATTGCGCAAAAATCATAAAATATGGTAAACTTGAAAATAGTATGATTGATAGCCCCGATGGAAGGGTACTATATGTCGGGCGGGCAAAATTATAGCTTAAGGCGGTGAGTTGGTGAACGTTCCCAATATTCTTACAGTTATCCGTTTTTTTCTGATACCTGTTTTTGCATATTATCTCTGGCACGGTGATTACTATATTTCCGTGTTTATTTTCCTGCTGGCGGGACTTACTGATGTGTTGGACGGGTTCATCGCCAGGAAATACAACCTGATCACTCCGTGGGGAAAGCTGGCCGATCCGCTGGCAGACAAGCTGATGCAGATTACTGCGCTGGTTATACTGTCCCTTGTAAAGAAGCTGATTCCGCCCGAGCTGCTTGCCATTGTCATCGCCAAGGAAGTTTTCATGGGGATCGGCGCAATCGTGCTTTTAAAGCAGAATAATTACGTAGTTTCCGCAAACTGGTATGGCAAGCTGGCCACCATCGTATTCTATTTTGCAATTATAATGATTATATTCAAAGCCCCTTACAGCACTGTGTTCATATTCGTCGCAGTTCTATCGACGCTTTTTGCATTTATCATGTATGTCAGGACCTTCCGGCAAATTAAGACCATGTCGGAAAAGAACGCAAACCCCTGACTTATTTCCGTAAAGCGCATAAATACCGGCAGATGAGTGAAGCTTTTTCATTGACAGCGGCAATTTATTTAGCTTTGGCGCCTTTAAGCCAGGTGACGAATTGCTGCGCTGTCCTTGGTGACCTTCCGTTATACCACAATTCCCATTTCAGCGCCTCCCGGTGCAGTTCGTCCCTATCCACAATGATCCCGTTTCTTTCCGCCAGTTCTTCGATGATATGGAGGTACCGTGCTTTATCCGGCGCTGAGAACACTACGGTAATCCCAAACCTGTCGGACAGTGAAAGCTTTTCCTGCATCGTATCATAAGCCCTGACCTCATCATCCCTGTCACCGTATTGAAGGCCGGCTCTGTCACTGAATTTTTCCTTTATCAGGTGCCTGCGGTTGGATGTGGCATATATCAGGACATTCCGGGGTTTGACCGAAAGGCTCCCCTCCAGTACGGCCTTCAGGGCGGTATAGTTTTCTTCGTTGTCTTCAAAAGCCAGATCGTCTACAAAAAGAATAAACTTGTGGTTTTTACCGCTCAAACCGGATACGATTTCCGGAAAATCCACAAGGAGGTTTTTCGGTACTTCGATGACCCGCAAGCCCCTGGAGCTGTATTCGTTCAATATCGCCTTGACAGTGGAGGACTTGCCGGTGCCTCTATCGCCATACAGCAGGACATTGTTTGCCGGATAGCCGTCAAGGAACTGCTCGGTGTTTTTGACAACCTCGCTGCGTTCCATTTCATAGTCAACCAGGTCTGAAAGCCTTACCGGGTCGGGAGTTTCAACAGGAACGAGCCTTCCCG
This sequence comes from Bacillota bacterium, assembly GCA_023426125.1. Classification (GTDB taxonomy): domain Bacteria; phylum Bacillota; class Clostridia; order Acetivibrionales; family DTU013; genus MnB-11. The sequence continues at coordinate 50,950 of JAFABI010000054.1, forward strand.
CGCCGTCGGAACGGCGCCAGACAAAGGCGCTGAAACGTGCGAAGTCACCGCAGCCGAAGATCCGGTGGAACTTTTTCAAATCTTCAAGGCATTTGCTCCAATCGGCAGCAGCGGCCAGAGCACAGGCTGCTGCATTACCGGCTTCAAGGCAAGCAGCAGAGCACTCGCCGGTTTTAGTCCTTGATTCATTCCAGCAGGGCAGCCGGTCGATCGCTTCCGCATACAAACCTTCGGCTTTTGTGTTTTTTGCGTACGCAGCCTTTATCTCTGCAGGGGGTAGTGCCGCCGCCTTCTGGAGAGCCTCCAGGTCATGTTTGATAACGGCTTCGGGGAGTGGAAACGCCGGCTGCACGGCAATGCCTGGCTGAGCTGTAAATGGGTTTTCATCATATACGAGCTTTTCAATGATATAGCTGAAAAAGTCCGTAGAGTTGCCGTAAGCAACCAAACGACGATAGAATTCGGTATATAGGCTTAAAAAATCAGTAATTTTCAAGGAAGAATCGGAAAAAGAGCCGGAGACATGCTCCAAAAGGGAGTAAAAACGGCGGATTACCGGATCGCTCAACAGGTTTCTGTAAATACACAGAGAATCCAGTCCGAGCTTCACTTCAAGAATACTGTTATCATCATAAGCTGCTGTCATAGCAAGTACCATTCCTTTCCATGGGTCCAAAGCAACACCTCTGTTTTTATTCCCCCTATTATACAATAAAATAAAACTTACTGCAAAAGTAATCTGCGAGATGCACCCTGAAGCCGCGGGCTTGTGTTTTTATTCTGTGAACAAAAAGCATATTTTTTTGGAATTAATTACTATAACTTTATACAAGCCTTATGTATAATTAAAATATACGGTGCCTGGGATAACGAACTTTAAAAGCGAGTTTATCCAAGCAGCAAGTACGCTTTACAAAGCGCCTTACTGATTGAAAATCGCTATATTTAGAATCCGTTATCTAAAATATGTACTTATAGTAAAGGGGAGGTTATTAATGAGTAAAAAGTTTTTATCCGCGGTGGTTTGCATTATGCTTCTATTGACCATGTTCCCGTTGAGTGTATTTACGGAGACGGGCGTAACTGTGGAAAATCTGGCATTAGGTAAGGTTCCTGCAGGCACTTACCTGGCAGACTTTTCAGATGTTACCAATTTAGCGCCTGCCGATAACCCTAATACATGGGGAATGCTTACCGATGGGATTTACGGAAATATGAGCAACTGGGCAGACAATACAACCTGGCTCAAAATGCTCAGAAACATTGGCAGAGAATTGGTTATCGACCTCGGACAGATAGATACGATAAACAGCATATCCATGGGATGCGGTCAGAGGAACGATGTCGGTATAAGGACTCCAGCCTTTGTAAAATACTATGTGTCAAATGATGGGAGTAACTATACCTATGTAGGGAAGGCCCTGCCTGACATACCTCTGTTTATTGAAAACACGACGCCTGGAACAAACGATATGGACAGGAAGGTCTATAAGCTGGATAAACTGTCTGACAGTACACCTATGAACATACAAGCAAGATATATGAAAGTTGTATTCTATGTCGACGTATGGGTTTGGGCTGATGAAATAGAAATTACGGGCAGCAAGGGTATCGTCAATGATGCGATCCTACCCCCGCCCTTAGCGGATGACAGTACTCCTCTGGTCAATGAATTTCCCGCAAAATACTCTGAGGAATCTGCAGGAATGGGAGACCAGTTCCTGCTCTATACAGGTCCTTATGCAACCCCTGAAGTAACCAACTGGACCAAGCAAAAGATACTTCAAGTAATAGGATACCAGGATAAGAGCGGAAATATTAAGGACTGGTTCTTCCAGGATTTGCTGATTATGCCTGTGGGCAGCGTGTTGAATCCTTCCGGCAGCGGCGTGTTTGCAACCAAAGCTGACTGGGAGACCTTTCTTAACTTCATATTCAAACCGGATACGCAGCTTGGGGCTGTTAACAGTGCTGCAGCAGAGATGAATCAGAAGTTTGGGACAGATAAGAAGGTAAGGATAGATATTGCCATACCTGTTCCCATAGTTGATACTCCTGATTTCGGAGACATAAGGGGCGACGGCTCCATAGTAAGCTTTAACCCCAAGGATTTCGCATCACAGGTGGCCGATCCCAACAGCATTGAAGGCAGGACTCAGATGTTCAATCTTGCTATGAACAACAGGATAGAGGCTATAAAGTGGTATGTGGATGAAGCTGAGAGAAGGTTTAGGGCAGCGGGCTACGATAACCTGGAGCTTACAAGCTTCTACCTGCATAATGAGAGCCTGAATGCCCTCAAAGCTGAAGAGGTATGGGCTAAAGCGGCAGGCGACTATGTGAAGAGTAAAGGATATTATTATACCTGGATTCCTTACCTTGGAACATTAAGCCCGATTATATGGAAGGAAATTGGCTTCTCAACTGCGACATTCCAGCCGAATTACGCATTTGGAGGCAGAAAGAGGGGAGTAATCCCTGCTGTGGCAGATTTTGCGAAGAAATACGGCCTTGGTATCGAAATAGAACTTGGCTGGGGAGCAGCAAGCCCGGTATTGGTCAGAAGATTTGCCGATTACTTGAATAACGGTGTTTTCCTTAATTACATGGAGGAAACCTATCACAATTATTATTTAAACGCAACCTCGTTGAACGATGCTGCAAATTCTGCAGATCCTGTACTTAATGCCCTGTATGACAGGATATATGATTTCACCAAGGAAGATTATGCTCCGAGATTCGTATTGGATAGCCTGGCACCAAACCTTACGGATAAATCGAATATGATTGTTCCTGTAAACATCCTGAATGCGAACAATTTTACATCCGGAAGCTTTACCGTACTGTATGACGCCTCAAAGGCAGACTTTAAAACTTCCGATATAGGTGTGCAGCTTAACGGAAAAGGGAGCTATACAGCGAATGTAGTCACTCCGGGAATGATAAAGGTTGATTTCAGTGTGACCGATCCGGGAAACGCTCTGTACGGTGATTTTGACAGCGCAGCTGATGCAACAAAGGGAAGGGCTGAAATAGTCAAGCTGTATTTCAGCAAAAAGGCTGAGGTACCCGACCAGAATATAACGGTCAAGGATTTCATAACATATAAAACAGGCGTCATGAAGGATAAGGACGGAAACGTATATCTTAACTGGAGCGAAGGCGCTGCCATTCCTGCAAATATGGACCCGGTCACTCTGGCCGGCAACGCTGCGGCAAAAGCCGAGGAAAGCATATCCCAGGCTGATATAGATTCCGCACTGGCAATATTAAACGAACTTCCCGGCGGTCAGGATAAGGACGCGCTGAAGGAAAGAATTAAGCTTGTGCTGAGGTAAGGAAATCTTTCTACAACCCGACATGGGCTGGTTTTTTCCAGTAGCGGGAGAGCCTTTTTCAAAGGGCTCTCCCGCTTTATATGCCAAGTCCCAGTCCCCTGTACAGTCAATAATCCGTGAAGCCAATATTGCGCTTCTTCCTGCCTTGTTTTCGATTGTCACACCACTTTTTGTACAAAAAGCATATTTATTTGTAATATAATTAAAGAGAAAATTTCTAAGAAATTATAGAATTAAACTAGCGGGACCAATCTCATAGTAAAAAACCAGCGGGACAATCTGATAATAAAAAGTCCATTCAATCATTGATTTGCTATTAAGGTGATTTATTTTAATAGATTGCTTCCTGATTTATTGATATTTAGAATTACGAAAACCATACAAGTGTATTCCTACAGCACTGGTGATACTCCAGGCTGTAGTTATATAATTTACGAAAAATAAAGGAGGAACTCAGGAATGAAGGATTTCAAAAAATGCACAGCATGGTTACTTGCTCTAGCCCTTGTTGCAGGACTGTTTGCAGGATGCGCCGGCGATGAACAAAATGCAGCGGAAAGCACTACTCAAGCTGTCGGAACTACTCAGGCTGCTGGCAGTGCACCGGCTGATGCCGGAACGCCAAAAGCATTGAAGCTGTTTTTACCGTTGAATGGTGTTAGCAATCTTGACCCGGCTCTTTGGTCGTGGGGTACTCATCATGCAAGAATGGGTATTTTTGAAGGCTTGACAGTGCTTGACAACAATTTCAAGCCTGTACCTGCAAATGCAGAAGCCTTGAAACCTAATGCCGATTATACGGTATGGACGATTACCCTCAGGAAAGATTTGAAATGGTCGGATGGGACCCCGTTAACCGCAAAGGACTATGAATATTCCTTTAAAAGAGTGATGGATCCAAAGACATCCGTTGGTGCCTCAGGCTCATTCATAACAGGCGTTCCCATTAAAGGCTACGAGGATCTCAAATATGGAAGAGCCGGAGTTGACCAACTGGGCGTCAAGGCGATTGACGATACTACGCTTGAAATAACATTGAGCAGAGCATGGCCAAACCTTCCCGTATCTCTGGCGGAGAGCTGGGCATTGCCGGTACCGCAGAAGGTTATTGAAGCAAAGGGCGCGAAGGAATGGGCAACAACTGCAGAAAATATCGTATCAAACGGGCCTTTCAAAGTTAAAACCTTCACTGTCAATACAACTCTTTTACTCGAAAAGAACCCGAATTACTATGGCACGGTTAATGTTGATGAAGTTCATATATTAAACTCTACGGCTTCAACTGTTCCAAATGAGTTTCTTGCTTATCAGAATGGGGATGTCAATGTTGCAAGTTTGAAACAGTCAGATATCGAAGCAGTAGAAAAGGATGCTGCTTTAAGTGAGCAAAAGGCTATTTTTAAATCAAGTATCGTTTACTTTATGGATCTCCTGTTTAGCGAAAATGATATACTCCAGAAGAACTACAAGGTAAGGCAGGCGATCGCGATGTCCCTGAACAAGGACATGATTGCGAAGGACATAATGAAGGATACCGTACGTGCGGGTAATTCCTTGATCCCGGAAATATGGGCGACATGGGGAAATGATATCGGACTGAAATACGATCCGGCGAAAGCAAAGCAGTTGATGGTAGAAGCAGGCTTCCCGGAAGGAAGGGGATTCCCCGAGCTGACAATACTTATATCCGGAACTCCTACTGCAAGGGAACTTGCCATAGGTCAGCAGATAACCGAAGGAACGGGCATAAAGACGAAAATAGTCAATGAAGAGTGGGCTGCATTCTCTAAAGACTTGCAGAAAATCTGGCCCAAGGATACGATAGGATACTATATATCCGGGTCCGGAACTGCTGTTGCTTCCTACCAGGGATACTTCCTCAACAACCAGTGGGATTTAGGTAAAAACGAGTTACCAGCCGCATCAATGGCGAAGTATGTAAAAATACGCGATGACAACACTATTGATGCAGCAGAAAAGAACCAGATGATAAAAGACATTCTTGACAATGAAACAAGTGCCGAAGGGAAAAAATACCGTCAATTGGTTGCTCAAGCAGAAGCAAGTGTAGATCCGGCGCAGCAGGAAGCATTGTATAAGGAAGCTGCCCGGCTAAGGGATGAGAGAGCCGGAACTATCGCCATAGACTGGGAGAACGGCGTGAAACTGGTTAAACCTGAAGTTAAGAATTTCATAGGAAATCCTTTGCTCCTGGGAACGCCTCCGCTCTACTTCAATAGTGTAACGATAGAATCAAAATGATGCTTTGAGCAGTAGATTTTTGGCAGGTCAAATCGTACGCAGTATGGACAAATGGTTGTTACATTTGGATTGGTAACAACCATTTGTTTCATTGAACCGAAGAATAGATCGTATATATACGATTCATTATCCAGCATCGCAGCATTAATTCTTTACAAACATGAAAGCGCTTAGTGCGCTTCCATATTTTGTAGGGAAGGATTCAGAGATAGACAGATTATGAAATGGGGTGAAGGTATGACGAAATATCTGTTTAAAAGAATTTTGTCCATGATTGTGGCACTGTTTATGATATCATTGATAACTTTTGTATTGGTAAAAAGAGCGCCGGGCAATTATCTCGAATCACAAAGATATATCAACCAGAACCTTTCAGACGTTAATATTTCGCCTGAGATGAAATTGGAATGGGAAAAGGCATATGACCTTGACAAACCGGAATGGTACCAATATTTGAAATTTATGTCCAGAGCTGTTACGTTTGATTTCGGACCGTCTTTCAAATTCCCTTCACGCAATATACAGGATCTCATCGCACAATCTCTGCCCATATCAATGACCCTGGCATTCGGCGCAATTGTGCTTGCTCTTTTTATAGGCATACCGATAGGCATATTAGCCGCAGTTAAAAAAAATACGATGATTGACAGACTGGCGGTATTTTTGTCCATGATCGGAGCCAGCATACCCAATTATGTAATAGCGGTATTCCTAATGTTAATCATGGGTGTTTATCTGCATATTTTCCCGACAGTAGGCTGGGGAAAGCCTATACATTATGTGCTTCCGACACTTGCATTGGCCGTGGCGCCTATCGGCAGCATAACAAGATACATGCGTTCAAGCCTCATAGAGACGCTTGAAAAGGAATATATAAAGGTAGCCATTGCAAAGGGCGGCGGATTTAAGGATGTAGTTTTGAAGCATGCTTTAAAAAATTCCCTTATACCGCTGATTACTGTAATAGGGCCTCAATTTACAGGTTTAATCGTAGGCACCGTATTCATAGAAGCAGTATTTGTAATACCCGGATTTGGTAATTACTTCACCGGAGGAGCTACCAGCAGGGATTACCCTATGGTAATGGCCACAACCTTGGTGTATGCATTCCTTACGATGGCTATGAACTTGATTGTGGACCTGGTCTACGGGTTTTTGGACCCGAGAATAAGGAAGAATAGTATGGTGGAGGGGAGATAGGGCTTATGGCGGAGAATAACGTAGTTGTAACAACGCAATATGCCAATAAAATAAATATAGCTAAAAAAAGTTTCCTGAGTATTTTCTGGAGCAGGTTTAAAACCAATAAAATGGCTGTCGTTGGCCTTGGGGTCATATCAATATTTATTCTGATTGCAGTTTTCGGACCGATAATCAGCCCTTATGACTATAAAACACTGGACTACGGCAATTTATACGACAAGCCGAATTTGAAGTATTTATTGGGTACGGATGACGGCGGAAGAGATATGGCGACACTCATCGCATACAGCTTGAGAAATGCTTTTATCGTAGGCTTCGGAGCTGGCGTCGTAGAACTTTGCATAGGACTTTTAATTGGTGCGACAGCAGGCTACTTTGGCGGTAAAATCGACAATCTATTAATGAGAATAACGGATATAATGTTCTCCTTCCCGTCATTTTTGTTCAGTTTAATCCTCGTTTTGGTTTTAGGGAGAGGGATACTTGCAATATTTGTGGCCATAGGGCTGACTTCCTGGGCCGGTATGGCGAGACTGGTAAGGGGCAAGGTGCTTTCAATAAAGCAAAGTGACTTTATTGAAGCAGGAAGGGCTTTAGGTGCGAAAAGTACAAGGATAATATTAAAATACCTTATACCTAATTCCGTTGGACCGCTGGTTACAGCTTTATCGTTCAACATTCCGTATGCCATGGTGGCGGAATCGGGTTTAAGCCTCTTAGGCCTGGGGGTAATGCCTCCGATGCCAAGCTGGGGAACGCTGATAAGCCAGGGTGGTCAATATATGCTGTCCTATCCCCATTTAATGATTTATCCCGCATTAAGCCTTGCAATAACCATGCTGGCCTTTTCGTATCTGGCCGACGGTTTAAGAGACGCTTTTGATCCAAAGCATGATAAATAGTAAGGAGAGATGATGGTGGATAATTTATTGGAAGTAAAAGACTTGAAAACATATTTTTTCGTTAAAGGGTCGGTTGTGAAAGCTGTAGACGGCATATCCTACGATATTAAAAAGGGCGAGGTCGTTGCTATCGTCGGAGAGTCCGGAAGTGGTAAAAGCGTTAGCGTAACAAGCATTATGAAGGTCATACCGCACCCGGGGAAGGTAGTAGGGGGAAGTGCAGTTTTTAAAGGCAAAGACTTGCTGACAATGAATAATAAAGAGATCAGGGAAATAAGAGGCAACAATATATCCATGATATTTCAAGACCCAATGAGTTCATTGAATCCAACCGTGAAAATAGGAGAACAGATCATACAGCCGCTTTTATGGCATAAGAAGGCAAGCAGGGAAACGGCTAAAAATATGGCGATCAGACTTTTGGGAGAAGTTGGAATTCCGTCGCCAGAGGAGCGCTTTGACCAATATTCTTTTGAATTCAGCGGCGGCATGCGCCAGAGAGTTATGATCGCTATGGCACTTATATGCAATCCGGAGCTGCTGATAGCGGACGAGCCCACAACTGCATTGGATGTGACTGTTCAGGCACAGATCTTAAGCATAATGAAGGATATGCAAAAAAAATTGAACATGTCCGTAATCATTATTACCCATGACCTTGCTGTTGCATCAATGTTTAGCGATAGAGTTATTGTAATGTATGCCGGCCATATTGTTGAAAAAGCTACAATGAAGGAGTTTATTGACAATCCTTCACACCCTTATTCAAGAGGCTTGTTGAATTCGACTCCTGTGCTTGGCTCAAAGAAAGGACAGCTGGAACCAATACCCGGACAGCCCCCCAATTTGAAGAAAACGCTGCCGGGCTGCCAGTTTGCCGCAAGATGTGCTAATTGTATGGAAAAATGCCATACGGAATTCCCTCCGACCGCGAACCTTTCGCCGACGCACAGTTTACATTGCTGGCTTTTTGCTGAAGGGGGGAATAAAAATGGGTGACAGTTTGTTAGAGGTTGAAGTCTTGAAAAAGTATTTCCCCTATGGAAAAAAGCAGCTCAGGGCTGTAGACGGTGTTTCCTTTAAACTGGATAAAGGGACTACCCTTGGTATAGTCGGGGAAAGCGGCAGCGGAAAGTCCACAGTAGCGCGACTGGTTTTGAAACTAATTGATGCCACTGAAGGAAACGTACGGTTTAAAGGGAAATCAATTTTTGATTTATCTGAAAAGGAATTGAGAAATAGTAGAAGAAACATGCAGATAATTTTCCAGAATCCATATTTGTCGCTATTCCCGCAATTGTCCATCGGAGCTAATATAGAGGAACCGCTTATAATTAATAACATAGGAACCTCAAAGGAACGCAGGGAAATGGTATTGGATTTGATGGATCTTGTCGGCGTACCAAGGGAGTACTATTATGCCTTCCCGCATGAATTAAGCGGTGGGCAGCAGCAGAGGGTAGGCATCGCAAGAGCGCTGTCCCTGAACCCCGATCTGATAATATGTGATGAGCCTGTTTCAAGCCTTGATGTTTCTATACAGGCGCAGATACTTAATTTGCTTCAAAACCTGCAGAAAGAGAGGAACATAAGTTATGTCTTTATTGCTCATAACCTTGCAGTAGTTGAGCATATCAGCCATAACGTGGCTGTGATGTATCTTGGAAAATTTGTTGAATTAGCATCGAAAGAGGAGCTATACGGCAACCCGGCTCATCCGTATACAAAAGCTTTGCTGGAGGCAGTTCCCGTTATTAATGCAAACAAGGAGAAGGAATTTAAGACCATCAGCGGTGAAATACCGTCGCCGTTAAATCCACCGAAGGGATGTAGGTTCTGTACAAGATGTCCCCAGGCGACCGACAGGTGTATGGAAATGGAGCCGGAATACAGGAATTTAGGAAATGATCATTATGTAGCCTGCCATTTTGCATAATCCGACATAATCTATAAGAGCTGCAGATTTTTGGGCTTCAAGAGCAGGAAACCCAAAATCTGCAGCTCTTATTTGTGAAACAGAAAACCCCCGGCTATACCGGGAGGATTGAAGCTTATAGCTTGGAAAAAGTCTTTTAAAAAGGAATGCCCTTTCAATACAGAAGATAATTAAAAATACCCCTTTCGTACTACAGCGGCAATTTCATTATAATATCGGCATTTATGCGCCTTACAGAATCAGCGCGAACGCCTTAACGCGCTAATTCTGTAAGGATAAAATAGGTAATTGCCGCTGTAGTATTCGTGGTTACCTGCAAAAGACCTTGACATATAAAATTCACAATTCGATGCTTTTCATTTGTCCTTCTCTATGCTAATATTGTGGTAAGTACTACGGCGAAAACGACTGAATTATCCTTATAGAGTAGATTTGAGGTTTATTAGCATTGTTCGGATATATACTTCCGGAAAAGCCGGAGATGAAGATAAAGGAATATGAACTGTTCAGGGCATACTATTGCGGTGTGTGCAAGTCGCTGGGCAGGAGATCGGGCCAGTTGAAAAGGTTTCTGCTGAACTATGATTCGGCGTTTCTTGCAGTGCTTCTTTCCGCGGTTGCCGGAGAAGTGCCGGAGGTGAAAAGGGAGACCTGTATTGCGCACCCTGTAGTGAAACGGTACGTAGTCAAAAACAACGGAATCGTTGACTATGCCTCAGACATAAACGTATTATTAGCGTATTATAATCTGGAAGACGACAGACAGGATGAAGGCTCGGTGCGATCCCATGCAGGTACGGCTTTGCTCCGAAGAACTTTTAAAAAACTGAAAAGGAAATATTCCGGCAAATGTGATATAATTGAAAACAGGCTCAAGGAATTGAATAAACTGGAAAAAGAGAACTGCGGATCAATGGACATGGCCGCCGAACCCTTTGCAAAACTGATGGAGGAAGTCACCGCCTACGAGCCCTTATGCCGGGAGAAGAAGACCGGTGACATATTGCGCTGGATCGGTTACAATCTGGGAAAATGGATTTATATCCTGGATGCCTACGACGATATCGAAGAGGACATCAGGGAAAAGCATTACAATCCGCTGGTTTCACAGTTTGGTTATAAGGATGAGGCGGTGGAGGGATTCAAAAAGAGGGTACGGGAAAGAGTGGAGTTCAACCTGACCTATTCTCTGGATCAGATCGCAAAGGCATATGAGCTGCTGGAAGTAAAAAACAATGCGGGAATCCTGGAAAATATAATTTATATGGGCATGTTAAGGCAGACAGAAAAAATACTAGGAACAGGGAGTTGTAGAAGAGTTGAATAATCCGTATGAAGTATTGGGAATTAAAGAAGGCGCAAGTGAGGAAGAAATAAAGAGGGCATACCGGGAACAGGTAAAAAAATATCATCCCGACCAATATCAGGATAATCCTCTTTCGAGCCTTGCGGAAGAGAAGCTGAAGGAGCTTAATGAAGCCTATGATTATCTGATGAAAAATGCAGGTCCCAGGAAGGAAACCTCAAGTTACAACCGGTCTTCAAGCTACAATAACGGAAAGAGCTGGAACAGCCAGGGGGATAACGATTTTTTCAACCAGGTGAAGGTTCATGTGAATTCCGGCAATATAAAAGTGGCGGAAGACATGCTCAACGGCTATTCCAACAGGACGGCGCCCTGGTATTATTTGAAGGGCCTGATCTTCATGCGCAAGGGCTGGTATGACGAGGCCTATTCCCATATACAGACTGCAGTCAATATGGATCCGTCCAACTTTGAATATAGAAACGCTTTAAACCGGATGAACACCCAGAACAACAATTACAGGGGAAATGCCTTCGGCAGGGGTTACAACCGCGGCGGTCCCGATTTGTGCACCATGTGCCAGTGCCTCTGGTGTTCCGACTGCTGCTGTGAATGCAGCGGCGGCGACCTTATCGAATGCTGTTGATTGGAGATTCGTTTAAATGCCCGATCCTTCGAAGAAAACCTTTAAAATAGCTCTGAGCGGTATCCTTGGAGCATTGGCGGTCATATGCCTGTTCTTTGCGACGGTATTACCCACCAGCAGGCTTTCTTTTTATGCCTTAAGCTCCTTTTTCATTTCCATTGTGGTCATTGAAGCCGGCATAAAGGCAGGCTGGCTTTTTTATATTGCCACTACCCTGCTTTCAGTCATACTGGTGCCCGATAAGCTGGAAATTATCCCTTATGCCGTCTTTTTCGGCGTATACGGCGCGATAAAATACCATATCGAGAAAATCAACAAATTGCTCCTTGAATACATATTGAAATTCGCATATTTTAATTTGTGCTTGGCCGCGGCTGTGTTATTCATCCGGCAGGTCTTTACGGAAAGCATAAAAATACAGCTGCCTTGGTTGGTAATAATAGCTGCTTTGGAGGTAGTATTCCTCATTTATGACGTGGTATATACCATGTTCATTGCCTATTACAGGGATAAGCTGAGGAAAAAGCTCCGCATGTAAGCTTTATTCGCAGAATTATTCATTTGATAAAAAACATGAAGGCATATGATTTAAATCACATACCTTCATGTTTTTTTGGTTTATTATCAATCTATGATAACTCAATGAAATGAAGGAGGAAAAGAAAATGGCTGTAAGAAAAATAATAAAAATAGACGAGAATAAATGCAACGGCTGCGGACTCTGTGTCCCCAATTGCGCTGAAGGGGCGCTCCAGATCATCAACGGCAAGGCGAAGGTTGTCAAGGATTCCTTCTGCGACGGATTGGGCGCCTGTCTCGGACACTGTCCCCAGGACGCGCTGAAGATCATCGAACGTGATGCCGACGATTTTAATGAGGAAGAAGCAATGGAGCATGCGAGAAAATTAAAGCAACAGGAGCCTCAGCACCCGGGACAGCACGGGCATGGTCCCATGCATGGCCAGGGAGGCTGTCCGGGCAGCAGGGTAAGAATGCTGAAAAGGGATGAAAGCAATGAAGGCAGCAAATCCGTCATCAGCTCGGACGATGTAGAAATAAGGATAAAATCGCAGCTCAGGCAGTGGCCGGTCCAGCTAAGTCTTGTTCCTGTCAATGCGCCTTATTTCGAGAATGCGGATCTTCTTGTTACCGCAGATTGCGTACCTTTCGCATACCCGAACTACCATCTGGACCTCCTTAAGGGCAGGGTTGTAGTCGTAGGCTGCCCGAAGCTGGACGATCTGGAATTCTATAAGGAAAAACTTACACAGATCATAGAGGGCAACAATATCAGAAGTATAACGGTAGCACACATGGAAGTGCCTTGCTGTTCAGGTATCGTAAGGGCGGTAGACATGGCGCTTGCCAATGCCCGGAAGCATATACCTGTAACAAAGGTGCGGATAGGCATTGAGGGAACGACTGAAAAATGGTAAGCGATCCTGGGGTGCCAGACGCTTAGAAAGCCTAACGGAAGCAGGTTTGTTTATGCATATTTGGCAGGATAATGTGTGTCATGTCAATGTCAAGGGGACAGGTACATTGACATGGGGATGTAAAGCGACTGTAGGGGCGCGCATTGCGCGTCCGACGGAGTCAGGAGACATTCCCTGACTCCGTCAATAAGTGTGCATTCTTTTTATTTGCGCAGTTTATTTCTATCGTACAAACAATTGATGTGAAGCTATACTTAAGAAAACGTCGAATCATTTACAATGAAATCTACGATGTTTTTGGCAATATCCGGGTCACGGTATTCGTACTGTGACTTTTTTATTTTATTAAGCTTTTCGGCATTGTTTGCCAGAAGGATTTGAACGGTCTCTTTAATTCTCCGGGGCTCCAGACAAACAACCCCAAGGTTATATGTTTCGGCATATGCAGGGTTTCCCTCCTCCTGGCCGGGAAGAGCGCCCGTGACCACCAGCGGAAGGTTGCACATCACCGCTTCCATCATTACATTGGGGCTTGCCCTTGCAAACAGGATGTCCGACTCTGCCATGATATTTTCAATATCTTTTACGAAACCGTATATTTGTACCCTTCCCGCATATTTTTCAAGCAGAGTAAGCTCCATTCTTTTCTTCAGGGACTTATTCCTGCCGCATACGATGATGACCCTGCTGTTGAAATTATTAAGGATGGTTCTGGCAATCCTGCCCATATTGCCGGAACCTTCTCCGCCGCTCATAATCAGGCAGCGGAGAGGTCTTTCCCTGTCAAATCGGACCAGGTCAGGCTTGGCGGCTTTGTTGACAAATCTTTCACGTACAGGAAATCCAAAGACTTTTATCCTGCTTTCAGGCACGCCATAACGTATGCAGGCCACTTTTGCTTCGTCGGTCGGGCAAATGGTAAAATGCGCGCGCGGGTCGCTCCATAACGGAGTGATACTTACCGGATCGGCAACCATGGCATAGATGGGGATTTTTCTCTCACTGCCCTCAAGGATGTTTATTATGGAACCGAGATAATTTGGATGCGTAATAATAATGGCATCAGGCTCAATGGCGTTTAAAGCCCTCAAAAAACTATCCCGGACTGAATTTTCGATAAACTCGGTGATTACATAGGGATGCCTCAGGGAAATATCCCAGATAAACTTCCAAAGATCCTTCGAGGCTCTGGTGATCGTCCCGTATAATTTGCCTATTCTCAATCCGAAGTTTCCGCTTAGAGCATAACCGTCTACGATGCTGAGTTTAACCTCGCCATATTTTGAAAATTGTTCGGTCAGGGCTTCGGTTATACTTTTGTGCCCATGACCTGTATATTCTGAAGTGATGATCATAATATTTTTATGCATACTACCTCTCAAAGCTGCTTGACTGCACCATCCTGAATGTAAAAGGTTGTCGCGGAAAGAAGCGTGTTGACGTCGATGGAATCCGTGTCAAGTATCAGGGTGCAGTTGGGATATATTTTTTTTGCGGCGGTTATTTCTCCCTCGCCGTGGGTTTTCAGATAGCCTGCAATGCTTTTTCTGTCTCCTTCAAGGCGCAGGACTTCTTCGCGGACGGCATAAAGCCTGTCGTTGAAATCATTGTATTCCTTCCGCTGGAGCGGCGTAGCCTGTTTGCCTTCAAAACCGGCGATCAGGGCTTTAAGCTTTTGCTGTTCATTTTTCAGGTCGCTGATACTTCTGAACAAGCTGTCAAGGTCTTGAAGCATTTCCCTCCGGTTAAAGCCTGTTACCTCAACGATGGTTTTTCTCTCGCTTTCAGAGCCGATAATGGGTGAAACCACTCTTATTTCCGCTTTGACATTTCCACCGATGATTTGGCCGTTGAGGCTGTCCATGATCACCTCTTTTGAGGTAATACGGCTGTTTAATGCATAGTAACCTACGTGAGTTGTGCCGCCGCTTATAATATTTACATTGTCGGCAAATTTTATAAATACATTTTTGTCTGCTTTGATTTCCGCGCGGCTTTTAGGAGAGATGCCCCCTTTAATGTATATGCTTCCGCCTGTGCTGATGATGCTTTTTATACTTCCCAGGCCCAGCTCGCCGTTTATTTCGATGTCTTTGGTAACTTCAATGGAAAATCCGTCGCATACGGTTCCCTTCACCGTAAGGCATCCGTCAAATTTGATATTTCCGGTACTTAATCCGACATCCCCCTGGATTTCAAGGTGATTTGACACACCTATCCTGCCGTTGGCATAATTTACTGCACCATTGATCCTGGCGTAAAGAGTAGTCTTGCTGTTATCATAGATCTCCTGCACCGAGCTTCTATCATAATTCAGCGGAAGCTGTCTGGCTTTTACCGGTTTTATCGGCGTACCCCTGACGGATTGGCCGGGATAGCCTTCGGCCGCTTCAATACGTTCTCCCAGCCAATCGCCTGCTACCACCTTGTTGATAAGCTTTAGCTCGTAGAAATCTATGCTGCCGTCGTCACGGACCTCAGGCGTTGTTTCCCTAAGCTGATACATGTTGATGACAGCGTCCTTGCCATGTACCGGGGGTATACCTTCCGCTATGATATACTCCATGCCTGGCAGCAAAACATCCGCAAAGAGCTCTTTTTTAATTCCGAAAACGACACCTCTGGCGTTCAAAACGGCGGCAGCTTCTTTTATCAGATTTTCTCTATTCTGCACGTCCAGAGCTTCCTTTGGAAGGTTGAAGATGATGGTCGCTTTAAGTTCATCTTCCGATATTTCAACCGCTATCCCTTCCCTTAGCTCCGCAAATTTTTCCGGTTCCCTGGGAGCAAACATAACGGCGTTGCGCAAACTGTTGACACTGGTAACGCCGATTTCAGGATGTCGGGCAAGGATGGAGGAAAGCTGGTCCATGGAAAGCCCTTTTTTATAGGATTCGATATATACGCCGTCAGAGCCGGTGTATATACGAAGATATTCATCTTTGTAGATAACGCTTTCAGCCATGGATACACCTCCTCTACAATATAATTATCGGATGTTTATCATTAAAAGTTATAACATATTTTCGCTGCGAAAGTATATATTATTCTTATAGATAAGCTCAATTTTTTATATAATTGGTGTGGAATATGAAGAAAAGTACAAGGAAACTATCAAGAATCTGCTTCTTTGCATTCATTGCGGTTTTGCTTATTTGCAGCATGGCCCATGCGGATGAAATCAATGAAGAACCGTTCAAGGGAGTTTTGTCGGACGACTTTTTGCAGGTCTCGGGTGTGCCGGCGATTGACGCGGCGGCAGCCATCGTAATGGATGCAAAAACCGGGAGGGTTTTGTATTTCAAGAATGCGACCACCCGCAGGTCCATCGCAAGCACTACCAAAATTATGACCGCACTGGTGGCCATTGAGAACGGATTCCTTGACGACACGGTGACAATCAGCAGCCGGGCGGCAAGAATCGGGGGCTCGACCCTTAATTTGCAGACAGGCCAGAAGTATACCTTGAATGAACTGCTTTACGGACTTTTGCTTAGTTCGGGGAACGACGCCTCAATCGCCATAGCAGAGCACATAAGCGGCTCCGTTGAAGCCTTTGTGGAGAAAATGAATCAAAAGGCAAAAGAACTTGGCGCTTATAACACATCCTATGTAAATACTCACGGCCTGGATGTCGAAGGGCACTATTCCACTGCATACGACCTTGCATGCATAACAAGGTACGCTCTCAACAATCCGGTGTTTGCAAAGATCGTTGGGACAAAATACTCAGCCATCCCGGGGAGACAGCTTCACAATACCAACGAGCTGCTGGAGCTATATCAGGGAGCCGACGGCGTGAAGACGGGCTACACGGGAAAAGCGGGAAGATGCCTCGTCGCCACAGCGGATAGAGACGGAATGAGGCTGATATCCGTAGTCCTGGGGTCGCCTACCACCTACAAAAGAGCTTTGAGCAGCAAAAGCATACTGGATTATGCCTTCCAGAACTACAAGTACCGTGTCCTGGTAAAGGAAGGGCAGGAAATTGCCCGTTTGCCGGTTCATAAAGGGAAAGAGGGCTTCGTTGCCGTCAAGGCTTCCGAGACGGTGGAGATCCCTTTACGGGACGATGAGTTTGAAAAGCTTGAGACCAACGCGTTTGTGCCCGAAGGCTTTAAAGCGCCCGTCTATGCAGGGGCGGACACCGGATACCTGGAGTATCTGCTGGATAGCGAAATCATCGGAGGGACAACGCTGAAGATCTGGAACAGCGTGGGACGGATGACGGTCGGCGATTACCTGGGAAGGATCATCAGGGATTGGGCGAGAATGATGCGCGAAGGTATTTTCATGGGATCCGATGGAGCACCTGCTTCCTCTTAACTTGCTGGATAAGCTGATTACTGGTATAATCCATATAGAATGTTAACAGAATATGGTGATATCATGGATCATAGATTGAACATCGACGAGAGCGTTTATTTTTTTACATCAAAGGCTGAGTTCCGAAGGCCCATACGGTTTAAGGCTTACAAGGTTGAAGACAACAAAAAGTCCGGGTTTATTGAGCATTTTCACAACTACATGCAAATATGGTATGTATGTCAGGGGTCATTTGTGCACCGGATAAGCAATAAATACTCCAAAATGGTGAAAGGCGATATTTTTGTCCTCCCCCCCTTTATCGTGCATGAGGCAATATTTGAAGATGAAAATAATATCCGGATCATCGGATGTGAATTCTCCGCCGATTTCTTCGATAATAAGTTTGAAGAATTTACAAGAGACACAAATTTTATCGATTTTGCTTTCCTCGAGCCGTTCCTTGTGGACGAAGACAAAGTAAGGCCGAAATTGAGCCTGTCGGCCTGGGCGCAGGAAGAGGTGGAAAGAACCATGAATTACATGCTGGACGAATACAATCATGAAAAGCTGTATTATGAGAATTTCATCAAAGCCAACCTTTTAAAGCTTCTTGCCATCGTAGCCAGAGAATATGAGGACAGTATAAACAAAAAGGAGTCGAAGGAAGTACTGGACCGCTATAAGTCTGCCATTATAAGTGCGGTAAAATATATCAACAGCAATTACACTGAGGATATTCATCTGGACGATATCTGCAAATACGCAATGATGTCGAAAACCTATTTCTGTTACATTTTCAAGCTGCTTACGCAGAAAACCTTTACCGAATACGTATCGGATTTAAGAATCAAAAAGTCTCTTGAACTGCTTCAAAATACCGACATGTCCATCACAAGAATATGTTATGAGGTTGGTTTTAACGACGTAACGCATTTTTGCAGAGTTTTTAAAAAAAGTGTCGGCCTTTCTGCGAAAAAATACAGAAAGCTGGATGCTGCAGGGGAAGATACCTGAAGGGGCTCATGGGGAGCTTTGCGGGTAAAAGGCTCAAACGGCGCCTGTTTCTGCCGGTTGAGCTTTTTTCATGCCTGGATGCTTCTGCCGGAAAAGCTGGAACGATAATTGTACAAAATGCCTATATTATTGTAATGCCTGTCAAGTAATATAATCCCCGATGTATTAAGATAACACTGGAACGTTTAGGAGGGAAGGAAAATTTTCTACAACCGAAAAATCTCCTTCCGAACCGAGGCGTTATAAAAATGGGAGAAATGGGCTATGAAGGTTTATATAAGCGCTGACCTTGAAGGGATCGGCGGGATACTGACCAAAGAACAAACCGAAAAAGGGAACGCGGAGTATAGTGAGGCGTGCAGATTACTCAGTATGGAGGTTTTCAGCCTTGTCGACGGCCTTGCCGATGCAGGTGTGGAGGAAGTGGCGGTCTATGACGCCCATGGCAGCGGGATGAACATCCTGTATGACCTTATGCATCCGAAAGCGAGGTATCTGATGGGGTATGCGCACCCTGAGGTACGGTTTCCGTTTCTGGATAACACTTTTGATTTTATGATACTGCAGGGCTACCATGCCATGGCAGGCACGGAAAAAGCCATATTGGACCATACGTACAGCTCCCGGCATATCCATAATCTCTACGTGAATGGTAAAAGAGCGGGGGAAATATACATTGACGCCCTTGTGGCAAGTGAATCGGGTGTCCCGGTTGCAATGGTGACAGGGGATGACAAGACGGTAAAAGAAGCTCTGGACGTTATGCCATGGGTCGAGACCTATGAAACGAAAAAGGCTGTGGCAAGGCACTGTGCGCTTATAAAGCCTCCCGCGGTGGTAAGGGAGGAACTGAAAGGAATGGCCGGATCGCTGACCCACCGGAAGGATACGTTTAAACTGCTGGAAATACCGCCCGGTATAGAGATAAGACAGGAAGCAGTATTTGCCAGTGACATGGACAAACTCCTTTTCAACAGGGACGATGTGGTGAAAATGGACGGCAGGACCGTGCTCAAGACAGGAAGCAAGGTATGGGACACCTTGATGAAGTAGGGGTACGTTATGACAGCAATTCATGACATGAAAAGAGGCTTATGGGAGATGCACAAAATTGTTCTGTTGCAAAATAATGAGATTACAAAACGGGTTTTTTCCGAAAAAGATTTAAAACAATTGAAGGCTCTGGGAGAAGCCGTGGCCAATACCGAAGCAAAGGACCCCGGCGGTTCGCGTGCAAAGGAACTGATGAGGGACGCCGATATCGTGATTACCTCATGGGGATGCCCACGGCTTGACGGGGATATTCTCAAGGCGGCTCCCAGATTAAAGCTTGTCCTGCATGCCGCCGGAAGCGTAAAGGGGATTGTGTCGCCGGAATTGAGGGAAAAGCGCATCCGTGTTTCCAGCTCCGCCGAACCCCTGGGGAAGGGGGTTGCGGAGACAGCGCTAGGCCTGACGGTCATTTCATTAAAGCATATTTGGCAGCTTTCGGAAAACACGCGGCAAGGGGAATGGAACAAGGACAAGGATAAAGTGCGCGAGCTGTTCGGCATAACGGTGGGGGTGATTGGCGCAGGGCGCGTAGGCAGGAATTATATACGGCTCCTGAAAAATTTCGACGTGGATATTTTACTCTATGATCCTACCGTAACCGAAGAGAAGGCAAAAATCCTGGGAGTAGAAAAAACAGGCCTGGAAACGCTTATGGAGCGGTCCGACGTGGTTTCCATCCATGCGCCCTCCATCCCAGAAACGGACAAGATGATCAACCAAGAAAGGCTTGCACGGATGAAGGATCATGCAGTGCTGATCAATACGGCAAGGGGGTCCGTTGTCGATGAAGCGGCGCTGGTTAAGGAATTGGCCAAAGGAAGGCTGTTTGCATGCCTGGATGTGACGGAGCCGGAACCGCCTGCTTCGGACCATGCCTTCCGGTCTTTGCCCAATGTGATATTGACCCCTCATATCGCAGGTGCAGTGAATAACGGCATGCTCAGGATAGGAAAGTATGTTGTGGAGGAACTGCAGCGGTATTTGGAAGGGAGACCCATGGACGGCGAGGTGGACCTGTCAAGGCTTGACATATTGGCGTAATTTTATTCGGCAGTGTAATCCGGGGCGTGGTCGTCCAACATGAGAAAAGGAAGGGAACACAAAGATGATAAGAGTCGGTGCGGTTAATATAGATTCTTCCCATCCAATGGCATTTGCGGAATACTTTGAAAAAGGCGCGCGGGCACGTTACACCGCTGTGTATAATGATGGCTTCCGCGGTGATGAGGAAGTCAATGCGTTTATAAAGAGATTCAATCTTGAGGGACGCTGCGGCGGCATAGATGAATTAGCGGAAAGGGTGGATATCGGTTTAGTCCACAGCTGCAACTGGGGCAGGCATATACAGGATGCGCTCCCTTTCATCCGTAGAGGTAAACCGGTCTTTGTAGACAAGCCGCTGGTCGGTTCTTTATCCCACTGTAAGGCGATTGAAGAGCTGGAGCAGAAGGGTGCGGTTATCCTTGGCAGTTCTTCGGTGCGGTATGCCGTGGAAATCATGGACTTTTTGAAACGTCCGGAGGAGGAACGGGGGAAAATCGTAAACATTTTCGGTACCGCCGGTGTGGATGAATTCAATTATGGAATCCATATTGTAGAAGCCATATGCACTCTGGCCGGAGCCGGTGCGGTATTCACCCGGTTTGCCGGACATACCGTGGTAGACGGGAAAACCTGCGAAACATATTTTGTGGGGTTTGAAAATGGGGTAACCGCGGTTTACAATACCTTTACCGGGGTTTGGCAACCTTTTGAGCTGGTAGTGATGACAACCAGGTCCACGTATCAATTCCGTGTTGACAGCAGTAAGGTTTACTGCCCTCTACTTGACATGATATGCGATTATATGGAGACAGGCAAAAATGCATTTGCCACGGTCCGCCAACTTACGGATTCCATCCGGGTGATGCTGGCCGGGCGGCTTTCGAAGCAGCAAAACTGCGCCGAGGTCAAACTGCGCCATATCCCTGAAGATGATCCCGGGTATGATGGCGACCGATTTGAGCACGATTATGCAATTGCCGCGACGAAAATCTATTTGTAGAGAGGAAGCCTATGTCTGACAATAAAACGATAGCTCCAGGGTTGAATGTGAATTATTTTGCAGCCTATCACCCGTCACAGCTATTTATATTCGATGCCTGCAAGAAAACGGACTATACCGGCTTCCTGGTTGAAAACCGGCTGGACAGGGAAATTGTAAAAGATGCGGATAAAATATGCGCGCATATTTTTAATCTACTGGGCTCGGGTGACAGATACCTGGGGGATAAAATCAAATGGAACGAGGATTTTAAAACCTCCTTTGCCTGGGAAAACAAATATTTTAAGGATATTGCCATCATTGACCTGACAAACCCTTCGGATGTGAAAGTGCCCTGGGAGCTTTCAAGGTTCCAGCATATTTTTACCCTGGGGAAAGCATACTGGCTTATGAACGATGAAAAGTATGCGCTGGAGTTCAAGGCGCAGATCGAGGATTGGGTAAAAAACAACCCCTACGAGCATTCCGTCAATTGGTTTTGCGCCATGGACGTGGCCATCAGGGCGGTCAATTGGATTACGGGATTCTATTTTTTCAAAGAGTCGTCCCTGGACGATGATTTCTGGAAAAGCTTCCACAAGGCCCTGTATCTCCATGGAACGTTCATATTCGACCATCTGGAGAATATCGGCGGTTTTACAAGCAATCATTATTTATCCGACGTCGTTGGGCTCATATGGTTGGGTCTTTATTTCAAAAACCTGGATTTCAAATGGCGCGAGGACAACCACCAGGCCCTATGGCTTGAATACGGTTTGAAAGAGCTGGAGAGCGAGATTTTTATCCAGGTGAATGGAGACGGTCCCTGCTATGAGGATTCAACCTCCTATCACCGACTGGATTGCGAATTATTCCTGTTGACTACCATCTTGTGCGGTAAAAACGGAATCCATTTTTCAAAAGCCTATGGCATGCGGCTGGAAAAAATGTTCGAGTTTATCGCGGATATCTTGAAACCGGACGGACTTGCGCCGTTTATCGGCGATGCGGATGACGGAAGGTTTGTGATCTTCTCTCACTATTCCGGCTGGGTCAGGAAGGACTTCAGGCACATTCTTGCCGTCGCCGGAGAATATTTTGACCGGGATCTCTTCAGGCACCATGGGAACCGCTATAAAGAAGATGCAATGTGGACTGTCGGGGCGGCGGAGGACGGGGCGGCGAACCTGAAACCGGCCTCCAGGGGATATGACCAAAGCGGTTATTACATTCTCAGGAATGATCAGGCATACTGCGTGATTAAAAGCGGAGAGCTTTCATTCCACGGACTGGGAGGACACAGCCATAATGACCGGCTGAGCTTCGAATTGAATGTGGACGGAAAAGATTTCTTTATTGACCCGGGTGTCTATGTATATACTGCGGATGTTGAAATGAGAAATGTCTTCAGAAGTACGAAAGTGCATAATACGCTGCACATTGAGGGGTATGAGCAAAATGATTTTACGCCGGAACCGTTTGAACTCATCGAACAGACTTTTGCCAGGTGCACCCTTTTTACGGAAAATTCTTTTTGCGGAAGGCACGAGGGGTATAAAGAAAAATGTGGCGTTGTACACGAACGGCAGCTTGAGATGGGACCGGGGCATATGGTGGTCAGGGACAGGCTCATTGGCAATTTGCTTCCGGAGGCAAAGGTGTGCAGAAATTTCTCCCTGCACCAGGATGTCACCGTAGAGATCACTTCAGACGGGTTTATTTTGTACAATCAAGGGAAAACCGTTGTACTGAAAACGGAGGATCCGGTTAAAATCAATCTTGTGACTGCCTATGTTTCGGAGAGCTACGGTGCGATTGCAGATACAAAGCGGATTGAGCTCGTAAATCAAAGCAGTTGTCCTGAAATGAAGGTGGACATCTATTTCCCGCTTCAAGCGGGGGAAGGGTGCGTTGAAAAAAGTATGACGACCGATGCAATGCCGCAGGGTTTTGAGATTGCAGAAAAGCCGGCGCGGTAAGATACGGTCTGGAT
This sequence comes from Bacillota bacterium, assembly GCA_023426125.1. Taxonomy (GTDB): domain Bacteria; phylum Bacillota; class Clostridia; order Acetivibrionales; family DTU013; genus MnB-11. Next base: position 74,370 of record JAFABI010000054.1, read on the forward strand.
GAAGAGTGGAATGCGTGGAATGAACGATTCAGTGCGAAAGGGGGACGCAGATCACCGGCAGAAGGATAGGAAGGAGTGAAAGGGGGGGCGGCGAAATCTACGAAGCAGGTACACAAGATTTTATTTAAAAAAAATTTTGCCAGGAGGAGAAAAATGATTAAAAAGACTTTATCCATCATCTTTGTAGTTGCAATCACATTTTCTTTATTTACAGGATGTGCCGGTAGTAACGAAAGCCCGGAAGGGACATCGGCAGGAGGGGGCACAACGGCAGCCGCAGCGGAAACGGGAAGAAAACCGGTGACATTGAAGCTCTGGCACTTGTGGGCGGAGGACACCGACCCGGAAAGCATACAGGCCAGGATCAAGGAATGGGCCAAAGCCTATGGTGAAAAAAATCCCGGCATAACGGTGGAAGCAATGGGGAATGCAACGGTTGACAAGACGCTGACGGCTTTATCCAGCGGAGACGGCCCGGATATTCTTATGAACCAATGGCCCAATTGCGCCACCTGGAGTGATAAGGGAGCCCTTCTCGACCTGACGGACTATGTGAACAACGATGCCGGTTTCGATAAAAATGACATCATTCAGGCCGCCTGGGACAGGACTACATACAAAGACAGGATCTATGGCATTCCGTTCGGTATCGGCTCGTCTGAAATCTTCTATAACAAGGACTTGCTGGCAAAAGCCGGATATACGGCTCCGCCTCAAACCATGGAAGAACTGGTGGAGATGGCTGAAAAACTGACAATTCAGGACGACAAGGGCAATATTGTACAGCTTGGGTTCCTTCCGGACTATCCGTGGCTGGACAACGTCCTGTGGCCTGTTGCATTTGGCGCCAGCTGGATTGACAAGGAGACCAACAAAATAACCTTTGATTCGCCTGAAATCGCTGCTGCATACCAATGGCAGGTAGATATCTATAAAAAATACGGTGTGGAGCCTTTGACAAAATACAAGTCCGGATTTGGGAATGAAGCCCAGGACCCGTTCATTTCCGGCAAGCTGGCCATGATGTTCAGAGCCGAGGGCCAGATCGGCACCATCAAGAAGTATGCGCCCGTTTTAAACTATGGCATTGCCACCATTCCGTATCCTGCAAGCAGGCCGGATTTGAAAGGCTCCATGTTTATTACGGCGAATGTATGGAATATCAGCAATGGCTCGAAAAATAAGGATGAAGCATGGAAAGCCCTGGCAGACCTGACATCCAAGGAACAGATGAAGTATTTTTCACAGGGGATCCAGAACAGCGGCATGCTTTTCTCGAGAATAACGGCGCTGGAGGCGCTGCAAAGCATGGAAGTGCCCGGAGAACTGAAGGAAGTTGCCAAGATGTTACAGGGCCCCAATGTTACGGGTTTCCCCATGGTGGCTTATATCAACGAATACCTGACAGCGATCAACGACGAGATGAGTTTGTGCCTTTCGTTGAAGCAGCCGGTGGAGCAGGCACAGAAAAATGTCGTTGAGAAGATGCAGCCATTGGCGGATCAAAATCCTATCAAGTAACCGGCCGGACTGCCAACGCAGGTTTGCCCATGGAAGGCGGTTCCAAAAGGGTGGGTATGCGCCGCCCTTTTGGAATCCGCCTTGTGTGTTATTGAAGAATGGCGGCGGCTTTGACTTGGGAGCACCAGTGCTTATTTGATGGGAGGAAAAATCGATGAAGCAAAAAAGAAAATTTTACATTTACGGAATACTATTTGCACTGCCGTGGATCATAGGTTTTTTCATTTTTGAACTGTATCCTGTCGGTGCGTCTTTATACTATAGCTTTACGGAATTCAGCATTTTTCAGCCGCCGGAGTTCACAGGGCTGGAAAACATCACCACACTGCTGGCTGATAAAAAGTTCTACTTATCCTTGTACAATACCGCATATATCACCCTGGTAGGGATACCCCTGGGGTTGGTTTATTCACTGGCAATGGCGATGCTTTTAAATATGAAGGTGCGGGGCATGTCCATCTTCAGGACGGTTTTTTATATCCCCACCATCGTGCCTATTGTGGCAAGCGCTATCCTTTTTGTCTGGATTTTAAACCCGCAGTACGGTATGCTGAATTCATTACTGGATTTTCTGGGACTTCCGCAGCCAGCCTGGTTAAGCGACCCTCGATATACAAAGCCGTCGTTGATCATGATGGATCTCTGGAGAAGCGGCCAGACAATGATCGTCTATCTTGCGGCGCTCCAGGGCGTTCCGCAGAATATCTACGAAGCTGCGGACATTGATGGCGCCGGAAGGGTTAAAAAGTTCTGGAACATCACCCTGCCTGCCATTTCCCCTGCAACACTGTTCCTTTTTATCATGGGCCTCATTTCCTCCTTCCAGTATTTTACCCAGGCATATGTATTTGCAAGCACCAGCGGAGCTTCAGCAATGCAGCAGGTGAGCGGAGGACCTGAAAATTCACTCTTGTTCTATTCCATCTACCTTTACCAGAACGCCTTCAGTTTCCTGAAAATGGGATACGCTTCGGCGATGGCGTGGATCCTGTTTATTGTCATTGTCCTTGTGACCGTCGTCGTGTTCAAAACATCGAAAAGGCGTGTTTATTATGATTTCGAATAAAAAGAGACGGAGGAATGAAAGATGCACCTGAAGAGTTCAAACCTGAAAAGAAACATCGTACCCACAATACTTCTGCTTTTTTTCGGCGTCGTTTTTGCCGCGCCATTTGTCTGGCTTGTTTCAACATCCTTCAAGACCCCTGAAAACGTATTCAAGTTTCCGCCGCAGTGGATCCCTGTCCCTTTCGAATGGCAGAACTATCTTGAAGTTTTTGTAAGGATACCGTTTTTGCTCTATTTGCGAAATACGGTGATCATTGCCGTTGTACCCGTCATCGGGCAGATTTTTTCCTCTTCCATGGTGGCATATTCCTTTTCGAAGATCCCGTGGGAGGGAAGCAGATATTTGTTTGGAATTGTCCTTGCCACCATGATGCTTCCTTTTCAGGTTACAATGATACCGCTTTACATCGTATGGTCCAGGCTCGGCCTGATAAACAGCTTTGCCCCGCTTCTTATTCCAAGCTTTTTTGGTTCGGCGTATAACATATTCCTTTTGCGGCAGTTCTTCAACGGAATACCCGACAGCCTGGTCCATTCGGCAAGAATCGACGGTTCGTCGGAATGGGGCATCCTGTTCAAGATCATTATGCCGCTGTCCAAACCTGCCCTGACAACCATCGGACTGTTCACCTTTATTGCCGGATGGAATAATTTCATGGGACCGTTGATCTATTTTCAGGACAGCAAATTGTTTACGCTTTCCCTGGGACTCCAGACCTTCATGTTCGAAATGAACAAGCAATGGGAGGTTCTTATGGCAGCATCTACGCTGTTTACAATCCCGATGATCATTTTGTTTTTTATAGGCCAGAAGCAGTTCATCAAAGGGATCGTGATGACCGGATTCAAGTAGGAAAGGGCGATACGGGCTATTTACCCGAAGCATTGGGAGAACAAGGGGCATTTCCTGCCAATCCACAGCGCGTGTCGGTACGCTTGAGTATGAAAGTGTAGGGGCGCGCATTGCGCGTCCGCAGGTGCAATCTATGGCAACGAAGCCAGCCGGGGACGGTTCTTGACTTTGTGTAGGGGCGCGCATTGCGCGTCCACAGGTGCAATCTATGGCAACGAAGCCAGCTGGGGACGGTTCTTGACTTTGTGTAGGGGCGCGCATTGCGCGTCCGCATACTGCGGTCTATGGCGGCAAACAGTTCAGGAAAGACATGCATTAACTATTCCATATCATTCTTCGGAAATCTTTTGCAGCAGATACTGTTTCATTGTATCAGACCATCCCATGATCCTTGCTTTGATGATTCCGTCGTCGCCGACGATATACAGCGCCGGCAGCGCATTTGCCTTAAATGCCCATTTGACGGATTTTTGATAATCGATGTATGCTCCAATGGACAGATTGGAAGCAGCCATATGCTTTTTCACCGTGCTGAAGGTTTTATCAAGGCTTATGGCATAAATATCACGGCTGTCCAATTTTCCCTCTTTTACGAGGTCGTTTAGAATATTCAGGATATTGACGGAGGGAGAACATGAAACTTCCCAGATGAGCAGGCAGTAGCTTCTGCCCTTCAGGGACGCGGAAGAAATCACCTGACCGGAGGCATCCCGGAAGGAGAAGCCTGGAGCGGCAAGCGTGGTCGCCGGCGGAGCGCCGGTAGAATTCAGGATATCCTCCCTTTCCTGTGCTTCCAGCGAGTGGTTTAAAATAATACCGCTTGCTATAATACCTACGGATAGGAACAAAAAGATTCCCGTAGTAATTCTGGAACCATTTCCACCAGGCTTTTTCGATGCGTGGGACGATAGCAAGTGATTACTCCGCCCAAGGGCTGAAACCGGCTCCATTTTTGCCGCAGCAAATGCCGGAACAGAGCCGGAAAGCAAGGTGAATACAAGCAGCATGAACATGCTTGCAAGGATAAGCCGGATATCCGTACTTTCATATAAACCGACGTTTTCAAAGGGAACTGCCTTTAATAGAACGAGACCCGCGACCCCTCCGCAAACGGCTGGAATCAGGAGTAATTTCAACGTATTATATACGATCAAGTGAAAAATATCCCTCCCCCTGGCGCCAACCGTTTTACGCAGCCCGATTTCACCTGTCCTGCGGTATGTATGTATAAGCTGAATTCCGGTTATACCGAGGGCTGTGACAACGATGGCAAGGCCTGCAAAAACATTTAAGATGTAGAGGGTTTCTTTGGAGCCGTTTATGATGTTAATGTTATCCGCATAGCCTATGTCGAAGGATAAGGTGATTGTAAGCACGGCAAAGGCAAGCATGATTTCGGTGAAGGTCAGCGCGTTTAAATTTTTGGTCTTCGGTTTTTTCCCCATTTTCCTCACTCCTCTCGCAATGCGGCTGCAGGGTCCATTTTTGCCGCTTTCATCGCAGGAATGACGGATGTGATCATTCCTGCCGCCGCGGATAGAAAGATGCCGGCGGCCAGGGACACCAGATTGAAACTGAGCCCGAAACTGCCCATGCCCAGGTTGGCTGCGGAATTAAACACGGAGGCGGCCGCAGTGCCTGCGATTCCTCCTTTTACCGTACAGGAGAGGATTTCGGCGGATATTTCGGACAGGATATGCCGGGGCTTCGCCCCAACCGCTGTCCGGATTCCGATTTCCCGTTGGCGGTCCATAACGGATGCCGTAGCAATGTGAATAATGTTCAGGGATGCGATCACCAGCACCAGAAGGGAAAGCGCCAGGATGGCTGCCAAGGTCCTCAGGAATTGCTCTTCGCCCTGAAAGACGTTATATTGCTCGGGAACCAGCTGCAGTGTGGAAATATCGATTCCCATGCCGTCGGACTGGTCCGCCATCCTATCCAGAAGCTCTTCCTTCGAAAAAGCGCCCCGGTCAAGGGGGATTTGCGCAATCAATCCGGAGTGCTCACTGGTTTTCTCAATATGCTTATAGAGTGTTGTCACCGGCACGAGGATGTCGGCGCCATCCCAAACATACATACTGCCTTCGTCACCGGCAACAACTCCGATGATTTCATACGGATCTCCGTTAATGGAAAGATGGGTGGCATTTCTGGTTTTTACCAGATCGTCGATATTACTTTTTAAAACGCATACTTTCCTGGACTGGTCAACATCCTCCCCGGATAAGAATCTTCCCTTCAGTACCTGCATTTCCATCAAGCCCGCCAATTTACTGTCTGCCCCCAGGACGCTCCCCACCGGCAGCGGTTCATCCTCGTATGCAACAGTAACATGGGCAATGGCCTTGACGGAGGAGTCAACCCCATCGGGAAGCAGGCGCTGAACATCCCGGGCATAGGGTAAGCCCATATATTGGATTGTTGCCGGTGAGGGAGAATTGACAATCTTATACAGGCCCGATTCCAGTATTTTATTGCGCAGCTCCATTGCCATCAACTGGGTCTGCCCCAGCGTAAACACAACAAGAGAACAAAAGACGCCGATGGCTACACCGATACTGAGGAGATTTTTATAAATCGCCTTCATATGCCGCCTCCTCATTTGGACCTTTAAATGGACTGTTTAATACGCTGTCCGATGCTTTTTCCAAATACAGGTCTTCCGTGATCCTGCCGTCTTCCAGCCGGACCAGGCGGTCAGCATAACCGACGATTCTGGGGTCATGTGTAATCACGATTACCGTCATTCCCAGCTGCTCCCGGAGCCTTTGGAGTTCCCTCATGATTCCCTCCCCCGTAGTTGAATCAAGGTTACCGGTAGGCTCATCGGCCAGGAGGATGTCCGGATTGTTCACCAATGCCCGGGCAATGGCAACCCGCTGCTGCTGTCCGCCTGACAATTGGTCGGGGTATCTTTGCCGGACACTATCCAGTCCGACTGCCGACAAAGCCGCCTTTATCCTGTCATCCCACATGTACCGCGGAACGGTACTATATTTTAAAGGCAATGCCACATTTGCGGCTACGTCCGATTCAGGCAACAGATAAAAGGATTGAAAAACAAAGCCAAAAACCTCGTTTCGGATGCCGGCTTTTTCTTTCGCATCAAGCGCAGGTACATTTCTGCCCGACAGGCGGTATTGCCCGCCGGTGGGCGAATCAAGACAGCCGAGGATATTTAAAAGCGTTGATTTCCCGGAGGCTGAAGGTCCCATGATTCCAATAAACTCGCTCCTGGCGATGGACAGGTTCACTTCTTTTAAAGCTTGAATGCTGTTGCACCCCAGAGGATAGTTCTTACTGATCCCAACCATTTCGATTATGTTTTGCTTCTGTCCTTCCTGTAGCTCTCCACCCATTTTAAATCCGCCTCCGCCCTTCCTATATTTCTTTCAAAAATCCAGATCATCAGAGAATTCTCGTCTTTTATCTCTGCTTTCTTTTCGATGAGCTCTTTAATCAGCTTTACAAGATAAACCCTGTATTCTTCCAGCAGAGACGATGCCTTATCCCGGTCAATGAGCTCAAAAGCCGCAAGCTGAAAGGAAAGCTCATCGTGGAACACATTCCAGTCAGGTTTCTGTTCAAGCCAGCGGGACAGCTGGGTATACCCTTCTGCCGTAAGATTGTAAGTCTTTTTGTCCGGCTTTTCTTCCTGCCGGATTTCTTCGGGAGTAACCAGCCCGTCTCTTTCCATGCGCGTGAGTGTGGTATAGACCTGTCCGAAATTTAATTGCCATTGCTCCGACACGATCTTCTCAAACATGTTTTTCAGCTCATACCCATGCATGGGGTGCTGCGAAAGAATTGCCAGAAATATGTGTTTAACTGCCATAAATCCGCTCCGTATATACTCAGTATATAATATATATACTGAGTATATACGAGGTCAAGAGAAATGTCAACCGGAATTTGGATAACGTCCGGCAGCTGTTTGACGTAGGTTGCATATGCGGACGCGCAATGCGCGCCCTTACACTTTTCATAATAATGACAAATTAAGGCAATTGCGAATTGAAAGTATCCCATTTGTCACCTTGAATTCATTGACTGATTTGAATATAATGAACCTTATGAAAACATTGATCGTTGCGTTGAATTCCAAGTACATACATTCCGCTCTGGCGCCATGGTACCTGAAGGCTGCGTGCAAAGACAGGTGCGGTGAGCTCAGGGTGCTGGAGTTTACAATTAATGAGAATCCGGAGTCCGTTCTGGCTGCCATTTATGCGGAGATGGCTGATATTGCCGCCTTTTCGTGCTATATCTGGAATATCGGACAAATCCTCCGGATCACGGAGAACCTCAAGAAAATCCAGCCGGGTATCATTACGGTTTATGGGGGGCCTGAGGTTTCCTACGATGCGTTTGAACTGCTGCAGAAGCATTCCTTTATCGACTATGTGATTTCAGGAGAAGGCGAGAAGCCTTTCCCCGGGCTGCTTGAATATCTGTGTAGGAAATTTGCGGAGCCGTCCTTCTTTCGTGGGCAGCTTCATGGAAATGAGTTTTCAGGTTCCAGGGGTCATTACCGGAAAGAGGCTGATCCGTCGGAGAATTCCAGCGACCTGCTTTCGACGGATGGAGGAATTGAATATGCCGCCCGGCATGTGGAAGGGCTTCGGCAAATTCCAGGGCTGACCTACCGTACAGGCGGCACAGTTATAAGTAATCCGCCGGATTTACCGCCGGACCTTGCTGAAATTCCATCCCCATATTCTGCTGCGATGCTTGCAGCAATAAAAGATAAAATCGCTTATTTTGAAGCGTCCAGGGGATGTCCTTTTTCCTGCTCTTATTGCCTTTCCTCAGCCAGCGAAGGAGTCCGGTTCTTTCCCATGGACAGGGTAAAGGAGGAGCTGACGGCAGTAGTAAGAGCAGGAGTGCGTCAGGTGAAATTCGTCGATAGGACCTTCAACTGCAATAAAGAGAGAGCGAAAGAACTGTTGAGGTTTATTTCCGGACTGAAGCAGACAGGCAATGCCGTCTTGACGAATTTCCATTTTGAAGCCGCTGCAGACCTGTTTGATGATGAACTCATCCATCTGCTGGCTGAAATGCCCAGGGGGTTAATCCAACTGGAAATCGGCATACAAACGGTCAATACCGAGGCTCTTAAAGCGGTAAGGCGGAAAACAGATATTGCCGGGGCCATTAAAAATATCAATCGAATCACGGAAGCGGGAAATATCCATCTGCATCTCGATTTGATCGCAGGACTGCCTTATGAAGACTTTCAATCATTTAAAGAATCCTTTGACAGGGTCTACGGATTGAAGCCGCATACGCTTCAACTGGGTTTCTTGAAGCTGCTCAAGGGTTCAGCCCTTCGCAACGGTTCAGAACAGCATGCATATGTTTTCAGGGATTATGCTCCCTATGAAATATTGTCCAACAGATATGTCGGCTACGACGAATTGACGGTATTAAAAGGTGTGGAAGAAATACTGGACAGGTACTGGAATTCAGGGAGATTTACCTATGCCCTGAACAATATCACCGGCAATTATTTCACCTCTGCCTTTGATTTCTATCGTGGCTTTTACCGGTACAATCTGGAAATGAACAGGAATATCCAGTCGGTATCCGGGCGCGATTTGTTGTCATTATTGCTGGAATATGCAAAAACAGTGAATGGCATTGACATAGCAAGCTTCAAGGAATATTTGAAGCTGGATTTCCTGGCTTCCGACAGCTCCGGACACCTTCCTGCGATCCTGGAAAGGATAGTGCCCCAGGGGTTTAACGACCAATGCTATGAATTTCTGAAAGATCAGAACAATCTGGCTGCGTATCTTCCGGCGTTTGTTGGAATTCCTGCCAAACAGATCATGAAAAACGTGCATTTTGAATTGCTTTCCATTGATATATGTGCAAAAACACAAAGTATCATAGATAAATCCTATTTTGTATATCTTTTCGATTATTCGACCAGAGATACGGTTACCGGCCGTTATAAGTATCTTATACTCCGCCGGTTCGGATTCCGGTAGGTAGCCGCCACCATCCGTATTATTTCATGTTTTCTAATAATTAACAAAATTATTCCAAATATCTTCCATTTCTTATAAAAATAGTGTAAGATAAAAGCGGATAATGAAATAAATGGGATATAATCCAGTATAAGTGTTTTCCGGCTTAAGGAAGAATAGCATGAAGATGCTTTGTCATTACTGACTGTGCAGTCGGCGGTAACAGCTGAATGGAGGCTGGCGTGGAAAAAATCTGTTTGCAGGAAAACCGCTTCAAAAGGGGGAGTGTCACCGTTGAAGCAGCAATTGTAGTTCCAATTGTAATCTTGAGCATTGTTGCCGTTATCCTTGCGGGACTGATATTGTACCAGCGGGCTGTTCTCCAGTCTGTAGCCGACAAGGCTGCAAGGGCGGGGGCAGATACATGGGAAAGCCTTTCGTCGGATATTCTCACAGGGAAGACAGCCATCGGCAGCCTGGACGATAGCGGGCTTTACTGGAGGCTTTTCGAAGCGGACAAGGGTGAAAAGACGGCCAGGCTGAAAAAATATACGGAAGCATTGCTTGCCAAAGGAAATATCATCAAGCCGGAAAGTTCGGCTGTTTCAGCGGACATCAAGGACTTTCTGATTTATAAAAGATTGGAGTTGACGATTGAAAATGCTTATATACTGCCGGGGGGCGGAGTACTAAGGCTGTTCGGTTCCGACGGAAAAATCAGGCTTAAGGTCACTTCGTTTGCAGTGGTTGACGACCCTGCCGAGCTTATAAGAAACACCGATTTTATACTGGACATCGAGAAAGAGCTTGAAAACAAATATCCCGGCTTGAAAAAGCTTGGCGATAAAACCAGAGACATCTTCAGCAAGTTGAAGGACAATCTGGAGCAGTTTATGGATTAGCTATTGAAACACGCCGAAAAGAGGAGGCAGGGTGTGAAGTATAACAGAAATTCCGGACAGATTACGGTGCTTTTAAGCATTGTATTGCTGGCAATTCTCATACTGGCAGGAGTTCTGGTGGATGCGGCGAGAATTTCATCCGCCGGGTCGCTGGTAAAAAGCGCCGTAAGCAGTGCAGCCAGGTCTGCTCTGGCAGGATACTGCAGCAGGCTTAAAGAGAATTACGGCCTCTTTGGCCTCGATGCGGCAGATGAAGAGGAATTGGAGAATACCGTAAGGCATTATCTCGGGAAAAACCTTCAAATAAACGGGAGCGGGGCGGATAACGGTGCAAAGGTCGATTTGTATGGTTTCAGGATAGAAAGCATAAATGTGTTTCCGCTTTACAATATGAGTGAAAACAAGGTCTTTAAGCAGCAGATCCTGGAATATATGAAATACAGGGCGCCCGGGGAGATCGCCGAAGGTTTTCTGGACCGGCTTTCGGCGGTCAGGGAGATGGGGAAAATGTCGGCGGCCTACGGCAAGAAGGTAGGTCTGGATAAAATCCTGGGAAAGCTTGATAAGGCGCAGCAAAGTCTTAAAAAAAATGTGGACGGCAGCGGCGGCGATACGGATAAGTACATAAACGGGTTCAACCTCAATGGCATATGGGAAAAGACCTTTACGGAATACCTGAGCCGGAGATCCGATTTGAAGGCATCCATGGAAGAACTTGAAAGGTTGGAGACGGAACTGCAAAAACTGCAGCAGGAGAAAAGCATCACAGGTACAGGGACTTCGGAGGGAGAAAGCACGGAAGGCGGAGAAGAAGGAGACGGCCCGGTAAACCGTATGAATGACCTGAAAAGTAAAAAGGCCGCGCTGGATGGAAAAATAGGCGGTCTGGAAAACAGCATAAAGGAGGTCTGGGAAAATCTGCGCTATACACTTACGGAGGATTATACGGCGCCAAATGAAAAAGCGGTGAAGGACATTGATAAAATCATTGAAACGGGAAAGAAGGTCCAGGAGCTCATCACCGGCCTTGAGACGTTTCTGGACGGCAGTTTTGCCGGAGACAATGAATTTGCCAAAACCCTCAGGGAGGATGTGAACAAGATAAAAAAACTGCTATTGGAAGGCCGGCAGGCAGCAGACATGATAAAAACCCTGGAAAACAATGCACTTGTACTGAAGCAGCTGGCGGAAAAGCTGGATTTGGTGGACAGCCTGCCGCTTGACGGAAGCGCAGGGAGTATGAACGGCCCGATTCCGGAGCTGGTTTCGGAATATGACAGCCATGTGGAATATTCCTATGAAATGCCTGAAAAAGGCGGGAAGGCCGAAGACCCAAGAAAAGGCAAGGTCAGGGAGCTGAAGGATGCCTTGCTGGAAAAGGTTTTTGACGACCGGAACCTTACCTCGGCAGGCATAATCCCGGAAGAACTGCCGTCAAGCAGGAAATCGGCCAGCAAAAGCTTCGGGGAAGAAGATGCGGGGTATACGGACTTTGAGATACCGGACGAAAATGCAAGTGCGGACACGGGTGCCGGGTATGAAGGAGAATTGGGCAATATCGCCGGGGATGCGGATTTGTATGATGAAGAGGGGATGTTCCAGGAAAATGCATTCGGATTCATCGGCAGCATCGGAGACCTGCTGGAAGGCGATCTGATCAGGCTCAGGGACAATGTCTATCTAAATGAGTATATCATGGGCATGTTTAAGAACCAGGTGTTTTCCGTCAAGCAAGCGGACAACGGCGGGGATTTTACTTTTCTAAACGGCGCTGCCGGAGACGGGAAGGAAACCTTTTTTGAATGCGAAGTAGAGTATATCCTCCATGGGGATTCGTCGGAAATCACAAACAAAGTATTGACCAACGCCCAGATTTTGCTATTAAGGCTGGGCGCAAACACCTTGCACGTATACGCCGATGCAAAGAAAAGAGAGCTTTCCGTCGTCACTGCGACAGCGGTCGCGGGATGGTGGACAGGGGGTGCGGGGATACCCATCATATCGAATCTGATTATGTGCGCCTGGGGTATGGGAGAAGCAGTTCTGGATTTAAAAGCGCTTACCGCAGGGGAACCGGTGCCCATCTACAAGTCGTCCGGTGACTGGAAGCTGGACATCGGGCTTCCCGGAGCAGGCGGGCCTAAAACAGATGCGAGGCTATATTTTTCCTATCAGGATTATCTCAGGCTTTTCCTGCTTGCCATGAACGAGGAGGAAAAGCTTGGCAGGATGGAGGACCTGATTGAAATCAATACCGGCCTGGATAAGCCCGGTTTTAAAGCTGCAGGCTGCAATACCGGCATCCGGGTGGAGGCGGAAGTTTCAATGAAGAATATTTTTTTACCACAGCCTTTCATGCCCGACAGTATCAGAACGGCGGATAGCAGACGGAAAATCAGGGTTCTTGTCTATGAGGGGTATTAACGTACGGCAGGGATTTACAGCAGACAAAAGCCCGGAAAACGGGCATGAAGTGATTGCCGGAATTGGCCGGGTAACAGTTGCGAATGCATCGATTGCATAAGGAGGTCAGGACTTGGAAAATGTCTCTGGAGGGGCAGGAAGGTTTTATTTTCGCAAAATGGCCGGGAAAGCGAAGGCAAACAGCGGCTCCATGACAGTGGAAGCAGCGCTGGTGCTGCCCGTTGCCCTGTGCATTGTCCTATCCGTGGTGTTTTTCATCAAAACCGTCTATACCCATGAACTAGTACAGCATGCAATTACCGAGACGGCTGAGGAACTGGCTTCTGCCGGGTATATTCTTCATATCAGCGGATTAGGCGAATTGAATACCGGGCTGGAAAGCGGGATGGAGAGCAGGGCGCAGATATTCAGGAATCATATCGATACTGTGTTTGAAAGCTTTGACAGCCTCGGCGGGTTGTTTGAAACCCGGGAAGCTGTAGATACTATTGCTGCAAACCCTGTTGATGAGCTGAAAAATGCGGCGTGCCTGCTGGCGGGGGGAGTATATGATGACCTGAAGACCCAATTGTTTACCCCATTGGTGAAAATGTATCTGAAAAAATACCTGGCTTCCGGCAGCAGCCGGGAGGTTGATCAAAAACTCCGGGCGTTGAACATCCGAAATGGCTTTGAAGGCCTTGATTTTTCAGGATCGACCTTTTTGACGGATGACAAAAATGAGATCGACATCGTCGTAAAATACCGGATCAATTTACCGGTTCCCATAAAAATAGTACCGGAGGTGGAAATCGTCCAGAGGGCGGCGGCGAGAGCCTGGATGGGCGGAGATGACCCTTCCGGCGTCATCGAAGAGGGTGATGGGGAGGATCTATGGGCGCTGGATAATTTCACCCGGGGGAGAAAAATACAAAGCATCTTTGGAGCCAATCTGCCCTTTAACTTTCCTGTGATTGCGAAATTTGAGAACGGAAAGGCTACCATGATAAAAAGCATGGATCTGACGGCCAAAAGCTATAAGGACAGCTTTACTGTGACCAAAACTCTGGATGAGTACCTGTCGGCCCTGCATGCTTTCAAAGGCCAGGAAGAACCGTGGGGGAGCAGTAAAACAGTAATCAGGGCACAGGAAATCAAGGCTAAGGAGCTTCTTCTTGTAATACCGAAAAACCAACTGGATCCGGCAACCGAGCAGTTGCTTGTTGCTTTTGCAGACAAAGCTTCGTCCATGGGGATCCAGCCGGTTATTGAAAGATACGGGTTGAAAAAAATTGAATGACCGCCCTCCGTCAAAGCAAAGCATTTTCATAGCAAGGAAGTACCCGACAATGTTGGAAACCGAATGCAGGGCAGTCATTTGCTAAAAAGGCGGTACCTAGGCCCGGATTTCATATCGTCCACTGGTTGTGTATAATACCTACCAGATACCAGTTGGTGTCCTTCTGCTCCCATACCAGAAGAAGGCTTCTCCAGTCCATTCCGTTGTATTGCGGGTCAATGCCGGGAATGTGGTATTCGACGAATAAAGCGTCCGGATAGATTTCCTTTACATTTACCAGGGAATTACCCCTCTGCACCGGCTGGTTGAAGACGATTTGCGGAGCTTCTAGAAAGTCGGCGTCATAGACGAACTTTTTATAATATTCCGGGAAGGTCATGTCGATGGGATCGCCTGTTCCGTCGAAGGAGCCCCACTGCCGCTTTTTCGTCTCAGCCATAAGCCCTGAAAATCCGGCTGCGGCAATTTTGACATCCTTGTTCTCATCAATATAGGAATAGGGTGTGAACCGCACGCCTTTATCAGGATGCACAAGCTTGGACAGCCTTGACATGTCCTTATCCTTAAGCATCCGCAGAACTTCGTCGGACATGTCCTGGATCTCCTGGCGCCGGCCCTTTTCCCCATCCTGGGGAAGTTGGTCCTTCAAGGACTGGACATCCTTTTCCAGCTGCAATTTTTCATTTTCCAGGCTTTCCTTTGCATTTTTCACGTTTTTTAATTCTTCATTTAACGCCGTGTTTTCCTTATATACTTTATTCAGCGTCGAAGCCTGCCAGAGGAAAGCCGCTCCGCCCGCGATTAATGCCGCCAACAGCATGAGAACTATCGCTGCCGTCCATGATACCCCTCTGCTTTTATTTCTGCTATAAACTTCCATGATACTCTCCCGGGCAACATAAGTTATTGTAGCATTAGTATACCCTTTATTACGGTAGACAAAACTCACCCTTATATAATTCGCAGCCTATTCCATGATTTTAGGGGTTATTTTATTGGAAAAAATGGCCTGTTTTAAAAAAAAGGACGCGCAATGCGCGCCCCTACGGAACACTTTGCCATAAAAATTTTACGGCGTCTTAACGGATTTACGCCTATTTTCCATGGAGCAGGACAACAGGGATCAGGCCTTTAGTGTGCCGGCCGTTGGAGCTTATTTCTACAATCAGGTCATATCTGCTCTTATTCAGGCATTCTGCTTCCAGCGTATACTCCATCACGGTTTTTCCTATGAAGCTGTGATCCAGATAAAGGCACATATCCTGTGCAGGTGTTATCTTCCAGCCCTCGGGGATATGCCAGATCACATTAAGCCACTGCTGGCGTCCTATATTGTTTTCCAGGACCAGTTTGAACCTTTTCGGGGTATTTGCCTTGATAAAAGGCTCTTCCGTATAATCCAGCGCAGCGTTGAAAATTGTGAAGTCATATTTGACTGCAAAAGTTCCCTGCTTCAGGGACTCAACAAAATTCTCCGTCTTCCATGGATTCCAGACAGCGGGTTTACAGAAAAGAGCTTCTTTTTCAAGCGTGCTTACGGTGTAGCCATTGGAGGTGTTGATAAAGTCGCATAGATCACTTCCCAGAAAGATAGGGGCGGCCTTCAGTATCCTGTCCGTCAGTTCCGAAACATTTTGAGGCAGGATCACGTTCCCGTCCACGTAGTCAATGCACAGAGTGTTTATCTTTTCGCCCATGGGCTCGATCCAATTTTGAGGGATGCCGTCGATACCGCTTATAATACCCAGGATGGAGCCTAAAGTCGCAGCCGTACAATCGGTGTCTTCTCCGCAATTCACTGCAATACACAAGCTTTTGCCGAAATCTTCCTCACCATACAGCCAGCCGATGATCATAATGGCGATATTGCTGGGGGCGTCCCAGCCGCGTTCTCCCACGGGAATATCTTTTGGCAGCTGGTCCACCGGTGTGCCAAGTGTTCCGAAGGTCCCCGGCACGGCTGTCAGAACATTTTTTCTGGCGTCCACCCAGCTTGTGCCGGACTGATAGGAGGCAATTGCGGTTTTTATCCCTTTTGCCACTCCGCAATCCTCAGGGATATAGGACAGACCTATGTCAATAAGCTTGTATTTGTCGGTTTCAACAAATGCTGCACTTTCCACCGCCGCACAAAATATTTCCCCGTATAACCCTTCATCAGCATGATCTACGATTGCGTCCTCATAGGCGTATTTTACTGCTATTTCCGGGTGCCCGGGAGCAAGTGAAGCCCAGATTTCCGAGCGTATAAAGCAACCGCAGCTGTCTCTGTAAGGATTGTTTGCATACCCTGAAAGCGGAGGCACCAATCCCATTCGCATATTTGTCTTTCCGGCGCCGTACTCCACCCAGTGGGGCGTAATATAGCTCAGCCAGTATTCACCCAGTATACGGGCATTTACGTTTTTTCCGTATTTCTCAACGGCGTTAAGCCACACCAGCTGCAGATCAAGATCATCGTTGGCGGGCGGATTGCCCGCTAGGTCCTGCACGTAAAAGGAAACATCGTTTACCTGCCTTTTTGCCTCAAAGGGAGCGCCCAGGGTACCGCCGATGTTTTTTCCCATCCAGCAGCCCATCAGTTTTTTTCTGTATTCCTTCATTTCAAGTATCATTCGATACACCTCCGTATGTGATTGCTTCCTTTTAAGTATAATGGAGATGTACCGGTTTTTCTGTGGTATCTGTTTCAAAAATTGTAGGTTATTTTTTGATGACAATGCCCTTGGGAAAGCAAAGGCAGGGACTCCACGAGTTTTAACCTGTGGAGGAGTGCAGGCAGCAAACCGCCGGAAAGCGGGAATCCCGTCATTTGTGTGATGGAAAGTTCACTGTGCGGTACTTGCTGGGGGTTAAACCCGTATAGGACTTGAATAACTTGTAAAACTGTTTACGGTCCTTATATCCCACCAGATAGCAGATGTTTTCAATGCTCAGATCAGTTTCCCCGATCATCCGCAGCGCTTCGATCATCCGCTTTTCCGTGATATATTCCGTGAGGGTCTTGCCGTAGCACTCCTTGAAGATCCGGCTGAAATAGGCCGGGTTGTAAAAGCTGTATTTGGCCAGCTCCTTCAAAGTCAGCTTTTTATTGTAATTGGCTTCAATGAATTCCAGGATTTCCGGGGTTACCTTGCCGATATCCCCATAGAAATCGTTGACATCGGATTTTTTTATCACCCGGAACAGCTTTGTCAGGAGGACATTCAGATAGCTTTTGAGCACAGCCCTGTAGCCCAATGCTTTTTGTTCAAATTCGTATTGCATCGACTCGAAAAGAGCCTCAACCTCCATCAGGTCCCTTCCCAGAAATTTCACTTTGGGAAGGATGGAGTCGATGAGTCCCGTAAAATCCTTAAAGGCCGACAACGCCAGAATATCAAGGGCATTCTCGCTCTCCACCAGCTCGTTGCCGATAAATTCCGGCTTGATAAGGCAATTGATCATACCCATTTCCGCGGATGTATGAAATAAATGGTAATCGCCATAATTGAAGAAAAGCAGGTCGCCCCTCTCCACGGGGTAGGTGGCGCCATTGATGATATGGCAGCCGCTGCCGGACCAGATATAGACGATCTCCAGAAAATCGTGGGTATGCGCTTCGATTTCTTCGTGCTTATAAACGGTATATTTGTTGATTGAAATATTCTCTTCGGATTTTATCCAGTTCTCCGCCTTATACTGATACATGTTTGCGCTCCCTGAAGGCAGCATCCTCTGCCGGATGAACCTTATGGCTTAATTATATAGCAACATTGGAAGACTGTAAACATGCTTCGGAACCCGTTTCAGTGAAAGCCGTGACTCCTGTTTTTTCCATAAAAATTTTGTAGCATTTCAGTGCTCCCAGATGATTGCAAAAACAGAGGGCTTGTAGTAAAATAGAAAATAAGTTTTAGAAATTAAATAAGATGAGGAGAGATGAGAAGAGATGAGCAAGCTGAACAAAAACAATGTCACGAAGATCCTTCTGGAAGAAAGCGCAATTCCAAAGCAATGGTACAATATCGCAGCCGATATGCCCAACAAGCCGGCGCCTTACTACAGCCCCTTTACAGGAAAACTGGCGACTCCCGAGGAATTAACGGTTTTATTTCCTATGGAGCTTATCCTGCAGGAAGTTTCCACCGAAAGGTTTATTGATATACCCGAAGAAGTAAGGGAGATGTATACGCAATACAGGCCGTCGCCGTTGTACCGGGCAAGAAGTCTTGAAAAGCTGCTGGATACGCCGGCAAGGATATATTATAAATACGAAGGCGGCAATGCTACCGGAAGCCACAAGCTAAACACGGCTCTCGCACAGGCATATTACAATAAAAAGGAAGGCATTAAAAGAATCGCCACCGAAACGGGTGCAGGCCAGTGGGGAAGCGCCCTGAGCATGGCGTGCAACCACTTTGGCATGGAGTGTCTGGTGTATATGGTCAAGGTCAGCTATCAGCAAAAGCCATACAGGCGTTCCTTTATGCAAACCTTCGGCGCCAACGTGGTTTCCAGCCCCAGCAATTTGACCAACAGCGGCCGGAAAATACTGGAGCAAAATCCCGATTCCACCGGAAGCCTTGGCATAGCAATTTCGGAAGCCGTTGAAGACGCGGCGACCCATGAGGATACGCATTATTCCCTGGGCAGCGTTCTTAACCATGTCTGCCTGCATCAGACCGTCATTGGCCTTGAAGCGAAGAAACAGCTGGAAATGGTGGACGAATATCCGGACGTTATCTTTGCGTGCTGCGGCGGAGGCAGTAATTTTGCCGGGATAACCTTCCCGTTCCTGATGGATAAATTCAAAGGTACCAAAATAAGAGCGGTGGCAGTAGAGCCTACGGCCTGTCCCACACTTACCAAGGGTGTCTTTGCATATGATTACGGCGATACGGTCAAATTTGGTCCCATAGCAAAAATGTATACCCTTGGCCATGATTTCGTGCCCGCAGGCATACATGCCGGAGGCTTGCGGTATCACGGCGATTCACCCATTGTCAGCCAGCTTTACCATGATGGGATCATTGAGGCCCAGGCATACGGACAGAAGCAGGTGTTCGATGCGGCCGTGATGTTTGCAAGATCCGAAGGCATCGTCCCGGCGCCGGAATCCTCCCATGCCATAAGGGCGGCGGTGAATGAAGCCCTTGCAGCAAAAGAAGCCGGCGAAGAAAAGGTAATTCTGTTTAACTTGAGCGGACATGGGTATTTTGATATGTCCTCCTATGATATGTATTTCAGCGGCAGTATGGTTGATGTGGAATATTCCGAGGATGCGGTGAAGAAAAGTATGAAAAATCTGCCGAAGATAGAGGAATAAGCAGGCTTCCATACGGATGTCCGTTATAGTCTTCATACGGTGTGGAATAAAACAGCGAATAGGGACTGTCTCAGAAAAATACACGGATGCGCAGTGTGCGATCCAACATCGTGGGGATACTAACATGTATTGGCCCAGGATGCATGGGCAGGCAGATGACTTAAGCATCGACCGGTCCATTTCGCGGGATTGCCCAATGGGTAATCCCGCTTTTTGAGACAGTCCCTTATCAATCCTAATTAATCCGTCTTTTATTGTTTTATGTTTCCGGAAGAATTTTCTTTGCCAATTTAATAGAATACCTGGCAGTCCCACCGGAATCCAGGGCAATTTCCATTGGCTCAGGCAGCAGATATTCTGCCGGAAAGCCATTTTCAAGGAAGGATACCCTGTAAATCCCTGCTTCGGTCCTGAAAGCGGCAGTACCTTCGGCATTGGTGAAGGAGTAAGCGCTGCCTTCGGCCGGCGTCCCGGTTTCTGTTCCGGTATTTGCAAGGTCCAGCTCGATGCCTTTAACAGGCAGGTTATCCTTGTCCAGGATTTGTATTTCGATGATACCGGGCTCCTGCTCCTCGACCTTATCCAGGCTGATGGTAATCACCGTGCTGCCTGCCGCCTGCATCTCAAAGAGGTAGGGGGGAGGCACGAGATAGTCGTCCGGGAACTGCGTGGAATCAAAGCTCAGCTTGTAGGAGCCTATGTCCAGCGTCGTCTTGGATTTCCCCCCGGCATCGGAGGTAACGGCTTCATTAAAAGCGTTTCCACTGATTGCCGACTTGCCGGAAATATTTGTGTAAATACCCTGGACCGGCGTATTTGTTTCCCTGTCCACCATTCTTAATTCCAGGGTGCTAACGGCGGCGTCCTGGGCAAATACCACCCGGGAATACGCGGTAATACCTCTCATTCTTTCGACTGCCACAGCTAAATCCTTGGATAAAAATTCACTTTTCAAAGCACCGAAATACACATAGGAAAAGGACAAAATGGAAAACAGGCTTATTGCTGCTATCACAGGCTTGATGCCCGGTTTTCTTCCACAGATTTCTATCCGGCCGGTTTTGACGATGCTTTTTTTGATCAGGACAAGATTCCTCCGGATGAATGCAAATCTTCGCACAGGGGAAACAGTATCCCCGCCCATGGGCTTTTGTGAACCTGGCCCAGTGCCGCGGGCATTTCCGGAAAAACGGTTGGTGATATTTTCAGTGCTCCTTGACAAAAGCTTAAATAAGGATGTAAGTATAAAAGCCGCAAGCCCTGCAATGATGAAAAACAAAGCGGAAGGATAAAGCCAGTTTTGCATATAGGCAACTGCCGACTCCCCGCGTAAGGGCACGGACAGGCTTATGAAGCTGTGATGGGCCGGAAGGACGGCGTAGAGATAAATGAGCAGTGAAATACCGAATAAGGCAAAAACAAATCCTGTGAGCAGGGCTGTGAGGTTAACCCAGCCGTTCAGCTCCTTCCTGCTTTTTAACAGGAACATATTGATCAGCAATAGGACTGCTAATAGTAGAACTGCAAGTATGGGGATTTTTGACAGAAAGAAATATAAGAGCCTTACAACTGACAGCTTATCGGTTATATCGGATCGATTCATATACATAAGGATGGCACTCAAGTTAATGTTATCAATTTTGGACAGGGCTTCACCGGATACCCTGTCCTCCTCGTCGGTGTCTGTCTGAAGCTCCTGGGGCGGTTGGTCCTGAACCGGATTTATATATATGTCCGGGAGGAAGCGTGTTTCGCTTTTAAAATACCCAAGCAGTCCATCGGCGATGGAATCAATGTTCAGCTTCAGCATGTCCGGTGTGATTGCCTTTTCGATGAGGGAGACAAGCTGTTCCTGCTGCCGGAGGGTTTCAGGAGAGCCGGAAGCCAGCGTCTTTAGATAATCATCCAGGGAGTTCTTCAACATACTTCCGGTCTGGGAATAAATATCGCATTGATTGAGGACATTTTTGTGCACTTCTGCGTCAAACAGCGTGTTTCCCAACCTCGCGGAGGCAATTGCGGCAAACAGGCACAAACTTACGATAAGTGCGGACATTAAAAAGGTTAATTTTCGCAAAGTACTGCCGTAACCCTTCATGGTGATCCTCCATAAATGTTCTGGACTCCTGCATCTGCGGCATTGCCCCGGGCAATCGATGTACCGGTGAATTTTATTATATCATTGTGAACCGAATACTTGGAAATGTAATGAATGGGAACAATGGAAATGCAATATAAGTTAATAAACTGTTGACGGATGTCCGAAGGAGTCTTATAATATATTTATACGGAATCTGTTTTTTGCGGGGGATTAACTCAGCGGGAGAGTGCTACCTTCACACGGTAGAAGTCACTGGTTCGAATCCAGTATTCCCCACCAGCCGTGAAAATCCCTCTTGCATGCAGCAGGAGGGGTTTTTTGTTAACACGGAAGATCGCGTGTTTCTGCATGGAAATTGAATCCACCCAATATGTAATGCATTTCGATAAGTGCTTTTATCTGCCGGGCTTCACAGCTTATTATTAAAAACCCACACATTGCATTTGGCGCGCTGATTAATGTTAAGGGCCATGTTTGAAAAAATGCGCGCCCGCTGGTTGTCCTGTGCAATGGCAATGACGTCGCATTTCAGCTCTTCGGAGGTGGAAATGATGGTATCCTCCGAGGTTCTGGCATAAATTGTCGACGTGTTAATATTTACATTGTACCTGCCGGCAATATCCTGCGCATTTTGCAAAGCAGATTTAGCCACTTCGGCCTTTTCGGGGATAATGGTGCCCAGAGGCAGGTTTCTGGGTATTTCCATTACATAAATGACATGGATGGACGCATTCAAGGCCTGCTGCATGGAACAGACCAGCTCGATGACCCGTTCGCTGGAAGAGCTGCCGTCAGTTGGTATCAATATGGATTTGCAATTCATCGCTATACCTCCTGACTTCCCAAAAGGAGCTTCATCAGATTTTCCTCTTCTTTTTTTGTGGATATTGCAATCACCATGTCTTTGGGCTCTAAAACGGTATCGCCCTTTGGAAATACGACATTGCTTCCTTTGATTATAATGGCAATGATGCATTCATAGGGCAGTTTAAGCTCCGATATTTTTTTGCCGGCAACCGGCGAGTCCACCGGCAGATCGGCTTCTACCAGCGCCATTTCGTCGCGGCTGAAGGTCAGCAGGGTGGACATCCGCTTCTTTGCGACATATCTTTCAATGGCCTCGGAGATGGAAATGGTTCCGCTGATGGTGGTTCCGATCCCCAGTTCCTTGAAAACCCGTTCGTTTTTCGGATTGGTAATTCTTGCAATTGCCTTGGGCACCTTGAAATACATTTTTCCCAGCTGGCATGCCACCAGGTTGTCCTCGTCGTCGCCGGTAGCCGCTACGATTACGTCCGCTCTGGAACACCCCGCTTTTTCCAGGCCGTCAATGGAAGAACCCGAGGCATAGAGCACATTGCCTCCAAGCTCCTGCTCCAAAAGCTGGACCCTGCTGTAGTTCCAATCCACCAGGGTGACTTCATAGCCTTTGGCAAGAAGTGTTTTGGTCAGGTAATAGCCTACCTGGCCGCCTCCTACGATAACAACGTACATATGTCCTCTCCTTTCAACAGGCTGATGTAGTGCCGGGAACTGGTTTCGGTCGGACAGAAGCAGGTCAGCCCTATTTCCCGTTCATAAAAATCCTTGCTTTTAGGATCAACAATCCTGACCACCACTTTCGGAACCTTAAAAAGAAATTTTGCGATCTGGCCCACCATAATATTGGTATTATCGCCTTTCGTGACGGAAATGACAGCATCTGCCGATGTGATTCCCGCGTTTGCCAATACTTCTTCGTCAATGCCTGTCCCTATGACCATTTTCCCGTCAAAACCGCCCTGCAGCCTGTCAAACGACAGGGGATTCCTGTCGATGACGGTTACCTGATTACCTTCGCCGGAAAGCTGCATTGCCAGCCAGCTTCCGACTCTTCCGCAGCCGACGATGATGATATTCATAAAAAAAACACCTGCCTTCCTGGATATTCGTTATTTAATTAATGGATAATTTTTGTTATAATTATTACATTCCGATTTCGGACACTATACTACGTGAAAAATAAAATGCATACTGCACCTTCACGAAATAATCGCCAACGCTTGACGCGTTATTTCTGAAAGGCCAATTCGGATAATATTATAATATAATATTTTAGCGCTTCACACAATCAGGAATTACGGAGGTAGGCAATGACATTTTTCAGTGAATCCGATCTGCCGGGGATAGGCAAAAAGATCAGTTGTACCACGCATTCAAAGGAAAAGGTCGTAATGGTCATCCACCATGACGGCAAGCGCGAATTCTATATTATGGATAAGGAAGGCGAGCCCAAAGCAAGCGTAACCCTTCTGGATGAGGAAGCGAGAAGGCTTGGCGGCTTCCTTTCGGGCGTGATGTACAAGCCCAAGGCCATCGAAGAACTGGAGCTTGCCCTGGAAGGCATACGGATCGACTGGTACAAGATCGAAGCCGGATCACCTGTCATTGGTAAGGCAATCGGAGGCCTGGGAATACGGAAAAAAACTCAGATATCCATCATCGCCATCCTGCGCGACAATAATTTCATTCCAAACCCCAGCTCGGAGTACGTATTTGAGGAAGGCGACACCTGCGTGGTCATTGGCAGACCGGAAAGGTTCAGAGATTTTTTGGCGATGATAAGATGATTTTTCGATGGAGGTAAAATGCATACCGGAAGTATTTTGTTTGATCTGGGGATCGTCCTGTTTTTTGGATTTTTTGCCGCTCTGGCAATGAAGAAGATCAACCAGTCCGTTGTGATTGGATATATGCTCACAGGCCTTTTGATCGGCCCGAATGCGCTGGGCATTATAAAAGAGCCGGAAGTCCTTGAGGAATTATCCGAATTGGGTATTGTCTTCCTTATGTTTTTTCTGGGGATTGAGTTTTCCATTAACAAATTCAAAAGGATCAAGAATTCGGTATTTTTTATCGGCACCTATGAGGTTGTTTTCAACCTGATCCTGGGCATCATTACCGGTACCATACTTGGTTTTGCCCTGAAGGAAAAGCTTTTCTTTGCGGCAATCATTGCCTTAAGCAGCAGCAGTGTCGTGGCAAAGCTGCTTTTCGACATGAAAAGGACCGCGTCCAAAGAATCGGAAGTACTTATGGGGGTAATGGTGTTTGAAGACTTTTTTGCCATTGTTATCCTGGGAATCCTGTCGGGCCTGGCCGCTTCCGATAAAATCCACTTTGAGGTCATATCGGTTTCCATTTTGAGTTCGGTTGCATTTTATGGGGCGTTCATCCTTATCGGCATTTTTGTTATAAACAAGCTAATTGATGTTCTTGCCAGGATCGATTCACAGGAGATGTTTACAGCCCTGATGATCGGCATTATTCTCCTTGTCGGCGCCCTGGCTTCCTATATAGGCCTTGCGGCGGCGGCAGGGGCCTTCCTTTTCGGCATGGTCATTGTGAGCTATGATGTGGAAGAAAGGCTCCACAGGACGGTTGCCGCCTTTAAGGATATTTTTCTCATCGTTTTTTTCATCTCCTTCGGCATGCTGCTGGATCCGCGGCAAATCCCCGGGATATTGTGGATGATTGCAATTGTGGTGCCTGTAACAATCCTTGGAGAGATTCTCATCACGTCCTCTTCGGCTTATTTCAGCGGTTTTTCTCCCAAAAGCTCCATATCCATCGGCGCAAGCATGATAGCCCGCGGCGAGTACTCGCTGATCATCGCCGCCATGGGGTTTGCTACCGGCGCCATATCCAGGTCTCTATACCAGTTTACCGGAGTATATGTTTTTATCATGACCCTCATTGCGCCGGCAGCGATGAAAAACTCCGACAAGATAAGGCATGTCCTTTCACTGACGGTACCCCGGTTTATGAAATACGGCGCAAAGCTGGTTTCCGTTACCATGAAGCCCGTTTTGCTTCCGGAGGAAGTCAACCTCAGGGAGGAGCGGGGCTATAAATTCCTTATCCTTGCTGTGGTTTACCTTGGCATTACAACATTTTCCTTCATCATGGAAAACCTCTACATTCTGGTCGGACTTGCCCTGCTGGGACTGGTGGCGGTATATTTCCTGAGGAAACTCTTTATCATCAAGATACAAAAGCTTGAAAAGCAAATTGATTATGCCCATATGCATCAGGGGACCTACAGCATGCACGTCATTTCCACCTTTATTGCCAATGTATTCACAGGCTTCCTTACCATCGTACTGCTCGGAGCTTCCTTCTGGAACTTCGGTTATATGATCCTGCTTGTCCTTTCTATTTTGTTTGCAGTCTATCTGCTTACGGTTTCCCTAATCGTGTACAGAAAATCTGTGAGGAATTAAGTACCGGTGAAAATAAAACCTACACTGAAGTTCTCTGCAGGTGAAGTCCTTACCTTCGGTATTTGCTTGAAAAATGGATGTTGCATTCTCGACGCTCTTGAATTGAATGATTACAATAAAATTTTATTGAAAAACGATAAAAAAGTATTGATATTAGATAAATGCCAGGGTATAATATTTTCGTGGAAATTATTCGTACTACAGCGAAAGCTGCCGGGGTGTTCCTGCAATGTAGGGCATAAAAGCATATGCATTTTGCGGGGCACTTGAAAATTTCGGAGTTTTTGCTGCAGCAGAAGTCATTGGGAGGCTTCCATGAAGATATTGGATGAAAAGGGTCTGACGGGGATAGTAAAGCATTTTCTTGAACTGGTTATGCTGGGCGGGGCGGTGATCATAGCCTTTCTGCCCGTATTGCTGCAGCGCTATCTGGGTATGTTGTATCTGGGAACGGATGAGGAATATTGGTTTCTTCTGCCTTTCCTTTATGTTACGGGATTTCTTGCAATGATTATTCTCTATAACCTCCGAAGAATTTTAAAAACCCTGGGAAGAAAGAATCCCTTCATGGCGGATAATGTAAAAAGTCTTCGGCACATTGCAATTTCCTCTTTTGCCATTGCGGTTTTTTATGTGGTGAAGATCCTGTTTTTCAATTCCTTCCTTACGATCATCATGGCGATGGCCTTTGTAATCGCAGGACTTTTTACCATTATTCTTGCAGAGGTGTTCCACCAGGCGGTCCAGGTAAAGGAAGAAAACGATCTGACGATTTAGAGGTAAAGTGACACACCTTTTAAGAACAGGCAGCAGGACTATGAAGCAAAGGAATGTCCCTTTTTGAAAGGGTAAAGGGACACGCCTTTTAAGAACAGGCAGCAGGGCTGCGAAGCGAAGGAATGTCCCTTTTGAAAAAGTGAAGGGATACAGGAGGAGTTTATGGCGATTATCATAAATCTTGATGTAATGATGGCAAAGCGGAAAATCGGTCTATCGGAGCTTGCCTCCAGAGTGGACATAACCCTCGCCAACCTTTCGATTCTGAAAAACAACAAGGCCAAAGCCATACGTTTTTCCACACTGGATGCCATATGCAGGGAATTGAACTGCCAGCCGGGAGATATTCTTGAGTATGCCGAAGGACCCTGCGACAGCGAAGAAGAAAATGAATAAGAGTTGTAAAGGGAAGGATGAATGATGATGGAAGAAAATAGTGTCATAAGCAACAGCATCAAAGAGGACAATTCCGAAAACGACAGGACAATGAATCAGGGCGGCCCGGAGGTTAATTTGCCAAATAACGGCTTTGCCGTACGAAAAGAGCATTTGATCCTGTTGATGGGCTCGCTGCTTTTGGGCATACTAGCCAATATACTGTTTTATGCAAGTGAATGGGGAATTTCAATACCAATATTTGTCGCCGCTTTCTATATGCTGCTTTACCTCTGCTGCGGCAAAGAGATGAAAATCAAGGCAAACCTTCCGTGGGCACTCTCCATACCTGTTCTGCTGCTGTCTTTTACTTATTTGTTTTATTCCAATATGATTTTCTATATCCTGAATTTCATGGCCATCGCTTTGCTTATTGTCGCACAGACGATGCTGATCACGGGAAACAACGCTTTCTCCTGGCATACTCCCGGCTTTCTGGTTGATATCCTGTATGGCTTTTTCTATAGGTTTTTTGCGTTTGTGAACAAGCCTTTCAAGGTCATAGCTTCCGCCTTTCCAACAAAAGAAAAAAATCCGGGTGCCGGTGTCGTTCGTAAAGTACTGCTGGGGCTGGTTATTTCCGTTCCTTTACTGCTGATCGTTGTCACGCTGCTGGTTTCTGCTGATGCGATATTTGAAAGCTATATGGAGCGCATCCCTGACATCTTTGAGGGGGTTAAGATCGGTGAGTACTTTGGCAGAGCCATTTTCGTCCTGTTTGTCCTTTTCACCTCCTTTAGCTTCCTTTTCAGCCTGATGGAGAAAAAGAAGCCGGCAACCTCCATTGAGGGGGACGGAAGCGTAAAACTCACAAAAGTATGGGACCCTGTGGTGGTGATCACCATAATGGTCCTGGTAAACGTGATTTACCTGATGTTTGTCGCCATACAGTTTGCATACCTTTTTGGAGGGGCGGAACTGGCTTTGCCGGGAGGCTTTACTTATTCCGAATACGCCCGCCGGGGATTTTTCGAACTCATCACGGTGACGGTCATCAATTTTGGAATTATGTTGTTGTTTATCGGCTTTACAAAAATGAGCAACCGGACTGCCGGAAAAATCTTAAGGTGCCTGTATTCGCTCCTCGTGGGGAATACGGCGGTCATGCTGGCGTCGGCCTATTACCGGATGCTGCTTTATGAAGGGGCTTACGGCTTCACTTATTTGAGGGTGCTCACCCAGGCGTTCATGATCTTTATGTTTGTGCTGTTCGGGATTTCGCTTTTTCGGATATGGCGCGACGGATTTTCGCTGGCAAAACCTTTTATCGTTACAGCCATAGCCGCCTTTGTCATTGTAAACTATTTGAATGTGGACTGCATTATCGCCAGGAATAATATTGACAGGTATTACAAGACGGACAAGATCGATGTGGATTACCTGTCAACGCTGTCTTACGATGCGCTTTCCGAGATTGCAAAGCTCAAGGCGGCCGATGGAAAACTGGCGGAGGATATCGCCGGCTTGATCAGGGAGAAAAGCAAAAACGCTCTGGAAAACAACGACTGGCAGTCTTTCAATATCGCACGGTACAGAGCGGGAAGAATGCAAGCAGGAAACTGAAGCAATGGATCGCTTTTACTTCAAAGCTCTTTTTATAACAAGGCGACAAAGATATCCCCCACCTCCTTCGATGTAAGAAAATTTGTCTACAAACGGCAAATTTTCTTTGAATTAGGTCGTTATAAACCATCCAATATGATATAATGCAGGTAAATTTATGTATGCAAAACCGGTTAGGTTTTTTAGAAGATTTGTCGAGGTATAAGATTATTTGCAGGATAACGGGCACTGTCCGCGGATTGCAATGGATGGTAAAGGGAGCAGATCAAAAGTATGAAGAAAATATTGATATTATTCTTAGCAATTGTATTGATTGCAGGCGGTATTTCCGCCTGTTCCGGCGAACAACCCGCGGAAACCCGGCAGACGGTGCAAAGCTATGCCCCGGGAAGCCAGGAAAGTCAAGGAGCAGGGAATACAACAGCGGGGAACACAGGTGATCCCGGCGATAGCAGCACATCAGCCGGCACGGAAGGAAAGGAAGCGCAGTATTATCCCAATCCGGTTGCGGGATACAAAACAGTAAACAACGATATGTATGCTTTCTGGTTTGATCTGCCTGAAGCCTGGAAGGCTGTCGACAGATCTCAAAACGGAGACGGTTACTACATTGTTACGGATGCTGCCGATATGGACATCAGAGCATACGGCGTAATGGAGGATTCCAATGAGGAGGAGTATTACCGGAAGCTTTCCGGAACGGACGGCACAATTGAGGATTTTGTTTTCAATGACGGCGTGCAGGGCAAAAAAATACTGAATGCCTCGTCAAGAGCCTATTTTCTCCGGCTGGACGGAGACTCCTATATTTGCTTCTATGTAAACTATAAAAATGATACGCAGTGGTATGAAGAGAATATTGACAAGCTTACGGCGATCGCAGCGAGTTTGAGAACCCGTATGGAAGGACCGAAACTGAATTCCGGCGCCAACAAGATCACAATGGAGGATTTGAAGCTGGGGGAAATATCCATTGACATGCCCTACAAGGAGGTTAAAAACGTGGTGAAGGCAAAGCTCACCAATGAAACAAC
This sequence comes from Bacillota bacterium, assembly GCA_023426125.1. Taxonomy (GTDB): domain Bacteria; phylum Bacillota; class Clostridia; order Acetivibrionales; family DTU013; genus MnB-11. The sequence continues at coordinate 103,872 of JAFABI010000054.1, forward strand.
GGATGAGCTGGGCGCAACAACCTTGTTTTATGACGATGGAACGGAAATATATATTATTGATGATACGGTTTACACAGTCAATGTAAATAATGAAAACTACTCGACGCCGAAAGGCCTCAAGGTGGGGGATGACAGGAACAGGGTAAAAGAGCTTTACGGTGATCCGGACAATGTTGGGGATGATACCCACTGGGGCTATACGTACGACGGTTATGAGCTGCTTTCCATTATATTCAGCGGGGATGAGGTCTCGGAGATACAAATTGATATGGTGAGATAGGGATTAACAAATGAGCAATCTGCACAGGCTTGCATGGATCGACGCCAGGATCAGGGCGAAAAGCTTTCCGGGAAGCCGCGTAATCGCTGAAAAATTTGAGATTTCCGTCCGGCAGGCCCAAAGGGATATCGAATACCTTAAATACTCCATGGGCGCTCCCGTGGAGTATTCTTACGCCAGGAACGGTTACTACTATACCGACGAAACCTTTTCCCTGCCGGCTCACTTCATAACCGGAGAAGAAAAGCGCATTCTTACATACCTTGCATCCCAGTACAAAACCATCGGCAGAGGCAATACAGAGCTTCTGGCAGGTCTTTTTTCGAGGTTGGCGGGAGACGGTGCGGTCAGTCCCGGTTATACGGGCGATATTCCCGTATATAATGCAGAAACTGAAGAAATAGAGATCCACGATCTATTTCAGGAAGCGGCAGGCTTATGCAGAAAGGTTAAATTTCATTACCGGAATTCCAGTCACGAGTCCTCCGAAAGGATTGTCCACCCCTATAAAGTCTTTAACAAGGAAATGGTGAATTATGTTGTAGGCTTTTGCGAGCTTCGCGGAGAAATCCGGGTATTCAGGCTGTCACGCGCCAGCAGGCTGCAGGTGCTGGAGGAGTCTTTCCAGGTTTTAAGCCATTTCGATGAAAAAGCTTACGGTCCCCAAAAGGGCTTCCTGTATAAAGAGCCCTATACTGCCATTGTGGAATTCGAAAAGCCTGTTGATACGACAAAATTCAGGTTTCAAGCCAGGCTTGCGGACAATACGGCGTATGAAATTTATTTTTACAATTCCGATGAAATCCTTTCCGAGCTGCTTTCGCAGAACTTGAGCTTTTCCATACGCTCTCCCCGGTGGCTGAAAACAAAATTAAAGGACAGGCTGGACAAAATTATCCTGAAAAATAGTTAGCTGCGACATTATGTGTCGCACCCGGAAGATATAATCGAATTGTTCCATTAAATCATATTTTACAGGAGGTTTTTCTATGTCGGGAAAGAATCTGGAAAACATAATCAACGGCTGCACCTGGACCAGCTATATGTCCGGGGTATATGGCGTGCTGAATGCTGCAGGAATGTGGAAGGATGATTTGTACAAACTGATGGGGATGACGGGAATGGCCTTTCACTTTATCGTTCACAAAACGTGCTGTCCCAGCTCTGTGACGGTGTATGACTGGCTGGCCGAGCATACGGCTATGATGGACAGAGTGGGGGTTCATTCCGATTGCTATCAGGCTTATTATGACAGCAAGCTCAGTACTTATCCACTGAAACATAAGGACGCTGTTGAGCGCATCAAGCAATCCATTGACAGGGGGACCGGCGTGGTTGCCTGGGCGCCTACCAGGATTCTGGAGTTTGGAGTTATCACCGGCTATGACGATGAAGACGGTGTTTTCCTGGTTACGGATTGCACGGGACAGAAAGTGGATCCGCTGCTGTATGAAAACCTTGGAAAATCGGACGTGCCTATGCTTTTCTATCAAATATTCAAGGAAAAGGTGGAAGTGGATGCGGCAAAGGCTTACAGGGATTCGCTGCAGTTTGCCGTAAGCGAGTGGAATAAGGAATTCCATGTAAATTCGGATTATGCAAGCGGAAGAAAAGGGTATGACAGTCTTTTAACCTCCCTTGAAAATGACAGCTTCGATACTTTCGGGCTTGCGTACATACTGGCTGTGTACGCCGATGCAAAGAGAAATGCGGCGCAATATCTGAAATTCCTCTCCGGCGGCTCATACGGTTTTGCAGGCATTGACAAAGCTGTCGTACGGTATGAGCAGGTTGCCGACAGATTCGGCAAGATGTCGGAGATGTTTCCGTTCAGCGGTGAAAATGGAGCGGGAAGTACGGCCGATAGAAGAAGGGCGACTGAACTGCTGGTCCTGGCAAAGGACTGCAAGACGCTGGAAGAGGAGGCAATGCAGTTGATCGCTGCTGCTCTGGAATAGCCTAAGAAGCTTAAGGGCTGATCGATCAAGCACCGGTGAAAAGACAACTTCCACTAAAATTTTCTGCAAATACAGCCCCGAAGTGCCCAGACTGGCGGCAAAAGCTTTGCATTTGCTGCTCGCCTGGGCAACTGGCATTTGCAGAGAAAACGGAAGGAATCTTTTCGTCCGGATGACTTTCCTTCGAAACGATCAAGCTGCAAATCAAGGAAAGTCTTATTTGCGCGCCTCCCATTCCGGCTGCCTGAATCCGGCCAGAACAAAATCATCTCCGACTAAAATCGGGCGTTTCACCAACATACCGTCGGTGGCGAGCAAGCGAAGCTGTTCTTCTCCGGTCATGGCGGGAAGTTTGTTTTTTAATCCCAGGGACTTGTACAAAAGCCCACTGGTATTGAAAAAGCTTTTGAGCGGCAGACCGCTTTTTTCATGCCATGTTTTCAGTTCGTCATAGCACGGGTTATCCGTTTTAATATTACGGAAATCATAGGAAATTTTATTGTCATCCAGCCATTTCTGCGCTTTCTGGCAAGTGGTGCATGTAGGATAGCAGACAAACAGCATAATAGAGTCCTCCCAGTATGAATGATTGAAGTCTAATTTTCAAAGTTTTCTGTTAACTTTACCTAAACATGTTTATTATATCACAGCGTTATATTGACAAGAAACAAGAAATATGTCATCCTTAATTTCGAAATACGATTATGGAGGCGGTACTTTTTCATGGCTCCTTTCAGCTATAACGCCTTTATAACGAGGAGACAAAATGTTTCCCTCCTCTTGCCCCGGGTCTTTATGGCTCGGTTAGGATGATTTGTACAGGCGCCGTCAGAGGCGCTTTTTCCATAACTGAACATTCTGCATAAAAAACCGGCAGGGCCGACAGAAAGGAGACGCCATGCATTACATACCGGATCCGTCCGACACAAATGGCATTGTTTTAAGCGGGGAGCTTTTGAAGCTCACCGAAAACCTCGCGCGTAACACGCACGAGGTGTGGGCGCAAAGAAAGCTTTCGGAAGGCTGGAGCTACGGCGGGGTTCTTGACCCGGCGGCAAAGATGCATCCATCGCTTATCCCGTATGAGCAGCTTTCAGAGAGCGAGAAGGAATATGACCGGAGCACCTCGGAACAGACAATCAAGTTTCTGCTCAAGCTGGGCTTTACCATTTCCAGGGAAGGGGTGGCTGGCCGTGCCTGACTTTTTGTCCGTTGCGCTGACCGTCCTTTTTTGCTTTGCGCTGATCCTGGCAGCCCTTGCCATCGTTTCGCGCAGGCTGTCATGGTTTGCGCGTTACAGGGCGCCGCTTATCGGCGTGATTATGGCGCTGGGCATCGCCGTCTATTCCGTCGGCTATCTGTCTGCGCCGGAGAATGGGCCGGGCGTCGCCGGCTTGGTAAGTGCGGGCTTGCGGGCGCTTTTCAGCGCGGGACGCATGTTTGTGCTGGAAAATGACATCGGCGAATTGGGGAGCGTAACGTCCTCACCGGTGTTTCTGCTTTGTTTCGGTGCGGTCATGGCGGCTGCGATGCTTGCCATGCTTGTCGTCACGCTGTCCTTTTTCGGATACCGCTTTTTCTGCGCGGTGAGGATTCGTTTCATTCGGCTCTTCGGGAGCAGCAGGGATGTCTATGTATTTTCCGCGCTTAATCCAGCATCTCTGATGCTGGCGGAGGATATCCGAAAGGAATCGGAAACCGCCCTGCTGGCGTTTTTAGTGGGCAGTTCGAGTGAGCCGGATGAGAAAAGCCTGGAGAAGCAGGCGGCGGCTGAAAACCATATTCTCATACCATGTCCTGCACAAATGAAAAAGCTGGAGCACTTCGGTTTTTACAGATCAATGAAAGGGACGCTCCGCTTTTTAGCCATGGGCGACAGTCATGCAGGCAACGCCCGTCTTGCCGTTGCGCTTTCTTCGCTGCTTGACGGGCAGCTGCGGAAGCGGACGGCCTTGTACGTGCTTCTCGACACGGAACGGTATAGGGAGCTGTTTTACCGTGAGGACTTCAAAGACCTTGAGGTCATCGCGGTGGACCGGGCGGAGCTGGCTTCACGGCTTTTGATGGACAGGCTTCCTCCGGTTGCCTGCATAAAGGAGCAGCCCGTCGGCGATGGCAGCCTGTCGGGCTCACTGACTGCAGCCATCGTCGGGTACGGCGAGACCGGTCCCCATCTTCTGCGCCATATCGCCACACAAGGGCAGAGTGAGGGCTTGTCGCTGCGCCTCCTGGCCATGGACGGGGGTATCGGGGACAAGGCTGCGCTGTTTATGCAAAGGAATCCGCAGGTAAGCCGCTGCGCAGAGCTTACGCTTCTTGACATCACTCCGTGCTCGGAGGCTTTTTTCCGGTACTTTGCCGAGCATCTTCACGAAATGGACTATATCGTCTGCGCCTGCCCGCAGGACGAAACCTCGGCCGCCGCCGCGGCCGAACTGCAGAGAATGGCTTCGCGTTTGGGGTTAACTCCGAGAATCTGTGCATACCTGCGTGACGGCGGGGCTGCACCGCTTCTCTTTTCTGAGGGCGAACTTCAAAAAATCACCGTTTTTGGCGAGGACAGGGAACTCTATACCGTCGGCCTCGTTATCCACGAGACGCTGGACCGCATGGCGCGCGCGGTCCACGAGTACTACAGGGAGCCCAGCACGGACGGCCGGGACTGGGACCGGCTATCCCACTATGAAAAGCAGTCGTGCCGCGCACTGGCCCTGCACATTCCGGCAAAACTCTTCAGCGTCGGCCTGCGGTTGGGAGAAAATGCGGACACCTGCGCATACGACGAACTGCTTGCCCACGGTCCCGGGATTGTGGAAAACCTCTCAAAGGGCGAGCACCTGCGCTGGAATGCACACCTGTTTACCAACGGCTGGACGCAATTGCCCTTTGACGGCGTATACGCCGGGAAAGACTTACAGCTGCGGCGGCATTCGTGCCTGACCGACTGGGATTCGCTTGCGAGCTTAAGCGCCGCTGCGGGGCAGGATTTTCAGCAGTACGACATCCATCTGATCGATCACCTTGGCAGCATTGTGCGCAGTGCCGGCTTTGGAATCATACCGGTCGGGGACGGAACGGAATGAAAAGGCAAATGCTGGCGCTCCAAGGCTTGCGTTTGTGGAAAATTTTAGCGGAAGTAATATTTTCATCAGTGTTTAATTGCCGCACCAGCCCTTGTATAACTCAGCAATAACCTGCTCGATGGGAGCTTTTTTTATTTCCACGTCCCGGACTCCTTCAACGCCGGATAACTGTCCTAACAAGTCTTTGACGGGGACTTTTGCAAGGTCAATGTCATATTCAAAGATACCGTTATCCGAGGAAAGAAGATTTCCGTTTTCAATCCGCGGAGGAAAGCGATCTTCCATGGTTACGGTTACTCTTGTAAGATTGCCTGTTCGATGACGCAGTTGGTGAAAACTCCCGTCAAAAGCAATTTTGCCGTTGGATATCATCAAGATCCGTTCCGCCATTTCTTCCAGGTCGTCCATGTCATGGCTTGTAACAACAATGGTAACGCCGTTTTCTCTGTTGATTTTCTTAAGAAATTCAATCATTTGACGCTTTGCCACCACATCAAGGCCAAGCGTCGGTTCATCCAGCAAAATGACTTCCGGACCATGCAGCAGCATCATGGCAAGATCGGCTCTCATGCGCTGTCCGAGGCTTAGTTCGCGGGCAAAGGTTTTGAGCAGGCTCCCGATGTCCAGAAGCCCGGTGACTATTTTCAGATTTTGCTTGTATTTTTCATCTGAAATGCCCCACACAACCTTCTTCCATTCAAAGCTTTGAATGACAGGATGGTCCCACCACAATTCCGTACGATTGCCGAACAAAATCCCCAGGCGGCGCATCAGCGCCGTGCGTTGTTTCTGAGGAGACATGGACAGGACCGATAGGTTTCCGCCGTTTGGCAGAAGCATCCCGCTTAGCAGCTTCATCGTTGTGCTTTTACCTGCGCCGTTTGGACCGGCATAGGCGACGAATTCGCCTTTCCTGATGGCAAGAGTTACGTCACTAAGCGCTATGATCCTTCGCTTTTCGGGCTTTATAAGGTTTTTCAACAAACCTTTTCCGGTATTGTCACGCTGCCATTGCGTAAAGGTTTTTGTCACATTCTCCATACTAACGGCGAAATCCATAGGGAACATATCTGTTTGAGCCTTTTGTAACATAAAAGTTCAGTCCTTTCCTGAAAATATAGCCTGCTGCAAGGGAAATAAGCAATGCAAACGCAAGCGGATAATATGCGGCCATGTTTAACGGAGGTTTTCCAAGGAGACAGAGGGATGGAAACCACGCCATCAACCCCTCCGGTAAAAATGTGAGCAATGGGATTTGAATAAAAAGCGGCATCCCTGACAAGGGAAATGTACTCAACAACCAGGTGCCTTCAATGGCGGTGCTGGAAATCTCTTCTGCAGCCACCGGCGCATAAAATGCGGCGCTTGAAACTAAGTACGATCGGGCAACAATGATGCTCATGGTTGCAAGACTATAGACAATCAGAGAGACCACCCACCAGAACGTGACATGCAGGGATAGTCTGCTAACCGCTATAAAAAGCAGAATACATCCGACAACAAAGTTGCTGCCTCCTGTAAAGGGTGAAAAACCGCACGTCAGCAGTTGTGTTTTCAGTGGCAATGGCTGCATGAACAGGTGCTCAAGCTGACCTCGCCCGATAATGCGGCTGATATGGATGTTGTTGCCCGATCCGAACAGAATAAAAATACCTGTTGCAATGGTAGAATAGGCCATCATGAACAGGACCTCGTCGGTGCTCATACCGCCGATTCCGTTAAAACGCAGCGCAATCAGATAAACTCCCGATACGGTGGATAGGTTGGAAATAATATCTGCAAATACACCTGCCAGCGCGTATTTTGTATCGCGTAAAAGCCAGACCAGATCCATTTTTGCCGAGATTGCAAGCAAACTTAAAATTCGTTTCAGCGTAGTTTTAACCCCCATAGCTTACAATACCCTCCTGTGATTTTTTGAATATCAACAGTGCGGAAGGCCACAAGATTGCATTCCACAGGATTTGCATCCATAGGACGCCCGCCGGTTCCGCCGCGCCGACAAATATTGATAATGGTGCGCCGCCAAGACAGGCAAACGGCTGATACTTCATGATTTCACTTATACCTAGCGGCAGCAGGCTTATGGGTATCACCGTACCGGAAAGAAGGGAAACGATTGCCGTCCGTATACGGCTGATGAGCCAGCTCATGTTCCTTAACTTTATGGAAAGGCAGGCAAATAGAAAATCAATGGCAAAGCCAAGTGAAATGCATAGAAGCAAGCTTGCAAGAAACCACGGTGACGCCGGTCTTAGACTAACCCCAAGCAAGGGCGCAAGAATGGCCATTGGCAGGGAAAACAAAACGAGCATGGGCAGCCAGCCCCCCATTGTCTGTGAGACAAGCTGTCCCAATACCGAAAGCGGGCGACCGTAAAGCCTCATCAGCACTCCCTCGGACAACCATCCCGATGCAGCCGTTTTCACAACCATCATATCGGATAAAAGTGCACCGGCATACGTGTAGGAAAGCATTTGCCGCATGCTCATCCCCACCTCTGCCCCGGACGACATAACCACGCGCCACAGAAAAATCAGAGGAATCAACGTGCATATTTTTATAAGAATATCGGGCAGAAGATAGAATACTCCGCCATTTATCTTTTCAAGGTATGACATTTGCGCTGATTTTATGTATTTAACCATGTGTTTATTGCTCCTTAAGATAAATTTGGACATTAAAATACCCGGGCATCCGCTTGAATACCCGGGCAGGCAACACATGATCAAACCTTGACGATCAGGCGGGACTTATGTGCGGCAAGAGGCATTCAATACGGCTATAATGGGCACAATGATCCTGTAACAGGCCGGAATTGGCACAAATTACAGGCAAAAGGGCATACTTCACCCCTACAGCCGCATTCTTAAATGCGTAGCCTTTAATGCATTCGCAATTCTTATATACGCTGCCGTTACTGTAAAAAGCGGAAATATTCATACCTCTCACCACCTTTCGTATCAAAATGATAGAAATATTATATATCACCGTGAAATCAATGTCAAATCAATGTCAAATATTAAGCCGTGAATGAATTTAACTAAATATAAGTGAAAAAAACTGCCTATAAATGAAATTGGCCGTTGATAAATTCTGGTAGTAATTATATAATGTAATTAAGTCTTTAATTGCCGGGAGAAAGCCTATGGACAAGGAAATTCTCAATATGGAGGAAGCGGCGGAGCTTTTCAACGTCAGCATCAAAACCTTTATCAAGCTGCTGAAGGAGGAAAAGGTGCCTGCCAGGAAAATAGGGCGGGAGTGGAGGTTCAGCCGGAAAGCGCTGGTGGAATGGCTGTCGTCGGGAGACTCCCAGGCGTATTCCTCCAGCGAAAGCGAAACGAAGGAGTTCTTCAACCGTGTGGCGCCCGAGTGGGAGGACATCCGGCGGGGATATTACGATGAATCGGTGAAAAACAAGCTGGTTGAAATGAAGCTGCTGCAAAGCGGGATGACCGTCATGGACCTTGGGGCCGGTGACGGGTATTTGTCGCGCGCAGTGGCAAGGTATGTAAAAAAGGTGGTGGCAGTAGATATTTCCGGCGAAATGCTCCGGGAGCTTGCCAAAAAGGCCGGCGCCGAGGGCATCTCAAATATTGAAACGCTGGAAAGCGACGGCTGCGATGTTCCGGTGGAAAATGCCAGTATCGACCTTGTCTGCGCCAGCATGTACCTTCACAATATCGAAGATCCCGAGCAGGCCGTAAAGGAGATCAAAAGGATGCTGAAGCCCAAAGGAAAGGTTTTCCTGGCGGATTTCAAGGAGCATTCCAACAGGGAACTGAAGGAAAAGCTGCACGACGTCTGGCAGGGCTTTTCTACCGAAGAAGTTCGGGAGTGGTTTGAGAAATACGGCTTTAAGGAAATAAAACTGGAGTCGCTGCCCGGTATTTTTATTCTGACGGCGGTAAAGTAATCATTTTTGGAGGTTGAAATGGGGAAAATTGTTGTTGCAGGGTCCATTGCCTACGACCATATCATGGACTTCCCGGGGCAATTCGGAGACCACATCCTGCCGGATAAAATTCACGCTTTGAACATAAGCTTTCTTGTGAAAAGCCTGAAAAAATTCAGAGGAGGAACGGCGCCAAACATTGCATACAGCCTGGCCCTTACAGGACAGAAGGCCGAAGTGCTGGGCACGGCAGGCAGGGATTTTGCAGAGTACAGCCGGTGGCTGGAAGCGAACGGGGTCGGTACGAAGTTGGTGAGAATACTTGAGGATGATTATACGGCTTCATGCTTTATTACCACGGATCTTTCCAACAATCAGATCACCGGCTTTTATCCGGGGGCAATGGCAAAAGACCCGGAAATCAGCCTGCAGGATATCAGTATGGAGGATGTGTCGCTGATCGTTATTGCCCCGACGGAACCGGCGGCAATGGTAAAATGGTGTGATGAATGCAGGAAAATCGGGGTACCCTATTTATATGATCCGGGAATGCAGATCCCAAGGCTTTCGGCCCAGGAGCTGGTTTCCGGGGTAATGAGCGCCAGGATCGTCATTTTTAATGAATATGAATACGAAATGCTGCGGGAAAAGACGGGCCTCACCATTGAAAACATGCTGAATAAGGCGGAGCTGGTTGTTGAGACCATGGGCGAAAAAGGCTCGGTACTCAGCAGCAGGGACGAAAGAGTTCATGTCCCGGCGGCAAGGCCTTCTGCAGTTGTGGATCCTACGGGCGCGGGAGATGCTTTCAGAGCCGGTTTGCTGAAAGGATATTTTGAAGGCGCGAAGCTTGAGGTCATGGGGAAATATGCAAGTATAACTGCCGTTTATGCAGTGGAGCACAAGGGACCGACGGAGCATAAATATACGATGGATGAATTCAATAAAAGATATTCTGAAAACTTTGGAGGGATTTGAAAATGGTAAAATGTGATATCAGGGACAAGGCTCTGGCACCGAAAGGCAAATTGAGGATTGAATGGGCGGACAACCAGATGCCGGTTTTGAAAATGATCAGGGAAAGATTTGCAAAGGAAAAGCCCCTGGCTGGGAAGAAAATGTCCTGCTGCCTGCATGTAACCACCGAAACGGCCAATCTGATCCGCACCTTGAAGGAAGGTGGAGCCGACATCGTGCTTTGCGCTTCCAACCCGCTTTCCACCCAGGATGACGTTGCCGCTTCACTGGTAGTGGATTACGGAGTTCCGGTTTTTGCAATCAAGGGAGAGGACAGGGACACTTATTACAAGCATCTGGTCGCTGCCATCGAGCACGGCCCGGACATGACCCAGGATGATGGCTGTGACCTGGTGGGACTGATCCATCAGAAATATAAGGATACGGTCCTGAAGAAGGTTATCGGCGGAACGGAAGAAACCACTACGGGTGTGATCCGGCTGAAAAGTATGGAAAGGGATGGAGCTTTGCAGATTCCCATTGTTGCGGTAAATGAGTCGGATACAAAGCACCTTTTTGACAACAGGTATGGAACCGGACAAAGCACTCTGGACGGTTTGCTGAGAGCCACCAACATCCTGCTGAGCGGCAAGACCTTTGTAGTCTGCGGCTATGGCTGGTGCGGCAAAGGCCTGGCCATGCGGGCCAAAGGCATGGGAGCCAATGTCATCGTTACCGAAGTTGACCACATCAAAGCAATTGAGGCCGTAATGGAAGGCTTCCGGGTAATGAAGCTGGAAGAGGCCATTAAGATCGCAGATGTAGTCATTACAGTTACAGGAGACCTGAACGTTGTTGACGAAAAGCATATCAAGCTGGCGAAAGACGGCGTGATCATAGCCAATTCCGGGCATTTCAACGACGAAATCAACATAACTGCCATCGAAGATCTGGCAAAATCCAAAAGGACCGTAAGAGATTTTGTTGAGGAATATATCCTGAAGGACGGAAGAAAAGTATTCCTGCTTGCGGAGGGAAGGCTTCTGAATCTTGCCGCGGCAGAAGGACATCCTGCGGTGGTTATGGACATGAGCTTTGCCAATCAGGCCCTTGGAGCGGAGTATATCGTAAAGAATGCGGGAAAAATGGAAAACAAGGTTCACCTGCTGCCCAAGGAAGTGGACTATGAAATTGCAAGCCTGAAGCTGGCTTCCATGGGAATAGAAATCGACGTCCTTACGGAGGAACAGATTAAGTATCTGGCATCTTGGGAGAGCGGGACCTGATAAGATATTTTTGTCATTGCTGTGAAACTCCTGGCCTGCAGGGCGCGCATTGCGCGTCCGCGAATGCAATCTACGTCAAACAGCTGCCGGATGGCCAATGACTGCCCCTACAGGAGGAGTTTGCCACGCTCCGCTAGCGTTAAGCTCGCAATGACATAGACTGGGATAATTCACACAATACGTTAAAGAAGGAAGAAAGCCATTCGGATATAGAAGTCCGGATGGCTTTAAATTTTGCCTTTCAACGGGAAAACTGTTTCATCCGTGCACCCGGAAACCTGAGTTGGAACACAATTTAAACCGGGAACATAAAACAATGGTATAGACAGGAAAGGGTGATGGTATGCAGCAGAACAGATTAAGAAGCCCGGTGTTTTGGGGCGCGGTAGTGGCGCAGATAATTTCCGTGGGGCATTTGGCCGGTTTCTGGCAAAAATACGGGATCGATACAGGAGTTGTTGGTGATGTTGTAGCGGGCATATTGCAGCTAGGGGTGCTGTTTGGATTATTGAATGACCCGACGAAGGCAGATGGATTCTAAGGAGGGCTTATGAGTAAAAGTTGAAAAAGGCGCTGGAATTCATCGGCGCAAAGTCCGGAATTGACACCAATCACTGGTACCAGCAGGCGAAAGAGGTAAAATGGCTGGATGAATGCTTCATAAAAATTGCATAGGGCTTTGGCGGAATGTGAATTCCATAGGAAAGGAAGAGGGCCATTTTGTTGTGGCCCTTTTTTTGTTATACTTTCGCCATAATAATTTCCAGATGATAGAGACAAACATCGGTTTAATCCGTATAATTAGGATATAAGGGGGAGGTTTTATGGTTAGCTATTTATCAATCTTTTTTATGGCTGTTACATTTCTTCTTGCGGTTGGATTTCCAACCGGCCTTGTAATTTACTTTTACAAAAAACAGAGGATATCCGTCCCTGCAGTACTGGTTGGAGCCCTGATGTTTTTCGTATTCCAGGTGATAACCAGAATACCGGCTTTGGCGGTTATCCAGAACCAGACCTGGTTTAAGGACTTTGCTGCACAGAATCTAATACTCACAGGGATTCTTATTGCTTTCAGCGCCGGGCTTTTTGAAACTGCAGGAAGGTTTATCGGCTTGCGGTTTCTTCTTAGAAAGAAACTGGACAGAAAGAACGGTATTGCATACGGTATCGGGCATGGCGGAATAGAGGCCGTATTGCTGGTGGGTTTGAGCTATATCGGAAACATCGTTTACAGTATTTTCATTAACGCCGGCGCTGTAAGCAGCGAGCTTGTGCCGCAGCTTCTGAGTACGCCGCCGGATTGGTTCCTGGCTGCCGGCATCGAACGCGTTTTTACGATCTTGTTTCATATTGCAGCAGCCTTGCTGGTGACTTATGGTATCATGTACAACAAAAAAATATATATCCTGTACTGCTTGCTTCTTCACACTTTGGTGGATGGCGTGGCAGTCATTCTTCAAATTTACAAGTTACCTGTATGGGGGATTGAGGGCTGGGTGGCGGTTGTCGGACTTTTAAGCCTTCTGTTTATAGTAAAATCAAGAAGAATGTTCATGATAGCACCTGCGGGCAGCAAGAGCGAAAGTGCCGAAAATAACGAAGAGGCTGCAAAAGAGGGAGAAGGCGCTGAAAAAAATGGTGAAATTGTCAAAGAAAACGAAGGAGGCAATAAAAAATGAAAATAATTCAAAGGGCTTTGGTATTTCTTGTTCTTGCAGGGCTGCTGACAAGCCTGGCGGGCTGCAATGCCCCGAAGGTGGAAGCAGCGAACGCCGACGAGGTGAAGGTATACGCCGATCCGGCCGCGGAGAAGATATTTGCCGGGATCAGTGAAAAGAACTACGCCGGGTTTTCCGAGGATTTTGACCAGAAGATGAAAGAGAGTCTTACCGAAGAAAAATTCAACGAGATCGTAAATCAACTGGGAGAATGCGAAGGACAGGGCATCACCGGTGCGGACAGCGTGCAGGGATTCACCAGGGCTTACTACAAAGCAAAGAGCAGCAAGCTTGCCGAGGTGACATTTACAATCGTTTTTTCCGGGGACAAAAAGGTATCCGGGCTGTTTTATAAATGAAGAGAGTAAAACGATAAAGCATGCAGACAGGACCATACAGATTTAAATGCAGATAAAAACATAGCAGTAAGCGCAGTCCTGGCGGCTAGGTTAAAATTAACCTGCAGAACAGGTACCTATGGGGTATAATCCCGCATGGGAGGGTAGCGTGGCACTACCTGTGGTTTCATTGATGAAGGTGGGTCGGAAACGGAACAACGGGAGATTTAATCTTCTCCACCAGAGATAGTAACCACCTAACTTTCACAAGGAAGCTCCTCAATTCAGAAGAGGATGTCACTTGCTTTCCTAAACTTTCTTGTGCCGCTCACCCTGATGCCAGGGCCTATCGGTTTTTTTTTCATTTTCATATGCTTCAGATAATTTTTCCAACCATGTTCTATATTTTATTTCAAATTCAATATCGTTTTGCTCCCTGGCTCTGATCCACCCGGGTTTTTCCTTGCATGCATCCAGCAATTCCCGATATGTCATTGAAATCGCCTCCGGTAACTAAAATTACGTTTCGGAATCGCGGAAGAAAATAGGACATATGAATATTATAATTACAATAATTATAATAATCCATATCCAGCCAAAGCCAAAGAAGCGGTTTTCATCTTCAGCCATCAATAACACCTGCCTTATTTTATATTGATATATTGTATGAAAGAAATGGAAATAGAGTTACATAAATACAAAAACCATACTGGATTGATTCGCGAATTTCCAGTTTTCGTAAACTGCACTTTACGATTTTTGTATTGACAGTGATATATTACTGTGGTATATTCGTTTTATCGAAACGTAATACGTATTACGAATGATGAATGACGAATGATGTATAAATTTTGTCGTCTGCAGTTTTCCATGGGATGAACATAACTTAATAATGGTGAGTACGGGGGTGATACTTGCATAAGGGGTTCATAAATCCAGTCATACAGTGTGGTATAGACAGAAATATTGAATTTCATTCACAAATTACATGAAAAGAGTGTTAGAAAAATGCAAACTAGTTATTACAGAGAAAAACTTAATGAACAGTATTTGTTGGCACAAAAAGTTATGCCGGGTGGCGTCAATTCGTCTGTGAGGTATAACAATGCAATCGGGCTGCCTTTCTACATATCCCATGCCAAAGGGGGCATACTCTACGACCTGTCAGGTCGTCCGGTGATTGATATGTGTTGCGCCCATGGCGCCGGTTTGTTGGGGAATGGAAATCCCCTGATCGATGAAGCTGTAAGAATTGCTTCCTCCATAGGATATTGCAATTCCATGGAGACGGTATACCATGAACAATTAGCACGCGAAGTTTGCGATGTGATCCCCTGTTCGGATAAAGTGCGTTTTGTCAATTCCGGGACGGAAGCCACTTTACATCTGATCCGTCTTTGTAGGGCCGTAACGGGCAAAAAGAAGATTATCAGGATGGAAGGCCACTTCCATGGGTACCATGAATGTATCTATATCGGAGGGAAGCCGCCTAAAGAGAAGCTGGCGGATAATAGGGAGCATCCGTATATTGAGAGTCCGGGTATTCTTGATGAATATGCTTTGCCAATTATACCGATCCCTTTCAATGATGTCGATCAGCTGAATAAAGCACTGGAGAAACATGGTAAGGAAACCGCGCTCCTGATCCTTGAGCCTATTTGCTACAATACAGGTGGAATGAAGCCGCTTCCCGGATATCTTGAGTATCTTCGTGAAGTTACAAAGCGTGAAGGAATACTGCTATTCTTCGATGAAGTGCAGTCATCTTTCAAAAAGTCACCCGGAGGTGCTCAGCAGGATTTTGGCGTAGTGCCCGACGTATGTACGATCGGTAAAGCTTTTGGAGGTGGCATGCCTTTGTCCGCGATGTGTGGCAGAGCTGATATTATGGATGAGTTACAGCCCACAGGGAACACGCAGCATAGCGGAACTTTCAATGCTCCTCTCATCAATGTGCTTGCCGGTCTTCAGTTCATGAAGGAGATCAAAAAGCCGGAATTCTACGCTGGTTTGGAAGCTCTGGGCAATAGGCTGTATTCAGGCCTGCAAAACATTATTGATAAATACGATCTGAATATGTGCCTCACGCATCATGGCGCAAGGTTCAATATCGTGCTCGGAAGAAAGGATACCCCGGTTCGCTACGAGGATACCTTTACCCACGATAAGAATGTTATGCTGAATTTTGTTGGCAAATGCATAGATCAGGGTGTGTACTTCCACGATTATGGCGGAGGTCCTGCGCATCACGGATTCTCAGCTTCACACACATTTGAGGATATTGACAAAGTTTTATATGTAGTAGAAAATGTTCTTATGACCATGCATGGCGAAAAAATGCTTTAGTATTCGCTTCATAGGCTGAGGAGGTATTTCATGTCCGATATAAAGATTGATAAACGTTCTAAGGATACTCAGATTGTCGAGTATATACTTGACAAGATTAAAAACAACGAGTGGCCTGCAGGTACAAAAATACCAAATGAATTCAATCTTGCCGAAAGCCTAAACGTCAGCCGAGTATCAATAAGACAGGCGGTTTCGCAACTGAGAGGCCAGGGAATTTTGAGCGTAAGACGCGGAGACGGAACGTTCGTCAATGAAATCAGCTCTGCCCAATACTTTGATAATGTATTGAGGCTGTTGGTGCTGGACGGGCAAAGGTATAACGAGGTTCAGGAATTGCGTAAAGTGATCGAACCTATGATCGTTTATATCATCTGCGAGAAATGCAGCGAAGAGGATCTGGCGCTTATGCAGGAGTGCATCGATAAGCAAAGTATCGCTATAAATGAAAATGACCGTGACAAGTTCATCGAGCAGGATAACAGATTCCACAGGATTCTGGCAGAGGCTACCAAGAATGAACTTATCATACGATGCATCGATATGGTTCAAGAGCTTTTAAAATACGCTATGCAGGATTCTGTGAACTATATCGGGTTTCAGGATAGTGTGGAGTACCACGAAAATATTCTTAACAAAATCCGGCAGAACAAGCCCGAAGAGGCAGCCAAAGTTATGTACAAACACATTGAGAACAACATCACGACCTATAAGTTAAAGACCATAAATAAGGGCTAATTATCACAGAAACTCTTTCTATCCTTTAAAAATTAATATCTTGAGGAGGTTCAAAATAATGAAGAAACTTTTTGTTTCATTCTTGGTAATAGTTTTATGCGCATCTTTGCTTGCGGCTTGCGGCAGTAACGCATCCGACTCAACTTCCGGCGCGAAGACATCGATTGATGATAAGGCTCCTTCCGACAGTGGGAAACCGGGCTCTTCAGCCGGGAAGAATGTATTTCGGTTTGCACGCCCGGAAGCATTCATGACATGGGACACTTTTAACCAGAATGCGCTTACGAACATGATGCTCAATCCTTTGGTATTTGATACACTCGTATACAAGACAGAGGACGGATCCTTTGAGCCCCTGATTGCAAAAGAGTGGTCGATATCCACCGATGGTCTCGTCTATACCTTCACGCTTAACGAGGGCATCAAGTTCCATAACGGAGAGGAGCTTACTGCCGATGACGTCAAGGTAACGTGGGACCGGGTACTTGTTCCGGACAGTACGCTTGTAACCAAGGCGATGTTTAGTAACATTGAAGCGGTAAAAGAAATTGATGAGTATACTGTTGCATTTAAGCTTATTGAGCCCAACGGATTCTTCCTGTCACTTTTGAGCCAGTATCCTATTACACCGGGGGATCTGTATAAGGAAAAAGGTCCCGCGATGTTCGATTCTCCAGTAGGCTCCGGCCCGTTCAAATTTGTTTCCTGGGAACCCGGCAAGAAGATGGTGCTTGAGCGTAATTACGATTATTGGGGAGAATGTGCCTCCAATGTAGATATTTTTGAGTATCATGTAATAAACGAGGATACCACTCGTTTGTCTGCAGTCCGTACCGGCGATATTGATATGTCCGATACCATCCCGGGCGATCAGCTGGACATTTTAAAGAAGGATGGTCTTGAGATAAAATCCGTATTGTCCGCCGATCAGCTTTACATAGGCTTCCAGTTCCTTGACAGCCCATTTGCCGACTACAATGCAAGAATGGCCTTTAACCACGCCCTTGACCGCGAAGGCCTTGTGTCCATACTTGGCTCCGGGCGTCCTGCTTCATGGCCTTGCGGAGAAGGTTCCATCGGCTACGATACTAACTCGAAAATGATCGAGTACAATGTGGAGCTTGCAAAGGAGTACCTTGCGAAATCCGGCTATAAAGGTGAAGAGATTCGCCTTATAGGTCCGATTGGAAGTTACGAAAAAATCAATGAAACGCTGGCTGCCATACACAACATGCTTACTGCCGCAGGCTTTAAAGTAAAGCTTGAGCAATTGGAGGGAGCTGCATTTGGCGAGGCTCGCAAGGCTGGCAAGTATGATGCAT
Organism: Bacillota bacterium; assembly: GCA_023426125.1. GTDB lineage: Bacteria > Bacillota > Clostridia > Acetivibrionales > DTU013 > MnB-11. Next base: position 121,799 of record JAFABI010000054.1, read on the forward strand.
ATATTGTCGGCTGCTCTTTCCCGGGCGGCGACGGCTACCAATTCCTTAATCAGAGAGTGGTTGGCGATTCGCTCACTTCCCACTATAAGAGCGAAGAACTCAACACGGCGATCATAACCTCCAACAAGGAAGTGGATCCCGCTAAACGCGCAGAACTTTTGAAAACCGCATATACATTGCTCATGAAAGATTCCGCTCCTATGAACTTTATTTATCAGTATCAGTTCAACTATGCTTACCGTCCGGGAATCAGCGGCGTTGAATTTCGGATAGACAAGATCCCAATGTTCAAGAACGTCGTTAAAGGCAACTGATATTCACAGCGGTTATACGCAGTATAAATACAGTCTGCTGATAGTATGTCAGGGGAGGGCTAACTCCCCTGACACATAATGACTGGATTAAGGTGGTGCATTATGTTAAGTTATATCTTGAGGCGAATAGCATATTCTATCCTTGTGCTCATAGGAGTATCAATCGTAGTTTTCGCACTTGTACGTCTGGCGCCGGGCGACCCGGTACAATACATGCTGGGTGACAACGCAACAGCGGAACAGATAGAAAAGATCAGGCAGTCGTATGGACTGGACAAATCATACCCTGAGCAATATGTGACTTGGATGATCAAAGTCATACAAGGCGATCTTGGAGAATCCTTTTATTACAAAATGACAAATCGGGAACTGATTTTTTCAAGGCTTCCCGCTACGATTCTGCTGGCAATATCAGCATTGATTCTTTCTTTAGTGGTATCCGTTCCGCTGGGTCTGATCGCAGGAGTACGAAGAGGTTCCGCAATCGATATGTTTGCTTCGTTATTCGCTCTTTTAGGACAGGCGTTAAGCCCCGTATGGATAGGTCTGGTACTTGTGCTGATCGTATGCGTGAACTGGGGATTACTGCCGGCTGTAGGCTATGATTCGGTAAAGAACATCATACTGCCGTCTATTACGCTGGGGCTGCCTATGGCTGCACTGGTAACACGCATGCTTCGCTCCAACATCATCGAAGTATGCAATGAAGACTATATTACATCCGCATTCGCCAAGGGCTGTTCCCCCTGGAAGGTATATTTGCGCTATGCGTTTAAAAATGCGAGTATCCCGGTAATAACGGTTTCGGGTATGCAATTCGCAGGTTTTTTGGGCGGAGCTGTTACTACGGAAAAAATATTTAATTGGCCTGGGATTGGGACACTGACTGTTCAGGCTATCAATTCCCTTGATTTTACACTGGTACAGGGGATACTTCTGGTGACCGCCGCATTAATGGTATTTGTCAATTTAATCGTAGATGTGCTGTATACATTGGTAGACCCGCGGCTCAACTTTAAATCGATGGGGTAATTGTTTATGAATAGTAAAGAGTTTTTTAGGAGAATGTTACGGTCAAAGTTCTTCATGAGCGGAATAATTATAGTACTCATGCTCGTTCTGAGTATTCTCTTTTTGCCGATGATTATCCCGTTTGAACCTCGGGCTATGGATATCTCGGCCCGCTTGCTGCCTCCGGATGGTTTGTCAAAGGGTTTGGAGGGACATATATTAGGGACGGACGCGTTGGGACGCGACATGCTGGTTCGCTTGCTGGTAGGAGGAAGGCTTTCTTTCATGATCGCGGTTATCTCTGTCGTGGGAAGCGGCCTTATTGGTACAATATTCGGCGTTTTGTCAGGCTATATGGGGCGCAAGGTGGACACGCTTATAATGCGTATAAGTGATATACAGCTTGCGATCAATGTAACACTGCTAGCGATCGTTGTGGTTGCCGTTATGGGAAATTCGGTAGTAAATCTGATCCTGGTTATGATAATTACATCATGGGTGCGTTTTACGCGTATTGTCAGAAGCGAGGTTCTGTTTATAAAGACAAAAGAGTTTGTACAGGCCTCTGTGGTTCTGGGAGGATCCAAACTTCATATCATGTTCAATCAAATATTACCGAATGTAACCACATCTTTGATCGTCATGCTCAGCCAGACATTCGGTTTCGTCATCCTTGTAGAAGCGAGTTTGAGCTTCCTCAGCATGGGAATTCCCATAACGGAGCCATCGTGGGGCGGGATGATAGCCGAAGGACGCGATTATCTTGCAACGGCGCCATGGGTAGTGGTCGTACCCGGACTGGCGTTGATGTTTACCGTATTGGCGTTCAATTTTCTCGGTGATGGCATTCGCGATATCCTGGATCCCAAGATGAAGCACTGAGAGGAGAAAATATGAAGAACATGGAAGAAGAGTACAAAATTCAAATCAAGGATCTGGCGGTTCAGTATCATACCGATATGGGCGTTGCCAAGGCAGTGAACCGTATAGATCTCGGGATTCGCAGGGGGGAGGCGGTGGGACTCGTCGGCGAATCCGGCTCCGGAAAGACGACGACGGCTCTCTCCATCCTGCGTCTCTTGCCAAAGCCGGCGGGAAAGATGATAAGCGGTAGTATAAAGTATGACGGCGTTGAGCTGACGGTGCTTCCGGAAAAGAAAATGCGCGCCATACGCGGCGATAAAATATCCATGATATTTCAAAACCCACTGACGTCGCTCAATCCGGTATTTACCATAAGAGAACAGATCGCCATGGTCTTTCTCCAGCACAGCAAGATGACAAACAGCCAGGCAGTCAAGCAAGCCGGTGATATGCTGGAGAAGGTAGGTATACCCCGCAGCAGGCTGTCGGAATATCCGCACCAGTTTTCCGGCGGCATGCGTCAAAGAGTGGGCATAGCGGCAGGGTTGGCATGCACCCCGGGCCTGCTGATTGCAGATGAGCCTACCACTGCTTTGGACGTTACAATACAGCTGCAGGTCCTGGAACTTATAAAAAAGCTGCAAAAGGAATACGGTACGTCGCTGTTGATGATTACTCACAATCTTGGAATAATAGCGGAACTGTGTACGCAAGTTGCGGTTATGTATGCCGGAACAATTGTTGAGAAAGGGCCGGTGCAGGAAGTGTTCATCTCTCCGCGGCATCCTTATACCATCGGGTTGCTGGGCTCTCTGCCTAAATTAACCGGACAGAGGGACAGGCTGACAGCGATCGGAGGCTCCGCGGCCAGTTCCAATCAGCTTCCGTCAGGCTGTGTTTTCCATCCGAGGTGTCCTCAGTGTACAGACCTATGCAGAAGGAAAGTGCCGCTAATGACTAAGATGACCGGGGAGAGAGCAATAGCATGCCACCTGTATGCAAAGGAGGTGCAGAAGCTTGACTAACAATTCGGAGCCGTTGCTTAATGTTAAGAATCTAAAGATGTATTTCCCTGTGAAGGGTAAAGGAATGCTGCATGCAGTGGATGATGTGAGCTTTACAGTCACAAAGGGCGAGACCCTTGGGTTGGTGGGTGAATCCGGCTGTGGCAAAAGCACAATAGGGAATGTCCTGATGGGGCTCCTCTCTCCCAACGAGGGAACCATAGAATTTGAAGGCGAGCCTGTTCGGATCAATTCGCGTAAAAAGCGTATTGATCTTAGCAAGAAGATGCAGATTGTTTTTCAGGATCCCTATTCCTCCATTAACCCAAAAAAGACCGTGTACAGTATTCTAGCTGAGCCCTTTCTGATACACAAGGTTGGAAATAAGGCGAAGATACGTGAACTTATCAGTAAAGTTTGCGAGCAGACAGGCATTGAAGGGGATATCTGGATGAAGTATCCCCATGAACTGGACGGCGGAAAACGCCAAACGATAGGCATTGCCCGCGCGCTTGCATTGAACCCCAAGTTTATCATCTGCGACGAGCCTGTATCCGCGCTGGATGTTTCCATTCAGGCCAAGATTATCAACCTTTTGATTGATCTTCAGCAATTGCTGGGACTGACATATCTATTTGTGTCACATGACTTGTCCGTAGTAAGGCATATCTCCAAGCGCGTTGCAGTCATGTATCTCGGTAAAATCGTGGAGATTGCTCCAACGGATATGATCTTCGACAATCCCCAGCATCCCTATACCCAGGCGCTGCTTTCTGCGGTGCTGAATGTGGATGTTACCAAAAACAATGAGCGTATAGTGCTTCAGGGGGACGTACCATCTCCCATAAACCCCAAGCCGGGCTGCCGTTTCGCACCGCGCTGCCGTTACGCGCAGTCGCAGTGCACGGGGACATCCCCTGTGCTTGAAGAGATTGAAAGCAATCACTTCGTAGCCTGCCATTGTATTGGCAGGCTGACTCTGTCGGAATAAGGGCGATTAACCTAATTTCTTAAATTTGGGGTGGTGTGAATATGTTTAAAATTATCTATGGCGGTTTTGTGCAGGAAACAAACTCTTTTTCCCCCGGTATATGCAAGCTTGAAAACTTTAAGGTGAACGTACCAGGGCAGGCGGTAATCGACGAGTTGGCGGATACGGCTATGTTTGGCGGTATGATACAGCCTCTTCTCGAAGCGGATGATGTGGAGTTGATTCCGGCAACAGTAATGCAGGCCCATGCCTACGGTCCTGTGGACCGTGCGGTGGCGGATATGTTCATAGAGCGCGTGTTTAAGGTAATCCGGGAGGCGGGGAAGGTTGACGGCATATTTCTGTCCTTGCATGGCGGTATGTGCTTAACGGACGAAGATGACGGCATTGGGCTGCTGCTGGAGACTTTTCGCAAAGAGGTCGGCGATTCGGTTCTTATTGCCGCATCCACTGATTTGCACGCAAATATCACCGGACGAGTGATGAAAAACCTCGACATCCTGACAGGATATCAGACTTATCCCCACATCGATGTCTATGATACCAGTAAACGCGCAGCATTGCTGGGACTCAGATGCCTCCGCGGAGTTATAGCGCCTGTGAGCGGATTTGTCAAGCTCCCAATGATATTGCAGCCTGAAGGATGTACAACTGCTGCGGGTCCTTTGCGCGAGCTTATGGATTACGGCCTTTCACTTGTAGACCAAGGCGAGATCCTGGATTTTTCACTGTATCATATGCAGCCCTGGCTGGATGTCAAGGAAGCAGGTGCCTCTGTTGTGCTTATAGCAACGGATCAGGATAAAGCTGGACACTATGCGGCAGAGATAGCCCAGCGGTTCTTTGATATGCGTGAACAACTAAGCTATAAACTCATGCCTTTGGATGAAGTACTTGATATCGCTGTCAGGAATAAATCCGGAAAGCCCGTGATACTTTCCGATTCGGCAGACGCTTCCAGTGCCGGCTCCGGAGGGGATAGCACAGAGGTTTTGCGCAGAATCATTGAACGTAAGCTGGATCTAAAGGCATCGCTGGTCGTGGCGGATCCCGTGGCTCCATCGGACGCCGAAAGGATCGGCTTTGGCAATCGCGGATCTTTGACATTCGGAGGCAAAATAGATAAAAAATATCAACGTTCCGTTACACTTGAGGGTACTGTTACGGGGTTGTTCGACGGCAAGGTATTGGTAAAGAGCGGGCCTTATGAAGGCCTTATCTGCGAGTGCGGCAAAACGGCGCTTTTCCGTGTGGGGAATATTGACATCGTCATATGCCAGGTACCGGTGCTCAATTTCTTCCCTGAGCAGTTCGAGGGCTTCGGTTTGAACATAGCCGACTACGATTTGCTGACGGTTAAGTCTGCGCTTGCATATCGCGCACTGTTTAGGAAGTATACGAGCGAGGATAGGATGTATACTGTGGATACTCCGGGTGCGAGCAGCAGCAATTTATTAAGCCTTGATTTTGTTAATATTCCAAGGCCGATATACCCTTATGACATTTTAAGCGGTTACAGGGCCGATAAAGCTGTAATCACAAAAGCCAGGTGCAAGAAATGAAAATATTCTCAATTTTGAATCATTATAGTTACTGAAAGGATACGAATATGGAAAGTAAAAGAATTGGTTTTATTGGTCTTGGGATAATGGGTAAGCCCATGGCAAAAAACCTGCTAAAGGCCGGATATGGACTTATCGTCTATGACATTGTACAGGAAGCAATCAAGGAATTGGTCTCTTTTGGGGCCGAAGCGGCAGCTAGTCCCAGGGAGGTGGCACAGCGCTGTGAGGGCATTGTTATTACAATGTTGCCGAATTCTCCCCATGTCAAGGAAGTAATGTTTGGTGAGGATGGAGTACTGAAGGGAGCGCGTCCGGGAACCATTGTAGCAGATATGAGCTCCATATCACCTATTGCTGCCGGGGAAATCGCCGATGAGGCACAAAAATGCGGTGTATCCTACCTGGATTGTCCGGTTAGCGGCGGAGAGCCAAAGGCCATCGACGGTACGCTCGCCATAATGGTGGGAGGCAATCCGGAGGATTTTGAAAAGATAAAAGACATGCTGCTTGTTATGGGGGCATCTGCCGTATTGATTGGAAAGGTAGGCTCAGGGAGCATTACAAAATTGGCCAACCAGATTGTGGTTGCTATTAATATCGCTGCCTTGGGAGAGGCTTTCACTCTGGCTGTTAAGTCGGGTACGGATCCCGAGAAGGTTTTTGAGGCCATTAAAGGCGGTCTTGCCGGCAGCACGGTCATGAATGCCAAGATGCCTATGATTCTTTCCGGCAATTTTCAACCGGGTTTTCGTATCGATCTCCATATAAAAGACTTGATGAACGCGATAGAGACTGCGCAGGCAAAGGATATCGACATTCCCTTCACAAAAGATATTTTAAACCATATGCAGCAATTAAAAACGGAAGGCAAGGGAAGCTTCGACCACAGCGGTCTTGTTCAACACTATGAAAGACTCTCCGGTGTTGAAGTGCGGAGAACATAATAACAAGCATGGCTGGAACTTTCAAAAAGGTATGAATGAACGAGATAATTAAGTCATATCAATTAAAGTAGAGAGAAGGTTTACATAATGCAATTAAGTTGTTTACCTGTTTCCTTATTTAATGAAATTATTACCGGCAGGATGACTGTAAAGGATTGGGCAAGGATAGCCAGAATGGCGGGTATGGACTCCATTGACCTCAGCACGCTGTTTATAAAAGCCCATGTGCCTGTTTATTTGAAAAAGCTGAAACAAGAAATCGAGTCAGAGGGTATGACAGTCACTATGGTTACGGCATATCCCGATTTTACTCATCCGGACTTGTTGGAGCGGGAAAGACAACTTGAATACCTGGGAAGGGATATTGCCGTCGCTTCTTACCTGGGTGCCAGGTATGTAAGGGTTACCGCAGGCCAGGCCCACCCTCAGACACCGGTTGACAAAGGGATCGCATGGGCTGTAGAAGGGCTGAGAAAGGCCGTTGAAAAAGCACAAGCCTATGGTGTCAAGCTTTTATTTGAAAACCATTCAAAGCCCGGTGCATGGGAATATAGTGACTTCTCGCACCCAACGGATGTTTTTTTAAAGATTGTTGGGGAAACCGGGGATATCAAACTGGGAATCAATTTTGATACGGCGAATATCATTGCCTATGGTGATGATACGATGGAGGTTTTGAAAAAAGTCATCCATAGAGTAGAAACGGTTCACGCCAATGATACGTCTACGAGAGGCAGGCTTACACCGGTACTTCTTGGTGAGGGGCTTGTTCCTTTCCCCGAAATATTCGGATTGTTAAAGCAAGAAAGCTTTGACGGATGGATTTGTATTGAAGAAGCAAGCGGACGAGGTGAGGAAGGAATTCACAAAGCTGCGGCATATGTACGAAAGATGTGGGAAAATTCATAGAGCTTTCATTTTTGAATTGAAAATTGTAGGCATACGAAGCCCATGAAAGAATCTTATAGAAAATTAATAACACAGGAAAGGGATGAAAGCATGTCGGAAATTAAATATCTGAAATGGCTTGCAAGTGAAACAAAATCAAACTGGTGGCATGATTCGGCTGATCCCGACGAATTAAAGCTGTCAATTGCAAACGGAGCTGTAGGGACTACGACAAATCCTTTATTGATAAAGCTTTCCATGTTTTCCAGACCGGAAATATGGACGCCAAAGCTGGTTGACATACCAAGGGATATTACAGGAGCAGAAAAGGCTGAGGCAATTCTCCAAAAGATAACCGGAAGCCTAGCAGAAACATTATTGCCGGTTTTCGTAAAAACAAAAGGCGAACAGGGCTACGTCTGTGCACAGGTTAATCCGACCAAGCCCGGAAATAATGAAGTAATGCATTCCATGGCAAGAAGGCTTAGCAAATGGGCTCCGAACATCGCAGTCAAATTGCCTGCAACCGCAGCGGGACTCGATGTGGCCGAAGAATGCGCTGCTGAAGGAATACCCATAATGGTTACAGCAAGTTTCACGGTTCCCCAGGCACTGGCAATTGGCGAACGATGCAAAAGAGGAAAAGAAAGGGCACTAAAAGCGGGAATTAAGCCGGCAAGATGCTTTGCAGTTTTAATGATCGGCAGGCTTGATGATTATCTCAGGGACGTGGCAATGGATTGCAAATCCGGCCTGGCGGAGGAAGATATCATACAGGCCGGAATTGCTGTGGCGAAAAGAGCTTATTCCCTGTTCAACGAGAGGGGATATGAAGCAACCATCGTACCGGCGGGTATGCGAGGTGCTTACCATATGACGGAGCTTGCCGGAGCAAATATGGTCTTCTCAACAGCTCCGACGATACAAAGAATGGTGGCAAAGCTCGAAGGACCCTTCCAGGAACGGATTGACATACCTGTCGATGCAAATGCTATCAAGAGGCTGGAAAAACTGAGGGAATTTGTCAGGGCATACGAGCCTGACGGAATGAAGCCTGAGGAGTTTATAACCTATGGGGCGACACAGAAGACCCTGTCCCAGTTTGTAGAGGCTGGTTGGTTACCGCTGGAATCATATAAATTTGCATAAAAAACTCATTTGAGAGTCAAGGAAGTTCAAGCACAAGTATGCCATTAATTTGCTATTTGCGAACATAATGAGGCGATAAAGATATCCCCACCTGGCCTATACCCTTATGGGTGGGCGGGCAGTCGACGCTGCCCGCCCTAACGCCGTTTATGCGGTATTTTTATCTGTCTTTTGAATAAAGCCTATCTACTTTCTGAAATCGTCCGCTTGATGGTGATTACGTCTGGCGACCCTGCGATTCCACCGCATTATCGCATTACTATGGGTATCGTCATATTTGTCCATTATTTTGGCCCATTGCTTTGTCATGCGCACACACCGTCACCGTCCAAGTCATCCGAAGTTGTATTGACTGTCCTTCTTTTCCCGGTGATATATGCCAAGGATCATCAGGAATCCCTTTGTCAAAGTAATGTCTGCACAGGGCATAAGTAATCGCTAACGATCCAACTTTATTGTTGTGTTCCGTATTAATTCTGCAAGCCTGGGATGTAATAACTTTGGAGGGAAATCATTCATGGATAGCCCGAAATATTCCATGTCAATGCGCATCGTATCAAACAGATGAACCCCTAAATACTTGGTATAAAAATATTTTCTTAAGAAAAAGAAAATAGGGTCACTCGTTGTTGTACAAGGTTCTGTAATAAGCGTTTCTGTAAGTGGAAGGAGTCAGATTTTCATATTCCTTGAAAAGCTTCATGAAGTATTTTTCGTCCTTAAAGCCCAACTTATAGGCTATTTCCTTGATACTGAGGTCGAACCTGCAGAGATATTGCTTTGCTTTAAGTATTTTCATACCATTGATATACTTTTTTGGGCTGACTCCGAGATGCTTCTTAAACATTCTGGCCAGGTAGTCCTTGTTGTAGTTGAACTTTTCAGCCAGCTCATCAATAGTGAACTCCTCGGTTATGTTAAGACGAATCCATTCAAGGAGAATATTGAAATTGCCGCTGCCGGTGTAGGATAATTCGTTTAGCTTCAGACTGGCACTGATAAACTGCTGGGATAGTTCCAAGAGTATTAAGGTAAGTGAATAATCGGTGGCGAAGGAGGTATAATAGCCTGAATTAGCGATATGCAGCAGCTGCTTGAAAAGTATGACACTCTTTTCAATACTTTCAGGCTGCAAAAATACAGGTAATATAATGCTGTCATTAAGCTTGTTGAAATACGGGTTGGAATTCAAGGGGGAAATCTCGTTCAATGCATCCTTCCTGTTAAGTATGCTGTTTTGACCGTGGCAGTAGAAGTGTAACCAGTAAAAAGAGGTATCCCCTGCCGAGTGCTGGTAGCCTGTATGAGTATGACCAGGTAGAAGGAGCAGGATCGAACTTGGAACCACCTCATACTTGATATCATCCTGCATGATAAATACAGTTCCCTTGACCCCTATTATTATTTCAAAGCTGTCCATGTTCCGTTTGCTGTGAATCCAGTTTCCTTCAGAAATAAATTGTCCGGAAGAAATATATGTAAAAGGTCTTTCGAGGGAAGCCTTAAAATAAAGCATATGTCGGATTTCACCACCAATTCTCCATATTTATGGGTCGATTCGCAAAATTTATTTTGCTAAAATTAGTATAGTACACAGGGCTATAAATTTCAAGAATCGCCCAAAAATGCCCGAAAAAAGCCAAAGGAGAGGATTATATGACAAAGCTTATCGAAACATACCCACTGCCTCTAAAGAAAACCGTTATCAAGGACAGCTTCTGGTCGGAATATCAAAAGCTGGTCCGGGATGTTGTGCTTTCATATCAGAAGGATGCATTAAACGACAATATTCCAGGTGCTGAACCAAGCCATGCCATAAAAAACTTCAAGATTGCCGCAGGTGTTGAGACGGGAGAATTTTACGGTTGGGTCTTCCAGGACAGCGATGTTGCAAAATGGCTGGAGGCAGTTGCCTATAGTCTTTCTCTGACGCCGGACAGGGAGCTGGAGCGTTCAGCGGATGAGGTCATTGATATAATTGAAAAAGCACAGCAAAAAGACGGATACCTTGATACTTATTTCATTATTAAAGAGCCTGAAAAGCGCTGGACAAACCTTGAGGAATGCCACGAGCTGTATTGTGCAGGACATATGATAGAGGCGGGTGTGGCATACTTCAGCGCC
>JAFABI010000057.1 GCA_023426125.1 Bacillota bacterium
CGTTCCACTCGCAATGACAGGGTGTCAAGGGGTGTCAACAACCCCGCCCTTGACACCCCCGGATACGCAATGCGTGCCCCTACAGTCGATTTACGTCCTTATGTCAGTGTACCTGTCCCCTTGACATAGATTGCTTGCTACCATAGACTGCATTGTGCGGACGCGCAATGCGCGCCTCTACAGTCGATTTACATTCGCATGTCAATGTACCTGTCCCCTTGACAGGGTGTCAACAACCCCGTCTCTTGACATCCCCGGACGCGCAATGTGCGCCCCTACAGTCGATTTGCGTCCTCATGTCAATGTACCTGTCCCCTTGACATGATACGCTGTTAGTGTACATTATCCAACAAATGCGTACTATCCTGCAAAAATGAAATATGATAAAATCATATCAGGATACACGAACAGTGCAGGAAATTCGGAGGCGGTATGTACGGACTTGTTTTAGAGGGCGGAGGCGGGAGAGGCTCTTTTCAGATTGGCGTCTGCAAGGCTTTAAGGGAGCTTGGGATTGAAATCTCGGCTGTGGCGGGCACTTCGGTCGGCGCCTTGAATGGCGCCATGGTTGTCCAGGATGATATTGAAAAGGCCTATGACCTCTGGTATGAGCTTAATCCCGACAATGTAATAAAACTCACTGCGGAGGAGCTTGAAGGCTTTAAGGGCAGCAGCCTGAATGTAGTTGTCGGCAGGCTGCGGAAAATTATTTTGGAAAGAGGTCTTGACGTCGGCCCTCTGGTGAAATTGGTAAAAAGCATCATTGATGAGGAGAAGATCAGGAAATCCCCGATGGATTTTGGAATTGTCACCATTGATCTTACCATGAGAAAGGCTGTGGAAATATTCAAGGAAGAAATACCGGAAGGCAAGCTTGCCGATTATGTAATCGCCAGTGCCAGCTTTCCTGCCTTCAAACCTGCCGTGATCGACGGAAGAACTTTTATCGACGGAGCCTTTTACAATAATCTCCCTGTAAACCTGGTGAACGATAAAGGCTGCAGAGACATCATTGCAGTAAGGACTTACGGCCTGGGGGTCAAGAGGCACATACCTATGGAGGGTATAAGCCTGATCAATATTGCCCCTTCCGAGCATCTTGGTCCCATCCTTGATTTTAATTCCGGCAGGGCAAGAAAAAACCTTGAAATGGGTTATTATGATGCCTTGAAGGTTTTCCGCAAGCTGAAGGGCAAAAAGTATTACATCGAGCCGATGAATGACGACAGCTTCTTCATATCCTATCTGGCGGGCTTAAGCGATGAAAAGCTGGAAAAGCTCTGCCGGCTTTTCGGCATTGAAAGCTGTTCCGGAAAGCGGTTGCTTTTCGAATATGTAGTCCCGAAGGTTGCCGACCTTTTGGGGCTTCCTCCGGAGGCGTCCTATGAAGATGTCGCCCTGGGGCTGCTGGAGAAAATTGCCGGGGATTGCGGGATGGAAAGATTCAAACTATATGACGTAAAAGGATTTTATGCTGAAATCACCGGAAACTACAGCTACCGGGAGGATGAATTTGTAAAGGAAATACCGGGATTTTTAAGGGGCACCGATTTGATTGCCCGTTTTATACGGGAGCGGATTATCGGGGTGATTGCCAATGTGCTGTTCGGCTGATTGCTGATACGGATAAATCAGCGAGATCGATGCTGGAGCATCGACGAAATTTTGAGGGATTATTTGGAACATATTATGAATATCACCTATTCAGGGAATGATAAAAAAATAATTAACTTGGATTGGTGATATTTTTTATATGACATTATTAATCGTAGCGACATATGTTGTTTTGGGAGGACTTGTATTTATATTGCTGGCTGCGCTTGTCGCCAGCAGGAAGAACCGGTGCGTTGAAATCAAGGACACGATCCTGGCACCGGAGGAACTTGAAAAGCATGCCATCGAACTGGCAAGGAGCCATCCTGTAGGAAAAACCGCGAGAGGCTTGCAATGGCTGATCCGGAGGATGAATGACAATTTCAGCCTTATATCCGAGGTTTTCAAAGCCTTGAATGAAGATGTCAAGGCGTTTTTTCCCACAGCTCCGGCCGCCGAATGGCTGCTTGACAATTTTTATATTATTGAGGAGCAGGCAAAGCTTATTCGCCGGAGCCTTTCAAAAGGGCATTATTCCAGGCTGCCCGTGTTGAAAAAAGGGTACCTGAAGGGTTATCCCAGGGTTTATGCCATTGCATTGGAGCTTATTGCCCACACCGACGGGAGAATCGACGAAAAAACGCTGACTAGCTTTATAAACGCATACCAGTCGCAGGTGCTGCTGTCCATGGGAGAAATGTGGGCAATCGCCCTGATGCTGCGTATTGCATTAATTGAGAATACCAGATACATATGCGAGGCCATTTTACGGTCCCAGCAGGAATGGCACAGAGCGGAAATACTGGCGGAAAAGCTGGCAGCCATGGAATTTAACGAATTCAACACCGCCGGGATCATCAATGAACAGCTGTCGGGCGCGGAAAGCCTTACGCCTTCCTTCATAGAACATCTGCTTCAAAAACTGCGCAAGCAGGGGAAATCGGTTGCGACGGTTACCTACCTCCTGGACAGGATGCTGGCGGAGCAAAATTCCTCCACGGAAACGGAAACGAATCGCGAGCACCAGCTGCAGGCCTCAAGACAGGTTTCCATCGGCAATACCATCACGGGACTGAAGCTGATTTCGGACCTGGACTGGGCGGATTTGTTCGAATCCTTAAGCCAGGTGGAGTTCATCTTAAGGCAGGACCCTGCCGATATATACGGCGAAATGGATTTCGAGTCAAGGGATTATTACCGCCATGAAGTTGAGAAGCTGGCAAGGGCATACAACACTTCGGAAATCAATGTGGCCGGGAAAGCCGTTGAATGTGCGGCAAACGCTCCGGATGCAAGTGTTTCGGCATCTACGCTAAAGCATGTGGGCTATTACATTATCGGAAAGGGCAGAAAAGAGCTATCCGCCAGACTTTCAAAGCAGCTGCAGGGCAAGAGACGGTTCTCCGGCCTTACCGGCAGATATTCCATCCTGCTGTATCTGCTGGCAATTGCCCTTGTCACCCTGTTTTTGACTTCTTATTTTTCATACTATGCCACCTCCAACAGCGCCATAAATTCCATAACCCTATCTGTGCTGGCTTTTCTTGCGGCATTGATTCCCTGCAGCGAACTGGCCGTTACAATGACCAACTGTATCCTCGGCCATGTTTTCAAGCCTTCCAGACTTCCCAAGCTGGACCTGAAATATGGCATAACGGACAACCTGGCTGCCATGGTCATCATGCCGACACTCCTTACGAGTGAAAAAAGAGTGCGTGAACTGCTTGACCAATTGGAAGTGTATTATCTGGGAAACAAGGACAAAAACCTTTCTTTTGCGCTGGTGGGAGATTTCAGGGATTCACCGCAGGAAACGGAACCAGGGGACGACAGTATTGTTGACGCCGCACTGGCAGGCGTGAGGGAATTGAATGATAAATACGGGGCAGGCAGGGGGAATATCTTCTTCTATATGCACCGCCGGAGGAAGTTCAACGCAAAGCAGAGAAAATGGATAGGCTGGGAAAGGAAACGCGGAGCCATCGTAGAATTTGCAAGACTTCTGAAAAAAACCGGTGAATCCGGTTTTTCCGTCGTTAGCTGCAATATCGGAGAACTGCCGCGGGTAAAATATATCATAACCCTTGACGCGGATACCTGCCTGCCTATGGGAGCCGCCAGGAAGCTGGTGGGGACCATCGCGCATCCATTGAATAATGCAGTGGTGGACAGGGGAAAAGGCATCGTCACGGAAGGTTACGGCCTGTTACAGCCCAGGATCAGCGTAGGCGTATCCAGTTCAAATTATTCGACTTTTACAAGGATATTTGCCGGGCAGGGGGGAATCGACCCATATACGACGGCTATTTCGGATATCTATCAGGATATATTCAGGGAAGGTATTTTTACCGGCAAAGGAATATTTGACATTGATGTTTTCATGGAGGTATTGGATTCGAGGCTGCCGGAAAACACCATTCTCAGCCATGACCTCATCGAGGGCTGCCATTTGCGAACAGGACTGGTAACGGATATCGAACTGGTGGATGGATACCCCGGAAGATACAGTTCTTTTTCCATGCGGCTTCACAGGTGGGTCAGGGGAGACTGGCAGCTGCTGCCCTGGCTGGCTTCCAGAGTCAGGAACGGCAAGGGGGAAATGGTAAATAATCCCCTTACGGCCTTATCTAGGTGGAAGATATTTGATAATTTGCGGAGAAGCCTGGTAAATCCGGCCCTGTTCATCCTGCTGCTGCTGGGAGCCGGAATCCTCCCGGGAAGCTTTTGCGTATGGTTCGGCCTTGCGCTGGCAACTGCGGCTGCTCCTTTGCTGACCGGAATCCTGAACATCTTGCTGTCCGGCAATGTCAGGTCCCTGAAGGCAAAGAGAAAAACCACGGCGGTTACGGGCATAAAAGCTTCCATCTATCAATCCGTTTTGCTCTTTGCCTTTATCCCGTACCAGGCATGGCTTATGGCGGACGCCATACTGCGGACCCTCGGCAGGGTGATTTTCACCCGGCGCAATATGCTGGAATGGATTACGGCCGCCGACATGGAAAACCTGCTGAAAAACGACGTAAAGGGCTTTTTTAAGCGGATGTGGATGGGCATCGCCGGGGCTCTGGCGCTTATCGTTTTTCCGCTGATCATGCAAAGACCGTGCGTCCCGGTCCTGGCCCTGGCGCTTCCTGCCGCAGTCCTCTGGATGGCTTCCCCGGTGATTGCATGGATGATCAGCAAACCTACGGTCCACAAAAAAGAAAGCATCACCGGCGAAGAAAGGGCGATGCTTCGAAGGCTTGCCAGGAAAACCTGGAGATATTTTGAGGATTTTGCCGTCGAAGAGGACAATTACCTTCCTCCGGACAATTATCAGGAAGAGCCTCCTAAAGGAGCGGCCCACAGGACTTCTCCCACCAACATAGGGCTTTTGCTTGTCTCAGTCTTATCGGCTTATGACATGGGATATATCAGCCTTTCGGAGATGTGCGCCAACCTGGACAACATCATAACCACCGTGGATAAAATGAAAAAATGGAAAGGCCATTTATATAACTGGTACAATACCATAAGCCTTGAAACCATGAAGCCGCTCTATGTCTCCACCGTAGACAGCGGAAATCTGTTGGGGTATCTGATTGTACTGCGGGAAGGGTTGAAGGAATGCATTGGTAAACCTTTACCCGATATAAGCGCAGCCAAGGGGTTGCTGGACACGATTCTCCTCTTGAATGAGGAAAGCGGCCGGCAGGTAATGGAGACTGGGCGTCTTCAGCATTTAATCGGAAGCGGCCGGCTGGATTTGACAGAGTGGGCAGCCATCCTTTCCGCTTATTTGAAGGACATGGGCAGGGAAGAGAATAAGGGAGAGCTATCGGGAACCTACTGGGGAAAAAGAGTCTCCATCGCAATAAACTCAGCCTGGAAGGAACTGCAGGACTTTTATCCTGCCGTGGTCCACGCGGAAGATTTTTCAAGGCTGGAGGGCCCGGCCGGCGAAGCTTGTGGCAAGCTTAAGACGCCATGCGGATTGTCAGGGCTTGCAGATACCTATGCCGATGTCCTATGTCGGTTGAAAGCAGCGAACTCCGGTAATGGAGGGGATGTCGGAAGGGATATTGAAAAAACCGTAAGCCATCTGAAAGAAGCCTGCGGGAGGCTTGAGGCCATAACCGGTCATTTAAGGGAACTGACGGACAGAATCAATTTCCTTATCGACAATATGCAGTTTGCTCCGCTTTTTGACCAGAAGCGGCAGTTGTTCTCCATCGGCTACAATGTCGATGACGGGCACTTAAGCAAGTCCTATTACGACCTTCTTGCTTCCGAGGCAAGGCAGGCCAGCTATATCGCCATCGCACGCGGTGAAGCGGACAGCAAGCACTGGTTCAGGCTGGGGAGAAAGCTGGCTTCCTATGACGGCTTCAAAGGATTGATTTCCTGGACAGGGACAATGTTTGAATACCTTATGCCCCTTCTCATCATGCGCAATTTTGAAAATACATTATTTGATGAGACTTATACCTTTGTCCTACGGACGCAAAAAAAATACGGAAAACACAGAAAAATACCCTGGGGAATTTCGGAGTCCGGCTATAACGCCTTTGACATAAATCTGAACTACCAGTACAAGGCTTTCGGCGTGCCTGAGCTGGGGCTTAAAAGGGGCCTGGGGAACGATATGGTGGTATCGCCCTATTCATCGATTCTTGCAGTTTCCATGGACCCTGCCGGTACGGCGAGGAATGTGGCCGAGCTTGTCAGAATCGGCATGGATGGCGATTACGGCCTGTATGAAGCGGTCGACTTTACACCGTCGCGCCTGGAGAGAAACATCCACTCAAGCATTGTCAAAAGCTTTATGGCACATCACCAGGGGATGAGCGTGGCCGCTTTGAATAATTTCTTCAATGTGAACATTTTGCAGCGGCGTTTCCATGCCGACCCCGTGATAAAATCAGCCGAGCTGCTGCTCCAGGAAAAAAGCCCCGAAGGCGGTTTGTTTGCCAAGGAATACAGGGACGAATGCACCTTCACCGAAAAAAGAATTGAAGCCGGCGAGGGGGAGGCCGTCAGAACCTTTGGGGTTCCGGATTCCATACTTCCCCATATGCATATCCTCTCCAACGGCAGTTATTCGGTGACGGTTACCGACGGCGGATCAGGCTGCAGCAAAAACGAAGGAATGGCTGTCACCAGATGGTCGGGAGATTCCGCGCGGGAGCCGGGCGGAATGTTTGTCTACGTTCAGAATGTAAATTCCAACAACGCGTGGTCTGCCACCTTTGAACCCTGCAGGGAGGTGCCGGAGAAATACAGGGTGGTTTTTTCCCCGGACAAGGCGGAGTTTCACCGGAAAGACGGCAACATCGAAACCTATACCGAAATAACGGTATCACCCGAGGACAATGCGGAAGTGAGAAGGATTTCGCTGACCAATCACAGCGGGCACACAAGGGTCGTCGAGGTGACCAGTTATCTGGAGGCGGTGCTTTCAGCGCCTGAGGATGATGCTGCCCATCCTGCGTTCAGCAAGCTTTTTATCCGGACGGAGTATGTCAGAGAGCGTGCATGCCTGCTGGCATCCAGGAGGCAAAGGACGGAAGGGCGCAAGCCGGCATGGCTCATGCATACCATGGCGGTTGACGGAAATGCGGTAGGGGACCTGCAGTATGAGACCGACCGCATGAAATTCATCGGAAGGAACAGAAGTCTTGCAAAGCCGGCCGCAATGGAGCCGGATCAACCGCTGTCCAACAGCATAGGCTCGGTGCTGGATCCGGTAATGTGCCTGAGAAGGCGGATAAGGATAGAGCCGGGGCAGACCGCCAGGGTGGCTTTTACCGTGGCAGTGGCGGAGACAAGGAAATTCGCGTTGGAGCTGGCGGAAAAGTATCAGGACATAAAAGCCTCCGAAAGGGTGTTTGAACTGTCGTGGACCAGGAGCCAGGTGGAATCCAGATACATGGGACTCAAGTCCGAGGATGTGGAAATGTTCCTGGAGCTGGTGCCTTTCCTGCTGCTGTACAATCCTTTAAGAACGGATATCGGCAATATCATCGGGAAAAACACCAGGGCGCAGCCTGATCTATGGCCTTTTGGAATCTCGGGGGATTTGCCGGTATTCTTGGCCTGCATAACGGGAAGAGAGGACATGGATATCGTGTTCTGGGTTCTCAAAGCCCATGAATACTGGAAAATGAAAGGGCTGGAAACGGATCTGATCATCCTCATCGAAAAAGAAGGCGGATATGCGCAGCCCATTCTTGACATGGTAAGGGATGCTGCGTCTGCAAGCCATGCAAGGGAGCTGATGGACAGAAAAGGAGGCGTCTTTATAAAAAGCGCTTCCCTCATGGAGGAGGATCAGGTCAACCTTTTTTTCACAGCGGCGCGGCTTGTCGTCAAGGGAAGCATTAATGCTTTAAAGGAACAAATAAGCCGGGCCAGGAAGGCGCCATACCCTTCCGTCACCGGGAAAACAGCGGAAGAGGGATACAATCCTCCGGTACGGACAGCTTTGCCGGCTGTTCCGGAGGTGGGAAATCTGGATTTTTTCAACGGAATCGGCGGCTTTACTTCCGAAGGTACGGAATACGTCATCCGGCTACAGAAAAATAACACGACGCCGGCTCCCTGGATCAATGTCGTTTCAAACCCGGATTTTGGCTTCCTGGTGACGGAATCCGGCGGTGGCTACACCTGGTCCGGCAACAGCAGGGAGAACAAGCTTACTGCCTGGTCCAACGACCCTGTAACGGACCCGTTGGGTGAAGCCCTATATCTAAGGGATAATGAAGACGGAAGCTTCTGGAGCATAAGCCCGAAACCTGTACGGGAAGACAGCGCCTATATTATAAGGCATGGTTTCGGCTATTCGGTTTTCAGGCATGACAGCCATGGGATGGAACAAAGCATGACGCTGTTTGCCGCAGGGAAAGATCCGGTCAAGTTAACCCTGGTGTCCCTGAGGAATACGTCGGGAACCGCAAAGGAAATCACACTGGCGTATTTTGTCAGGCCGGTATTAGGCGTAAACGGAGCGTCCACACAGCCCTATATCGTGACCGGGTTTAGAGAAGAACCAGAAATTTTACTGTTGGAAAATAAATATAGCAGTGACGCCAGGGGAAAAATTGCTTTTATATGCGCCTCGGAGGCTATTTGCAGCTATACCGGCGACAGGAATGAATTCCTTGGAATCAACGGCAGCATGGAACAGCCTGCAGCCATGTATTCCGGCAAATTTACAGGTAGAGTCGGCGCGGGAATGGACCCTTGCGCCGCTGTAAAAGTCGTGATCAGGCTTGAGGCGGAGGAGGAAAAGAAGATAGTATTCCTGTTTGGGCAGGCCGAATCTGTCGATGGTATTGAAAATATCGTCCGCAAATACCGGACTCCGGATTCCGCTGCAGAGGAGCTGGAAGGCATCAGGAAGCTGTGGCTGGAAAAGCTTGGAGTCATGCGAGTGGAGACCCCCGACAGGTCCATGAATGTGATACTGAACGGCTGGCTGCTCTATCAGGTCATAGCCTGCAGGCTATGGGCAAGGTCGGCTTTTTATCAGGCAGGGGGTGCCTTCGGCTTCAGGGACCAGTTGCAGGACTGCATGGCGGTACTGAACATATGGCCGGATCTGGCAAAAAAACAGCTGCTGCTGCATGCATCCCGGCAGTTCGTTGAGGGCGACGTCCAGCACTGGTGGCATCATGAGCAGGGAAAAGGGATACGGACAAAATATTCCGACGACTTGCTGTGGCTTCCTTATGTAGCCGCCGAATATGTGGATCACACCGGAGATTGGGATATTCTCCATACGGAGATCCCGTTCATCGAGTCGGAAAAGCTTACTGAAAACGAGGATGAAAGGTATGATATCCCCTGGATATCCCGCGAGACAGGCTCTCTTTATGAGCATTGCACATATTCCATCGATCTGTCTCTGCGGTTTGGCGCCCACGGGATACCGCTGATGGGCTCGGGAGACTGGAATGACGGTATGAACACCGTAGGCCATAAAGGCAGGGGAGAGAGCGTCTGGCTGGGCTGGTTCCTTTATACGGTTTTGGAAAAATTCATTCCCATTTGTATCGGCTGGAATGATAGAAAAAGAGCCGAAAGGTATAAGGAGACCGCTTCAAATATCGTGCAGTTCCTTGAAAAGGAAGCCTGGGACGGCAGCTGGTACAGAAGAGCCTATTTTGATGATGGCACTCCTCTGGGGTCCGTCCAGAATTCAGAGTGCAGGATCGACTCCATTTCACAGTCATGGGCGGCGATTTCCGGAGCCGGGAAACCGGAGAGGGTGAAAGAAGCCATGGATGCTGTGGAAAAATACCTGATCGACAGGGAAGAGGGGATCATTAAGCTTCTGGCGCCGCCGTTCGACAACGGTACTCTTCAGCCGGGCTATATCAAGGGATACGTTCCCGGCGTGCGTGAAAACGGAGGCCAGTATACACATGCCGCCACCTGGACCGTGATGGCTTTTGCCCGGCTTGGAGCCGGCGATAAGGCGTGGGAGCTGTTTCATATGATCAATCCCATCAACCATGCGCGGACGGAAATCGAATATGCACGGTATAAAGTGGAGCCCTATGTAGTTTCAGCCGACGTATATGCAGTCTCCCCTCATGCGGGAAGAGGCGGCTGGTCCTGGTACACCGGCGCGGCCGGCTGGCTGTATAGTGTAGGTGTGGAGAGCATACTGGGAATACGCAAGCGTGGGAATATGCTGCATTTTGATCCGTGCATCCCGGAAGGCTGGAAGGAATACCGGACAAGATACCGTTTTTGCAGTACAACTTACGATATCAGGGTTGAAAATCTCCAGGGGGTAAGCAAGGGCGTTTTGAAGGTTACGGCGGATGAGGCTGTTTGCCAGGAGAACACCGTGAACCTTGTGGATGACGGTCGTGAACACAGGATTGTCGTGGTCATGGGAACGGAAAATAATCCTTTATAGACCGGAAGCCGCCCCGTATGCGCACAAAACATGCTACAAAAAGTGTAGGGGCGGCACTATTAGCGCGTCCGTGGAATGCAATCTGTGATGACACTATCCTTTGCACTAGGGGATTATTTTTGTCTTCGCATCGACCACCATTCCAAGGTTTGCGCTTACTGCCACAGGCAGGCGGCCAATGCCACCCCTGGATAAAGCTTTTTTGATATTAATGCCCATGCCATCGAGTGGTGTACACCTGCGGCTGAAAAAGTGTAGGGGCGCGCATTGCGCATCCGCAAAAGCAATTTAAGTCAAACAGTTATTATTAGGCATAAGTCACTGACAATTCTGCCTGCAAGCGCCTTACATCAGCTTCTACTCGCCTTTTCCCTTGCTTGCACGCTTGTTTCTTGTCAGCGACAAACCGCCGAAGCCGCTGATGATTGCGATATAAAAGCCGAAATCATACCACCAGCCGGTATTCAGGACCTCGTAAACCCTGATGTTTTTGTCAAATAATCCGATTATCAGGGATATGGGCGCTACCCAGCCGTGCCATACACCCCAGAGGAACCCGGCCGGCTTTGCCGGATCAATGGAACCGTCTCCCGGAACACATCCGGCCAGCAGCAGAACCATGCCAACGAGCAATACGGACATAAGTAATCTTTTTTTCATCATTACACACCTCCGCCTGATTGTACGGATTTTTCCGCAAATTGTTTGCAGTTTTTCTAATATTCCACCGGTTCCAGCGCCGGGAATTCATATTCGTTCAGCGGCAGTTCAGATAGCAGCTTTAATGCGCCTTTCAGGTCCACTACGAGATTTATGCCGCTTTCTGTTAGAATATGCTGCAGCTCAGAGCTTTCCCTGTATATCCATCGGGAATAGCGCATTCGTTCCTCAATGTAAAATCCGAATTTACTGCAGTATTCCGGATTATCCAATATTTCACCGCAGATAAAGAAATTACAGACGGTTGTCCTGAAACGTACGGGAAAAGTACAGCCGACGCCCTCCGCTACAAAGGGGCAGGCCCTGAAAAATATGGTATGATCCTTGATTTGGCCCGTCTCCAACAGATCGCTCCCGGCGATGTAATGATCATATTCTTCCTTGTCAAAGTATCCATTTACATGCAAATTGAAATTATTTATCACTGTCCCCGGATGAGCCAGGATAGTATCCAGCGCTTTGCGTCCGTCCGGCAAATGCAGCATTCGCTGTATTTCGGCAAGCGCGAACTCGGGAAAATAATGACAGCAGCCCCGGCTTACCGTTCCGCGCAGGCTTTTAGCCATCACGCTGCCACAGCTCCCGCAGTCGGTGCAGGCCAGTTGGGGTACCCCACAATCGTATTCTACAAAAATTTTGCCCATATATGTTTCAAGCCTTTGAAAAATTTTTTTTTAAATACTATTATACTTGTAAATAGAAATGTAAGCAATAGAATTGTTGATGTAAATTCAGTAACAATTCAGGTACTCTCATTGCGAGCGAAACGAAGTGGAGCGCGGCAATCTAAAAAATGCTATCTCAGTCAGAAGCATAGCTTGCCACGTCGCTTTGCTCCTTGCAATGGCAACCTGGGTACCTGAATAGTCACTTTGGTGGTGGGAGCAAGTCATCCTATAATCTTTCTTTCTCTTGCCAGGAACAGGAACAAAAGCTATAATTGAGGAATGTAAATCAATTTGAGGAGAGATGTGAAATGGCCGGACAGAATAAAAAAATCGGCGGTGGTGGTTTCCATCATATCGCCATGAAGGTAGCGGATTTTGAGAAATCAGTCAAGTTTTACACCGAAGGGCTTGGATTTGAGGCAGCCATGTCCTGGGGCGAGGGAAATGGCAGAGCGGTAATGCTTGATACCGGCGACGGCAATTTCCTTGAGCTGTTTGCCGGTGGGACCCCCGGCGGTAAACCTGAAGGTGTTCTTCTACATATGGCTTTCAGGACCGACAACTGCGATAACGCAGTGGATCAGGCTGTTGCAGCCGGAGCCGTCGTTACTGCGGAGCCTACGGATGTGGATATAAAATCCGATCCTGTCACTATGGTCAGGATAGCTTTTTGCAAAGGTCCGGACGGTGAATTGCTGGAATTCTTTCAATACAGGTAATGCTGCGGCGAAAACTCCATTATTTATTGGCATTCATAAGCTCTTCATGAATCAGATCGGCTCCTGCTTGCAGGAACAGATCATGAACGGACCTGCACATGATTTATGAAAGGATAGCTGGTAGTTGTCGCCGGATAAGGAGTGATCAAGTGAAAAACGTCATAAGGATTTTAAGGCTGGCAAAGCCATACTGGAAATACCTTATTATTGCCATGGCCGCGCTGGTTGCGTATACAGGCTGTCAGCTGACGGCCCCTTCCATTATCCGCAATCTGGTATCCCTCATTCAGATGTGGGATAAGGACCTGGCTCAAAAATCCCTGCAGTTTGCATTATTCCTCTGCGGGGTATATCTGCTGCAGGGTGTTTGTCAATTCCTGCGTTCCTATTTAACGCATTTTGCCGCATGGAATTTTGTTTCCGACATGCGGGTGAGGATGTATAACCATTTGCAGAAGCTGTCGCTTAAATATTATCATGACAAGCAGACGGGACAGCTCATGTCGAGAACCACCAATGATACCGCCATGCTGGAGACCTTGATAGCCCATGCGGCGCCGGATCTTATCGTCAATGTGCTGCTGCTGGCGGGAATCAGCATAATTCTTTTCTCCATTAATGCCACACTGGCGCTGCTAAGTCTTATAACGGTACCGTTTCTGGTAATTGCCGTTTCAAAGTTTGCCACCAGAGTTCTTCCGCAGTTTAAAAATTCCCAGCAGGCGCTGGCGGAATTCAATGCCGTTCTTCACGACAATTTGAGCGGCATCAAGGAAATACAGGTATTCAACCAGCAGGAAAGAGAGCATGCAAGGATCCATCACAGATCCATGTCCTATGTGAAGGCGACACTGAAGGTACTGCGGCTTAGCGCAATATACCATCCTTCCGTCGAGTTTTTCAACAATCTGGGGATGGTCCTTGTCATAGGCGTTGGCGGTTATCTTGCTTCCACGCAGAGGATACCTCTTGCCGATATTATCGCGTTCATCCTGTATCTTGGGATATTTTACCAGCCCATCGGAAGCCTGGGCAGGCTGAACGAGGACATGCAGAACGCTCTGGCGGGGGCTTCAAGAATATTTGAAGTGCTGGATTCGGAGCCGGACGTTGTTGAAAAGCATGACGCTGTTAAAATAGGCAGGGCAAAGGGAAGCATCATCTTTGAAGATGTCAGGTTCCAGTATATTGAAGGCATTGATGTAGTGAAGGATATCAATATAAGAATAGAGCCCGGAGAGATGGTGGCGCTGGTAGGGCCGACGGGCGTCGGCAAAACCACGCTGGCAAGCCTGATAAGCCGGTTCTATGACCCTACGGAGGGAAGGATCCTGCTGGACGGGGTGGATTTGAAGGAGCTTTCGTTGAAATCCCTGAGAGAAAATATCAGCATCGTGCTCCAGGACATCTTTCTTTTCAACGGCACAGTGGAAGAAAACATTGCATACGGCGCTGCAAAGGCTTCCAGGGAGGAAGTAATGGAAGCCGCGAAAGTAGCCCATGCCCATGAATTCATCGAAGGCCTGGAAAACGGGTATGGTACCGTCATCGGCGAAAGAGGCGTAAAGCTGTCCGGAGGGCAGAAACAACGGTTGTCCATTGCAAGAGCGGTGCTTCGCAACAGCCCGATCCTTATCCTGGATGAGGCTACTGCATCCGTGGACATGGAAACGGAAAAGCTCATTCATGACGCCATCGATAAGGTCATCAAAAACAGGACGACCATCATCATCGCCCACAGGCTGTCCTCCATCAAAAAAGCCGACAAGATCATTGTGCTTGACGACGGCGGAATCGTTGAAATGGGCACTCATAACCAGCTTATAAAGGAAAACGGGCTATACAGCAAACTGTGCTCACTGCAGTTTGCCGGCAGGGAGGCGGGATGATCTTCAAAGCTCCTAAAACAGGATTACCCGTATAATGGCGGATAACCTGGCACCGCAATGCTTTTGTGTGAAGTTTTTGCAAAGTAAAAAACTATAACGAAATGTAAAAAAAACAAAAAAATGGTATGTGGATTTTCTTAAAATGCGTTCACATGCTATTTTTTTGTCGGTATTTGTTTTATTCCATAAGAATCCCATGTAAAAAATATGTAAGAAATATCCAAAGTGTCATGTGGTAATTGGTTCAGGAATTATGTAAAATAAAGATGCAAGGATCAGCACTTTAAGCACTGGCGAAAATATAGCTTCTGATAATCTTTTCCGGGGAACTACCTTGGTAGGTTGCATAGGCGAGCAGCAAATGCAAGGCATTTGCGACCAGCCCGCTCCATTCCCAAGAAAAGAATCGGAAGTAATATTTCCGGTGCTCCTAAGGAGAAAGCATATGAAATTGGGCACCGTACCTGCAGCTGAGAACAGAATAAAAGCTGTGGAAAGACAGAGTGAACTGAGAAGCAAGTTTAAAAGACAAAAAGCCGTGTTGCTGCTGCTGGTCCCCGGATTGATCTGGTACCTGGTTTTCCGGTATGCACCGATGGCAGGCGTCATTGCAGCCTTTACCGATTATGGAACCAGGAGGGATATCTCCTTCATAGGGCTGGACAATTTCAGGCAGCTGTTTATATCTCCCGGCTTCTGGGGGGCATTCCGCAACACCATGCTTATCAGCTTGTACAACCTGCTTTTTTACTTCCCGCTGCCGATCATACTGGCATTGTTGATGAACGAAATCTTAAGCATAAAGCTTAAAAGGCTTGTCCAGTTTGTTGTATATATTCCGCACTTCTTCTCCTGGGTTGTCGTCGGAGCCATCTTTGTAATCATACTGTCTCCGAGCCAGGGCTTCGTTAACCAGATTATCCAGGCTTTCGGGGGCGAATCCATATACTTTATGGTAGAGCCCAAATGGTTCCGTTCGGTGCTTGTAAGCTCTTATATATGGAGAGATGTGGGCTACGGTACTATCATCTATATAGCAACGATATCTACAATAGACGTTCAGCTCTATGATGCAGCAACGGTCGATGGAGCCGGGTATTGGGACAAACTGTGGTATATTACTCTTCCCTCTTTAAAGAGTACCATAGCTACCGTTTTACTTCTTTCTGTGGCGCGGATACTTTTGATTTTCGAACAGATCCTGGTTATGTCGGGTCCGACGGTGCTGGGGGTGAGCGAGGTGCTGACTACCTATTCCTTCACGGAAGGTCTGCTGAACGGAAATATCGGGTACGCAACGGCAATCAGCCTGTTTACGGCGATAGTCAGCACCATCCTTGTCGTCGGATGCAACATGGCAAGTAAAAAGCTTCTGGATGAGAGCATTTTATAAAGTATTTTATAAGGAAAGGACACACCTACATGAGGCGCTCCTTAAGAGGCCGGGCGCAAAATAGGCGTCGAGGGGGCCGTAAAGTGCCTTTGATAGGCAAAAGGTGGTAAGGGGTATGCAAAAAGTAAATCCGGGAAGAAAGGTATTTCTTGCTGCAAACGGGATATTTCTAATGCTTGTTTGCGCTGCCATCATACTGCCACTGCTTCTGATTGTTGTAACGTCAATTTCTCCGGATCACATTGTTGCAAAAAAAGGCTATGTCTTAATTCCCCATGAGATTACCTTCGCCAATTATCTGGCAATATTCAACAGCGGTTATATGCCGGCTTTTTATAATTCATTGTATGTTACGGTATCGGCTACCATCTTCTCCATGGTAATGACGGTTATCATGGGGTATGCCCTGGCGCAAAAGGACCTGCTGGGCAAAAAGTTCTTAATAAGGTTTGTTATTGCAACAATGGTCCTGGATGCGGGCATCATACCCTTTTATCTTGTAGTGAGGTATTTGGGCCTGATCGACAGTTACCTTTCACTGATAATCCCGGCAGCCATATCTACATATAACCTCATACTGGTGAAAAATTATATTGCTTCCATACCCGAAAGCCTAATAGAGTCAGCCAGACTTGACGGCTGTTCCGAGATAGGCACCCTGACAAGAATTGTGCTGCCGGTTTCAATTCCCATTTTAGCGGCTATCACCCTGTTTTATGCCGTTAGCCACTGGAATTCCTATTTCCAGGTGGTGATGTTCATTAACGACAGCAGCAAATATACGCTGCAGGTGTTGCTAAGACAATTGATTTTTCAATCGGAGTCCGCTGTTTCATCTCATTCCGCGCTGAATAACTTCAAGATGGCGGTAATGATCATGACCATGCTTCCTGTTCTGATCATGTATCCGTTTATACAAAAACACTTCATATCAGGGATCATGCTGGGGTCCGTCAAAGGATGACGCGGCGCGATGCGGGAGGAAATCTGTGAGGCTGCATGCCTCAGAGTTTTAATAAAGCAAAAATGAAAGGGGTATGACAAATGTTAAAGGCAAGGAAGGTTTTGGTACTATTGCTGGCTGCTGCTATGGCAGTTGCTGCGCTGGCAGGCTGTGGAGCCGGCAAGGCGGCTGAATCCGTACAGACGACTGCAGAAATTACTACCACGCAGGTTGAAACGCAAAAAGAAACTGAAAAGCCGGTGGAAAAGGTCAAGGTATCCATCTGCATGTCCCAGACAGGCTGGGGCGGGGAAGCCGTTGATCCGGAGCTCATGAAAGAGACGGAGCAGGTCATCGAAGAAAAGACAGGCACCGACCTGGAAATCATTGCGCCTCCGCAGAGCAGCTACAACGACAAGCTGAACGTCATGCTCACAGCCGGTCAGATTCCCGATATCTATAATGTGAGAAAAGCCATGGACAACGTTCAGGTGTTTGCAGCCAGAGGATATACCATGGTTCTTGACGATTTGATCCAGAAATTCCCCAACATTACTTCCCAGGTCGACAAAACATATCTCGAATATTTGACGGTGGAAGGCAAGCTCCATGCGGTTCCCATGTATGTTCCCATGACCAAGAACATCTGGATACGGAAGGACATGATCGACAAATATGGCGTGACGCTTTCCGATGCACCTACGACGGAAGAATTCTATACCGAAATGAAAAAGATTGCAGGCAGCGATGTTATCCCCTTTACCTTTGCAAAGTTCCTTGACAACCTGCCTTTCTTTACAAATCCCTTCGGCGCCTACTTTGGCATAGGCAAGGACAGCAGCGGCAAGTTTGTTGACGGCTTCAACACGCCTGAAATGAAAGAAGCCCTGTCCTATATCAACAAGCTGTATAAAGACAAAATATGGGATAAGGAATTCCTTACCAACGAAAATGCAAAGATCAGAGAAATGCTCTATACAGGCACGGCTGCTTCAACCCTTGACTATTTTAACAGGTTCATATACTTTTCGTCGGAAAGTGTAAAAATCAACGCCCCTACGGAGTTCGTGCCCGTAAACACGCTCATCGGGCCTAAAGGACAGAGCGGAAACCTGAACGAAGCAATCCAGGATGCGTTGTGCATCTCTTCAAAGTCCGCGGTCGCGGAAAAAGCGCTGGAGGTAATCAATTTTTATGTTTACACTCAGGAAGGTTCATTGCTCAGGAATCTGGGTGTAAAGGATAAGCACTACACAATAGAGAACGGGGTTATCAAGCCTCTGGAGAAAGCGAAAAACTCAGGCTATAAGTGCGATATCAACGGTTTCTTCCTCTACTTCCCGCAGGTGTCCACATTTGACTTCAAATGGGATGAGACGACGGAAAAGCTGCTGCCTGCGCAGTTAAAAGTCAATGAAGAAAGAAATAAGTATCTGGGGCCCAAGTATCTGGTGCCGGGTGGAAAATCCGAACTTTATGACAAAAACTTCCCGGCTTACAAGAAAAAAATAGAGGAAATCGCCTCCAAAATTATGATGGGAGCGTCAACCATCGATGCAGGATATTCCGAGTACCAAGCCTTCTGGAAGAGCATCACCGGAGATGAAATGCTCAGCCAGCTGAATAAATAGGAGAGGGGATACACCCCACAAGGGGTATTCCCCAAGGGTGCGAGCATGCAGTATGCGATAAAAGCCCAAGAAAGGTTCCTTTAAAAGGAAAAGTCTGCAGGGTGGAGGGAAGTCCCTCTATCTTGCAGTTTTTCTTTGCTTTGTCTCTTATTCTATAGTATTATTAAAATGGGAGTACTATCCAGGAGGTATATGAATGCCTGACGAGCAGAAAACAGGCTTGGGGAAGAGTGATTTCAATATTTTCTCAACCAAAAAGAAAATAATGCTATACTTCCTGATTATTGTCGTCGGCATATTCTTTATTTTCAATTCGGTTTTTTACAACCTGTATTCCTCCAACATAAAGCAAATTGTCATCAGAGACAGCAGGACCAGCGTGAAAAAGACCAGCGAGTTCGTCGATATGATCCTTGAAAGCCTTGAGTATACCGCAGACGTGGTGCAAAACAACAAATTCATACAGGAAGGACTTGAGCCCGACCTGTATGATTCGGGAAACAGCTACCGTCTGGGTTTCGATATGGTAAACACGCTGCAAAGCATCGTGACCGAAACGGTAAAGAGCGCTTCCTCCATAGACCTTTATCTCAACAGGGACGGCAGGCTGGTAACGTCGGACTACGGGGTGTTTTCCAACCTCAAGCGGACAGACAGGGAATATTACACCCTGTTTCAGCAAGACGCCGGAAGATTCAAATTGACGGATGAATACAGAAAGAAAATCACCTTCATCCTTGACAGGAGCTATGAGCAGATAACCTTGATAAGGCCGCTGTATATTCTGTTTTCCGGGGTAAAAGCCGGAGTGCTGGCGGTGAATATTGATAAATACGAACTGAAGACAATTATAAAGGGAGATACGGATTCCACCAGTTTCATTCTGGATGATAAAAACAACACTATTGTTAGTGCCTATTCCGAAGCCCACAACAATGCTATTGCGGAAATAGAGGGATTTAAAACCCTGATGGAGGGTGAAGCGGGGGAAAAGCTGGTCAAAGTCAACGGCGAAGAGCATATATTGGTTTATGAGACGTCAGGCTACACAGGATGGAAGTTTGTAAAGGTTGTTCCGGTCAATGCTTCCATGCAGAATATGTCCCAGCTCAGGGACTACATTCTCGTGCTGTTTCTGCTGATGAATATTCTGTCTGCCGCATTGCTGATCCTGCTCATCTCGGAAAAAGTCTACAGGAGACTGAAAAAACTGATTCTGTCCATGAAAGAAGTGGAAAAAGGCGATTTTAACGTCAATATCCAGCACAATGATAAGGACGAGTTCGGTTACATGTATAACAGCTTTAACAACATGGTAAGCAGGATAAGGGCCCTTTTTGTGGAACTGTACCAGCAGAAGCTGCTGCAGAAGGATGCGGAACTGAAGCTTCTCCAATCCAAAATCAATCCTCATTTCATCTACAACATCTTTGACAACATGAACTGGCTGATCCAGCTGAAGCGGTACGATGAGCTGGAACCGCTGGTAGATGCGGTGTCCGACTATTTCAAGAAAAGCCTGAATGCAGGGAAAGACTTTATCAGCGTATCGGATACCGTCCGGCAGTTAAAGAGCTATGCGGCCATTCAGCAGATAAGGTTCAGGAACAGGTTTACCTGCGAATTTGATTTTGATGAAGAAATCATGGATATGCCGATCCTTAATTTCATGCTGCAGCCTCTCCTGGAAAACGCCATATGCCACGGTATAGAGCCAAAAGCCGAAACAAGCGACATACGGGTGATGGGCGTAAGGATTGGTGAAAGCGTATTCTTCACTGTAAAAGACAATGGCCTGGGTATCAGCCCGGATAAGCTCCGGAATATTGTCGGCTTTCTTGAAAGTGAGGAAGGGGAGACCGACAGCTATTTCGCCCTTGCCAATATAAATAAGCGTATCAAGCTGCATTACGGCAAAGAGTATGGGCTTACAATAAAAAGCGCGCTGGGTGCCGGAACAAAAGTCACCGTGTTTATTCCGGCCGGTTCCCGGGTCGCTCCGGAGGTGTCCCTATGTTGAAAATGATCCTTGCGGATGATGAACAGATCATTCTGGACGGACTGAAGGAAAGCATCGACTGGAAAAGTTTCGGCATTGATGTTGTGGGAACGGCGAAAAACGGCGCGGAAGCTGTGGAGATGACAAGAGTCCTGTGCCCGCATATTGTGGTTACGGATATTAAAATGCCGGTGTTAAGCGGCCTTGAGCTGGTGAAGGAAATAAAAAAGTTCAAGAGCCATGTAAAAATAATTCTCATCAGTGCCTACGAGCAGTTTGATTTTGCCCAGGAGGCCATTTCCCTGGGGGTACTGTCCTATATTACAAAGCCCCTTAAAAAGCAAAAAGTCATCGAGGAGGTTTTGAAGGTCAGGGATATCATCCTGCAGGAAAGACAGGAGAATGAAGACAAAAGCAGGTATGAAGAGCTTTTTCTAAGCAATCTGCCCATACTCCAGGAGCATTACCATAACAACCTTATCCTGGGGAAAACCAAGCTTGCGGGAGACTACGGGAAGCAGTCCGGCGTCTATGGCATAGATATCGATGAAAAGGATATCGGTGTTTTTGTTTGCGCCATAGACAATCTGGAGGAAACCTCGGAGGAGTTCTTTGAGAAGAGCATTCAGATAATCCTTTTGCGTATAATTGAAATGATAAAGGAATTACTTCCTCCGGAATATAAGAGAGCCGTATTCCAGAGCTATAATAACGAGGTTGTGACCATATTTAATGCAGCCTCGGACTATCCGGCCGCAATCAAGGCCGTTACCCTGACGGCGGAAGTCATAAAGAATACCATGCGCAGGGAGACCCGCATATCGATCAGTGCCGGAGTAGGCAGAATTTACCCTTCCCTGAGGGAGGCGCCGCTTTCATACCAGGAGGCGGTCAAGGCGCTGAATTACCGGCTGGTTTACGGAAACAACGCCGTATTGTATATTGACAACGTTGAAATGAAGGATATGAAGCATGCCCACCTGCTGGGAGATTTGAACAATGTGCTGACAAACATACAGAATGTTTTATGGACAGGAAAAGAGGACGAGGTGATCAAGCTCATCGACAGGAAATTGTCCGGGCTGTCCGGCTTCAAAGGCATTCCCTATTATTACATCCAGCAGGTGTATTGTCAGCTGCTGTCCGCACTGTTAAGGATTATTTACGAGATGAACATCCTTCCCGAGCAGCTTTACGGAGAGCCGGTCCATCTTTACGGGGAACTGTTCAAGAAGCAGACCATCGAGGAGGTTGGCCGGTGGTACCGCGACCTGGTTGCAAGGGCCTGTGCCGCAATCAATGAAAAGAAGTCTGCCAGGACAAGCAATGTCATCGACGCCGCCCTTGAATATATCAAAAAGTACAGCAGCAGGGATCTTTCCCTGGGCGAGGTAGCGGAGCATGTAAATCTGAATCCTTCCTACCTGAGCAGGATTTTCAAGGAAGAGACAGGGGTACAGTTTGTCGAATACGTCAGAAACGTCAAAATAGAACTGGCAAAGGAGCTGTTGAAGAACAGCAGCAAGAAGATCTATGAGATATGTGAGGAGCTGGGCTATCAAAATGTGCAGTACTTCTCGACGATATTCAAGACTACCACCGGTATGACGCCCCTGGAATTTAAAAAGTCGGGAAGGTACTGAATATGGATGAAAAATCAAGTTCATGTTTACAACTGCAGACCTGTTATATATAATAATTAATTATATTACAGAGTCTTAAAGAGGTAATAAATGAAAAACGAACTAGTTCTTGTTATTGATTTCGGCGCCCAATACAACCAGCTGATAGCCAGAAGAGTCAGGGAGGCAAACGTCTACTGCGAAGTCGTCCCTTACAATGTGTCGATAGAAAGAATCAAATCACTAAAGCCCAAAGGCATCATATTTACGGGGGGACCGGCAACGGTACTGGACCCGAAGGCTCCTTTCTGCGACAGAGAGGTGTTCAGTCTGGGAGTGCCGGTACTGGGGATCTGCTATGGCATGCAGCTTATGGGACACATGCTTGGCGGCGGGGTGGTAAAGGCCGACCAAAGAGAATATGGGAAGATGGATATAAGTGTGGACACCGGAAGCGTGCTCTTTGAAGGCGTAGAGAAGAACACTACCTGCTGGATGAGCCACACTTATTATGTAGAAAGGCTTCCGGAAGGCTTTAAAAACATAGCCACCTCTTCCAACTGTCCGGCCGGGGCAATGGAGAATGCGGAGAAAAAGCTTTATGGCGTTCAATTCCATCCGGAGGTCATGCATACGCCCAGAGGCCAACAGATCCTGAACAACTTCCTGTATAAGGTTTGCGGTTGCTCGGGGGACTGGAAAATGTCCGCTTTTGTTGAACAGTCTATTAAGGCAATAAGGGAAAAAGTCGGCGATAAGACAGTGTTGTGCGCTTTGTCCGGAGGAGTGGACTCTTCCGTTGCCGCGGTGCTTATGCATAAGGCTGTCGGCAAGCAGCTCACCTGCATATTTGTCGACCACGGCCTGTTGAGAAAATATGAAGGCGACCAGGTGGAGCAGGTTTTCAGAAAGCAATTTGATATAAACCTCATAAGGGTCAATGCTGAAGACAGGTTCCTGGAGAAGCTGGCCGGGGTCACCGACCCGGAAAGAAAACGCAAAATTATCGGCGAGGAATTTATCCGTGTATTCGAGGATGAGGCAAAAAAAATTGGTCAGGTGGATTTCCTTGTACAGGGAACCATCTACCCCGACGTGATTGAAAGCGGCACAGGGGATGCGGCGGTGATAAAAAGCCATCACAATGTGGGCGGTTTGCCGGACTATGTGGATTTCAAGGAAATTATCGAGCCGTTGAGAAACCTTTTCAAGGATGAAGTCAGAAAAGCGGGAGAAGAACTGGAAATCCCCGAGGAGATCGTCTGGCGCCAGCCTTTCCCGGGGCCTGGCCTGGCAATCAGGATCATTGGCGATATAACCCGTGAAAAGCTGGAGATATTGAGGGATTCGGACCACATCTTCAGGGGTGAAATTGCCGCAGCCGGATTGAAGCGCGACATTAATCAGTATTTTACAGTGCTTACCGGTATGCGCAGCGTCGGTGTAATGGGTGATGAAAGGACTTATGACTATACTCTTGCATTAAGGGCGGTTACCACCACTGATTTTATGACGGCGGATTGGGCCAGGATTCCCTACGATATATTGGAGAAAATCTCCAACCGGATTGTAAATGAAGTCAAGCATATCAACAGGATCGTTTACGATATAACCAGCAAACCTCCTGCAACGATCGAGTGGGAATAATGCACACATCTCCGCAAACCCTTGATTCATAAGGGTCTGCGGAGATGTACCTCGTTCAAAGGTACACAAAAAGGATTAATATAAACTTTGCAATGCGATTGCATCACTGAGCCTTTTTAATGTATCCATCGTTGTTTCACCTACCGATTATAATTATAGTAAATTACCGCACCTGTTGTCCGACTTTTTCAGAGCAGGATTTGGGGGTATATGGAATTAAAACTTCAACTGTTTTCTCAGTAAGTTGATACCTCCTGTAGATATTTGAAGAACAACTTTATTGTTTTTAGTGCCAATTTGCGAAGAACCCCGTAATTTACTTGCTCCAAAGCAGAACGGAACCCTGCGTTTCCTTAGTTAGTTCTCCTGCCGACAAGTTTTCTAAACCACTGTAATCTCCGGTGAAGTAATAAATATTATCAATTTCTCCCGCTCCTTTTTCTTCGTAGGCCAATACGTATTCGGAGAAAGTTTTTGAATTGGATGCGGCCATATCATCCCACAAGGATGTGGAAAGATAAAAATACAAATTGTTTTCGGAATAGATTGCATCAAAATTTTTCACTTCACCACCTCGCTTTCTTATATAATTTCAAAAATAGCAGAAAATGAGCGGGTTATTATTTCAAATGGGGCTGGAGCTTGGAATGCCGTTCTTCAAGGATAGAAATGCATAAGTTAATATAATAAAATAAATTTATCATTCCATCCGCACATTTAAGGGTAATAAACCGTTAAACATTCTGAGGGGAGGTTTTGAATGTCAATCGATATGCAAGAGCAATACGATAAAATCTATCGCTATTGCTATTATAAGGTAAAGAATTCTATTTTGGCGGAAGACCTTACCCAAGAAACCTTCCTCAGATACTTTACTCAAAACTCCTACATCGAACGCGGAAAAATGCTTGCTTACCTTTATACCATAGCACGGAATCTTTGCCTTGATACTTTCCGCAAAGTCCAGCCGGAAACACTTAACGAGTATATACCGGATACAGACCGCTTTAAGCAGTTGGAACTTAGCATTGCCCTGCGTCAGGCAATTAAGACACTGCCTGAACAGGAACAGGAATTGTTACTTTTCCGGTATGCCAACGAACTTTCTGTGGGAGAAATTGCTTCTATCATTGGACTTTCTCGCTTTGCCGTTTACCGCAGGCTAAATTCCGCAGTAATAACCCTGAGAAAATTATTAAGAGAGGAGGACTTCCTATGAATAAAAAACTCAAAAAAGAATTGAAGAAGGCTTTTGAAGCGCCACTCCCGGCAGATAGGGATCACTTCCTGAAACAACTGCGCTATCCCCAAATTACTTATCCGGAATTTCTAATAAACCAGCTTTGCTATATCCGTAAGCGAATATGGGTGGTGTCCGCTTTGGTTATTATGATTGCTTTTCGGTTACCAGTGCCCCAATATTGGAATCCTGACGAAATGAAAATTTGGAGCATATCTGCTGTCCTTCCATTTCTGGCTATGATGACAATTACGGAAATCTACCGTTCTACCGCTTGCCATATGGAAGAACTGGAGGGTAGCTGTCGGTTCAGCCTGCCACAGATTGTTATGGCACGGATGAGCATTTTGGGGGCGGTAAATTCTGTTGTTATGATATTGGTTCTTGTTTTTATAAATCAAGTGTCGGGATATAGCCTGCTGCAGACAATTTCTTATTCCATGGTGCCATATCTTATCGTCTGTGGGATTTGCCTGTGGATACTGAATAAAATGCGTGGTTCGGATGGTATTTATGCCTGTGCAGCTTCGGCGGGATCCGTTAGTGTGATCAGTATACTTTGTGAAAGTACGGCAAGGGTTCTTTATTCAGACACCTACCTGAACGGTTGGCTAACACTTTTCGTCGGCTGTTTAGTGCTTATCGGATTTCAGATTCGTAAATTAGTTAAACAACTGGAGGATAAACAATGGAGCTTGAGCTAGACCGAGTGACAAAAAATTATGGAAGCAAAATAGCTTGTGACCGTATTTCAATCTCTTTCCAAAAGGGTGTTTACGGGCTTCTTGGGGCAAATGGAGCAGGAAAAACGACTTTGATGCGTATGATGTGCGGTGTATTGGCGCCGACTTCCGGAACCGTCCGCTTTAACGGCATTGATGTTGGGCATGAGGATTATCGGGATGCGTTGGGATACCTGCCGCAGGATTTCGGGTACTATCCGGAGTTTTCCGCACTGGATTTTATGCTCTATATTGGCGCTTTAAAAGGATTGCCAAAACCACGGGCAAAGGAAAAGGCATGGGAGCTTTTAGAACTTGTATCCCTTGAAAAAGAGGCAAAAAAGAAGATCAAGACTTTTTCCGGAGGTATGAAACAGCGGCTGGGTATTGCACAGTCTATACTGAATGATCCCCGCATATTGATTTTGGATGAACCGACCGCAGGCCTTGACCCCAAAGAGCGTGTGCGCTTCCGCAACCTGATTTCGCGCCTTGGAACAGACCGCATCATACTGCTTTCTACCCACATCGTTTCGGATGTAGAGCATATTGCAAATACAATCCTTGTCATGAAAAATGGACAACTAATTCATCAGGGAACCAGGGATGAAATTATACAAGCCATTGACGGCAAGATTTGGGAGTGTACGCTGCCCCAATCCGAAGCTGATATCATGTGCGAAAAATATCCGATTATCAATCTGCGTCAGGAAGAAACGGCAGAAGTGTTTGTGAGGCTGGTTTCAGATGAGAAGCCCTGCGCTTCGGCAGTAACCGCACAAGCTACATTAGAAGATTTGTATTTGTATTATTTCAGCGAGGTGAGTGAACAATGAATGGATTCTGGAATTTAGTCAGCTTTGAATATAAAAAGATTTTGCGTAAGAGAAGCGTACAAATCGCCCTGCTTCTTGCTGTCCTTGTTACAGCGTTCAGTGTTGTCGGCACGCTCCTTGGCAGCCACTATGTGGATGGTAAACCCTATGAATCCAATTATGACGCTATGGTTAAGGACAGAGCCTATGCGCGCAACCTTTCGGGACGCTTGCTGGACAAGACCCTGATTATGGAAACAGTAAACGCCTATGCTCAGATTCCAGAATCGAACAAGTATCAGGACACAGAAGAATACCTGACAATCGCCCGTGCTTACGGCCCGGTTTACGGCATGGTGCGCAGCGTTTTAAATACAGATTCCAAACGGTTCAATATGGAGGATTTCCAAGTGCTGACCGATGAGCAGGCAGATGCCTTTTATGTCGCACGACATAATCAGCTGGAATACGTTATAGCACAAACCCGCATGAGTGAGCATGCCAAACAGCAGGTGATTGACTTGGACGCACAGATAAAAACGCCCCTTACGTTTTCCTATACAGACGGCTATACACGTTTTTTTGTAATTGTGTACACGTTGGGATTGATTGCGGCATTTGTCATGGCAATCTGTGTGGCGCCGCTGTTTTCCGGAGAGTATGTGTCCGGTGCTGACCAGCTCATCCTTTCCTCCAAACACGGTAAAAACAGGCTTATTGCGGCAAAACTGTTCACAGGATTTTCACTGGCTGCTGTCATCTGTCTGGCATTGACTGCTTTGAGCTTTGGCATGTCTCTGGCCATTTTCGGTGCTGATGGCGGAAGTGCGCCATTGCAGCTTTATTTGATTTCATCACCATATCCGCTGACCATGTGGCAAACAGCGCTGCTGTTGGCAGTCTGCACTTTTTTTGCCTGCATGATGACAACAGCCATAACAATGCTGTTATCTGCAAAACTGAAAACTCCTTTTGGTGTAATTATTTTAATCGGTGTTTTGCTGATTGCTCCCATGCTTGGCAGCGTTTCTGAGCAAAACATCGTTCTTTATAAGCTGTACAATCTCCTCCCCACACAAATGGCTGCCTTGTGGTCTGTGATTGACTGGATTCAGTACGAATTTTTCGGCCTGGTGGTTAGGCCATATGTGTTTTTGCCTTTGTTTGCGGTTGTAGTCAGTGTACTGCTGACCCCCTTTGCCTATCGTTCCTTTAAAAATCATCAGATTGGTTAAATAGGTGATAAGTGTGCTGCTTCATTGCACTACCTCTATATCCCCGTTGTTTGTCTCTATCTTAACGGTTACGGTCGGATTATCGCCAACAACCCCGCTTGTCGTCCGTCCATTGACAGTAACGTCTTGTTGAAAGTTCGTAGATACCGAACCGTTTTTGGTTGTGGCTTGAAATTTAAACTCCAAATTTTTCGGCAGGGTGAGGGTAATACTGTCATTTTTGTTGAAGAAAGAAAGGTCGCCATTTACCTCACTGTACACGACGTTCAGGCTGCCGGAATTATTGGCCTTATAATTGCCGGCGCCAATAGCGGACTTTATATCTGCGTTTCCACTTGTAGAGGTATATGTCACATTTCCGCTTAATTCGGTACAGATAACGCTGCCGCTGGTTGTTTCCAGCCTGATTTGATTTGCTTCAATGTTTCCTAAATCTATTGTCCCGCTGGTAGAAGATAAGTGAATATCAGAAGCAACCGCGTTATCCAATGTGACAGCCCCGGACGAGCTATCAATACGGAGCATGGATAAAGCCAAGCTCATACCGGAAAAATCAATATCCCCGTTCGTTGAAGTAGCGGTAAGGTTTTCATGGTATGATTCCGGCAAATAAACCTCAATATACCGGGAAAACCCGTCTTTAAAAAACGGTTTGCTACCCTCGCTTATATGGATACTTTCATTGCCCTCCGTTACCTTTGCATAATAGCTGCTTTTGTTTTCGGTCATGTATTCTTTGATTACAAGGTCGTCACCGTCACTTTCAAAGAAAGTGATTTTTTCTTCATCATAGGAAATCGTCAGGGACGATATTCCATCAAGGGAAAATCGAAGTTCATTCGCCATTTGAGAGGACTTGGAATTGGAGCAGCTAACAAACGTGAATAAGGACAAAATAAGAGCCAGGCCTAATGTAATTGTTTTTTTCATCATTATTTACCTCACTTTCGATAAATGAATCATTCATTCATGTTTTCCGGAAAAATTAGAGGGCTTCTATGCCCTGCTAATTTATCTTTTGTATGCAGAAAGGATATTGTCCATACAGATTTTTTTTGCCAATTCCAAAGGAATATCAGAGGTTTCAAAAGATGTATATCGTCTATCCATAGCCCACCAAGTAAGAATTTCAATGATAAGAGTAGCGGTTAACTCCAAATGCTTCATTGGCCGTACTGTACCGCTATTGATAAAAATTGTTAAGTACCTTGACATTGTATCAAGAAATTTCCTGCGATATGCCTTGTAATGGTCCGCCAGGAACGGAAACTCAAACTGATTTTTTTCAATAAATAAACAGCCGACAGCATACCGGGCAAGAATATCAAATGCGTCTGAAATTAAATCTTCAAGGCTATAACTCTCAACGCCGTTTTCAAGGTGCTTCGCAAAGCCGTTTTGTGACTGTTCAAGTAAAGACACAATTTTATTTTCCACATCTGCAAATAAATCATCTGTAATAGGTCTTTCAAATTCCCGGTTAATGAAGTCCGGGTCAATCGTGCATTTCAAAACAAAGTGCAGGATTTCTTCTTTTCCTGCAAAATCGTGGTAAATGGTTCCAACAGAAACGCCTATGGCTTTTGCTATATGGCTAATCTGCGTTCTGGCATAACCTTGACGTAAAAATAATAGCGTCGCGGCTTCCGCAATTGCTTTAATTCGCGTGTCCAATATCTTGTCTCCTATCTGAATGAATCATTCATTTTTATGATATAGTACAATTATAGGATTGTCAATGAGAATCAAGTAAGGATACACGGCAAAATCATGAACAACATCTCCTAATTAAGAAAATCATAAGATTTTTTTAAAATACACCATTTCAGTGTAATATTTGATAAGATTTTATAAAAAGAAATGCATCCCGGCATTAAAAAGATC
>JAFABI010000030.1 GCA_023426125.1 Bacillota bacterium
GGAAGTACCGCTTTTGCCTCACGGCTTCAGCTTTGAGGGTCGCATTGTCTCAACAGCTTAATACAGAATGTTACCACCTCCGCACTTGTTGATAGGTTACTGTTGACGGAACAACAGGTTCGTGATATGCTTGAAACGCAGTCGTCTCAAGCCTTCCAAACATTTATCCATACTGCGACGTGTCGCAGCTAACCTTTGACGGCCCCCAGCATGATCCCTTTTGTAAAATACTTCTGGAAGCTTATGAATACAATCAGGACAGGCAGGGTGGCAAGGGCTGCTCCCGCCATTGATACACCGTAGTTTTGCTGGACCTCGTTAACTTTTTGGGCAATCTGTATCCCCAGAGGGAGCGTCAGCATATGCTCGCTTTTCAGGACGATGGTCTGCCATATATAGTCATTCCAGGATCGCACAAAGGTGAATATGGCCAGCGCTCCCAGTCCCGGTTTCGCCAATGGAAGTATGATCCTTGCGAATATCCCTGCTTCCGAGCATCCGTCTATTCTGCTTGCTTCGATCAGCGTGGTGGGCAGCGTCTGCATAAACTGTCTCAGTAAAAAAACTCCAAAGGGCCATCCCAGGGCGGGCAAAATCAAGCCCATATAGGTATCTGCGACATGCCAGCTGTTGATCATTTTGAACAGGGGGATGAAGAGGATGGTATTGGGCAGGGTCATCGCCGCTATCATGGCTCCGAAAACATATTTGGCCCCTCTGAAATTGATTTTGGCAAGGGCATACGCCGATGTAGAGCTTACAAAGAGCACAAGCACCGTCGTAATCACCGATGTAAAGCCGCTGTTGAAAAGCCACCGGTAAGTAGGAAACTTTTCCAACAGAATCCGATAGTTTTCCAGGGTTGGCTTCAGCGGGATCCACTCCGGCGGTATCTGCATGGAAACCATCAGGTTTTTGAAGGACCCCGAAATCATCCAGTAAATGGGCCATATGAAAAATATCGTCACTGCCAGCAGGATCAAGCTGAGAATGATCCTGGTAAATAAACCTGTTTTAATAATTTCGCTGTTCCGCAAGAAAAATACCCCTTTCAATATTCAATATCCGACGATAGGAACTTGAACTGTATGAATGCGATAAAACATACGATGGCGCATAATACAAAGCCCATGGTGGATGCCCTTCCGAAGCTCATGTTCATAAAGGCTTCCCTGTAAATGAGCATCAGGATGGTGGTGGTACTATACCCCGGCCCCCCTCCCGTCATAAGGAATATGATGACGAAAACCTGGAAGGCGCCGATGGTTGCTGTTACGATAACATAAAGCATCGTGGGCTTGAGCAGCGGCAAAGTGATTTTGAAAAATGCACTTAAGCCTCTGGCGCCATCGATATAAGCCGCCTCATACATTTCAGGCGGAATGCCGTTCAAGCCGGCAGTAATTACTACAATATTTGCTCCCAGGGAAAGAGATACCATGATAAAGGAAAGGGACGGATATGCCAGCTCCAGGCCAAGCCAGTTTGCAGGCTCCATACCCAATAATTTCAAGAAATAGTTGGCGATGCCGAACTGATTGTTGAAAATATACTGCCATACCATTGTGAGGCTTACCACTGAAGTAACTCCGGGTATATAGAAAATTGCCTTATATACTCCCTGTGCCCTGGCAGCCTGCCGGTTTATCAGGATGGAAATCAACAGCGCGGCAATGGTGCTTATGGGAACGATATAGAGAACAAAGATAAACGTATTCAGTATGGACGTCAGGAATACCTTATCCGTAAAAACCTCCTTATAGTTGTCAAGTCCCGTCCAATAGTATTTCGTATAGTCAAAACCATAAAAGCTGGTTTTGACCGTATCAAAAACCGGATAGATTACAAAGGCGGAAAAGCAGATGAGCATTGGAAGCATAAAGATCCAGCCCGTCACATCCCTTTTCCGTTGTGCACTCAATTTCAAGTTCATCAGCGGCAGTCCTCCGTTAGGTAAAATCCCGGGGGCATCAAGCCCCGCTTGATTTTCAGGAAGTTCAGTTTTACCGAAGTCCTCCTGTGCATATACCCGGGTAATGCCTTTCAGCATTACCCGAATACATACCGTTCGTTTTATTTATTGTACTTGGCGATGATATCGTTAAACTTCGCAGCGATATTGGCGACGGTTTCTTCCGGGGTTGTCTTGTTAATAAACATCTGCTGTATTTCAGGGAACTGGGCAGCTCTCATTTCAGAGTAACCCTTTATGCCCCAACCCGGGTCGACCATAGGCCATTCTTCCGCTTTTTTGATGGTATTTGCCATGTACTGCAATTCCGGATCTTCTTTCAGCCAGTCATAGGATTTGCCTGTGACGTTGAAGCATTTGGTTACGTTATAAACGATGTCATTGTCGTTATATGCCCAATATAAGAATTTTTTCGCCCATTTGGTCTTGAGGGGGTCCGCGCTTTTGAATACGCATCCGTTGCCTATGTCGGACCGCAAGGCCGCCTGTCCTTTTGTCGCGCTCGGGAAGTTTACATACATATATTCCAGGGGAGCCTGGATGCTTCCGTCGGCAAGCCCGTTCTTTATGATTCCGATGGTCGCCGGTCCGGCAACAACGATTCCGTTTTTCCCCTGCCGGAAATAGTCCAATGCATTTGTGGAGGAAAGAGTTTCAGGATGCGGGTGGCAGAGTCCCTCGTCTACGATGGACTTAAAGAATTTCAATGCTTCTGCCGCCGCCGCAGTGTCCGTCGCCGTATATTTCGAGTAATCCCCATTAAACAGCTTTGCTCCAAAGCCTACCATTGTATTGTTATACAATTGGTCTCCCTGCTCATTGAGCGCATAGAGGGTCATTCCGTAGATACCCTTCTCCTTGTTTGCAACAGCCTTCAAAGCTGCTTTGAATTCCTCGGGCGTCCAGGTGCGGTACTCATCCTTCGGGAGCAGGTCTGCAGCGCCGGCTGCCTCCCACATGGATTTATTCAACATCAGCATTACAATGGTAGACTTAAAAGGCATAATGTATATTTTGCCGTTTAACGCCGTCATCTTCTGGATATCCGGGTTGCTGAATACTTCCATCTGTTCCGGCGTGAACAGGTCGTCCAGAGGTTCCAATGCTCCCATATTGGCGTATGGCAATGCTCTTCCGCCGTAATCCCAGTAAACATCGGGTGTGGTCTTTGAAGCAATGGCAACGGTCACTTTTTCATTGATTCCGTCCCAGGGGACCAGCTGGCAATCCACTGTGATGTTTGGATATACTGCGTTAAATGCAGGGATCAGATCCGCTTTATACCAGTCCCCCTGCTGTTGGTCAGGTTTGTAGGTACCTTCCGGAGGCGCCCACATGGTAATCGCAGTTTTTTCGTCTTTTTCCGCCACTGCAGCGGCGGCAGTAGTACCGGCTGGAGCAGCAGAAGCAGTCGTTTGCTCAGTGCCTGCGTTATCAGCATTTTGGCCACAGCCTGCAAAGAGGGTTGCTATGAAAAACATGGCAAGAATCAGGCTGATTGCAACCTTTGAAGTTTTTCTTGAATACATTGTCTTACCTCCCGATTAAATTTTTAAGATGTGAAATGCATTTCACCCTTATTATAAATTAACCGCCGTTAAAAATGATAGGTAAATATCTTCAGATTCCGTTGCTATGCTAAGTATTTGTAAAATAAAAAACAGTAAAAATATTAAGATTTGGTCAAAAAATTCAGATGCTACTGCTTTCTATACTGGGAAGGAGACAAACCTGTAAGCTCCTTGAACCATATCCCGAAATAATGGGGATCGGAAATTCCTACGGCGCTGCTGATGTCCTTTATCTTTCCATCGGGTCTGCTCAACAGCTTTTTGGCTTTTTCCACCCTGATTTTCCCAAGATAGTCG
The DNA here is from genome assembly GCA_023426125.1 of Bacillota bacterium. Classification (GTDB taxonomy): domain Bacteria; phylum Bacillota; class Clostridia; order Acetivibrionales; family DTU013; genus MnB-11. The sequence continues at coordinate 3,841 of JAFABI010000030.1, forward strand.
GTAAAGCTTTCACCCATTTCCTTGCTGAACAACTGGCTGAAATAATTCTGGTTGATATATATTTTTTTAGCGATATATTCAATGCTGATATCCGGATTGCAGTACTCCCGCTCCATGATATCCAGGGCCTTGCGTATATTCGTACTGAGATTGTCTTTCACTCCGGACAGGCTTTTTATCTGCTCAAAGAAAGCCCTGATGGCCGAGGCCAGATCTGCAAAGCTTTCGTTGATGGCGCCTGTGGCATGTTTCAGGTTTATGGCCTCCCAGCAGTCATTTCCAAATACATGGACAGGAAGTATGCCGTTTTTTGTCGTTACTTTATAGATATTTATATGGATATTGGAAATGAACAAGCTGATGATAAAGGGATCGGTAGAATTTTTCCTGAAAAATTCCTTGACCTCCCGGATGACATTTTCACAGCCTTCAATATTTCTTTCCTCGATATGATACATCAGCCTGTTTTCAAAATTGTCGGGATAAGCCGACTGCCACGAGCCTATGGTGTGTAAATCATTGCTCAGGTAGATGGAGCTTGAACTGGAGAAAAATTTGTATTTCATCAGGGTCTTTGCGTCTTCATAGGAATTCTTTATCATGAAAAGTTCGTTGTAATTATTCCCGAGAAATGCTTTGATATCTATGCACAGGCTTTCACGGACGGCTTCGACGATCTCCTGCGTCACCTTATAGGTTTCTTCCTGGGAATCGTTTGATATTACGCAATACTGGCCGTTTTTCAGTGTGATGGACACAATATTGCAGCCGGTCCGCTCGAAATCCACGATCTTATTTTCAATTTTCCGGCTGGTCTGTTCCGAAACAGCTTCGTCGGTATTGAACACAACAACCTGGAAAGAGTCCTTGGTAAAGGGAATATCAATCGCTTCCCTGGCCATCTCATACTCTTTCTTTTCCAGATTGCTCTCCAGAATGGCCCTTAAAAATTTCTCTCTTTTCAACGGGATCCCTTCCCGTATGTTTTTTACCATTTTGTTGAAGCTTCGTCCCAGCACCCCTATTTCATCCTTATACAGGGAAATGAACTCAACCTTGAGATTTCCTTTTTCTACTTCCTTGATCAGACTGATCAATTTGTACAGAGGATTGGATATGGTCCTTGCAATGAGGAAGGATATCGCCGTTACGGCGGCCAGAGACAGAAGAAAGATGACCAGCCATACCCTGTTGATTATTCCCATTTCCTTGAATAAGCTGCTTTTTTCCACAACGTGGACAAAGGACCAGCCGGTAAACGGATCGCCAATGTTTGTAACTACATAATCAATATTATCTACCCTTTTTGTATAATACGAGCCTGCATTCCCGATCTCGCTGGTATCAATTATCTCGTTAAGGTTTCCAAACTTCTTTTCGCTGTATATCTGACCATCCTGATCGACAACGGAATAAACGCCGTCTTTCATATTGCTGCCAAGGAGGGGCTTGTCAAGAAGTCCCGGCTTGAGTGTTATCACACAGATGCCTAGCATGTCGCCGTTTTGAATGTTTACGATTTCCCTCATCAGTGCAATATTTTCCGTGCCGCTGTACCAGTTTACAATCGTCCAATAGGTGGCCCCGTTCTGTTCCAGGGTATCCTTGTACCATTTCTGATTTATGCTGTTTTCATCCGTCAAAATAATCGAAACAAAGTCGTCATCCGAATCAAGGGAGAAAATATTCTTATAATTGTCAAGGATGTAGATGCCTTTTATGCCAAAAGAATTATTAACGGTTTCCCTGATCTTGTCATTCAAACCAAGAAACAGCTGCATCCTTTTTTCCGGCGGCAGGCCTTCCGGATCGGACCGCAAGACCTCCATGGCGTCCCTGCTGTATACAAGCCTTACCGACGACCGGTCGATCTCTTCAAGGTATTGGTCCAGTGTAGCCTTGTAGCTGGCGATATTCTCCAGTATCGAGGTGCTTTCCTTTTTAACGATGATATCCTTATAGATGGTGATGGTGATCAAAGAAAACATCAAAAGCGAGACAAAACAGATGAGAGTAAAGGATACCATCAATTTGTACCTCAGCTGAAGGTTTCGAAACAGCATATTGAATTTTCTAATAAGCATATCCCTTACCTCGCCTTTGAACAGGATAGTTTTTAAAACAAGCGCTTGAAGACTGTTATTCTCTATTATAAAAGATTTCAGGCGTATTTTCAACAAACGGCCGGTGGAGCACCATTGGCAGTTCTCCCCATGTTCCGGCGATACATAAGCTTTTCAGCAAGGGTTTCTATCGTGTAATACTCTCATCCCTTCCAGTTGTTCGGATCAAGTATGCGCACTGACATCCCGTCAAACAGCTTATATGCTTCACTTCTGGTTTTTTCCGATATGCCCGGCCCTTCGACAAGCTGTATATTGTCCCTCACCTGCTGTGGAGTCTCCGCTCCGATGACCAGGCTTGTCACCCCCTCCATGTCCCTTATGTATGACAATGCAAGCTGTGCAATGCTCATACCTTCACGCTCTGCCATGGAGGCCAGCTGCCTTAACGGCGCCTCCGCTTCCTTCAGGACGCCTTTCAGCCCAGACGGATCGGAAAAGAAAAGCCCCTGCAGAAATACGCTTCTTACAAATACGATTTTCCCGGCAGCGTGTAGCTTTTTTAACACACCGCTTTTAACAAACCGCGTGTCAAAAATATTCATAGGAAGCTGAACAGCTTCGTATAGATCGTTTTTCAGCATTTCTTCCACTTCGGCCGGAGTATAAACCGATACGCCGGCTTTTCCAATCAGTCCTTCCTTCTGCAGCTTCGTCAAAGTTTCGGGTACGGCTTTGCTATATTGGGTCATATCCTTCGGGTTATGCAGCATATAAACCGGCAGCTGCCTTATTTTCAGACGTTCCATGGATTGTTCAACAAAACCGCGCAGCTGCTTTTCGACATCTTTATGGCTGAGATTTTCACCGGGGGATAGCTTGAATTTCGTAGTAAGGAGGATTTGCTTCCTATCGTACCCGTTACCGGAGAAGAAGCTGCCGATCACTAATTCCGAATCGCCATAAAGCAAGGCGGTATCGATGGAATTTATCCCTCCGTCGAGAGCCGTACGGATAATCTCAAAGCTCTTATCCATATCCGGTTTTCCGCTTTTATTTGCAATCCCGTATTCCATTCCAAGCTGCACTGTACCGAGGGTATACTTGGATATATTATAGCCTCCGGTTTTTACATACTGCATTTGCAATTCCCCCAATCTGCCAGATGATATAATTGGACGATCCTTTTGCGCTTCAGCAGAACCTTGACTTCTTAAGTTGCAGGAAGACCATCTTAGTACAGTTCCACGTAAGTTAGTTACCAGACAGGAACGAAAAAGAATCCAATGTAGGGGCGGCCATTGGCCGTCCGGTAGCTGTCACCATGGATAGCATTCTGCGGACGCGCAATGCGCGCCCCTACACCATCGCCATGCTCTGCTTTTAACAAACTTATCCGTTAAAGAATATACATGAAGCTGTATTTAGGCAGGGTTTGAATCAAGACCGTCCCTTACCTGCCTGTTTGCTTATATCCGGACCTTTACAACTACTTTCTTTACAGGCGTGGGTTTGTCTACAGCAATACAGGGCATGTGGGCATCCTCCGGGCCGAATATTGCAAACGCACCGCGATTGCATATCACCATGCTTCCGCTCCCCTGGAGCAAAAGCATATCTTTTTCCGGATCGTATTCCTTCGAAACCTCAAGGCTTTCGATAAAAGCATACCCCATCTGCTCTACCCCCTCGACAACATACTGGATATCCGTATATTTTCTGTGGGCTTCCCATTTTCCCTCCGCCACCGGTTTGGTATCATACTTTTGCACCAGCGCATAGATATCGCTTCCGTCGATTTCATATCTTCCGGGCTCCATTTTTGAGAAGTCGGTCTCCTGCAGGTAATTCAAGGCTTTTTTGACCCTTTCGCCCATTCCATAGTAAAGAACTGCATTTTTAATATTGTCTGCAACCATAATCCGTTTCTCCGTCCTTTCATTTTTTGACGAACCATCTGCTATTCACATAATAAAAATAGCACGATTTCTTTCCATTGGCAATTGCCAATCAGAAGACAATTCCCCGTAGAGAGCGGCCGCTGACCGGCCACCCATGCGGATGCACAATGCGTGCCCCTGCAGGATAAAAATTTTACAGTATCCAGCCATCCCCGCCACACTAGTAGCCTACTGTCTCCCAGCATTCGAATTCCTTTGCTATAGCTTCACTTATATATACCGTTGTTGGCATAAGCTGCAATATGGAGGACGGGACCCTGGGTGTAACCGGCCCGTGAAGTACAAGGCGGGATACCATTCTCTGCCAGCTGGAAACCGTCCCCATCGTAGTCAAAGCATGGGTCTCAACCCGGCTGCGGCTGCGTACCACATCCGCCGGACCTATTGTAGCCGCTTTGGGCGGCACATTCGCTATGTCCCCGCTGCAGCCGAACACGCCATGCAGTGAATTCTGGGCGATGGTCAGCGGATGAAGCGTCACGATCCTTGCATCCAGTTTCAGGAATTCCTCAAGGCTGCTTGCGGCCAGCTCCGGCGCATCCGGCTCAACAAAGGCGATATGCCCCGTCCATCCGGGACCGCTGTAGCAGATGTCCGCGCCTCCGTTGCCGCATTCGGTAATAAGCTTGCTGTAATCCTTGATATTTTCCGTTGTCGGCGCACAGCAATTTTCTCTTTTCATTCTCAAATCAGGATCGATCTTGCCGTAAAAATACTTGACAAAGGAATGGTTAAACCCGGCTGGATAGCTCTCCGGGGCTACATTACCGTCCTGATCCGCCCATTCGTCCATGTTGAAGGTATAAACGTTGCGGCAGCTGATCCTGAAACGGTTTACAATTTCAGCAACCGTTTCATAGACCGTCGGGCATGGGTTGGGCATGATCATAACCAGTTTCTTATCCTGTTCGTCGGATTCCCTGATACGTAGAACCATATCCGTAACCCAGAGCGATACCACATCCGGAACGATTTTGATCTTAAAATCGGGATTGCTGTGTTTCTCCATATCCTTCCTTGTAATTTTGCGAACACACTCCAGCACTTCCTTATCCTTAAAGGGAATCCACGGAGCCGGTTCAAAAGTGAATGCGGTGTCTGCTAAATTCATATTTATACCATTCCTTTCCTATGCTCAAAATAATTTAATCACAAATTCATGATCGCCATTCCCTGATTCGTGCCTGCTTTCCCTGGCGGACGGTCAATGGCCGCCCCTACAGCGAACCTCTTCCTTCAGGCCATTGGCTATACGATATGGCGGCAAACCTTAAAAGTGCATACTAGAGGCGCGCATTGCGCGTCTGCAGAATGCATCCTGCTGTGAAGGATCATACCTGCAAATGGTAAAACTTATCAAGTATTTTTACCCCTGCTTCCACGCCTGCCTTAAGGCAGGCTTCTCCCAGCTCCGCGGATGCGTATGTCGGATCGCCGAAAAGTCCGGTTTTGGTCTCCTGAAGGCCCCAGGTGGAAACCGGGCCCCGCAGCTCATTGTCGCACCTGATTGCGTCAACATCGGTATATTCGGCCTGATTGACCAATTCCGGCCTGTATGCCAGGATCATGGAGGTCTCCCATTCACCGCCGTGGATATCGCCTTGCGGATCTTTTTTCAGCTTGTTGTAAACCGTCTCGCACAACTTGGCCGGTGAAAGGGTACAAACGAACTTTCCATGCTTGTCTGCTATTTCCCGCATTACGGTTCTGAGGAGTCCGTCATGGTTTCCATGGCAGTCCAGCAAAGCTATTTTTACAAAGCCCATGTTCATCATGGCGTCAATCATATCAAACATATAGTCCATAAAGACCCTGGTCTTTATTTTTACGGTCCCCGGCCAATTTCCCACGATGTTCATGGAATAGCCGAAGTATATGGGACGGGTGACAAGCACCGGTATTTTGTCCTGCAGCGCTTTCCCCAGTTCCCGGCCATACATTTCCGCGATCATGGCATCGGTTTCCACCGGCAGATGGCGTCCGTGTTCTTCCGTCGTACCCACCGGGATTATGATCAATGCATTCTTTTCAACAGCCTCCTGAAGCTCCGGCCAGGATTTTTCCCCAAAATAAAATGCCATATATCCTACCTCCTATCGCCCCTCGCGATGACAATTACATTTCAACCTACACAGCGAAACGCAAGGACGGTTCTCCCTCTTCATTATCAGCCGAAACAGCGCCTGCCGCCGCCCCAGCACCCTGCGACTTTCAAACCCTGATCCAGCAGCACCATGTCTGCGTCATACCCTTCGGCAATAAATCCCTTGCTCTTATGCAATCCGAGTACCCGGGCCGGGTTTGAAGACGCCATGGCCACTGCCTGCGGTATGTCTACCCCAAGCAGCCTCACGGCATTCCTGACTGCCTGATCCATCGTCAGGCCGCTTCCCGCCAGAGCTCCCGGGCATTCGCCGCCCTTCCCCATCCTTGCAGGTCCGCCTTCGTAAGCCACATCGATGTTAATATCCCCCAGGCCCTTATAACTTCCCGGAGGCAGGCCGGCATTGATATTTGCGTCGGTGACCAGGCATACCTTTTCCCTTCCTTTACACGCCAGCGCCATCTTCACGGCTACCGGATGCACATGTTCTCCGTCCAGAATGAAATCCACGCTGGCCTGGGGGCTGGCAAGAACGGCTTCCACCGAGCCGCAGGCCCTGACGCCGGGATCTTTTTCCCCCGGATAGGGGAAAACATCATAGAAATGTGTGGCATGCACAGCCCCTGCCTTAATGGCTCTTTCCGTTTCCTCAACCGTCGCCGCCGTGTGGGTGATGAAAGCAGGATAACCCTGTCCTGTCATAAAGGGGAGAAGCTCTACAATCCCCTCCACCTCGGGCGATATTCCAAATACCGCCTTGTATGGCTTTAACGCCTCAATTAGCTTATCTACCCGCTCTTTGCTCCTGTTTTCCGGAATATTCCGGATGGCTCCCGTCAGGGCTAAAAAATGCCCTTCAAGGAAAAAGCCCAGGATCGCTGTTCCCTCTGATTTTGCCCCGGCAAGTGAAGCCAGCAGCCTCAGGTCCTCTTCTTCCGAAGGGGCCGGGCAGACCGTAGGAAGGAAGCCTGTGACGCCATATCGCGGAAGTACCCTGCACAGATCCTCCAGGTGCTCCCTGCCTTTGTCGACGGACAGATTTTTCGCACCATGGATATGCATGTCGATAAATCCCGGTGAAAGATACATGCCGGAAGCATCCACCGTTTCATCCGCCGCAAGGGACCGTCCTTCGCCCTCCGGCAGTATCTTTTCAATGCTGCCGCCGACGCAATAGACGGAGTATCCCTCCACAATGGTTTCCTTTGCAACAATGCGTGCATTTTTGATTAAAAGGGAAGGTCTTTTCTTGTCTTTCACGATTTATCTCCATAGATACTTTTTGAGCTTTCCTGTTTTCTCTTGCTGAAGGCTGCGGTTATTCCGGAAAAGTACTGGCCCAGGCCGATTACGTCGGCGCCAATGCTTATAAAACGGTATCCCATTTCAATCAGGGAATCCATATTGGCTGTGGAACCCACTGTCCCGGCAAATTTACCATGTTTCACCGCCGCTTTTGCAACCATCTCCCTTGCCCTTGTCAGCTCAGGGTGGTCCCACTGCCCCGGCGCGCCGATGCCATGGCTGAAGTCGCCGGGTCCGAAGAACAGGATATCGATCCCGTCAAGGGCGGCAATGGCGTCAAGCTCGTCCAGGGGCTCCGGGTCTTCAATCTGCACCATGACAAATCTTCTTTCATTGGCCTGCCTCAGGTATTCGTTAAAATCCAGATTACAATAAGCGCCGTCTGCATTGCCGCCGTCCACGGGCCTTCTGCCTGTGGGGTGGAAACGCGTCATCCTGACGACGTTCTTCGCATCTTCCAGGCTCATGATGTGTGGTACCATAATTCCCGAGGCGTCCATCTCAAGGGGCCTTATGTAGTCGCTGTAGCTTCCTCTGGACACCCTTACCAGGATGTCTATGTTTTGCGCTTTCCCTGCAAGGATCTGCTTGCCGATGGCGGAATAGTCGTTCGATATATGCTCCAGGTCCAGCCACGCACAGTCAAATCCGCTCATACCTGCTATCTCCACCAGGGCGGAATCAGCCATGTTGAGCTTGGTACAGCTGACGACTTCACCTGCTCTAAGTTTGTCAAGCACTCTGCTTGGCTTCATTTCCATAAAAATCATCTCCATTTGATTATCTATTTTGGTTATTTATTGTTACTGTTTATATGGCGGTATAGCCGCCATCCATGCTGATGTTCACTCCGGTAATATAGGAACTCGCTTCCGACGCCAGAAAAACGACAACACCTTTGATATCCTCGTCGTTGGCCATACGGTTTAGCACCGTATGCTTTGAATAGTTCTCAACAAAACCGGCAGGTGTTCGCTCGGATTGGAGTCCGCCCGGGCTAAGGCAGTTGACGCGCACCCCGTATCTTCCATAATAGCTTGCAGCCTGGCGTGTGAAAGCGATGATCCCGGATTTGTTAAAGAAATAATCATGCCCGAAGTTGGCGGCGCGCATCTCGGGAAAACCGTCGTAGTTCCGCGGCTCCACGCCGATCACTCCCATCATTGACGCAAAGTTGAGGATGACGCCGCTGTGCTGCTTGATCATGATTTCGCCCACAAGCCTTGTGATAAGCAGAAAGCCGAGGGAATTGACCTTTGTGGACAATTGGTGCCCTTCCTCCGTCTGTTCCCATCCGCCCGGTCCCCCGGGGACTCTTGCGGCATTGACCAGAATGTCGATTCTGCCTTCCCTGTCCATAACCTCGCTGACAAAGCTGTTTATGGACTCCTCACTGCCCTGGTCATAGTAAATAGCAGTCACATCCAGGCCTTGAGCTCTCATTTCCTTTGCTACGGCTTCGGCTTTGTCCAGGAACGGGCAGCCCATGTAAAGCCTGGCGCCCGCCTCGCAGAGAGCATAAGAACTGTGCTTGCCGTAAAGGCTCTCGCCGCCGGTGATCACCGCCACTTTATTCTTCAGTGAAAATCTGTCCATTGCATTCATATTTCCATATCCCCCTTATTTGGCAACATATCCGCCGTCTACGGGAATTGAAATACCCGTTACAAAAGACGAAGCATCCGAAGCAAGATAAACAACCAGCCCCTTTACATCGCTCCCGGTTGCATTTCTCTGGAGCGTGGTCCGTCCGGCGAACTCCCGGGCGTACTGTTCAGGCTTGTCAAGGGGAGCGGCGCATATCGTATTGACTCTGACATTAAATTGTCCAAGGTAGCTTGCAGCCTGACGGGCATAATTGACATAGCCTCCCGCAGTGAAAACCCTGTCCAGTGAAAAATCATAGTCCTCCAGTTCCGTGCACCCGGCTGAATTGTATTTGTCGGGCCCTACAAGGGCATAAACCGAAGACAGGAAAATAACGCTGCCCGACTTGTTTTCGGCGAGTGCGTTGCCTATGATCCTGGTGATGAGCATTGTTCCAATCTGGTTTTTTTCGAGATTGGCATAAAGCTGCCGGGCAGTACCTTTATTCCATCCCTCTGTGAATCTTTCCCCGGCATTGAGGACAAAAATATCCAGCTTTCCGCTTTCCCGGAGGATTGCGTCCCTGAGGGCATTGATCGACTGCTCTCTTGCCGGATCGTATTCCATGACCTTCACAGGGAAGCCTTCTTTTTTGATTTCGTCGGCTGCTTTACCGGCGGCCTCCACATCGTCGGAGGCGAGGTATACTTCCGCCCCGGCTTCGCATAAAGCCAGAGCCGCCGCCTTTCCATAAGGTCCTTCGGGTATGGCGACCAGCGCTGTCTTCCCCGAAAGGTTGAAACTTTCAAGCACGTTCATGTAAACCTCCAATTACCGGACTTTGATTTCGTCCAGCATGACTTTCCGATTGTTTTCTTCACGGCTGCGTATGCCGCCGATGACCATTTTCATGAGCTCCTGCGTTTCTGCAAACGGCTGCGGCTCTTCACCTGTCCTGAGCCAATGTACAAATTTATCCAGCTGCTTTTTGAAGGAGTAGTACGAATCCTGGGTTTTAACAACGGCGTTGGACGCGCCGCCCACCAGCAGGGTGGTGCCAAAAGCGCCGTACATGCCGGCGGATAACGGAATGTTGACATCACATCCGCTCTCATGGATGATATGAACAAAATTTCTCTCATACGTACCGGTGTTCTGAATGGAAACGAAGCCAGTCCCAAGCAGCGGATAGATTGCTTCCAGGGCATGTATCCCGTACGTCTCCCACTTTTTGCACATAGGCTGGCATATGTACATAAGCTTCCCCAGTTCATAATGGTTTTTGTAATATGGCTCAAGCTCCTTGGTATATCTCATGGAGCTGGAGGATACAAAATGATAGCCCTCCTCCTGCCATTTTGTAAATATCTGCAGATCCTTTTCGCTGTCAGCCATGGGCTTATCGATAAGCATGGGAATATCGGCTTCAATAAATGGCCGGCAGCGGCCCGCATGCTCAGCCCCGATATCGGTTGCTATGATAACGGCGTCTACCTGGCCGATCATATCCTCCGGTTTTTTTACAACATTGGGAATAAGGGAACACCTGGCCACATCCTCGGCATCGGCTCTGTTATCGCAGTAAATATGGGTCACCAGAGCGCCGGGGATACCAAAAGTATGCTTCGGCTGCTTGTCAAGGTAAGCGGGGATACCGGCAAAAGGGCAATTTTTCATGTGCCGGGGGTCATAACCGTTGAACATGGCACTCCAGGAATAGGGATGCCCATTCCCCTCCGTCATTCCTATAATCCCAATTTTAAGGTTTTGGTCGTGTAAAGGAAATTTCTTTTTATTCATGCTGATATCTTCCTTCTCTCTACCTTTGCATGCCTCCGCTTCATCTCCCTTGGATTTATGAAACGCTGCCGGTCATGGCCGGTCGGCATCACAAATTTTTGCAGAATTTCGTATGACAAGCCTGGGCTTAAGCGAAATGTGCGGTCCAACAGAATTCTCTTTTTTCTCTATTTTATCAAGGAGGCTTCCAACAGCGATTTCACCCATTTCAATTACAGGCGGTGCAACCGTAGTCAGCGGAACGGTAAAATAGGACGCTTCTCTTATATTGTCAAATCCAATGAGGGACATATCCTGCGGAACCCTGATTCCATGTTCCGTCAATGCCTTTAATGCTCCATGGGCCATGGTGTCATACGATGCAAAGACTGCCTCGGGCAGCTCCCCCTGTTCAATCAGCTCCTTCATCCGGAGGTAACCGCCTTCCTCCAGCCTCTCTTTCCCGATTTTTATCAGTTTTTCATCCACGGGGATACCATATTTTCTGAGGGCATCCTCAAAGGCCGGCAGACGTATTTTGCTGGAGAGGTATTCGCTGACAAAACCAACCCTTTTAAAGCCGGATTTCGCAAAATGTTCTATGGCAAGCTCCACGCCAAAATGGTTGTCAATATCGATTGCACCATATTCAGGCAGGCTCAGGGAATTCTCAATGAATACAATGGGAATGTTAATACTTTTTTTGATCTCTTCAAACTGCTCCTGGAAAATATCGGTGTTGTAAAGGTCAAAAAGGATCCCGTCCACCTTTTTGCGGATAAACAGCTTCAAATAGTGCAGCTCGTCCTCGTACCGGAAGCCGGTCTGCCCGATGATGAGAGAATACCCTCTTTCCTTCAGTTTCATCTCGATTGTGCCCACCACGCTGGCATAATAATTGCAATCCAGTTCAGGCAGGATGATGCCGATGGTCCTGGCGTTCTTCCCCGCCAGTACTTTTGCCGATTCATCGGGAATATAGCCAAGCTCGTCGGCTATTTTCAGGATTTCCTTCCTTTTTTCCTCGCCGACTCCGCCGATTCCGTCCAGCGCTCTTGACACTGTGGATTTATTGACTCCGGCCAGTTTGGCGATGTCTTTCAATGTAGCCATCCGTTTTTTCCATCCTGATTTCTTTTTACGCAACCGGTTGCTTTACCTTTATTATACCACGCTGATTGCAAATGTCAAGCTGTGATTATAACGACCTAATTCAAAGGAAATTTGTCGGTTGTAGACAAATTTCCTTACCGCCTCAATGTTCCGTCCGACTTTCTTAGCTGTACCTGTCTACACGCATTCTTGCCGTCAAGCCGTGGGCAAGCATCTTTTCGATTCTGCATTGTCTCTCCGTCACTTCGCCCACCAGCCTGCTCGCTTCGGGCGTCATCCTTTGATATGTCACTGTTTTCAGGAATTTCCCCACCCAGACGCCTCCGGTATATCTGGCGGCACGGCTTGTGGGAAGGATGTGATTTGTACCGATGGACTTGTCTCCATAGGCAACCGTTGTCTCTTCTCCGATAAACAGCGACCCATAGTTTGCAAGTCTTTCGAAATAATATTCCTTGTCGTCTGCATGCAGTTCCAGATGCTCGGGAGCATAATCGTCGCTTATGGCAATCGCTTCATCCCTGTCCTCGGCTATGTAGATGATTCCGTTATTTTCCCAGGAGATTTCAGCAATATTTTTCATAGGCAAGACCGCAAGCTGCTTTTCCAGTTCCTTCCGGCATGCTGCCGCAAACCGTTCGCTAAGGCATACAAGCGCAATGCCGCTGTTGGGATCGTGCTCCGCCTGTCCCAGAAGATCGCAGGCCACCAGAGCCGGATCCGCTGAGTCGTCGGCAATAATCAAAATTTCCGTGGGCCCCGCCAGAAGGTCTATGCCGCACCTTCCAAACAGCTGGCGCTTAGCTTCCGCCACATATTTATTTCCTGCGCCGCAGAGGATATCGACAGGTTCAACCACGCCCATGCCAAATGCCATCATTGCAAAGGCAGGCACCCCTCCAAGGATGAAAATCCGATCCGCACCGGCTTTTTTCATGGCGTTTATCGTCGCAGGATAATAGCCGATCTCTTTCACCGGGGGCGTAAAGGCAACTATATTTTTGACGCCCGCGACCTTTGCAGGGATTATGCTCATCTGGGCTGAGCCGAACATGGGATAACGGCCTCCCGGAATATAACTCCCCACCGATTTGACCGGAATATGCCTGTGCCCTAAGATAACTCCCTTCCGCGCTTCCATCTCTAATGGAAGAAGGGTTTCCAGCTGCGCCCTGGCAAATGCCCTCACGTTTGCCTGACAAAAATCGGTATCTTCGACGAGCTGCGGATCAAGCCCGCTTATCGCCTTGCTAATCTGCTCTTCATCGAGTTCAAAGCTTTCCGGATTCCAGCTGTCAAACTTCATACTGTACTTCCGCACGGCATCCATGCCGTTTCTTTCCAGATCCAGCAGCATCTCCGAAACCGCCCCCGAAGTTTCCGGATCGCTTTCAAACAACCGGTGCCCGCCGTTTTTAAAGATTTTCATTCTTTTCATCCCTTCCTTAATCTTAGAATCTCCTGTAGTTGAAATGAACTGCCATCAATAAGGCAGTTTCCTCCTTTGTATTGACAAAATTGTGCTTGATTCTGGCATCCAGGTAAAAGCAATCCCCTTTGCCCAGCCGGTATACCTTTTGCTCATAATGCAGCTCAACATCCCCTTCCAGCACATAAACAAATTCCTCCGAATCATGGGATGTTATCTCGGAAGCGCCTTTTTTGACCATAAACAGAAAAGGAGACATGTACTTGTTCCTGTACGTATTTACCAGCGGTTTGAAGGAATATACATGGGATGATTCCTCCCACCCTTCCCGCAGGATATCCGAACGCTTTAGAACCTCTATGTTCTTTGAACCGAGAGCATCATGGTGCTCATCCATCAATTCGACAATATCCGCTTTAAGCGCAGCCGCTATGGCCTGGACAGTAGCAAAAGGGGGCGTTTTAGAAGAGCGTTCGATTTTGGATAAGTATCCTTTTGTGAAACCCGTCATTTCCGCAAGTTTTTCCAAAGTATAGCCTTCTTCTATGCGTCTCTGCTTGATTTTTGCATTGATATCCATCGTGTCAGATCATCACCTTGTTTCCTATTAGAATACTTTTATAGTAACAGGAAGCAATCACGCTGTCAAGTATATGTTGATGATTATGCGAATATAAAATTGCATAAGATGGTTGATGCATATTGGTTGGATTCTATGAACCAGTAGTTATTATCTTATCAAATATATAAACAGAATTTGTAAGTTTTTCATTATTGACAAACTTCGGCTACAAATGTAGAATATAGCTACGCATATAACTTAGAGGTGTTGCTATGAACGAAAAGACAATTACCAACGCGGAACTGGAAGTTATGCGCCTGCTGTGGCGGGAGCAACGGGCGATGACTCTCGCGCAGATTCGCAAGGAGCTTTTACAGACGACCAAGTGGAACCATTCTACGATTAAAACGCTGGTGTTCCGCTTGCGCGATAAAGGTGTTATCAGACCACTCGACAAGTATGGCGCAGCGCAGTTTGTTCCGCTCGTGACCGAGAGCGAGTATATACGCTCAGAGATGCCGACGTTCCTCGACCGTGTATTTGAGGGCAACGCGAAGAAGCTCGTTGCCGCGCTCGTTGACAACGGTGAGCTCAGCGAGAAAGATGTGGACGAACTCAAAGCCTATTTCAAGATAAAGGGCGGTGGCGGAAGTGAGTTATGATACGCTTAGAATGATGCTGGTAATGTCGATTTCGGGGAGTGTTCTCACGCTCGTGCTGTTCACCCTGAAACCGCTGATCAAAAACCGTTTGCCTAAAACGGTACAATATTATCTGTTGCTTGTTGTCATTGCGTCCTTGCTTGTCCCCGTATCTAAAATAATTATCCTGCCTGTAAACACCACTGAAACGACGACCATTTCAAGTGCGGTTGAATGGTATTTTGTGTCGGCAGAAGATGTGTACGAACGCATAAAGCCCTATGAAGCGGATTACGGAATTTCCGAATCAAAAGCGAAAGAGGTAGACGCACTTGTTCCCGATGTATGGGTTACCGAGTTTGTCGACTGGTGCCGCTTACTGTATCCATTGGGCGTAATCGCAACTGCCACTTACTTTTTCTGCTCATACTATATTTATATTTCGCTACTCAAGCGGCGCAATTCTTTGGCGCATGGCCATGAACTCGCAATGCTCGCCGCACTCTGCGGCAATCGCCGCGTTCCGCAACTGTACCGCAACGCGAAAGCGGCGACACCAATGTTAATCGGGCTGTTTGAGCCTGCAATAATCCTGCCGGATCGTGATTTTTCCGACAAGCAGTTATATAGCGTTTTGCTCCACGAACTGACACACCTGCGGAGAAAAGATATTCTTATAAAATGGCTGTCGGTTCTTGCGTGTTCCCTGCATTGGTTTAACCCGCTTGCCTGGTTCGCTCGCCGTGAGATTGACCGTGCCTGCGAGCTGGCCTGTGACGAGGCGGTTATCCGCAAGCTCGACGCGGACGGCAAGCAGTCTTACGGCGATACGCTGATTGCGATTGCCGTCGATTCCAAAATGCCGCGCACCGTTCTGTCAACAACGATGTACGAGCGGAAGAAGTCATTGAAAGAAAGGCTTGGAGCGATTATGAAACACAAAAAGCCAACGCGTGTAGCGATTATTGTTTCGACGGTGTTGATAATAGCCGCCGTGCTGACAGCTTGTGCACTCGGCGCAGGAAGCAAAGACAAGGAAGTTGGTGTCATACCCGACAACCTAAACGTATCGCAAACAGTGCTTGACGTTGCGAAAGATTTTGTAAGCGAATGGTATTTTGATACGAAAAAAGAGGTGAATTACAAAACCGACAACTGGCGGATTGATAAGTTGGAACAGACATACTACTACGCTGAAAGCGGTATTGTACTATACGCAATTGACTGGTCTTTACACGTTACGAACCCGGAAAAAGTGATGTTGGGCGGCGGTATGCGTTTTGAAGGTAATGATTGGCTAATAGACCATTACCCGAACTCCTATTATTTGATATTTGATGACCGTAACGGTGATATGGCTGATTTGAGATATATTACGTACTTTTTCAGCAACGATTCCAAACCTGGGCAGGAGAATTTTGATAAAGAGATAAACGAACACTTACGGCAATTCGGAGGCGGAGTTGATGTTGCTGACACCTTGCCGGACAGCGAATCAACGCCTGCACCGGACGCGAGCGATATTCAGAGCTTGCCGAATGTTCCCTAAATAAATTGACACAAATCCATTTATTAACGCTTTACCACATATAATCAGTTCTTCCATTGCCCATATGTAAGCATCGGCTGGCAGGTACCCGGGATGTAGACAAAAAAGAACTGGCCGGCTCCCCTCAAAAGAAGTCGTCCAACCCGACAAATTCCAATTGGTCGATCAGACTTTGAGAATATCCTGCCTTATCGGAATTTTTGCAGCCAAATGTGCAAGATTTGAAGTAATGTTCGAAATATAGTGAATATATTCCAAATATCTGCACACTAATTAAAAATTTGCACAAATTTAGCCGGAAAATTGGTTTTTATCTAAAATATTAGCACACTACTTAAAATTTTGCACAGGTACCGTATAATTCTTTGGCTGCTGCCTTTTGTGGGACAGGGGGACAGGTTTATTGTCCCACTGTCCCACCTTGCTGACTCCTATTTTTTGCGGTTCATTGCAAAGATCAGCAGAACTGCAATAAGCATCACGGCTGCAGTTAAAATCAAAATGTACTGCTTGTTCTGCATTTCCATTCCCAGAAGGGAGAGTGCCATCCCCTCGGTATGCTTTATGAACTCCTTCCCGGTAAGGACCCCCAACAAAGCCGCAAGATTGTTCATGGCTGAATAAAACCCGATATAATTTGTCTGGTCCTTCTCCGGAATATTGATGTACGGCATGTTGGCAAAAACCAGGTTGATTCCCGGCGCGACCAGGAAAGAAAATATGACGGCCAGAGGGTATAAGGCAAGCGTTTCCCGTGACACAAACGAAAGGCCGATATAATTCAGCAGGAACAAGCCCATGGAAAAATACAGGGTTTTAAACCAGGAGGTGGAGCTTATCCTTTTCCGCCACAAGGGCGTCAAAAAAATCAAGACCGGTATGTTAATCATATTGACGATATTCAGGAAGGAGTAGCTTACCCCCACATCCTTCAGCATGTATACGGTAAAATACGGCCCGGGTATGTTCGCCGAATAATTCCACAGGCATGCGATCAAAACAGTCACCAGGTATTTCTTTTCTTTGAACGGATTGAGCAATATGTTGATGAGATTTATTTTGCTTTCCGACCTCTGGTTGGGATACTCCTTGATTTTAAACAAGAAGAATATATCCACAAGGCACAGCACCAATGCAACCGCCCTGAAGATCAGAAGCCCCTGCATTTCATTCCCCGACGCCTTGAAGTAATCGATGATTTTACCAGAGGTAAGGATGACAGAGTAAATTACGATCCCGTTCACAATTGTGAAAAAGGAGAAATATTTGCCCCGTATTTCTTCGGGTATGCTCTTTATGTGCCAGACTGCAAAACCCGGCGCCGATATGGCATTGATAAGGTTTATGAACAGGATGATGGAAAGGATCATCATCAATTTGGTCCCGTTGACCATGGGCATGAACGGTATAATGCTGATGATTACAATATTGAAGAAATAGATTGCCCCTCTGCTGCAAACAAGCAATAATTTACGGCTTTGAAACCTCTCCAACAGGAGCGGAGACAAGACCTGAAGCAGGTTTCCCAGAAAACCCGCCATGGTGACAAGCCCCATGAAGCTGTCGTCAGCATTCAGCAAAAGCAGAAAACCTGTGAAGAAATTCCCCCCGATAAGGTTGTTTGTGACACCGGAGGTAATATTGGATGCCGTAATGTTTCTTCTGCTGTTGGTTCTTTCATCATTGCTCTTTAGCGCGTCTGCGATTCTGCTTTTTATAATAGAAAACAAATCGTTTAAATTTTTAAACATAGTCACCCAATCATTCTGCCCGCCGCAGAATTCTGCCATAATAGTCGTTTTCAAGAATTTTTACTGAATACTTATACCTGTCCGCCACAATTTTGTCAATAGCCTTGCTATACTCCCGGTCCTCTTCGGATCCGCCGGTAAATTCCACTTTATTGGCGGCAGCGTTGAACCTGGCTTTGTCCGTTATCCAGCTCCAGTTGGAAAACATGACCAGGGGCGGAGTGTCGGACAATATGTCCCTTCCCATCATAAGCCGTGAATCATACTCCAGCCCAAACAGGTTGGACAGGGTGGGATTGATGTCCAGGCTGCTGCAGGGCTTATCCACCACAACCGGCTCCATACCTTTTTTCCAGATAATCAAGGTACTTTTGTAAAGCTCGAAATTACTCTCTACCTCGCGACCGGCAAGCTCATCGATACATTCCCCCGGGAGACCGTAAGGGTAATGGTCCGGGCTGAGGGCGATCACGGTGTTTTCGGCTACACCGGCCTCCTCAAGCTTTTCCAGCAGGGCCTTCATGGCAAATTCCAGTTCCAGGTTGCACGCAATATATGCTTTCGCAGGATCGGAATAGGGCAGATCCTCCACGAACTCTTTGTTTTTCCTTGCAATATAGTTGCCCTGGAAATTGTACTGCAAATGCCCGCTGACGGTCATGTAATATGTGTGGAAAGGCTGTGTCCCTATGTATTCCGGCGCTGTAGCCTCAATCATCTCCAGGTCCGATTCCGGCCAGGTTTTTTTGATTTCAAGCCCGTTCCCTACCCCCTTATACTCATACCCCATATTCGGATGGGAAATATCCCGCTTGTAGTAGGTATATGTGTGATCGTGCCAGGCTTTTGTAATATACCCCAGCTTTTGAAACTGATTTCCCATTGCAAAGGGCATATAGTTTTCGCCTGACCTGGCAAAGCTCCAGACACCGGCTTTGGGCATCAATCCCGTGCAAGCCGCGTATTCGCCGTCGGAAGTGCTGACACCCCATACCGGGTTGTAAAAGTTTGTAAACTCAAAACCCTCTTTTATCATTTTGTATAGCGTGGGAGTCAATTCCGGGTCGACGGCGTAGGGAGAAAAGCTTTCTGCAGTAAGCATGATGAGATTGCATCCTTTGAAAAGCCCTGTATAAGCATTCTGCCGGGTGGGCTCTACCGAAGAGAAATATTTGTGCATGTCAAGGATGGCCGGATCCTTCTCATCTGCCATCAGGCTATCAAAATCAATTTCCAGGGTATTGTCTCCGTATTCCGGCTCTTTTACAGCTTCTGCCTCCTTGGTTTCACCGGGAATCTCCGCTCCTTCCGTTTCTTCATTGCTATCTTCATTGCTATCTTCATTGCCATCGCTTTCCTCCCGGGAGTTATTATTTTCCGCTTCATCGGAATCACCACCGGCATCCGAAGGTGAATCCCCGCTTTGAACGCCTTTTACCGCGGCAGGCGGAGCTGTGGGCTCCACCCCCTCGTTTATGGCTTCAATTGCAGCCATTCCATCGTCTCCAAGCACAAGCCGCTGGAGGTCAAGACGCATCGTAGTCAAAAGCCCGAGTCTTCCTACAGAGAGCTGCGGAGAGTAGGTCCTGTAATAAAGCGTATGCTGTGAAATATTGCTGTCGCCGGTAAGATTGACACACAGAATGGAAATTCCGTGGCTTAAAATGCAAAAGAGGATAATGAAGTACACCGCCGGAGCTTTTAACCTTGGGTATTTCAATTGAAAAAAATTCGTGAGCAGAAAGACCAGAGGAACAAATTCCAACACGACCCCCACAAAATTCCCCAATATGGCGGTAACAATGACATCCATGAATTGCGTCACATCTCCCGCGCCTGTCAGCGAATACAATGAAAAAGGAGTTTGAAAAATTTCATAGTAAACAAGCTGTACGTTATAGCAAAGGCACAGCAAAAAGACAAGGGAAACCGTAACAGTTTTATTCATCACCTCGCTCAGCAAGCCGGAAACCAGGTATAGCAACCCGCCTGCGGCAAATGAAAAGAGGATGGAAAACAGGAAATCAAAATTAAGACTTTTAACTCTCCACAATCTATAAACAAGTTCGAGCCAGACAATGGCGGCGACATAAAAAATCAGCAGCCGGTGATTGAGCGGATTCAGCTGGATTTTCCCCACATTTGCCATGATCCTGTTCCAGATCGTATTTCTATCCATCTGTCCGTTTCACTCCTGCAGCATGTTTAATGAGTGTTTAATTCCATCATATATTCTCTTCTCAAAATATGCAATGGTTTTTTTAATAACCCGACTTTTTTCCTGTCATCGACTCTATCTCCACCTTGATTGCAAGCGTCCTGTCAAAAACCTTCTCGGGATATGCGAACCCGTCTCTCCCTGTATGTTTTTTCATTATGGCATCCAAAGCGTCCGTTTTCCCCGCTTTATCTTCAATCAGAAACGCCTTTCCCGTACCGAAAACGCTCATATATCTGGTACTGCACCCGCAAGCCTCATTCTCAATCAGCAGTTCCACCCCTGTGTCTGCCTGAAACGCCACTTTACTGTTTTTCTTCAGGATGTCTATCTTCCTGCCTTCCCTGGCGGAGTGCATATAAAGTGCGCCATCCGTATAGGCGAAGTTCATTGCAACCAGGTATGGCTCGCCGTTGTCCACCATGGCTATTCTGATAACTTGCGCTTCATCAAGGATTTTTTCCATCATTTGTTTGTCCGTTATTTCCTTGTCTTTTCTTCTCATCGTTTTCGCTCCTTAAAAAGTAATACCTGTAGATTCTCTTAGTACAGCTCCACGTATATTCATTACCAGATAAGTTTGACAAAAGCGGAGTATGGCGATTAGGTAGAGGCGCGCATTGTGCGTCCACAAATGCAACCTACGTCAAACAACTACCGGACGGCCAATGGCCGCCCCTACAGCGGATTCCTTTTTCATTCCAATCTGGCAACTAACTTATATGGAGCTATATTTGCATACCATTCAGTCAACTATACCAATCATACCAAAAAAATGGATGGTACATGAAAAAGAGCTTTCATGTACCATCCATTATATACTATTTCGTTGTTTTTTTCTATTTTTGCGGCAAAGACATGATGCTACAAAAAATTTATGGTGTATAAATCTGTAGAGCGGCCATTGGCCGTCCGCCCAAGGTAACAGGAGTCAGCGGAGGGCCGCATGACGTTTATAACGACCTAATTCAAAGGAAATTTGTCGGTTGTAGACAAATTTCCTTACCGCAGCAGAGTTTCAACGAGACTGGTCGCAAGCTAAAGCTTGCTGCTCGTCCATGCATCCCGGGCTGGTCGCAAATGCCTTGCATTTGCTGCTCGCCTATGCATCCCAGGCTGGTCGCAAATGCCTTGCATTTGCTGCTCGCCTATGCATCCCAGGCTGGAGATATGCTCACCGCCTGAAACTTGCCATAAAATATTACCGCATTGCTTCCGGAAAGGTTAAACCCGCCGCATCATTTCCGGTAAGAGCACAAGCCGATAAATCAATACCCTTTTCGGGAAATATACAAAGCCAGATCGGCGCATCTGTTGGAATATCCCCATTCATTGTCATACCAGGCAACTACCTTAACCATATTGTCCTCCAAAACCATTGTAGACAACCCATCGATGGTGGAAGACGCAGGATCGCCAACGTAGTCTATTGAAACCAGCGGTTCATCGGAATAGTTCACAATCCCCTTCATTTTCCCTTCTGCCGCAGCTTTTAGCACAGCGTTGACCTCATCCTTTGTAACAGGCTTATCAACCTCGGCCACCAGGTCCACCACCGAAACTGCAGAAGTGGGCACCCGGAATGAAAATCCATTCAGCTTCCCCGCAAGTTCGGGGATAACGACCCCAATCGATTTAGCAGCGCCTGTTTTCGTAGGAATGATCGACGTTCCGGCAGCCCTCGCCCTTCTCAGGTCACCATGAGGCAAATCCAGGATTCTCTGGTCGTTCGTGTAGGAATGCACTGTCGTCATGAAACCTTTTTTGATCCCGAAGCTGTCATTCAGGATTTTGGCTACCGTAGCCAGACAGTTGGTGGTGCAGGATGCGTTTGAAATAATGTTGTGCTTAACCGGATCATACTTGTCTTCATTTACCCCCAGCACGATTGTAATATCTTCAGCGGTAGCAGGCGCTGATATGAGAACTTTTTTCGCTCCTCCTTCCGTGATATGAAGCTCTGCCTTTTCTCTTTTTGTAAACAGCCCCGTGGACTCCAGGACGATCTCCACCCCAAGCTCCGCCCAGCGAATGTTTGCCGGGTCTCTTTCAGCCAATATCCTGATTTCCTTCCCGTTGACCACCAGAAGATTTTCCAGGGCTTCAACAGTTCCGTTGAACCTCCCGAAGACCGAATCATACCTTAAGAGATGGGCCAGGGTTTTGGCATCCGTCAGATCGTTAATCGCCACAATATCAAGCTCTTCCGGATACTTTTCCACGATTGCCTTCAGTGTGTTCCTGCCTATTCTTCCAAATCCGTTAATACCGATTCTCGTATTCATACCCTATACCTCCTTGAAATTTATCTTAATTCGATTATAATAGAAAGGGTAGTATAAATAAAATGCATATTCTTTATATCTGATATAAAGGTAGGTTATACCTATGAACCTGGAGCTATACAAAACTTTTTATTACATTGCAAAGCACGGGAGCATTTCAAAAGCTGCCGAGCACCTGTATATAACCCAGCCCGCAGTAAGCAGGGCAATAAAACAGCTGGAGTACGATCTGGGCTGCACCCTGTTTTCCAGGACGCCTAAAGGCGTCAAGTTGACACAGGAAGGCGAGATTCTTTATCAATATATTGCGCAGGCTTTCGGGTTTATATCCGCTGCGGAAAAGAAAATCAGCGATGTAAAAAACCTGCTGGGCGGAGAGGTAAGAATAGGTGTCAGCGATACCCTATGCAAGAATTATCTGGTACCGTACCTCAAACTGTTCAATACCCTGCATCCCTCAATTAAAATTCACGTCATATGCCCGACAACACCCGGCATCATCAGTCTTCTCAAAGCAGGCAAAATTGACTTCGGCATTATAAACCTGCCCTACCGGGACGACCAATTGGTATTTAAAAATATTATGCAAGTCCAGGACTGCTTTGTTACGGGAGAAAAATACAAGCATCTGTCCTATCAAATGCAGGCCTTGAGCGAAATCGTCAAGCACCCTCTTCTTCTGCTGGAAAAAAACAGTAATTCCAGAGTATACATCGATGAATATTTCAAAGAAAATTTCATAAACGCAACGCCGGATTTTGAGCTTGGCAACATTGACCTGCTCATTCATTTTGCCAGATACGATTTTGGCATCGCTTGTGTCATCCGGAACTTCATCGAGGACGAATTGGATAGCGGCGGTCTGTACGAAGTCAAGCCGATTGAAAAAATTCCTCCCAGGTCTATCGGAGCAGCCTGGCTGAAGGACGTCCCCTTATCCACGGCAGCCAAAGAATTAATCGGGCATCTGGAAAGCCAGGAAAAGTACGAAATATAAAGAATAATTATCCAAAATTGTGATAGAATACGACGTAAATGTGGAAGATATCTTGGTGAAAACTATTTCGAGAGGTATAGGTTATGGAAGACAAGTATCGGGATTTTACCGAAAAGCGCATGGTCATTTTTAATGAAATAGTAAAAAGATACTGGGATGGAGCCTTGAAAACCCCGGAGGACTTAAATGCCCTTGCCGTGGAGATAAAAGACAAGTACGGCTTTGACGATACCGACATGCCCTTTATTCAGAATCATATCAGGGTAGCCATGGGGCTGGATCCAAAGGGAGATGAGGCATTCAATGACGAGCTTGACCGAGTAAAAGACCCTGCCGGCATCAAACCGCCAATTGTCGTAAAAATCGGCGATACCTGCAGTGACTGCAGCAAATCTTCCTGCGAATGTACCATGGTAGAAAAATATGAACACAAACTATATAAAAGGAACGATCCCGTCATCCGGAACAACAAGTGCATAAGCTGCGGCTATTGTGTTTCCCAGTGCGATTTCGGTGCTCTGGCGGACAAAATGGAATTCATCCCCCTGATTGATTTGCTCAAGGAAAACAAGGCTCCCGTCTATGCCGCCGTAGCGCCGGCGATTGTAGGACAGTTCGGCGAAGACGTCACGATGGGAAAGCTGCGGACTGCTTTGAAAGCGCTGGGTTTCAAGGACATGGTGGAAGTAGCCTTGTTCGCCGACATTTTGACCATAAGGGAAGCCCTTGAGTTCAACAACCTGGTAAAAACGGAGCGTGACTTTTTCCTGACCAGCTGCTGCTGCCCCGTTTGGTTCAATATGGTCAAAAAAAGCTACCCTGAATTGTACCGGCACATGTCGCCGTCGGTATCGCCCATGATCGCTTCGGGCAGGATCCTGAAAAAGCTGTATAAAGGTGCAAAGGTAGTATTTATAGCCCCTTGCATTGCAAAAAAGGCTGAAATCACCGAACCCGACCTGAAAGGCTCCATTGACTATGTCCTTAATTTCAGAGAGCTGAAGGAAATTTTCAAGGCACTGGGGATCCGTCCGGAGGAACTGCCGCCCGACGACAAGGACCAGGCATCCTTCGGCGGCAGAATCTATGCCCGGACAGGCGGAGTAAGCTTTTCGGTAAAGACTGTCGTAAACAGGCTGGAGCCGACAAGGGTGATCAAATTGAAGCCTAAGCGGGTGGACGGCGTAAAGGATTGCAAAATGGTCCTGGACCAACTGGTCAGCGGCGAAAAAATGGACGCCAACTTTATTGAGGGTATGGGGTGCAAAGGCGGCTGTGTCGGCGGCCCCAGGACAAATATCGATGCAGTGGAGGCAACCAGGCTGGTGAATAAATTCGGCGAGGATTCCTTCATCCTGACCCCTTTCGATAATCTCAACATATTGAAGATCCTGGAGCACTTCGACATTTACGCGATGAAGGACATCATCCATAATGAAGGGTTTAAAAAGCTTTTGTCCAGGGAGTAATGTTTAAAAGCGCGCAAAGCTCGGGCGTAGAATAGCAAATCCATTGCAATAAGTTCTTGCTCATTCCAAATCACTCCTTTATAGTGATCCGCCTCACAAAACAGGTGATATCTTTAGCAATAATACCGAATGCCCGCCTATAGATTTGACAATTCTGCTGCAGTTTCGGCTAATCTCTTCAGAATTCACAAACTCAAGATTACGCTCTTTATCCAGCAGGTATGTCTTACAGCTGTAAGTACATGCCAAAGGCAGATTGTCAAAATCCATGGTATATTCCCGGCTTTCGGCATGAAAATTGCTGATTAATACCGCCGCTTCCATCCTTTTATCATCTGTTCCGCAGCAGCAATAAAGTCCGTTAATTTCCGAAGAAATTTCAACAGAGATCCTTTGCGGACAATCATATAACATCTTAAAGGCCTTAAAAGCATAATAGTTCTTTTGCGGTACTCCGTATACATTAAACAGGCTCCAAAAGGAAGAGGGCGCCGCATCATAATAGTTCGCAACATCGACCGGACAGTCCTGGAGAAGAATCAGAACTGCTGCGTCAAAGCTGGCGCCTTCCACACTTTTAGACCTTTCAAAATATTCCTGCGTATAGTATTCGTTTCCTGCTCTGAACACTGCCTTTATTTCCGGGTCGCTGCTAACATAATTCCATTCGTTGAAATGGCTCTCGGTAGAAATATAACCGTACTTCGTTAAAAGCTTATTTACCTTTTCGGCATTGGATATGACTGTTAACGGCTTATCCGCATAGGTATGCCACGAAAAAAAATCAATGGGAGCTTTTTGTTTTTTGCAGTAATCCAAAAAATTTTCAGTAAATTCCGGGTTGACCATCGTCGCCGCAAAACCGCCTACTTTTAGTTTTGGGTCGAAAAGCTTTATCGCGGTTGCCGTTGTTTGATAGAGCTTAAAATACTGCTCGGGAGTACCGGACCACATGCAGTCTCCATCCGGGTTATCCGGCTCATTCCATATTTCCCAGTATTGTATATCATAATGAAATCCGTTTGCCCATCCATCGTTATAGTGTTTAATTATTCCCACGCAAATGTCTGCCCATTTTTCAAAATCCACGGGCGGATGTGTATAATATTTCCTTTTCGTATGTTCAATGCTGACGCCCAAACGATAAACGACCTTTGCGCCGGTGTCAATAATCGATTTGATATAGTCGTCTGTACGCCTAAAATCATAGCTCTCCGGATCCAGCGGATCTTTGCCGCTGTCCGGGAAAATGGTGTAAATATCTACCTCGCGCGGATTGGGCCAATTTGTATCATGCACACGTACATAAGGAACGCCAAGCTCCTTGTAATAGCCTGAAACATCAACCAGCGAGCCAAGGCATACCGGTCCGTTGTTTACGCCATGAAGAGCTTTGATCAAGCCAAGTTTTTTACCAAAATCAATTTTTATATCAACCACTTCATCACACCTCACTTATCATCAAATTGCACCAAATCGTTCCAACAGCTTCATAGCCCTCTTCTCTTCCGAAATGTCAAAGGAACCGAAATAGTAAATCCCTTTTGCGCTGCCCAGCTGTTCCGCAACCACTTCCAGAGTATCCAGATCCCCAAATAACTGTATCAGTTTTCCCGCCTGCCTTATTTTTGTGTATACGTCAGGCCAGTGTTTATAATCCGGTTTTCCATCACCCGGAATCCACTGAACCCCCTTCAGTTCACGAATATTCAAAATCATATCGAGGTGCGGCAGCTCACCCGGTCCATCCAGATGATAAAATGAATTGCCGAACTTTTTGCAGCATGCTTCAAGCTCCGGAAGTATGAACTCTCTGAACATTTCCGGACCAATCATTGCACTGAAGTCCGACTGGCACATGAAATGGGAGGTCTTCGAAAAAAGAAAGCCCCAGCATGTTTGCCCTGGGTTATCGGATCCCATGGCGGCAGTTAATTCATCATAGTATCGCATGCACAACTCATGCGTTTCCCATATTAGCCTTTTCAGATTATCAGGGTCGTCGTAAAAGGCAAGTGCCATTGTCTCACTGTCAAAGAAACGTGCAACCGGATCAATCCCATTATTAAGATGTGTCATCCCGAGGCAGACACTCCCTTTGAAATATTCCGCCGCAGCCCGGTAAAGCTCTTTTATTCTCCTGAATGTCGGCTCTTCCGGATCATACGAAAAATGCAGTTCCTTCATCACTTTTTCCTTTTTGGCTTTGAACCATACGGTGCATGGGGTTGGAGTCGCCTTAGCGCCCATAAACGCCGCATTTACACCAGGTCCGAAGTCAGGAATAATCAACGGATAAGCATCTCCGATATATTTTTTGCATGAGAGCATGGATTCCCAATGCTTTACAATAATCTTAGCAGGCATTGAAAAATCATATAACGTCGTACTATCAACAGGTTCCTCAGGCTGCAGCCTATCGGGCGCCGCACCTGTCAGTTCGATATTTATCAGCGGCCTGTCAAGCTCGCCCTTCCACCATGCAGTATAATCCTTCTCGATCCTTTGCCAACGTTCGGTGGAAAAATCAATTCCCATGTGCCAAATCCTCCATCGATCTATTATCCATCGTACATCCCACCCCCAACAAGCTCATTATATGCACCTCCGGTTCCGTCCTGTGAACCGTCTTCAAATAGTAATCCTGTGCCTCCATACTGCTTCTGCACGGCATACGCCTTATATTTTGGAAATATTTTTCCGTCACGCAGGTCAAATATTGAATAATTGTCAAGCTCATCCGTGCCGGCAAGGGCCTGGAACATGCGGTAAACATGAACGCTTTCCACGAATGGCATGCACTCGCGGACCAGGCGCAATCCCTCGCTCAGATAATCTGCCAGCAGCTTGTCATTCTCCGTATCCCCATAATCATTAAACCCATATTCCGACAGGTAACAGCTAAGTCCGTGATCTCCCGCTCTTTCCGCAACTTCATAGACTTCACGGTTCAATTTTATCCATGTCTCATCCGGCTTTTTCCAGTGCCAGTCCCCTTTTTCATCCTGTTCGGCGTAATATGGATGCCAGCATAGCGCGTCGAAAAAATGCCTGGGGTTTTTAGAGCCGAATTCTCCGCTTTTTATATTTCGATAGATTCTCTCGAGAGTATGTATCATGCCATTGTACTCAATGGCAATATTCTCCGCGAACACGCCGATTTCACGTTCGCCCACAGGCGCCATTCCCGGCATAATAACTCCTGCGTCCGGGTTACATTTATGTATGGCGCGGGCGGAACGGAACATCATATCTGTGCAGATGTCGGCCATTTCTTCCTGTGTGAACCCTGTCTCATCATTAGCATTTTTTTCATTCAACGGTTTTAAAAAAGGCTTATGGTTCATTTCGTTGCCGGTTTCCCAGTCCGTCACCTCCGGGAATTCCTTAACCAGCGTTTCCCACATCCCTTCATACATATCAAGAAATTGTATATATTTCGATCCTGGAGCTGTATCCCGGCGCGGAACCTGTGATTTGCCCCAAGAAAAAGTCCCATCCTCCAACGGTAGGAACCAATCATGACTTAGTCCGATAATCTGCTCTACTCCCGCTTTAAAAAGCAGCCTGTACATATTGTGGAAACCATCGGATTCCTCACGGTTCAATGTACCTGGATCTTTCAGTACCCAGGTCGCATTGTGCCATGAGCGTACACTTTTCACGTTAAGCGCATGAATGAGCTCCGCCGCCTTATGGGGGTTAATGCTTTCTTTGGTAAAGTAATATACATACCCTATACCATTAAGATATTTTCTTTCTCCGGATTTCATTGAAAATCCCCCTTAAATCAATATTGACAGCCAATTAGGACTACAGCGTAAACTTCATTAATTTATCGGCATTCATGCGCCTTTCAGAAATATCGCCAAAGCTTTAAGGCGTTATTTCTGAAAGGATAATTCGGTTGTTTACGCTGTAGTATTAGTCCATGTACCTTTTTAAAGTCAACAATAGCGCTATGCTATTTTATGTCTGCTCCAATTCAATATAAGGTCTTTTGAACAAACCATAAGGTACTGTAATGTACTCTGCATCTTCTCTTGCCCCATTTCTTGAAAAGAAGGTCCAGTCAACCCAGATGTTTTGCATTCCTGTCTGATGAAATAAGCCGAGCACATTTCTCTGGCTGCCCACAACCTCAATATCAATGCTGTTCTGTCCGGGTTTCAGGTATTGCGTAATGTCAAGCCCGTCTGCGCACCTCCACGGAATATCGCCGGCTGATTTATCATTTACATTTATGTGTACGGTAACCGCCTTGAAATCGCCCAGTACAAGCCTGGCACTTTTCCTGTTGCTCCATTCAAATGCATAGTGATATATTAATGTGCCCGCATAGTGGAAATATCCCTGCATTCCCCAGTCTCCAATGCCGATTTCTCCAATCTCCCCAAGGATATTCCGGCCCATGTCAACTGCAAAATCCCCAAGGATATAACAATCCTCAACCTCGGTACGGTTTTTGTAGCTGCAGCCAAGCAAAAGTATATTTTTACCTTTTTTCAGGGCTGGAAGCGGTACCGTCTCTATATTCCTGTCGATATACCATCCATCCGGGGCAGTTAAAACCTGTTGTCCGTTGAGGCTTACATCAAATATCTGAGGCGTTTCCACCGCTAGATGTACGGCTTTCTCCGGAACTTCACTCACATTGAAGCTAAAACAAAACTCCACCCTTCTGCCGTCGTTAGGATGTGGTATCCCAATCCAATTATATCTCTGCGATGAGCCGTTACAGTATATTTGCCGCATGCCAAGGAGCTTTCTTATGTCCTGCTGCGCTTGCCATACCTGTACCGGTTCAGACCAGTTATTTTCATCCATACGCCAGCGGCAGACATCAAGCAATAAAACATTGGGATGGGAACGCGTTACTTTCGACCGGGACTTGAGAACAATACGCTCCGACGGCGATCCTGTCTCCTGCAAAAAAGACGGTTTTCCCAATAACACTAACGGCGACCGATCCTTGCATATTACATACAATCCTGATCCGACAGCTTCAAATTCTTCTATGAAAGAAATTCCGCCATCATGCTCCCAAACTCCTATCTCTTCCATCTTTCCGTTTAGAGGATTCCATCGCTCAACCCTTCCGCTGTACGGAAGCACTATCCGGACCTTATGTCCGCTGTTCCTGTCATTGTTGGAGATAAAAAGGGCATAGTGATCTTCAAATTCCTTTAATAGATATAGCATCTCGTTTTGCTCTTGCAGAGCACTGTTCAGGATATGCAGTCTGGGTGTTAAAATCTCGTTTAATCGTCCCTCCAGAACGGACAGGGAATCTACCTGTTCAAAGCGTTTATGTTTATGCAATGCCTGCACCATGTCCGTTTCTCTCGCATTTATCCTTGTCGGGCCGGCGCCAAGCGAGAGAATTGTGCCTCCATCCTCCATAAACTCCAGTAACAATTTGAATGTCCCGTCCATGACAGTCTCAATATACGGTAAAACTATTACAGGATACTGCATCTGCGCTATCCTGAGCTCCCCATCCGATACTGTCGCAATTTTTTCCATTATCATTTCATCGCCAAAATCAAAATCAATATGTAAACCGAGCAGCATATGCATCACCTGCTCCAGCTTCTGTTGCAGCACGCAAGCGGCACTGTCGTCAGAGTTCCACGCATAATCACGGCAGCTTCCCGCACCTGTTACCGCCCATACACCGGTCAGAGGATGCAGCAGCAAGACCTTGCGGACAGCTTTACCACCGGACATGACTGCAGATATACGTGCAAAATAGTCCTCAGTAATACCATTGTGCTCCCACCAGCAATTGTTATAATTGAAGGACGGCGGATAATCACGCTTGCGGCAGCCTTTGATGCTATACATTGCGTGATGCTGGCAGCGTGTGTCGACCCCCATAGCAAAGAGCCAGTCTCCTACCCATTTTTGACTTTCAAAGCTAAATTCCCAGCCAGTGCATCCATAAAGCTCACATATGCTTCGGCGCCCCAGTTGATTGGCAACGCTGCTTAATTGCTTTACTGTAAGATATTCATATGTCTGCTCCGATAAAATGTCAATCCCCGGCATCTTCTGGTACATATAGTGCGGCATAACTGCTCCGCTCATCCTTACAGCAGATCCAAGAACCGATTCTGCCATATAATGCCCTGTGAATATAAGCTCATTTTCCTCACACCATATCCCTATTTGCCTGGAATATGCCTCGCAAAAGCGTTCCGCCACCATGTGCCAGTAGTCGTGCCGAGTCTCTTTGCTCCTGCTGCCTTCAAAATAGATATACGGCAGATAATCTTCTATTTTATACCCGCAGCGCTCTTCAAAAAAGTCTCCGAAGCCATCGGTCCAGGGAATCCAATCTCTGCCGTCCGTATAGCTTGCACGGAAATCGGCTATATTGGGTTCATCGGTAAAGATTCCCTTCACTGTTTTGCCAAACTCTCCGCCGAACCTTTTACGGTATTTTTCATGCGTCTTTTCGATGAAACAAGCTACCGCATGCGGATTCATATTATCTGCAGGCGCTTCGCCGTTAAACCATTCGCAAGGCTTCGACAACTCAATACGGAATATCGCCGGGACTTCATCCTTTTCAAGCTTCATTTCAGCGCCGCTGATCTTTCTGCAGCTTATAACCTTGTTTCCCTCGGTACATACGGCAAAATAATATACAGTTTCATCCTTCCGGGGCATGCTGTTTCCTAATTCAAGGGTCATCGCTTTAGCGCCAAAAGCCTCTCTGTTCGTCCGCTGAACCTGCCCGCCTGCTCCGCCCGACGGAAATCTATCTTCATCATAAAGCCAGACATACATACCGGCATCTTTCGCAGCCTGTATCACTGTCTCTATTGATGAAAACCATTCCTCACCCATGTATTCAGTTTCAAGTCCTTCTCTGGAATGAAGAAAAACTCCCCCCATACCCTGGCGGTGCATTTCATGAACCTGTCTTTGCAGTTCTTCCGCATACAGCCTGTCATTGAGCGAATAAAACGGATAGGAACGATATTGCGCGGAAGGATTACGAAAAGCGTCCCTTAATCCTTCAAGCAGCATACTGTCTCACCTCACTACAAAATCGAATTTTGAAAATCTGCCATCAGAACATAATACAACCACTTCATCAATTTTACACCATTCTTAACGCGGCAATTCCTTATAGTAAATTTTTCCTGCACCGGAACCCAAGTCCGATGCAGGAGCATTGTAATGTTTTTTCAGCAGCTATTTTTATGTTTAATGGCTTTTCCAGCGGTCATATACGCTCTGATAGATTTCCATATACTGGTCCCCGCCTCTATCGATGCATTCCTGCACGAATTTGTCAAACTCGCTATCGATAGAAATTTCACCGATAATCATCCTGGAAACCATCTGATCGATATAACTATTAAGGTCGGTTTTGAGCAGTCCCAGTTTATCAGCTTCTTCCTGTTTATAACGGGCTGTCTGCGGGAACCCGACAGAATAATAAGGGACATAATGCGTCTCGACATTTTCAGTCAAATTTTTCTCAGTCAGCGGGACACTTTGGGTCGATGCTTTTTTCGTTAGCGAACCGGTGGGGATCGCCCATGGAGTAATCAGGTCATGGTAAAACGCGTTAATCGTTTTATATTTATCGCTCGGCCAGTGATCCTCTATGATACGGGCTCCCTTATCATCATCGCCTTTATATTCCCAACCCCAATCGGGATGCTCACTCCAGGTACCATACTCAGGGCCTTTCCAGTGTGCATCATTTCCCTGGTCAGTATAAAGCCAATCGACAAACTGCATGAGCTTTTCTACATTCCTGGCATTCTTGGTTACAGCAAAGATATAGGTCAAAGTGCAGTCTGTTGAAGGCCACATCTTTGTGGCGTTAAAACTGCTGGTCAGCGGGTCGATGCTCTGCCACTGCTGCCATGTGCCTTCTTCCTTCATGTATAGCCATTGCGCCCAATCTGTGAAGCACGCGACTCTTTCCTGGCTGATCTTGGCAACGCGCTGATCCTCACTTTGGGAGAAGTATTCCGGATCAATAAGCTTCTCGGTGTAAAGCTTGTTCATGTATTTAAGAAATTCTTTGTAGTTCGGATGTGTGGGTACAAGCCAGGCTTTTCCATCGATAACCTGGACACGCTTGTCAGTGAAGCCGAAAGCAGTTAGAATCGGGGCAAGACCGTCGTAGAACCCGTCGTACATGCTGTTGTATATTCCTCCGAAGGGAATTTCATCATTAACGTCTCCGTTTCCGTTTGCATCCTTTTCCTTCACTGCTTTAAGATACGCGTAAAATTCATCGACTGTGGCCGGAATATTGCCTGTAAGATTCTGCGCCCATTTTGTATTAACCCAGAACTTGCTTAATGCATAGTCGCGGAGATTGGAAGTAAACCCCCACACGGCATATGCATGTCCATCCGGGAAAAAATGTGCTTTGTAAACATTTGGATTCTCTTTCATATCCGCCATGAAGTTCGGCATGAGATCATCGGAAAAGTATTGCTCAAGCGGAATAATTTGTCCTTGTGAACCATAGGTTATAAGTTCATTTGCGGTTAGAGAAGAACCTACAAATACATCCGGCAAAGTATTGGTTGCAAAGGCCAGGTTTTTCTTTTCTTCAAAACCGTCGGAGCTTACCTGGTTGATCGTAAACTGGATGTTAAATTTCTCTTTAACATAATCAAAAAACCACATCTTTTCCCAATTCCCGTCTTCCGGTCCTACGTTCGCCAGAATCTCATAGACCAACGGAGCTTCCGGCTCCGAAGAAGATAATCCGGTCTGACCTGACTGGGATTGGGTAGTTTGATCTCCGGTACTGCCACAGCCTGCAAAAGAAAATACGATTATAATGGCCAGTACTACTGCAATTACTCTTGACATTTTCTTTCCTCCTTATAAAATATTTGGATAGATTATTGCTAAACTCCTGAAACGCTTAATTTTCAGGTATTTTAGTTTTTTTAACCAGGAATCCTCTCCACTTTTGCCGAATTTTATAGATTATCCCACCAAAACCGCAATATAACATAATGCATTACCCTTTCAGCGCACCTATCATAACTCCCTTTACAAAAAAGCGCTGCACAAACGGATACAATAGAAGCATCGGGACCGACGCTACAACGCAGAGGCCATATTTCATCACCTGGGCTGTTTGAGCCCTCTCCACCTCACTTTCTATCTGACGCATATCTTTAAAGTCAAAAGTGAGACTCTGGTTCTGAACCAGCACTTCACGGAGAAATATCTGAAGTGGCTGGTATTCTTTTATGTTAAGGTAAATGAGTCCCTCAAAATAACTATTCCAGTGGCCCAATGCATAAAACATCGATATGACTGCCAATACGGGTGTCGATAAGGGCACGACTATCCTGAAGAACAGCCCAAAATCACCGGAGCCATCCATTCGCGCCGCTTCCTGAAGTTCTTCAGGAATTGAAGAGTTTATAAATGAACGGCTTATCAACATATTATATACCGATACCATTCCTAAAATCAAAAGAGTATACGGCTTATCGATAAGCTTCAGCTTGTCTACTATTACAAATGTCGGTATCATTCCTCCACTAAACCACATGGTAAATACCATTATGAAGTTGAGTACGCTTCGTCCGTATAACTTTTTTCTGGATAACCCATAAGCAGCTGCGAACGTAACTGCCACATTAAAAAAAGTACCGACAATCGTATAGAAAAGACTATTTCTATAACCTATAGAAATCCATTTGGACTTGAAAATAAGCTCATATCCTCTAAACTGTATACCTTTCGGCATCAGATAAACCTGCCCGCTCGCCACCATATTAGGTTCGCTGATCGAAGCAGAAACAACAAATATAAGCGGAAAAAGCGCAATAACACCGGCAATTACAAGCATTATATTCACTATCGATTGAAAAACCAGGTCTTCCCTTGATTGTCTTGAAGAAAATAACCTTGCTACCATTCTTCTGCTCCTTTAGAAAAGACTAATGTCACTAAGTTTTTTAGATACTTTATTTACAGCAAGCAATAACATAAAATTGATGATTGAATTGAATAGCCCTATAGCCGTCGAGTAACTGAATTTTGCGCCCTGAATTCCAATTTTGTAAACATAGGTGGAAATTACCTCAGAAACCGACAGATTGAGTGAATTCTGCATCAGGAATATCTTCTCGAACCCTACATTCAATATACCTCCGCAATTTAGAATGAATAAGATGATTATGGTTGGCATTATCCCAGGTATATTAATATGCCATATCCTCTTAATCCTGCCTGCGCCATCCATTTTAGCCGCTTCATGTAATTCTTGCTCTATTGTTGATAGTGCAGCTAAGAATATTATAGATGACCAACCTGTATTCTGCCAAAGACCGGAAATAATATACACTGAACGAAACCACTCAGCTTTTCCCATAAAATCAATTGCATTAATTCCCAGAAACTTTATCATCGTATTTACTATACCAATCGACGGAGAAAGGAAAGCGCTCAGCATCCCGACAATTACTACCGTCGAAATAAAAAACGGAAAATACGTAAGGTTCTGAACTAACTTTTTAAGCCATAACTGTTTCGCTTCATTCAATAACAGCGCAAGCAATACCGGCAGGGGAAAGCATAAAATAATGGCATAAAAATTTATAATTACCGTGTTCTTAATCAAATTCCAAAACTGCGGTGAGTTGAAAAAGCTGCTAAAATGCTTGAAACCGACAAACGTTCCGAAAAAGCCCTTCGCCGGGTTATAGTCCTGAAATGCAATAACTATACCATACATCGGCAAATAATGAAATAAGATTATGTAGACAAATGCCGGAAGTATTAAAACATAAAGCTGCCAGCATTCCAGTAAACGCTTCCATATTATCGCTTTTTTACGGTTTCTTAGTTCATCTCCCCTATTACATAAAGTAACCTGGTTCATGATTTTCTCCTTATGATTGATTTATATGAGCTTTAAATATTTTTTTCACCGCTGTTTGCATTTTCAGTCTACAATAACCAACCTATAAACACAATGTGTTATTATTTTTTTTGGTCTGTTTTGTCAATAATAGCAAAGCTGCTGTTATATGCACGAATAAATGCCGTCTTTCAGGTTTTTTGCAAAACCTTTTAACCGCTTTGCAAAAATGGCATATCAGGATTATGAGAGTATATTCATATCCTTCCAGGATAATCTTCAAAGGCGTACAATGATTACACACGAAAGAAAAAAGCTTGCCGCGTTCACGGACAATCCTTCTAAAATTCATCACCGGCTTTATATCTGTCCCGGTATTTGCCGGGGCTCATACCGATACGATGCTTGAATTTCCTGGTAAAACTCGCTATATCCATATATCCGACATGTTCCATGATATCCTTGACCTTCATGCTGCTATACTTGAGGAGTCTACATGCCTCCGACATCCTTTTTTCAGAAAGATAGTCAATAAAATTCATACCTGTTTTCTCACGGAAAAACCTACTAAGGTAAGACGGCGTCATATCGAACATTTCTGCTATACTCGTAAGGCTGATATCCAAACTGAGATAGTTCTTCTCAATATAATCCAGTAATCTTTCATACTGGTTTGCCTGTATTTCCCTGGTCTGTTCATCTAAATTCACCAGAATCTCATTACACAATAGAACGACACCTTCAAAAAAACTTTCAACAGAGGAATAATGGATTAACGACGATACCCGCGTATCCAGATTTTCAACATGTGCGTCCTGAGCTACAGGCAAAAGGTTTATGACAATTAAATTGGTCATAAAACGGACAGTTGCCATGTCTTCCTCTGCCAGCTTTACGTGCACCGGTTCATGCAACTCTCTGAGGGTAATATTTACCATCTTTCGATTTCTCTGCCTGAGCCACTCGGTGAGTTTCAATAGAAGCGATTGCAGAATATCTACGGAATTTCCATTCTGATAAGGTACAATATTGTCATAAACCCTTATATCGCCGCAATCCTTGCCTTCGCCGTTTTCTATGGCAATAACCGCCTCAGTAAGCGAGTTACTCACCTCAGAAACATTTTTATATATATTCCCAACACCTAACAAGGGACGAAGACCGTAGGAGCCGGCCACGATTTCACAAATTTTCTCCGCAATTTGCATGCGATGCGATTGGTCATCCCGGATATTCACCAGGACGACAATATAATCCTTGTACATCATCTCAATGGCATAAGCATATTCCGCCGGAACAAATGTCATGCCGAGAAGCTCTTCCCTTTCGACGGATGTTAGCTTTCCGGCAGGTTTTATGACCATTATGCAGAAGCCGGGATGCGGCAGTTTGATCTCAGCAGATGCTGCAACCTTCTCCGGATCGGCATTTCCCATAATGATATCCTGAAGCAGCTTTTGTTTTAAATACGTGCGGTTCTCATCCAGTTTGCTCTTTAGCTTATTATTGGAATCAACGATATCCGATATCAAGCCGTCAATTGCTGCAAGCTCGTTGCGTTTTTTATCACTCTTTTCAGTCCTGCATAACCGAATGTATAGGTTGTATATGGGTAAATATGTCTGATAAGCCAATATTATGCCTATTACTATACATACGGCACATAAAAATCCTACAAAAATATATACATTTTTATTCAAATAGAAAAGCTTACCGCTGAACTGACTATGCGGTAATACCGTCATATATTTCCATCCGTTTATATCCGACTTTAATACAATTACCGAGCATTTTCCCACACCCGCCATGTTTATTTCCGCTTTCCCCGCTTCTGCATCCTTCAATAGGCCTTCCGTTTCATCAGTAGATAAGTTGACTCCTCTGTTGCTGGAAAAAAGCAAATGATTGTCATAGGAAAATATATAGGTGGAATGCGTAACCGTACTACGGTTTTCATCCAAAAGCTGTTGAAAAAACCGTGTATTTACAATTCCCATAATGCTTCCTATCCTTGTTGTTTCAGAGTTGTTCCAGGGATATATAACCGTCAGATACTCCTTATTAACACCCTTGCGTTTAATTGTACAATTCTGTGGGGGTATTGAATACTTTCCTCCTGTTTCCAGCATCTCCTTCAGCATTTCTCCTGTCCATCCATTTCTAAATTCATATATATCCTGTGAGAAATTGCTAAAGGCCGTGACCCCTTTGCTGGAATACAATTTATCCTCTCCTTTGATATAAATCAATAAATCGTCAAGAAAGCTTATCTGGGAGTAATACAATTTGAGCTGTGCAATTGCTTCTACAGTAGCGTATGTGCCTTTTTTCAGCTGATACGGAGAGACCCTTGCATCACCTCTGAGTTGTATGGCGATAACACCCAGGTTGTTCATATTTGTGTCGACAGTCTTCATTGTCTGTGTCAGTACATATTCGTGACTGGAAGTAAAATCTTTTATCAGCTGCACTTTATAATTGAATGTATAGAGAACTACAAGAATAATCGTTGGAAGCAACACAAAGCATAAATTGTACAGCACATACTTTTTGAGGAGTAACGATCTTATCGTAAAGAAACGATCCCGCTTTATACCCTTGCCATTGAAATGATGATTATGGAATCTTTTAAATGAAAAGAAATTAATTGCCGGAAACAATTCAACTCCTCCTATCAGGAAAGGTACAATTTGTTATATATCTTTTTATAAAGAAATAATTCACAAAAAGAATATCACGTTCCAAAAAAAATGTCAATTAAGCTGTTAAACTGTCTTTTGGTCATAGCGAAAACATGAATACCGGCAGGGCAAACACATGAAATTAATAAAAGGAATGCAAAATGCCCATGAACCAACTGGCCGGCGGCAAAAAAATGCGACGCCAACTTTATTGAGAGTATGTGAAGATCCTGGAACACTTCGACATTTACGCGATGAAGGACATCATCCATAATGAAGCGTTTAACAAGTTTTTGTCCAGGGAATAATTTACAAAATCACCGAAAGCTGGCTGCCTTGCTTTTATAGTGCCTTACCCCAAAATTCCAGACAAGCATTGAAAACAAGAGAAATGCGACTCCGGCAGGCAAGGCAAGCAGCCCTTTAAAATAGCCGTCTCCCCAGCCGCATACAACCGGCATCTCCAATGATATCTTAAAAAAGCAAAAAAATGACCGGGGACAGGCTTGGAGCTTTATAACGACCTGATGCAAAGATTTTCGAGCCCAGCATGTTCTCCGAATCCTTGAGCCTTTGAGGGTCGATATCAAAAAGCGCGATATGGGAATCCCTGAGAGCCGGAGTCATCATGCAATCTCCAAGCACATTCTTGGCAAAAACCGTACTGCCGGCTCCCATAAAAGTAATTTTAGGCATAGCTTGCTTCTCCTTGTTAAAAATTTCGTCATGAATCACCTGTGATCCTAACATAATAAATTCTACAATTTATCCCGGACAAGTAAATGGAAGCATGCTATATGAATATGGAATAATGCAATATTCAAATATACTGGTTTCAGTATTCATCCACTTCAAATGCATCCCCAACCTTCAAGTCGCATTTTTCATCCTCTCTTCCCGCCTTATAATGAATAAAAATCAATTTATTATCTTTTACACTATACTTGTATTGGTATTCATTGTAGTGCTCCATACCTATTCCAATAAAATGCGTAAACAAGATATCACCACTCGGGTCGATACCGTCAATCCTGTCTCTGTAAGTTAAAAAGAACTCTTTCTTACTGAAAAGTTTGGAGTAAAGTCATTCCATGTAACATCAAAACCCAAAGCCTCGAACAGAGCCCTAAAGGGCACCAGAACTATACCGTTGCGGATAACAGGAGCTGTATCCGTGATAAGGTTTTCACCGTTAATTAATACTTTTATACTTTGTTCTTTCGCCGAAACAGGTACTGCAAAAGATAGGCTTGTAAAAACTATTGCAATGACAGTAATAAACCTTTTCATATACATCATCCTGGTACGCCTCCCTCCAAATAATAATAACATAATCTCCATATTTTTCAAAACAATTCTTAATGGTTAACTGCCTGCCAACAAATTTATAACGGCTTAATTCAAAGGAAATTTGTCGTCGGTACCCGCCTATTCAAAAAGGGACCTTCCTCATCCCCAGAGCCCCGCTACTTGTAGAGGTGTGTCCCTTTACCCTGGAGGAGGTGGGGGGATATTTTTGTCGCCTCGTTATAAATTCACCGATGCTCCTTAGCCTGGCTGTAAGCTGATTTTCTCCAGATACAGCCCGCAGGCATCAGCGATATATCCCTGATGGTTCCGATTCCTTGAATGAATAATATCCGGGATACGTTCAGGGTCTATTTCACCCAAACCGGCAGCGATCAATGTCCCGGCTATTCTCCTTACCATATTGTAAAGGAAGCCGTTACCACTCACACTAAGCTCGATAAAACCGTCAATCTCTTTTAATTGGATGGAATAAATCTCACGCACCATGCTTTTCTTACCCGATTTTGCATTTGAAAAAGCTGTAAAATCATGTTTTCCGATAAAATACCGGGACGCTCTCTTCATTTTTTCAATATCCAGTTTTTGTTCCACATGCATGCTGTACTTTCGCATAAAAGGGTTGGAATATTCTTCATTCCATATCTTGTACAGATAAGTTTTTTCTTTAACATGATACCTTGCATGGAAATTTTCCGGAACGGCCTTGACCTCCTTGACGCAGATGTCCTGGGGCAGATACTTATTCAAGTAGTTCATGATTTCCGCTTCGGGAAGCTGCTCATCAAGCTTAAAATTGGCGATTTGAGCCAGAGCATGGACTCCTGCATCCGTCCTGCTGCTTCCGATTATTTCAATCGGTTTTCCCACCAGTTGAGATAATACGTTTTCGATTTTACCCTGGATCGTATTATCGCTATCTCCAAGCCGCTGCCATCCCTTATACCGGCCGCCGTCATATTGTATCAGTAATTTGTAATTGTACATTGCTGCCTCATTGCCCTGCTGATTATCAATTCATATAAATCATCAAGGCGCCGTAATTATAATTTACTATATCAAAATAGTTATTTTTAATTTATATTATACCATAACTCAGCCAATTCCGCTTGTTTGACAGGTCATAAATAAATTGATTTCCGGAAATCCTTTCAATAATTGATGTTGAGAGGAAATTTTTTTAAAATTTCTCGCCAAAAAGCATAGACAAATATGGATAAATATGATATGATA
>JAFABI010000035.1 GCA_023426125.1 Bacillota bacterium
GGAAGTACCGCTTTTGCCTCACGGCTTCAGCTTTGAGGGTCGCATTGTCTCAACAGCTTAATACAGAATGTTACCACCTCCGCACTTGTTGATAGGTTACTGTTGACGGAACAACAGGTTCGTGATACGCTTGAAACGCAGTCGTCTCAAGCCTTCCAAACATTTATCCATACTGCGACGTGTCGCAGTTATCCTTTTACCGCCCCTACTATCAGCCCTTTTGCAAAGTACTTCTGAAAAAACGGGAATACTACCAGCATAGGTCCTGCAGCTATAATGCACATGGCAAATGTCATTGTTTCAAGGGGAAGGTCGTTTTTATTATAAACATCCATAACGATCCCTGTAGGAGAGTTTTCTGTAAGATTTTTCAGGAAATCCGCCTCCCATAGTATTTTCTGCAAAAGATACTGGAGCGTTAGCAGTCGTGGGTTGGTTATGTAGATAAGAGACGTTATATAGTCATTCCACCTGCCCAACAGCAATATAAAGGCTATTGATGCTATAACCGGCTTGGATAAAGGCACTATGATTTTATAATAAACAAATAGTTCATTAGCGCCATCTATCTTTGCCGATTCAATCAAAGACTCCGGCAAACCTTTAAAAAATGTTATGAATATGAGGATATTGAAGGCTCCCACCAGTGAGGGAATAATATATACCATGAAGCTATTACTGAGTTTAAGGTATTTTGATATTAAAATATAGCTTGGAGGTGTAGGCACACTTCCCGCACCAAAAAACATCGTGAACAAGACAAAATAGATAATAATGCTTCTGAATTTAAAAATCCGTCTTGATAAAGGGTATGCACACATCGACATGATAAGTGTCGATAATACTGTTCCGAGCAATGCCTGGGAAGCTGTGACCGTATACGCATCGATTATTTTCTGAGGATTCTTGAATACATACCTGTAGGCTGTTAAATCGAAATGCACAGGTATTATTTTATAACCAAGATCAGCTATATCCTTTTCATTGGAAAAAGAAACCGAAATTGTATAAATAAATGGAATAATGAATGCTAACGATACAAGTATAAAAAAGGAATGAATGATGAGCATTTTTACATTCTTTGTCTTTCGCGCACTTGTATTCTTTTTCTGTATCAGATTTTTTGCCATATCTGTAATTCCTCCTAAAACATAGCATTTTCCGGACTGAATTTCTTAATAACCGCATTTGATAAAGTAATAAGCACCAATCCTACTACAGATTGAAAAAATGTTATTGCAGTAGTCATACCGGGATTATTCTGCTTTAAACTTCGGAATACATAAGTATCTATAATATCCGTAGCCGGATACAGAGCACCCACATCTCTTGAAAGCTGGTAAAACAAACCAAAGTCACCTTTAAAAATATTCCCTACAGCCATTAATGTGAGCAGCGATATTAATGGTACAAGTGACGGAACTGATATATGCCATGTCTTTTGAAACCAATTAGCTCCATCGATAGTAGCCGCTTCATACATTTCAGAGTCTATTCCCATCATCGCAGCGTAATACATTATAATAGAGAATCCTACGCTCTTCCACAATTGTGTTGTAATTAGTATCGCCGGCCAGTACTTAGCGTTAGAATACCAATCTATTGAGTCTCTCCCCAAAAGTGTAACAATCTGATTGAGGACCCCATGGATTGGATTAAGTAAAATATAAGAAAGATAACTTACGACTACCCAAGAAAGGAATCTGGGAAACATCATGGTTGTTTGATAAAATTTAAGAGATTTGCGGCCTGTTATCTCATAAAGCAGAATAGCAACTGCAACTGCAATAACCGTATCGATCAGAGTAAAACCTGCACCATAGGCTACTGTATTCCTTGTAACTCTCCATGCATCCTGTGATGAAAAGAAAAATTTGAAATTTTCAAAACCAACCCACTTACTTCCGAAGATGCCCAGATCATATCTAAAATCTTTAAAAGCAATTATATTTCCTATCATAGGTAAATAGCTGAAAATAAAAAATAAAATAAGAGCAGGCAAAGCTAATAAAAAGAGTTCCAAATTACTTCTCAAAAATGCATTACTTCTCCTGACCTGCTGAACTTTTTTATGTCCAGCAAGTGAAGTAATTACTTCCGGCATACAAATACCCCCGTGTTATGCAATTTATGTCGTACTCTGTTTCATGATTTTATTATAAACTACTGTCAGATAGTATTAAATACTAATAAATTTACAATATATGCACTGGATATACCAACTATAAAGGAAAGAAAAGTGACTTAATTTGACTTAGGTATCTTCTCTTTACGCATTATCTTTCCGACTTTAATCAACTCTGGGAAAAACCACCTGTACATCGGTGCCCTTCCCTTCCTCACTTTTTAGTATAACACCATACTTTTCTCCATAAATTAACTTTATCCTCTGATTTATATTCCTTATACCGATATGGCTGCCTGCCATCAGATAATTATCACTCATCATCCGGTTTAAATCCTCTGTTTCTTCCATACTTACACCAATACCATCATCCTTCACGATGATCGTTATTGTTTCCTTATCCAGCAAATCAATTTCGATTGTAATGTTCCCTTTGCTTTTTTTGGGCTTGATTCCATGGTATACGGCATTCTCAATAAGCGGCTGCAGGCACAATTTGATAATTTTACACTCCATGACTTTTTCATTCATGTTCCATACCACCTTAAACATATCCCTGTAACGCAGTTCCAATATTTTAATATAAAGCTCCGACATCTCAACTTCATTTGAAATGGGAACCAGATAATTCTCCATATCCAGGCTAATTCTCAACAGGCTTGCCAATCTGGTCAACATAATGGAAACATCGTTCTTCCCATGAAGCAATTCGATCGCCTTCCAATTAATTGTCTCCAATGTATTATACAGAAAATGCGGATTGATTTGCGCTTGCAGTGCAGCTGCCTGAGCCATGTGCAACATAACAATACGTTTTTCAAGCTCACTTTCCAGATATTTTTTAGAACTTAATGTATTTAAGATATTATTTGAAATATATCCAACCTCACCGACTTTGTGTGAGTCCGCACTTTCGCTTTTGCCATACCACGCTTCAGGATTTTCTATAATAGACATTATATTTCTTAAAGGCTGAAATGCTCTTACAGATATCAGCAAAGAAATAATAACGCCTACTGAAAAGGCAAGTATAATAAAGTTAATAATATAATTTCTGACATTGTTTATCCGCATTTCATAATACTCCAACGGAAGCACTGAAATATAACTCCATCCAAATCTCTTGGAGGGCACACTTGAAATAACAACTTTTTTTCCATTCACAGTCTTGATTCCGGAATAAGCTTGCTCGCCCAGCTTAAAATCTTCTAAGCCGTCAATGGAATGAAAAGCTTTAAAGATTGCCGAATTTTCACTGCTGTAAATAACCAATCCGCTGTCATTTACAATATGTACATTCTGGGAAAGCTGATTTTCAGTTTGTTCAATAATATTACCAAGTTTCTCAACATCCACATTGATGATAACCATTCCAAGCCTATGGTCCTGATATGTGGAAATAGGCTTGAAAAAAGACAGAAAGTATGGATAAATATTATCTCTCTTGCGTGGGATAATTGATATTCCATCATTTTTAACCATACTAAATTCTTTATACCAGTTTTTATCCTTAAATTCACCAAGACGGCTATTTCCTGTGTCCGTAATTATATCTCCGCTCTTTTCCGAGTATACATAGATGGAATCCAGATATTTAAATGTATCCGTAAATGTTTTAAACGTATCAATGATTCCCGCATACTCACTCTTGTTGCCTGCATATTCGCCTTTCCCTGCATAGCTTGCATCCCCGGTGAGCATGTACATCTGTATTCCATCCTTTAAGGAAATACTGCCTGCCAATGCTTCAACCTGTTGGCAGGTCGTATCCATTACATCCCTGATTCTATAAACTGATCCTATGTTAACTTCTTCTATTTCCTTCTCCATGATACTTGAATTATTTTTATTGACAAGATAGGTGATTCCCGTAAGGAGTAAAATGATGATCAGGTTAATGATGATAAGATTCTTAACAAAAA
The DNA here is from genome assembly GCA_023426125.1 of Bacillota bacterium. Classification (GTDB taxonomy): domain Bacteria; phylum Bacillota; class Clostridia; order Acetivibrionales; family DTU013; genus MnB-11. The sequence goes on from JAFABI010000035.1 coordinate 4,048, forward strand.
GGCTGTTAAATTTATAATTTCTTATATAGAACCAAATTCCTTTATTAATTCTCTTCATTAATATCTTCCACCTTCAAAATATTTCTGGAATACTCCTTTGGTGTATAACCGGTGTACTTCTTAAAGAGCCTGATAAAGTATTTGCTGCTTTTATATCCGACCTTCTTACAGATTTCGTAAATCCGGTAGCGGTTTTCCTTCAATAGTTCAATAGACTTTTTCATTCTTACATGGATCAGATAATCACTAAAGTTTTCGCCGGTACATTGTTTGAAAAGCCGACTGAAATATGCCGGATTGAGAAATACATACTCTGAAAGATCATCGAGAGAAATATCCTTAAAATAGTTTTTTTCAACAAATTCACGGGCTTTGGTAATAATCGAATTTGATGAGTTTTCGTTCAACTCGCTAATACTCTTTACAATGATTGTTATTGTATTTTCACACCATTTTTTAATCTGGCTAAATTCACTCAAAAGCATTACAGCCCTATAATCAAACCTTTCTCCCGTAACTTCACGCAAGTTAATCCCTAAGGCTGCAAATTTCCCGTATATAACTGCAAAAATGTTACTGCAGTATAACTGCTGCAGTTCCAATTTCATACCCGAAATTCCTTCCATAAATCCCTGTAGCATCATTTTTACTTCTGACAGATTTCCCTGATTAATTTCCGAAACAAAAAGCTTAAGTTTTTCCGACTGTATTTCTTCTATATTGGAGATAAATAAATCATTCTTATTACTGAATTCCAGTTCACTTTTTGACAGTTCCTGCAGACTTTCATATTTTTTATCTATCCTGAATAATACTTCCAAATGAAAAATTTCGTTTAAATCTTTCTTTTTCTTCTCCAAATCATTAGCAACTGTTAAGTCTTCATTCATATCATTTTTTCGGTTTAGTAAGGCTATAAACATAAGCTTGTTATCCTGCCTGTTTACCTCATAATAACTGACGTCACCATTATCACCCCTGAAAAAGTTTCTAATGACGCCATTGAAGCCTTCCTTCCCATATATCCAGCTTTGCTGCAGAAATTGCTCATGATCCTTGATTTCAACATGGATTAACCGGCATGGACTATTTGTAACGTCCATATTGATTCCAAGCAAATACAGTCTCTTTTTTATCTCCTTCTCATCTTTTAAAACTCCCATATAAAGATCGATAAAAAACTGCTCTTTCAAAGCGGGAATCATTTCATTGAACCGTTCTCGTTCCAGTTTGCTTTTAGTTTGTTCCAGCCTGTCAGCATCCAATTTTATCCTTAAATCAGTAAAAATCTTCGTTAACTCATCAAGGTCAGTAGGTTTCAGCAGATAATGCTCCACATTATATTCAATAGCTTTTTTGGCATAATTAAACTCTTTAAAGCCACTCAATATAACCACTTTTATATAAGGTTTACACTCGTAAACAAATTTTGCTATCTCAAGCCCGGAGATATCATCCATTTGAATGTCTGTTAGTACGACATCGGCATCATGTGCCTTTAAGTATTCGATGGTTTCCTTTCCGTCCCTAAAGGATGCCTCGACTTCAAATCCCATTTCACTCCAGTCAATTAACCGCGATAAACCCTCTCTTATTGCTTCCTCATCGTCTACAATAATCATTTTATACATATGGAACCCACCCTTGATATGTTTGTTTATCTTTTTTATAATAACATAATATTTTTTATGATGTCTATATATAGACATAGCTGAAGCATCAATATATTTTTTACCAGGTAATAGCCCCTATACAAATCATTTTAAGCTTCATCTCTGCTAAAAATATAAAACTATTATCGATTGCCGCCCGCGGTTGAAGAGAGAATATTCCGCTTCCACAAAGCGGATGGGATGAGCTGCGTTTTTAATTGCAGTTTGAAACCAATCTCTAAAAACTAAAAACGCCTATAAATAAAGGGTTTGAGCATAGAAAAAACGGTTGATATATGGACATTCCAAAATAAATGTCCATATATCAACCGCCGTTCAATCGTGGCTCATCTATTCTTTTCGCTTCTTGCAAAGACAAATGTGCCAATAACAAGGCAAATCAGAGTAAGTCCCACAATAGCGATAAATGTAATAAGCGGATTAAACATCACAACACTGTCATACTCCGGTGTGCCTGCATAGACCACAGCACGGGTAAGGTCAAGACAATAAGTCATAGGCATCACACGGGAAATCCAGAGTAATATGCCGCTGGAATGATTGATAGGTATGATCGCGCCGGAGAGAAACATCTGCGGCATAACCACAAGCATTACCGCAAGGTTTGCCAGCCTGTTGCTTTTGATAAAACCAAGTATCAGCATGGCCACTGCTCCGGCCGCAAGGCACATGAGAGGCGACAGAGCAAGTATTAACAGCAGCTGCCCTACGCCAAGCGTTATACCCATAAATAATCCGACGATAATTGTGCCCAGCATACCTGCAATAGCACCAACGGACGAGCCTAAAATCTTGCCGATGATAATGGAGTAACGGGAGACCGGCGACACCATCATTTCCTGTGTAAAGTCTGTAAAATGATCCTCAACCAGCGAAGTCATACCCATTGTCGTGGTCATAAACAGCATATTGACAAGCATCCCTACCATCATAAATTGACCATAGTTAAAGCTAAGTCCGACTGCCATATTCTGTCCTAAACTGCCGCCCAGCATGCCCATCATTACGATCGGCATGGCAAAGCTCATGATAATGGTCATGGGCGACTTGAAAAACAGTGTGATATCCCGTGCCATGATGGTTATAAGCGCATTGATTTCCTTTGCGATTTTTGATTTTTTTCGTGGTATCTGCAATACAAGCTCACTCATGCTGCGTCACCTCCTGTGCGTGTCAAATATTCAATATAAGCGTCTTCAAGCGACGCTTCCTCCATTTTAAGCACCGACAGCCGGGTTTTAAGCCCTGCTATGATTTCCTGTGGGGTGATGTCCTGATAGGATAAAATGACATGTCTGTCTATTTTGTATGCCAGTCCCATAGTAGAAAGCTCATTGATCAACGAAGCGCGGTCATCGGCATCCAAAATCAACTCCTGCTTGAGCAAACTCTGTTTCATTTCATCAGGCGAGCCGTTAATGGCTATTTTACCTTGATTGATGATGCACACCTTATCCACATGTTCGGCTTCATCAATATAGTGGGTGGTCAAGAACACTGTTGTGCCATATTCGTGCCTGACCTGATCGATATATTCCCAAAGACTGCGCCGGCTCACAGCGTCAAGTCCCTGCGTCGGCTCATCCAAAAACAGGATTTTGGGGGTATGGATAAGACTGCGGATGATTTCCAGCTTGCGCTGCATGCCTCCCGACAGTTTTTTAATGG
>JAFABI010000022.1 GCA_023426125.1 Bacillota bacterium
AATATTTTGGCTTCCTCTAAAAAATGAAAATTATGCTATGTTTTATGGCAAACAACAAAGCCCGCAAACCGTCTAATCAAAGGCGGTTTACGGGCTATTTTCTTTTTTAGCTGTCAAACTGAGGATAAAGAGGATTCGGAGATTTGTCAAGCAAATTCGCCAAGATAATTCGGATGGGAAGGATTGCATGCTGGAATTCAACAGCGATAAGGAATTATTCCGCCCAATGGCTGGAAGTTGGAGACCGGAAGATATTTGAGGTTGTTGTATAGATAAGGCACAAGATGTAACGGCTGTGTTGGAGAACGGGGAGAAGGTAATATATAGGTTGAAGTCAGGAGCTCCGGCAAAAGGCATATGGGCTGCAAGCAGAATCCCATATGCCTTTTGCTATGGTTAGAGCTTATTTCTTAAGCTTTATTTTTCCGCTTTAAGCCTGGGAGCCTTCAAAAGCGATATGATGATAAAGCCGACCACAGCGGCTGCAGCCGCGATGATAAAGGCTGTGGAAAAGGCTTTGGTCTTGCTGAAGAATGCGATGGTGTAGGAAGAAGCAACTGCGCCTGCGCCAAAGCCAAGCAGGACCATTCCGTAGATCTGCGCAACGTTTTTGGTGCCCCAGTAGTCTGCCGCCAATGCGGGGAATACCCCCAGGTATCCGCCGTAGGAGAAGCCGATGACCGCTATGAGGGCAAGCATCAGGTAGCCTTTGGCAAATGAAACAAGGATAATGGAAAGGCAGGTAATCACGAGAAGCGTGAGGATGGTCTTCTTTCTGCCAAGCTTATCGGATACCCAGCCCCAGAAAAGACGTCCAAAGGAATTACAGCCGGTGATGATCATAACACCTGCCACAGCGGCACCCTGGGTCAAGCCGCTGTCAGGCTGCAGACCGAGGATCTTTGCCATGGGTATCATCATTGAGCCTGCCGCGGTAGCGCACATAAGCGCAAAGGTTACCATATAAAACTGCGGCATTTTTACTGCTTCGGAAGGAGTGAAGTTCTGAGCGATGATTCCTTCCCTGGGAGCCGGCGGTGTCCAGCCGGCCGGTGCAAATCCTTCCGGAGGGTTTTTTATGAACAGAGAGCCTGCGGTCGTGACAACGACAAATATCACGCCAAGGATTGCAAAGGTGCTTAAAACGCCATAGCTTTTTATTAAAGCTTCTGCAACGGGAGTAAACACCAGCCCTCCGAAACCGAGAGCCGCAACGATGATTCCGGTGATGAAGCCTCTCTTGTCAGGGAACCACTTCTGGCAGGTGGCTATGGTGGTAGTATAAGCCATTCCCATTCCAAAGCCGCCCAATACGCCATATGTCAGCCAAAGTACCCAGGGCGCCGCTTCCGTTGTGAATTGTGCAAGAAAGAAGCCTATCCCCATGATGATTCCGGCAGCGATAATGACCATCCTCGGATTTTTTGTCTTATCCTGGATTCTTCCGCCAATGGTGCTTCCAAAGGTAAGAACGCCCAGAAGCAGTGCGTATGCCAGTGTTCCATGGGTTGCCGGCCAGTTGAATAAAGCGTTGGGAGTTGCCGCTCCTTTGATAAGGTATGATTGGAATACACTCCAGATATAAGCGGTGCCCAGACATACCTGAATAGCAATGCTTGCTATAACAGGTATCCACCTTTTGCTGCTGTGTTCGATGCTTTGCGACATCAACAAAATCCCCCTTAAGATATTATTCCTCGCTTTTTAAGCGAGATAGAGCTATTGTATCAGATTCCGTACAATTTGAAATACCGTTGGGGAACAAAGGTAATAAACATTAACAAGAATGGCAGGAAAACGTAAAAGGGTTGTTATCATACCCATAGGATCTTTGAATTGATGTGGGATAAAATCAGAGAAGCAGACAGAATGGATGAGCCTGACTTGCAGAAACCGCGTTACGCTTTTAGCGCGGCCGGGTCCGTAAATTACTTTGAAGCCGGACACCTAAGTTCCGCGATTTCATTCTTCTGGTTCAATCAAAAATTTTGTGCGAGTACGATGGAAGCTCAACATACAATGCTTAATCGTTTGTTGAGCTCTTTTTACGCACAAAACTTCCGATTGAACCCTTTAAGAACCATCCCCTACTTGCGTCCTGTTAATAGTTACGCCTCGCGGTCAGGAGCCTGCTGTCGCCTGCTGATTGGTGACAGTGGGCAACGTTCAGCATGCATTACATCACGATATACCTCAATAGATTATTCATATAGGCTGTAGCGCAAGGATCATCCCCATGTTTGGAAGAACACTCCATTTGGTTGAATACAATTCTTCCTTTGCCAAAAGGAATTTCCAGCAAAGCGTCATATTTAAGAAAATAAAAGCATTCGCCATAGGTTTTTACATGGGGCAGCTTTCGGATATTCCATCCAAATCGTCCTCCGAGGGAAGTTTTTGCAGGAATAAAATTCACTTCTGTTCCTTGTCGCAAGAAGCTTTTCAGCACATGCGTATCTCCGTTCCACATGCGAAAGCTTTCCTGCCCCAATCCCTCGAAAATGGGAGAGGACAGATCTGTAATGTAAACAAAATCCTCCTGGTTTTCTTTTTCATATACGATGGTTAGCGGAGTTTCATCTATCCAGTCAATCGGAATTTCACTTTCCCCCAATATTTCGGGATGCTGCTCAAGAACCAGCAAGGTTAAACCCTCTTTTACCATCGTATTTATTCTTTTGCCTTTTTCTTCGCATATGCCGGCAAGGGAGTCAACACCGATAATTAATGCTGCATCCGGGTTTTCAATATCTTCCACAGCGTCTGCCTTTCGATACGGAATCCCGGCATTTTCCAGGACCTTGGCTGTCAAACCGGTTTTATCATATAGGTGCAGCTTTTTATTTGCCCGGCGAAAGGAAGCTTTTTTGAGGCCGGAAGGACCAAGCTGCAAATCCATTGTATTGCAGGAAACCTCTTTGCCTTCCGAATACTAGGCAACCCTAAGAACCGCTTCAACAATTTCAGTTCCATCGATCTCCGGGATGTCAACATACAATGGTATCTTTCCCACTTCATAATAGCCGATATTCGCAGCTGACAGGCTTCCGTTGAGGATTGTCCTTTCATCCGCTGTTTTTATTGAAAATACAACGGTATTGTTTATAAATACAGCTTTTGATACGTCATCGTGAATCAGCCTGATTTCCGCACGAAAGCTGTCCTTGCCGAAAACGTGTCTGCTCCAGCAGTTGATACTGACATGTGCAGGCTCGTAAACGGATTTCAAAGCCAATGCCGCCGATTTGTAACTGATCTTCTCCATATCCAGGGGATAATGGAACCAATTTAAAAGGGCAAAGGGCGAGAGCAGGGAGATGCGGTTTTTTTCATTCCTGCCGCTGCGCATCATTTCTACCAGCTCTTTCAGTAAAAAGGCTTGATACCACAGTGCTTTTTTGTTATCAGGGTCGGGATATTTACCAATTTTTCTAACCTTTGCGGGATATTGATAGAATCTGCCGTCATCTGCGGTATAGGCAGCCATAAACTCTGTAAATGCCACAGGCTTATTGGAAGAGCTGTTACTCTCTTCGTCTCTGATTACACCCGTAAATTCATGCAGAGGCCCGTTATACCACCCGTGGTAATGGTGGAAATCCCGTATTTCAAACTCAACAGGCCCATAGCGTGAGCCTGCGTCCCCATAGACGGGCAGGGTGCAGTCTTCCGAAAGGACAGCCTCTCTGAGGTCGCTCATATAGGCTGACATGCTGTTATACCCTGCTGCGCCGGCAGCCCTGTCAAAATTGCTGTCCAGATGGGTTATTTCATTTGAAATGCAGTATATGCCCAGAGAAGCATGGTGTTTGGATTGGCGGACCAATTCCCTGAATTCCCTTCGGGTATTTGTTACCTCCGGAAGCTGCTGCATCAACGCCATTTCATATATCACCAGGAAGCCTGCCTCGTCACATCCGCGCAGCCATGCCTCCGAAGGCGGCTCAGTATGAAAGCGGATGCAATTTATATTTATTTCCTTGCACAGCTTCAGGAACTTGGCAATATAAGCTTCATCCCATACGATCATGGTATGGGGCGGAGTACCGGCGCATCTTAAGAAGTAAGGCTTTCCATTCAAATAAAATTTATTTTCATTTATTTTGAATTCTTTGAAGCCGATTATTTTTTCCCCGGAGTCCAGTTTCTTCTTCTCGGATAGAATCACAGCCTCCAGTTGGTATAGCGAGGGGTTTTCGGGGCACCAATTCACAACGTAAAGAGATTTCCATACAAAGGTGTAGTGGTTTGTGCTTTCAGGCAGTTCGGATTCCCGGACTTCTTCCCGGACCAATTTTCCCGTACCTTTTTGAACCAGCCTCAGGCACAGTTTGACATTCATCCGTGAAGCCTGCTTCCTTTCAATCACCACACAGGCCTTTAGAGAGTCTTTATCGGTCTGAACCTCCAAATTTCCGATATATACATGCTCTGTTGCATATAACTGAACCGGCTGGCAGATACCTGCATTATCACGGGTTTCGCCCACCATAATCTCCTGCACCCTGCCCGGTTCGTAGATACAGAGCTTTCCAGGCTCGGCAATGCGCTGATCAAAGGGATAAAAGCAGCGCTTTCCGAATACCTGCACCACAAGCCTGTTCTCATCGGAGTACCGGATATATTCCGTTATATCAAATTCAAAGGCACTATAAGCACCGAGATGCTCTCCCGCATAAGATCCGTTCACCCATACGACTGCCTTGGCTGCAACCGAATAAAACCGCAGGTGGATTCGCTTTCCATTCCAGTCCTGCGTTAATTTGAACTGCTTTCTGTACCAGCCGACACCATAATGATCTCTAAAGGGGGGGATCTTGTGATCCTTGTAATAGCCGTTCTCAGAATAATACTCTCCCAATATGCTCATTCCCTTAGAACCGTTCCAGAAGCCAGGCACTTCCTCTTTAGTCCATGGGATGCTTTCATTATCTTCGGAATAAGAATAAATATTATCGCAGCTTTGATGTCCGGGGGCAAATTCCCAGATTCCTTCCAAGCTTAAAACTTCTCTGCGCTGATGCATACTACTTCTCCTCCTATCCTCTATCCTTTCAGAGCACCGATAAGTGCACCTTTTACAAAATACTTCTGTAAAAACGGGTACAGCGCCAGGATGGGCACGGTAGCCACCATAATGACCGCATACTTTATCGTCTCGCTGATTTTTTCCTGATCCCCTGTATTTGCGCCAAGGGACATACTGTTCGTATCGTTTGCTATTAGAATCTCCCTGAGCACCAACTGCAGAGGGAATAATTCTCTTTTCCGTATAAAGATCATTGCATTAAACCATGCATTCCAGTGTCCTACACCGTAGTACAGAATCATAACTGCCAGGGTGGGCAGGGAAAGGGGGAGGACAATCCTGAACAGGATGGTGAAATGCCCGGCGCCGTCCAGCTTTGCAGATTCTTCAAGGCTATCGGGAATGCTCATCATCGATGTCCTCATAATGATCAGGTTAAAGGTATTAATCGCTACAGGCAGAATAAGTGCCCAAAGCGTGTTGTCAATGCGGATATCCCTGACGGCAAAATAGAAGGGAATCAGTCCGCCGTTAAAGAACATGGTGAAAACAATAATAAACATAATGCCGTTTTTAAGCATGATATTTTTCCTGGAGAGAAAATAAGCGGCCAGGGAGGTCAGCAAAATATTCAGAGCCAGACCCACAATTACAACAAAAAGTGTATTCATATACCCGGTAAATATCATGGGGTTTCTGACAACTGCTTTATAGGATTCCATGCTAAAGCCCGCAGGCTTCAACAGGACCCCCTGATGCCCCATAAAAGCATTGGGGCTGCTGACAGAGGCGAAGGCCACATACAATATGGGATAAAAGGTCACAAGGATCAACAGCAGCATGCAGATCGTGTTAAAGCAGGAAAAAATCTTTTGCCCGAGGGTATCTTTGATATTCAAATAAAGCGCCTCCCTACCATAAACTTGAATCGCTGGACTTTTTACTGATGGAATTGGACAGAATCAGAAAGAAAAAGTTGATTACGGAGTTGAAAAGGCCTACGGCTGAACTGTAGCTCCAGCTGAATTCCTGGATACCCTTTCTGTAAACATAGGAAGATATCACATCCGCCGTGTCATAAATCGCCGGGTTATACAGCAGTATGATCTTTTCAAAGCCCACATTCATTATATTGCCCATCCGGAGAATGAGCATAATGATGACCGTGGGCATAAGGCAGGGGAGCGTAACGTATAAGGTTTGTTTCCATCTGCCGGCCCCGTCAATGGTAGAAGCTTCGTATAGCTCTTGATCTATTCCTGTCAATGCCGCAAGATAAATGATTGATCCCCATCCCATCTCCTGCCAGATGCCGGAAATGACGTAGATAGGTACAAACATGTCGGGGTTGTTTAGCATGGTAGTTTTTTCGAATCCGAACATGCTTAATAGATTCGTAATCACTCCGGTATCCCGGGTAAAATCATTAATAAGTCCGCATACGACCACCAAGGAAATGAAATGCGGCATATAGCTGATGGTCTGAACCGTCTTTGCAAAATATTTGTTCCTTAGCTCGTTAATCAACAGTGCCAGAAGGATTGGAGCAGGAAAACCTACCACAACGGAAGCCACACTGATAACTACCGTATTTTTAAGGATTCTGAGAAAATAGATGCTTTGAAAAAAATCCCTAAACTGTTGAAAGCCAACCCAGGGACTATCCCATATTCCCTTTCCCGGAGTGAACTCTTTAAAAGCGATAACAGCGCCATACATCGGCTTGTAGCAAAATAGAAAATAAAATGCCAGCACGGGAACGATCATAATATACAAACTTTTATTGGTATTAATGCATTTAAAAAGTCTTTTCAGATAAGGAGTATCCTTAACGTCCACTTTCATTATTCACCATTCCTTATTTCTGCTATATAAATCCCAGATTGATATTTATGCGGCAGCCCCGCAGTCGCAAGCGGAAGCCGCCGCATAAATCTTCACTATTTATCTTTTGTCATATCTGTCATAGGCGCTCTGTTGAATCTCGATAGCCTTATCGATATTTAGCTTCTTCAACTGTTCAATGTACTTGTCGAAATTATCCGTCGTATCGCTGCCCATAATTACCTTTAATGTGTACTCATTCACATAGGTATTGACGTCGTTAATAATTTTCGCATACTGCGTACTTTCATCCTGTGTAGGAGTGAGGGGAGGAAGGTTATAGTTTGCAGCATCGGTAGAGCCCCAGACCTTCAGTGCATCCTGCTGCTGCGGCAGCGCATAGTACTGCTCTATATATTCCTTTCTCTGGATCAGAGGACCCTGGCCGGTTGCCCTGGCATATTGGGACCATGCCTGTACCACCGGCAGATTATTTGCATTTTTCAATACTTCATCGGCCATTTCAGGGTAATTGTTTACCATATTGTAGGACACGCCTTCAATGCCAAAATTATTCAGCATAGTCCCTTCTTCACTGTAATTGTAATCCAGCCATTTTTCGGCCACATCCACATTTTTGCTGCTGGCGGCCACAGCTACGGTAATTCCATTATACGGGTTATCTTTCTGGCCCATCATGGGCGTAGCTCCCTTTGTCAGGACCGGATAAGGCGCGGCTACCAGATCCGCATTGGCGTCTTTTTCTTTTAAAGCGGGAATATATTTACTCAGGCCGCTGCCTGCATAAAGCGCCGTAGCTCCGGTATTCCCACCCACAAAGCTTGCGTCAAAGCCTTTTCCGTCAAGGGTGGCAAAGTTCTTGTCCAGGAGTCCTTCCTTATACCATTTTGCCATCGTGGCCAGCCAATCTTTGTAGCCAGCCTCATAAGGGCCAAATTTGATTTCCCCATCCTCTTTATAAAAATCTTTTTTTATTCCGTAAGCGCCTATAAAGACACCGCTGTCAAAAGGAAGAAAAGGATTAAGTCCGGAGCCGGCGTAGGAAAACGCGGCATTGGCACCCTTTTTCTCTTTAAAAGCTTTCAGAACCTCATACCACTCATCGATCGTGGCAGGAACTTGCAGTCCCAGGTCCTTCAGCCAATCATTCCGCACGGCCAGACCGTAAAAAACCATCAGAGACTCATCCCCTCTTATGAAAGGAAAGCCATAATAAGAGCCGTTATCCGTTTTAACCATCTTATTTACTGCTCCATTTGCGTTCAGATAGCTCGTCAGGTTTGGAGCATTATTTTGAAGCGTATCGTTCAGCTTCAGAATAATATTGTTTTGTATGGCCGCTTCAGGCCCTCCGGGAAAATCCTTTCCCCAGGTATATTCCATCATATCCGGTAAATCGGCGGAGGCGATGAGGATATTAAATGAATCTTTTTCCTGACCGATGGCCGGGTGCAGATACTCTACCTTCACTCCGGTTTTTTTCTCCAATTCCTTTGAAAAGGGAGTATCGCCGAGATTCTTGTAGTTGGCGGAAATAGTCATTGGCAGGGGGACCCAGTATTTCAAAGTAACATCTGTTTGTAGGGGATAAATCGGTTTATCCTCCGCCTGCTGCGTACCTGTAACAGCCTGAGTAGCAGCTTGCGCCGTAGTCGTTTCGGCGGCTTTTCCGCATCCGGAAAGCATGGAAAAAGCGAATGTTGCAGAAATGATTAGAGAAGAGATCTTTACATACTTTCGATTCACAGCTAAATCCTCCTTGTTAAATTGACTTGCATTAATAATTTGCGAACGCGTTCTGCTTTTCAATTATATTCTGCATGCTGGGAGAAAAAAAGAGACAATACAAAAATTAAAAGGACAAAATTGTAGATTTCAAAAAATACATACACTCAAAAACACATCCCACAATGCAGGCGATGCGCCATAATTCCATTTTAATGCGACAGATTTGGATTCAAGGTCTTCAATCCCTTATATATCAGCCTTTCAACTTTCCCGGAGTCGTTCCTTCAAGCCTTTTAAATGCACGCTGGAAAGTTCTGATACTGGTATATCCTACCTTTTCCGCAATTTCTTCATTGCTGCCTGCTTTTTCTTTTAGCAGTTCCTTTGACTTTAAAATACGCTCCTTGTTGATATAATCCAATATCCCTTCACCAGTCTGCTCTTTAAATACCCGAGATACATAGTAGGGATGCATTCCTATTCTGTCGGCGATATATCCGATTCCCAAGTTCGGATTGCTATATTCCTTTTTAATGGTATCGACCACCAGATCCCTCACCCTATAATCCGCCTGCGTACGGCTTTGTGAAATGAATTCGCAGGTTTGCTTTAATATCTCCAGCATTTTTTGCTTCATCTCCAAAAAGGTCTTGCATTTCATCATTTCCTCCAGGGGATTCATTTTTTCCATAAACCAGCGGCTGTCAATTTTTTCAACCTCATTTGCCGTCTTCAATATCGTGCTGATCAGATCGAACATTAGGCATCTTATAATTTCCAGAGAAGGAGTACTATTGACAAAATTCCTGTCAAAAATATCGTCGACAATGCTCTTGATTGCAATATAATCCGCAGATTTTATGCAGTTGATCAACTGGTATTCCTTTTCAACAGGATAATAGTAATTTTGCGTCCGTATTGCAATGTCGCTATAGAAAACAGGCTGGCTCAGGCCCATTACCTTTGAATATTCCATGGTTTTCACCGCTTCGTTGAACGCCTCCGGTATTCCTTCAAAGCTCTGGTGCCAGGAACCGGCAGCAATATTCAAAGTGATCCTGCAATTCTGCCCGATAAATGCCACCGCCTCTTTCATAAAACCAAGAAGAATCTCTTTATAATTCTCGTCGGGATCCATGTTTATCAGGCAAGCCGGCAAATTATCCACTTCTGTCATAAATCCGTAAAAGCTGTGGTTTGCCAATTCCTTTTCTACGCTTAGGATGATGGATTTTAAAAGGTTGTGCCTGTCGGCATCCAAATGATTATTTTCATTCCAGAAGGACTCGTTGATGTCTTCGATATAAAAGATGAGAACCGTAAAATGGCTATATTTAAAATTCATATTATATGTCGAAAGCAGCTCATGCATTGGTGCATACAGCTCTTTCCCTTTCAGCAGGGAAGAAATAAACTGCGCTTTTAACACCTGATTCTGCTGCTCCAGTTTCAACCGGATGCTTTCCCTTTGCTCGAAGGTATCCAAAAAAGCCTGCTTTATGAAATCATATTCATTGTTTTTAGAATTGGTTGGAGCATGCAATTTTTTTTGAAAACTGGTCACGATATCCCTCAGCGGATTGTAATTTTTCCTCAGGAACAGGCAGGAAATGAAAGCGCTCAAAACTGTACAAAGGATCAAGGCTGCAATCAAAATATTTCTTATAAACTGCACCTTTTCCCAGAAAACCGACTCGGGGGTGATGGTCACAAATTTCCATCCGTTCACCTTGGAGGTGGTATAGGATATAATGACTTTTTTCCCCTCGACGCTCTTGGTGATGTTTCCGTAATTCCCCCTCAATTCATTGTAGCTTAAATTGGAAAACCTTCCGTCCGCAGCTTCTCCGGCAATCAAACCGCTATTTTTATCAAGAACATAAAAGCTGCTTTCTTTTATTTTTTGGTTTTCATTTGCGCTGCTTACCAGGAACTCCTGATAATCCATGAGAATTACCAGATTCCCGGAATAATTCCCCAGCATGGGGAGAGAAAGCGAGCGGACAAAGGACACTGCCAATGCGTCTTTGTCAGTATCCTCCTTGTAGGGCATGATCAAATACTCTCCTTTATGTATCTGGCCCATCATCTCCAGCCATTGCTCCATACTATAGTTCCTGGCAGCCAGGTAACTGTCATAATAGAGAGCCTGGTCGTAGACGGTCCCGGGAGCGATGACGATTTTGAGGTTATTCAGATAGATGTAAAAATGCTTTAAAGCACTGTTAAATATTTTATATTTGCCAATTTCAGTAGCCGCTTTGTAAATCGTGTAGTAAGGCATATCATTGTCGGGGCTGCTTATGGCCAGCACATCCTGTATGCTCTGGCTTGATGCGATCTCTACGCTAAACCGGTTGACATCGCTGAGGATGTTGTCCATATTGTCTTTCATCTTTTCAATGACAAGTCGATTGGAGTTGATGATTTCTTCTTTAATAATATTTTCTGCAAAATAAAAGATTGAAACAGCCGCTGCTACCATGATAAAAATGATGACGATATAGGGGAGCACCCAGCTGTATAGAACACTTCTTTTTTTCCTTAAAATGTCAAACATAAAATATACACCTCTATAAGCAGGTCATGTAAAGATCGCATGCCTTGGCTCGATTTTATATCATAAAGTGGTATTTATCTCATATAGCGACATTATTATATTACACTATCGGAATTTCCAAAGCATAAACAGCATGTCTATAGGTTGTTATCCTTTTTAAGTTTAAAGTGTGATTTTCTGTCCAACAGCCCCAGAATATCAAAAAATCAACAAATCTATTTAAATTTTCTATACTTTATAATAATTTATCGCTCATCAATTGTCAAGTTTTATGGCAACAGGCTTCAGGGCTAACAAGGGATTTTTAAAAATATGCCATTGCAGCATATATTATTTGAGAGGGAAAATTTAAAAAAGTACTTGCTATTTAAAAATAAATGTATTATTATAAATATATAATAAAAAATTAAAAATTAAAAATTAAAAATTATAACTAAGGAGATTCGTAAAAACTCCGGGTCATATTCTTTCAACAGGCATCACAATCGCGTACTCGGGAGAACCGGGCAGGATTACTTATGCAAATCCTCCGGAAGTCCGACAATCCAGGATATTAAGATTATCCTGTGGATAGGAGAAAATGAGAGCGTTTATCTGTTTATCTACCAGGATCAAGTCTAATATAAATACACTACATCTATTTTATGGAGGGTCAGATCATGAAAAAACCTTATGGAATTATGCCGCCGATGTTTACTGTCTGGGGGACTGACGAGCGTTATGACAAAAAAGCGTCGGAACGCTACATCACATGGCTTATCGACAGTGGCATCCAGTCCATCGTTCCTTGCGGAAGCACCGGCGAAAATACTGCATTGATGTTGAACGAACAAAAGGAAGTCATCGACCACGTTGCAAAATTTGTTGGCGGCCAGATTCCCGTATATGCGGGGAGCGGCAAATATTCAACCGTTGAAACGCTTGAACTTAGCGTAGCCGCGAAAGAATCCGGAGTGGACGGATTGATGGTTATCCTTCCTTACTATTTCAAGCCCTACAAGGAAGCTGCCATGAATCATATCAGAGAGGTCGGCAAAGTAACCGGGCTGCCGATAATTCTTTATAACAATCCATGGTTTGCAGGATACGAGCTGACTGCAAGAGAAACAAAGACCTTGAAGGATGAGGGAATACTGGTCGGTGTAAAGGCTGCTCATGGAGACGCGTCAAGGGTTAGTGACATGAGAAGCATCTGCGGGGACGATTTTATCGTGTTCTATGGTCATGATTATGCCGCGCTTCAGGGCCTTGCAGCAGGAGCAGACGGCTGGCTGTCAGGTTTCCCGTCTGCCTTCCCCAAACAGTGCAGGGAACTTCAGGATGCGATACTGGTAGAGAAGGATATCATCAAGGCCAGAAAGATCTGGAACAAGTTCCTTCCTCTGGTGGAATATTTCATGGATCCTTCTGTAAACGCCAGGGTACACTGGCTGGAAATGTTAAAGTATGCGGTTACGTACCAGGGTGTAAATGTTGGCATACCCAGAAGGCCGCTGCGTGAATTGGCGGAAGAAGCCAAACGTGAAATGAAGAAGCCTCTCGATATCTTGCTGGGATAGGAGCATATAAGAATTACTTGTTAAAAAGCTGTTAGAGGCGGTCTGCAATCCGCCGTCTAACATAGTTCAAAAGGCGTAATATCCTATTGAAATGGAGTGGGGATGTGGTTTTTCAATACCATTCCCCACTCAAACCCCTTGTGGTGACACGTGCCGCCACTTTGAGGACGGGGGCATACATGGCGGCTGTTGAAAGGATTGTAAAAGCAAAAAAAGATCCGGGGATTTTCCCTTGAGGAGATCCGGATGAACCTTTGCAAATGAAAGAGGCTGATAGAGTGAAAAAGCTATCCGACAGTATGAAGAATGTCCAACACTCGCCGATAAGAAAAATGTTCAATATGGCGGGTTCAAAAGACAATACCGTGAATCTCGTTTTGGGGGAACCTGATTTTTCAACCCCTGCCAATATAATCGATGCATCCCATCAAGCCTTTCTTGCCGGGAATACGCACTATACACACAATTCGGGCATCCTGTCCCTTAGAAAGACAATTGCGGAAAAATTAAAAAGGGAACAGGATATTTCCTATGATCCGGCGTCTGAAATAATTATTACCGCCGGCGCGCAGGAAGCATTGTTCCTTACGATGAAAGTGCTCCTTGATCAGGGGGATGAGGTGATTCTATCCAACCCTTACTATTCTCCTTATATAAACGAAATCGTGCTTGGCGGCGGGACGCCGCATTTTGTCAATGTCTATGAGGAAAATGGCTTTGTATTCAAATATGAGGATATTAAAAAAGCGGTAAACAAAAATACGAAAGCCATCCTTTTAAATTCTCCGGCGAATCCCACCGGCGGCGTGGCCGGCGTAAAGGAACTGGAGGGTATTGCTGAAATTGCCCTGGAAAATGACCTTTATGTAATATCCGACGATGTTTATCAGCATTTTCTTTATGATGACGCGGATTTTATCTGTATTGCGTCACTGCCGGGAATGAAAGAGCGTACCATCGTGATTGACAGCCTGTCCAAATCTTATGCAATGACTGGATGGAGGGTGGGTTATGCAGCCTGCAGCAAGGAGCTTTATCTCAATATGATGCATCTCCAGGAGAATGTCATGTCCTGCGTCAACGCAGGCGCCCAGTTTGCCGCAATCGAAGCTTATATGGGTGATCAAAAACCGCTGGAAGCAATGATTAAAAAATATGCGGAAAGAAGAAAACTGATCATTGACGGCCTGAATCGCATAAAAGGTATTTCATGCCGGTATCCCAAAGGGGCTTTTTACGCCTTCGCCAATATCAAGGGGACAGGCTTCAAATCGGAAGAATTCGCAATGAAGCTGTTCGAAGACCAGGGAGTTCTGCTTGTACCGGGGTCGGCATTCGGAAATGCCGGCGAAGGATATATCAGGATTTCCTTCGCAGCGTCGGAGGAAATATTATCCGAAGGCCTTGACAGGATTGACAGGTTTGTAAACAGGAATTAAAGTAGGGTATAGAGGCAGATTTAGACGAAATACATAATATTCTGGCGGGATTTGTCCGAGGGTGATGTAATTTGTAATGGCAGGATACGGCTTATAACCGGGAATAGGCTGAAATCCGTTATTATTGCATTTTATTCACAAGAAGGATTTATCTATAATAACAGCAAAACGGGCCCAATTGCTTGTCACTAAATCATAGGGAGGTTTTAAAATGAAAAAATTATGTATCTTTTTCGCATTGTTTTTCACATTATCCCTGATAACCACCGCATGTGGTACGAACAATCAGACAAAGGACCAGACCTCTGCCGGGCAAACAAATGCAGGCAGCACCCCGGTACAGCAAAGCCAGAACAAAGTAACGGTAAAGCTTGCAAGCCAATGGTGGCTTGAGCCTGGCAGAAAAGAACTCTATGAAGGCTTCAAGAAAGATTTTGAAGCCGCCCACCCGAATATCACCATAGAGCCTGTTGCCATGTCCTACTCGGAATATTTCGACAAAATCAAAGTTTTGCTTGGTTCCAGCGATGCTCCCCAAATATTCTATGCAACGCTGGTTCAGTTGAAGCTGTGGAAGGAAATGGGATACCTTGAACCGCTGGACAACCATATGGATATAAACAAGCTTCTCCAGGAGGTATCGTCGCCGGAATCTCAAAAGCAGGCGGAAATCGACGGGAAGATGTACGCGCTGTACCTTGAAGCCTGCCCCTATTCCGGGCTGATATATAACAAAAAACTGTTGTCGGATGCAGGTGTCGCAGTCCCGACAACTCCGGAAGAACTTCTGGCTGCAGCGAAAAAGCTGACAAAGGGTACGGAACAATTCGGATTTATTACTGCGGACTCTGCGGATAACCCGACGCATATCATGCAGGAAGCCATGATCATCATCCATGGCTTCGGCGGAAAAATCATCAACGACCAGGGCGGTTTTGGAGTCGCAGACCCTGAATTCATTGAGGGCGTCAAGTTCTGGAAGTCATTGATCGATTCCGGCGCTGTTCCAAAGAACATGGTGTACAATACGCAGCGTAAATTGCTCTTTGCCGGAAAGGCCGCTATGTGCCTTGACGGAGGATATTTTGTAACGTGGGCGCAATCCGAAAATCCTGAGGTCGGCAAAAACCTTGACGTTGCCTATGGTCCCTTCAAAACCAAGAATAACCCGATTGACCTGACCTATTTCAGCATTAACAGCAAAGCCACGGAAGAACAAAAGAAAGCTTCGATAGAGGTACTGAATGCATACATGGGTGCTGATTTCCAGGGTAAGTGGATCAGACAGTGCGGTTATCCTGTAACCATGAAGAACGCAATCACCCCCGAATTTGAAAAAGAATTCCCCTGGTTTAAGATTTACGAGGATACGGCGGCCTATGGAATACCTCTGTCGGTTAAAGGCTATGAAACCCAATCCGATGAACTGCGAAGAGTGGTTGCCGATTACCTGCTGAAGGTGATCCTTGCCAATGAACCGGTAGAAAAAGCAATGAAGGATTGCAAAGCCCAGCTTGAATCCATGGTAAAACAATAAGCCGGCTGCGGATGCTTTCGGGGTTATGCTGCGAATTGTACATAACCCCGGCGGCATCGCCTGGGATATTAACAGAACCAATCCGGAGGGGGGATACTTATTTTTAAAAAAGCTGTTTACAGAAAAAATAGTGCGGCTGCATATATAGCATTTATTTTACCGGCCTTGCTGGTTTTCGCCTTTGTGTTTATTTACCCTATTGTTGAAAACGTCAAGCTTAGTTTTCAAAATGCGCGGTTTATAGAGCCGGCCAAATTTATCGGATTGGAAAATTACGCCAGGTTGATCAAAGACCCGTTTTTCTGGAATTCATTTCGGATCATGCTGGAATACACAGCCATCTATACGGTGGGTATTTTTATCATAGGATTTATAACGGCTTTACTTTTAAATAGCGCAAACCAAAAGACCAGTTCTCTTTTCAGAACATTCTTCGTACTTCCCTATGCTATTCCGGATGTTGTTGCAGCAATGGTCTTTATGTGGATACTGGATTATCAATTCGGAATTTTGAACCATTTCCTGCAGACCTTGCATATCATAAAAGAACCCGTATCCTGGCTTGGCGGGAATTCCTTCGTTGCACTGCTTACAATCATTGGGATAGAGCTCTGGAGGCAGTTTCCGCTCCATACATTGATTATTCTATCCGGATTACAGGATATACCGGCAGAAATATACGAAGCGGCGGATATCGATGGAGCAACAGGACTCAAGAAATTTTTCAACATCACTTTGCCCTATCTGAAGCAAATTATAATGATACTGCTTACTTTAACGATTATCTGGTGCCTGAGAAGGTTTACGATGATCTGGCTGCTGACCCAGGGCGGACCCAGCAGGGGAACGGAAACCGTAGTTATACAGATTTACAATTATGCATTCCAGTTTAATAAAATGAGCTATGCTGCTGCGATTGGAAATGTTTTACTCCTTGCCACCATGTGCATCGTTGTCTTTTATTTCTACAATCTGAACAAAAATAAAAAATCAGCATAGCAGCTGGAAAGAGGGGATTATGATAAAGCGATCTTCAATGATAATAAATATGGTTCTGTCGGTTCTAATTTGCATTGTCGTTGCATTTCCAATTTATTGGATGATCAATGTATCTTTAAAAAATGAGATCGATCTGTTCCAAAGCCCGTACAGATTGATACCGGAGGTTTTTAACCTGGAAGGCTATGTGACGAACTTTGAAAACGGCAATATTTTCATATGGATCAGGAATTCAGTCATGGTTGCCATAGGCAGCGTTGTGCTGAATATCATCATAGCCTCTCTTGCTGCCTTCGGCATTTCCCGGTTCAGATTCAAGTTCAACCGTGTAATGCTCTTTGCAACGGTCAGTTCACAAATGATAGCACCTGCCTTGATTGTTGCTCCGGTCTATATCATGCTGAATTCCCTTAAGATGACGAACAGCTATTCGGGACTGACAATCGTGAATATAGGCTTGTCACTGGGTTTTTCCATATGGATATTGAAAGGATTTTTTGACAACATACCCATGGAACTGGATGAAGCTGCATATATTGACGGATGTTCCAAGTTAAGGACGTTTTGCAGTGTAATTATTCCCCTGTCTACGCCTGTCCTTATCTCTGTTGTACTAATTACTTTTTTCGATATCTATAATGAGTATATGTTCGCATCGACACTTATATCCAATGCAAACCTGTGGCTGGGTACCTCCGGCATTGCCTCAAATACGTCAAGAGTCGGGAGCGACTGGTCTGTTACTTTTTCACAAACAGCCCTGTTTTGCGTAATTCCGATCCTGTTTTATTTTATATTCCAGAGGTATATAGTCAAAGGCCTTACTTCCGGCGCAGTGAAAGGATGAGCGCAGCTTTCCATATTTAATAAGAAATTTTAAATTAATTTGATTGACAAACGAAGGCCAGGATTGCATAATGGAAAATAGAATATTTAAGGATGGATTTATTTATGTTAATAAAGCAGAATCTGGATGAGCAGGCATATGAAGCAATACAGAATATGATATTGAATGCAAGGTATAAAGCGGGGTTTAAAATTATACCCAATGATATTTCAAATGAACTGGGGATCAGCAGGACGCCGATTACCCATGCTTTGAAGAGGCTGGAGCAGGAAGGGCTGATCACCGCCATCCGGGGAGGAAAGTATTGCATACCGCAATACAAGGCAGAAGATCTGAATGAGATATTCGACGCAAGGCTGTTGATCGAAAAACAGGCAGTGGGGACTTTAATCAAGACCATTGACGCTAAGAAAATAATGGAATTGAAAAACATAGCGAAAGACTATATTGAAATGATTGAAAAGAAGGATGTTGAATTATCGGTCAAAGCCGATTTCGCATTCCACAATTACCTGGTCAAGAGCATGAACAACGGCAGAATTGAGCAGTTTTTCCTTATGTTGCAAAAGCAGCTTATCATCTATCGCTATATAGGGACGAAAATTAATGAACGCTTGCGCGATTCCGCCGAAGAGCACGTGACCCTCATAAGCAGCATCGAGGCAAAAGACGAAGGAAAAGCCGTGGAGATGATCGAAACCCATATCGAAAACTCGAGGATTCTAACGCTTAAGCGTTACGACCTGACCTAGAATATATAAGTCAATGATCCCGACAGGAGATAAGGTAATCCCGGCTCCGCTATGTTGATACTGTCCAGAGCTTTCGGGGGCTAGCCCCCGCGCCCCCGGCCTCCTCCAAGGAACAGAAACAGGGACATACGTTCCAAGGGCGGAGGCGTTGTCAGCACTTTGAATGCTTTAGTTTTCTAAACAATATACAAAGTAATATACCTGCCAATGTAAGAGCAAGTCCGTAAAATGCAGTCGAAATCAGGGATAGCTCTACGTTTTGCAACATATATCCAATTGTATTCATGATACAGAATACTCCGTTAAATATAAACAGCCATTTTATGTATATCTCCAGCTTCCCATTCGAAAATACTGGTGCTATAAAGAATGATGTTAATCCTAAAAATAATCCCCAGCCTAAAATTACTATAGCAGCTATAAATGATTTTGTGTTCAATTCAACAAATTGCTCTAATCCTCCTAAGCTACCATTAGAGATATTTTGGGGAACTACAGTGAATTGTACAAAATATGTAATGCTCGCAAGAACTATAAAAATTGTCCCAAAGCACATCCCTATTCTTGTTAACACCTTTTTTTCATCTTGAGCATATTCATGGATACTATTTAATAAAACAATAAAGATCAGCCCCGATAAAAAAGCAGTTATTTGACACAAGCTAAAAAACAACTGAGGCTTTGATTTCATGAAATCTGCATAACTTTCAATATTCGTCCACATTGGTATCGAATATTTCGCAAAAAAGATTCCCATTCCTAATCCATACCCGATACCCATAATTGTAAATAGAAACGATGACCAAAATCCAAGCTTAATAGAAAGCAAACTCATTTTAATATTATTTTTATCCATTTTATCTCCCTCAAACATTTAATGTATTCAGCAAAATCCCAATGAACACAGGTCTTCTCAAGCTGTGTAGTGTCTTGATTTCATCCAAAATGCATACACATATAACCTCCTCAAATTTCTTCAGAGAATTAATTTATCTTATACAGTTTTCATGAAAACTGTATTTCAGCATGATGAAGCTAAAACGCATAGCACCAAGCAGCAGCAAATAGAATTAATTATTATTGAAAATGCTTCATATAGCTGGAACTATTTTGAGAGAGTTTTCTGGTTCTTTAAAAACATGGTAAAGGATAATGAATAATCCAGTAAAGAAAAATACTATTTCAAGAAAAAAAATAGTAAGATAATGTACATATTTGTAAGATATCTGACTTTCTAAAAAACAAATGATTATTGACATAAGGCTAACTGGAAATAATTTGACAACAAACATAGTTTTCTTATTTAAAATAGAATCTATAGATTGTCCAAAAATATTGGATAACACTATAAATAGTGATTTCATAGCTAAAACTAAGAATTTTAGCAAACTATTATTTGATAAAAAACGTTCAATCATTTATCCAATCCCTCAAATATATTGCGCTATTTAAAATCATATTATAGTAAACGTTATGAACTGTCAAATAAAATTACTTGTCAGCTTTTTTAGATTCATATATTCGCTAGGAATTGCCTTGTGAAATATGTGTTTTGACACATCTTTTAAAGGCTATTTTGGTTTCATGATTTCTTGGAGGTAAAAAACCGATTAAAAAGTGTGCTTTTAAGGCAAGACAAGATTAAATTTTAACGGATGGATTGATTTTCGAACCAAACAGTTTTATTATTATTTTGTACATGAATTTTTTGTGAGTCTCGTTAATATTTTTTAGCTGTCGATTAAGATATTATGCCGGAATCTTTTGCAAACAAGGTAGGGATTATATGGGAATACTTCGGCGCATCCGCATGTTCATACGCAAGTTTTATCCGCGTGGAATGGTAAACAAGCTTTTTGCCATGATTTGCGGGATCGGGCTATTTCTGACAATTTCCCTTGTAAATATCGTTACCGGCATATCCGGGAACCTTCTTTACCAGGATACCAGGAACCTTCTTGACAACCAGGCGAAGCAAACGGTCAATGTGTTTGACCAGTACATGGAGATCCTTGAAAACACGGTAATGACCGCCAGCCGGCAGGACAGCATACAGTCCCTGATCGAAGGCAACTCCACCGGATACGAGTCCTATGTTGTCTACCGGGATGCCTATGCCTATTTGAAAAGCATTCATGAATTCTATGACTGGATTAATATTTATGTGGTGGTAAAGAACAAGAGCTACATCATGTCGTCAAACCCGGCGGATGTGACCAGCGATTACAATCAAAAGGGAGTAACCGGAGCAGGCTGGTATAAACAACTGGAGGAAAGCGTAAGGGGGAACTTCATCCTGTCGGATTTCGTCTCGCCGGCTTCTCCTTCCAGGCAGCAATTTGCATACGCTCTGAAGATACGGAACATATACAATTGGAACACGCAGGGGTACATCATTGCTACCATCGACAAGACCGTGCTCAATGAACTGCTGAAAGGCACCAACTTCGAAAAAAACGGATTCATGCTGGTTTTAACGGAAGACGGAAAAGTGGCCTACAATTCGGATTCCACAATTTTTGAAAGCGACTTTTCTCTTGAGGAAATCATCGACAGGTCCAAGGGAAGCGGCAGCTATGTCCTGGGGAGCAACAGGGATTATTATTATTTTCCGTGGAAATCACAAAAATCAGGTTGGGATTTTATCGCCTTTGCCGATAAGGAATATGCAAAAACCCATATCTTGAGCTATCAGATCCTGGTATTGATTGTTGCCGCCGTGATCCTGTTCCTTTTGATCGTGATAGCTCGTTTCAGCGCAAAGGCGTATATAAAGCCGGTCAAGCGTCTTATAAAGTTTATCCATGAGGTGGAGAAAAAGGAGTTTGCCGGGCAGATCGACCTGAAGCTGGAGGATGAGATGGGTGACCTGATCCATTCCTTTAACTCCATGATCGCCTCGGTCAGGCAAAATCAGGTGCTGAGGAAAAGAGCCGAGATGGATGCACTGCAAAAGCAGATAAACCCGCATTTTCTTTTTAACACGTTCCAATCGGTGAAAGCGCTGGCGCAACAGAACGACACCCACGGTGTCATTACCATGATCGAAAAGCTCAGCGACATGTTTCATTACAATATGAGCCGGAGCAGAAATCCGATGACCGAGATACGGAACGAAGTGCAGCACATACGGAATTACCTGGATATCCAGCGGGTGCGGTTCGGAAACCGGATGGAAGTAACCTATGACATTGACGACAAAATCCTTTCCTATTGGACGCTGCGCTTTATTCTCCAACCCATCGTGGAAAATTCCATCAGCCACAGCATGGAAATGCTGAAGGGAGGGTTCAGTCTGGATATCCGCGGCGGATTTGACGGCGGGGACATCCTTTTTGTGATCCGCGACAACGGCGCGGGAATCCCTGCGGAAAGGCTCGAACTGCTGAAGGAATATATTTATGACAGGGAAAATGCAATCACCGCCGATGATTTCGGCATCGGCCTGAAAAACATCCAGGAGAGGCTTTACCTGCAATATGGAGAAGGATATGGACTTACGATCCTGAGTGCTTTTGGAGAATACACGGAAATCCGGATTAAAATTGCAAAGTATACTACAGCGGAAACCACGAATTTATCCTTGGAAAAATAACGCGTTAATGCGTTCGCGATTATTTTTCCAAGGCGAATGAATGCCGACAAAATAATGAGGTTTTCGCTGTTGTAGTATCTGTAAAGAGGAGGCAATGAGATAATGCTGACCGTATTGATCGTCGATGATGAACCTCTGGTTCGCAGCAGCATCCGGTACACGCTGCAGGAAATCCGCATCAAAACCGCCGTTGTCGGGGAAGCGGAAAACGGCGAGGATGCCCTGGAAGCCTACAGAAGGCTTTTGCCCGATGTGGTGATTACCGATATTAAGATGCCGGGGATGAACGGACTGGAATTTATTGAAGAAGTGCGGAAAATCGACCGTGTTACCCAGTTTATCGTCATAAGCGGATACAGTGAGTTTGATTATGCGCGACAAGCCATGAAAAACGGAGTCGATAATTACATCCTCAAACCGGTGAAAAGCGAGGAGCTTGAAGAAGCTTTAAAGCAGTGCGCATTGCAGATGGAGGGTAAATACGTGGAATTGCTTCCTGAAAGCGAGCAGATGATACAGTACATCGAAAAGCACTTTGCATCCCCCCTGACACTGGACTCTCTGGCTGAAAGGTTCAACTTCAGCCCGAAATATATCTCCACCCTGGTCAAGAACAAGCTGGGCTGCGGCTTCACCGACTACCTGACTTCCTTAAGGATAAAAAAAGCCGTGGAGCTTATGACCAAAACCAACCAGAGTATAAAATCCATTGCCCTTTCCGTGGGATATGAAGACCAGCATTATTTCGACCGGATCTTCAAGAAAAAGACCGGGAAAACCCCTTCTCAATTCAGGGAAGAGCTGTGATATCCCGGCATTTATAGAAAATGTGGAGATTATCCACATGCTTCGTCCTATTGTCCAGTTACAACCGGAGCAAACCATGGTATAGTTTATACAGGAAGTTACACCTGCTTTTCTGTTTTTATAGGAAAGAAAGGAAGCGTGGCCTGATGAAAAAAATGTTGCTTTCCGTGGAAAAAAGACAATTAATGAAAAAGTACCGGCTGCTTTATCTGTTTCTGGTGCCGGGGGCAGTGGTGCTGTTTTTATTTGCCTATTTGCCCATGGGAGGCCTGATCATGGTATTTCAGCAATATGACCCCGTGTCGGGATTTCTTGGAAGTCCCTGGGCCGGATTTGAAAATTATGAGCGTGTTTTAAGTTCACCTACCTTTGCCCGCGCCTTGCGTAATACGCTGGTTATCAGCGGTTTGAAACTGCTGATCGAATTTCCCATGCCCATCATTTTTGCATTGATGCTCAATGAGCTGCGCCGCAAGCGCTTTAAAAAAGTAGTTCAGACTATCACCTATATACCGAATTTCGTCTCCTGGGTCATTGTTTCCGGCATATGGTACAGCATTCTTTCCAGCGGCGGTGTTGTCAACCAGGTGCTGATGAACCTGGGCGTCATTGATGAATCCATCCTGTTTATGCAGCAAAAAAATCTCTTTTACCTTATCATCATTTTTACGGACATATGGAAAACGTTGGGGTATAGTACCATATTTTATATAGCTGCTATGGCAACGGTGCCTGCTGAAAATTATGAAGCTGCCATGATTGATGGCGCAGGAAAATGGAAGCAGGCTGTCCACATCACGCTGCCTTCCATCACTGGGACCATAGCCCTGCTGTTTATCATGCAGGTCGCCGGAATTTTAAACGCAGGCTTCGACCAGATGTGGACAATGGGCAACCTCGCTGTAAGGGAAATAGCGGATATTCTTGACACTGCCGTGCTTCGCACGTTGACCAGCGGTTCCATCAACGATCTTTCCACCAGTGCGGCGCTGGGCATGTTTAAATCGGTGGTGGGACTTGCTTTATTCATCATCACGAATTTCATTTCCAAGAAATTAATCAACGAATCCATCGTATAGGGGGTGATCGCATGAAAATGAGTACGGGGGAAAGAACTTTCGAGGTATTCAATATTGCAGTGATGACATTGTTTGCCATTATCTGCATTTACCCTTTCATCTATGTCATCGCCCTATCCTTCAACGATGGTATGGATGCCATGAAGGGCGGAATCTATTTCTTTCCGAGGCAGTTCACGCTGGAGAATTACACCAAGCTCTTCGGAGATGAAAGGATTGCAGGGAGCTTTTTCATTTCCGTTTTCCGTACGGTACTGGTTTCCATCCTGGGAACGCTGGTAAACGCTTTATTTGCCTATGGCATAAGCAAATCGGATATGCCGTTTCGGAAAGTGTTCAACTGGATGATTGTCATCCCCATGTATTTTGGCGGAGGAATCATACCGTATTTCCTGATATGCAAGACTCTGCACCTGACCAACAATGTCCTGGTCTATGTTATTCCGTGGCTGGCGACGCCCTTTTACATCATGCTGCTGCGCATCAGCATCAAGGAACTGCCCGATTCGCTGGAAGAAAGCGCGCATCTGGATGGGGCAAGCTATTGGGTTATCTTTTTGCGTATCGTCCTGCCTCTGGTCAAGCCGGCTCTGGCCACCGTAATCCTGCTTGCGGGAATCACCCAATGGAATGACTGGATGGACGGCACCATCATGGTAAGCAATTCAAAGCTCTGGCCCATGCAGACCCTTCTTTTGAGCATCCTCCAGGGAGCGGACATGATGAGCTTTTTCAAGGATAAAAACCTTTCCACTGCCGGCGGCGCAATGGCAAGGAAGATCAGTATCACCCCCGAGTCGCTCAAAATGGCGATGCTGGTTATTACCGTCGTCCCCATCTTCATGATTTATCCCTTTGCCCAGAAATATTTCATCAAGGGGATCATGATCGGATCGATAAAAGGCTGATGCGTATGCATGGTTTTTTATAAAGTAAAAGAAAATATAAAAAAGGAAGGATGAGAATGTTAATGAACAAAAAGTTTATGCGTTTTCTTGCCGTACTGACCGTTATGGTACTGACCGTCGGCCTGCTGGCGGCATGCGGCGGCGAAAGCAAAGAGGGGCCTTCGTCTTCGGGCACAACGGCCGCCGGTTCGGACAATGCGCCTGCATTGGCTTCGCAATGGGCTGAGTTTTCTAAGCACCATGCTGCCAAGGTGACCTGGTTTGAGCAGGGATGGACAGGCATGGAAAAGGACAAGGATGTGATAACTCCCGAAATTGAGAAGCGTACCAATCTCAACATGGAGTATATCCCCATGACAGTGCCTACAGGGGATGATTATAACCAAAAGCTTAACCTGATGGTAGCATCCAATGAAGTCCCCGATGTTTTCTTCGGCGGAAACGATGCCTATACCCGCACGATTTACGAAAAACTCGGGACCAGCGGGAAAATCTGGGACATTTCCCAGATCATCAAGGATTATGACAACCTGTATAAGCTGGTGTACCCTGAACTGAACCTTTTTAAAACCAAGGATAACAAGAACTACTTCATACCCACCCAGACCGGGCGCGGCAATGAAGTGCTGAATGAGCCTCCTCACGGCACCTATGTACGGAAGGATTTCCTGGAAAAGCTGGGGATGGACTATCCCGGTACGCCCGAAGAGTTTAAGGAATATCTCCGTCGCTGCAAGGCGGAAATCAAAGTAAACGGCCAACCGGTCAACGGCTTTGTCCTGGGTGAAAACCTTTCGGGGCTGGAGCATCTTTATGAAGCTTTCTTCCCGCTCATCGGCGACCATGAAAGCTATACCCTTCCCTTTGATTACAAGGACAATTATAAAGTGAAAAATTATTTATACACCGACAGCCCCGAGCTTATGCAGGCTGCCAAGTATGTATACAGCCTTGCCGCGGAAGGCCTTTTTGACAGGGAAGTCCTTACCATAAAGCAGGCGCAGGTGCAGGAAAAGGCTTCTTCAGGGATGGCTTCGGCAATATCGGCCGCGTGGTGGGACATGAACACTTACAGCGACAATGCTAAACAGATCGTACCTGAACTGATGTATGTAGCACCGCCCGAATTGTACAATTCCGAAGAAATCGCCGCCAGCCGCAACAGGGATTGGACCAACTGGGTCGGCAGCTGGTCGTCGGTGATCTTCAACAAGGATAAAATTGATGAGGAGACTCTCCATCATTTCCTGGCAGTGATGGATTATATGGCAACAGAGGAAGGCCAGCTTCTTGTGCAGGCGGGCATTGAAGGCGTAACCTTCGAATGGAATGCCGACGGAAAATATGAGTACACGCAGGATTTTAAAGACAAGACCAATAACCTGGACTGGAATAAATCGGCCGCCTATGGTGTTCAGTATTATTCCCAGTTGGTGTTCAACGTACCTGTAATAAAAGATAAGCAAACAGCTCCTCCGAGCCTGCTGAGGGAGGATAACAAACTGGGCTGGGAAAACCGTAAAGAGGTCCGCGACCACTACAAAGCGGATATGGAGCCTCCCAAGGATTACTATTTTGTTCCCGGCGAGGTGGAATCGCAGAAATTCACCGCCATCAAGGATGCAAGGCTGGAGTTCTGGGCAAAGGTCCTGGCGGCCAAATCCGAAGCTGAAGTGGAAAAGGTTGTTACCGAATGGGGACAGACCTGCAAAAACATGGGCATCGATGAAATCGTCGCTGAGCGACAAGCATACATTGACAATTTTACTGTAACCCAATAATGCTTCGTAGCCTGTTGTACTAGTTGAGGATTTATCTAGAGGCGTTAAAATGCCACTGCTGAATATGGCATTGGCATGGAAGTAGCAGGGGGCCATTGACCGTCCGGTATTCAATGAAGGGGCGGCCAATGGCCGTCTTCCTGTGATAGCGGGTTTGGGACGCTTCTTGACTTGCGCGGGAGCGCAGATGCGCTATGCGTGCCCCTGCTCTCTCAGATGTGCCGCTGTGTGGCATGATGCGACAGGGGAGGGTTCTCTGGCGCATGTGCGTTCGTGTGTTTTGACCCCAATATTATGATGAAAGGAAGATGGATGTGAAGCCGGTTTATAGGATACGATACGGAGAGAAGGATTACCTGCATCAATTGGCTGCGCATACGACTGAAAAGATTGGCAGCTGCACCGCAAAGGATCAGTATATGCGGTTTCTGGATTATCGCGCAAATCTCCGCGTAGAGCTTACCGCCCTCCGGGACACGGAGCTTGCGGTGACCAAATACACAGCAGTCTTTTATAATGACACAAGCGAGCCCGTCAGGCTTTATCAGTTCGATGCAGGTATCACGATAGCGGGAGAGGACTTGAATCTCCAATATTTTACTTCGGACTGGGGCTCGGAGTTTTATCCCCATGAACAGAAAATAGATAAGGAATTCTCTTTTGGTTCGGTTTCCGGACGTTCCAGTAAGGGGTTCAGCCCGTGGGCAGGTTTGATAACTCCCGGCGGTTGTTATTCGGCAGCTCTGGCATGGTCCGGGTGCTGGAATTGTACAGTGACGCCGGAGCAGGGCGGCTTCAGTTTTACCATGGGACTTTCTGCGGAAAAGTTCTATACGGATGTGCTGCCAGGGGCGCATTTTACCTCTGCATCCATCTACATGGCGAAAGGAACAACCATCGAGGAAGCCTCGCTGGAAATGCGGCGCTATTTCCGAAAGAGGCTGAGCTTGCTGAATGACGGCGGAACTGCGGATATTCCCCTTGAGTATAATGAATGGTGGCCCTACGAAGACAAGTACATTACGGAAGACATTTACCTGCAGAATGCAAGGATTGCCAAAGAGCTTGGCTGCCGTTATGCCGTAATGGACGCCGGCTGGTTCGGAGGCAACGAAGACGGACAGGGCTGGTATGAAAAGCGCGGCGATTGGAATATCGTCAACAAAAAGGACTTCCCTTCCGGGATGGCGGCCCTCTGCGGCAATGCCGGAAAGCTGGGCATTCGTCCGGGCATCTGGTGTGAAATCGAGGCGGTGGGTAAGGATGCAAAGCTGAATGAGACCCATGGGCATATCATTGCCAAACGGGACGGAAAATCTCTGGGGTATGTCTGCTTCGGCAGCGAAGAGGGCAGAGCCTGGGCCATGTCGGTAGTGGATAAGATCCTGGGCGAATACGGCGCCAAATGGATAAAGCTGGATTTCAATCTTGACCCGGCCCCCGGTTGCAATGTCACAAGCCACGGCCATGGCGAGGAAGACGGTTTGCATGCTCACTACGCCGGATACTACCGTCTGCTGGAGGAGATTCATAAAAAATATCCTGAGGCAGTCATCGAAAACTGCTCGTCGGGGGGCTTGCGAAATGACATCGAAATGTTGTCGCACACCCACTGGGGCCATCTGAGTGATCCCGACTATACGGAATTCCACCTTCAGTGCTTCTGGGGGGCGCTTTCATATCTTCATCAGAGCGCATGCCTTCACTTCAGCTGGTCGGAAGTGCTTCAGGACCACAACCTGGGAATTGCAAACCCGATCCATGAAGAACTGGAAAAGTATAAGTTTGATTATTATATACGTTCCGTCCTTATGGGGATTCCCGGGTTCTCATACAGGCTGCCCGAGATGCCGGAGTGGTGTAAAAAGAGGCTTGGGGAGCTGTGTGAATTTTATGCGGGAATCTACAAGGAGTATATTCTCAACGGCGACGCACACCGGCTTACACCGCAGCCGTTAATGGGAGGAAAGGGCGAGCGTTTTCCGGTATTCCAGTTTAACAATACCCGGGGAGAGACGGTAGTCTTTGCCTTCAGACTTGAAAAAGCGGTGGAGGAACAAAAGGTATACCCGAGAGGACTGGTTGGAGATGCGCTTTATGAAGTGTCCTATCTGGATGGCGGAGAGACTGTAGTGGCTTTTGGCAGAGATCTGGAAAGGAATGGGCTGGTTTTCGGGGATTTACCCGAGGAAAGCTCCGAGATCGTCCATATACGCTTCAAAGCCCTTTAAGGCAGGATGTAATGGATTGCAGCGATAATTTTACCTGTTGTGACGGTTGAATCACGCTGGACTCGGATGCATTGTCATTGGTACGGAAAAAACTTAATGTAGGGGCGGCTATTGGCCATCCGGCAGCTGTTTGGCGTAAATTGTTTTTGCGGACGCGCAATGCGCCCCTGCACTTTTTCGACGCAGGTGTGCCACTGGGCACAACGGGTTGACTTTTTTGACCAAAGGAAGGTAACGGCGATGAATTGTAAAGAAAACATGCTGAAAACACTGAATTGCGAGGCGACGGATCAAATTCCCGTGACACCTCATTGGTGGGGGTTATACAAATTCGAATTTTCCGGCCTTGTCAACGGCTATGGCGGGGAAGCGGAAGCATGGAGCATGAGCGGCCGGGAACTGGCTGAAGTAGACAGCCGCTTTTATGAAGCCTTTAAGCCCGATATGCTTCATCTGACGACCGGTGCGCCAAAAATTAAAGAGAGCCTGTCTGTAAAAGAAGAGAAAAAGAGGATATTCGATGCGGTTTACAGCCTGGAGTCCTATTCCGTCATTGACGAATATATCGAGTCCAACTATGGGAGCAGAGAGGACATTATCAAGAGCGGGATCTTTGACCACATCCGCATCCTCTCGGAGAAATACGGGGATGAATGCCTGGTAATGCTGAATGAAGGCAACCCTATCAGCTGGATGCTGGACCCCCATGGGTGTGTAGGCTTTGAAAACGGTCTGGTATCCTTGCTGGAAAAACCGGACAAAATGGAATATCTGATTCACAGAAGCTATGAGGCCATGCTGCCCCGCATGGAAGCATTGAAGGAAATGGGAGGGGATGGCTATATAGGCTCGGAGACATACTGCTCGGCAGATATTATGTCGCCGCAGACGTATAGAAGTCTCATTTTTGGACCGCAGAAAAGCTTTTACACAGCCCTGGATAAAATGGGAATGATCCCGGTGACCTATTTCCTCGGAGACATCAATTCGCTGCTGGGGGATATCAAGGAACTGGGAGCCAAAGGCCTGATGGTAGAAGAAAGCAAAAAAAGCTTCCAGTTGGATATCGGTAAAATCTATCAGGAACTGGAGGGCAAGGTCTGCCTTTTCGGAAACCTGGATAGCGTCTACACATTGCAAATGGGAAGCAGAGCCGACGTAGAACGGGAAACCCGCAGACAGATATCCCTGTGCGGCAGGGGCGGCTTTGTCATGGCCAATGGCTGTCCCATCTCTTTCACTACGCCCCCGGAAAATATTCTTGCCATGGTGGAAACCGTACGCGGCAGTACATGATGACAACGGTCATATCGGTTTGGCGGCGGTCAACTCAGCGAAAACATACGGTACAGGCAAAATGGCTTTCAGCTTTTTCAACCGAACCAGCGGAGAAAGCCTCCGATGATCGTCAAACCTTCCACCCATGAAATATGAGCTTCTCCTTCAATTTGCCATATAATTATTGACATATGCCAATAATGTTTATATAATTAATTACGGAGATTTTTTCCGGATCTGAAGCGATAAAAATAATTCCCTTTAATGATAACCGATAAATGCTATGAATTAGATTAAAAACGGAGTTGATGAAATGGCAAGACCAACGAAATGGAGAAGGATTGAGAATGTTCCTACGATACCCTACTTCATTCCATCAGAAAAAGATATTGCAGAGGTTCCGGAGAACATATTGAAGCTTGAAGAACTTGAAGCCATACGTTTAAAAGATTTGGAAGGCTTCGAGCAAAGTGAATGCGCCGAAAAGATGGAGGTGTCCCGACCAACCTTTCAGCGTATTCTCTTATCAGCAAGGGAAAAGATTGCCGACAGTCTGGTAAACGGGAAAATTATTCATATCGAAGGGGGTAACTTTACCCGGAATATCTGTCCGGTAAGGTGTCCGGATTGCGGCAAGGAATGGATGGAAAGCTACGAGAATATGGAATCTATTAAAAACGGAGAATGCGCGTGCCCTTCTTGCGGCTCAACAAGGATCAACTGCGGGCAAAACTGTAAAGGAAGATTTTGCAAAGGACACTGCTGGCGGCGCGGCAGGATGGAAGAATAAAAAGAAAGCGGATAGATCTCAAAAGCCGGCGATTTTCAATAACGATGATGTAAAAATTATATTCACACAATATTTTATCTGAAAACTACTATGGGAGAAGCCTCCTATAGTAGTTTTAATTTTTCAGTTGTTTTGATTCTGCTTTTTAATGTGTTTCTCGCTAAAGATATTGACATATGCTCATAACTGCAATACAATATTGGTTGTGAGCATAAGATCATAATGGTTGGATATATAAACGAGGAGCTTTTCGTGTTTACCGGCAGGATTGAATATGTTTATGCGGATGCAAAACTTACGGACCTTGAAGGAAACATTGATTTTTTACAAATCAATCGTATTTAATAATACTTATGGCATGGGCAAAAATTTTTGAGAACAATCACAAAAACTTTATATAGGAAAATTAAAATAGAACATTTAGGAGTTGAGGAATAATGTCAGAAAAAAAGAAAGCCTGTTCGGACAGCGGATGCAGCAAGGAATCCTGTGAAGGATGCGAACAGAATCCCAAAAGCTTTCTTGAAGAAACGAATGAGCTTAATTCGATCAAGAAGGTGATCGGAGTAGTCAGCGGCAAGGGGGGTGTAGGGAAATCACTTGTCACAGCGATGCTGGCTGTTCTGATGAATAGGAAGGGATATGGGACAGGTATACTGGATGCCGATATTACCGGTCCCTCCATCCCTAAAATGTTTGGGATTACAAGAAAAGCGCAAACCAACGAACTGGGAATCTTCCCGGAAAAAACGCGCAATGATATGCGGGTCATGTCCATCAATTTGCTGCTAGAGAAGGATGATGCACCGGTGATCTGGAGGGGACCCATGCTTGCGGGAGCCGTCAAGCAGTTCTGGACGGATGTCATCTGGGGGGATGTGGACTTTTTGTTTATCGATATGCCCCCCGGAACCGGAGATGTGCCGCTAACCGTCTTCCAGTCGATTCCGTTGGACGGTATTGTTATTGTGACTTCACCGCAGGAGCTTGTATCCATGATTGTTAAAAAGGCATACAACATGGCGCGTCAGATGGGCATCCCTGTTTTGGGGGTTGTAGAAAACATGAGCTATGTGAAATGTCCGGACTGCGGCAAGGAAATCAAGCTGTTTGGTGAAAGCAATCTGATAGAAACCGCAAAAGACCTGGGGCTTGATATTCTCGGCAGAGTCCCGGTTGATCCGGACATGGCGCAGCTTGCCGACAAGGGTGAATTTGAGCGGTTCAGCAACAATTATTTAACGGGTGCGGCTGAAAAAATCGAAACGATGTTTGTAAAAATGGAGTGATTCTTTGAGTAGAAAATCAGAGCAGGCAATGGAGCTGTTCAGGCAAGGCTATAACTGTGCGCAGGCAGTATTTGCGGCTTTTTGCGAGGATATGGGTATTGATTTTGAAACAGCGTTAAAACTATCTTCCTCTTTTGGCGGTGGAATGGGAAGGCTTCGTGAGGTTTGCGGCGCTGTCAGCGGGATGTTTGCAATCGCAGGAATGAAATACGGATACGCCGACCCAAATGACAGCAAAGCTAAAGCAGCGCATTACAAACGGATACAGGAGCTGGCCGGGCGGTTTAGAGCGGAGAACCATTCAATTATATGCAGGGAGCTTTTAGGGCTGGAGGCCGGACCCGACACCCCGGTTCCGGAACTGCGGACGGACGAGTATTATAAAAAACGTCCTTGCGCCGAGTTGGTCGGATGTGCAGCCCGGCTTATGGAAGAGTTGATAAGCAAAACTGAAAGGGAGGAATGTAAAATGAAAGTAGTTGCACCGGTAGAAAGCAAGTTCCTGGAGGCACCTGTCTGCCCTTCCTTTGGGCGGACACCGCTTTTTGTATTGTTTGACATAGAAAGCGGAACCCATGAATTTTTAGATAACGGGGCTGCCGCAAGCCAGGGCGGAGCCGGAATCAAGGCGGCTCAAACGCTGGTGGACAGCGGAGCTGCAGCTCTGATCACGTACCGCTGCGGTGAGAATGCCGCACAGGTTCTGAATGCCGCCGGTATTAAAATGTATAAGGCGCAGGATGGCTCTGTGGCAGATAACATCGCAAAATTCAAAGACGGCAAGCTTTCTCTGCTGACGGAAATTCATCCCGGCTTTCACAGGCACGGGGGTGGAAATTCGTGAGAATCGCCGTACTCAGCGGGAAAGGCGGGACGGGTAAAACTTTTGTGTCGGTTAACCTTGCCTGCGCCGCTGACAAGGCGGCATATGTAGATTGCGACGTGGAGGAACCCAACGGACATCTGTTTCTAAAGCCTGAAATAACCGGCAGGTTTCCTGTTTTGATAACAGTGCCGCAGGTAGATGCGGACAAATGCACAGCATGCCGGAAATGCGTGGATTTTTGCAGATACAATGCGCAGGCTTTAATTAAAGATAAACTGATGACTTTCTATGAGGTGTGTCATTCGTGCGGCGGCTGCATCCGCTTTTGTCCCGCAAAAGCACTCACTGAAAAGGAAAGGGTAATCGGCACAATTGAAGAAGGCATATCGGGAGGTGTAACGGTTCTCACAGGATGTCTGAACACAGGCGAGGTTTCCGGCGTGCCAATCATTAAAGAACTGATGGAAAAGCTGTCCGGGCAAGGCACGGTCGTGGTTGACTGTCCTCCCGGAAGTGCCTGCGTGGTGATGGAAAGCATCCGTAAGGCAGATTTTTGTGTTCTTGTTGCAGAACCGACACTTTTTGGCGTGCATAACCTTTCCATGGTTTATGAGCTTGTGAGGCTGTTCAATAAACCCTTCGGAGTGGTGCTGAATAAATGCCTGCCCGGAAAAAATCCAGCTCAGCAATTTTGTATGGATAAAAAAATCGAGGTTCTTGCTCAAATTACCTTTGACGAGGAATTGGGCAGGCTCAACTCCAAAGGGCTTGTAGCAGTGCGTGAAAACAGGCGGTATCGGGAGCTGTTTCGGAAACTGCTGAAAACCCTTGAAAAGGAGGCGGTATTGTGAAGCAGCTTCTCATACTCAGCGGAAAAGGCGGGACAGGCAAAACCACGGTATCGGGAGCATTTATCGAGCTGAGCAAAAGCCATGCCTTTGCAGACTGTGACGTAGATGCACCCAATCTTCACCTGGTCGTTTCACAAATGGATGACCCGGTGAGAACAGAGCATTATGGGCTCGGAAAAGCG
Source organism: Bacillota bacterium (assembly GCA_023426125.1). Taxonomy (GTDB): domain Bacteria; phylum Bacillota; class Clostridia; order Acetivibrionales; family DTU013; genus MnB-11. The sequence goes on from JAFABI010000022.1 coordinate 33,913, forward strand.
GTGATCGACGATTCAAAATGCATCCGTTGCGGCTGCTGTGAGGAAGCATGCTGTTTCGGTGCCATTCAGGATGGTGCTGTCGGTATTTATGAATGCGAAGGGTGCGGCGTTTGTGTTGAGATTTGCCCCGTGCAGGCAATGACCATGTCCGACTATTCCTCGGGCAGCCTGATGCTGTATAAGCATGGGGATAAGGTGTTTTCCACCGCACAGCTCAAGATGGGCAGCGGCGCTTCAGGCAAGCTGGTAACGGCTGTAAAAAAGCAGCTTGCCAGGGAAGCAACAAATGCGGAATTGGCCATCATAGACGGGTCTCCGGGAATTGGTTGTCCGGTCATCGCATCGATCAGCGGCGCGGACATGGTACTCATTGTAGCAGAGCCGACAATATCAGGCATGCACGACATGAAGCGGATTATTGATACTGCAAGGCATTTTGGCATAAGCTGTGTGGTCTGCATCAACAAGTTCGATGTAAATCCGGACAATACAAAAGACATTGAAGACTATTGCACTGACCTTGCAATTCCGGTAATAGGGAAAATACCGTTTGATGAAACGGTCATAAAGGCTGTGAACCAATGTCAAAGTATTGCCTGCTATCCGCACAGTCCAGCCGGCAAGGCAATTGCGTCAATATGGCTCAAGCTTTATCGGAGCTACCTGGGAGGTGACATCGGGTAATGCAGACAGAAACCAGATTTACAGCAAGGTATGCGGAAACGGATCAGATGGGGATCATTCATCATTCGAATTATGCGGTATGGTTTGAGGCCGGACGAACGGACTTTTTAAAAAAAGCCGGAGTTTCCAACACAGACATCGAGGCAAAGGGAATTCTGCTTCCTTTGTATGAAATGAACTGTCAATTTAAAACACCTGTAAGATATGAAGATGAGATCATGGTTGTTACAAGACTAAAAAAAATTTCCCGTGTTCGCCTGTGTTTTTCATATCGGGTGTTAAATGTGGCAAACCATAAGCTGTCAGCAACAGGAGAGACCATGCACGCATGGACGGACAGGGTATTAAGGCCTGTCAATGCAGAAAAGGCGGTTCCGGATGTTTATTCTATATTAAGCAAGGCTGTCATCCAGAATAAAATTTGAAAGGAGAGAATTGTTTATGAAAATCGCAGTCGCAAGTGAAGGTAAAACGGTAACGGAGCATTTCGGCCATTGTGAGGGTTTTGCAATCTTTGAAGCCGAAAACAATCAGATCACAGGGAAGGAGTTTATCCCGAATCCCGGACACAGGCCCGGATTCTTACCGGTCTTCCTGCATGACAAAGGAGTCAATGTCATTATTTCCGGTGGTATGGGTGGTGGTGCAATTGATATTTTCAATGAAAAAGGCATTGAAGTTATCACTGGAGCATCAGGAGAAGCTGAAACAGCTGTAGACAATTATTTGCATGGTAAACTGAAATCAACGGGTACTGTTTGCCATGAGCACCGGCATGCCGATGAATGTGGAGAGTAAAGTAATAATTTTTATTGCCATAATGTTCAAAGATTGGCAAGAAAGATAAATCACAGAATAAAAAAGCGATATACGATCATCCAGGTCAATGACCCGGAGCAGATGGCCCGGATCCGATAAAGGTTTAGCAGGCCATCTGCTTTTTGATTTACAGTGAAACGAGTAAAGCCCATTGAGGCTCAGTCATAGGTACCGACTACTTCTTTAACAGCCCGGAAGCTTATATAATCCTGGGCGCCGGTTTTGTTTCTGTCAAACACGCCGCCGTTGTAAACAATCATGTAAGCCTGACGGTCATCCTTCTTTGATGTTTCCGACGTCCAATAATAGATCACTTTTGAGTGGACATCCCATAAAGGGGTTTCCTTGTCTGGCGCCGTTCTATAAACTGCGGATGCTTTTTCCCGGTTCCAGACGCCACCGGAATTTTTCCCGTGGAGCATCATGGAACGCACGGCTTCCTCCGCAGTGGGCAATCGCCATATATTTTGTGCTTCGTTCATCAGGATGGTGCCATCTTCGGACAAATAGCCGCATATGCGCTGCGCTTCTTCCCAGGATGTCCCGGTATCAGGCCATCCCGGTCCTCTGGGCGCCCAGGCAAGAGTTATGCCGTTTCCTTCCACGATACGCATGCCGAAATCTCCATCATTCTGCCGGTGGGATACCTTAATGCCCTGGTGTATTGAGATAACCAGTATGATTGTCAGCGGAACGGCGACGACCAAACGACAGGCCCATTTTTTTGGCGTGGGTTCACCGAAAAAATACAGCAGTGCCAGGATAATAAACGGGAGGAGGATAAACAATCCTAACATACTGAAAACAGCCCCGGAAAAAAACCACATGCATGCTACTCCCGCCAATATGTATAAAATCAGACCGGCTTTTTTCCAGCGGATGGAAAATAAGGCCAGAAACATAAAAACAATAGCAAAAATCAGGTATTGAAGCACAAACATGAGCAGATTTTCCAACAGGGAATCTGAGTACCAGCCCTCGTGAAAATTCTCGAAAGCTCCCCAGTATGCCCAGAAACCTGAAATCAATAGGGTTATGGCTACGCCTGCCCAGCCGGCAAGCCGTTTCTTTTTCTCATTCAAAAAGACCACCTCCCTGCTCTCAAAGTTGACCTTTGCATCAATAGTCTACCATTTTCCATGATTTTTTACAATGAGACTGAGCAGCCCACGAGGCCACCTCCTGTCTTATAGATAGATGATAACATACAAAACAGCAAAAGGCTAAAAACCACAGATAAAAAAGTTAAACGTTTAGATCTATTTCAAAGCCCTTTTCGGCATATTTATTGCTTTCGCATCCGGCCTGCAATATAATGAGACTGTAAAATCCTTGACAGGGCGTGATTAATGGTATGACGGCATATTTGGCACAGGGCATCTTTATAGGCAACGCAGGGATGCGGGCAGTATGCCATCAATGAACTGGAAAAGCTTATTTCCATATTGAAAAATGAAGATATGGAATTCGTCTGCGCAAAGGATTTGACGATGAAACGATGATATTGAACAACGTCAGCAGTCCCCCACCTCAAGGTGGCAGGTTTCCGATTGAAAAAGCTGTCAGTGGTGAGAAACAATCTTCCACCGACGTTGTTCAAACGCCACGTGAAAGCGGGGCGCGCAGGTATAGCCTGCGTGAGCTTATATCGGATTCATTCCGTATAAGCGCTAAACTAAATTTGAAAGCAGGTGCAGCCAATGAAGGAAACGAATTATGAGTTCAGAAAGCGGTTGATGGAGATACATAAGCATGGCAGGAGAGATTATGGCGTGAGCCCTTCGCAGGATGAAGTTCTTATAGGGGACGATTGGACAATTGTTGTCAGCGACAGGGCGGGCCGGGTAATTTTTAATGCAGCCAGGGATTTGCAGGACTATCTCCTTGAATCCATGGGAGTATCCGTCCGTCTTAAAAAGTCATGCTGTATTGAAAAGGAAGCTTCTCAGGGTATCTGCAAGCTGATATTGGCGGTAAAGGAGGACCTGAAGGATGCGGGTAAGGATCTGGATACGCCCCGCAGCTATAGGGTTATTTCCGGCAGTGACAGCATAACGGTATGCGGTTTTGAAGAAAAAGGCGCCGCCCAGGGGTGTTACTACCTGGAGGATATTATGAACCTGAAATTGGCGCCAATTGTTAAAAAGGAAGATAGTACAAGAAGACCTGTGTTTTCACCCAGAATGGTTCATTCCGGTTATGGGCTCGACATGTATCCCGATTCCCATCTCAGCGCGATAGCTCACTCAGGGATGGATTCGATTCTTGTATTTGCAAAAGACACGGACATCACGCCCCACGGGTATCTGGACTTTAATGAACTGATTTACAGGGCTGAAGGGTATGGCCTTGACGTATATGCATACAGTTACTTGAAAAGCGCCATGCATCCCGATGATCCCGGTGCAGAACAATACTACGACAATACTTACGGGAAGCTTTTCAGGAAGTGTCCGGCTCTGAAGGGTGTAGTCATGGTTGGCGAATCAGTGGAATTTCCGAGCAAAGACCCGAGGACCTCGGGAAAATTCTATTATGAGAACACGGAAGACGGCTTACCGACGGGAAAGCCCAGCCCGGGATGGTGGCCGTGCAATGATTATCCCCAATGGCTTGGGATGATCAAGAAGGTTACGAGAAGGTATAAGCCGGATGCCGATATCGTTTTTTGGACGTATAACTGGGGTTATGCGGACAGGGAGTCCAGACTTGAGCTGCTGAAAAAAATTCCCACAGATATATCGCTGCTGGTCACCTTTGAAATGTTTGAAAAGACCCGTACGGAAAATATTACGAGTACCTGTGTCGATTATACGCTCAGCTTTGAAGGGCCGGGAGAATATTTTATCAGTGAAGCGGAAATGGCGCATGAAAGAGGTATCAGGCTTTATACCATGAGCAATACGGGAGGCCTCACGTGGGATATCGGAGTAATTCCATATCAGCCTATGCCCTACCAATGGATAAGACGCCATGAGGCACTGCACTCGGCACATGAAAAATGGGGCCTAAGCGGCTTGATGGAGTCCCATCATTATGGCTGGTGGCCTTCTTTTATAAGTGAAATTGCCAAGTGGTCCTATTGGTCGCCTTCACCTTCCGGCGAGGAGATTTGCAGAAGGATTGCCGCAAGGGATTATGGCGAGACAAATGTGGAAATGGTTTTAGAGGCGTGGCAGAAATGGAGCGAAGGCATAAGATATTGCCTGCCGTCGAATGAAGATCAGTACGGGCCATCCAGGATAGGTCCGTCTTACCCGCTGGTCTTCCGCAGCAGCGTTAAGATTCCGGAAGTACCCTATGCAATGTTTGGTGGAAACACGATATGTAATGTCAATTATGATAATCAAGACGCATATAGGAGCTCGCTGTTTCAATACAGGCTGCCTGTGGAGATGAAAAGCTATCAAAAAATGGAAGAGTGTTTTGTTTATGGAGTTGAATGCCTTGAAAAAGTTTACGGAACGCTTCCCGAAGCTAAAAGGCAAGATGCGTTCTATCTCCTTAACATGGGGAGGTTTATCGTAAACTGCATCAGGACAACAATCCATGTGAAAAAATGGGTAAGCCTCAAAATGAAACTGTTTGCCGAGACGGATAAAAATAAAATTGTCGATCTTGTTAACAGCTTGATAGCGCTTGGCAAAGCGGAAATAAAAAATGCTGAAGAAACAATACCACTGGTGGAAGCGGATTCAAGGCTGGGCTGGGAACCAAGCATGGAGTATATGACAGATGCGTGCCACCTCCGATGGAAGATAAGGCAGGTCAGGGGTGTGCTTGAAGCAGAGCTTCCGGAGTATCTTTCCGCACTCAAGTACCAGTAATGCGACTGAATAGATAATTTAATATGTTGTGCTAGTTGATGTAACCTGCTCTGTTTGTCATTGCGAGGAAGTATAGCGACCACGGCAAGCTCAAATTGATTTTAAGCAATGCTTCTGAATCAGGTAAAGAAAAAGAAACAATCCCCCTTTAAAAAAACACCATATGCCCTTTCATCCAAATTTTAATCGTATATAATAAATCTCAAATCGATGAGAGGAGGTTTATGTTCTATGAGTAAAACGAAGGGTACCCTGGAAAATGAATGGCGGGCAAAATGGATAACGCACCCGTATAAAGACTTTGGCGATTCACGGAATATGCCTGCGCCCTATTTTAGAAAATCCTTCCAAGCAGGGCAAAAAGTAAAAAGTGCAAAGGTCAGGATTTGCGGGCTGGGATATTTTGAGCTGTACCTGAACGGGAAGAAAGTCGGGGATGAAGTATTGAATCCGCCTTTTACGAAGTATGACGCTACGGTTCTATACTGCACATATGATGTGACGGCCATGCTGAAAACCGGAGAGAATGTATTGGGCGTAATCCTTGGAAACGGTATGTACAATATGTATACCGGGAAGACATGGAATCACGATACGTCACCCTGGCGGCATCATCCCAAGCTGCTTTTAAAGGCCGAATTCGAAATGGATGATGGAACTTCGGACGCCATCGCAAGCGACGATACATGGAAAACTGCTACAGGCCCCATAATAAGCGATAATTTGTATGAAGGCGAGATATATGACGCACGGCTGGAAATCCCTGACTGGTGCAAGCCCGGCTTTGATGACACTGCCTGGGCAAAGCCCGTCGTTTGCAGGGGACCGGGCGGTGTTTTAAAGCATATGGACATGGAGCCCTGCAGAGTCGTTGGTACTGTTGAGCCGTACTTCTTCAACGAGATAGAGCCCGGAGTCTGGCTGTGCGATTTGGGAAAAAATATTTCAGGATGGGTAAGGCTCAAAGTGAAGGGCAGGGAAGGTACACAGGTTACCCTCAGGTTTGCTGAAAAGCTTGCTGAAAATGGCGATCTTGATCCGTCCAACATCAATGTTTTTACAGACAAGGATAAATTCCAGACAGATGTCTATATAATGAAAGGTGACGCTGAAGAAACCTGGGAGCCCAGGTTCGTGTATCACGGTTTTCAGTATGTCCGGATTGAAGGTTTTCCCGGGACACCTGATAAAAACAGCATCACAGGCTGCATCGTCAATACGGACCTGAAGAAACGCGGAAGCTTCCAATGCTCAAACGACCTCCTGAACAGGATTCAATCGGCAGCACTGGCATCGACCCTCGGAAATTACCACGGCATGCCGACGGACTGTCCGCACAGGGAGAAAAACGGCTGGACGGGCGACGCGCTCATCTCGGCGGAGCAGGTACTGCTGAATCTGGACCCGCTTAAGGCCTATAAAAAATGGATGAGGGATTTTATGGACTGCCAGCGGCCCAACGGACAATTGCCGGGGATCGTACCCACCGGAGGCTGGGGCTTCAACTGGGGCAGCGGACCTGCCTGGGACAGCGCATTTATCCTTATCCCATGGTATATGTACCTGTATGACGGCGATACTTCCATATTGCCGGAAATATATGATGCCGCCGTCAGGTATGTGGATTTTATGACCTCCATGTCCAGCGATTTCCTTGTGGATTTCGGACTGGGGGACTGGTGCCCGCCTCAAGGAGTTGATAATTACAAATGCCCGTCAGTGGTTACGGATACGGCCTTTTACTATATCGATGCACTGACGCTGTCACGTTTTGCCGGAATCCTCGGACACAAGAGTGACAGGAAGAAGTATGAACAGCTGGCTGAAAAAATACGCAAGGCATTCAATGCGAAATTTGTGAATTCCAAAACGGGAGAGGTAACCGGCAATTGCCAGACCTCCTACTCCTGTGCCCTGTACTATGGCCTGGTTGAAGGCGAAGTAAAAAATAAAATCGCCGGAAATCTGGTCAAAGAGGTGGAAAGGTGCGACAGGCATATTGATTGCGGAATCCTGGGGACAAAATATACAATGCAGGTGCTGAACGATATCGGCCGTCCCGATCTTGCATACGCGATCGCTACACAGACTACTTTCCCGGGATGGGGGAACTGGATAGAGCTCGGCGCGACTACCCTCTGGGAGACGTGGGGTGGAAACAATTCCAGGAATCATCACATGTTCAGCGACATCAGTGCCTGGTTTTACCGCTGCCTGGCCGGAATCAATCCGGATCCGGAAGACCCGGGCTTCAGGCATATTATTTTAAAACCCGCTCCCGTAGAAGGGCTGGAATGGGTCAAATGCAGCCATGAATGCTCCTTTGGCCTTATTGAGTGCAACTGGGGGATTGAAGACGGCAAGCTGCGGATCGACGCCATTATTCCGGAAGGCTGCAGGGCAACGCTGCATTTGCCGGAAAAATACCTGGACTGTGCCGTAGTTAATGCAAAGGGAGATCTGTCCATCATGTGATGCAGGATTCGTTTTACCGGTGCCTGATCCGGTGCTGTGAAAATTGTATAGAAAACGTATTGTGTACGGACGCGCGCATTGCGCGTCCGTATGAATGCAATCCAGGTCAGATGAAAATATTACTTGCATGCATATGGAAAATTCTCAGGTGGTTATGGAATATTGTTTGATTTCCTCCTTTTCCCTTCTTACGAATCCTGAATAATTCTGATAGTATTAAAAAAACATATACTATTTTGCTATAGCCCTTCGGTGAGAATTGCTATAAAATATCTACATAGACGCTTTCATAAAAATACGGAATACCGGAGAAGGGGTGCATTTATCGGATGAGCAGTGATGCAATTCCAGAAAAGACAGGCCGTTCATTGAGATACACTAAATCATTATGGAAACAAATATTAAAATACAGATATTTTTATCTCATGTTCCTACCGGCTTTCATCATGTATATTTTGTTTACCTATATCCCTATCTATGGCATACAGCTGGCATTTAAGGACCTGAATTTTGCAAAAGGGATTACAGGCAGTCCCTGGACTTCCATGCATGGCTTCAAGCATTTCCACGACTTGATGAGCAATTCGGAATTTGTCAAGGCCTTCAGCAATACTCTTGTTATCAGCCTTCAGCGAATTGTGATCCAATTTCCGGTTCCCATCGTTTTAGCCCTGCTGATTAATGAAATACGCGGGAAACGGTTCAGAAGGATCGTCCAGACCGTTTTCACCTTCCCTCACTTCCTTTCCTGGGTTGTTGTAACAGGGATATTCTTCAATTTGCTGAGCGATGCCGGCGTTTTAAACGAGATTATCGTTGCACTGGGCGGACAAAAGGTGCATCTCCTTACCCAGCCTTCAACCTTCAGGGCCTTGCTCTATGCGACAGATATATGGAAAGAGGCCGGATGGGGAACGATAATTTATCTTGCGGCAATATCAGGCATAAATTCTGAGCTGTATGAAGCTGCAATTGTTGACGGGGCAAAACGGTTCCAGCTTACACGGTATATTACCTGGCCTGCCATCGTGTCCGTCATTGGCGTCATGCTTGTCCTGGCATTGTCCAATATTATGAATGCAGGTTTCGATCAGATATTTAACATGTATAATGCCGCCGTCTATGATAAGGTGGACATTATCGACACATACATATACCGGCGTACTTTTGTGACCGGACTTGATTTTGCATCGTCGACAGCGATAGGGTTGTTTAAGTCGGTCATCAACTTTATCATGCTGTATGCCGGAAACATTATTGTCAGGAAAGCTACCGGCAAGGGTATATATTAATGAGAGGACAGGGAGATCACATTGAATAATTCACATGGAAAGGCTGTCAGGAAAAATTTAAACGGTTTTGACAGATTCAACCACTTTTTATTGATCGTGCTTGCGTTTATAACCATATTCCCGCTGTACTATGTCGTTCTTATTTCCTTTGCAGACTACGGTGCGGTACAAAAACAACTGATATACATATTTCCTACTTCTTTAAACCTGGAGGCATACAAGCTGATATTCGATGAGAAGATGTTCTTTAATGCCTTCCTTGTGTCGGTGTTCATAACGGTTGTGGGCACCGTTCTGAGCATGCTTTTGTCCACTGCGGCCTCCTATGCCTTGTCCAAAAAATTTATACCGGGCCAGAAAATAATGTTCACCCTGATCCTCATTCCCATGTTCTTCGGCGGCGGATTGATTCCCTACTATATGATGATCAAGAATCTGCATCTGATAGACAAAATATGGGTGATGATCCTGCCGGGTGCGGTCAATACGTTTTACCTCATCCTTTTGAAGAATTTTTTTGAGGAACTTCCCGCCAGCATCGAAGAGTCGGCGAAAATCGACGGCGCCAATGACCTGTACATCCTTTACCGGATCGTCCTTCCCACATCCGCTCCGGTAATTGCGACAATATCGCTGTTCTACGCCGTAGACAGGTGGAATGATTATTACACAGCGCTTCTATTCATATCAAACCGAAACCTTTATCCGCTTCAACTTCTTCTAAGAGAGGCGATCCTGAATGTCAACCAGATTATGGCAAGCAGTATCGGGGCGCAGATTGCGCAAAGCAACAGGGCTCCGTATACGCAGGGGCTTCAAATGGCAATTATCGTCATTTCCACGATCCCCATTTTCTGTGTATATCCTTTCCTTCAAAAACACTTTACAAAAGGGATCATGCTGGGGGCAATAAAAGAATAAAAAAATGTTGGAGGCGCGAGGGCTTCCTAACATAGCTCCGAAAGCATCCAATGCTTTTGGGGAAAATAAAAAATATAACAGGAGGTAAAGACATGAAAAACCTTAAAAAGATTGTTGTACTGGCAATGATTGCAACAATGGCACTCTCAGTATTTGCCGGATGTGGGACACAGAGCGGCGGCGATACTGAAACGACAACTGCCGCTACCTCTGCTGCGGCCGGCGAAACAACCGCACCCCCCGATCCTCTGGCAGACCCCATGGAGATTTCCTTTGCAATGTGGGATATCGGTCAGGCGCTGGCAGGTGAGCAGGATGCAGTAAGAGACACGTTATACAAGAAACTGAACATTACAATCAAGCCTCTAAACGTGACCTGGGACGATTATACACAGAAAATACAGGTCTGGGCCGCATCCGACCAATTGCCGGATATTTTTGCCATTGATGTTCTCGGTACACAGAATTATAAAAACTGGATTGAGCAGGGAATTGTGCAAGCACTTCCCGACGATCTCTCCCAGTACCCAAACCTGGAGAAGTGGATGAACGGAAGCGGAATGGATATTTACAAATATCCTGTCAACGACCCGAATGGCAAGTTTTATGCGATACCCAGGCTTAGCAGCTTCTCGGCAGACGAATGGGCCAACAACGTCGGCGTTGTTATCAGGAAAGACTGGATGGCGAATGTGGGCATCACCAAAGAGCCTGAGAACATGGATGAGTTTATCGCACTGATGAAGGCATTCGTCGAGAATGATCCCGACAAGAACAACAAGAAGGATACCATCGGGTTGACCTGTTACAATGCGGATTGGGTTTCATGGTTTTTCGGCGCATATGAACCGGGGATGCTGGGCGGCGCGACCAACTGGGTAAGGGATGTTGAAAACCCGGGTAAATGGATTCCGTCCTTCATGACAAAAAATGCTCTGGAAGGTTTGAAGGCATTAAAAAGGCTGTATGATGCCGGTGGACTGGACAAAGACTTTGCCGCATTAAAAGGAGAAGAAGGCGAAGACAAATTCGCTTCCGGCAAGGCGGGTGCATACTCGCATGACGTGACTCCTGCGACCTTGCAATATCTTAACGACAAATATGTGAAGAACTTCCCCGATAAGAAGTATGAAGATGCCATCTCCATACTCAAGCCTTTCAAAAATGTCAACGACGGACAGTATTACAGGTACATAGCCAATCCTGCATGGTCGGAAACGCTGATAAACGCAAAGGTTGATGCCAAGAAAGCGGACAGGATCATGAGACTGTTTGACTATGTCATCAGTGAAGAAGGCTATAACCTTATCCACTTCGGAATTGAAGGTTCGGATTGGAAGAAGGAAGGCGACAAGGTCGTCCTTATTCCCAAACTGGATGAGGCAGGCAATACCATACCGCTCACTACCCTCTATCCTTTCACGAAAGCCGGGTTTATCGCGGAATGGAGCGGCACCCATCAGTTTACAAATCCTTCAAGGACGCCTGAACTGCAGAAAATGTCCAGCGACATGAACGGCTGGTTGATTGCCAATGCACAGCCTTCCCCCATCGATTTGAGGATACCTCTCTTTGATTTGCCGGATAAGGATAAGGCAATCTCGGCGAAGTTCTTCAGCGAAATGACAATAAAATGCATCATGAGCAATGATGTAGAAAAGACCTGGAAGGACCTTGTGAACCAGTGTATCAGCAATGGCTACGACAAGCTTATGGAAGAAGTGAACGCTGAGTGTGCCAGGCTCGGGATAAAATAGTGCCGGAATGTAAATGTTTCCGGTAATTAAAAAAGAAGAAGTCATGGAAATACATGGCTTCCTCTTTTTTCGATTCAAGGCATTCCGTCAGGGAAAGTCTGCATGAAATCAAAAGGATTCCCGGCCTGCAAAATCAAATCCAGGGCAAAAAGCTGCGAAATACTGTAAAATAGCAGGCTTTACTTGTTTTGCGATTTTATGTTAATATATTGATTATCGGTATAAACCAGCCTGGAACATATTCGGGTAAAGTCAGGAGGGAGATGAAAGCTTGAACTTTTTAAAAGGAATGCCAATAAGGTCACAGCTGCTTATCCTTGCCTTGACGATAGGCTTTATTACATTTTACATGTACATCATCACTTATGCCCAGGTGTCCAATGTCATTACCGATAACAATCATGAATACGTCGATAACATACTGACTCAGGTGAAACAGTCGGTATCACAGAGCAGCGGCCTGCTGGGACGTATTTTGACAAACATCGCCTATAACGAATCGATCCAGAAATACCTGTTTGAGCAAAATGCATACACCCGATACGAAGACATGAAGACAATCGACAATTTCCTCTACAATATCCAGGAAATGGAGGATGGGATCATTGACATCGTCATTCTGGGAAACGGCGGCAACAGCTATTATCTGAAAGGCATGAACACCGTGACGAAAAATATCGTGGAAAAGCTGTCGGTAAATACCAACAATTATTTTTCCGGACAGGAGCAGGTGGTTTATCAGAATGTTGAAAGAAATTGCTTTTTGCTGGTCACGCCCGTATATTCCATTATGTCCGGCAGCGGACAGGGCAACAGGATAGGCACTGCCGCAATCGTATTTGACCCAAAGGTGTTCAGCCTTAAAGTCGATGAAAAATTTAAGTCGTCATCCACAAAGTTCTACCTGGTTGACCGCAACAATACCATTTATTCCAGCAACGACCAGGCATTGCTGGGAAAGCCGCTTGCTGATTTCATGGGGGAAAATGCCGGATCAAGTGCCATACAAAGCGCGGACGGTAATGGGCAGGACCAATTGAGCCCTTCCGGAAAGAGTGATACCCAGACAGTGAAAATCGACGGCGATCTATGGATTGTCAATACGGATACTCTTCCTGAAATCGGAGGGAAAATCGTAAGTGCGGTTCCGAGAGACAAACTATTCGAAAATCTTCTATGGATAAGAAAGTTAACCATTGGAATCTTCCTTGCAGCAATGGTTGCCTGTTCCATACCCTTCCTTATTATTACCAATAATATCGTTGACCCGTTGAAAAAGATGATGGAATTTATGTCTACCATCAAAAAAGATGATTTTAACAGTTTGAAGCAGAGAATCAAGCTCAAAGGCTATGTCGAGATTGAAACCATGGCCTGTGAGTTCAACAAGCTCCTTGACAAGGTGACCGTACTGACGGACAGTCTTGTGGACGCCAACACCAATCTGTATGAGGCCAGGCTGGCAAAAAAGCGTTCCGAACTGGCTTACCTGAAAAGTCAGGTCAATCCCCATTTCCTGTACAATACACTGGAAACAATGAAAGGAAGCGCGCTGGAAGAAGGCGCCCCCAACACCATGGAAATGACCAGGGCACTCGGACAGATATTCAGGTACAGCATAAAGGGAGACGACATGGTCAAACTATCCGAGGAGTTCAATATCATCACTTCCTATATGAAAATACAGCAAATCCGTTTTAACGGCAGAATAAAGGTGCAATATGAATTCTCCGAAGAGGCGCTCCATGTCATGATACCTAAAATGATTATTCAACCGGTGGTTGAGAATGCAGTATTCCATGGGCTTGAGGCAAAGGTGGGGGACGGGAGTCTCCGGATCGGTGCGGAAATTGATGAAGACGTGGTCAGCATATGGGTCAAGGATGATGGGGTGGGAATCGACCTGCAGAAATTGGATGAAATCAATGCCAGCTTATCGGATACCCATGGAAAGCGGGAAATAGATTCCGACAACCGGCACATGGGTTTGTTTAATGTAAATAACCGCATCCGGCTTGCTTTCGGGGAACATTACGGGCTTCGGTTAGCGAGCTCCCCCGGGGCAGGCACGGAGGTAATACTGAAAATACCGGCAATTGGAGGCGATTAGGATGTATAAGATGATTATTGCCGATGACGAGCATCTGGTTGTAAAGAGTCTCAAAGCAAGCATCGACCTTGAAAAATACGGTTTTGAGGTCGTCGGAGAGGCTTGCAACGGCATTGAAGCCTATGAGCTCATATTGGAGCTAAGGCCCGATCTTGTTTTTGTCGATATACGGATGCCGGGGATGAACGGACTGGAGCTTATGAAAAAGGTCAATGAGCAGCTGCAGAACACGGTGTTTGTTGTAATAAGCGGGTATGCGGAATTTGCATATGCACAGAAGGCCATCAACTACGGCGCTTTGGGTTTTTGCCTGAAGCCTTTTGAAGAAAGCGAGCTGCTGGATGTTCTGAAAAAAGCTGCATCGGTGATCGAAAAAAAGATGGCAAGCGTCGAGGCGGAATTTCTCACGCTCATGGACGATTATTCTCCCGAGGGCATGGGGAAAAAAAGCGAGCTGCTGACAAGCCTGGGATACAATTGGAATCAGGGTAGGGGGATTGCCCTGGCCTTATCCATCGGTGAGGAAAAATTGGATTTGAACAGGGATATCCGGCATATAGCCTTTCGTGCCGGGAAAGCCAGATGCGCATATCTTCTAAACGGCGAAGCTCTGGATAAAATAGAGGATTTATACGGAGGAGGAAGACTGCCTGAAGGCATCATCAGCATAGGCGTAAGCAATGCCCATCATTCGCCCGATTTATTGGAAGCTGCCATGGAAGAAGCGAGTATGGCGGCCGAACAATACTTTATGACCGGAGAGAAAAATGTATATCGGTTCATCCGTTCGGATACCGGCCGGCTGGACGACCTTTTCCGTCAATTGGAGACTGCCGCACTGAAAAAAGATGTCCTATCTGTCAAAAAGCTGCTGGAGCAGTTCGGGGAACTCTTTTCCGGAGGCATCAGCGGCGTCTGGCATGCATTCAAGGTTTATAATATCATTATTTATTCCTTTGGCAAAACAAAGGCAGAAAGATACCACGATTTTATACTGAACTACGAGCTGCTTATGCACTCCTTCAAAAATGTCAATGAAATGCTGGCGTTTCTCAGGGATATTGTGATGGAGTACAGCGGCGTTAGCATAGATTATGTAAACTCAGAACAAAAAAACCTGACGTTTAAAAACATCTTCAACTATGTCAACGAGCACTATCTGGAAAATCTCTGCATTCGGGACATTTCCCGGATGTTTAACGTCAATGCGAACTATGTCAGCCATCTTTTTAAAAAGGAGGAAGGCACTGTTTTCACCGAATACATTACAAACCTGCGCATAAACTATGCCTCCACACTCCTCAAAACAACGAGGATGCCCGTCGCGGAAGTCGCGGAAAAAACGGGCTTCAACGATTATTACTATTTCACAAGGGTTTTTAAAAAGAGCACAGGCAAGACGCCTACCGCCTATAGGACCGAAAACTCTTTGTAGGAAATGCCGTAACAGCTTACTATTCTACTTTCTTCACGAGGTTGTTCACCGAATTCCATAACACGCTTTGGATGACAGGGATGGACAAAATGGCACCTCTTGCACAGGAAGGGCAGCAATTTAAACAGCTTGTTTACAGGATTTATATAAAGTAGATAAGAATATCATTAATATTAAATTAATCATCAAATAGGATGAGAATAATCATCAATGTTTTATTATAATCAAATTATACAAGAAAAGTGCAAATGATTATAGCCGCAAAGGGCGCCCGGTTTTCCGGAACCGGGGATATTGAAACGGAGGCGGAAGGGTATGAAGGCTGGCATCGGATCTTGTGACATAACACCTGAAATCGGCATGCGTACGGAGCTGTTTCAGAACCTGTTCGTGGATAAAATTATCACCCCCCTTCTGGTAAAAGTTTGTATTTTCGAAGGACAGGGGCTTGCTGCTGCGCTGGTTACCGCGGATGTCATGGACTTTTTCTCCGATTCCTGCAGGGATATCCGAAGGGTGGTCAGCGACGTCACGGGGATCGGTGAGAAATGTATTTTTTTAAACACTTCCCATACGCATTCTGCTCCATACATCTACCCGACCGCCCAGCGGTATCTTGAAAAATGGGAAACCGGATTCCTTGATCCGGATTATTATGAACACCTGCTGCAGGCAGTCCGTGATGCGGCCATATCTGCAACGGATAGCAAAGAAGAGGTATGCATCCGGCATTCCAGAGGCTATGTCAGCGGAATTGCCTGCAACAGGCGTGTTGCCACAGGCGACGGCAAAATTGGCGTGCGGTATGGAAGAGGGGTGCCCGAAGAACTCCGCAGGTATCCGGACGGCTTGATCGATCCGTATGCCGAATGCGTATGGCTGGAAAAGACCAATGGGGAGCTTAAGGGTGTCCTTGTCAATTATGCATGCCATGGCACGTCCTACAACCAGTATTCCGAAATTTGCTGGGACTATATGGGCTATGCGCGGGAACAGATTGAAAGGAAACTGGGAGGACAGGCGCTTTTCCTGCAGGGATGCGCAGGAAATATCAGTCCCGGTAAGTATACGACACACGAACCGTTGGAAGATGCCATGCTGCTTGGAAGCCGGCTGGCGGAGGCTGTGACAAACAGTTATCGGGATGCCGGCCTTGTGGATTCCCGGTCGGCGGATGCCGTTAATCACACGGTCCGGTTGAAGGGCAGGGTCACACTTTCCCGGGATGAGCTTGAGGCGAGGCTCGAAGAGGAACTGGACAGGGTCAAAATTCACCAAAGGAAAGGCGGCACCCGTTTCTATGGGAATATGGTGATAAGCTACCTGGAACGGCTGCTTATGCTGGACAACTATCCTACACTCGAGATTCCCTGCGAAATCGGACTGATTCGTATCGGTGGACTACACTTGTTTTTTCTTCCGGGTGAAAGCTTTATCCAATATGCGCTGGAAATAAAACACCATCTTAAGGGAAAACCGGTCCTGGTCATGGCATATGGCGATTGCACGCTTCAGTATATCCCCAATGAAGCTGCTTATGATGAGAAGGGCGGAATGGAGGATGATCCCGACTGGTGTTATTCGGAACGGGGAAACGGAGAGGCTTTGGTAAAAGCAGCCATCCGGCTGGCAAACAGCTGAAATCGGAAGTGAAAGGAATGGAAAGCTAAATATGGATGCGTTGAATTTTTTTGATTGCAACTGTTCAATCGGAATGAGAGGCGTGGTTCATCCCGGTTCATTTTATACGGTTGAAGAACTGGAAAGAAAAATGAAGCATTATGGAATAGGCAAAGCATTGGTTTATCATTCAATGGCCAAGGAATACAATCCGGTTGTCGGAAACAAACTTTTGCTTGAAGAGATAAAGGCTCATCCCTCATTATACCCCGTATGGGTAGTGATGCATCATCATACGCAGGAATTTCCCGGACCGGACGAGTTGATACGCGATATGAGGAATCACGGGATTAAAGCGGTGCGTATGTTTCCGGGGCAATGGGAACAAAACTTTTCAGTAGCCCAATGGAACTGCGGAGAATTGTTTGCCGCATTGGAGGAATACCGCGTGCCTGTGATGATAGGGCTTGATTCCATAGGGTGGAACGGTTTTTATGAGCTCCTGGGCAGCTATCCTCAATTGAACATCCTGATGACGGAAGCAGATTACAGGATCGATCGGAACCTTTACGCCATGCTGGAGAAATTCGACAACCTTTTTATTGAAATCATGGGATATAAGGTACACAGCGGGATAGAGGAGATATGCAAAAGGTTTGGCGCGCACCGGCTGATCTTCGGGAGCGGAATGCCCGTCTTTTCCGGAGCGGCCGTGTGCATGGTCACTTACGCGCGCATAAGTGAAGAGGAAAAGAAGCTGATCGCAGGTGAAAACCTGGAAAAATTAACGGGAGGGGTCCGTTTATGATGGAGATGGCGGAAAAAGCAAGAAAGGGCATACCCATAACACATTTTGATATTATAGACTGCCACTGCCACATGGGAAACTGGTTTAACTTCCATGTGCCGGAGGGCGATGCCGAGGGAATGCTGTCCAGTATGGATGCTTTGGGGATAAAAAAAGCTTTTGTAACGGCGCATGCATCCATCGGGCCGGACTACAAATACGGCAACGACATGGTGCTTGAGGCATTGGAGAAATATCCCGACAGGTTTTTGGGATATGTAACGGTAAACCCGAATTATGGTGAGAATGAAATGGCGAAGGAATTGGAAAGATGCTTCGGGTTTCCCGGAATGAAAGGGATAAAGCTTCACCCAAGCATGCACGGCTGCCCCATGGACTATAAAACTTATCATACGGCATATAAAGCTGCACAGGAGAGAAAATGCCCTGTTCTGATCCATGTGTGGGGTAATGGGGATGTTTCAATGATAGACCAACTGGCAGGGCAGTATCCTGAAGCAATTTTCATCATGGGCCATGCGGGTGCGGAGATTAGAGCGATGGAACTGGCTGTCGAGGTGGTTAACCGCCATTCCAATGTGTATGCGGATCTGGCGTTATCCCGGATCTATGAAGGCAATGTGGAGTGGTTTGTGAGTCAGATAGGTTCAAAAAAGCTGCTTTTTGGATCCGATCTTCCATTTATGGATCCACGGCCGTCTTTTGGAAGGGTGGCTATGGCTGAAATCAGCGAGGAAGAAAAGGAAGACATCTTCGGTATGAATATGAAAAGGCTGCTGTATATACAGCAATAGGCTCAGGCTGATGTTTTCCGGCAGTGCTGTTTTTCTGATGGGAGCAAAGCGCAGGAATGCACAATTGCACAGCGTCGGAACATAAGTATTGATCAGCCGTAAAGAGGTTGGACAGGCGATTGGAATACCTTTAGGATGGTCAGCCATAAATTTCTTGTGAAAATTCTAAGTTTTTGCTTGACTTTTGGAGCCATCCCCAGTAGAATATACTTTGTCGGTTGACGCCGACGGTAACAATGGCCCATTGGTCAAGCGGTTAAGACACCGCCCTTTCACGGCGGCTACAGGGGTTCGAGTCCCCTATGGGTCACCATTTGTTTACGGCCCGGTAGTTCAGTTGGTTAGAACGCTAGCCTGTCACGCTAGAGGTCGAGGGTTCGAGCCCCTTCCGGGTCGCCACAAATTACCTGGTTGACAAGAAAAAGAACTTTTGCTATACTGTCAACTGCGGTAAATAAAAAGTGTGCTGGCATAGCTCAGCAGGTAGAGCAGCTGACTTGTAATCAGCAGGTCGGGGGTTCGATTCCGTCTGCCAGCTCCAAGGGTTTCAGGGTTTTCTGAAACCCTTTTTTCATGCCTACTGTACCTGCAAGTGTACTTATTGGTTGTGGAGGATTGATTTCATTAATTGACTACGCCTGTTAGCGGCATCCCTCTTCATTTCCTCATTTACATGGCCGTATTTGTCAAGGGTAGTCTTAATTGATTCGTGTCCTAGGTCATTCTGTAAGGTTTTTATATCGGCTCCAGCCTGTAAGCTTAAAAGGGCGAAGGTGTGCCTGAGGTCATGAATTCTTATTTCTTCAAGTTTTGCCCTTTTAAGTATGCCTTTGAGTGTCCTGTCAAGGTTCCTGGTCTGGACATAGGTCCCTAATTCAGAAGTGAATACAAGTCCTTTTTTAAAATGCTCTGCAATTTGTATGTCGTTCATGCCCAATGTTTTAAATTCCGCTTCCTGTCTGCTCTTATGTTCCTTTAGTTCTGCAATCATTTCGTCAGGTATGGATATTACCCTGCCTTGTGAGGATTCAGTCTTTAATTCGCGGATAGAATGCTTACCAGCCACACATACAAGCTGCTGCACTACCTTTATTTTGCCTTTTTTAAGGTCGCAATCCTTCCACCGAAGCCCCAACAGTTCGCCGCGGCGTAGTCCGGTATAAAGCTCCAGCATGAAAGCGGTATAGTATCGTGACACCTTTGCGGCTTCAAGGAAAGTGTTTATATCGGTGACTTGCAGCGTTTTCATTTCCTTTTTGGGGTCTTTGGGAAGCTTTAAAGATTTTGACTTCCTTGCCGGGTTCACTGTCAGCAGGGGAGGGGTCTGGTCTTTTGCGCTTTCCAGTGCCGAATGTATAATCACGTGCATGTACCGGATAGTACGGGGTGAGAGTCCGCCTTCCTTCAGGACCATTTTGCCGTTAACTTTATGCTTATCGGTACGTCCTCCCTCCAATTTTTTATTGTAAAGGTTTTGCAAATCAGATGTTTGTAATTCTAAAAGCTTTATACCTCCGATTTCAGGGATAATATGCTTTTCAATTATACCTTTGTATGACGTCCATGTGCTTTCTTTTATTGCGGTCTTGATTGTAATGTTCAACCAGGTGTCAAGCCATTCCTTAAAAGTTATCTTGTTGGGTTCTACATATGTGCCGGTACGTACGTCTGATTTTGCTTTATCCATCTTCTCCTTAACTTCGGACTGCATCTTCCCGGTGAATTGGATATACCTGACACTGCCGTCAGGTTTGCGCCCATTTGGTATCCGTCCTACCCACAACTTATCTGACTTGCGTTGAAATATAGTACCTTCTCCGTTGCATCGTGCTTTTGGTTTGTGTGCTTTTTTCTTTTCTGCCATCTCACAAAATCCCCTTTCTAAAACGAAGGCGGCATTTTCGCCGCCCTCATTCATGCAGTTTTTTCTTGAAAATCATTTTGCAATTCACTTGCCAGTTTTACTTTATCTTCCTTATCCATTTCCTTTTGGTTCTCCTTAACCAAATCACTATGCTCTATTAATTCATCTTGCATCTGGCTTATTCTCAAACCATCAAAAAAACCTTGGCGATAAGAATAGCTTTTTTCAACGGATAGTAGGCCGCCTATAAGTCCATCAATCTGAAAATGTAGTTCAGTAAATCCTAATTCCTTGATCTTGTTGAGTAAGTATTCCTCTTTTTTTAATAGGTTCACGTGGTATTCATCTCTTTTTAGCAGATCATATAAAGCATCATCACTCCTACTACACATGAACTCAAAAAAAACCTGGTCCAAAGTTCCTTCTTTGCCTGCTCCGATAATCATAATCAAGCCTCCTATAATATTTTTGTATTATTTTGTCATTTTTCCACATATTATATACATGGCTGTGTCTTTCGCTATTCGTCCTTGTAGGCGGCTTCATGCTATGCTATAATAATAGCAAAGCTGAGCCCTAACAGGCTTTGTCTTTGGGAAGGAATCTGGGTGACCTTGGCGGGGAAGCCGGATTCCTTTTATTTTTCCTGTAAATACTGGTTAATTAATTCTTCCAAGATGTCATTGATGTTACGCTTTTCCTTTATTGCCTTAATTCGTAGTCGCTCAAGCAATTCAGAATCAAGCGTTGTTGTGAAATTGATTCTCGCCAATAAACCACCTCCTTTACATGTGTACGATTATACACATATTATAATTCCACACGTGTACACATGTCAAGTGTAATTTTCAAAAAAATAAGCCCAAAGGCCTTTGTGTTTAACATAATCTTATTTAATTCTCAAATTACCGTCATTACTATATTCACTTACTTTACCATTTTTGAAGGTGATCCGCGAAAGCCCATAATACCAATAATCAAAAAAATCATTTGTTCCTGTTGGCGGCCCCATTATCTTTTTGACCTCCTCTTTTGTCGAGCCTATTGAAAAATAATTAGCAGGGTCTGTCTCAAATTTTTTATATGCAGTTATTTCTTCGTTTACAGCCTTTAAATCATTTTGAACCTGAGTAATTATTTTGCTCTCAATAGAATTTGTTATATCATTCTTTACATTTTCTCTATCAGCATTAAGAACTTCAAGCAATTCCTTTTTTTGTTGATCTAGTTTTGTCTGCAGCTCAATTCTTAACGACTGCATTTCGCTTTCCTTAGGGCTGTCTATTTTATGCCAACCATCACCCCTAAGAATTTGAGCTGAACCGGTTAATCTGTTTATTTTTACAGGATATCTTTGCTCCGATTTATCATACTCATAAATCCCAGGATATATAAATATTCCAAAAGCAATTATGAACAGTAGAATCACTGCATTTGATAAAATCTTCTTCATAAAAACCACCTCTTTGATTGCCAATATTCGCCACAAAATGGGAAAATCCTGCATGGAAATACAATTTTACGCTTTCTCCGATTTCAAATCGGGAAATTCACTCAATCCAAATATGGATCAGTTGCTGCCCAAGCAAGTTAGGAATTCGGTCAACGCAATTTTGCACAGACCTATTATTTTAGGAGCGCACCATTCCGTGCAGTCATTTCCCCGGTTATGGGGTACAACGGAATTTTCCGTTCTATTCAATTTGCCACTTCTGGCAAAAAGCTATCATTGCCGAAAATTCGGCCTCATTCCAAAATTAAATAGAAGGGTATCCTTAATCCGAATACCCTTCTTCGGCCTATTTGAATAGCTCATATTTAGCCTGGTCATTTGCCATAGTGATCACCTGCTGCAGCCAGTTTACTTTTATACCATCATCGGTGGATTCGTATTTTGGTAAATCCATTACCTGAGTGAAAAGCTCCTCCGTTTTTTTTCCTAAAAGCTTTTGATACTCCGAATACTGCTTTCCGGATAGCTCAATCTTTTGACCATTATATGTCACGCTCTTGTCAACCACACGTGGGAAATGAAGCTTTTCGCCGGTTACATCGTATATCCGCAGAATTTCTTCTTGTATAGGTGAAGGCTTAAATTCCGTTACATTTGCAGGGTTAAAGAAAGCATTAAACCAACTCGGCTTTTGAGATATTTGCTTTTCCTTCCCAAGCGTAGTATATGCCTCCGGGAGAGTCTTTTCGAGTCCTGGTATCTTGTTTTTGACCATATTCATAGCTTCATAAAAAACATTCGGGTCGTATGTGTTGCGTCCAGTGTTGTCTGAAATCTGCCTGATCTGATTTACCAATGTAGGCACGAATGAGGCCGGTATCTGCTGCAATGTGTTTACGAAGTTCTGTCCCAGACTATACCCCTGCATAACTCTAAGAATCCCTTGCAATACCGGCTGCTGCGCTATAGTATCAAGTGCGCCTTCTAAGGATGAAGATATAACACTCGGGGCATTTTCTCCCAGGCTCCGGCCTTCTTTGTAGTTCTGGTTCATGTTGGCGCCGAACGATATCGACATAGCTATAGGCTGCATCCAATCATATGAAACAAGAGTATCATTATATTGTGTCTGCAGTGTTTGAGTGTCGAAACCGCTTTTTACCCATCGGAGGATAGCGGATACATTAACCTTATAAGAGCCGCCGCCTGTATCCCTTTGCATGGCGTTTACATCGGAGTCCTTTGTTGTTTTCCCTGTAATTACTTCATTTTCAGCTAAAAACCATCCTAAACCAGTAAATCCAAGGCTGCCGGTAATGGCGCGGGACAATGAGAGCGTTACCTCCCGAGTGTCTATGTTTCCACCTTTTAGGATAGGCTTGGCAAGCTCGTAGGCAGACTTCAGCACGCCAGCGGGTGAATACTCCATGCCTCTCATTATGAGTGCGCCGGGTGTCCTGGGGTATTTTACAATAATGGAACCTGCCCCGAATTCTTTCCCCAGGTTCAGCCCTCTTTTTACTGCCGACAGCCCTTTTGAAAGCAGATTGCTATCCTGGAAGGTAACATACTTCCCGTATTGGTCGGCTATGTCAAGCAGATTTTTAGATGAATCGTCAACATACTTTGTGATCATTTCTTTTTTGGTAGCACCTTTTAAGCTCTCGTTCATTACCCTTAGTTCGGCCATCTCCCCCAGGGTCTTGTTTACTGCCCGGTTATAGGCGGCATAGTCAAACCCTTTTAGTGTTGCCCCTAAAGCTTTTTCCATATAGGTTAACGGGTTCCATTTGCCTTTAAAAGCATGGGATATAAGGTCGTACTGCGTAGATAGCCCTTGAGGGTTTACGCCTTTCCAACCGGCTTTTACGCCCTTCAGGAAGCCTTCCCAATAGCCATCCTGTCCAGCCGTCCGGAATGTGACCGTTCTTTCGGATCCGGTTATTGCCGAACGCGCCCAATCAATCGGAGTAGCCACATATTTGTTAATCCGCTCAAGACGGTAAAATAATTCATTACCTACGGTATTCCGGATAACGGTTCTGGGATTTAACAAATGTCCTATGGTTTGGGCAGACTCAATTTTGCGGTCAATACCGGACTTCCCTAAAGCCTGCAAAGCTGCCTGTAGCTCCTGCGATGCCTCTATCTTTGCGTCACCTGTCAGGTTTTGCATGTCTTCCGCGAGCTTTTTAAGGTTTTCGGCATCTTCGGGCGAAAGGGCATAATCTTTACCAATACCCTTTAACCAGCGGCTTTGATTCAACTTGTTTATTCTGCGTTGTGCTGTAAGCAATATTCCTTCAGGAGATAATCTGCTATATATGCTTGCCGCCTGAATCATCTGTCCGGCTTTTGTTAGCTGTTCTGATATGCTCTCTGCTATCTCAACAGCCCTGTAAGGATTGCCTTCGTTCTGGAACTTGTTTATCAACTGAATAGCGGTTGCCGTTTTCTCTGCTGAAGTCCGAGGAGTATTTTTCACATAATCGACAGCAGCCTCCAGATTGTCAGATATGCGTTTGTTCGCAACGTCCAGGCTTTCTTTGTTGCTTATTGGGGTATAAGAGAAATCATCCTCTTTAAGCAATTTTTTCAGTTCCGGACTGGTATTCTTTGAATCAATCAAAGTGCTTGGAAATTTACGCTGTGCAAAGGGATTATCTCCGGGAGTCTTACCTGTTTGATTCCTCAACTCCTGTGCAATCACGCCTGATCTTTCGGGATTCGGCGTAGTAATTTCATCCTGTAGTTGTTCCTCTGCAGTCTTAAGTACTTGCCTGCCTGCATTGGAGGCACTTTTTTCTGCGGATTTTACAGCACCGGAAGTTAACAGTTTGGATGCATTCTTTTCTGCCACTTTACTTAAAGCGCCACCAATTCCAGCGCCCATCCATGTTGAGGGATTTAGCGCCGCATCCGCAGCCATATCTGTGACGGCTCCGATCTTCGGATGAGCTTCAGCGAAATCCTGATACGCTTTTGGCAGTACTTCCCGTATGGATGTTTCCGTTTCCCCGGTAAAACCTCTCTTTGCAGCATCGAGCAATCTGGGTGCATTGCCGATGGGATCGAAGGTGTCAAAACTTTTAGCCTCTTTCCACATAGACCGGTAAGCGTTCATAGGTGCATCAAGGGGCTTCGTGAATTTCCCTACAGTTTCCCACCCGCCGGATCGTATCTGCGATTGTTGGTCTTTTGATAAGCCTCTTCTGAACAAACCGCCTATAGCCTCACCTATTTGTTGAAGCTTGGATTTTTGCTCAAAAGGAACCTCGTCAACCTGCTTGCCGAACTGCTGTATTTCTTCCTGTGTGAATCTATTACGCCCGTCATGTGGTAATTCAGGGGAGCCGGTACTCTGACCGGCTATCCTCCCCCAATCCCTTGTAGGTTCGTTCTGTGTGGAAAAAATACCGCTCCTTATCGCGCCCCAATTCCTTTTGCTTGGAACACCGGTGGAGGGTGTGCCATTTTTTATACTATCCCAATTCCTCATATTATCACCGTCCTAATGGGAGGCTATACTTCAGCAGTAAAGAGTCTATAACGCTGCTGGGTATGCCAGACAATTCAAGTTTTTCCAGATAGTCGGCAACGGCATCCTTATCAATTACCCTCGAATATCCGTTGGAAACATTCGGCTCGCTAACAAACATCCGGTCAATTGTGTCCGCATAATCGTCTATCGCTCTCTGGTTCAGATCATTGAGGCGATTAATTTTATCTACTTCAATTCTGTGTTCGTCATTGCTTATCTGCCTGCTTTGCAAAGCCCTGTTAAGTATATCCTTCTTCTCCTGGTAACTAAACTGCTGCATCCATTGATCATCAAGCACCTGATCGCGGGATACTTGATAGTCATAGTCTCTTTGATCTGTTTCCTTGTTGTAATCAAACAGTTTATCCCGGTACGCATTATCCGCCTCCTGTTGCCTTGCTGCGAGCGTAGAGGTACCAGCGGTGATGTTATCCAGATTCAATCCGGATAAACTACCATTGTATACACCCGTCAAGTCTCCTTCACGCAGCGCAAAATCCCGATTAGCATTGAACTGCTCGATTAGCGCTTGCAGCATTTGCGAATCAGTATCAGCATTTGCAGCAGTTTTATCCGATTCATACGCGCTTCCATAGCCCAATCTCCTTGCTTCGTAATCAGCCATTAGTCCGGCTATGTCAGTGCTATATGCGTTTTCCACGTTAGCAAGGTTTTGATCGTATATTGACTTGGCCTCGCTTCGTCTTCTGGCGATATCGGCATTCGCCGCGGCCTCGTCCCGATCTATAGCTCCAACCTGCTGATTTGTTGCTGCGTTTTGATATATTGTTGGCATAGCACCTGCTGCGCCTTTTATGCCTCTGGAGGCCATATACTGTGCGAAATTCATACCGGATACATCCGCCGCCGATGCGACTCTGTTGCGCTGGTCGTAATACGTCGGCGCTATGCCGGCCTGTTCGGTATCCAAGGCGGTATTTGTTGATGTCAAGCCGGTGTTAAGCGTGTTTAATCGATCCTGCCGAGACTTATCCAACGCCGTCTGGCTGTTTACCTTATAGGTATCAAGGCCAGTAAGAGCATTCTGATACGCTTTGTCAAGGGCGGCGAGCTGGTTGCGCCTCTGAGCATCCGACATATCCCGGATGTATTGATCAATTTGAGACTGGTTTATGCCACCAGAGGGCTGTACGACTATACCACCGCCTATATTTAACTTATTGCTGCCGACGCCCGCGCCCAGCATATTGTTCGTATACTGCTGCGCAGACCCTAAATATCGATTCATAACATAATTGGGGTCGACAGTTTTGGCACCTACGGAATTCGCTTCGTTGGTTACATCAATTTTAGCTTGTCGATATTTTTCAAGCTCCTTTATTGACGGGTCATTGGGGTTTGTCTTTTTCCTTTTGTTGATCTCTGCCTGGATATTGTCATAGTATCTACTGTAATCGTCAGCCATTTGATCATGTCTCCTTTCTTAATAGGTTACGCCGGGATAACCACTAGCGCGTAGTATTTGGTTCCCCATAGCCGCAAAATTAAACTGGGTCATTTTGGCTTTATACGCCTGGTATATTTCCCCATTGGGAGCATAGATCGGATTTGGTGTATAGGGCCTGAGCAAATCCGATGGATGAACTACATCAATTATTTCTTTCCGTACTGCCCTCATGTCTGCAATTGCTTTAAGCAATGCATCCCTGGCCTCCAATACTTTCTGTGCTGCTGCTTCCTCTTTTGGAAGTAAACTGTCGGCCAGTTCAAGCTGCTGCGTCTCAAACTGCTTACACAGCTTACCCAATTTGCCTTGTGACAATAAAGCGGCCTGATATGCGCCGGACTCTTTTGAGAGATTCAAGTCCTGGACTTCGGAAAGCTCCTGTTTCAGCTGCTTTTTTACACCGTGAAGCCGCTCAGCCTCTTCCACATTGCCGTCGTCTACAGCAATAGAGAAAGCAGCTATGTTGTCATTAATAAGCTGAGTAAGATGAAGTTCCTTGTCGGTGTCGGGTTTGATCTTTTCTTTCTGATCCTCGATCATAGCGTTGATTTCTTCAAGTCTAATCATGTTTTTTCTCCTTTACTTTTCAATGAAATTTACGCATGTATTGTTACGCTTCGGGTATTTAAGTATTGCGCTTTGCTGGTTTGCCGGGTGTCCGCACTTGCCTTTTAAGGCTTTAGTGGATGTATAATTCTGGCAGTTCTGGCAAAAGGGTAATTTGGGCATTGTATCAACTCCTTTCTATTGTTAATTTTCAATAAGGGTTTTGGAAAATAGGCGCGGGGTATGAGTGGTGTATATAATAGACCCCCACCCCCGGTCAAAAATGGGACATAGGGGGGTACACCCCCCAGGGGGTATCCTGACAGCACTTTAATAAGTACACTTGCAAGTCAAGACACAACAAAAGCCGCTGTTTAGCGGCCTTGTGCCATTGTCCTCTGATACTTTATCAAGAGGTCATATCGGGATATTTCTTTTTAATAGCATGTAAAATTCTTTCCGCTGCATCCCGGTGTAGTGATACAAGTTTTATAACTGCATCTTCCAGATCACTGAGAAGAGCAACAATATCTTTGTCCTTGCATATCCTTGCATGGTCAATAGCTGCCTGGGCTTCTTCCGGGGTCAAGCCTTTTACTATTACATCTTTTCGCATATTTTGCATAAAAACGCTCCTTTCTACTCTTCAAACCTGAGAATTACAATGTTGCCGGACAAATCATCATCCTTCACTATGCCAATCTTCCTGAGTAACATTATGCGGTCACTGTGGCACTTAGGGTCTTTAAGGGAAAATTTCAATGTTGCTTGTAAAATGTCGTTTACATGGCCCTTTATCATGCTGACACTGGTCTCATTGAGTATATCTATGAAACCATCTTCTTTCATTAACCTGTAATAGGTGTCACGGCTTACGCCTGCTATCTGACACTTTTCGGTTACGCTTTTGCCATAATGCTCAGGATTTACAAGCACTTCAAGCAGTTTTTTGCCGTAGTCCGTGAGAAGGTATTTGTCTGTGTTTGTTATACTTATATCATTTATGCCTTCATCTTTACTCATCTATTCTCACCACCCTTGCATAATCATCCGGGTTTTCTCCTCGGAGCTTTGCTTCATTTCTCATTTCCTCTATAGCTGCAACTATGTCCTCTCTGGACTCTCCTGTTACTTCCTGCATATCCTCAACGGTAAAATATTCGTGTTCACCTGAAATGCTTGGTAATACCATACGGATTGATATCTCACAGCTTTTAAGACTCATTCCATCATCTACGCCCTTTTTGAGCATCCTGAATATTTCAACTTCTGAGAAGCTATGCTTTTGAGATAACCTTTGGGCCGTCTGTCTCATTCCATTCATCAACTTTTCCACCTACCTTTCCATATATATCTTCTGTCCTGTAATCCTCGATGCTTTTCTCATACCTTGCCACTCTCTCACAGCGTCTGTATCCTTTGCCTCTTCTTATAGCCAGCTCTAACAGTCCGGGCGGCAAATTCTTCAACAGTTCGGACTCATCCATAACCAATACCATTTTTGTGCATCGAATAATAAGTTCTTTCATTGCTCTACCTCCGTAAATCAATATAGTCTGATTTTATAAACTCAATATCGTAGGTTCACAGCTTCACAGCTTCACGCTTTCCTTAAAACCAGCCTGATTGTATGTCTGTAGCCTGTGAATCTAATGTGAATCTATTTTCTGCAGGTTCACATTTGTGAATCTATCCCCTTTAGGTTCACATACAGGTTCACGCCTTAAAATGCGCTTTGTTGTAGTGCCGCGGTCAATTTGTGAACTTTGTGAACGTGTGAATCTACAAAGTTAAGTTTTGGTTTTATCGGGTAGCGGTTTTGAAGAAAAGGTATATGGTATTCCGCCCCTGTCTTTTTCCTCTCTCCGGAAATATATCTTTTCAGATTCCAGATTCGACCGCATTTTACTTAACTCTTTCATTAGCCGGGTTTCATCTTTGGGAAAGATTTTACCTTTTATGTAAGGCTCGCATTTACTATATAAGTCTTTGGGGTACATCGTGATCTCTTCATCATCTTTGAACAGTCCGCGCAGTATCATAATGACTATGCGGGCGGTATCATTGTTATCAATAGCTTCCTGGTTCTGTTTAGCTGCATTATGCCTCAACTGCTCTCTGAACCTTTTCCCGTTATCAGGGCCAGTGCATTGGGCTATGACATACCCTTTTGACTCAAAGTCTGCCAATCTAGTCAACTTGTCAAGCTGCGGCACCTCGTCAACTGCAAGTACCTTGGAAATTATCTTGAAGATAGCACCTAATATATAAGGCTTATCTTCTGAAAACTCTTTCCAGAGTACTTCTTCCTTTTTCCGCCTCTCGGGCTCTATTCTTTGGATATCAAATAACAAGGCCCGGTCAAGTACGTCGTCTGCTTCAAGGGGAAGTGTAACTCCGTTTATGCTGATACAGGACTGGAACTTGCATACTATGGAACCGATATCTGTATACAGTTTCCTTTTTTCCAGTGCGCCGCCCGTAGCACCCTTACATAACCAGTCTGACTGCTGCTTGCTTATTACGCTTACATTGTCAAACCCGGCAAACCAGTGTTTCTGCAAAGTAATTGCGAATTCATCTTCCTTCGCCGGAAGACTCAGCAAGTCCGCCTCTGTCGGGTCAACCAGATCATTCACAAGCCGGGTCATTGTCGATTTGGCGCCGCCCTTTTCACCGGCAAATACAGATATAGGCCTTGCGAATTTACCCGCAAAAAAACACGATACAAGGTACACGATGAATAATAATAGCTGGCTGTCTGGGATGTTAATATAATTCTGTAGTCTCAAAATGTCTTTAATTTTTGCATCCGGATTAGGCTGCACCTGCTGTTTTTGTGTCGAGATTCTCCGGAATGTTATCCCGTTGTCCTTTATCACCCTCCAGCCGTCCCTGGTGATTTCCACGATTTCATTATCCTGGTTGGCCAGATCATACAACAGATCATTGCCTCTGGTTGCTACTCTGGTGTACAAACTGTGGATTGTCTTGTTTATCGTTATCAGCGAACGGATAGCCTGCTGTACCTTTTTCACAGCTTCTACGCTCGGCAATCGTCCCATCAGTTCGTAAAGCTTGCCATACATGAAGTCAAAAAACTCTTCGGAACTGACTTCCTGAATTTCTTTTCTGGAATTAACGCTATACCGGACAAAGTAAGTACTAAATTGGTCTTTGAAAGCCTCAAAATCGTCCATGCTTGTTATTGCATCATATAGCATATCCGCTTCTTTCTTTTTAACTTCCTCGTCCTGGCCTTCCTGTAATTCCTTTTTTAGCTCCGGGTCATCCTCTATGAGCTTCCTTGCTTCGAATTCATTGCTCAATAGGATCACCCGCCTTAAGCTTGAAGAAATATTCCAGATAATGATGCTGCATCAGCCGTACACGTTTTTCGAAAGGTTCAAAGATAAGTTGATCTGTCAGCCTGTCATAGAAACGTACTGCTTGTCGTATCCATCTATAATGCGGATCGGTGTATTCGGCTCCTGAAGCTTTCAATTCGTCTTCAGCTTCTTTAAATGCCTTATATTTTGCCACACAAGCATTAAAAAAGCCTTCAATCTTTTGGATTAAAAGCTTTGCAAGCCTTTGATTTTCTTCCCTTTTGGCCTTGTCTTCAAGCGATTCCTTCAGGTCTCCGCGCACCCTTTGCAGGGCTTCCTTAAGCGGTATCTTTTCGTATTCAACCAGCCAATCAACCAGGCTTCCACCATTGCAGCAACCCGCAAAACTATAGTAGCTATTGGTTTTGGGATAGATATAAAAATGTCCCTTATGTATTTTACATACGGGACATGGATCTATTAATATCTTATTACCTAATGTCCGGGGTTTTGCGCCTGACTGTTGAACTATGTAGTCCAGTATGTTACAATCATTATATGCCAATAACATATCACCTCACATTCTGCTGCCGGTCCGTCAACCGGCCTTTATATTTTTAAGCTCTTATCGCCTGATTTTCCAACCATTTATTAAGAGATTCTATTGGGATAACTATCCGCTTGCCCAAGCGAATTTTCGGGAAGTCCTTGCTATTTGCAAGCTCATATGCCTTAACTCTACTTACCCCTATAGCTTCTCCCATTTCCTCAACTGTGTAAGTGAGCTTGTTTATGGTTGTATTCATAACATTTTACCCCTTTCTTATAATTTGTTTAAATATGTTGAAAGCATTTACAAATGCCTGTCTGTCTGGATTATTTGCGTTTTCCGTGGTGTCCGGATACTCTGTTAACTTTTGTTTTATTGCCTTGATAATGAAATCTGCTACAACACGAACACGGATTGCAGCTCTGAATTGCTCCATCAATTCCGCATGTTCAAAAACTTCTCGTAGCGCTTCATCAAATCTTTTATCTTCTTCGGTTTCCTCTGGCTCTTTTACCAAAAACGAAAAGTCAATGTCACCGTTGTTCTGAGAGGCTTCACTAGCCGGCTTTCTTTTTCTATATTTTGATTTTTTCTCTGCATTTTGCGGATCGGGCTTGATAATGACCTCGGGCTCCGCTGGTTTCTGCTCGGGTACCTTTGTGGACTCCAATGTCTGTTTTGCCGGTACCGGTTCAGATACCTTGGTATGCTTGTCATTTTCTGCTGTTACCGGTTTTGTCTCTACAGGGTAGTTAATTTTCAATTTACTAATTGCTTTCCTCCCTGTTGGGTCACTATGTGTATGTGTGTCCATTTCCTGGTATAATTCGTAGATTAGCCTGTTGAATTCTTTGGCTTGCTTTTTCTCTTTCCGTAATTGGGCATAGTGCCTCCCGATCATTTGCTGTTTTTGTGACATCGGATTCCCCCATTCTCACTCTGCATTTTCCCTAAACCTTATCGGCCGGAGAAGTCCTTTTTTCCTGGCACTTACCCAGGGAGCTAAAGCTCGTATTCAATTTTATACCCAATACACAATAATATTATGTATTGGGTATAATCCTATTATAACTGGTATTGACTCGTTACACAATATGATATACAATACTTATAGATATTGGGCATTGACTATGATAAATATTGTCTATGGGGTGCAAAATGGAAGGAAACGCTAAAGCATTGTTAACGTTATCAGAAGATAAAAAGACGCTTTTTATCACATCGATGGGTGGTACCTCTCAGCAGGTCTATGAAACCGGCTCTTTGTTAATTGACTTTCTGGAATTAGACTATCAGGCTTTTGCGGCAAAACATTTATTGCTTAATAGTATCTTAAGTGCAAACAAGATATTAAACACAAATGAATTCGATATAGCCTCGGAAGAACGTGAATACAACGAAGTAAAAAAGAAATTTGAAGAAGCCGCCCATATTTGTTTTGATAGCAATCTTAAGGATGGCTATAAATACATCGAAAACGGGAACATGCAACAAAGGTATTCATATTATACTATAAAGCTTAATCCTACCTTTGAAGAAAATCTCGGTATAGATTTGAAACTCGCTTCAAGTTGTACGCCATTTATAAACAATAAAGAAATTAGTGTGGGAGACTGGGTAAAAAAAATCCGGGATACTGAAGAAAAGGAGAGTGCTGATTTTATCCTTACTGCGCAACCTAGATTTGTTGATTCGTATTGGTTCCGCTCTTTAGCTGATATCCTGTATTTTGAACTTATGAATGTTGTAAAAGGAAATATAGTCATAAAGCAGTGTGAGAACTGTAACAGATATTTTGTCCCGGTTGGGCGGAACGATGCAATGTATTGCAATAGAATTGCCCCCGGCTCCCAAAAGCCTTGTGTTGCTATAGGAGCTACTAAGAAATATGAAAAAGAAATTGAGAATAACCCAATTAAGAATGCCTATAGAAAGGAATATAAAAGAAGGTATGCTTTAAGAAGAAAAGGTAAAATTGAAGAAAGTGCATTTATTAAGTGGGCCGATAAAGCAAAGGGCAAGCTCGATGAGGTTCTAAACAATGAAATACCGGAAGACGGCTTTTTAACATGGTTAAAACAGTAATTTCCACTGTACTTTACTGTACTAAAGGTGTACTTTCTATGATATAACCGGATATAATTCCATATAACTAAATGGAAAATGGATACAAATAATAAAGCCCGAAAACCTGGCTTTTACTATGCAATATAACATGCTATTACTGTTTATAATATTCGAATTGTTACTTGTAATCAGCAGGTCGGGGGTTCGATTCCGTCTGCCAGCTCCAGGAAAGCATCTTCGAGATTCGGGGATGCTTTTTTCATGCGCTTTTGAGCCTAAATTCCCGAAAAATTATACTATACAAGATTAAAACCCTTGAATATAAAGCATTTTAAGAGAAGGCTCTATTTTGGTGTATGTTATAAATATGGCATACACAGTAAAAGCCAAAAGCTTTAAAAGCCATATAAATACTGAGTTTCTAGACTTGTATAGTATAAAAATGCGGGAATTTAGGTTTATATCAAGTGGAGCCATACATCCCACATAGGCTACGGGTATCCCGTGACCTTCCCGGGATGCGGATCGGGTTCGGCCTGTTACCCTGAAAGAAAATGTCTCCGTGTGTATATGGCAAAACTGTCATATGCTTACTGTTCAAAGAGCTGGTCGTCAGATATTTGAGGTTATAAAAAAGCAAGGGCGTTTTCTACCCTCGCTTTCAGCCCGAGAGATAATTTAAACTTTCAGACGTTCCTTCAATGCTTCCTGCAAAACCTGAGAAAAATTAATATCCTCACGTTCCGCCATTGTGTTTAGCCATGATGGAACAGTCAGGGTTTTCTTTACCGCTTTATTATCATAAAATTTTCTATATTCCAGTGTATCCGCGCCTACCAAAGAAACAAAGGAATTTGCCGGAGTTTTTATATCTTTAGGATCGGAAGCCGGTGGAATAACGGCTTTTTCTTCTTCCAGGCCATAAAGTGTCAAGCACAACACGTCTGCTGCCATTTCATAAGCGTCCTGCAAGTCATCCCCTTGAGTATAGCAGCTTTTAATATCGGGGAAAGCTACAGAGAACCCGCCTCCCTCTTCTGGTATAAAAATTGCCGGATATAAATATTTAGCCATATTAATCCTCCTCTTAAAAATCTTATTTCAATCCCGCATCAGTCAGGATACTATTAAGCGTTCCGATGGCTATTTCAGCTTTATGTCTGGGAACCGGGAAAGTATTGCCGGTTATAGGGCTAAAATACATATCATGCTTTTTGCCGGAGCGTACTTTCTTTATCCCGTTTTTATTAAACAGTTTTAGCAATTCGCCTGTTTTCATTCGTATCCTCACCTTCTTTTATTATAGCACGTATTAATACGTGTGTAAATGATTTTTTGTATATTGGTTTGTCCTTACGGATTTGGATCAACGTTGTTATATAAATGATTTATTTGGAGTTTCAGGTGTCAGCAAATTTGGTTCTATATACAGTATGGACCTTCAAATTAAATTTTTTGCTGTAGTATCCGTACAGGATTTTATATGTTTTGTACTGAAATGAATATTCCTTTATGTGTATCCGGGCAGTACAATAATTACAGTATGGAAAAATGGAGGAGCGGCGAAAGTGAGCTATAATTTTGGAATAGATGGTGATGAGCGGAGCTATTTAAGAGAGCTTGCCAAAAAAGTGCTTGAATATGCCAACCTGCCGGTGATGGAGGAGAGAAAAAAATTATGGTATGGGCATAATGCCCTGAAAGGGGAAAAGCCGGTTTTGGTAATGGAATACAACACCTTTGAAAACGATATTCTCCCGGAGCCCCAGTGCAGGTCCGGCGCCGCCAGAGAAATCGAACGCAATCTGCTCAGGACCATTGTCAATCATGAATTGATTGATGATGACAAGGTGGTTTCGCCTTATTATACGGTGTTCTGGAACATTTCCCTGCTTCCTTTCGGAGCGGAATTGAAAAAAAACCATGCAAAGGACAGCAGCGGTAGAGCCATCGGCTATCAGCAGGTCCATTTGATATCCGACCTGAAAGAGGATTTTCCCAAATTGCGGCCTTCCGTTTACTCGGTAAACAGGGAATACACCGCTGCATGGAAGGAAGCGGTTGAAAATATCCTCGGGGACATCCTTACCGTAAAAATTAAAAACGACAGCCTCAGGTGGTATGTGGCTCCGTCACAAAGAGCTGTGGAGCTGATGGGGCTCGAAGCCATGATGTTTTCCATGGTTGACTATCCCGATGAAGTGCATCGTTTATATGATTTTATCAAGGAAGATACCCTGGCGTATGTAAAATGGCAGGAAAAAGAAGGACTGCTTACGCTGAATAATGAAAATGATTATGCCGGAGCCGGAAGTTACGGTTTCTCCAGGGAATTGCCAACACAGGAATGTATTGAGACCGGACACGTCGGCCCCAGAGATCTGTGGCTGAATATGAACTCCCAGGAGACTGTCGGCATTTCTCCCTCCATGTTTGGAGAATTCATCTTCCCATACTATTATGAGCTTGCAAAACTATTCGGGCTTGTTTACTATGGCTGCTGCGAACCGCTTCATCCCATCTGGGAAAAGTATATAAGCCAGCTTCCCGGTCTCAGGAAGGTATCCGTTTCTCCATGGTGCGATGAGGAATTCATGGGCAAGGAACTTCAGTCAGGCAATGTGATTTACTCACGGAAGCCAAGCCCTAACTATATAGGCGTCGGGAGTTTTGACGAGGAGGCCTTTGCAGCGCACATAGCCAGGACATTGAAAGCAGCCCGGGGCTGCAAGCTGGAGCTTATATTCAGGGATGTTTACACCCTTTGCGGTGAACCGGAAAGGCCGGGAAGAGCCATCAAAATTGCAAGGGATCTCATAGACAGACTGTGGTAACAGGGCAATCATATTGACAATACATGCAGTCCCTTCATCTTTAATAATAAAAAAATAAAAAATCCTGTGAACTTTCATGCTGTCTAAAACGTATTAACATCATAGACATGGTATAGTTGCAAGACCCTCTGCCGTACCGGATACTGTAAAAAAAATGGCGGAATACTTTTGCCATTGGAATTTTACAGCATCGCCAAACACAGAATATGATATATAATTGAGGCAAGTGCCGTCAAGGAGAAAAATACATGCAGGATCACCTGGTTGAAGAGGCTCTCAGCGGTAACCGGCATTCACTTGCCAGGCTTTTGTACGATAATTACGAAATGGTTTTCAAATACCTGATAAAATTTACATTGAATAAAAGTCTGGCGGAGGATCTGGTACAGGAGACAATGATAAAGGCGATTGAAAAAATCCGGTTGTTTGATGCAGAAAAGGCAAAATTTTCAACCTGGCTGATTGCCATTGCCCAAAATCTTTATCTGGACAGCATCCGGAAAAAGAAGCGGGAACAAAAGCATATCGAAGAGGAAATGCAGTCGGAAGGCTTATATGATGCCGGGAAAGAGCATGATGAAGATTGGGAGCGCGTTCTTGAGGCGCTGGTGCGGATGCCTGACGAGAGCAGAATACCCCTTGTGCTTAAGCACTATTACGGATACTCTCTGGAGGAAATTGCGGGTGTCATGTCCATACCGCTGGGGACTGTAAAGTCCCGGATACATAATGCCATCAAGCTTGTAAGAAAGGAGCTGGGG
Organism: Bacillota bacterium; assembly: GCA_023426125.1. Taxonomy (GTDB): domain Bacteria; phylum Bacillota; class Clostridia; order Acetivibrionales; family DTU013; genus MnB-11. The sequence continues at coordinate 70,868 of JAFABI010000022.1, forward strand.
GACAGTGCGGAAGAATGAAAAAGGGCATAACAGTAAAAACGAAGAAGAGACGGTACTAAAAATAAAAGAAAGTCTGGATTTCCTGGACTATTCCGTCAATGTCGGGAAACCTGATTTGATGGAGTTGGTAGAGCTTGTAAACCGTACCGAAGAAAAGAGGGAAAGGGGCAAAAACCGTCAGTTCATCCGTTTTATCCTGGTAGCGTTACTGATTATTACCGTGGAGACTTATTCATTTTACAGGTCTTTTGCATTTTTTACAGCAGTTCAGGCTGCGGCCTTACTATGTGTCATACCTGCGGTGGTTTTGCGGGCAAGGCATAAAAACAGGCAGGTGTCGTAACAATGCATGAATATAAGATGACTTTGCTTCAATGGATAATTCTCTCAGTATTGCTGCTATCACAAAGCATCTGGGTCTTTCGTGACGCTCAGAAGCGGAAGGCAAATCCGTGGCTGTGGGGGATATGGGCCCTGACCAACGTCCCGACGCCGCTTATTGTCTATTTTATCGTGGTAAGGAAAATATTCAGGAAAAAGTAACGAGGCGGCTACAACCAAAAAATCTCTTTTTGAATTAATGTATCCCGGAGTGAACTTTTTGAACCTCCTGCACGTAATACCTGTGAAAAAACAGACAGAAGCGGAGGTCTTTTGATGAATATGCTGAAAGAAGTTTTTCCTTTCCTGATACCGGTATTTGTCATTCAATTAAGCCTTCAGGTCTATTCCATCGTGAACCTGATAAAAAGGCGCAAGGTACGCTTTAACAACAAACTGCTGTGGGGAATCGTCATCGTGCTTTTCGGAATACTCGGACCGGTTGCTTACATGGTTTTCAGAGGTGATGAAGAATGAATGCGGCAATAAAGACCGAGAACCTGTGTAAATCCTTTAAAGGCACAAGAGCAGTAGACGGCCTCAATCTAAACGTACCTGAAGGCTCGATTTACGGTTTCCTGGGCCCTAACGGCGCAGGAAAGACCACAACGATAAAAATGCTTGTCGGGCTTTCCAGGCCGACACGGGGCAATATAAGTATCAACGGGAGAGAGGTCAAATTCGGAAGCACCGGAAACAGAAGGGATATCGGCTTTCTTCCGGATGTTCCGAATTTTTATGACTGGATGACGCCGGCGGAATTTCTTAAATTCTCCGGTGAATTATTCTCCATTGAGAAAAAGGAGCTGGAAAACAGGATTGAAAGCCTGATGGCCCTGGTGGGACTGGAGGGGATTCGAAAGAAGATCGGCGGTTTTTCAAGGGGGATGAAGCAGCGTCTGGGAATTGCTCAGGCACTGATAAATAAGCCCCGGGTCGTGTTCATGGATGAGCCCGTTTCAGCCCTTGACCCTGTTGGAAGGAAAGAGATCATGGATATCCTGGTAAAATTGTCCGGAAAGGTAACCGTATTTTTCTCCTCCCATATCCTTTCGGATGTAGAAAGGATTTGCGACAGGGTCGTCATTCTGGATAAGGGAAAAATGGTGCTGGAGGATTCCATGGAGGAGCTGAGAAATAAATTTTCCAAACGCATCATTGCAGTGGAGACGGAAAAGGGTAAACCCAAACTCAGGCTTTTGGGGGAACTGGAGAAAACGGACTGGGCGGAAAATGTACGGAACCTGGACAATGGAGAACTGCAGATGCATGTCGTAGATATACGCAGGGCACAGCATGAGATTCCGGCAGTCTTTGCCGCCGCCGGAGCGCCTTTGAAGAGAATGAATGTACTGGAACCTACGCTTGAGGATATTTTTATGAAGGTGGTGGCTTCCCGGTGAGCTTCACAGCATTTTTGAAAAAAGAGATGATGGAAATATTCAAAACGACCAAGATCATCATCCTGCCTGCATTGTTCCTGTTCTTTGCCGTTCTCAGCCCGCTTTCGGCCAAATATATGAACAGCATCCTATCCATGGTCGGAGAACAGCAGGGAGTAGTAATACAGTTGCCTGAACCCACTTTCGTACAATCCTATGAGCAGTTTTACAAAAACCTGTATTTTATGATGATCGTCGTTGTCATCCTTGTTTTTTCAGGTTCGATCTCAGAGGAGAAATCAAAAGGCATGGCCATCCTGGTTCTGACAAAAGGCCTTTCAAGGGTAGGCTTCATCGCCTGTAAACTTATCGCGTCAGCTTCCCTGTTTACTTTGTCCTATGCAGTATCGGCGGCAATCTGCGTGTATTATACGGCACTGCTGTTCCCAGAATTCATAAATGGGGGTGTTTTGGCCTCATTTCTGCTTTTCTGGCTCTTCGGCATCGTAATGCTTGCACTCACCCTGCTTTCAAGCATTTTGTGCAAATCCCTCACTTCAGCGTCGGTTGGCGGTTTCACCGCTTTCGCAGCAATAAGCGCCGTGGGAGCACTGCCAAAAATAGGTAGATATACGCCTGGGGCCTTGCAGACGTTATCCGTTGAACTGGCCAGGGGAGATAAAGCAATCGGCAATGCTGTTCCGGCCATGGTTGTTGCCATTGCACTGATTGTGGCGGCAATTGCGGCGGGAATGCTTATTTTTAACAAACAGGAGCTTTGACATCCTGTAATTGACCTGTAATTGAACAACGTCATCAGTCCCTCACCTCTTAGGTGGTGGGTTTCCGATTGGAAAGGCTGTCAGCGGTGAGTGGCAATCTCTCACTGACGTTGTTCAAACGCCACGCTCAAAGCGGGGCGCGCAGGCATCGCCTGCGTGAGCATATGCCGGATTTATTTAGGTTGCATAGGCGAGCAGCAAGCTTTAGCTTGCGACCAGCCCCGGTATATGCGTTACACTAAATTCGAATCGCCCGTTGTTCTGGATCAATATTGTAAACTACCTCCGGATAGTATATAATACTGTATACCCGTACAGCGTATAAGGAGGCGGTGCAATGAGCGGTTCAAAATCAGTTCAACCGGATGCCAGGAGTGCTATTGCCAAAAGGCTTAACCGGATTGAGGGGCAGATAAAGGGCATAAGCAAAATGCTGGAGAACGAAAAAAGCTGTATTGATTTGCTTACGCAGGTGGCAGCCGTCAGAGCCGCAATCAACAAGGTTGGCGGACTGATACTGGAAAATTATTCGGTGAAGTGCCTGGAAGATGCGGTATCTGCAGAGGAAAAGGAAAAAGCCGTAAAGGATCTGACGAAAACCATCCAGAGCTTTCTCAAGTTTGTGGACTGATCATTTCAACGGTTTGCCCGTTCTTATTTTTTCAATGCTGAATAAAGGTTTGTCATTTCCTTGTTGCCATGGGCAGCAGGCATGGCGAAATAAAAGTCACTATTCCTTCCGGAAACATAAGCTTGTATGGAAATCCATTCAACCGGCTTTACCTGCCCTTTCACAAGGCATATTCCATATACCTCGTATGGGTATATTGTATCAAAAGGAAGTATGAAGCGAATATTATTCCTATAGCAGAAAAATAGTTATTTTCCTATTGCATTGCATTAATATTTTTGTTATTATATACCCATGGGGGGTATATAATTTGTGAGGTATAACAAAATTTATATACCCGGGCAGTAATTAATATTTTGTTTCAATCTTTATAAACGGAGGTATCATTATGTCAGTAAAAGTATATTCAACCTTATCCTGTCCATGGTGCACGGTTGCAAAAAACTACCTCGCATCAAAGAATGTGAAGTTCGAGGATGTGGACGTGAACCGCAACAGGGAAGCAGCCATGGAAATGGTCAGGAAATCGGGGCAAAGAGGCGTCCCGGTATTGGAAATCAATGGGGATATCATCATTGGTTTTGACCAGATGGCGATTGACAATGCACTAAGAAAATAATCCGTAGCAGGGGGGATGGGACAGATGGTAGAGGTAACTGTAAATCCGGGAGTATGCGGTTTCAAGACCATAATCAAGGTAAATTCGGAAGACATGCAGACAGCGGCTCTTGATATATGCACCGATTGCCCCAATATCAAACCGATGGAGGAAGAATTCAAGGAAGTGGACGGCTATGAGGAATGCTTTGCAAAAATATGCGATACTGAGACATACCGATATGCAAACAAATATTGCAGGCATAATGCATGTCCTGTCCCTTCAGCCATCCTGAAAGGCATTGAAGCCGCGTGCGGTTTGGCTTTGCCCAGGGATGCGGAAATAAGGATCGAAAAGCTGTAATGTGATAGCAGGAGATGTCAACGGGGCCTTGGGCCCCTTTTTTTTATCTTTAGCAGACGGGCATTTTGCACCGGTGGCAGAAATACCAAAAAAATCTTGCAGGATATTTGCCGTTTTTGCTTGACAAGCATGCGCAGATTAATGTAATATATATCATGCGCCGGTCAACCGGCGATGGTTTGAAAAGAAGGCTTGGTAACATGGGAGGGTTCCCGAGTGGCCAAAGGGGGCAGACTGTAAATCTGTTGTCGCACGACTTCGATGGTCCGAATCCATCCCCTCCCACCAGAAAACGGCTTAAGCAGAAATGCTCAGGCCGTTTTTTTATGCATGTGACTGATGAGGATCAAGGTCACTTGTATATCACTTTCTTATACAAAACGAAATTCCACGATACCACCGCTCCAATGGCAAATACTTTGGCCAGGAGGTACTGCATGTGCAGCGATGTTGTCAGAAGGTGCATGATGAGATCCGAGGCGCCAAGATTGAAAACAAACAGGAGTCCGTACATAAGCATCTGCTTTTTTATATTGCCGCTGGATTTAAAGGAAAAAAACCGGTTCATAAGGAAATTGAACCAGAACACAATGGTCAGCGCAATGGAATTCGCCTCGATAATGCCCAGCTTCGCAACATCCTTCAACAGGTAAAGAAGCGATAATTCGATGGCCGCCGAGCTGAAGCCGGTTATCAGGTATCTTTTCATCTGGCTTATGGCAGCCGGAGTCAAAAACTCCGATAGCATTTTGTTTCTTTTTATTCTCTCAAGTATATCATCGTGAAACATTTATTTCTCCTCTGCATGTATTGTTTTTTCTACTGCGGCATCAACAATCGTTTCCATGTCATCCTGATTTCCTTGCCCATGAGTGCAATTGCCGCTTGACGATTTTCCTGATACCTCCATGCTCAAATCCTCGTCATTGGATTTTTTTCTATGATATGCTAAATCGTCCACCCCAATGGAGCAACTGCTTCATAGATTCACCGCCGTTTTGCATTTACTGATAGTATTATATCATATTTTTCAAAAAACTTTACAGCATCAATCGCTGTTCCTTGCATTAATATTTATATTCCGGCAATCTTAACAGATATATACTTG